>NZ_ATYO01000010.1 GCF_000427725.1 Mesorhizobium sp. WSM3224 | reverse complement strand
AGTGTCGTGGTTTACTGAAGCAAGAACCACATGCCGCCGGCCAACCGGCCGGCGACTTTTGTGGTTTACAACTGGGAGGAGAAAAGAATGCCTGAGAANCTGCATCCGAAGATCGANAACGGGCTGCCCAGGGAAAGCGCTTCCTTTGCCGGCGGCACGCTGGTCTGCGCCTGCACCAGCAACCCGGTGAAGGTGAAGGTCAAGGGGCAGATCGCCCACAATCATGCCTGCGGCTGCACCAAATGCTGGAAGCCGGACGGCGCGATATTCTCGGTGGTTGCGGTCGCCGGCACAAGCGATGTCACCGTCACCGAGAACGGCGACAAGCTGAAGGTGGTCGATCCNNCAGCGCTGATCCAGCGCCATGCCTGCACCGGCTGNGGNGTNCACATGTACGGCCCGGTCGAGCGCGACCATGCCTTCAAGGGCCTGTCCTTCATCCATCCGGAACGCTTCGAGGAGGACGGCTGGTCGCCGCCGGGCTTCGCCGCGTTTGTCTCCTCGATCATCGAATCCGGCGTCGACCCGAGCCGCATGGCCGGCATTCGCGGCCAGTTGAAGTCGATCGGGTTGGAACCCTATGACTGCCTCAACCCCGGCCTGATGGACTATATCGCCACCTGGACCGCAAAGAAGACGGGAGCCCTGGCGGCGGCATAGTCCGCATCGCCGAAGCGCCCTGAGGCATTTCACGGTGGCGATGAGTGGCGTCGTCAGATTGCCAGCACGCGCGCCAACAATTGGCTGGCGTCTGTGCCAGGCACGCCCAGATCGCGGATGCTGCTCATATGATTTGCGCCCGCCAAGCTCGAGCGCGAAACGGCCAGTCCTTGCCGCTCCAGATGCTCGGCAAACGCTGCAGCCTGGCTATGGAAGGGGGGCGTCTCATCGCCTCCGACCGCGATCTCGACCGCCACCGAACTGTCGAAACGATGGCCGATCGGCGAAAAGCTAGTCACCTCCTCGTCAGTGAGCGCGATCTCATCGGCGAGGAAGGAGGTTTGCAAGGGCTTCAGGTCGTAAAGCCCGCCAAGCAGCATGGCTCCCTTGATGGCGGACGGCTGGTTGCTGTCGTTGAAGAGCATGGCAGCAAGATGCGCCCCCGCTGAATGACCGCTAATTGTGAGTTGCCCGGGATCGCCGCCAAAATTCGCGATCCTCTCGCTTGCCCACTGCCTGGCGCGGCGCACCTGGTTCACAATTGCAGCCATCCTGACGGCAGGCATCAACGCGTAGCCAACGACAACCGCGATCGCTCCTGCGCTGGTCACGGTGTCAGCGACGTAAGAATAGTCGCTCTTGGAAAACATGCGCCAGTAGCCGCCGTGGATGAAGATGTGCACCGGCAACGACTCGCGTTTCCCCGGCGGGAAGAAAAGGTCCAGGGTTTCGGCGCGGTCGGGCCCATAGGCGATATCGGGGACCATCGGGATTTTCGCCCGGGTCTCCGCGCTTTTGCGGCGAATCTCAGCGACTATGTCGTCGAATTCGAGGACGTGATCTCGAGTGCGGAACGGATCTTTGGTCATCTGTGCATTCAGATCGTCACGGCGATGTACTTCGCCTCCATGAACTCGGTTATGCCATGCTTCTGACCGCCCTCTCGGCCCAATCCGCTCTGCTTGACGCCGCCGAAGGGCGCCGCCGGATCCGACATCAGGCCGCGATTGAGCGCGATCATCCCGGATTCGATCTTCGATGCCACGCGCATGCCCTTGGCCAGGTCGCGGGTGTAGATATAGGCGGCGAGGCCGTATTCGGTATCATTGGCCCTGGCAATGACCTCCGCCTCATCCTCGAAGCGGCTGATCGGCGCAACAGGTCCGAAGATTTCCTCATGTGCCATGGCCGCATCAGGGGGAACGTCAGTGAGCACAGTCGGCGGATAGAAATACCCTTTCTCCACGGGCACCTCGCCGCCGCACAGGATCGTGGCGCCGCGTGCAACGGCGTCTTGTACGAGGCGATCGATCTTGCCTACGGCTTTCCTCGTGATCATCGGGCCGCATTCCGTTTCCGAATCTGTGCCGGCGCCCATTTTGAGCGCTGCCATGCGTTTGCGCAGCCCGTCCGCGAAAGCGTCATGGATGCCGGCCTGAACATAGAACCGATTGGCGGCCGTGCAGGCCTCGCCGGCATTTCGCATCTTGGCGATCATTGCGCCATCGAGCGCTGCATCCAGATCGGCGTCGTCGAAGACGATGAACGGCGCGTTGCCGCCAAGTTCCATCGAACACGAGATGACGTGTTTTGCCGCTTCGGCAAGAAGCACCCGGCCGACGCCGGTCGAGCCGGTGAACGACAGCTTGCGCACGCGCGCATCGGCCAGCATCGCCGCTGTCACCGGGCCTGGATTCGAGGTGGTGACGACGTTGATGACACCGGGAGGCACGCCGGCTTCTTCATAGAGAGCAGCAAGCGCGTATGCTGTCAGCGGCGTCTCGCTGGCTGGCTTCAGGATGACTGTGCAGCCGGCCGCGAGGGCAGGCGCGATCTTGCGCGTCGCCATCGCCGCCGGGAAATTCCACGGCGTTATCAGAACGCAGATGCCGATGGGCTGGTAGTCGACCACGATGCGGTTTGCGCCAGACGGCGCAAGGCCGAACTCGCCGGTGATGCGAACTGCCTCCTCGGCGTTCCATCGGAAGAATTCGGCCGCATAAGCGACTTCGCCGCGCGCGTCGCGCAGGGCCTTGCCATTCTCCAGGGAAATCAACACGGCCAGGGTCTCCGCTCGTTCGGTCATCAGCTCGAAGCAGCGCCTCAGGATCTCGGAGCGGCGGCGGGGCGGGGTTTCGCGCCAGCTGGTTGCTGCCCCAGCCGCTGCCTCGACCGCGGTTGCGGCGTCGGCAAGCGTGGCGTCGGGAACCGCCGCGATCACAGCCCCGGTCGAAGGATCGGCCACTTCAATGACGCGGCCGTCGGATGAAGGTCGCCATTTCCCGCCAATGTAGAGCCCATGCGAAAATGCCGTGTAGTCGGACAGGTCGGAATCTTGGTCAAATAGCTCTGGGGAAATGTTCATTGGAATCGGACTCCATCCCTCACATCGTCGCGGCCGGCATGTCGCCGCTATAAGCCGCCCTGACCAGGCGCTGCATGGCGGGCAGGTCGAAGGGGCGGGGATTGTTCTTGATCAGCCGGTCGATGCCGAACGCCTGTTCCGCCGTCCAGTCGATCTTGTCCTCGGGAAGGCCAAGATCAGCTAGCGTCCGAGTGATGCCGATGGCGTTGAACATTCGCGCAACTTCCTTGATCGTGGCGTCCGCCAGCTGATCGGCGTCGCGGTCCTGGCGATGCAGACCAAGCGCCGCGCCGATTTCGGCGATCTCCGGCGTTGCCGCAGGCAGGTTGTAGCCCATCACATAGGGGAGCATCGTCGCGACCCCCAACCCGTGCGGCGTGTGCGTGAGCGCGCCGACCGGATACTGCACGGCATGGGCGGCAGCGGTTCCGGCAGTGCCGAAGGCGCAGCCGGCGGCGAGCGCGCCCATCATGACATCGGCGCGCGCGCCCTCGTTCGTCCCGTCGCGATAGGCGGTCTCGAGACTGCGGCCCAAAAGCCTGATCGCCAGCAGCGCGAAGTGATCCGTCAATGCGCTCTTGCCGATGAAAACGTGTCTTTGCGGCAGGTCGGCATCGGCGCCGCGTCTCGCCGCGGTGAAAGCTTCGATGGCATGGGTCAGCGCATCGGCGCCTGCGATGGCGGTCAATGACGGCGGGCAGGTTGCCGTCAGGTCGGGGTCACAAAGCGCGACCGCGGCAATCAGGTGGGGGCTGGAGATACCGACCTTGAGCGTCCGCTCCGGGTCGGAAATCACGGCGACCGGGGTCACTTCGGAGCCGGTGCCGGCCGTGGTCGGTACTGCAATGACAGGAAGGGTGGGACCCGGCACCTTGAACTCACCATAATAGTCCTGGAGCTTGCCGCCATGGCTGAGCAGCAGCGCGGCGCATTTGGCCATATCCAGGCAACTGCCGCCACCGATGCCGATCACCATGTCCGGCTTGAAGCTCTTTGCTTCCGCAATACAAGCGCCGACGCTATCGCGAGGCACGTCAGGCAAGGTCCGGTCGTAGACGAGTACGTCGATCTGGGCAGTTTTCAATCCATCGAGGATTTCAAGGAACTCAGGCGTACCAGCGAGGCGTTCGTCCGTGCAGATGAATGCGCGCCGGCCATGTCGACCGGCAATGGCAGGCAGCGCATGGCGCTGGCCTTTACCGAAGAGAATTTCGCGCGGCAGGCGCACGGCTGCAAACAAGGTCATGGATTGAGATCTTTCAAACAAAACGATTGGCCAAGGTGCCAGGTTCGTCGCCGAACCTGCCTTAGCAAGTTCCCCTGGCTTCGGCTTTCGTGGAGGTCCGGGGGTCGCCAAGCACCGCGCACATCCATAAAGCGTCCCTAGCCATCCTGCTCGTATCCCCTATAAAATCGTATAGGATATCGTATTGAATTGGCCGAAGCATCGTGTTAGGGCTTGCTCGTGTCAAGAGGCAAAACGATGCACGATCTGACCGTCGATAACGAAGCCCGCGCGAGTGGCCGCATCCAGCGGGCCAATAGTTTGGCTGGAGATGTCTATGAGGCGATCTTCGCGCAGTTGATGTCGTTGAGGATCCCCCCGGGATCGCGGATCACCGTCGACAATCTCGTCAGGGAGTTCAACGTCTCTCACACACCTATCCGCGAAGCCCTCGGCCGGCTGGAAGGTGAAGGGCTGGTGTTGAAGACCCATTTGATCGGTTATCGCGCCGCTCCGCAGATCACGCGGCGCCGGTTCGACGAGCTCTATGAACTACGGCTTCTGCTCGAGCCCGCCGCCGCGGCCAAGGCTGCGGCAACCTTGGACAAGGAGCGCCTTGCGGCCTTGCAGGCGACGGCGGGCGTGATGGCGCGGCGGGTGGGGAAGGACGAGCGCCTGCGCTATTCGAACTTTGCTCGCCAAGATGCGATCTTTCACGACAAGATCATGGAGTTCGCGCAAAACGAGCTCATCCGCGAGACGCTGAACCACCAGCATACGCACTTCCACATCTTCCGCCTGATGTACCACTCACGCGTCACCGAAGAAGCGCTGGACGAACACGAGGCGATCCTCGCTGCTTTCGGCGCGGGCGACGCCGATGCCGCCGCAAAGGCCATGCGAGTGCACATCGAGAATTCGCGGGACCGGCTCCTGCCAGCCTTCGAGTAACCGCACCGATGTCCATTGCTGCTCGTATTGACGGATTGCGTTGTCGCGCCGGCCGATGGCATGCCGGTCGTCCCCGGTGCGGACGAGCCGACACGTCAAGCTCGATGCGCCATTGATCACCCAGGCCAATGCCAAGGAGTATTACTTCCCAGACTCCCCGTTCTGAATTTCGTCAATTCCGAGTTACGCAGCCAAGGCGCGTCCTTGGTACCTCCAAGCTGAGAAGGAAAAGTCATGCCAGCCAAGAAGATACTGATGCTGACCGGTGAGTTCACCGAGGAATACGAAATCTTCGTCTACCAACAGGCGATGGAGGCAGTCGGCCATACCATCCACGTTGTCTGTCCCGACAAGAAGGCAGGGGACCTGATCAAGACCTCGCTCCACGACTTCGAGGGCGACCAGACCTACACCGAGAAGCTCGGTCACTATGCGTTGATCAACAAGACGTTCTCCGATGCGGAGAAACAGCTCGACCAGTACGACGCCGTTTATTGCGCCGGCGGGCGCGGGCCGGAATATATCCGCACCGATAAGCGCGTTCAGGCCATGGTGCGCCATTTCCACGAAGCCAAGAAGCCGATCTTCACCATCTGCCACGGCGTTCAGATCCTGGTGGCGGTCGACGGCGTCGTGCGCGGCAAGAAGGTCGGGGCGCTAGGGGCCTGCGAGCCGGAAGTGACACTTGCCGGGGGCACCTATATCGACCTGTCGCCAACGGAGGCCTACGTGGATGGGACGATGGTTTCCGCGAAAGGTTGGACCGCTCTTGCCGCCTTTATACGAGAATGTCTGAAGGTTCTCGGCACGGAAATCCGGCACGGCTAGCGAAGTTGGCGGGTACTTGGAGCGAATGGTGTTCTATCCCGGAATTCGTCGCTCCAAGTACATCCAACGGTCCGCCGCTCGCCGCAGATGATCCACGCGCTAATTCAATTCTCGATGCGTTTTGCTTTGCGCCACTGCTCATACTCTGCGCGGGCATCGTCATGCAGCGGATAGTAGCGTTGCAAGGGTGCGCCCTGCATCAGCTTCTCTCGCGAGAACTCCTCCCAATCGTGGTGCTTCTGCGATTCTTCGATGACCTTCGGAGCCATTGAGACGGGAACCACCACCACCCCATCGTCATCGGCAACGATGATGTCACCCGGGATCACGGTGACACCGCCGCAGGCGATCGGAACGTTGACCGCGTTGGGGTAGATGCTCGTCTGCACATGATAGTTCGGCGTCCAGCCGCGCAGCCATAAGGGCAGATCGAGCTTTTCGACATTGGGCCGGTCGCGCATGCATCCATCGATGACGATGCCGGCGCCACCTCTGCCCTTGAAATAGGTCGACATCATATCGCCGAAGACACCAGAGCTCATGTCGCCGCGCGCATCGACCACCACCACGTCGCCTTGCTGCGCGTGATAGAGGACGTGCCGGTGAAGTTGCGTCTCCGGATCGGTATATTCTCCCTCGCTGAACAGGTCCGGACGTTGCGGCAGGAACTGCAGCGTCAGCGCCGGTCCAACGATCGACTTGCCGTGGTTCTGCGCCACCGGGCCGACCATGTGCGGATTGCGGAAACCCATGTGGCCCAGCGTGCCGGCAACCGTAGCGGCGCCGATCTCCCTCAGCGCGTCGATCAGGTCCTTGGGCGGCCGGGTGATGTCGGGAGTATGCGTCATGATGGACTCCGGTTGAGTGGAACTACCAGTTGGTGACAGAACCGTCTCGGCGCCCGAGGTGAGGCGCCTCCCAGAAACGGAAGCTCTGCGCCTGGACCGCCGCTTCGTTGACCTCGACGCCGAGTCCCGGCAAATCGCCGACCGGATAGTCGGTCCCGTCGAGCCGCGGCTGCATGGGGAACAGCTCCGAATTGTCGAAGCCCAGCTTCCTTTCCGGCGCCCTGGTTTCGAGCCAAGCGAAGTTGGGCACCGCGGCGGCGAGATGCACGGTCGCGGCCGTGCATACCGGACCGAGCGGATTGTGCGGCATCAAGTCCACATAATGCGCCTCGCTCCAGCCGGCGATCTTCATTGCCTCGGTGAGCCCGCCGACATTGCAGACATCGAGCCGGTTGAACTGATGGATGCCGCGTTCGATGTAGGGCAGGAACTGCCACTTGCTGGCGAATTCTTCGCCGATGGCAAAGGGGATGTCCGTCATCGTGCGCAGGGATTCGTAGGCCTCCGGCGTTTCGTCCCTTATCGGCTCCTCGAAGAAATCAAGCACGCCGCGGCCGAGCTTGCTGCAGAAGCTCGCAGCCTCCGCCACCGACAGCCGATGATGATAGTCGATGCCGAGCACGACCTCGTCGCCCAGCGCTGCGCGCGCCTTGTTCAGCATTCTGGCTGTGGCGCCGATCGACTCGCGCGGCTCGAAGATGTCCCTGCTGCTTTGCCCGGAAGGGAAGAAGCGGATCGCCTGCCATCCTTGGGTGCGCAATTCACGCGCCCGTTCGATGGCCGCATCGCCCTCGAGCTCGTCCCCGGTCGAGGCGAAGGTGGGAATGCGGTCGCGCTGCTTGCCGCCGAGCAGCTCGTAGACCGGCACCCCCAGCGCCTTGCCCTTGATGTCGTGAAGGGCGATGTCGATGGCCGAAATCGCCGCCTGCAGAACGCGCCCGCCTTCGAAATACTGGCTACGATAGAGCTCCTGCCAGATCCGGCCGATCTGCATGGCGTCGCGGCCGATGAGAAACTCGCGATAGTGCTCGATCGCGCCGGCCACGGCCTTCTCGCGGCTGCTCAAGCCGCTCTCGCCCCAGCCGAAGACGCCCTGGTCGGTCTCGACCTTGACAAGCATCTGGTTGCGCGTTCCCACCCACACCGGATAGGGCTTGATCCCGGTGATCTTAAGCCTCTCAGTCATCCAGCCACCCCACGAACCGCCCTGTCTCAGTCGGCCTTGAGGGCCATTTCCGTTTCGGCGTCGAATAGATGCATCCGCTCCTGGTCGAACTCGAGCCAGATCTGCTCGTCGGGCGCGACGGCAATGGTCGGGGATACGCTGACATTGACGATGGCGCCGGACAGGAACGCCTGCACGAAGGTGACGTCTCCGGTCGGCTCAACCGTGTAGGCCTTGGCGGGGACGCTGCCCGGCACCGCGCCCTTGTGCAGCCGGATGGTCGAGTGACGTGCGCCGAGCACGACTTTCCTGGTCGTTGCCCTTGCGACCTTCTGGGCGTTGCGCGGCGACAGCGCGAGGCTCCAGCCTTCAGCGCTTGTCAGAACCGTGTCACCGTTTGCCGCCGATGCCTCCAGCGGAATAAGGCTCATCGCCGGGCTGCCGATGAAGCCGGCGACGAACATGTTCACCGGATGGGCAAAGACCTGCGCCGGCGTATCGTATTGCTGCAGGTAGCCGCCGTTCATCACCGCCATCCTGTCGGCCATGGTCACGGCTTCGAGCTGGTCGTGCGTCACATAGATGATCGTCGCCTTGAGGTCCTGGTGGAAGCGCTTGATCTCCGAGCGCATCTGCACGCGCAGCTTGGCGTCGAGATTGGAGAGCGGCTCGTCCATCAGGAACACCGCCGGATCTCGAACGAGGGCGCGGCCGAGGGCCACGCGCTGCTGCTGACCGCCCGAAAGTTCGCGCGGCTTGCGCTCGAGCAACTGCGTCATATCGAGCACGCGGGCCGCTTCCTTGACCTTCCTGTCGATCTCGTCCCTGGGGAGCCTGCGCATCTGCAGCGGGAAAGCCAGGTTCTTGTAGACCGATTTCTGCGGGTAAAGCGCGTAGTTCTGGAAAACCATCGCGATGTCACGGTCCTTGGGGTCGAGGTCGTTGACCACGCGCTCCCCGATGACGATGTCGCCCGATGTGACCGAGGTCAGACCCGCGACGAGATTGAGCGTGGTTGTCTTGCCGCAGCCCGAAGGGCCGACGAGCGCGACGAACTCGCCGTCATTGACCGTCAGCGAAACGTCGTTGACAGCTTTGAAGCTGCCATAGGTCTTGACGAGATCTTTGAGGACCACGTGGGCCATCGGCAGCAGCTCCTAGTGCTTGACCGCGCCTTCCGTAAGGGCGCGTACGAAGTATCGTTGCAGGACGAGGAACAACACGACGACCGGCACGCTCATCATGAAGCTTGCTGCCATCAGGCCTGGAAAGTCGGTCGTGTTTTCCGAGAAGAAGCGCTGGATGCCGACCGGCAGGGTTAGCTGTTCGTTCTTGGAGAGGAAGGTGTAGGCGTAGATGTACTCGTTCCATGCGCCGATGAAGGAATAGATCGCGGTGGCGATGATGCCCGGCGTCGAGAGCGGCATCACGATCAGGATGAACGCCTGGAATCGCGTCGCGCCGTCGATGCGAGCGGCCTGTTCGAGCTGCACCGGGATGTTGTCGTAGAAGCCCTTGAGCAGCCAGATCGCCAGCGGCAGGCCGAAGGTGAGATAGGTGAGAACGAGCGAGCCATGCGTGTTCACCAGCCCGAGGGCGCGCATCAGGATGAACAGCGGCACGAGAAAGATGACCGCCGGGAACATGTTGCGCAGCAACACCGCGAAGAACAGGAAGTTCCGCCCAGGGAAGGTGAAGCGCGAAAACGCGTAGGCTGCCGGAACCGCCACGATCACCGAAAGGATCGTCGTGGCGGTCGACACGACAAGACTGTTCCAGAAAAAGCGCAGGAAGTCCTGGCCGACGCTGTTTTGCGGATCGAGCAGCTTTTGATAGCTGGAGAGGTTAGGCTGATCGGGCCACCATTGCGGCGGAAATTGCATTGCGGCGAAGCCGGACTTGATCGAGGTGAGCAGCATCCAGATCATCGGCAACGCGGTGTAAAGCAGCATGAAGGCGAGGAAGATGCGCCCGCCCCACCGCCATCCGTCGATTCGCATGCGGCGACGGGCCTGGTTTCGAGGGGCCGTCTCGGCAATCGTGCTCATGCGCTCCCATCCTTCCGCTCGTTGCCGCTCAGCGCGCGGACGTAGAAGTAGCCCAGCGTCATCAGGATGAGGAACAGAAGCACCGAATAGGCCGACGCCACCCCCCAGCGCTGCCGGCCGAAGGCGAGTTCGTAAATGTGAGTGATCCAGATATGCGATGCGTTCGACGGCCCGCCGCCGGTCATGATCCAGGGGATGATGAAGGAATTGAAGTTGGCCACCGCGAGCAGCAGGATCGTTACCGTCGAGACGTTTCTCAAATGCGGGAAGGTGACGTGCCAGAAGCGCTGCCACGCATTGGCCCCGTCGACTTTCGCGGCGCGCAGCAACTGGTCGGGGATCGTCTGCAGGCCGGCCATCATCATGATCATGGCAAACGGGAACTCGCGCCAGATATTGACGACGATCAGGGAAGGCAGCACGGTGCTGACGCTGTCGATGAAATTCGGCGGCCGGTCGGCCAATCCGAGACCGACCAGCACCGCGCCGATGACCCCGAAATCCGAATGGTAGATCCATTTCCAGATATAGGACGCGGCGACTGCGCTGATGACCCAGGGAATGATCAGGATGGCGCGCAAGATACCACGGCCGATAAAGTCGCGATGCAGCGCCAGCGCGGCGGCAAAACCCAGGACAAAGGAGATGAAAGTGGATGCCACAGTCCAGATCATGGTGTTCAAGGTGACCCGCCAGAACACCTGACTGGTCAGGATGGCCGTGTAGTTATCGATGCCGACGAAGGTCTTGTCGCGGAGCTGCAGCCCGGGCGGCGTGTTGAAGAAGGACAGCTCGATCGTGTAGTAGATCGGGTAGGCAATCACGATCAGCATCACCGCGATTGCGGGAAGCACATACGCGTAATCGGCGCGATGCTTCCAGACTTTCCGGAGCACGCCGGACCTGGCGGATCGCAATCTTCGACGAGCCTCGGCCTTGCCGGTCACGATCGTCACTGTGGCGTGCCCTTGTTTTCGGGAGGAACCGGCCGCGCTCTTGGCACAGCCGGTCGGATCGTCGGTCAGGCCCGGACTAGAGTCCGCCACCCATCAGGTCTTTCACCTTCTTGGCAGCGTCATCCGCCGCCTGGTCGACGGTCATTGCTCCGGTGAGGGCATTCTGCAGCATGTCCGGGATGATGATGTTCATGATCTCGGGAGACTGCGGCAGCGCCGGGAACGGGATGCCGTATGGCAGCATCGAGGTCGTGACGTCGAGGAACTTGATGTTGTCCAGACGTTCCTTCATCCATTTGGTCTTGAAGCCGTTGAGATTGCCGGGGTTCGAGCCGGCATAGGCCATCTTCAGCGACCATTCGGGGCTGGTCCACATGCAGATGATGGCCTTTGCAGCCGGCTCGTCCACCTTGCCGCCCTCGACATATTCGGGCTTCAGGATGTGAATGTTCGAGCCGCCGAACACGACGGCGCGCTTGCCGTCGGGGCCGGTCGGAATCAGGCCGTAGCGCATGTTGTCGATGACGGTCTGCGCCTTGTCCTTGTCGGTGCCCGTCGCCTTCTTCTGCAGATCGAGCATGACGTTGTAGTCGGACGGGTGCGAGATCATCATGCCGAGCTGGCCGGCGAGAAACAGCGGCTGGTTGTCGGCCTGCTGGTTCGTGAGTGCGGAAACCGGAACCGATTTGTCGCGAACATACATGTCGTACGAGGCTTGTAGCGCTGCCTTGCTCTGCTGGCTGTCGAGTTCGATCTGCTTGTAGGTCGGGCTCGCCGCGGTCTCATCGAAGACGCCGCCGCCATAGGCCCACAGCTGCGGCATGAAGCGGTACGGCGTGTTGCCGGCATTCTTGCGTGCCACGAGGCCGTAACCGGCAATGCCGAGCTTGTCGTGGATCTGCTTGGAATATTTTACGACGTCGTCCCAGGTTGCCGGAGCCTTGTCCGGATCGAGGCCCGCACGCTTGAAGATGTCGGCATTCCAGATGAAGGCCATCGTCTCGTTGTTGGTCGGAATGCCGTAGGTCACGCCGTCCCAGGTCACGGCTTTCATGGCGCCGGGCCAGAAATCCTCGGTCGAATAGCCTACGTCCTCGGGCTTCAGCGGCTGCAGATAGCCCTTTGAGGCGAACTCGGTGCCACCCAGGATTTGCAGGCGGACCGCCATCGGCGCGGCATTGCCAAGGAGCGCTGTGCGGAACTTGTCGAGCAGATCATTGTAGGTGAGGGCTTGTTCTTCGAGCTGGATGTTCGGATAGGTTTTGCGGAAGGTCTCGAAGAAATCCTTGTAGTACTGGCGTAGAAGGTCGGGGTCACCCTCGAACACGCCCTGATACCAGAAGGTCAGCCGCCCCTTATAGTCGAGCGGGGTGACCTTGCCGCAATCGGCCGCCGTGTCAAATTCCTGCGTGCCCGCAATAGAGCGCACATATTCCGGCGACCACTTGCTCAAGTCGACCGGCGGCGCGCCCAGCGCCGGCGCGGCCATCAACGATGCCGTTAACGCAGTTGAGACAGCGCCGCGCAGGACGGCACCGCCGAGCGTAATCCTCGTCATAGGTATCCTCCAGTTTCTCTCCCGTGCCGCTCTGCATCGAGGCAAGCGGTCCTTGCTCGTTCGACCGAGGGGATATTTCCCCGCTCTAATGTATCCCTTCGATCACTTTGTACGTTTTCAGATCACAGTTTACCTGTCAACGCGAAGAATCGTACATTGTTTTATCGATGTCGAGCGTGATATAGGGCGGAGGGTGTATTGATTTGGGGGTGCTGGCTTTGGCCGAGACGAGCGATTTTAAAGCGGAGCCACCAGCGGGGATTGACCCCATCGGAGCCTCCAGCGAGGGCGCCTCGCTTTACGAACTGATCAGGGAGGACATCATCGAAGGACGGCTAGCCGCGAACGAACGGCTTGTGGTCGCCGATCTTGCCCGGCGACACGGCACCTCGACCAACCCGGTTCGCGAGGCCCTGCAATTGTTGCGCGGGGAGGGCTTTGTTATCTTCAGCCCCAATCGCGGGGCGCGCGTGCGACCCATAGACCAGGATTTTGTCCGGGATATCTACGAGATCGGTGTCCTGATCGAACCGGCCTTGACGCGCTGGTTCGTGAACATGGCCACTCACGAGGACATCGCCGAGCTCGAACGTCTTCAGGGCCTGATCGAAGAGAACAATTTTGCCGACACGTTCAGGCACAGTGAGCTCGATACCGCCTTCCACACCGTGATGTACCAGCGGCACTATAACCGCCATGCGGCTGAGCTCTGGTGGAAGCATCGCGAGGTGTTGAGGGCGGTCAGCCGGCGGTTCAGTTTCACGCTTGCCAGACGCGCCGCGATCATTCGCGAGCACCGCGAGCTCATCGCGCATGTAAAGGCCGGAGAAGCCGACAAGGCGGCCGAACTCATTTCCCGCCATGTCGAGGGTTCCGGCCGGCATGTGCTCGAACACATGCGTGCGCGCATTGCGGCTCGAGCCGGATAGCCGATCCGCAACATCATCATCCTGGCCATTTCACAAAAAGGGTAGTTGAGATGAAGATCACGAGCATTCGGCCATGGCTGATCAAGTCCGATGCGTCTTATTGGGGCGAGTACCTGTTCGTCGAAGTGGCAACCGACGAGGGGGTGAGTGGCTGGGGGGAGATCACCACCACCACAAAGCTCGCCAACCGCGCTCTCTGCACCATCCTGCGGCAGATCGGCATCGCCGTGACAGGCGAGGATCCGGCCCGGATCGAATATCTCTGGCACAAGATTTTCCGCAGCTTCACCTATATGGGCAGCCGGGGCGCTGCCGTCGAATGCGTGAGCGCCATCGACATAGCCCTTTGGGACATCCGGGGCAAAGTCCTCGGCAAGCCGATCTACGAGCTGCTGGGCGGACCGGTGCGCGATGAGATCGCGCTCTACACCCATCCCAACCAGGCCAAGTTCACCAGCAAGGACGCTGTGGTCCGCGAAATCCGGGACATCGTCGAGTCCGGGCACACTGGGCTCAAGTTCGATCCTTTTCCCCACCAGGGCCGCAGCCTCGACGGCGTGTCCCGCGAACAGCGGGACGGCTACCTCGACGGCAGCATGACCCGCAAGGACGAACGCGAAGCAGCCGAGCTCACGGCCCTGATCCGCGAAACGGCGGGGCCCGACGTCGACATCCTCATCGATGCGCATGGCCGCTTCGACGTTCCCACCGCCATTCGCCTCTGCCGGAGCCTCGAGGAAGCCGGCAAGATCGACTGGTTCGAGGAGCCCTGTCCGCCCGAGAGCCTCAACGCGCTCAAGCAGGTGCGTGAGAAGGTTAGCGCCGCCATCTCGTGGGGGGAGCGCGGCCACACCAAGTGGGATTTCGTGCCTGTGCTGGAGAGCAAGCTCGCCGACTACATCATGCCCGACGTCACCTGGACCGGTGGCATCACCGAGCTCAAGAAGATTTCCGCCCTGTGCGAAGCCTATTATGTGCCGGTCTCGCCGCATGACGCCGCCGGACCGATCAACGTGGTCGCGGGAGCGCAGGTGATGATGACGGTTCCCAACTTCTACAAGCTCGAGACGTCGGAATGGAACCTGGGCAAATACGATCACCTCATCGACACCCCGCTCGACGTCGCGAATGGCAGCCTCAGGCTGACGTCGAAGCCGGGTCTCGGTGTCGAGATGAACAGCGACTACCTGCAGGCTCACGAGATCGAGCTGGGCTAGCAGCGCTCAATGCCGGCGGGGGCTTAAAATCTCATCGACCAAAACGAGGACAGTCATGCCAAAGACGGGTGGAGCCGATGAGGCCCTCAATCGTGTGAACACGAATTCCAAGCCGTCCGATCTCCGCATCACCGACATGCGGGTGGCCGAAATCGTCGGGGCGCCGTTCACCTCGGCGCTGCTCAAGATTTACACCAACCAGGGCATCGTCGGACTTGGCGAGGTACGCGACGGCGCCAGCGCTACCTACGCGCTGATGCTGAAGAGCCGTTTGCTTGGGGAGAACCCTTGCGACATCGACCGCCTGTTTCGCCGGATCAAGCAATTCGGTGGGCACGGCCGGCAAGGCGGCGGCGTCTCGGCGGTCGAGATCGCGTTGTGGGATCTTGCCGGCAAGGCCTATGGCGTTCCGATCTACCAGATGCTCGGCGGCAGGTTTCGCGAAAAGGTGCGCGTCTATTGCGATACCGACGCCGAAAGACCGAGCGGGACCGAGACCGGCAAGCGCCTCAAGGAACGCATGGACCGCGGCTTCACTTTCCTGAAGATGGACCTGGGCTTGATGCAGATCGCCCATGTCCCGGGCGCGGTGGTCGCGCCCGCCGGTGTGCTCGAAGGATTTTACGCCAATCCACGCGGCCGCGGTGGCTCGTTAGAGGAGCGCAAGGCACGCAATCTCGCCTACGACGCGCAGAACGTGCAGCACCCGTTCACAGGCCTGCATTTCACCGAAAGGGGGATAGACCTGCTCGAGCAGTATATCCACGAGGTTCGCGAGGTTATCGGCTACGAGATCCCTTTAGCCATCGATCATGTCGGCCACATCTCGCTGCAGGACGGCATCCGCCTCGCCCGGCGCATCGAAAAATACGTCCCCGCCTGGCTCGAGGATGTGATTCCCTGGCAGTACACCGAGCAATACCGACAGCTGCAGCAAGCGACCTCAGTGCCGATCTGCACCGGCGAGGACATCTACCTCAAGGAGGGTTTCGAGCCCTTGCTCAGGCGCGGCGGCCTCTCCGTTATTCACCCGGACCTGCTCACCAGCGGCGGCATCCTGGAAACCAAGAAGATCGGCGACATGGCGCAGGATGACGGCGTCGCGATGGCGATCCATATGGCTGAAAGTCCGATCGCCGCGATGGCAGCCGCGCATGTCGCAACCGCGACCGAAAACTTCATGGCGCTCGAATACCACTCCGCCGATGTCGACTGGTGGGACGACATCGTCACCGGTCTTCCCAAGCCGCTGGTGCAGGACGGCTTCATCACCGTTCCGGACAGACCGGGGCTGGGCATAGACGATGTGGTCGACGAGGTGATCAGCCAGCATCTGCAGCCCGGTGTCACGGGGATATGGCAATCCACCGAGCATTGGGACAATGAATATAGCTGGGACCGGACCTGGAGTTAGCCCAGCCCTTGCCCTCATTCCCCCAGGCTCACAGAGCCACCGACCGACCATTCGTGTCGACCTCTCTCAAGGGAGAGGCGAAGAAAGAAACGGACGAAACCATGATCTACGAACTGCGTATCTATGACTGCCTGCCGGGCAGGCTGCCGGCTTTGCTCAAGCGCTTTTCCGACCAAACGCTGGCCATCTGGGAGAGGCATGGCATCCGCCAAGCCGGGTTTTTCACCACGGCGATCGGCGAAAACAGCAATCGCCTCACCTATTTCCTCGCCTGGGAATCGCTGGCCGAGCGTGAGGCGAAATGGGGGGCTTTCGTCACCGATCCGGCATGGCACAGGGCCCGGGACGAGTCTGAGCGCGACGGGCAGATCATTGCCAATATCAGCAGCCAGATGCTCACGCCGACAGCTTTCTCGTCTGTGAAATAGGACTGCGCCATGAAGATCACCGACCTGCGCTGCGCCGTCATCGGCAAGCACCCGATCGTCCGCGTCGTCACCGACGAGGGCCTCTATGGCCTGGGCGAAGTCGAGTTCACCAAGACCTATCTCAAGCCCTTTGTGTTGCACTTCCGTGAAGCGTTGATCGGTGAAGACCCGACCGATGTCGAGCGCGTGATGCTGAAGATCCGCCAGCGCGGCTCCTTCAAGCCCTATGGCGCGGCGGTGAGCGCCATCGAGCATGCGCTGTGGGACATTGCCGGCAAGGCCGCCGGTGTGCCTGTCTACAAGCTGCTCGGCGGTAAGGTGCGCGACAAGGTGCGCGTCTACAACGGCTCGATCCGCCGGAAGCGCACGGGCGACCGGCCTGAGGATTATGCCGCCGACGTCAAATGGATGATGGAGCAGCCGCAGAACTTCTTCATGGTCAAGCAAGGCATCTCGTTCCACTCCAACATGAAGGACACCGTCGAGGGCTTCCATTACGGCGTGACGCAGAAGAAGGCCGGCTATCACGGCGCCATGGATCAGGGCATGATCAGCGAGCGCGGTTTCAATCACATGCTCGACTGCGTGATCGCGATGAAGGAGGTGCTGGGCGACAGGGTCAGCCTGGCGCTCGACTGCGGTCCGGGCTGGATGCTGCCCGATGCGATCAAGTTCGCCCGCGCGGTCGAGAAGTACAATTTGATGTGGCTCGAGGACATGCTGACCGGCGACTATGTGCCATGGGTCAATCCGCAGGCCTACCGGGAACTGACCACCTCAACCTCGACGCCGATCCACACCGGCGAGCAGATCTACCTGCGGCATAATTTCAAGGAATTGATCGAGACGCAGGCTGTGCGCGTCATCGGCCCCGATCCTGCCGATATCGGCGGCATTGCAGAGCTCAAATGGGTGGCCGAGCACGCCTACATGCACTCGATCCTGATGGCCCCGCACGGCACCGCGAACGGCCTGCTCGGCCTCGGCGCGCTGATCAATGTCTGCGCTACCTTGCCCGCCAACTACGTCGCCTTCGAATATCCGAGCGCCTCCGACCCGTGGTGGGAAGACCTTGTGATCGGCCTGCCGGCCCAGATCGTGAAGGACAGCATGGTGGATCTGCTGGAAGCGCCGGGGCTGGGCCTCGATATCGATGCCGAGGCGGCTCGGAAGTATCTCCGGGAAGAGGACGCGGGCTTCTTCGACTGAACCATCCTCCAGCCGGGGGAAGGCCGGCGCTTGGCACGGCGCACCTGGCCGACGATCTTGGCCATCCTCACCAAAGGCATCGCCGCAAAGTCGATGACGCTGACGGCGCCGGGCCGCCGCTTCGGTTTCGGCGAAGCAAAAGACAGAAAAAGACTTCTTTTGGCGATCCGGCCCGGATGCTCTCCTGCGGGCCTAGAACACGCAAGGTTCGCCTGGGAGGCGACGCATAACAAGAGAGCGGCTGCCGAAACACCGCTTGGCATAGGCCACTTGACTGGGCCGATGCCAGCAACAGCCATGGGGAACCACGACAATGAAGACATTCCGAAATTGCCTGATGACCGCGGTCAGCGCAGGCCTGCTGGGCCTGGGACTTGCCGCTCCGGCCAATGCCGGCGCCATTCGCCTCGGCATGACCACCTGGGTGGGCTATGGGCCGCTGTTCCTTGCCCGCGACCTCGGTTACTTCAAGGAGGCCGGCCTCGATGTCGACCTGAAGGTCATCGAAGAATCTGCGCTTTACATGGCAGCGGTGGCCGGCGGCGACCTCGACGGCGCCGCCTCCACCGTCGACGAGCTGATGAAATACCGCTCGGACGAGCTTTGCTTCAAATACGTCCTGGCGCTCGACGACAGCCATGGCGGCGACGGCGTCGTCACGCAGGCCGACGTCGCGTCGCTCAAGGATTTGAAGGGCCAGCAGGTGGCCCTGAACGAGGGCTCGATTTCCGAATTCTGGTTCAACGTGCTCCTGAAGAAGGAAGGTATGACCGAGGACGACGTCACCATCACCAACATGACCGCCGATGACGCCGCGACGGCCTTCATCGCCGGCCAGGTTCCCGCCGCCGTGACCTGGGAGCCGCACCTCACCGAAGTCCGCAAAGGCGGAAAGGGCAAGGTGCTGATCGATTCCACCGCCACCCCTGGCCTGATCGTGGATGTGATCGCGCTTAAATGCGATCTGATCGAGAAGCATCCGGAAGACGTGAAGGCCCTCGTCAAGGGCTATTACAAGGCGGTCGAATACATCAAGACCAATCCGGACAAGGCCTACGAGATCATGGCCAAGGGCATCGGCGGTTATCTCGAGAAGCCCGAGGATTTCGCGGCCGGCGCCAAGGGCGTGCGTTACTACGACCGTGCCCGCAACCTAGAATTCTTCGGGGCGCCGCAGAAGAGCGAAGCCTCGGACCTGGTGAACTTCGCGCAGGACGTCTGGGGCAAGGCAGGCAAGCTCAAGATGACGATCGACGCGAAAACCATCCTCGACACCGATTTTATCAAGGAACAGTGAGACCTTCGAGATCAAACGGGCCGGCGCGTACGGGCCGGCCCCGTTCCCCGAAAACCAGAGTTGGTCGGCCTCTCGGGGCCGCCCGGTTTTCTCGAAAGCCAGCGTTTCGCGCTTAATCAACGGAGGCCATCTTATGGCACAGAGGCGGACGGCGTGGACACGCCTGACGACCCCATTCGCCAACATCCCCGCCGGCACGGCAACGGCGCTCGCACTGGCGATGTGGGTAGTCGTGATTGGCGGCTGGGCCCTTCTGTCCTATGGCCGTGTCGTGCCGAACATGTTCCTGCCAACGCCCGGAACGGTGCTGCAGACGACCTATCGAATGTCCCTGGACGGCAGCCTTTTCTACCACACGCTGACCAGCGCCAAGGTGGTGCTTCTCGGCTTCATCGTATCCTCGCTGATCGCGGTGCCGCTGGGATTGTGGATGGGCACCTACCGGGTGGTGCAAGCGCCGCTGGAGCCGCTGGTCAACTTTATCCGCTATCTGCCCGTGACCTCCTTCGTGCCCCTGTTCATCCTTTGGATCGGCATCGGCATCGAGCAGCGCATAGCGGTCATCTTCTTCGGCACCTTCTTCCAGCAGCTCGTGATGATCTCCGATTGCGCGCGCAGCGTATCCAGGGACCTCGTCAACGCCTCCTACACGTTGGGCACCAAGCGCAGCGAAGCCGTGTGGCATGTCATCTTTCCCGCGGCACTTCCCGCGATCCTCGACACGCTTCGCGTCACCATGGGCTGGGCCTGGACATATCTGGTGGTGGCGGAACTCGTCGCGGCGTCGAGCGGCCTGGGCTATATCGGCCTGAAGGCGATGCGCGGCTTCCAGGTCGATGTGATCTTTATGGCGATCGCCGCGATCGGGCTTCTCGGCCTCATCACCGACACGGCATTCCGCATCATCCGGGCAAGGGTCGCGCCATGGGCACCTTGATCTTGAACGCATCCCCGCAAACCGCAGCCGGACCAAAGGTAACAATGACCGAAACCATCAAGGCGAACAATGCGGCCGGCACGGCCGCTGCGGCCGGCGATCCGCGTTCGGCCGGCACCACGATGGCCGTCGAAGACGTGACGCTGCGCTACGGCGATGCCAACGGCGTGCTGGCGCTGGACGATGTGTCGCTGAAAGTGGCCAAGAATGAATTCTGCGTCATCGTCGGTCCTTCGGGATGCGGCAAATCTAGCCTGCTCTATCTCGCCGCCGGCCTCAATGACGCGACCTGGGGCAGCATCAAGGTCGACGGCAGGGAAGTGATCGAGCCCGGTCCCGACAGGGGCATGGTGTTCCAGAGCTACACCTTGTTTCCGTGGCTCACGGTGCGCGCCAACATCGAGTACGGGCCCAAGCGCAAGGGCTTGCCCGCACAACAGCGCAAGCAGATCGTCGACCAGTATCTCAACGAGGTCGGCCTCGCGCCCTTTGCGGACCACTACCCGGCGCAGCTCTCCGGCGGCATGAAGCAGCGCGTGGCGATCGCGCGCGCCCTTGCCAATGACCCGGCCGTTCTCCTGATGGACGAGCCTTTCGGCGCGCTCGACAGCCAGACGCGCGGCACCATGCAGAAGCTGCTCTTGCGCGTCTGGGAGCGGCAGCAGAAGACGGTGCTCTTCGTCACCCACGATATCGACGAGGCGCTGGTGCTCGGCGATCGTGTTCTGGTGATGACGGCCCGGCCCGGCAAGATCAAGGCCGAGATCAAGGTAGACATCCCGCGGCCGCGTTCGATGGACGTGATCCTCGAGCCGGACTTCATCGCGCTCAAGCGCCGCATCCTCGGCCTGCTGCACGACGAGATCGACGAGGATCACTGAGAGCGCCTGATCGCGGCAGCGGCGTCTCTACCTTTCGCCGTTGTGCGCCGCGGCGAGGATCATCTCCGAAGCCTTCTGCCCGATCATCATGCTAGGCGCGTTGGTGTTGCCGCCGATCAGCTTCGGCATGACCGACGCATCCGCGACCCGAAGCCCATCCACGCCGCGCACCTTGAGCGTTGCCGGATCGACGACCGCCATCGCGTCCGTTCCCATCTTGCAGGTTCCCACCGGGTGATAGACGGTCAGCGCTTCGGCGCGCAGATAGGCGAGGATTTCGTCGTCGCTGCTGACATCCTTGCCCGGAAGCATCTCCTTGCCCCGCACCTCGTCGAACTCGGGCGAGGCAAAAATCTGGCGTGCGATCTTGATGCCTTCGACCAGCACCATGGCGTCGTCCTCATGCGTGAAGAAGCGGTGGTCGATCAGGACGTCCCGGCGCGTGCTGTCGCGCGACAGCCTGATCTCGCCGACGCTTTTCGGCCGGAGCACGCAGGTGTGGATGGCGTAGCCATGGCCATATTCGATCAATCTGCCGCGATGGCTGCGATAGCCCGGCACGAAGTGGAACTGGATGTCGGGAAGGCCGTTCGCGTGCCTGGTCTTCGCGAAGCCGCCGGCTTCGACATAGTTGGTGGTTAGCATGCCCTTGCGACGCGCGAAATACTGGAAGGGCGCCGCCGTGATACGAGGCAGGTTGGCGATCGACAGGCCGAGCGTCCTGGTGCTCCTGGAGCGCACGGTGATCATGCCGTCGACATGGTCCTGCAGGTTCCTGCCGACGCCCGGCAGGTCGAGAACCGGCGTGATGCCGGTCTGCTGGAGCTCGCCTGCGGGCCCGATGCCGGAGGCCATCAGGATCTTGGGAGAATTGATGGCGCCGGCCGAAAGAACGATCTCGCGGCTGGCCGAGAGTATCTTCTGCTGGCCCTCATGCCGCACGCGTATTCCTGTGGCGCGCCCCTCGGCAATGACAAGGTCGATCACCTCGCATTCGCTGAGCAGCGTCAGGTTCTTGCGGTCGAGCACCGGACGCATGAAGGCGCTGAAGCTGCTGAAGCGCTGTCCCCGGTCTTGCGTGACGTTGTAGATCCCGAGGCCGAACTGGCTCTCGGCATTGAAGTCCGTGTTGGCGGGCAGGCCGGCATTTTTCCCGGCTTTGACGTACATGCCGGAAAGCACGTTCGGATCGCGCGGATTGTCAACCAGCAGCTCGCCGCCGGTGCCGTGATAGCGCGGATCCTGGGCGATCAGATTCCGCTCCAGTTTCTTGAACACGGGCAGCACGTCGCGATAAGCCCAGCCGGCGCAGCCGAGCCCGGCCCACTCGTCATAGTCCTCGGCGGCGCCGCGAATATAGACCATCGAGTTGATCGAACTCGATCCGCCCAACGCCTTGCCGCGGTTGACCGGAATCCTGCGGTTGTTGAGACGGGGCTGCGGCACGCCGACGAAACAATAATCGTAGTTCGGGTTGCCGTAGAGCGACAGGATGCCCGCCGGCACCTTGACCCGCAGGCTGTTGTCGCTGCCGCCGGCCTCTATCAAGCATACCCTGACCGATAGATCGGCGCTCAGCCGATTGGCCACCACGCAACCGGCCGAGCCGGCCCCCACGACGATGTAGTCAAAGCTTTCAGTCTTCATGCCCAGCCCCTCGAAAATGCCGGCGTCGGAGGCATGGCGGAACCGCGAAGGCGCATCCCTGTTCCGGAACCGTCCCGTGCCGACACATGTCCGGCTTCGCCACCACCTCATGCGCTGTCGATCCGACCGCCGGGACTCTAGGTGCGTCCGTCGGTGCGAGAAATTCGGAAATGGTTACGCGTGACTTCGGAGATTCGTTATGGGCGCCCGCCCGCACGTGCTGCTACTTGTGGGCGCCAACGGAGAAGCGATCGGATGGCGTAGCCTGGCTCCCATCCATCAACTGCCCGAGATCGTTTTCATCCCGCGCAGCGGAAGCTGCCGGATGGTCAGAGAAGGACTGAGCATGTCGGTTGAGAAGATAGACACGCTTGTCGTTGGCGGCGGCCAGGCGGGAGTGGCTATGAGCGAGCACCTGGGCAAATGCGGGGTGCCTCATCTTGTCCTCGAACGCGGCCGGATTGCTGAGCGCTGGCGCTCGCAGCGCTGGGACTCCCTGGTCGCCAACGGCCCGGCCTGGCATGACCGGTTTCCGGGCATGGAGTTTCCGGTCACGGGTCCCGACGGCTTTCCCTCAAAGGAGGAGGTCGCCGACTATTTCGTCGCCTACGCAAAGCAGATCAATGCGCCGATCCGCTGCGGCGTCGAGGTCAAGCTTGCGCAGAGAAATGCCGGCCGGCCCGGGTTTCGCGTCGAGACGTCGGAAGGCGTGATCGAAGCCAACAGCATCGTCGCCGCGACCGGACCTTTCCAGGTCCCCGTCATTCCGCCGGTGGTCCCGAAGGACGCAGGCATCCAGCAAATCCATTCCAGCGCGTATCGCAATCCCGATCAGTTGCCGAAAGGCGCGGTGCTGGTGGTGGGCGCGGGATCGTCAGGCGTGCAGATCGCCGATGAGCTGCAACGCGCCGGCAAGCGCGTCTACCTCTCGGTCGGCCCGCATGATCGCCCGCCGCGTGCCTATCGCGGCCGCGACTTCTGCTGGTGGCTGGGCGTTCTCGGCAAATGGGACCTGGAAACCCCGGGACCCGGCACGGAACACGTCACGATCGCGGTGAGCGGGGCGCGCGGCGGCGAAACGATCGATTTCCGTCGGCTGGCCGCGCAGGGGCTTACGCTGGTCGGCATGACCAAGACCTACCAGGACGGCGTGATGACCTTCGCGTCGGACCTTGCGAAGAACATTGCCCGCGGCGACGCCAGCCTGATGTCGCTGCTTGACGAAGCCGACGCCTATGTCGCGCGCAACGGCCTCGACCTTCCGGAAGAGCCCGCGGCCCGTCGGATCGATCCGGATCCGGAATGCGTGACCAATCCGATCCGCGAACTCGATCTGACCGGGGCCGGAGTAGCGGCGATCGTATGGGCGACCGGCTTTGCCGTCGATTATAGCTGGCTGAAGGTCGACGCCTTCGACGAGAAGGGCCGGCCAAGGCACCAGCGCGGCGTCTCGACCGAGCCCGGGATCTATTTCCTGGGGCTGCCCTGGCAGTCGCGCAGGGGGTCGAGTTTCATCTGGGGCGTCTGGCATGATGCCAAGCACGTTGCCGACCGCATTTCGACGCAGCGAAAATATCTCGCCTATCACGCAGCCGCGAAGCGCGAGCCAGTGGACGCCTGACCAGAGCTGACCACAGCTACGAGCCCGACCATATGGAGACCAAGATGGCGCATACGCGAATTCGCACCTTCAACACCAAGGACACCTATCCCGAACAGAAGCTCGACAACGATCTCTGCCAGGCGGTGGTCACGCGCGGTGGTCGCACGGTCTATCTGCGCGGCCAGTGTCCGCAGGATCTCGATACCGCCAAGAACATCGACAGCCACGATCCGGTCGAGCAGACCCACAAGGTCATGCAGAACATCAGGCAGCTCATCGAGGAATGCGGCGGCACGATGGAGCATCTGGTGAAGGTGGTGGTCTACCTGACCGATGTCCGCCATCGCGAAGCCGTCTACCGGACGATGGGCGAATACATCAAGGGCGTCCATCCGGTTTCGACCGGCGTGGTCGTGTCGGCCCTAGCGCGGCCGGAATGGCTGGTCGAGATCGACGGCACCGCCGTGATTCCGGACTGACCGCCATGACCTTCTCCATTGTCGCTCGGTGCAAGCGCACAGGCATGTTCGGGGTGGCGGTATCGTCATCGTCTCCCGCGGTCGCGGCCCGCTGCGCCTATGCGCAGGCAGGCGTCGGCGCGGTCGCCAGCCAGAACGTCACCGACCCGACGCTCGGGTCGCGGGCATTGGAGCTGATGGCGCGGGGGGCCTCCGCTGCTGAAACCGTCGCGATCCTGAAGCGCACGGCCTTCAGCGAATACCGGCAGGTCCTAGCGGTCGACGCGGCCGGCGGCAGCGCGATCCATTCCGGGCCGAAAGCGCTCGGCATCTGGGCCGAGGCGCGCGGCGAGGACGTCGCCTGCGGCGGCAACCTGCTTGCCAATGACAAGGTTCCGCAGGCCATGGTCGACGCGTTCCTCGCGTCCGAAGGCGATCTTGGCGACCGGCTGATCCTCACGATGCGCGCCGCGCTTTATGCAGGCGGGGAGGCGGGGCCTGTCCGCTCGGCTGGCATGAAGCTGGTGCGCGATGTGTCATGGCCCGTCGCCGACCTGCGTTGCGACTGGACTGAGGCGTGTCCCATCGAGCAACTGGCAACGCTGTGGGAGATCTACAAGCCCCAGCTCGACGCCTACGTCACCCGCGCCCTCAACCCGTCCGATGCGCCAAGCTATGGCGTTCCGGGTGACGAGTAGCCCCCGACAATCCGGAGCCAGCATGAGCGAACTCAGCCGTAAGGAATGGGTCGGCAAGGCGTCCGCGATCCGCTTTCGCGACAAGGCGTTCATCGACGGCAAGGCGGTGCCCGCGCGCTCCGGCCGGACTTTCGCCAGCATCAATCCGGCCACGGGAGTGACGCTCGCCGAGGTCGCCTCTTGCGGGGAAGAGGACATCGACCTTGCCGTCGCCGCGGCGCGACGCAGCTTCGAAGCCGGCGTCTGGTCGCGAACAAACCCTCAGCACCGCAAGGAGGTGCTGCTGCGGCTGGCGGAACTGCTGAGAGCGAACCTGCAGGAGCTCGCGCTGCTGGAATCGCTCGATATGGGCAAGCTGGTCAAGGACGCGGCCACAATCGACGTGCCGGGCTCGGCTGCGATCTTCCAGTGGTATGCCGAGGCGATCGACAAGCTCTATGACGAAGTGGCGCCGACGGGTCAGGGCGACCTCGCGCTGGTGCGGCGCGAGCCGCTCGGGGTCGTGGGCGCCGTGGTGCCGTGGAATTTCCCGCTCGACATGGCGACCTGGAAATGCGCGCCCGCGCTTGCGGCGGGCAATTCCGTGGTGCTGAAGCCGGCCGAGCAATCGCCTTTCTCGGCGCTCAGGCTGGCGGAACTCGCCATGGAGGCGGGCTTGCCCGCCGGCGTGCTCAATGTGGTGCCGGGCCTCGGTGAGACCGCCGGCCAGGCGCTCGGCCGCCATATGGATGTCGATTGCCTCGCCTTCACCGGCTCGACCGCCGTCGGCAAGATGTTCCTGCAATATTCCGGCCAGTCGAACATGAAGCAGGTCTGGCTGGAGACCGGCGGAAAGAGCCCCAACCTGGTGTTCGCCGATTGCGCCGACCTGGAAGCGGCCGCCGATATGGCGGCCTTCGGCATCTTCTTCAACCAGGGCCAGGTGTGCTCGGCCAATTCACGGCTTCTGGTCGAGCGCAGCGTCAAGGATGCGCTGGTCGAGAAACTGGCGGAGCGCGCGGCGGCGACGCAACCCGGCGACCCGCTCGACCCGGCATCGAGGATGGGCGCGATGGTGGACGCGCGGCATGCTGCAACGGTGATGCGTTTCATCGATGGCGGCAAGAAATCGGCCCGGCTGGTGACCGGCGGCGGCCGGGTCGCCGTCGACGGACGCGGCAGCTTCCTGCAGCCCACGATCTTTGACAATGTCGCACCGGACGACCCGCTTGCGCGCGACGAGATTTTCGGTCCGGTGCTGTCGGTCATCGCCTTCGACACCGAGGACGAGGCGCTCCGGATCGCCAATGACAGCGTCTACGGCCTGGCGGCATCGCTTTGGACCGACAGCCTGTCGCGAGCGCACCGCATCGCGGAGCGGCTTCGGGTCGGCACCGTTTCCGTGAACACTGTCGATGCGCTGAGCCCAATGACGCCTTTCGGCGGGTTCAAGCAATCCGGCTTCGGACGCGACCTGTCGCTGCACGCGCTCGACAAATACACCGCGCTGAAGACGACCTGGATCAAGTATTGAGGACCGCGACTTGATTGCCGCGACCAAACGGGCATCATAGCCGCCCATGCCGCTTCGCTTCACGCTCAGACAACTCGAATATTTCGTCGCGGTCGGCGAAGCGGGCTCGATCGCCAAGGCGGCGGAGCAGGTGAATGTCTCGCCGCCGTCGATCTCGGCGTCGATCGCCCAGCTCGAAGCGGAGTTCGGCGTCCAGCTCTTCGTGCGCAAGCACTCGCACGCCCTTGCGCTGACGGCGGGCGGGCGCCTGTTCCTGAAGGAAGCCGCGCGCCTGCTCAACGATGCGGACGCGCTGCACGACATTGCCGGCGATATCGCGGAAAAGGTGCGCGGACCGCTGGCGATCGGCTGCCTGCTCACTTTCGCGCAGATCGTGCTGCCGGCGTTGCGCCGGAAATTCGAGGATGCCTATCCGGACGTGCGCGTCCGGCAGTTCGAGCGCAACCAGGGGCAATTGTTCGAGATGCTGCAGCGTGGCGAAATTGATGCCGCGCTGACCTACGATCTCGAATTGTCGCAGGACATGACCTTCGAGCCGCTGATGCAGTTGCCGGCCTATGTGATGCTGCCGGCTGCGCATCGCCTGGCGGGACGGGCGGGCATCACGCCCGAGGAACTGGTCGATGAGCCGATGGTGCTGCTCGACCTTCCCTATAGCCGCGAATATTTCCTCTCGGCTTTCCAGCCTAGGGGCTTGCGGCCCAAAATCGCCGAGCGCACCGGCGACATCGCCGTGATGCGCTCGATGGTCGCCAATGGCTTCGGCTACGGGATCGCCAATATGCGGCCGCTCAACACGATGTCGCCCGACGGCAAATTGCTGGTCTTCGTGCCGCTGGTGGGCGACCTCAGGCCGCTGACGATGGGAATAGCGCTGCCAAACGCCGAGCACCGCACGCTGACGGTGCAGGCCTTCATCGACCACTGCCGCCGCTTCGTGGTCGAGCAAGGCGTCTTCGGCACCGAACGCATCGTCAAATGAGGACGGTTACGGCCAGCCGTCGGCGAGCCGCGACAGCAGCCTCTCCAGCATCTCGTCACAACGCCGCAACTGTTCGACGCTGACAAATTCGTCCGGCTTGTGCCCCTGCGCCATCGAGCCCGGTCCGCAGACGACGGCCGGCGTGCCGAGATCGCGACTGAACAGTCCGCCTTCCGTGCCGAAAGCGACCTTCATGGTGTCGTTGGCGCCGGTCAGCGATTTGACGAAGGCGACCGCTTCGGAAGTCGGTGGCGTGTCGAGGCCTGGATAGGTGTTGGTGATCTCGATGTCGATTGCGGCTTCGGCCGCGATCGAAGCGGCGTCGGCGGCAATGCGCGCAGCGGCGTCGCGCAGTCTGGCGAGAATGACGGCGGCATCGTCTGCGGCAACGTTGCGGATCTCGAAATCGACCTGGCAGAGGTTGGGCACGATGTTGAGCGCCACGCCGGCATTGATCTTGCCGACATGCACCGTCGTGTAGGGAATGTCGTAGTCGCCGTCGCGAGCGCCTTCGCGGGCCAGCCGGTCCTGCTCGTCGCGCAAGGCGCGCACGAAATCGCAGCCGAGATGGATGGCGTTGAGCGCCAGAGGGGCGAGCGCCGAATGGCCTTCGCGTCCCTTGCAGATGGCGCGCGCCGCAAGCTTGCCCTTGTGTCCGGTCGCCACTTGCATGTTGGTCGGCTCGCCGACGATGCACAGCAGCGGGCGTTGGGGCGCCGCACCCAGCATTTCGATCAGGTCGCGCACGCCCAGGCAGCCGACTTCCTCGTCGTAAGACAGCGCCAGATGCAGGGGCGTCCGAGGCGCCATCTTCGAGGCCTTGAGGCATGCCGCGAGCGCGCAGGCCACGAACCCCTTCATGTCCGCTGCGCCACGCCCAAAAAGCTTGCCGTCGTGCTCGGTCATCGCGAATGGCGGCAACGTCCAGTTCTGGCCGTCGACGGGCACGACGTCGGTATGGCCGGACAGCATGATGCCGGGTTTGTCCAACGGGCCGATGGTGGCAAAGAGATTGGCCTTGTGGCCGTCGGCGCTATGGATGATCTGACAGGCGATGCCGTTCGCGCCGAGCAGGTCCGCCGCGTAGCCGATGAGATCGAGGTTCGAGTCGCGGCTCACGGTTGGGAAGGCGATCAGCTTTTCGAGGATCCTGATGCTATCCATGTCTCTTGCCTTGTTGCCGCTACCGGCTGTGTAGCATCGTGCCGCGCCGGCCCTGAAGTCGCATTTGGCTCAGCCCCGATTTATCGCAGGCTAATCCACGCTGCGCGCGATTAGGCATGTCCTAATCCGCACAGAAGAAATCCGTAGTTTTCCCGCGCCCGCGCCAACTTATGAATAATCTCCAGAGCACCGGCGACGCCAAGCCGGTTGGAAGGAAGCCAGATGCGCGACCCACGCTACGACATTCTGTTCGAGCCGATGAAGATCGGTCCGGTGACCGCCAAGAACCGCTTCTACCAGGTTCCCCACTGCAATGGCGGCGGCTATCGCGACCCTTCGGCCGCGGCCGAGATGCGCCGCATCAAGTCCGAAGGCGGATGGGGCGTCATCTTCACCGAGCAGACGGAGATGCACCATACCTCCGAGATCACGCCCTTCATCGAGCTCCGCCTGTGGGACGATGCCGACATTCCGGCTTTGGCCAAGATGGCCAAGGCGATGCACGAATATGGCGCGCTGGCCGGCGTCCAGCTCGCCTATTCCGGCATAAACGGTCCCAACCTCTACACCAAGGAGGTCCCGCGGGGTCCGTCGGCCCTGCCGATCCGCACATTCACCAACGATCCGGTGCAGGCGCGCGCCATGGACAGGCAGGATATAAGCGACCTGCGCCGCTGGCACCGCAATGCCTTCAAGCGCGCGAAGCAGGCGGGTTTCGACCTGGTGTGCCTCTACGGCGCGCACGGCTTCGGCATCATCCAGCATTTCCTGTCGACCGCCACCAACCAGCGCAGCGACGAATATGGCGGCTCGCTGGAAAACCGCTCGCGGCTGATGCGCGAGCTGATCGAGGAAGGGCGCGACGCGATCGGCGACACGTGCGGCCTGACTCTCAGGCTGTCGCTGGACGAGATGATCGGCGAGCTTGGCTTCGCCAACTCGGAAGTCCGCGACATGATCGAGATGCATGCCGACCTGCCCGACCTGTGGGACCTCGCTCACGGCGCCTGGGAGGATTGCTCCGGGCCGTCGCGCTTCAAGGAAGAGGCAGCGCAGGAGAGCCTCGTCTCCGGCATCAAGAAGCTGACCTCGAAGCCGGTCGTCGGCGTCGGTCGTTTCACCTCGCCGGATGTGATGGTCAGGATGATCAAGTCCGGGACGCTCGACTTCATCGGTTGCGCACGCCCGTCGATCGCCGATCCTTTCCTGCCGAAGAAGGTCGAGGAGGGTCGCATCGAGGACATCCGCGAATGCATCGGCTGCAACATCTGCATCACCGGCGACATGACTATGTCGATCTCACGCTGCACGCAGAACCCGACCTTCATGGAGGAATGGCGCAAGGGCTGGCATCCAGAGCGCATGCAGGCCAAGGGCGACAGCGACAGCGTGCTGATCGTCGGCGCCGGACCCGCCGGACTGGAGGCAGCCCGCGCGCTCGGCCTGCGTGGCTATCAGGTGGCGATAGCGGAGGCGGGCACGGAGCTTGGCGGGCGGGTGGCGCGCGAGTGCCTGCTGCCGGGTCTGTCGGCCTGGGGCAGGGTGCGCGATTATCGCCAGTACCAGCTCAGCCAGATGCCGAATGTCGACATCTATTTCGAAAGCCGGCTGTCGGCGGCCGACATCCTGTCGTTCGGCTTCCAAAACGTCGCCATAGCCACCGGATCGACGTGGCGACGCGACGGCGTCGCGCGCGCCCATGTCGTGCCGATGCCGATCGATGCCGCCATGCCGGTCTACACGCCCGACGATCTGATGGACGGCAAGGTGCCGTCCGGCAACGTCGTGCTGTTCGACGACGATCATTACTACATGGGCGGCGTTCTCGCCGAGCTGATGGTGCGCCGGGGGGCCAAGGTGACCTTGGTGACGCCGTCGGCCTATGTCTCGGACTGGACCCGCAACACGCTGGAGCAGGGCGCCATCCACCGCCGCCTGGCGGAGCTAGGTGTCGATATCGTCCTTAACCGCACAGTCACGAATATCGCTTCAGGCGGCGTCGTGACGGCCTGTGTCTATACCGGCGCGAAACAGGAACTGGCGGCCGATGCCGTCGTCCTGGTCACGTCGCGCAATCAGGACGACGCCGTTTGGCTGGAGCTGAAAGCCCGAGAGAACGAGTGGGCCGACAATGGCATCCGTTCGGTCAAGGTCATCGGCGACGCCGAAGCGCCGGGGCCGATCGCCTGGGCGACCTATGCCGGCCACCGCTTCGCCCGCGAGCTGGACGAGGCCGATATCGGCGATGCGTTGCCTTTCCGGCGGGAAGTGACTGCGCTGGCGCTCGACTAGACGTTGTGTCGTTCAACCATCGTTGCTGGGCAACGACGAAGCTTAGCGCAAGTCGGTCTCGATATCCGTTATGACTTGACGATTTCCGTCACGCAGTGGACGTAGTCCATGCGGTGCTCTGCCGGCGCTCGAGCCACGTCGGCTTCGTAAGCGTCGTAGAAATCGTCGACGATCGCGGAGCGGTCGCTTGCGGGACGCGAGGAATCCAGCGCGTTGGCAAAAACAGTCTCGGACCAGGAGCGCAGCGTCGGCACATAGGCTTTGGCGAAATCCTGCGCATTGCCATGAACGCGGAACGCCTCGGCATAGGGGCAGGGCGTCACCATCGTGAACATCGTCTCCAGTCTCAGTCCGGCTTGCGACACCGGCGAGGCGGGGTCGCGGAACGGTGCTGCGAACTCGTCCGGCGTCTTGTAGAATTGCTGGAACGTCGCGTTGACATATTCGGTCTCATTGATCCGCCCGGCTCGAAGCAGATCGCGCCAATGGCGAGCGAAAGAATCGAACATATCGGCGCCTGTCGTATGTCCGAGATAGCGCCCGTCTTCGTCGACACAGAAATTGGCAAGGGAGAGCCTGCCGCCGGACCGCAGCTCGCGCGCCCTGGCAAGCAGGATCGTCTCCCAGTCGCGAAGGGCCTGGGCGCGAAATTGCTCGCGTTCCCTATCGGTCGCGCCGACCGCCTGCACGTGGTCGGCGATCATGCAGGGCCTCTTGCTGATCCAATGCATCGCCGTGGCGGAGAAGCCGAACGACAGCGAATTGTCCGGCAGGATCTGGCGATAGAAGCTGGTTCCGCTGCCGAAGATGTAGAGCGCGGGAGTCTCGGCCAGTGGAACTTCCGTGGACGTTCCAAGAAGGCCCTGGCTCAGCCGGAACAGGGTCGAGAAATCGTTATGAGGCAGGTCGGTGTAAGTAATCGATATATCCCGGTGCGGTTCCGTTTCCCGAACGGCGGCGACCAGCCGCCGCATCATGTCCATCGAGGTGCCGCCGTCCGCCGCGCCGAAATCGGCGATGGCGAAAGGCTGGCCGTCGGCCAGCCGGGGCATCCTGGCGACAGCCTCGACGACGAGGTCGCCGACCTTGTCGATGACATATTTGGCGCCGACGGTGTTGGCCGAGTAATAGCCCGCCCCCCGCATGGCGATCTTCTGGCCGTCGGCTGCGCTCATTTCCTTCTCCCCTTATTCATCGTCCACGCGGCCTCCGCCGGCGCCGCGGACGCGCGACCTTTCGCTTTCCGGCACATAGGTTTTGGCCGCGAAAGAATTCAGCGCCGCCAGCGTCCGCTTGTCGATCGTTCCGCGGCGGCCCGTGACTGGCTGCATGGTCCCGGCACGGCTTTCGACGACGATATCGGCCCGAGGCATCAGCAGCCCGACCGGCCGCGCCATGCGCATATTCGAGCGGCGCAGCATGGCGTCGAGCCAGATGGGCAGGCCGATATTCAAGATGGCGAGCGGCATCGCGCTCGGCGGAGGCGGATCGTCGAGCAGCAAGGCCGCCGTTCGGATGGGACAGAGCGGCCTTGTGGCCGCCACGTCAGCCTCGCCGTCCCTCCAGCGCGTGGCGCGGGCAGGAGCCGGCGCTTCGAAGGATTGCGCGTTTTCGGCAAGGCTCAGCATGGCCAGGCCCCAGTTTTCGTCCTCGACCGCGATCCTGCGCGCCGCCCGCCCGATATCCTCGGCCAGTCCCCATGAAAATCCCGCGCCCCGCGCCGCCTTGGCGCTCAGCGTTTCCACCTCGTTGAGCGACAGGTCGATCACGCGGCCGCTCCTGACGGCGCCGTCGTGGCGACATCCTCGATCAGGGGTTCGCCGCTGAAGAGCGCGATCCGAAGCCATCGGTCGGAGCGGGGATCGAAACTGCGCGCGCCGAAGAACGCCAGCTTGGCGCGCAATATGTCGACGGGCCGCAATTCGGCGCCGATCAGATTGTCGTGGATCTCGGAATAGGGGAACCGGGCGACGATCTGGGCGCGCCGCGCCGCATGGCGCCATTCCGGCCGGCGAAGCAGGAATTCCGCCACGCGGCCTGAGGCCGGTTCCAGCGCAAGCGCCGCGGCCAGGTCGAGCGCATCGCGCGCGGTGGCCAAAGGCTGTTCAAGCACGGCGCCGTCTTCCTCGAAGCGTTCGCCAAGCCGGGGCTCAAGCTTCTCCGCCGAGACATACCAGAAACGCGCATTGGCGGCCGGCTCGGTGAAGTCGACGCTCGCCGCCCAGGAATAGGAATCGACAAGCGCCTGGCGAAGCGAGCCGCAAGTCACGCTGCCATCTATGCCGTGGCCGGGCGTCTCGTCGGCCTTCATCGTGTCGCCGAGATCATCGATCAGGGCGCCATGCGGCTCGAGGATCAGCGAGACGCAGGCTTCCTGCCCCTCGAGCGAGAAGTGGTCTTCCGCGAAGCGATAGAGCGCATCCCAAGGATGGGGCTTCGCCAGAAGCTGATCCAGGTTTTCCGCCAGCGTGTCGAGATTGTCGCCCAGCAACCGTGTTGCAGCGGCCTGGCGGCTGTCGTCGCTGTGCCACCTGGCGACGCGTCGGCGCAGATCGGTGTGAGCCTGCAAAAACGCACTTCGTTCCATCTCGCCGGCGCGGGGTTGGGCGCGAACCCGCGCCAGCGCGGTTTCGCGGGCTAGGAACCAGCTATGCGTCAGCAGCGGATGGCGAACGAGGAAGGGCGCCATGCCCAGCCCCGTCGCATTGCCCACTCCGAGCGCCCGGCGCAGATCCGGCGCCAGCCTCGCCGCGCCGGCGGGATTGCGGCGATGGGCGATGTGGTCGACGAGGTCGAGCGTGAAGGACCGGATCAGCCAGACGGTGAGCATCTCCGCCTGGAAGGATCCCGAAAGTTCCGGCCGCGAGGCGATCTCTTCGCGATCGGCGATGCCGAACTTGCCGTTGCCGTAAACCGCCGTCGTGCGCAGCAGATAACCGACGCCGAGCAGTTGCTCCTCGTCCGGCTGCCGCCCGTGCGCCAGCGCCGCGGCTACCTCTTCGAACAACCTCACGCTTTTGTTTGCGCGCGCCAGCACGAGTTCGCGGCTCGTGAAACGGCCGGCCTCCTGCAAGGGTGCATTTGCCTCCAACCGCGCGACCTCGGTGGCGTCCGGCAAACCGTCATAAAGGACGTAGCTCGTGTCCCAGGCCTGAGCGATCACCCGGTCGGAACGCTTTTCAGCGTCCAGCGGTGTCGAGAACGCGACCAGGCTGTAGGTCCTTGCCGGTGTCTCGACCGCATAGACCGCGCGTCCAAATCCGTGGTCGTCCAGATCGAACCGATCCTTGCGTACGCGCCAGCGTTCCCTGGTTGCGCGGCGGATCAATTGGCGCAGGAAGCTGAGGCGCGTCGGATGCGCCGCGCCAAGCCGCTGCAGGCGCATGACAAGCTGGGGCGGGCGCAGCGCGATAGCCGTCATGCGGCAGTCCCGGCGAGCTTTTCGAGAGTGGCAAGCGTTTCCGCCGCCACTTCGATGCCTTCGCTTGAGTTGCGCTCGCGCGCGCCGAAACGCTTTGTCCCGGGAAGCCTCGCCTCGCCGACGAAGGCGCCCGCGACGGTCTCTAGATTCCCGGCGAACGCGCCGGCCGAGGTTGCATCGGGCGAGACCGCTAGGAAGAACTGGCCAGTTCCAGGCGGACCTCCGGCGGAGCCGGAGAAGGGGCTCGCGACGAGTCCAGGATTGGCTCCCGTCAGGCATGCGGCAAAGATCTCTACCAAGAGGGCGGAGCCTACGCCCTTGTAGCCGCCGGCCGGCGCCATCGTGCCTTTCAACGCTTCGTTGGCGTCGGTGGTCGTTTCGCCGCTTGCATCGAAGGCCCAGCCGGGAGCGATCGGCTCGCCGCTGCGGGCGCGCTTGATGACTTCGCTCTTGGCGACGACGCTCGCGCTCTGGTCGATGACGAAACGCGCGCCGCCCTGTCCGTCCGGGACCGCGAGCGACCACGGGTTTGTGCCGACAGCCGCCTTGCGGCCACCCCAGGGCGCGATCGAGGCCGGCGCGTTGGTGAATCCCAACCCGACCAGGCCTTCCTGGGCGATGCGTTCCGTGTGATAGCCCAGCGCGCCGCAATTGTAGGAGTTGCGGATGGCAAGCGCCGCGACGCCTTGCGAACGCGCCGCTTCGATCAGCTGCGGCATGCCGATGGCAATGGCGGCGTGCGCAAAGCCGTTGCCGGCATCGACCGTGACAACCGCCGGCGCCGGCCACGTCAGGCGCGGCTCGGCCAGACCCAGGACCTTGCCGCAGGTCAGATGTTCGCAATAGGTCGGCAGGTACATCAGGCCGTGCGACTTCAGGCCGTCGCGCTCGGCCGCCGCGATGCCGGCAGCCAACGCCCTTGCCTGCTCCTCGCTGGCGCCATGGCGCATCAGCGCGTTGTGAGCGAACGTCTCGATCCGGGCTTGCGTCAGGCGTGTCATCCGGTCACCCGCCAATCATGCCGCGGCATAGCCGAACTCTCCTTCGCCCGCCCGCGTCTGCAGGCGAATGCATTCGATGAACCGCAGCGACGCCGGCTGCAGGTTCCTGCCTTCCTTGGCGATCCAGCCGACGGTGCGGCTCGAGCGCGGATCGGCAAGCGGAACGAAGCGCACGGCGTGGCTGCATTTCCAGCGGCAAAGCCGGGGCAGAATGGTGACGCCGAGCCCGGCCTCCACCATCGCCAGGTTGGAGCTCACATTGGTGGCGGTGAGTTTCGAGCCGGCGGCAAGCGCCTCGGTCTCGGCAATGCCCAGCGCCGCGGCGGCGCCGTTGCGGATGAAGCTTTCGCCACCCAACTGCGCCCATTTCAACGGACGCTTCGACTTTGCCAGCGGGTGATCGACCGGGCAGACGAAGTCCAGCGGCTCGTGGAACAGCGGCTCGAAGCTGAGCTGCGGCCGCTTCGTTGCCAGCACGCACAGGCCGACTTCCACCATGCCGTTCTCGACCGCATCGACGATGGCATTGGAATCGCTGTCGCGGACATGGATGTCGAACCTGCCGCCCTCGGCGCGAAGCTGAGCGATCGCGCGCGGCAGCAAGGTCACGGCGACCGAAGGCACACTTGCCACGTCGCAGCGTCCCTGCCGGTCCGCGGCGTAGCTCGTCATCGCCAGGCAGGCGCGGTCGTAATGGGCGATCATGGCGCGCGCCTCGTCGAGCACTATGCGGCCGACCGGCGAAAGCGCGCCCTTGCGTTCGCTCTCGAACAGTGGCGCGCCGATATCGTCCTCGAGCTGTTTCAAGGTCATCGAGACGGCGGACGGGGTGCGGCCGATCTGGTCGGCGGCGGCGCGCACGCCGCCGGTCTCGCAGACCGCGACGAAACTTCGCATGCCGATCAGGCTGATGGTTTTGCCCACTGTTAAGCTTGCCTGAACATTTGTGCCAAAAATTGAGCTTGATTGAAGTTCACAGCATTGGTTAGGTCGTTGTCAACCGAATTGATGCAGGTCGAACAGAATGCTGAACGGTCAGAACTTCGTTGCAGGCGAATGGCGCGACGGCGCCGACTGGGCCGAGGATATCAATCCATCCGACGTGACCGATGTTGTCGGGCGGTTCGCCCAGGCGCAGCCGTCCGACATCGACGACGCCGTAGCGGCGGCTCATGGCGCGCAGCGGGCGTGGGCAGCGGCCGGGCTCGAAGCCAGAGCTGCCGTTCTCGACGCCATCGGGCGCGAGTTGATGGCGCGCTCGAAAGAGCTTGGCGAACTGCTGTCCCGCGAGGAGGGCAAGATCCTGGCCGAGGGCGTCGGCGAGGTCTATCGCGCCGGGCAGTTCTTCACCTATTTCGCCGCGGAGGCATTGCGCAATCTCGGCTCTTCGGCCGAGTCCGTCCGGGCCGGCGTCGATGTGCTGATCGAGCGCGAGCCGCTCGGCGTCGTCGCGATCATATCGCTCTGGAATTTCCCCATCGCCACCGCGTCCTGGAAGATCGCGCCAGCAGTGGCTTTCGGCAATGCCGTGGTCTGGAAACCGGCCAGCGCCACGCCGGCCAGCGCCTGGGCGTTGACCGAGATCATCAGCCGGCAGGCCATCCCGAAAGGCTTGTTCAACCTGGTGATGGGGTCGGGATCGACGATCGGCCGCGAGCTCGCCGCAAATGCAGATATACAAGGGCTGAGCTTCACCGGCTCCGGTGCCGTCGGTTCCGGCATCGCGGCACTGGCGGCCGCGCGGTTCGTAAAGCTTCAGCTCGAAATGGGATCGAAGAATCCGTTCGTGATCATGGACGACGCCGACCTCGACCGCGCCGTCGACCTCGCCGTGAACGGCGCCTTCGGCGGTTCGGGCCAGAAATGCACGGCGGCCTCACGCCTGATCGTCCATCGGCCCGTCCATGACGCCTTCGTCGAAAAGCTGCTGGCGAAAACCAAGGCGCTGAAGGTCGGCCATGCCCTGGAAGCCGGCGTCCAGATGGGGCCGGTCGTCAGCGCCGGGCAACTCTCAGCCAATCTCGATTATGTGACGCTCGGCAAAAGCGAAGGCGCCGAGCTTGCGACAGGTGGCGAGGCGCTCGACCTGGCGCATCGGGGGCACTACATGGCGCCCGCTGTTTTCCTCAATGGGCGTTCGCGCATGCGCATCAACCAGGAGGAGATGTTCGCGCCGATAAGCTGCGTCATTTCCGCAAACGATCTCGACGAAGCGATCTTCCTTGCCAACGACACGCCGTATGGGCTGACGGCGGGGATCGCCACGCGTTCGCTCGCACGCGCCACGACGTTCCGCCACGCGTCGCGTTCGGGCTGCGTCATGGTCAACCTTGCGACCGCCGGCACCGACTATCACGTGCCGTTCGGCGGCGTCCGCGCATCGAGCTACGGTCCGCGCGAGCAAGGGCGCTCGGCGGCCGAGTTCTACACCCAGGTGAAGACCTCCTACATCCACGCGGGCGTACCCGAATGACCGTCGCTACCGACACGCCTCAGGTGCTCATCGACGGGCTGCAATACTGCAACTGGTCACGCGAGATTTTTGAGCAGATGCGCCAGGGCGGCTTGACTGCGGTCCACGCCACGGTCGGCTATCATGAAGGCTTCCGCGAGACGGTTCGGCACCTCGTCGATTGGCGGACACGGTTTCGCGACAACGAGGACCTGATCCTTTTGGCGCGCGACAGCGGCGACATCGAGCGTGCCCGCGCCTCGAACCGGACAGCGATCTTTCTCGGTCTGCAAAACCCGATGCCGATCGAGGACGACATCGGCCTGATCGAAATGCTCTTCGATCTGGGCATCCGTTTCATGCAGCTCACCTACAACAACCAGTCACTGCTGGGCTGCGGCTGGATGGAGAAAGAGGACAGCGGCCTGACGCGGATGGGGCGAGAGGCGATCGCCGAGATGAACCGGCTCGGCATGATCATCGATCTGTCCCACGCGGGCGAGCGGACAGCGCTGGAAGCGATCTCGCTCTCGCAGCGTCCGGTGGTCGTCAGCCACGCCAATCCTCGCTGGCTGCGCGACAGCAATCGCAATGTCTCCAAAGCCGTCCTGCTGGCACTGCGCGAAAGGGAAGGATTGCTCGGCCTTTCGCTTTACCCGCTGCATCTTCCGAACGGTTCCGACACGACACCAGGGCAATTCGGGGAAATGGCTTCGGAAGCCGCCCGGATCATGGGCGCTGAGCATCTCGGCATCGGCTCGGATCTCTGCCAGGACCAGCCCGACAGCGTGGTGCGCTGGATGCGCGAGGGTCGTTGGACCCGCGAGATACAGGCGACCGCGAGCTTCCCGCTTCAACCGTCATGGTTCGGATCGAACCTCGACTTTTCCAGGCTTTCGGAAGGCCTTCTCTCGGCAGGCTTCGGCAAAGCTGAATCCTCCCTCGTGCTTGGCGGCGCCTGGCATCGCTTCATCAAGGCCAGCCTGCCTTCCGGTGGCTGACTAAGACGACGTTGGGGCCGTTGCGCTATTCTGCCGCCTTGTCGTCTGGGTGGCCAAGCTCGCAGAACCAGCCGCCGAGATATTTCACCGACGGCTTCTTCGGATCGAGAACAGGAGTCTTGGCCTCGATAGCGGCGCGAAATGGCTCGGCACTGTCCTGCGGGATGAATCCAAGGTGGTCGGCCCCGCTGTTGTCGACCATCTTCACCTTGTTGTCGGAAGTGCCGAACGAGATCGTGTGGCCGACACGCGGCGCTGTCAGCGAAGCCTCGACCAGGCGCACGCAGTCGTCGAAGGAGAGATAAGACCACAGCATGCGGCGGTCGGCCGGCTCGGGGAAGGACGAGAAGATGCGCAGGCATGCGGTCTCGATGCCGAACTTGTCCCAATAGAGCCGGCTGAGGCTTTCGACGAAATTCTTCGACACGCCGTAAAGGCTGTCGGGACGTACCGGCGCATCGACGCCGATATGCGCCTCGATCTCGTGGTAGCCGATCGCATGCACCGAGGAGGCGTAGATGACGCGCTTCACGCCGTGTTTCCGCGCGCCTTCATAGATATGGTAGGAGCCTCGGATGCTGGAATCGAGGATGGTCTGCCACTCGCATTCGAGCGGCGCCCCGCCGAAATGCACGATCGCGTCGCAGTCCTTGGTCGCCGCGATCGTCGCCTCCATGTCGGCGAGATCGAAGACCGCTTCCTCCTCGTGAGGCGCGAGATCGCCGAACGGCTCGCGCCCCGCCAGACGGATCGTCTTTGCCAGCGACACCAGCCCTTTACGCAACTGTGAGCCGAGCCGGCCGGCGGCGCCGGTGATCAGGATACGTTCGTAATGCGGCATTCTCTACTCCACTTGCGCGACGGCGGCATTGATCCGCGAGATCGCCTCGGCCAACACCTCTTCGCTGGTCGCGGTCGAGATGCGGAAATAGGGTGACAGTCCATAGGCGACGCCGGGCACCGACGCCACCCGGCCTTCGTTCAGAAGATAATTCGATACAGCCGCATCGTCCTCCAGCACGACGCCCTTGGGCGTCTTGCGGCCGATCAGGCTGGCGCAGCCGATATAGACGTAGAAGGCGCCCTCCGGCGGCGAGAGCGTCAGGCCGTTGATCTTCCTGATGCCGTCGACGACCAGGTCGCGGCGCCTCTCGAAAGCCTGCCGGAAACGCGCGACCTCATCCTGCGGGCCGTTGAGTGCGGCGACGGTCGCTGCCTGGGCGATCGAGCAGACCGAGGTGCAGGACTGACTCTGGATCGTCGACATCGCCTTGAGCAGCGGCGTCGGCCCGGCCGCATAGCCGACGCGCCAGCCCGTCATGGCATAGGATTTCGACACGCCGTTGACGATCAGCGTGCGGTCCCTGAGTTCGGGACAGGCCTTGGCGAACGAAACGAATTCGCGCCCGTCGAAGAGGATGTGCTCGTAGATCTCGTCGGACAGGATGAGCACCTGGGGGTGTTTTGCCAGCACCGCGCCCAAGGCCTTCAGATCGGACTCCGAATAAACCGCGCCGGACGGGTTTCCTGGCATGTTGAGGAAAAGCCACTTTGTCCTTGGCGTGATTGCCTTTTCCAGCAGGGCAGGCGTCAGCCGGAAGCCGGTGGTCTCCGGGCACTCGACGACAATCGGCGTGCCGCCGAGAAGCTTCACCATTTCGGGATAGGAGACGAAATACGGTGCCGGCAGGATCGCCTCGTCGCCGGTCTCCAGCGTCGCCATCAGCGCGTTGAAGATGATCTGCTTGGCGCCGTTGGCGACCACGATGTCGTCGGCCGTGTAGTCCAGTCCGTTCTCGCGCCGGAATTTTCCGGCGATGGCTTCGCGCACCTCGACCGTGCCGGCGGCTGCCGTATAGAGTGTCTGGCCGGCCTTTGCCGCGAAATGGGCGGCATCGACAATGTGATGCGGTGTCGGAAAATCGGGCTCGCCCAGGCCGAGATCGATCACGTCCACGCCTTTGGCGCGCAGCGCCTTTGCCGCTTGGGAGGCCGCCATCGAGGCCGATGGCTTCACCACCGAGAGGCGCGAGGCAATATAGCTCATCAGTCGTTCTCCGTGATGTATCCCTTGGATCGGTCATTGGCCCGTGCGGCGGCGCTGCGCCTGGCCGGATCGCCATAGCCGCCGCCGCCCGGCAATTCGAGGACCAGCCGGCGGCCGGCCGGAACATGCTGCCAGCCCTTGGGGCGCATCTTGGTGCCGTCGTCGAGCTTGACCACGCCGGCAATGCCCGGCTTGCCGCCGTTGCGTCCTTGAGCCGGATGATTGACGCGGTCGAACATGGCGGAAAAGTCGAACTCGTGGCCGTCGGTCGCGGCGATCTCGATGACCTGTCCAAGGCCGCCGCGGAATTCGCCGTCGCCGCCGGAATCCGGCCGCAGCTCCTTGCGCCAGATCACGATCGGACCGGTATGCTCCGTCGCCTCGATCGGCATCGTGTGCACGCCGGAGGGAAAGGCCGTCGCCGACAAGCCGTCGAGCTCCGGGCGGGCGCCCATGCCGCCGGAGTTGAACATCAGCACTTCGGCCCGACGACCGGAGCCGCCGGCGACAGGCCGCACCGAGATGTGGATGTTCCACAGCGCGCCGGCCCCTTCGGCGAGGATCTTGCCGGGCAATGCCTTGGAGAAAGCGCCCAGCACCAGGTCGGGAACCATGTGGCCAAAGATGTGCCTGAGCGCCACCGGCGCCGGCCGCACGGCGTTCAGGATGTTGATTGGCGACGAGACGGTGAAGAAGGCGAGCGAGGCGGCATTGTTGGGAATGTCGGGCGCCACCATGCATTTCAGCGCATAGCAGGCATAGGCCTTGCTGTAGATGATCGGGCAATTGATGCCCCAGCGGCTCATCGGGTCGGTGCCGGTGAAATCGACCTCGACATGGTCGTCGCGGACCGAGACTGTCGCGACAAGCTTGACCGGCTCGTCGTAGCCGTCGGTCACCAGCTCGTTCGACCAGCTTCCCTTGGGCAGCGCCTTGATGCGTTCGAGCATGGCGTCGCGGGTGCGCGAGAAGATGAATTCGCCGAGCCCGTCCAGTGAGATGAGCCCGATCTCCTTCATCATGTCGACGAGGCGGCGATGGCCGACCTCGTTGCAGGCGGCTAAAGAATAGAAATCGCCGACCACTTGGTTCGGCTCGCGGACATTGGCGCGTAGGATGCGGACGAGGTCGAAATTGACCTTGCCCTTTTCCGCGAACTTCATGATCGGGATCTGGATGCCTTCCTCATAGACCGACTTGCCGTCGGCGCCGAAGCCGCGCCCGCCGACATCGACGACATGCGCCGTGCAGGCGAAGAAGGCCACGAGCTCGCCGTTCAGGAAGGACGGCGACACCATGGTGATGTCGTGCAGATGGCCGGTGCCCAGCCAGGGATCGTTGGTGACATAAGTGTCACCCTCGAACATGTTGTCGCGCGGGATCTCGTTCATGAAATGCAGCACGGCTTCGGCCATGGTGTTGACGTGGCCGGGTGTGCCGGTGACTGCCTGCGCCAGCATCTGGCCGCGCGAGTCGAACACGCCGGCCGACAGGTCGCCGGATTCGCGCACCGAGGTCGAAAAGGCCGTGCGCAGCAAAGTGAGCGCCTGCTCCTCGACCACCGAGATCAACCGGTTCCACATGACCTGCATGCGGATTTCGCCAATGTTGCCCTTGCCCGGATCGCTCATGCCTGGCTGCCTTTGCGGATCAGGAGGATTGCGCCGTCGCTCTGGATGACGGCGTCGAAGCTGGTGGTGACGACGGTCGATGTCTCGCGCTCGACGATGATCACGGGGCCTGCCACGCGATCGCCGGCGCAAAGCGTGTCGCGCTCGACGATACCATAGGTCTGGGGCGCGCCGGTCGCTGGATCGAACACCGCGCGGGTGATCGCCGGCTCGTTCGACGTCTTGCCCGTGGTCAGTTGGTGTCTCGCAGCGGAAGGACGAACATCGGTTGCCTTCACCGACCATGTGACGATCTCGATCTCCAGCCCGTCGAGCCCTTCGATGGCGCGGCCGAAGAAGCGCTGGTAGCTGATCTCGAACAGCTCCTTGAGCCTGGCGACGGCATCGTCGCCGAACGGCTCGTCCGCCAGCGGCACCGGGATTTCCCAGCCCTGGCCGGCATAGCGCATGAAGGCGGTGATCTCGCACACGATCTTGCCGCTGGCGCCGGTGCGGACAAAACCCTCGGCGGAGGCCTTGAGGTCGGCCAACAGGGCGTTGACTTCGGCTGGCTTGAACCGCGACAGCCGCGTCAGCTTGGAGGCCAGCGCTTCATAGCCGAATGGCGCCTTGAGGAAACCGATCGCCGAGCCGACACCGGCGCCTTTCGGCACGATGCACCGATCGATGCCGAGCTTTTCGCAGAGCCTTGCCGCGTGCAGCGGTGCTGCGCCGCCAAAGGCGATCATGAGATTGTCGGAGATGTTCTTGCCGTTCTCGACGGCATGGACGCGAGCGGCGTTCGCCATGTTCTCGTCGACCACCTCGCAGATGCCGAAGGCCGTCGCCATGGCATTCAGCGAAAGCCTCTCGCCGACATCGCGCAGGATCGCCTGTTCGGACGCGGCTGTGTGGAGCTTGATCGCGCCGCCGGCGAAATTGTCGGGATCGAGCTTGCCGAGCACCAGGTCGGCGTCGGTGATCGCCGGGCGCTTGCCGCCGCGGCCGTAGCAGGCGGGGCCCGGTTCCGAGCCGGCGCTTTCCGGTCCGGTCTGGATGCGGCCCATGGCGTCGACCCAGGCAATGGAGCCGCCGCCGGCGCCGATCTCGATCATCTCGATCACCGGAATGGAGATCGGCATGCCCGAGCCCTTCGAGAAGCGATAGGTGCGTGCCACTTCGAAGGTTCTCGCGGTGCGCGGCGCATAGTCCTCGATCAGGCAGATTTTTGCGGTGGTCCCGCCCATGTCGTAGGAGACGACCTTCTCCAGGCCGAAGCGCCTGGCGATGTCGGCGGCGAAGATGGCGCCGCCCGCAGGGCCGGATTCGACCAGCCGTACCGGAAATTCAGAGGCCGTCTCCACCGAGATCAGGCCGCCGCCGGAATGGATCATGAAGACCGGGCATTCGGCACCCATATCCCTCAGGCGCGTCTGCAGCCGCGCGAGATAGTCGGCCATCTGCGGCCGCACATAGGCATTGGCGCACACCGTGTTGAAGCGCTCGAACTCGCGCATTTGTGGCGAGACCTCGGCGCTGATCGAAATCGGGATAGTCAGTTTCCTGGAAAGGATTTCGCGCGCGCGACGCTCGTGGTCCGGATTGGCATAGGCGTGGATGAAGCCGATCGCCACCGAGCCGAAACCGGCGGCGGCAATCTTGTTGGCGATCTCTTCGAGGGCGGTTTCGTCGAGGGGCTGCAGCTCCTGGCCCTCGGCGCCGATGCGGCCCTTGACGGTAAAACGGTCCTCGCGCGGGATCAGCGGCATCGGTAGTTGCAGGTTCAGATCATACTGCTCGAAGCGGTTCTCCGTCCGCATTTCGATCACGTCGCGGAAACCCTCCGTCGTGACCAGCGCCGTCCTGGCGCCACGCCGCTCGATGAGCGCGTTGGTCGCGAGCGTCGTGCCGTGGATGACGATGCCGATCTCGGCGGCCGAGATGCCGGCATCGCGGATGACCACGTCGATGCCGTCGAGGATCGCCTGCTCCGGCGCCGAATAGTTGGTCAGCACCTTGGTCGAGAACATCGTTCCCCTGACATCGAGGGCGATGTCGGTGAAGGTACCGCCGATATCGGCGCCGAGGCGGATGTCTTCGGTTCTGGAGGTCATGCCTTGGCCTTCTGGGAAGCGAGTGCTGCGTCGCGCATCTGGGAGAGGGTCTGCCGGGGTGTGAGCGCTTCGGGAGAAACGGCGATGTCGAGAACGGCACCCGTCGCGGAGTTGAGCGCCCGCTCGAACGCCGCCGCGAAATCCCCGGTGGATTCGACCCGCTCGGCGTGGAAGCCATAGGCCTTTGCCAACGTCACGAAATCCGGGTTCTCGAGCGAAGTGCCGGAGACACGCGCAGGATAGTTGCGCTCCTGATGCGCGCGGATCGTGCCGTAGATGCCGTTGTTGACGATCAGCACGATCGGCTGCGCGCCCGCCTGCATGGCGGTGCCGAGTTCCTGGCAGTTCATCTGGAAATCGCCGTCGCCGGCAAAGCAGACGACCGTGCGCTGCGGAAATGCCACTTTGGCGGCGATCGCGGCGGGCAGGCCGTAGCCCATGGCGCCGGATTGCGGCGCAAGCAGCCGCGCCTCCGGCCCGAACTTGAAGAACTTGTTCGGCCACACTGTAAAGTTGCCGGCGCCGTTGGTGAGGATGACGTCGGCCGGCAGGGTCTCGCGCAGCCAGGCGGTGACCGCGACCATGTCGACGGGGCCGGGCTGAACGGGCGCGGCGAATGTTCCTTCATAGGCCTTGCGTGCCGCCGCGCGCCAGTCGGCCCAGGTGCCTTTCACCGGGGTTAGCGCCTTGGCGAAGGCGTTCGGACCGGCATGGATGCCGATCGTCGGCACGTAGATCTTGCCAATCTCGCGATCCGAGCCATGGACATGGATGAGCTTCTGGTGCGGCATAGGCACGGACAGCAGCGTATAGCCGTCCGTCGTCATCTCGCCGAAGCGGACATTGACGGCGAGGATCACGTCGGCCTCGCGGATCAGCTTCTTGACATGCGCCACCATGCCGACGCCGGCCTCGCCGACGAAGACCGGCGAATGGTTGTCGAACTGGTCCTGATAGCGGAAGGCGGCGACGACCGGGATGTCGGAAGCCTCGGCAAAAGCCTGGAGCGTGGCGCGGCCACCCGCCGTCCAGTTGGCGCCGCCCATGAGCAGCACCGGCCTTTCGGCCGCAGCGCACATCTTGAGCGCCGAAGCCATCGCGTCCGCGCTCGGCGCCGGCTCGAAAATCGAAGCCGGGCCTCTGAGCGGCGCGGCCTCGGTCATGGTCGTCAGCATGTCTTCCGGCAACGCCACCACGACGGGGCCGGGCCGACCGGTCAAGGCGGTGGTCCAGGCCCGCGCGACGATCTCGGGGAGCCGCGCAACGTCGTCGATCTCGACCGCCCATTTGGCGATGGTTCCGTACACCGCCCGGTAGTCGATTTCCTGGAAAGCCTCGCGGCCTTTCATATCGGTGCCGACCTGGCCGACGAACAGGATCATCGGCGAACTGTCCTGCATCGCCGTATGCACGCCGATGCTGGCATTGGTCACGCCCGGGCCACGGGTGACGAAACAGATGCCTGGCGATCCGGTCAGCTTGCCATAGGCAGAAGCCATGAAGGCCGCGCCGCCTTCGTTGCGGCAGAGCACATAGTCCAGCTTGCCACGGGTGTCGTGCAACGCGTCGAGAACGGCGAGATAGCTCTCGCCGGGGACGCCGAAGCTCTTGGTCGCGCCGAGCGCGATCAGGCACTCGACGAGGAGGTGACCGCCATTGCGGACCATGCTTCGGCATCCTTACAGCTGGCGGCAAGCGTACCGAGCTTGCCTTTCGGTTATACCTGCACTCCAGCGGGCCGGCGCGAAATCAAGAAATGCGGTTCATTCGAAAGTTTTTCTTTACTGTGATGCGCGCACCAGAACGCCGGGATTCATCGTGCCCCGCGGATCGAATGCGCGCTTCAGCCGCGCCATGAGGTCGCGCTCGATGGGGGCGCGATTCCTGTCGGCCATGGCGATCTTTGCGCGCCCTAGCCCATGTTCGGCCGCGAAGCTGCCGCCCATTTTGGTGGCGAGCGCAGCCAGCGCTTCGGCGAACGCCCCGGCCTTGCCGTTGAAATCGGAGCGGCCTTCCGGCGGCGACAAATTGTAGTGGATGTTGCCGTCGCCGAGATGGCCGAACGGGTTGATGCGCACACCGGGAAGAATGTCGTTGCATAGACCGGTGCCTGCTTCGATGAAGCGGGCAATCGCGCCCGGCGGCACCGAGATATCGTGCTTCAATTGCTCGCCTTCGAGGCGCTGCCCCTCCGGCTGCTCCTCGCGCAGGCGCCAGAACTGCGCCCGCTGCGCGCCCGAATTCGCCAGCGCGCCATCCGTGACCAGACCTTGCTCCATGCCCCATTCCAGCGCCGAATTCAGGATCTCGTCCAACGGGACGCGTGTCGAGCCCGAAGCCAGTTCGACGAGCAGATAGACGTCACCGCGCGACTCAAGCTGGTAGGCGAGATCCTGCAGGTGTTTGAGTGCGAGTGCGAGGCCGACATCCGAAAAGAATTCGAGCCCGGCCAGGAACTCTCCGGCTTCGCTGCGCAGGAAGGCGCCGAACGAGACCGCGGCGGCAAAGTCGGACATCACCAGGAGCGCGCTCGCCTGTTGGCGTGGCGTGGGATAGAGCCGCAAGACAGCACGCGTCACAATGCCGAGCGTGCCTTCCGCGCCGCAGAACAGCTTGCGCAACTGATAGCCGGCATTATCCTTCTGCACCGCGCGCAACCCATCCCAGATTTCGCCATTCGGGGTGACGACTTCGAGGCCGAGCACAAGATCCTGCATCATGCCGTAGCGAAACGCCTGGCTGCCGCCGGCATTGGTGCCGATCAGGCCGCCGATCCTGGCACTGCCCTCGGCACCGAGATGCATCGGGAACATCAGCCCATGCGGCTCGAGCGCCTCGTGCAGCGTCGCGAGAACGACGCCTGCGTCGACCGCGATCGACCCGCTCTCCGGATCCGGTTCGCCGATTGCAGTCATGCGCGAAAGCGAGATGATCACCGCGTTCGCCTGATCGGCGACCGCACCGCCGCACAGGCCCGTATTCCCGCCTTGCGGGATCACCGCGACGCCTGCTTCCCGGCATGCCTTCACGACCGCCGCTACTTCAGCAGTGTTCGCCGGCCTGGCAACCCCCAGGGGCGCGACGCCGTAGCGGTTGAGCCAGTCGCGCCGGTAGGGTTCGACGTCGGTGCCCGAAAGCCAGCCTTTCGGTCCGAGGATTGTCTGCAATTCACCAACGGGATCGGTCATCGAAATACCTGAGCCATGCGATGCGCCGCCTACAGTCAGTTGTATCGCGCGGCTCAATGGCCCAGCACCTGCGACAGGAACCGTTGGGTACGCTCGTTGCGGGACGCGCTGAAGAATTCCTCCGGCGGCGCCTCCTCGACAATCTCGCCCGCGTCCATGAAGACGACCCGGTCAGCAACCCGCCGTGCGAAACCCATCTCATGGGTGACGCAGATCATCGTCATGCCTTCGGAGGCGAGTGTCACCATCACGTCGAGCACCTCCGATATCATTTCCGGATCAAGTGCCGAGGTCGGTTCGTCGAAAAGCATGATCTGCGGTTGCATGCACAGCGCCCGCGCGATTGCCACGCGCTGCTGCTGGCCGCCGGACAACTGTCCGGGAAACTTCATCGCCTGTTCCGGGATGCGGACTTTTTCCAGATAGCGCCGGGCTCTTACTTCAGCTTCCGCTCGAGGCTGCTTGCGCACGATCATCGGCGCCAGCATGCAGTTCTCCAGCACGGTCATGTGCGGAAAAAGATTGAAGTGCTGGAACACCATGCCGACTTCGCGCCTGATCCCGTCGATGTTGCCGACATCGTCGTTGAGCTCGGCGCCGAGCACGGTGATGCGGCCGCCATTGTGCTGCTCGAGCCGGTTGATGCAGCGGATCATGGTCGATTTGCCGGAGCCGGAGGGGCCGCAGACGACGATCTTCTCGCCGCGCTCGACGGACAGGTTCACGTTCCGCAGTGCGCGGAATGTGCCGTAGTATTTGTCGAGGTTTTCCAGGCGGACGGCAGGTCCGCCTGATTTGGTCGAATTGCCAGCAATCATATGTGTCTCCCTACCGTTCGCCGACCGCCATGCGGCGCTCTAGGAAGGCGCCATAGCGCGACAGGCTGAAGACGAAGATGAAATAGATGAAGGCGATGAAGGCATAGACCTCGACATAGGCGAAGCGCCATTCGCCGGTGCCGTAGGCGGCGTTGCCGGAGGCCAGTATCTCGAAGAAGCCGACGATCACCACCAGCGAGGTCTCCTTGAAGGAGATGACGAACTGGTTGATCGTGGCCGGCAGCGCGTTGCGCATGGCCTGCGGCAAGACGATGAGGCCGATGCGCTGCCAATAGCTCATGCCGAGCGCCATGGCGGCCTCTTCCTGTCCCGCCGGAACGCCCTGCATGCCGCCGCGCACGATTTCGGCCTGATAGGCGGAAAAGAACAAGGCCGATCCCAGGATCACGCGGTAGAGCTTGTCGCCTTGCAGCCATTGCGGCAGCGCGAAGGGCAGGACGATGGCGAAGGTGAACAGGATCGAGATCAGCGGCAATGAACGGACCCCATCGATGACGAGGCCGGTGGTTCGCGAAATCCAGGGCAGTTCCGACCGGCGCAACAGCGCCAGGCAGATCGCCAATGGGAAGCCGATCAGGCAGGTGGTGACGAAGATGAAGAGGGTCAGAGCCAGGCCGCCCCACGCCTCCTCGCCGACATAGGCAAGGCCTAGCACGCCGCCCTTCATCAGCACGTAGTAGAGCGCCGCTCCGGCTCCCCAAACCAGCGCAATGCGGCGGCCCGTCCAGAAGGCCGGAATGCAGCTCAGCACGGTCATGACCACCACGACGACGCAGGCCAGCGCCGAGCGCCATTGCTCCTCGAACGGATAGAGGCCGAAGAGGATGATGCGCCATCTGGCAGCGATGACCGACCAGCAGGCGCCGGCCGCCGCCTGGCAGGCTTCAGGCCCGCCGCTGGTCGTGAACACGGCCGAAAAGACGGCCCAGTTGAGCAGCTTCCAGACGACGAAAACCATGATCGCCAGGGATATCAGCGACAGCAGCGCCTGAAGCGGCGTCGCGAAGAAGCGGCGCTTGAGATCTTCGAGCCTGCCGGGAGCAGGGGGAGCGACAACGACCATCTCCATCTCTCAGCCCCTCAATTGATTGCCCTTGAGGGCAATGGCTCTGTTGATGCGGTTGAACACGGCGGCCAGGCTGAGGTTGATCGCGAGGAAGCCCGCCATCAGGATGCCGATGGCTTCCAGCGTCTGGCCGGAATGGTTGATGGTCAGCGCCACGATCATGAAGAAATCGGTGAAGCCCACCGCAATGCCCATGGTCGTTGCCTTCATCAGCCAGACATACTGGTTGGCGAGGATCGGCAGCATGGCGCGCAGCGCCAGCGGAAGCCGCACCAGCGTGAAGATCCGCCAGGGGCTGAGCCCCAGCGATTGCGCCGCCTCCATCTGTCCCTTGCCGACAGATTTGAAGCCGCCGCGCACGATCTCGGCGATGTAGGAACCGCCATAGATAGCGATGGCGATGGCTAAAGCGGAAAACTCGGGCGGAATGCGCAAGCCTCCCCTAAGGTTGAGGCCTTGCAAGGCGGGGAAGTCGACCAACGGCAGGTCCGGCAGCCGGCCAACCGCCAGGATGATCGCCGCGCAGACCAGGGCCGCCGCCGCGCCGGCGACCTGGATGCCGAGCCGCTCGCCGACCGGTCGGCTGAGGCGCGCTGTCCTACCCAGCCAGACCGGCAGCACGACGGCAGCGATCAGCGCGACTGCGGTGGCGACCATGGCCAGGTTGCCGACATTCGGAACCGGCACGTAGAGGCCGCGGCTGGTCAGCAGCATGCCCAAGCCCTGATGCGCGGCGCGCGGCGTCGGCAGGTGCGTGATGACCGCGTACCAGAAGAAGACCTGGAGGATCAGCGGGATGTTGCGGAAGATGTCGACATAGGTGCGGCCAAGCAGCCGCGCCAATTCGTTCGAGGAGGTCCGCGCCAGGCCGACGATCGTACCTACGACCGTCGCCATGAGCAGTCCGGTGCTGCCCAGGAACAGCGTGTTTATGATACCGATGAGGAAGTACCACCAATATGGATCATTGGCGGTGGCCGGCAGCAGCGAGAAGTTCACATCCCAGCCCGTCGACTTGAACAGGAAGTCGAAGCCGGAGGTGATCCCTTGCGCGGCAAGGTTCCGCCTGGCGATCATCACGCAGGCAAGGACCATCGCGGCAAGTGAGCCGACATAAAGGACCTGCAACAGCGCGTTGCGGACCTTCTGATTTCTCAGCAGGCTGACCATCGACCCATCTTTCTCGAATTACAGCCGGCTCCGCCTGGCAGGAGCCAGGCGGAGCCCAGAACGGGACAGCTCTTGACGTGGATCAGTCGATCACCAGCGGGAACAGGACACCGCCATTGTTCCACAAATTGGTCAGCTCACGATCCATCTTGTAAGGCGAGTCCTTGCCGAGATCGCGCTCGAAGATCTCGCCGTAATTGCCCACCTTCTTGATCACGTTGTAGGCCCAGTCGTCGGAAAGCCCGAGACCCTTGCCCATGCCTGGCGTGACGCCGAGGAACTTCGCCACCTGCGGCGAGGTCGGCTTGGCCTTGATCTCATCGACATTCTTGGAGGTGATGCCTTCCTGCTCGGCGAAGATCAGGGTGCTGAGCGTCCAGTTGGCGATGTCGACCCAGTTATCGTCGCCTTGGCGCATGATCATGACTTCCGGCTCGACGGCGAGCACGTCGGGCAGGATGACATGGTCTTCAACCTTGCCCTTGGCGATGCGGGCGATGGCGAGCGTCGGCCCCCACTGCGCGTAGAGATCGCAGCGTCCGGAGAAATAGGCCTGTTCGAGCTCTTCGGTTTTTTCAATGAGCACGGGCTCCAGCTTGATGCCGATCTTCTGGGTGTAGGCGGCGACCTGCTGCTCTTGCGAGGTACCGGCGGGAATGCAGATCGTGCCGCCATTGGCGTCCTTCAGCGACTTCAGGTTAAGCTCCTTGTGCGCCATCACCTTTGTCGTGCCGAGGTAGTAGGACGTCGAGAATTGCAGGCCGAGCTCGGTGTCGCGGCTGAGCGTGCCACCGGAGGCCTTGATGATGATGTCGACATCGCCCGACTGAAGCGAGGGCCAGCGCTGCGCCCAGCTGATCGGAACGACCTTCAGCTTTGCCGGGTCGCCGAACACGGCGGTCGCCACCGCCTTGCAAAGGTCAATGTCCATGCCCTTCCAGTTGCCCTTGTCGTCGACCTCTGCGAAGCCGAGATACGAGCCGTCATGGCCGGTGCAGTTGAGCACGCCGCGCGCCTTGACGGTTTCGAGCGTCTTGCCGCCCGCCGCTTGTGCCGGCGCCGCCAAATGCACGAGGCCAAGGGCCACGGCAGCGGCCCCCCATTTGATCATTTTCATGTTTGTTGTCTCCACTGTTGAGGTTGTTTCGTTTCTTGTTGTTGGAGCTCCGCAAGATGCTTTTCGGAGCCCGGTCTCGAAGCCGCTTGTCAGTCGGAAAGCGGGGTCGGTTTGGGCAGGGGAACCTTGAGATCGCTCCGCCAATCCTGCTGAGCCAGCCATCGATGGAGGGCGGCCACAGCTTTCACGCGCAGATGCCCGCGCGGGACCACAAGGTAGAAGCCGGGCACTTCCTCCGGCCTCATATCGGCAATTGCGTCGCGGCCGATCGGCGCGACCAGCGCACCCGAGCGGAAATCCTCCTCGGCGTCGATCACGGAGACCAGGCCCACGCCAATGCCTTGCAGGGTCGCCCGGCGCATGGTCGCCGCGTCGTCGAAGCTGATGCTGCGGTCGCCGTCGGTCAGCTCCACTCCGAGGTGGCGCAATATGTCCGGCCACAGGCGCTTCGACTTGACCGTGTCGAGCAGCGTGAACCGCGTGAGGTCCCGCGCCGACTTGATCTTCTCGCCGATCGCCGGGGTGCAGCAGATGATCTTCGGATCCGGCACCAGCAGCGTGGTCTCGTAGTCCGGCCAGTTGCCGTAGCCCCACTGGACAGTCATATCGATGTCGTCGCGCCCGAAATCGGGCAGGTCGACCATCGTGGTCAGGCGAAGGTCGGCGCCCGGCAGGATCTCGCGGAAGAGCGAAAGCCGCGGCAGCAGATAATGCGTGGCGAAATAGGGGCTGGCATTGAGGTTGATGCGGTCGCGGTAGTTCGACTTGGTGACGCGCCGAACGCCCTCGGAGAATTCGTCGAAGCCGGCCTTGACGTAGTGGGAGAGCAGAATGGCGGATTCAGTCAATTCGATCGAGCGGCCCTTGCGCTCGAACAGCGTCACCTGGAGCGTGTCCTCAAGCAGCTTGATCTGTTGGCCGACGGCCTGCGGCGTCACCAGCAATTCGTCGGCCGCCTGCCGGAAGCTCTTGTGCTGCGCGACGGCGTGGAAGACGCGCAGCGCGTTGAGCGAGGGGAGGCGAAGCTTGCCGGTCATGGTGAATTCCGCCTCCTTTCGTTCGAGACTCCGTCGATCATGCACTCGCGCTATCTCAGACGCCTCCGGCTTCTGAAAATTGATTCAAGCGTAGATGTAGCCACCTGAAACAATTACGTTTTCACCCGTCATGTAGGTGTTCTTCGGCCCACCGGTCATCAACACCCATTCGGCGATTTCGGTCGGCTCGGCGCCGCGGCCGAGAGGGCTTGCCTTGGCCAGTTCCTCGAGGAAGCCGAGGGCCTTTGCCTTCTCCGTGGCCATGCCGGCGGGCGCGACGGAATTCACCAGGATCCCATCCTTGGCGACATGATGGGCAAAGGAGCGCGTCAGGCTGACGACGGCAGCCTTGGTCGCCGCATAATGCGCGTTCTGCGGATGCGCCTTGAAGGCGTCGACGGAGGTCAGATTGACGATGCGGCCGCGCACATGGGCTTTTGGCTCCTGCGACTGCATGTGGCGAACCGCGGCCACCATCATGTGATAGGTGCCCTTGATGTTGATGCCGTTGGAAGCGTCCCATTCGGCGTCGGTGATTTCGAGCAGAGGACGGCGCGGATAGATCGCGGCGCAGTTGATCAGCGTGTCGACGCGGCCGAGCTTCGAAACGACGGCGTCGAAGGCGGCATGGCACTGAGGCCCAACCTGGATGTCGCAAGTCGCGGCCGCGGTCGGCAAGTTCTTGGCCTTCGCCGGTTCGAGCGCAACCTCAGCGGCCTCCTGGTTGATGTCGATAATGCCGATCTTGGCCGCCCCGGCCTCGACGGCCATGCGGGCCAGGAGCGCGCCGAGGCCGGCGCCGCCGCCTACGATCAGAACGGAGAGGTCCTTCATTTAAGGTTTTCCTTACTTGGTGCCGCTCGGCGAAGTCGGCCAGGTCGGCATGATGTCGAAACGGGTAACGTCGGCCCATGCCGGGAGCGCAAGCACCGCGACGACCATCCTGGCCACGTCATCCGGCTGCACCACCTTGCTGGCGTACATGGCCTGGCGGGCCTTGCTGTCGAGGATATCGTTGTAAAGCTGCGTCTCGACGCGGCCGGCGACGATCTCGGTGACGCGTATGCCGGACGGGGAGAGGTCGGCGCGCAGCGCGCCGGCAAAGCCGGAGATGGCCGCCTTGGTGGCTGCATAGACGGCAATGTTGGAGAATGGGGCGTGGCCCGCGACGGAGCCGGTGAACAATATGTGCCCGGACTTCCGCTCCCGCATCTGCGGCACGACGAGGCGGGTGAGGAGGATCGCCGCGCTGAGGTTCACTTCCAGCGTGGTGTCGATGTCGGCGATCTTCATGTCGGCGAAATTGCCGAGAGGCGGCATGATGCCGGCATTGTTGATCAGCACATCGATGGTGATATCCGCCAGCACCGATTCCAGCGCCTCGCGGTCGGTGACATCGACGGCGACCGGCACGATACCCGGACGCTCGGCCTGCAATTCCTTGAGTGCGGCCTGACTGCGGCCGACCGCGTAGACGTCGTAACCGGCGTCGCTCAACGCGATCGCCATGGCTCGTCCTATGCCGCTCGTGGCACCTGTGATGAAGGCTGTCGTCACCTGGGCTTCCCCGATTGCTTGATGTTCAATTTGCGGCCTGGGCCGATGCCGCGAAACCAAGAAAAGCAGCAAAAAGGAAAGATAAACTTTCGAAAGCCACTGCGGTGTTTGAAACGTTCTACGCTGCTTGCGCGAACTTCAAGACCGAAAATCAAAGGAAAACAATGCTTTCGGCGCGCAGGCGGAGGCTCCCGCCGGTCGATCGAACAAAAACATGGCTTTCGCAACTGCGTGGCGGATTGCCTTCGGCGTGAGCGTTCAGGATCGCATCTGACGCGGGCTATCCGCCCGTCGATAGCGGCCTTTTCATCCTGGTGAAGAGCGAGGCCGCGGAGGCCTTTTGCTCGGCATCCGTCGCCTCGACCCCCGACGCCTTTGCCAGGGCGCGCACACGCCCCAGGCTGTTTTGCAGATGCTTGCGCATGGCCTGGCGGGCGGCGCGGCCATCCTGCCTTTCGATGGCATCGACAATGGCTTCGTGCTCGCGGTGGATGCGTGCGTAGTAGCTGTCCTTGAGTGCCGGCTCTACCACATAGCCAAGCTGGAAGCGTGGCACGATCATCGGCCCGAGATAGCTCAGGAAGCCATGGATGAATTCGTTGTGCGCCGCCTTGGCGATCGCAAGATGGAAGTCGTAATCGTAGTGGATCTGGACGGCGGCGGGATCCGCCTGCTGGGCGTCGATGTGGTCCATCATCGCCCGGATGTCGCTTGCTTGCCCGTCGGTGCGGCGTTCCGCGCAGAGTCCGGCGGATTCCACTTCGACACTCAACCTCAATTCAAGCAAGGCGATGGTTTCCGGCAACGTCCGCAGCGCCTCGTCGGGGATCGAGAAATTGCGCGGGACGGGCGTGTCGCTGACGAACATGCCGCGCCCCTGCTGGGGCACCACCATGCCCTCAGAGCGCAATCGCGCCGCCGCTTCGCGCACGACGGTACGGCTGACGTCGTATTCGGCGCAGAGCTCCGCCTCGGTCGGCAGCTGCGCGCCTGGCTGCAACTGTCCGGAGCGGATTTTTTCGGCCAGGCTCTCCGCCACCAAGGTGGAAAGCGGCTTGCGCTTTGTCATTGAGATCCTTTCGACCAGTCCAGATTCGCGATGATGCCTGAACCGGCAAGACCATTCAAACCGCCGCTGTGACGATGAGTTCGACAAGCATCCCGGGCTTGGCCATCCGTCCTTCGCCCGAAGAGCGCGCCGGCGCATGTTCCTTCGGCATCCAGCCATCCCAGACCGTGTTGACCTCATCGAAATCGCGCACGTCGTCCAGCCACATCTGGACGTGAAGGATGCGGGTCTTGTCCGTGCCGGCCTTGGCGAGCAACGCGTCGATCTTGCCGAGCACCTCGCGCATCTGGTCGGCGGCGGATTGGCCCGGCCGGGCAACCTGGCCGGTGAGGTAGAGCGTGCCGTTATGGATGACACCGTGATGGATGCGGGTGTCGAAATCGAAGCGCTGGATATCGCTCACAGGTTCTCTCTCAAATTGCCGGCTTCTGCCGGATGGGGTTGCCTTGCAAGTACTGCGCGTAGGGCGCCTGAACGAGCCAGCCGGCATCGACGGGGAGCGTGACGCCGGTGATCGACGCGGCACGGTCGGAGCAGAGGAACAAGGCCGCCTCGGCGACATCGCGCGGCTCGACGAAGCGGCGCAGCGCGGTCGTGGCCTGGATCGCTTCCGGATTGCGCTCGCCCTTGGCAATCTTCGCTTTCAATCCATCCGACAGCGTGTAGCCGGGCGCCACGGCATTGACGCGAACCCCATGCGGGCCGAGCTCGGCGGCCAGCATCTGGGTAAGCGCCAGCACCGCATGCTTGCCGGGCGTGTAGGCCGGCAGCGAAAGCGGCGCGAAAGATGCAAGCGAGCCGACATTGAGGATCGCGCCTCGCCCGGCGGTCGACATCAGCCGGCCGAACACCTGGCAGCCAAGCAGCGTGCCGCGGTAGTTGATGCGCCACATCCGCTCGTCTTCGCCAAGGTCCTGATCGAGCACATGCTTGCCGCTCTGCAGGATGCCGGCGCAGTTGACCGCGACGTGAGGCGTGCCGAACGCATCGCCGACAGCTCGCGCCAGTGTTTCGACCGAGGCCGGATCGCCGACATCGGTCTGGACGAAGAGCGCGCGCGGCGCGCCGGCGCTCTCGCATGCGCCGGCCGCGTTCTGGCCCCGAATGGCGTCGCGGCCAGCGACGACCACCTGATAGCCGTCCTCGGCAAAGCGCTCGGCGATCGCGCGGCCGATGCCGGACGTGCCTCCGATGACGATGGCTGTTTTCGCGTCAGCCATTGCGGCGATCCTTCCGCTCGATGTCGAAGAATTCGGCCATGGCTTCGACCTGGAAATCCATCATCGGGCGCCCGGGCTGGATGCGGCAGCCGATCTCCTGCGCCGCCTTGAGCAGGGCGGTTTCGGCCGGCTCCATGATGATGTCGACGACCGTCATCTCCGGTGTCAGCTTGCTCACATCCATCGGCAATGGATCGCTGGCTTTCAGCCCGGACGGCGTGGCGTTGATCGCCATGTCCATGCCGGATGGATCGGCTTGGCCGACCTCGATCCGGCAGCTGGGAAAGGTCTTGTTGACCAGCGAAGCGAGTTTTTGCGCGCGTTCCTTGTCGATGTCGGCCAGACGGATTTCCGCCGCGCCTTCCTCGGCAAGGCAGTAAGTCAGCGAGGCGCCGGCTCCGCCGGCGCCGACCTGGAGGATGTGCTTGCCGGCGATCCGGTGTCCGCCCGCCTTCAGCCCTTCGATAAAGCCGACGCCGTCGAAATTGTCGGCGTACCAGGTGCCGTTCGCCTGCCGGCGCACGGAATTCGCGCTTTGCACGCGCGCGGCGCGATCATGGGCTGTGGCGCATTTGTGGAAGACCGGGACCTTGTACGGCACCGAGATGATCACGCCCCGGATATTCTCCGCGGCCGTGATGCCGGCCCAGAAGGTGTCGAAATCTTCCGGGCTGCAGCTCAGCGGCACCATCAGGCTGTCGAGCCCTTTCTGCTCGAAGATCTCGTTGAAGATCCCGGGGCTCTTCGCATGGCCCACTGGGTGGGCCAACATGACGAAGATGTCGGCCTTTCCGGTTCCGCGCATCGGTTATTCCTTTCCGTTTGACAATTCGTGATCACTCAGGATTTCGAGGGCCCGCACGAGCGACGAATGGTCGGCTTCCGCGCCATCCGTCCGAGCGGTACAGGCATTCATCAGCTTCTGCGCCGTCGCCGTGCCCGGCAAGGCAACGCCGAGCGCGCGGGCGCTTTCGAGCGCGAGGTTGAGGTCCTTCTGGTGCAACCGGATGCGGAAGCCCGGCACGAAGGTGCGGGCGATCATGCGTTCTCCGTGCTCTTCGAGCACGCGCGATGAGGCGAAACCGCCCATAAGCGCGCTACGCACCTTGGCCGGGTCGCAGCCACCCTTACTGGCGAAAACCAGCGCCTCGGCGACCGCCTCGATGTTGAGCGCGACGATGATCTGGTTGGCGATCTTGCAGGTCTGGCCGGCGCCGTTCTTTTCGCCGATCAGCGTGATGTTCTTGCCGAGCTTCTCAAAGATCGGCAACGCGCGCTCGAACTCGGCGGCCGGCCCGCCGACCATGATGGTGAGGCTCGCCGCTCTGGCGCCGACCTCTCCGCCGGAGACCGGCGCATCGAGATAGCCTGCTCCGGCTTCCCTGAACTTCGCCGCGAATTCGGCCGTGGCGATCGGGCTGATCGAGCTCATGTCTATGACCAGCTTGCCGGCCGAAATTCCTTCGAGCACGCCGTTTGGTCCAAGCAGAACACGCTCAACGTCAGGCGTGTCGGGCAGCATGGTGATGACGATCTCGGATGGCCTTGTCGCTTCGGCAGGGGATGCGACCACCGATGCCGTCAGGTCCTTCGGAAGAGGGGAGCGGTTGAGGACCGTGACGATCTCATGCCCGGCACCGGCGAGATGCCGCGCCATCGGCGCGCCCATCACGCCAAGCCCGATGAAGCCGATTTTCATGCGCAACTCCCGTGCGGCGTCGGAGCGCCTTGCAGTTCAAGTGAGGCATATGATATAGGACATCATACAAATTTCAATGCACCTTCTTTGGAGGCCGGTCGCAAATGCAGGAGCGCGTCAATTCGCTGAAAGCGGCCGTACAGGCCGGCCGGGCTCACATCGGCATCTGGTGTTCGCTGGCCTCGGCGCTTACCACCGAAGTCGTGGCAGGCTCCGGAGCGGGCTGGCTGCTGATCGACGGCGAGCACAGCCCGAACGATCTGCGCAGCATCATGGCGCAGCTTCAGGTCGCGGCAGCGTTTCCCTGCGAGTCGGTCGTGCGCCTGCCGTCGGACGATCCCAACCTGATCAAGCAGGCGCTGGACGTCGGCGCCCGCAGCCTGATGATCCCGAATGTGCGCGCGGCGGACCAGGCACGCGCAATCGTCGCCGCGACGACCTATGCTCCGGGCGGGTTCCGCGGCTTCTCGGTCGGCCACCGCGCCAACGCGTTCGGCCGCATCGCCGATTATCACGCCAAGGCGCGCGAGCAGCAATTGCTTGCCGTGCAGATCGAGGACGAGACCGGCGAGGCCAATGCGGCCGAGATTGCGGCTGTGGATGGCGTGGACGTCCTGTTTGTAGGGCCGGGCGATCTCTCCACCAACATGGGCGCGATGGGCAATCCCGGCGCCACGCATGTGCAGGAAGCGATATCGTCCGTGCGCAAGGCCGCTGCTGCCGCAGGCAAGGCCAGCGGTATCCTGGCTCCCTTGAAGGCCGATGCGGACCGCTATCTCGCCGACGGCTTCACCATGGTCGCCGTCGGCTCCGACCTTGGCCTGCTGGCGCGGGGCTCGGACGCCCTGATCGCCTCATTCAAGCAGTAGAACGGAGAGCAGTCGTGGCGATCCCTCCTTACAAGGCACCTTCGCGCGACGCTTATGACATCGTCATAGTCGGCGGCGCGGTCGTCGGCTCGTCGACGGCCTATTGGCTGAGCCAGGCGCTGGGCAACGGCGCCTCGATCCTCGTTGTCGAACGGGACAGCAGCTACGAGTTCTCCTCGACCGCGCTTTCCACCAGCGCCATACGCCAGCAATATTCCAATCCGATCAATGTGAAGATCAGCCAGTTCGGCATCGAGATCATCCGTGGCTTCCAGGAGCGGATGGCGCCGTTCTACACGAATGAGCCGGCGCCCGATCTCGGCTTCAAGGAGCACGGATATCTTTACTGCTGCTCGCCCGAAGGCGTGGAAGCGGCGCGCGAACGGGTCGAGCTGCAGCGCAGCCTCGGCGCCCACACCATGTTCCTCGAGCCAGGCCCGCTGAAGGAGCGGTTCCCGTGGCTGAATGTCGACGACCTCGGCGGCGGCTCGTGGGGCGCACGCGAAGAGGGTTGGTTCGATTCCATGGGCATGCTGAACGGGTTCCGCCGCGCGGCGCGTGCCAGCGGCGTCGAATATATCGACAATGCGGTGACCGGATTGGACATCGCCGATGGCTGGGTCGTTTCGGCCCGCCTCGCGACAGGCGAGACGGTTTCGTGCGGAACGCTGGTCAATGCCGCCGGCCCGAGGGCGCAGCAGGTGGCGGGCATGGCCGGCCTCTCCATCCCGGTAGCTCCCTACAAGCGCTACAGCTTCGTCTTCGCCAGCGCCAATCCGATCCCTGGACGGATGCCCAACGTCATCGACCTTTCCGGTACATTCGTGCGTCCGGAAGGCGAGCTTTTCCTCACCGGCAACACGCCGCAGGGCGATGGACCGGCCGATTACGACGACTTCGAAATGCATTTCGAGGAATTCGACGACTATATCTGGCCGGCGCTGTGGCACCGCATTCCGGCCTTTGATGCGCTGAAAGTCCAGACGAGCTGGACCGGCCACTACGAATACAACATGCTCGACCACAACGGCATCGTCGGCTTCCACCCGGCGGTGAGGAACTTCATGTTCGCCAACGGCTTTTCGGGACACGGCCTGCAGCAGTCGCCGGCGGTCGGCCGGGCGGTGTCGGAGTTGATCGTCCACGGCACCTTCCAGACGCTCGACCTGTCGCCGTTCTGCTACGAGCGCATCCCGCGCAACGCGCCATTTCTGGAAGAAGCGGTGATCTAAAGCGTGTCGCGCTGAAACAGATTCAGGCGACACGCTTTAAGTCTTTGTTTTTATGCATGTCGTTGCCCCAGAACCGCTGCACACTTCTGGGCGACATGCATTAGGGCAGAGGCCGCCAATCGCCCAAGTTTCGATGGGATGGCGGCCTCAGGCCACTGGGCTCAGGCCGCGTATCTTGCCATCACAGGCTGACTCGACCACTGGGCGTACCAGGTATCGAACAGTTTGAGCTGCTGCTCGGCATAGCCGCGCTGGCTGTCGCTCAGCGCATCCGTCTCGTTGAAGTGCAGCCTGTATTCGGGATTACCCTTCAGCACCATCATGTGCTTGAAATAAAGCACCAGGTCCGGACCCTCGTCGAAGGAGGACAGCACGGCGAGCGCGGCGTCCAGTTCCTGCGCCAGCCGGCGCGCTTCTGCATCGCCCTTCGCCGCCGCCTTGCTGAGGCCGACCAGATGCAGCACTTCCTTCGGCAGCACGTTGCCGATGCCGGTGATCGCACCGGACGCTCCGCAATTGACGAAACCATGGAAGACGGCCGTGTCGACGCCGATCATCAGCGCGACCTCATCGTCGCGGCTGGTGATGTTTTCCGCCGCATAGCGCAGATCCGACGGGCCGCCGAACTCCTTGAAGCCGACCAGGTTGGGATGTTCGGCCCGCAGCGTGAAGAAGAGGTCGGCGCGTGTGGCAAAGCCGTAATAAGGGCTGTTGTAGATGACCGCCGGCAGATCGGGGGCGGCCGAGAGAATTGCCTTGAAGTGGTGGCGCTGCGCGGTGACCGAGGGCCCGCGCGACAAAACGCGCGGGATCACCATCAGGCCCCTTGCGCCGACCTTTTGCGCATGGGCGGCGTGAGCCACGGCGCTGGCCGTGTTGACCGCGCCGGTGCCGACGATGACCGGCACGCCGGCCTTCACCAGGCGCTCGACGCCTTCCATGCGCTGCTCGTCGGTCAGCAGCGGCCAGTCGCCCATGGAGCCGCAATAGACGGCAGCCGACATGCCGGCGGCGATCAATTCGCGCCCTTTGCGCACCAGCGCGTCGAAGTCGGGAAGCCGGTCATTGGTGCAAGGCGTCATCAGCGCCGGCATGCAGCCGGAAAAAACGTTGGTGGTCATTTCAGATTCTCCTTGAGGCTGGCATGCTGTTTGATCAGTTTGTCCCGAAGCAGCACCGCTTGCCAAGCGGATAGTCGCGGCCGACAGGGAGAAACAAACAATGCGCACCAAAACCAGCATCCGCGTCGTCGGCTGCCATGCCGAGGGTGAGATCGGCGATGTCATCGTCGGCGGTGTGCTGCCGCCGGCGGGCCGCACGATGATGGAAAAGATGATCACGATGGAGCGCGATCACGACCATGTAAGGCGCATGCTGATCTGCGAGCCGCGCGGCAGCGTCGCCCGGCATGTCAATCTCCTGGTGCCCTCGACGCGCGAAGATTGCGCGGCGGGGGCCATCATCATGGAACCGACCGAATATCCGCCGATGTCCGGTTCCAACACGATCTGCGTCGCCACGGTGCTGCTCGAGACGGGGATGGTGCCGATGCAGGAGCCCGAGACGCGCTTCAAACTGGACATGCCGGGCGGCGTCATCGAAGTGCGCGCCGAATGCCGCGACGGCAAATGCCTGTCGATCACCTTCCGCAACGCGCCCGCCTTTGCCGAACGCCTCGACGCCAACATCGAGGTCGAGGGGCTCGGAACGCTCACGGTCGACATCGCCTATGGCGGGATGTTCTACGCGATTGTCGATGCGGCCGCGCTCGGCTTCTCAGTCACACCCGACGAGGCCCGCGACCTGGCCGCGGCCGGCGAGAAGGTTCGGCGCGCGGCGCGCGAACAGCTCGATGTCGTGCATCCGGAATTCGACAATGTGCGCGGTGTGTCGATCGTGCAGTTCGCCATGCCGTTCCAGGGGCCGGGCAACGTCACGCGCAACACCTGCATCGTCTCGCCTGGACGCTCCGACCGCAGCCCGACGGGAACCGGCACCTCGGCCCGTATGGCCGTGCTGCAGGCGCGTGGCCTGATGAGCGTCGGCGATGTGCTGATCCACGAATCGATCATCGGCTCGCACTTCACCGGCAGAATTCTAGAATTGACTGAGATCGCCGGACTAAAGGCGATCGTTCCTGAGATCACCGGCAGGGCGTGGATCACGGGTGAGCATAACTACTATCTCGATCCGACGGACCCGTATCCGCAAGGCTATGTGCTGTCGGACACCTGGGGCACCTCGACCTCGGTGAAGCAGTAGCAGGATCCGGCCAGGCGGGACAGCCGAACTATCAGGCACCGCACTTGCACAGAATGTCAGCGGACCTTGCAGTGAGGCGTCTGCTCTGATTCCCTATGGCTGGTGGGGATCGCCTGATTCGTGTGCTCGTTGTTCCGGTTCCGCATGATCGTGCGGCAGGGCAGCAGGCGCTTTCGGTAGAAAGATGGAAAAAATGACCGACAAGCCGGAAATCCTGGAGATGAGACCCAAGATCACCGTCGTCGGTGTCGGCGGCGCCGGCGGCAACGCCGTCAACAACATGATCGCCGAAGGCTTGCAGGGCGTCGAGTTCGTCGTCGCCAACACCGACGCCCAGGCGCTCACCATGTCGAAGTCGTCGCGGCTGATCCAGTTGGGCGCGCATGTGACCGAGGGCCTGGGCGCCGGCTCTCTGCCCCAGGTCGGCAGTGCGGCCGCGGAGGAATCCCTCGACGAGATCATGGATCATCTGGCGGGAACGCATATGTGCTTCATCACCGCGGGCATGGGCGGCGGCACGGGGACGGGCGCTGCGCCCGTGATTGCGCGTGCCGCGCGCGACGCCGGCATTTTGACGGTCGCCGTCGTCACCAAGCCTTTCGTGTTCGAAGGCAAGCGCAGGACCCAGGCCGCCGAGGAAGGCATAGAACGCCTGCGCGAAAGCGCCGACACCGTGATCGTCATCCCGAACCAGAACCTCTTCAGGGTCGCCGATGCCAAGACCACGTTCGCCGACGCCTTTGCCATGGCGGACCGTGTTCTCTATGCAGGCGTCGGCTGCATCACGGATCTCATCGTCAAGGAAGGTTTGATCAATCTCGATTTCGCCGACGTGAAGTCGGTGATGCGGGACATGGGCCGGGCGATGATGGGAACCGGCGAGGCCTCCGGAGAGGGGCGCGCAAGGATCGCGGCCGAGGCGGCGATCGCCAATCCGCTCCTCGATGAAGCCTCCATGTCGGGCGCCAGGGGGCTGCTCGTGTCGATCTGCGGCGGCATGGACATGACGCTGTTCGAGGTCGACGAAGCTGCAACGCGGATACGCGAAGAGGTCGACGCCGATGCCGACATCATCGTCGGCGCCATCTTCGACCAGGCACTGGCAGGAAAGTTCCGTGTGTCCGTCGTCGCGACGGGTCTGCGCAAGAGCGCTGACATTGCGCAGTTCGAGCAAAGGATTGCCTGAAACCACGGCGATCTCTCGGCTGCGGTTGTGGCGACGGCGCGACGCGATCGCCTGACATCCGCTTCCGGCGCCGGATAATCGCCAGCCGCCACATGCCGCTGGCTGGCGAGGCTCTGCACGCCCTCCTGCAGCAAGCTTCGGCTGCGGATCCGGCCGTCGCATCTGTCCATATTGGACCAATTGACTGCCCTGTTGGACAGGAGCCGATTTAAATTCCGGTGGGGAGGAGTAGAACTTAGCGACGATCGATGAAGCGTCGCACCTACCCGGAGAACTATCTTGCTGTTTGCCGTGCACTGTCTCGACCATGCCGACGCGCTTCCGCGGCGGCTTGCTAATTATGATGCTCACAAGGCTTATCTTGCGGGTGGCCCGGTCGCGACCGTAATCTCCGGGCCGCTGGTCGCGGCGGACGGCGCAACCATGATCGGCTCGCTCTTCGTCTTTTCCGCGGACAGCATCGAGGAGGTGAAGACGTTCAACGTCGGCGATCCGTTCAATGCCGCCAATGTCTGGCGGAGCGTCAGCATCAATCCCTTCCTGTTGCGTGTCGACAACCGCGGCTGATGGGGGAGGGACTCGATGAAAAGCTTCGTCTACAACGGCCAGCCGGCACGCGTCGTCTTCGGATCGGGCACGATCGCGCGGTTGCCGGAGGAGATCGACCGGCTGGGGCTGAAACGCGTGCTCGTGCTGGCAACGCCGCCGCGGGAGGCCGAAGCCCGGCGTCTTGCCGGGTCGCTTGGCGGCACGGCGGCCGGCGTCTATGCCAAGGCGACGATGCATACGCCCGTGTCCGTCACCGAGGACGCGCTGCGGGTCGCGGCGGAGTTGCGGGCCGACGGGCTGGTTGCGGTCGGCGGCGGCTCCACGACGGGCCTCGCCAAGGCGATCGCATTGCGCACCGACCTGCCGCAGATCGTGATGCCGACGACCTATGCCGGCTCGGAAATGACGCCGATCCTCGGTGAGACGAAGGATGGCGTGAAAGTCACCCAATCAAGCCCGAGGGTGCTGCCGGAAGTGGTTATCTACGACGTCGATCTGACGATGACGCTTCCTGCCGCGTTGTCGGGAACAAGCGGCATGAACGCCATCGCCCACGCCGTCGAGGCGCTCTACGCCAGGGAGAGCAACCCGGTGATAAACCTCATGGCGGCCGAGGCCATTGGCGCATTGGTGGATGCCTTGCCGGTCATCGCCGAGACGCCGCATGACCGCGATGCACGCTCCAAGGCTCTCTATGGCGCCTGGCTTTGCGGCATCTGCCTTGGCTCGGTCGGCATGGCGCTGCATCACAAGCTTTGCCACACCCTCGGCGGCAGTTTCGATCTGCCGCATGCGCAGACCCATACGATCGTGCTGCCGCACGCGCTGGCCTATAATGCCCCTGCCGTTCCAGCGGTCATGGAAACCCTGCGGGCCGTGCTGAAGGCGGGCGATCCCGCGATGGCCCTCTATGATCTCGCGGGCCGGATAGGGGCCAGGCGCGCCCTGTCGGAGATAGGCATGCCGCCCGACGCGATCGACATCGCGACGGACCGTGCATTGGCCAATCCCTATTGGAACCCGCGAGCGTTGGAGCGGGAACCGATCCGGGCCCTTATCGCCCGCGCCTATACCGGCGAACCGCCGCAGGCCTGAGAACCCGAACGTCTCTGGAGGAATTATCGCCATGACAGGCACCACGCACGCTGCCCGACCGAAATATCCCTATTTCGAGGAAGAGACCTCGGTCGACGTGGTCAACGCGCGCATGGGACCGAATGTCGATCCGCGTCTGCGCGAGGTCATGACAGTGTTGGTGAAACATCTGCATGCCGCCATCAAGGAGATCGAGCCGACGCATGAGGAGTGGCTGCAAGGCATCAAGTTCCTCACCGATGTCGGCAGGATGTGCTCCGACTGGCGGCAGGAGTTCATCCTTCTTTCCGATACGCTCGGCGTCTCGATGCTCGTCGACGCCATCAATCACCGGCGACCGAACGGCGCCACGGAAAACACCATCCTCGGGCCTTTCCATGTGCCCGAAGCCCCGCGCTACGAGCACGGCGCGAGCATCTGCCTCGACGGCAAGGGCGAACCGATGGTGGTGCGCGGGCGTGTGCTCGACACGCAAGGCAAGCCAATCGCCGGCGCGCTGATCGACGTCTGGCAGACCAATGACGACGGCTTCTACGATGTCCAGCAGAAGGACGTGCAGCCCGACTGGAATCTGCGCGGCGTCTTCACCACGGACGCGAAGGGCGGGTACTGGTACCGCTCAGTCAAGCCGCGCTACTATCCGATCCCGGACGACGGACCGGTCGGCAAGGTACTCGCGGCGCTCGGGCGTCACCCGAACCGCGCTGCCCATGTCCACTACATCGTCAGCGCGCCGGGTTACGATCCTGTCATCACCCACATCTTCGCGCCCGATTGCCGCTACCTGGCCGAGGACGCCGTCTTCGGCGTGAAGGATTCGCTGATCGCCGATTTCACCAAAGTCACCGACCGGAAAAAGGCGAGCGAGCTCGGTTTCGATGCTCCCTTCTGGTCGGTCGAGTGGGATTTCGTCCTGGCTCCCAAGACCGCCGGAACTTGAACTTCCGTAGGCCCGTATCCGTCCAGCCCGAAGGAGAATGTCGGGATGAACGATCACAAGTTCCTATGGCGGCTGCAGTCGTGTTCGAACCAGGCGAATGGCTCGGTGCCTTGGCGAAGGCCGGAGGCGCAGAACGCCGCCATTCGCTGGCCGATCTCACCTGAATATCGACATAGCTCAGTCTGTCTGGATCCAGACCGCTTTCGTCTCCAGATACTCATGCAGATGCTCGACGCCGCCCTCACGGCCGTAACCGGACATCTTCATGCCGCCGAACGGCACGGCCGGGTCGATGGCGTGGTACATGTTGACCCAGACCGAGCCGGCCTTGACGCGGCGGGCAAGCCTGTGCGCGGTGCCGAGATTGGTGGTGAAGATACCGGCCGCCAGACCGTAAGGCGTTGCGTTCGCCCGCGCGACGGCTTCATCCAGCGTGTCGAAGGGCATCGCCGAGATGACCGGACCGAAAATCTCTTCGCGCGCGATGGTCATCTTGTCCGACACCGCGCCGAAGACGGTCGGCGCGATGAAGTTGCCGCCGTCATAGAGCTCGCCCGTCAGCCGCGAGCCGCCGGTGACCAGCTTGGCGCCCTCGTCGCTGCCCGCCTTGATGTAGCCTTCGACCTTGCCGGCCTGTCTTGCGTTGATCAGCGGTCCGATCTCGGTTTCCGCCTCGATGCCATGGCCGATGCGCAGCTTGCCGGCGAACTCGGCGACCCGGCGCACGAACTCGTCATGGATCTCGCGCGCCACGAACAGCCGCGAGCCGGCGATGCAGATCTGGCCCGAATGCACGAACACCGCCATCGCCGCGACCGGAACAGCCTTGTCGATATCGGCGTCGCGGCAGACGATGATCGGCGACTTGCCGCCGAGTTCCAGCGAAACCCGCTTGAGGTTGGTGACACCGGCGTGGGCGATCGCCTGGCCGGTCAGCGTCGAGCCGGTGAAGACGATCTTGTTGACGTCGGGATGCTCGGCTAGCCGTGCGCCGGCCTCGGCCCCGGTGCCGGTGACGATGTTGACGACGCCGTCGGGCACGCCTGCCTCCTGCATCAGCCGCGCGATCAGCAGCGGCGTCAGCGAGGCATCCTCCGACGGCTTCAGCACGATCGTGCAGCCGGTGGCCAAAGCCGGCGCTATCTTCCATATCGAGGCGGCGGTCGGTGCATTCCAGGGGATGATCGCGCCGACCACGCCGACCGGCTCGCGCCGCGTGAAGGTGACGATCTCGCCGGGAATGGAATTGTCGATCGCCTCGCCATGCAGCGCGGTCGCCATGCCGCCATAGAAGCGAAGCATGCCGATGACCCGGCGCCGGTTGGCCAGCGTGCGGGTGATCGGCAGCCCCATGTCGAGCGTGTCAGAGACGCTGAGCTCTTCCCAGTGCTTCTCGAACAGGTCGGCGATCCTGAGCAACACGCATTGCCGCTCGTAGGGCGAGAATTTGGACCAGAGGCCTTCGAAAGCCGCGCGCGCCGCGGCCACCGCCGCGTCGATATCCGCGGCTCCGCCACGCGGTACCGTCGCCAGCACTTCGCCCGTCGCCGGGTTCAGCGCCTGCAGCTCCTCGCCGGACTGCGCCGCGACCCACTTGCCGCCGATGAACATCGGCCGGAATTCGCCATGGTAGAGCGTCGTGGCCTTCGCCCTCGGGTCGAAGTTCAGCGTCATCTTCTCCTCCTCACGAATTCCGACGCGACTATTACTCCCGGCGCGGGCGACCTCAAACAAGGAAAGCTAAAAGGGCGTTCAGATAATCGGACTGTGCAACGCGCGCGACTTCCCCGATGGTTCCGGCAACGGAGGAAGCCCGCTCAGCGGGTGAAGGCCGGCGACATTGGCGAACTCCATTGCGCCGCCGTTTTGCGAGGCGCAAGGTTGCGCATGCCCGGGCCGACGGTTTATGCCGGATCGAGATTTCCCGACGAGAGGCAGAGTTGATGAAGGTCGTTTCCATCTCCAAATCGCATGGCGGCATTCAGGGTGTCTATTCGCATGCTTCCGAGGTTTGCGCCTGCGACATGACCTTCGCCGTCTTCGTGCCGCCCCAGGCCAAGGACGGGCCCTTGCCGGTTCTGTGGTATCTGTCGGGCCTTACCTGCACGCACGCAAACGTCATGGATAAGGGCGAATACCGGCGCCTGGCAGCCGAGCTCGGGCTCGTCGTCGTGTGTCCCGATACCAGTCCGCGCGGCGCCGACGTTCCCGATGAAAAGGACAATTGGCAATTCGGCTGCGGCGCCGGTTTTTTCCTCGACGCGACCGAGCAGCCCTATGCGAAGAACTACCGCATGTCCTCCTACATCACCGAGGAATTGCCGGCGCTCGTTGCCGCGAACTTCCCGGTCGACACGTCACGCCAGGGTATCTTCGGCCATTCGATGGGTGGGCATGGTGCGCTGACGGTCGCGCTGAAGAATCCGCAGCGCTACCGAAGCTGCTCGGCTTTCGCGCCGATCGTGCAACCCTCGACGGCCGGCTGGTCGCGGCCGGCCTTCGAAAAGTATCTTGGGCCGGACGAAAAAAGCTGGCGCGCCTATGACACGACGCTGCTTATCGAGGACGGGAAGCGCTTCCCGGAATTCCTCGTCGACCAAGGCACCGAGGATGGCTTCCTGCAGGACGGTCTTCGGCCATGGCTGCTCGAAGAGGCATGCAAGAAGGCAGGCATCGATCTTACCTTGCGCATGCAGGAAGGCTACGACCATTCCTATAATTTCATCTCGACCTTCATGGACGATCATCTGAGGTGGCATGCCCGCCGCCTTGAGTGATGTCGGCCGTAAAAGAGCGCGCTGCGGCCCTGCCGAAGGTTCACTATGACGCCCGCGCCAGCTTGCCGTAGCGTTTGATGAGGCGGTCGCGCTTCAGGCGCGATAGCCTGTGTGTCCAGAAGAGCCCGTCGAACTGGTCGATCTCATGCTGGTGGCAGACCGCCAGCAGACCCTCGGCGTCCTCGAATTGCTCTTTGCCTTCAAGATCCTGATAGCGAACCCGCACTCGGGCGTGTCGCTCAACCTCTTCGGTGACACCGGGCATCGAAACACTGCCTTCCGTATGACGGGTCATATCGGTCGAGGCCTCGATAATCGATGGATTTACATAGATCCCAGATTTGGAGGCCGAAGGCAGTTGGATCGCCACCACACGTTTCAGAACGCCTATATGCGGGGCGGTGATGCCGATCCCGGGCGCTGCGTGCATGGTATCGATGAGATCGCCCGCGAGACGGAATAACTCGATGTCGAACCGTTCGACGGGATCCGCGACGGCACGCAGCAGGGGATCGGGGAATTTTATGATCGGCCTGATCGCCATATCTCTTCGTCTTCGCAAGGTGGAAGGGCTACGGCGAAGCTTCCGAGCCTGACCGTTACGCACTTTTCCAGGAGTTACGCTAGCCCACCGGCTTCTGCAGAACGTCGAACTGCGGGTTGGTCTCCGAAAAGATCGGCAAGGCCGCGGCACCGAGGACGGACGTGTCCTTTCCTGCGGCGCCGACCAGGACGCGCGGCGTGACGCGGGCGCTGGTCGAGCTGACCGAGAGATGCAGTGGCTCGAGCCGGCCGGCCAGCGCCTCGATCACCGGCAGCGGCATGAAGCCGCCGAGCACGACGGTTTCGGGATCGAGCGCCATTTCGAGCACGTCGATCGCCTGGCGCAGCGGATCGACCGCCTTGGCCAGCCAGGCTTCAAAACGGCTGTCGCCATTCGCCAGAAGCTCTTCAAGCAGGTCGGGCGAGGCGTGGTCAGGATCCGGCAGGTCGAGACTGTCATAGGCCGCGCGCAGCGAGACATAGCGCTCCAGGCAGCCGCGCTTGCCGCAATCGCAGGGAAGGCCGTCAGGCCTGACGATGATGTGGCCGATCTCGCCGGCATTGTGGCGGCTGCCCTTGTAGAGATGGCCGTCGAGGAAAAGGCCGGCGCCCAGGCCCGTTCCGATGAACAGATAGACGAAGCTGTCGAGCTTGCGCGCAACGCCATAGAGCCGCTCGCCGATGGCGGCCGCGGTGGCGTCGTTCTCAACGGTCACGGCGATGCCGGTTAGCCGTTGCAGTTCTTCGGCTATCGGAAAATTCTGCCAGCCGGGCAACGCAGTCGGCCCAACCGAAGTCATGCCTTCGACATCGAACGGCCCGGGCATCGCCATGCCGATGCCGAGCAGCCTTGTCCGGTCGAGGCGGGAGGTTGCGATCAGGTCAGCGGAGATCGCGGCAAGCACTGGCATGGCCTCGGCGGGCGTCGGCCGGTCGACATTTCTCTCGACGCGGGCGCGCATGGTGCCGGAGAGATCGGTGACGACGCCGACGGCAAGCTGGTGGTCGAGCTGCAGGCCGATCGAATAGCCGCCATCGGGATTGATGGAGTAGGGGACGGCCGGCTGGCCGCGCGCGCCTTTCAACGTTGCTTCAGGCCGCAGCAGGCCGGCCTCTTCCAATTCCTCGACGATGTTGGAGATGGTCTGCGACGACAGCGCCGTCTGCCTGGCGATCGCCGCCCGCGACAGCGCGCCGTTGGTGCGGATCGCTTCGATCACCACACGCCGGTTGTGCGATTTCGCCTGTTCGAGATTGGTGCCGGAGATGGCTTTCTTGAGAGTCATAAGGTAGCAGTTGCCAGTCGCGGAAACTGTAAAGTGCCACTTTAGGAAATCAAGTTGATTTAATTATACTGGCGGCAACCAACTGAACGCCTGGGCCGCCGGTAAGGCCGGCATATCGACGTATCGGAAATATCGGCCGCCTGGCGCGATGGCTCAGGCGAGCGCGTCGTGGCAAAATCGGCGGCTGACGGCATGCCGCGGCCAATTGGGCAGGAACGATCTCGCGGTTGACGCATTTTGCTTCGCGTCAACCGTTTGAGGGACTCGATGCGCATAGCCCATGTCGCGCCGCTTTACGAATCCGTGCCGCCGAAACTTTATGGCGGGACCGAACGGATCGTTTTCTACATCACCGAAGCGCTGGTCGAGCTCGGACATGATGTGACGCTGTTCGCGAGCGGCGACAGTGAGACGTCGGCGCGGCTGGTGCCCGGGCGCGACATGGCCATACGCCTCGACCCGCGGCCGAAGAAATCGGAGATCGCCGCGCATCTGGCCATGCTCGCCGATGTGCGCGCGCGCGCTGGCGAGTTCGACGTCATTCATTTCCATCTCAGCCATTTCCTGCATTTTCCGCTTTTCGAGCAGATCGCGGGGCGGACGGTGACGACACCGCATGGCCGGCTCGACTATGTCGACCTGGCGCCGGCCTACAAACGCTTCCCGCGTTTCCCGATGATCTCGATTTCGCACAGCCAGAAGCGGGGTTTGCCGGATGCGAACTGGCTCGCCACGATCCATCACGGACTGCCGCTCGATGCCTATCGACCGACCTACGAACCACAGGCAAAGGAGCCGTATCTCGCCTTCCTCGGCCGCTTGTCGCGCGACAAGCGGCCGGACCGCGCCATCGAGATCGCGCGACGGTGCGGGTTGAAGCTGAAGCTGGCGGCCAAGATCGGCGATGACGACCGGGCCTATTTCCGCGATAACATCGAGGCGCTCATCGACGGCGACCGCATCGACTATGTCGGCGAGATCACGGAGGGCGAGAAGGCCGGGTTTCTCGGCAACGCTGCGGGCCTCCTGTTCCCCATCGACTGGCCGGAGCCATTCGGCCTTGTCGCGATCGAGGCCATGGCCTGCGGCACACCTGTGATTGCCTGGAACCAGGGCGCCCTGCCGGAGATCGTCGACAATGGCGCTACCGGCTTCGTTGTGGATAATGTGGACGATGCAGTCGCGTCGATACCCGCGCTTCTCGATCTCGACCGGCGGCAGGTAAGGTCGGTCTTCGAAGAAAGGTTCTCGGCAACAAGAATGGCGCGCGACTATCTCGCTGCCTATATGCGCCTGACCGGCATGCCGGAGGCTAAGGCCTCTTGACCTTGACCGCCCTGGGTTGGGGGGCAAACGAAGAGGTGACGAATGACGGAGCTCGACGAGCGCAAGCTCGATCCTGCCGTGGCCCTTTCCACGCTCGATGAAACGGGGCCGCGGGAACCGCACCGGCTTTTTGCCCTCAAGCAAGGTGACTGCTTCGCCGTCGCCGACGCCTATGGCGACATCAGGGGGTCGGGCGACGGGTTCTTCCGCGACGACACGCGCGTGCTGTCCGAATTCCGGCTGACCATCGGCGGCAGGCCGATGTCGCTGCTCGGCGCCTCGCTCAGCCAGGACAATGTGCTGTTCACGTCCAACCTGACCAACCTGCCGATCCAAAGCGCGGGCGGCCGCGATATCCCGCAGGGCGCGATCCATATCGAGCGAGTCAGGCTGCTGTGGCAGGACAGGCTGTTCGAGCGCATTACGCTTGCCAACTATAGCCGCGAGCATTCGACCATTACGGTCTCGCTGCATTTCGCAGCCGACTTTCGCGACATGTTCGAGGTGCGCGGCTCGACGCGGGTCAAGCGCGGCACGACGCATTTGGCGAGGACCGAAAAGGGGTCCGTCATGCTCGGATATGACGGTCTCGACGGGCTGCCACGCCTGTCGGCAATCTCATTTTCGCAGGCGCCCGATAAATTGGGCGACAACCGCGCCGATTTCCTGATCGCTGTGACCAAGCGCAGCAGGAAAGTGCTTTATGTCGAAGTCGGCCCGGAAGCTTCGGAAGCCCCCAATCGCGACCGGTTCCGCGCAGCCGCCGCGCGTGCCCGGTTCGGGATGCGCGCCAAACGGCGACATGGGGCGACAGTGCGCAGCTCAGGCCGCGTCTTCAACGACTGGGTGGAACGCGCCCGCGCCGATGTCGCTCTGCTCACCACGGAGCTTTCGACTGGGCCCTATCCCTATGCCGGCATTCCGTGGTTTTCGACGGCATTCGGCCGCGACGGCGTGATCTCCAGCCTGCAGATGCTCTGGCTCAATCCCGGACTGGCGCGCGGCGTTCTCTCATTTCTCGCGGAGCATCAGGCAACGGAGACCTCGCCTTTCAGTGATTCCCAGCCGGGCAAGATCATGCATGAGACGCGCAAGGGCGAGATGGCGGCGCTGCGCGAGCTTCCCTTCGGCCGCTATTATGGCGGTGTCGACACCACGCCGCTTTATATCCATCTTGCCTCGGCCTATGCCGACCGTACCGGCGACATGGCGTTCATCGATAAGCTCTGGCCATCGCTCAAGGCCGCTGCCGAATGGACGGAGGAGGCGAGCCGCGCCACCGGCTTCGTCACCTACCAGCGCGCCGCCGAATCCGGCCTTGCAAACCAGGGCTGGAAGGACAGTTTCGATTCGGTGTTCCACGCCGACGGGCGCATTCCAAAGGGGCCGATCGCGCTGGTCGAAGTGCAAGGCTACGTCTTTGCCGCCTTCCGCGGCATGGCGGCGCTCGCGCGCCGCCGCGGCGAATTCGCGGACGCCGAGCACTGGGAAGGCCGCGCCGAGGAAATACGGATCGCGGTGGAACGCGATTTCTGGCTCGACGACATGAACTTCTACGCCCTGGCCATCGATGGCGAGGGCCAACCATGCAAGGTTCGAACATCAAACGCCGGGCACCTGCTTTTTGTCGGGCTGCCGCAGCCCGAGCGTGGAAAGCTGGTCGCCGAGCAGTTGCTGTCGGCCTCCTTCCATTCCGGTTGGGGACTGCGAACGCTCGCCGACGATGCGGTGTTCTTCAACCCGATGTCCTATCACAACGGCTCGATCTGGCCGCATGATACGGCGCTTTGCGGCGTGGGCCTCGCCCGTTACGGCGAGCGCGACAGCGTGGTGCGGCTAATGAGCGGCACGTTCGAGTCGGCCGTGCATTTCAACATGCGGCTACCGGAACTGTTCTGCGGCTTCGCTCGGGCGCCGGGCGAGGCACCGATCGCGTATCCGGTAGCCTGTCTGCCGCAGGCCTGGTCGGCAGGCTCCACTTTCATGCTTATGCAGGCCTGCCTGGGACTTGAAATCGACGGTTGGGAAGGCGAATTGCACGTCACCCGCCCAAGGTTGCCGATCGGCATCGACACGCTCACGCTGCGGCATCTCTCTGTCGGCGACAGGGCGGTCGATCTCACCTTCCAGCGGGTCGGCGACCGTGTCGCCGCCTTCCTGCCCGACCAGCACGAAGGCCAGGTACCGCTCATCGTTCGCACATAAATAAAGCCCCGCAAACCCGCGTTCAACAATCGAAAAATGTCGGAACCCATGGCCGGGTTGTGCGTTCCATACCTGAACCGGTCTGCCGGTCCGCAGCCGGCAAGAATGAAAACAAAGAGCGGACAGCCGGAGGCAACCTGACATTTCAATGACACAATATGGCGTCGACCTGTTTTTGGTCCTTATTCTCGCAAGCCTCGGACTTTCCGCTCTCGCGATCTTCATTTCGATATCCCGCCATCGCCGCAATCACTTGAGTGCGTCAGCTACGCCGGGTTCCAGCGATGACTTCGCCACTGAAGCAGCGCGCAAGGTGCTGCGCGAATTCGAGAAGAACGGGCAGTCCGTCGACGCGGCTCTGGTCACTTGGTCGCCGGACACGTTGCGCAAGATCCTCGCCGACGAACTGCCGGATGCGCAGGTGATCGTCGTCTCCAATCGCGAGCCTTATATCCACAACGAAACAGAGGATGGCGATGTTGAGCTTGTCGTGCCGGCGAGCGGGCTGGTCTCGGCGCTGGAGCCGATCACGCGTGCCTGCGCCGGCACCTGGATTGCCTATGGCGGCGGCAGCGCCGACCGGACGGTGGTCGACAGGAGCGACCGTGTACAAGTGCCGCCCGGCAATCCATCCTACACGCTGCGCCGGGTCTGGCTGAGCGAGGACGAATATCAAGGCTACTATCTTGGCTTCGCCAATGAGGGCTTGTGGCCACTTTGCCATATCGCCTTCACGCGCCCGATCTTCCGCACCTCCGACTGGGACGCCTACGAAACGGTCAATCGCAAATTCGCCGACACGGTGGTTGCCGAAGCGCGCAACGAACGGCCGATCGTGCTGGTCCAGGACTATCACTTCGCGCTTTTGCCGCGCATGATCCGCGAGCGTCTGCCGGAGGCGATCATCATCACCTTCTGGCACATACCGTGGCCGAACTCGGAAGTGTTCAGCATCTGTCCGTGGCGCGAGCATATCCTCGACGGCCTGCTCGGCAGTTCAATCATCGGCTTCCACACCCAGTTCCATGCCAACAACTTCACCGAAAGCGTCGACCGCTTCATGGAAAGCCGTATCGAGCGGGCGGATGCGGCCGTCTCCTATGGCGGCCAGGTCACGCTGGTGCATGCCTATCCGATCTCGATCGAATGGCCGGTCGAGCTGCTCAAGGCACTGCCAAGTGTCGAAGAGTGCCGCGCCCGGATCCGCAAACGGTTCGGCATCCCAGCCGATGCCAAGCTCTGCGTCGGCGTCGAGCGCCTCGATTACACCAAAGGCATCCTCGACCGCTTCCACGCGCTGGAGGAGTTGTTCATTCGTCATCCTGAAATGATAGGGAAGGTGGTGTTCCTCCAGATCGCCGCCCCCAGCCGCGGCACGTTGCCGGCTTACAAGCATCTGCACGAGGAATGTCTGCACTATGCCGACGAGCTCAACGAGCGCTACGGCAACGAGACCTACCGGCCTGTCGTGCTGGTGGCGGAACATCACGCCCAGAAAGGTGTCTACGAGATCTATCGCGCCGCCGACATCTGCATGGTCACCAGCCTGCATGACGGCATGAACCTCGTTGCCAAGGAGTTCGTGGCGTCGCGCGACGACGAGCGAGGCGTGCTGCTGCTCAGCACCTTCGCCGGCGCCTCGCGCGAATTGCTGGAGGCGCTCATCGTCAATCCTTACGACGCAGCGATGATGAGCGAGGCGATGCTGCAGGCGCTGACGATGGGGCCGGACGAGCAGCACGAGCGCATGCGGCGCATGCGCGAGATCGTGCGCGACAACAATGTCTATCGCTGGGCCGGCAGCATGCTGCTCGACGCAGCGCGGCTGAGGAAGCGCGGCGACCTCGACCGGGTCACGGCTTCATACGACCGGCCGACGGGTCCCACCGGCGACAATGTCGTTTCCATGTTCGAACGCAAACAGGCAGTCGGATTCCGATGAATAGTCAGGCAGATCTTACCCCGCCGCTTCCCGAAGGCCGCTGGGCGCTTTTCCTCGACATCGACGGCACCTTGCTGGAGCACGCGGCGCATCCGGACAGCGTGTCGGTCAGCGACGAGTTGCGCCATTTGCTGGAGGGGGTCGAGCGGCGGCTGGACGGAGCGCTCGCCTTCATCACCGGTCGCTCGATCGCGGCCGTGGACCAGCTGTTCGATCCCTTGAAGCTGCGGATCGCCGGCCTCTACGGGCTGGAGCACAGGATTGCACCAAATGGGAAGATCGAGGCCACCGGTGCGCCGGCGGATATGGCGGCACTCGCCGATGAGATCGAATTGGAGCTGGCAAGCAAGGCGGTCTATGTCGAGCGCAAGGGCCCGGTGCTCGCCATCCACACGAGAGCCGCGCCGCAGCTTCTGGCGCGGGCGACGGAATTGGTCGAGGCGGCGCTTGACCGCCTGCCGAAGGGCTACCGGGTGATCGCCGGCAATGCCGGCGTCGAGCTTATGCCGCTGGAAGCCGCCAAGGGCGCCGCGATCCGGCGTTTCATGCAGATCGATCCTTTCACTGGCAGGCGCCCGGTGTTCCTCGGCGACGACACGTCCGACGAGAACGGCTTCGACACGGTCAATGCTGCGGGAGGAATTTCGATACGGGTGAAGCCGCAGGGCGAGACCACCGCGCGCTTCGCCATCGAGAATGTCGCGAGCGCCATTACCTGGCTCGAAGCCAATTTCGGGGAACCGGCCAAGCAGGCAAGCCGCAGCGATCTCGTCGCCTAACCCGGTTGGGCGGCGCGCTGCTATTGCTGCTGCAAAACCAAGCGAATCAAGGCTGAACTCCTTTTTCCAGCCTTGAATCAAAGGTTTGCCGGATTGGGAACCCCCCTCCCTGTCCTGAATGTCCACGAGTTCTAGGCGGGAAACAGGAAGGCGCCGCCGGGATCGAAGAACACCCGCCGCCGGCCCGGCGAGGTATCTTGCGTTGCCGCCATCGAGGACGTCGGCCTGATGTCGATTTCCTGTCCGGCGCTTGTGCGCGCGACGATGCGCCGGCGCTCGCCGTAGAAGGCGATGTCGACGATCTCGACGGAAAGCTCGGCATTGTTCGGCGAGCGTTCCAGGCGAAATGCTTCCGGCCTGATCATCAGCCTGGTTTTCTGCCCTCGCTCGAAGCTGCCGTTCGCGTTTATGCCGGAGACGAGCGAGCCGTCGGCGAGGCGAATGGTGGAGGCGCCGCTCACCGTTTCCAAATGTTCGGCGGCGAGGAAATTCGAGTTGCCGATGAAGCCGGCGACAAAATCGGTGGCTGGCCGCAGGTAAAGGTCCTCGCCGGTGCCGATCTGCTCGATGCGGCCGTCGCGGAAGAGCGCGATGCGGTCCGACAGATGCAGCGCCTCTTCCTGGTCATGCGTGACATAGAGGATGGTGACGCCCGTCTCGCGGTGGATGCGGCGGATCTCGGCCTGGATCTCCTCGCGCAGTTTCTTGTCGAGCGCCGAGAGCGGCTCGTCCATCAAAAGGATCGGTGGGTCATAGGCCAGCGCACGGGCGAGCGCGACACGCTGCTGCTGGCCGCCCGAGAGCGCCGCGGGCAGCCGCTCGGCGAAGTTCTCGAGCCGCACCAGCGAAAGCATGTCGGCGACCTTGCGCTTGACCTCGGCATCCGGCCGGCGGCGCACGCGGAGCGGGAAGGCGACGTTTTCGGCGACGCTCAGATGCGGAAACAGCGTGTAGCGCTGGAAGACCATGCCGATGTTGCGCTTGTGCGAGGGCACCGACAGCAGCGACTTGCCCTGCAGCAGCACGTTGCCGGAGGTCGGATCCTGGAAGCCGGCGATGGCGTAGAGCGTCGTCGATTTGCCCGAACCCGACGGACCGAGGAAGGTCAGGAATTGGCCCTTGGGAATGTCCAGTGTCACATCATGAACGGCGGTGAAGGCACCGAATACCTTGCGCAATTTGCGGATCGAGAGAAAGGGCTGGGTCATGTCTGCAGCTTTCGGCGCAAGAGGGCCGTCACGATCATCAGGGCCAGCGTGAGCGCGACAAGCAGGCTGGAGGCGGCGGCGATGACGGGGGTGAGGTCGGATCGCAGACTGCCCCAGATCTTGACCGGCAAGGTCTGCAGGGTGGGGCTGGCCATGAAGATCGCCACGACCACCTCGTCCCAGGAGGCGAGGAAGGAAAAGATGGCGGCGGAGAAGATGCCGATGCGGATCGACGGCAGGGTGATCCGCAGCTTCGCCTGAAGCGGGCTCGCGCCGCAGACGATGGCCGCATCCTCGATCGACTTGTCGAAACCTTCGAGCGCCGTGGCGATCGGGATGATGGCGAAGGGGAGCGCCAGCACGGTGTGGGCGACGACGAAGCCGATCGTCGTGCCGCCCAGTCCAAGCCGCAGGAAGAAGGCATAGATGGCGATGGCGAAGACGACGACCGGCAGCACCATCGGCGTCAAGAGCAGCCCGCGCAGGATCTCGCGCCCGCGGAACTGGCCGCGAACCAGCGCGAAGGAGGCGAGCAGGCCGATGGTTACGGCGAGGATTGCCGTCATCGTTGCGATGCGCGCGCTGGTGAGGGCCGCTTCGATCCAGGACGGATCGGCAAACAGCTCCTGATACCATTTCAGCGTCCAGCCGGGCGGCGGAAAGGCAAGCCAGCGCGAGGAGCCGAATGAGAGCAGCACGATAAAGACCACCGGCAGGAGCAGGAATGCCGCGACCAAGGCGGTGAAGCCTAGCAGGGCAATTTTCAGCCAGCCGAGGCGGTCATAGTCGAGCAGCATCTCAGGCGCCTCCCACCGCACGCCTGGCGCCGACAAGGCGCAGTTGCAGCGCGTAGAGCGCCATGGTGACGACGAGCAGGATGAAGGCGGCGGCGCTGCCAAGACCCCAGTTGAGCAGCGACTGGATCATCTGCGCGATCATTTCGGCGAGCATCATGTTCGACGTGCCGCCGAGCAGCGCCGGTGTGACGAAATAACCGAGCGACATGACGAACACCATCAGGCCGCCGGCGGCGATCCCGGGCAGCGAGAGTGGCAATAGGATGCGGCGGAAGGCGGCGAGCGGGCTGGCGCCGCAGAGGGCCGCGGCGCGCAGCGTCATCGGGTCGATCGCCCGAAGCGTGCCGACCAGCGGCAGGATCATGAAGGGCAGCATGATGTAGACCATGCCGATGGTCACACCCGTCAGATTGTTGATGAGCGGCAGCGGCTGGTCGATGATGCCGGCGCCAATCAGTGCCCGGTTGATGACGCCGGTGCGCTGCAAGAGCACCATCCAGGCATAGGTGCGGGTCAAGAGGTTCGTCCACATCGACAGGATGATGATGCCGAACAGGATCGAGGCCAGCGCCGGCGGCATGATCGCCAGCATCCAGGCGACCGGGAACGCGACCAGCACGGTGACGATGGTGACGACGAAGGCGACCAGGAAGGTGTTGAAGAACACCCGCGCATAAGTGCCGTCGCCCAGCAGCGCCGCATAATTCTGCAGGCCGGGAGCGGGGTCGGTGACGCTGCGCAGCAAAAGCGCCAGCACCGGCACGACGAAAAACAGTCCGATCAGGATCAACGCCGGAAGCAGGCCGCTGAGGCCTGCCGGTACTCGCGGGGCTGCGATCCCTTGCTGTGCTTCCACCGACATGGCGGTAATCCCGGATTGCGGATCGGGACAGCTGGTGCCATCCCGATCCTGTCAGGAAAAGACGGGCGTCACTTCGCCTGCCAGGCGTACCAGCGCGTGGCGATCTCGTCGCGATGCTCGGCCCAATAGTTCATGTCGAGGTTGATCTGGCCGTCGACATGGGCGTCGGGCAGGCCCTTGACTACGTCGGCGGGCATTTCAGCCTTGGCCTTGGTGTTGATCGGCGCGTAGCCGCTCGCCTCGGCGAATTTCGCCTGCCCGGTCGGGCTGGTCGCCGCAGCGAGGAATTTCATGGCGGCGTCCTTGTTCTTGGCGCCCTTCGGGACAACGAGAACGTCGGCTGCGGTCAGGTTCTGGTTCCAGGAGACGCCGACATCTGCGCCGTCCTTCTCCAGCGCGAAGACGCGGCCGTTCCAGAGCTGGCCGAAGGCGGCCTCGCCGGAGGCGATCAGCTGCTGCGATTCTGCCCCGCCGCTCCACCAGACGATATCCGACTTGATGGTGTCGAGCTTCTTGAAGGCGCGGTCAAGGTCGAGCGGATAGAGTTTGTCGGCGGGCACGCCGTCGGCGAGCAGAGCGATCTCGATCACGCCCGGCGCCGACCATTTGTAGAAGGTGCGCTTTCCAGGGAATTTCTTGGTGTCGAACATGTCGGCCCAACTCGCCGTTTCGCCGGAGACGGCGCCCTTGTTCCAGGCGAGCACGAAGGAATAGTAGAAGCTGCCGACGGCATTCTCGTTGCTGAAGCGCGGGTCGAGATCGGCCTTCGGCACGGCGGCGAAGTCGATCGGCTCGAGCAGACCGTCCTTTGCGGCCTTGATGGCGAAGTCCATCTCGACATCGACAACATCCCAGGTGACGTTCTTGGCGTCGATCATGGCCTTCAGCTTGCCATAGTCGGTCGGCCCGTCCTGCAGCACCTTGATGCCCGACGAGGCGGTGAAGGGTTCGGCCCAGGATTTGGTCTGGGCTTCCTGGGTCGTTCCGCCCCAACTGGTGAACACCATCTCGTCGGCCCTTGCGGCCGCGGTCGCCATCAGTCCGGCAAGGATGCCGGCGAAAATCAGTTTCATGTCGTTCTCCTCTGATTGGTTGTTCCGTTTCTTATTCTTGTCTGCACCCTCGCCATGCGCCTCAGCGCATGACGAAAGGATCGGGGATCGGGTCGTCCGAGGTGCGGATCCACACCGATTTCGAGCGTGTGTAATCGCGAATGGCATCGAGGCCGCCTTCGCGGCCGAGGCCCGAAAGGCCATAGCCGCCGAAAGGGACCAGCGGCGAGACGGCGCGGTAGGTGTTGACCCAGACGACGCCGGCACGGATGCCGCGCGCCATGCGATGCGCCTTGGCGAGATTGCTGGTGAAGACCCCGGAAGCGAGCCCGAAGGGCGTGTCGTTGGCAAGCGCCAGCGCTTGCGCCTCACTGTCGAAGGCAAGCACGCTGAGCACCGGGCCGAACAATTCCTCGCGCACGCAGGCGAGGGCCTGGTCCTGCGCCTCGATGATCGTCGGCGCGTAGTAAAATCCGTCAGCCTTGTCCTTAGGCCGCGCGCCGCCGGTGATCAGCTGCCCGCCCGCCGCCACGCTTTCGGCGACTATCGCCTCGATCCTCTCGCGCTGGCGCGAGGTCGCCAATGGACCCATCTCGGTAGCGGGGTCCTGCGGGTCGCCGATGACGATGGCTTCAGCCTTGCGCTTCAGCCGGGCAAGGAAGTCATCCTTGACGGAGCGCTCGACGAGGAGGCGTGAACCTGCAACGCAACTCTGGCCGGTGGCCGCGAAGATACCGGCGACGACGGCATTGGCGGCGCTGTCGAGATCGGCGTCGGCGAAGACTGCTACCGGGCTTTTGCCGCCGAGCTCGAGCGTCGTGTAGGCGAGGTTCTCGGCCGTGTTGGCAACGATCCGCCGAGCGGTTGAGGGGCCGCCGGTGAAGGCGACGCGCGCGACGAGCGGATGGCTGGTCAGGCGATGCCCGCAATCATGGCCGAAGCCGGTGATGATGTTGACAGCGCCGGCTGGAAAGCCGGCTTCGCTAACCAACTCGGCGAAAGCGAGCAGGGGTGCCGGGCCATCCTCGGAGGCCTTGAGCACGACGGTGCAGCCGGCGGCCAGCGCTGGGCCTAGCTTGACCGCTGACAGGAAAAGCTGCGAGTTCCAGGGCACGACGGCGGCGACGACGCCGATCGGTTCGGGCCGAACCGTCACCTCCATGTCGGCCTTGTCGATCGGGATGAAGGCGCCTTCGTGCTTGTCGGCGAGGCCGCCGTAATAGCGGTAGTAGTCGCCGACATAGGCGATCTGGGCGCGCGTCTCGCGGATGATCTTGCCGGTGTCGCGCGTTTCCAGCTCGGCCAGGCGGCCGGCATTAGCGGCGACGAGATCGCCGAGCCTGACCAGCAGCTTGCCGCGCGCGCTCGCGGTCATCGCCGCCCATGGACCGGAGCGCAGCGCCCGGTGCGCGGCCTCCACGGCGCGGTCGACATCGGTAATGGAAGCTGCGGGCATCGTCGCCCAGCGCAGGCCCGTCGACGGATCGATGCTCTCGAAAGTGGAGGAAGGCTCCTCGAACTCGCCGTCTATGTAGTTCCTGAACGTCGTGCTGCTCATCGCGACCCTGCCTCCTGGAAGGCCGGCATCACCTTGTCGATGAACAGCCGCAGCGATTTCTTCTTGCGCTCGTGCGACAGGCCGCTGTCGATCCAGATCGAGTACTGGTCGTAGCCTTGCGCCTCATAGGTCTTCAGCCTGGCGATCACCTGGTCGGCCTCGCCGATGACGAGGTTCTGCCTGATCTTATCCGGTGCGTATTGCGGCATGGCCGCTATCTCGCCCTCGGTCAGCGGCGCCAGGATACCCTGGCGCACCGGCTTCTTGTTCTGGAACCAGGCGCCGAACTGGCAGTAGAACTGCGACAGGTCCTGCGTCAGGCGCTCGGCGTCGGCGGCGTCCTCGGCCACGAAAGTGTGCATCAGGAGCATGATTTCCGGCCGCGCGATGTCGGGATGCGCCTGGCAAGCGGTGTTGAAGCGCTCCATCAGGCTCGCCACCTCGCCATCGCCGGAAGCCAACGGCGTCACCTGGACCTGGCATTGGTTGGCGACCGCGAAGTCGTGCGAGTTCGGATCGCGGGCCGCCACCCAGATCGGCGGATAGGGCTTTTGCACGGGCTTGGGCGAAGAGGTGGTTGGCGGAAACTGCCAGAACTCGCCGGAATGCTCGTAGTCGCCGTCCCAGAGGCCGCGGATCGCCGGGATGATCTCGCGCATGCGCTGGCCGGCGCCCCAGGCATCCAGCCCCGGGAAGACGCGCTGATATTCATAGCTATAGGCGCCGCGCGCGATGCCCAAGTCCAGCCTGCCACCAGTGATGACATCGGCCATCGCCGCTTCGCCGGCGAGTTTGATCGGATGCCAGAAGGGCGCGATGATCGTGCCGGTGCCGAGCCGGATGGTTTTCGTCTTGGCGGCCAGATAGGCGATGTTGATGAAGGGATTCGGCGAGATGGTGAATTCCATCCCGTGATGCTCGCCGATCCAGGCTGCCTCGAAACCCGCCGCTTCAGCCAGCAGGACGAGTTCTTCCAGTTCCGTCAGCAAATCGGAATGCGGCTTGGCGAGATCCGAGCGCTCCATATGGACGAAAAGCGAAAATTTCATCGGTCTCACCGCTGGCCGGAATGGATTGGGCCGGAATGGATTGGCGCTGATGGCGCCGGCTTGGCGAGCGGCCGGACCTCGCCTTCGATCTCGTTGCCGACATAGACGCCGAAAGTGTCCTCGGCACGCTCGCGTGCATAGCGGGCGAGCATCGAGCGCACAGCCGGGTCGGCGATCCTCAATTCGGCCATGCGTTCGATCTCGACAAAGCGGATATGGCCGTCTCCGGAGACGGGGGCCTCCACCGTTCCGCGATAATAGACATGGGTGCGCGAAGCGACCGTCGCGTCGTCCCACACCGCGTAGAGGAAGCCGAGTTCGGCGTCGATGCCCTTGGCGGCAAGCCGTCCCCTGAGGCTGCGAGGGTCGTTCGCGGCGCCCAGTCCATGCCCGGCCGGCAATAGGTAGGATCCCTCGGCAGTCTCGAAGAAGAGCACGCGGCCTTCGTTCTCGAGGATGGCGCCGACCTCGGTTCCGGGCGGAGCGGCCGCCGCGAGCGCGTCCTGGCTGAGGCCCGGCGTGACATAGGCGCCCCGGCAATAACCGAGAGGCTGCGCGCCGTTGTGGGTGAAGTCATGGACGCGGCCAATGAGGATCGAATGATCGCCGGCATCGATCAACTGTTCCATGCCGCAATCGAACACCGCTACCGATCCCTCGATCAGCGGATTGCCGGTCTGTCCGGACTGCCATGCCACGGAGGCGAACTTGTCCGCGGCCTTCGAGGCGAAGATGCCAGACGCTGCTTTCTGCGCTTCCGACAGAATGTTGATGGCAAAACCTCTTGAGGTCGAGAAAGCCCGATGCCCCATCGCCTTCTTGGCGATGCAGACCAGCACCAGCGGCGGATCGAGCGAGACCGAGGTGAAGGAATTGGCGGTGAAGCCGCGTGGGTCGCCGGCCTCGTCGATCGTCGTGACGATGGTGACGCCGGTCAGGAAGGAACCCAGCGCGCGCCGGAATTCCATGGCATCGAATACGGGGTCGATCTCAATGGCCACAGGGCGAACAGCCGTGACCTGGTCGAGAAAGGCCGTGATGCGCTGAGTCACTTTTTGCGGCGAAGCGATTGTCATCATGTGCTTTTCGCCGCTCAGCACCAGGCATTGCCCGGCCGGCGCAAGCCGCGCCATCGCCGCGGACATGGCGGGTGTCGAGTTGCGATCTTCCGAGCCGGTCATGAACAGCGCGGGTGCCGAGAGATCGGCAAGGCGATCGGTGTGCTCGGTATCGGCATGGGCAAAGAGACGATAGGTGCGGGCATAGCCTTCTGCGTCGACGCTTTCGAGCGCCGAGCGGGCCGTCGCGGCCGCGTCCGCCAGAAGCGGCGGGATCGGATTGCCGAACCAGCGGGCAATCGTCGCGGCGATGGCCGACGGATCGCCGGGGCCGCCGAGTGCGGCCGCCCGTTCGTGCACTGCTTGCGCGAGTTCGGGCGGGCGACGGAAGACGGCGTTGAGGCAGACGAGCGAACCGACGCGGGACGGGGCCTGGAGCGCCAGTTCCTGGGCGACCAACGCGCCCATGGAGTGGCCGACGACCGCCACGCGGTCGAGGCCAAGATGATCGAGAAGACGGATCGCCTGATCGGCGAAGTCGGACAGGTTGGCGTTTTCCGGGGGCAGGGGCGAGGCGCCATGGCCAAGCATGTCGATGGCGATGACGTCGAAGCGCCCCTGCATCGAGGCGATCTGCGGTTGCCAGATCGCAGCATCCATGCCGACGCCGTGGATCAGCAGGACCGGCGCGCCCGAACCGGCCCGGATGAAGCCGGTGCCGTCGGGAGCTTTGCTGCGGATCGTCGCGGCGTCAGCCATGCAGGTCTCCGAGCTCCTTCAGGTCCTGATAGCGATCGCCGATGCGGTGATGCGGCCGGCCGCCGATGGACGCGCCGAGCGCCACCACCAGTTCGTCCGGGGCGGGTGCGTCGCCGATCTGGAAATGCACGGTGAGATAATGGGAGCGGCGGCCTTCGTCGCTTTTGTCCATCAGCGGTATCATGATCGGCGTGTTGGGACCGCCGCGCAGATTGGTGAAGGCGAGGTAGGTCTTGGCGCCGACGGCGCGGCGATAGTGGTTGCCGAAATGCAGGGTGTGGATCAGCGCCGACGCGTGCTCGATCTCGCCCGACGTGCCGCAGATGGCGGCTTTGCCGTAGCCTTCAATCGCTTCGCCCGAGCCCGCCACGCCGATGATTTCATTGGTCAGCGTTTCGCCGAGCACAGGCGCGAAGGCACGGATCTCCGGGGAGAGGTCCTCGGTGAAGCCACGGCCGGCCCACGGGTTGGTCAGGACGGCGGCGACGCCGATCAGGCGCAACGGCCGTGGAGCCGCCCTGCCGCCCTCGATCAGCGTGTTCTCGGTGTAGGTCACGATCTTGCGAATGGCCGGCTGCATGGAATTCCTCGGATGGAGCCGCTCGCGGCTGCATCATCTTTTGTATCGTCTTATGGTATACCATGCTATGGAGTGCCGTATGCCTTGTCAACTGGCCATGGAATCTGTTTTGTGAGAGGCGAAAAGGCGGAAGGAAAAAATGGCTGACGACACGCTTCGCATCGACCGCACCGCCAAGACGCTGAGGACACTCGCGTTGGAGCGGATGCGCGAAGCGATCATGGATTTTCATTTCCAGCCCGGCGAACGGCTGGTCGAGCGGCCGCTCTGCGATCAGCTGGGGGTCAGCCGTTCGGTTGTGCGCGAGGTGTTGCGGCAGCTGGAGGCCGAGGGCCTTGTACAGATGATAGCCGGGCATGGACCGGCGGTGGCCAAGCCCGATCTTGGCCGGACCGACGAGATCTACGAGCTGCGCGCGCTGCTCGAAGGCATAGCGGCCAGGGCCTGTGCCGCTTCGGCCACCGACGACCAGATCGCCTTGCTCGATGCGGCGCTGGCAAAGCTGTTTGAAGCATGGGCGTCGGGCGTGCCGGCCGAGGTCATGCGGGCAACCGCGAGGTTTTACGAGGTGCTGTTCGAAGCCGCCGACAAGCGTATCGCGTGGGAGATCGTCACCGGTCTCAATGTCCGCATCAACCAGCTGCGTTCGATGACGATCACGTCGCCGAACCGCCGCGAGCCGGCGATCGCCGAAATGAACGCCATCATGGATGCGATCCGTTCGCGCAAGCCGGAAGCGGCGGAGGCCGCGGCCCGGCGGCATGTGGAGACGGCCTGGCAAATTGCGCGCGACGCGCTTCGGCTCGGCACGCTGTAGACAGGTTGTTCAGTTCCTGTCGACGGGCTTGGAGCGCATCCTCGACACCGTCTCGCGCTCCGCCCGCTTGGAGCGCATTGGCGGCAGGCCGCGGTCGATCAGGTCCGTGTCCTCCAGCACCATGTCGCCCATACGCTTGAAGGCGATATCGAGCGCGCCGGCGCGATGTGCCGAACGCAGGAAGCCGGGGAGGGCGCGGACAGGATGGTCCTGCGCCAGCGGCTCGTCAGGGAAGACGTCGCTGGCGGCAACGATGTGCCCGCTCTTCACCGCCGCCATCAGCGCCGGGAAATCGACGACGCCGGCGCGGCTGAGCAGGATGAAGGCGGCGCCCTTGCGCATTTGGGCAAACGAGTCCGCGCCCAGAAAACCTTGGTTCTCGCTGGTGACGGAAGCGACGACGAAGACGAAATCGCTTTGCGTCAGCACCCCATCCAGCGAGGCGGGCTCGACGCCGTTGTCGATCAGGATCGACGGTGGCAGCCACGGATCGTAGACTTTCGTGCGGGTGCGAAAGCCGGTCAGCAGGCGGTTGAGCGCGCGGCCGAGGTCGCCGAAGCCGATGATGCCGACATCGGCACCGGACAGCAGCCGCGCGGTCTGATTGCCGTCGCCGCCCCACAATTCCTTGCCCTGCCGGAAAGCGAGGTCGGCGTCGACGATGTTGCGCGCCAGGTTCAGCGCCATGGCAAGGCCGAGCTCGGCGACCGGCTCGGCAAAGACCAGGCCGGTGGTGACGACATGGATGCCGCGCGCGAACAGCGTCTCATACGACATATTGTTGATGAGGTTGGTCTCGACGTTGAAGATGCAGCGCAGCGCCTTCAGCTTCTCCAGCGTTTCCGCTGATATCGGTGGCTGGCCGACGATATAGCGCGCTTCGGCCAGCACATCCGGTGGCAACTCGGCTACGCCTTCAGGCGTTGTCTCGACGATGCGATATTTGTTGCGAAACAGCGCCAGCTGCGGCGGCGTGAAGATTAAATCGAGCGTGCGCGGTTCGGGTGCGCTGATCACCAGCGGCAAGGCTTTGTTTGGCATGACGTTCCTCCCGGCGCGATTGGATCGCGTCAATCACATCCACGTTTTCTACTCCTGATGAAACGATTTACAACAGCGAAAAATCGATTTATCCATTACATTAACGAGCGGGCAGGCGGCTGTCTGCCCTCGGGAGGAGATTAATGGCGCAACAGGAAGGCCCGCAGCGGCGTCCGTCGATCCACGACGTGGCAAGCCACGCCGGCGTGTCCGCGGCCACCGTCTCCAAGGTGCTGGCCGGCGTCACCACGGTGAGGCCGGAAAACGCGCAGCGTGTCTTCGATGCCGTCGAACTGCTGGGCTATCGCGTTGATCCTTTAGCCTCCGACATGCGCCGCGCCAAGCGCCGCATCATCGGCGCCATCATGCCGGAATTCGAAAGCGAGTTCTTCGGCCAGATGGTCACCGAGTTGGAAGGCCTGGCCGAGCAGCGCGGCTTCACGCTGGTCGCGGCATCGAGCCGTGAATCGGAAACGCGCGAGAAAGAGATTCTCGCCCGCATGCATGACTGGCGCGTCGCCGGCGTGGTGCTGGCGCCGGTGCGCAACGAGCATGGGCCGGCGGCCGCCTTCATGAAAGCCAACGGTATGACCGGCGTGCTGATCGACCGCGTCCTGTCCGACGACGCCTTCGACACGGTATCGGCAGACAGCGCCGCCGCCAGCGCCGAGGTGGCGCGGATGCTGATCGGCAAGGGGCACAGCCATATCCTGGTCATCGGCCTTGCCGAGCAGGCGGCGACCGTGCGCGCCCGCCTTGAGGGTTTTCGCGCGCAGGCGCTGGCGCTCGACCCGTCGGTGCGCATCGACGTCATCACTTCGGAAGTCAGCGTCGAGCCGCTCAGGTCTTCGCTTCGCGATTACTTTGCCAGGGGCGAGCGGCCGACGGCCGTCTACTCGCTGTTGCTCAAGGGCACGCTTGTCGCGTTGTCCGAATTCCGCCGGCGCGGCTGGCATTGCCCGAACGACATCTCGCTGGTCGGCTTCGACGACGCGGAATGGATGCAGGTGACATGGCCGGCGATCGCCGCGGTGGTGCAGCCGGTGCGCCAGATCGCCAGCGAGGCGATGAACCTTTTGTTTCGCAGGGTCGAAGGTGCTGTGGGACCGCCCACTGCGCGGCTCGAACCCTGCCAGGTGTTGATGCGGGAATCCGTTGGCTCGCCAGGCAGCGGCCCGCATTCCGGGGGAGGAGACCGACAAATGCCCCCATTGTCGTGAACGGTAGAAAAACGCCGGCCCTGGCCTAGGCGTCCGGCGCCAAGGATCAAACGGAGGATAAGATGATATCGCATCTGTCAAAGATAAATCGATTTACACTCGCCATCGGTGTCGCGCTTGCGTTTTGCGCCGTCGGCACCGCCAGGGCCGAGGACGGCGAGTACGGCGTGCTGATGAAGACGCTGGCCAATCCGTTCTGGGGCGCCATGGCGCAGGGCGTTGCGGACGGCGCCAAGGAAGCCGGCGTGAAATACTTCCAGCAGGCGGCCGAGAGCGACCAGGCGGCCGAGCCGCAGCTCAACCTGTGCAACACCATGCTTGAGCGCAAGCCGGTGGCGATGATCACCGCCGCGATCAACTCGACCAACCTTCTGCCTTGCCTGAAGTCGGCGCAGGACGCCGGCATCAAGATCGTCGACCTCGACAACAATCTCGACCAGGCGGTGCTCGACAAGGAAGGCGTCAAGGTCACCTTCCATATCGGGTCCGACAACATCGCCGCCGGCGCGCAAGGCGCCGAGTATCTCGCCTCCAAGCTCGGCAAGGACGCCAAGGGTCCGGTGCTGGTGATCGAAGGCCTGTCTGGCAATATCACCGGCGAGAAGCGCGCCAAGGGCTTTGCCGACAAGTTGAAGGAACTGGCGCCCGGCCTCGAAATCGTCGCCTCGCTGCCGGGCGACTGGGATCGAGGCAAGGCCGCTTCCATCGCCACCGACACGCTGACCGCGCATCCCGATCTCGTCGCCATCTTCTGCGCCAATGACGGCATGGCGCTGGGCGCGGTGGAATCGGTCTACGCCGCCGGCAAGGGCGAGCAGGTGACGATCATCGGCGTCGACGGCAACTCGGACGCCGTGAAGTCGATCAAGGAAGGCCGGCTCAATGCCTCGGTGGCGCAGCTGCCCTATCTGGTCGGCAAGCAGGCGGTCGAGAACGTCAAGAAGGCGCTGGCCGGCGACAAGGTCGAGGACAGCATCGCCGTGCCAACGCTGGTGCTGACCAAGGACGTGATCGACGCCGGCAAGGAGCCGATGCTGCAGTACGTGAAATAGTCCTCCCGGACGGGCTGGCGCGGGTCTACCCTGCGCCAGCCAACTTTTTTGCAACAGCGAGGCAAGATGGCTTCCGAAACGACGCAGCCCGGTTTCTGGGCTCGGGTGCAGCGCGCATCCGTCGAAAGGCTCCACATCAGGCTGGAGTCGCTGGTGGTGCTTCTGGCGCTGAGCACGGCGATGGCGCTGCTGTCGCCCTATTTCCTGTCGCTCAGCAATTTCCTCAACATCCTGCTCGCGACCTCGACGATCGGCGTGCTGGCGATCGCCGCCACCTTCGTCATCGGCTCGGGCGGGCTCGACCTGTCGCTCGGCTCGGTGATGGGGCTGGCCGGCGTCGCGGGAGCCTTCGTGGCGGTCAATCTCGGCTGGCCGTCGGTGCTGGCGGTGATCGCCTGTATTTTGGCCGGCGCGATCGCCGGCTACATCAACGGGCAACTGGTCACCCGCGCCTTCGTGCCGGCCTTCATCGTCACGCTCGGCATGCTGGGCCTGGCGCGCGGTCTGGCGCTGGTCATCTCGCAGGGCCGGGCGATCTATGGCCTGCCGCCCGAGATCGTCTATATCGGTCAAGGCCGGCCGTTCGGCATTCCGATGCCGGTGATCATACTGGTGCTGACAGCGATCATCGCGCATTGCGCGCTCGCCTATACGCGCTTCGGCCGCCATACGCTGGCGCTGGGGGATAGTGAGAGTGCTGCCCGCGCGGCCGGCATCCGCGTCGAGCATCACCGCCGCATCATCTACACGCTCTCCGGCGCGCTCGCCGGGCTCGCCGGCCTGCTCTTCACCGCCCGCGTCAATGCCGGCGATCCGACGGCCGGCATCAATTACGAGCTCACCGCGATCACGGCGGCGATCATCGGCGGCACCAATCTGTTCGGCGGCCGCGCCTCGATCCTCGGCACAATGATCGGCGCGCTGATCATGGGGGTGCTGCAGAACGGGCTGACGCTGCTTGCGGTGCAGTCCTACTACCAGCAGATGGCGATCGGCGCCGTGCTGATCCTCGCTGTCTTCATCGACCAGTACCAGGTGCGGAAGGAGTCGCGCGTATGACCCTGCTTTCGCTTCAAGGCATCCGCAAAAGCTTCGGCGCGGTCGACGTGCTGCATGGCGTGGATCTCGCGGTCGACGCCGGCGAGGTGGTCGGCCTCGTCGGTGACAATGGCGCCGGCAAGTCGACGCTGATGAAGACCATCACCGGCATCTACCGCGCCGACACCGGTTCGATCGAATTCGATGGCAAAGACATCCTGCCGCTCGATCCCGGCCAGCGGCGCCGACTTGGCATTGAGATGATCTATCAGGACCTGTCCTTGGCCAAGCAGCAGGACGTGGCCTCCAACATCTTCCTCGGACGCGAACCGGTGAAGAAACTGTTCGGCGTCATCCCGGGCTTCGTCGACAAGGGCGAGATGGACCGCCAGGCGACAAAGATGATCGAACGGCTTGGCGCGCATCTGCCGTCGATCAACCGGTCCGTCGGCTCGTTCTCCGGCGGTCAGCAGCAGACGGTGGCGATCGCGCGCGCGCTCACCTTCAACCCGAAGCTCGTCATCATGGACGAGCCGACGGCGGCTCTTGCGGTGCGCGAGGTGCAGAGCGTGCTCGACCTCATCCGGCGGCTGAAGTCGGAAGGCATCGCCGTCATCCTGATCTCGCACCGGCTGAACGACGTGCTGTCGGTCACCGACCGCATCGTCGTGCTGCGCCACGGGCGGGCGGACGCCGATCTCGTCACCGCCAAGACCAACATGAACGAAGTCGTCAGTCGTATCGTCGGCGGCGGCGATACGGCCGCTGCCGCGGCGCACGAGCAACGAGGCTGACATGAATACCTTCGGACTGCACACTTTCGCCATCGCCCCGGTCTGGGACCTCGCCCGCATCGAGCCGCAGATGGACCGGCTGAAGGAGTTCGGCATCGGCCTCATGGAAATCCCGCTGCTGCGGCCCGAGGAGATCGACACCAGGCGCACGCGCGGCTTCGCCAACCATTACGGCGTCCAGCTCATTCCGTCGCTCGGCCTCCCGCGCGCGCTCGACGTGGTCGAGCGGCCGGACGAGGCGCTCGACTTCCTGCAGCCGGCGTTCAAGGTCTGCAACGAGGTGGGCGCCGAGGCGCTCGGCGGCGTCACCTATGGCACGATAGGCAAGACCACCGGGCGTGCGCCGATGCAAAGGGAAATCGACGGCATGTGCCGCTTCCTCGACCGGGCGGCGAAATCTGCCAAGGCGCGCAGCCTCAAGCTCGGCATCGAGCCTTGCAACCGCTACGAGACGCATCTGATCAACCGAGGCATCGACGCGGCGCGGATCATCGAGCGCGTCGGCGCCGACAACATCTTCATCCATCTCGACACCTACCACATGCATATCGAGGAAGAGAGCTTTGCCTCAGGGTTCGAGGCGGCGGCGCCCTATCTCGGCTATGTGCATGTGTCGGAGGCCAATCGCGGCGTGCCGGGGCGCGGCATGCTCAACTGGGCGGCCTGCATGAAGGCGATCGCCGACATCGGCTATGAGGGCGCGATCACGCTCGAAAGCATGAACCATGTCGATGTTGACATCGCCGGCGGGCTGGCGGTCTGGCGGCCGGTAGCGGAGGATCCGCGCGACGTGATCGAGGTCGGTCTGCCGTTCCTGCGCGAGGAAGCGAAGAAGGCCGGGCTCACGCTCGGGTAAGCCAGCGTCTCACTTCGCTGGAACACCCCTCATCCGTCTCGGCGCTGCGCGCCGATCCACCTTCCCCCACAAGGGGGGAAGGAAGAATCAGACGGGTAGTGCTGACCCGGATCTTCGATCGTCACTCTGCGTCAAGCGTGGTGCCGCGCTGCCTCGCGGATCGTCTGCAGGAGGATGGTGAAGGCGGGCGAGGGCGCAGTGTCGGTGCGCATGGTCAAGCCCACCGGCCCTTTGGTCTCTTCCGTGTCCACCGGCAGGGCGACAAAGGCACCGCTGGTGATCTCATTGGCGACGACGCCGGCCGAGATGATCCATACCGCATTGCTCTGCCGCATGAAGGAGCGGCCGAAGGAATCGGAAACGGTTTCGATCTCCGTGGCCGGCGCGGTCATGCCATTGGTGATGAAGAGCCAGTCGACGAAAGGCCGGATGACGGATTCCCGTGTCGGCATCAGGACGGGAAACTCGTCCAGCCGCGCGAAGATGTCCGCACCCGGTTCTGTCAATGGATGACCGTCACGCACGACGAACAGCACCTGTTCGGAATAGAGGTGCTCGAAGAAGAAGCCAGTCATATGCTCCGGCATCGCGAGGCGGCCGACGACGAGGTCGAGCGCGCCGACGCGCAACTGCTCGAGCAGCACCGCGTTCTCGCCGGTGACGATCTTGAGCGCGGCGCCGGTGTTCTCTTCGAGGAACAGGTTCATGGCAAGCGGCATCACACGCGCCGATACGGTCGGCAGCGCGCCGATGCGGATCGGGTCGCGGTTGACGGCGCCGTCCTGGCGCACGGAATCGACGCCGCGCTTCAGCGCCGATATCGCCGAACCGGCATGTCCAAGAAAGATTTCGCCGAGGCGCGTGACACGGATGCCGCGCCCGTCGCGCTCGACCACGGCGACGCCGAGCGCTTCTTCCAGCTCGCGCAAAGTCTTGGTCACGGCAGGCGCGCTGACATGCAGGAAGTCGGCGGCGCGCGCGACGCTGCCTTGCCGCGCGACTTCAAGAAACGCCTGCAGATGGCGGAAGCGGATCCGGCTTTCGGCCATGGTTCGATAACCTCAGAGTTAATGAAACGCCGCAAAATATCATTTTACCGAACCAAACAGCTCGTGCAATGTGGCTTTGGAGGATCGAAACCGTGCCATTCGTCAGCATAGGCGGCGTCGCGCTGCATCACCGCCATATCGAGGCGACCGGCACGTCGCGACCGATCGTCTTCATCAATTCGCTGGGCACCGATTTTCGGATCTGGGACGACGTCCTCGCAAAATTGACGGGCGAAATGTCGATGCTGGTCTACGACAAGCGCGGTCACGGGCTGTCTGATATCGGCGCCGGCGTGCGCTCGATCGACGATCATGTCGATGATCTGGTCGCCCTCATCGACCATTTCGGTTTCGGCAAGGTCGTGCTCTTCGGCCTCTCCGTCGGCGGTATGATCGCGCAGCGGCTTTATACCCGCCATCCGAAATGTGTAGAAGCGCTGATCCTCAGCGACACGGCGCATAAGATCGGCACCGCTGAAAGCTGGAACACGCGCATCGCAACCGTGGAGCGCGACGGCATCGAGGCGATCGCCGACGGCATCATGAAGGTGTGGTTCACGCCGGATTTCCATGCCGCGCGCGCGGCTGAACTCGCGGGCTGCCGCAACATGCTGCTCAGGCAGGCGCTGCCCGGTTACATCGGCACCTGCATGGCGGTGCGCGATGCCGATTTCACCGACAGCGCGCGGCGCATCGCGGTGCCGACGCTTTGCATCGTCGGCGATCAGGACGGCTCGACGCCGCCGGATCTCGTCCGCTCGCTGGCCGATCTGATTCCCGGCGCGCGCTTCGAAGTGATCCGCAATGCCGCGCACATCCCGTGCATCGAGCAGCCCGAAGCGCTCGTCACTTTGATCCGCGATTTCGTCGCCTCGTTGCCTGAGGGAAAGCCTGCTCATGGATGATGTCACGAAGAACCGCTACCGGACCGGTCTCGAAGTCCGCCGCTCCGTGCTGGGCAGTCCGCATGTCGACCGCGCCGAGGACGCCGCGACCGATTTCGACCGGCCGTTCCAGCAACTGATCACCGAGGCTGCCTGGGGAACGGTGTGGGCGCGGCCTGACTGGTCGAAGCGCGAGCGCTCGATCGTGACGCTGGCGCTGCTTGCGGCGCTCGGTCATGACGAGGAAGTCGCCATGCATGTGCGCGCCACCGCCAATACGGGTGCTACAAGAGACGACATCTGCGAGGCCTTCCTGCATGTCGCGATCTATGCCGGCGTGCCGGCGGCCAACCGCGCCTTCAAGATCGCCAAGGAGGTGTTCGCGCAAATGGATGGAGCCAAGACTGCCCATGGCTGAATCCGGCTCGAACCGCGCTCCGGAAACCGGCGCCTTCTTCCAGCGCGATCGCCAATGGCACCCGCCGGCATTCACGCCGGGCTACAAAAGTTCGGTTCTGCGATCGCCGCGCAAAGCGTTGCTGTCATTCGACAACACGTTGTCGGAGTTGACCGGTCCGGTATTCGGACACGCGATGCTCGGCGAGTTCGACAACGACCTGATCCACAATTTCGCCAAGCCCGGCGAGAGCGCCATCGGCGAGCGCATCATCGTCCATGGACGTGTGCTGGACGAGCGCGGCAAGGGCGTGCCGGGCGTGCTGCTCGAGTTCTGGCAAGCCAATGCCGGCGGGCGCTACCGCCACAAGAAGGACGGCTATCTTGCCCCGCTCGATCCTAATTTCGGCGGCTGCGGCCGCGCGATTACCGGCGAGGACGGCGGCTACGCGTTTCGCACCGTCAGGCCCGGGCCCTATCCGTGGCCGAACGGCCCGAACGACTGGCGGCCGGCACATATCCATTTTTCGGTGTTCGGCCACGGCTTCGCGCAGCGGCTGATCACGCAGATGTATTTTGAGGGCGATCCGCTGATCTGGCGCTGTCCGATCGTCGGTGGCATTTCCGACAAGGCTGCGGTCGAGGCACTGATCGCCGCGCTCGACATGCACTCGACCATCCCGATGGACGCGCTCGCCTACAAGTTCGACATCGTGCTGCGCGGGCGGCGCTCGACACTGTTCGAGAACAGGCCGGAGGGCAATTGATGGCGCAGTCGCTCGACCGGCTGAAGGAGAGCCCTTCGCAGACCGCCGGACCCTATGTGCATATCGGGCTGACGCCGAATTTCTGCGGCATCGGCGGTGTCTATGCGAGTGACCTCGGCTCGACGATGGTCAACGACCAGACCAAAGGCGAGCGGATCGAGCTGCGCATCCGCGTGCTCGACGGCACCGGCACACCGCTAAAGGATGCGCTGGTCGAGATCTGGCAGGCGGATGCCGCCGGGCTCTACAATTCGCCCGCAGAATTGCGCGGCACGGCCGATCCGAATTTCCTGGGATGGGGCCGGCAGCCGACCGACATGGAAACGGGCGTCTGCCTGTTCCAGACAATCAAGCCCGGCCGCGTGCCATTCCGCGACGGGCGCCTGATGGCGCCGCATATCACGTTGTGGATCGTGGCGCGCGGCATCAATGTCGGCCTCAACACCAGGCTCTACTTCTCCGACGAGGACAAGGCCAATGCCGAGGATCCGATCCTTGCGCGGATCGAGCATCGCCTGCGCGTACCGACGCTGATCGCGGAGCGCCAAGGCGACACCTACGTCTTCGACGTCCATCTGCAGGGCGAAAAGGAGACGGTCTTCTTCGACAGCTGACCGGCCACGATATGACCGTATCGCCTTTCGATCATCCGCTGCTTTCCGGCCTGCTCGGCGACGAGGAGGCGGCGAGGCATTTTTCGGTGGAAGCCGACATCGATGCGATGCTCACCTTCGAGCGGGCGCTGGCGGAGGCGGAAGCGGAGCGCGGCGTGATCCCTCGTGATGCCGAAGCGGCGATCATCGAGGCGCTGGCGTCGTTCCGGCCGGACACGGCGAAGCTGCGCGCCGGGGTAACCAAGGATGGCGTCGTGGTGCCGGAGCTGGTGCGCCAGATCAAGGCGATCGTCGGCGAGCAGTATCGCGAATTCGTTCATTTCGGCGCGACCAGCCAGGATGCCTTCGACACGTCGTTGGTCCTGCGCCTGCGGGAGGCAGTCGAGCATATCGGGCTGCTGCTCAGTGAAAACATCGTGCGTCTCACGGGGCTCGAAGAGGAGTTCGGGGGTAGAACGCTGATGGCGATGACGCGCATGCAGCCGGCAATCCCGATCACTGCGGCGGACCGCATCGTGTCCTGGCGCGCGCCGCTCGGACGTCATCAGGAACGTTTGAAAGAGCTCTCCGTCCGGTTGCTGGCGGTGCAGTTCGGCGGTGCCGCCGGCACGCTGGAAAAGCTCGGCGACAGCGCGGCGGCCGTACGCGCGGCGCTCGCCGCCAAACTCGGTCTTGCCGACGCGCCGCAATGGCACAGCCAGCGCGATGCGCTTGCCGAGTTCGCCGGCTGGCTGTCGCTCGTCACCGGCGGCCTCGGTAAATTCGGTCAGGATGTCGCGCTGATGGCGCACGCTGGAATCGACATCGAGCTGTCCGGCGGTGGCGGCTCGTCGGCCATGCCGCACAAGCAGAACCCGGTGAAGGCGGAAGCACTGGTGGCGCTCGCGCGCTTCAACGCCGTGCAGCTTTCCGGCATGCACCAGGCGCTGGTGCATGAGCAGGAGCGCTCGGGTGCGGCCTGGACGCTGGAGTGGCTGATCCTGCCGCAGATGGTCGTTGCGACAGCCTGCGCGCTCAGGCTTGCCGCTGAGCTGGCCGCGCAGATCGAGAGCCTCGGCCACTGATGCACGCGCAGGTCCTCATCGTCGGATCAGGCCCGTCCGGTCTGCTGCTCGGCCAGCTGCTTGCCTCCATCGGTGTCGAGACAATCATCCTCGAACGATCCAGCCGGGAACATGTGCTCGGGCGCGTTCGCGCGGGCGTGCTCGAACAGGGCACGGTCGACCTGCTCGGCGAAGCCGGCGCTGCGGACAGGCTGCATGCCCAGGGCCTGCAGCATGCGGGCATCTCGCTCGCCTTCGACGGCCGCGCGCATCGCATCGATATGACCGCGCTCACCGGCGGCAAGCATGTCACCGTCTATGGCCAGACCGAAGTGACGCTCGATCTGATGCAGAAGCGCGAAGCCTCCGGGCTCGTGACCGTTTTCGAAACGTCGAGTGTCGAGTTGCATGATTTCGACGGAGCCACGCCCTTCGTCACCTACGACAAGGACGGCGCCACGCATCGCATCGATTGCGACTTCATCGCCGGCTGCGACGGCTATCACGGCGTCAGCCGCCGATCGGTGCCGGCGGGCGCGCTGAAGACTTTCGAGCGGCAGTATCCGTTCGGCTGGCTGGGCGTGCTGGCCGAGGTGCCACCGGCCGACCGTGAGCTGGTCTATGCCAATCACGAACGGGGCTTTGCGCTGTGCTCGATGCGCTCGCCGCAGCGCAGCCGCTACTATGTGCAGGTTCCCGCCGACGAGCGCGTCGAGGCCTGGTCCGACGACCGCTTCTGGGACGAGTTGCGTCGCCGCCTGCCGCCGCAGACGGCGGCGGCCGTCACCACCGGGCCATCGTTTGAGAAGTCGATCGCGCCGCTGCGCTCCTTCGTCGCCGAGCCGATGCGCTTCGGCCGGCTGTTCCTTGTCGGCGATGCCGGCCATATCGTGCCGCCGACCGGCGCCAAAGGGCTCAACCTCGCTGCCAGCGACGTGCGCTATCTGTTTGCCGGGCTTCGCGAATTCTATCGCGAGAAATCAGACACCGGCCTCGACGCCTACTCGGCCAAGGCGCTGGCGCGTGTCTGGAAAGCGGTGCGCTTTTCGTGGTGGATGACGACGATGCTGCACCGTTTTCCGGAGACGGGCGAGTTCGGCCAGCGCATCCAGGAAGCCGAGTTGGATTACCTCGTGCATTCGAAAGCCGCGTCGACCGCGCTGGCGGAAAATTACGTCGGGCTGCCTTACTAGAGCAATTCCAGGAAAAGTGTGAGCGGTTTTCCGTCCGGAATTGCGTCAAAACAAAGAGATAGAGCGGTTCGCCGTTTCCGTGAAACGGTGAAACGCTTTAGATTGGGGTGCGTGGTCTTGCGCTCAGCTGAGTTCCTGGGCGAGTCCGATGAGGAGCCCTTCAGGCCCGCGGATGTAGCAGAGCCGATATGCGTCTTGATACCGGACCACTTCGCCCACGAGCTGCGCGCCGTGCTTGCGGAGCCTTTCGAGCGTCTCGTCGATGTCGTCCACGGTGAACATCACGCGGAGGTAGCCTAGCGCATTCACGGGGGCGTTGCGGTGATCCGCGACGACAGGCGGCCTGAGGAAGCGCGATAGCTCGAGCCGGCTGTGGCCGTCCGGCGTGCGCATCATGGCAATCTCGACGTGCTGGTCGCCCAGTCCAGTGACACGTCCGGCCCATTCTCCTTCGATCGTGGCCCGCCCTTCGAGCTCGAGGCCGAGCTCGCGAAAGAAATCGATCGCCTCTGCGAGGTCGTCGACGACGATTCCTACATTGTCCATCCGTTTGAGCGCCATGCGCCCAACCTACAAGGTGCCGTCAAGTCTAACAACGGCATTTCCGACTTGGGCCTCAATCTCGGCGCATCCTGGCGTTCGCCTGTCGATCTCAAACCCGCTCCAGCGCGATGGCAATGCCCTGGCCGACGCCGATGCACATGGTGGCCAAGGCCAGCTTGCCGCGGCGCTCGCGCAGCTCGAGCGCCGCCGTGCCGGTGATGCGCGCGCCGGACATGCCGAGCGGGTGTCCGAGCGCGATGGCGCCGCCATTGGGGTTGATATGCTCCGCATTCTCGGAAATTCCGAGCTGGCGGAGCACGGCAATGCCTTGGGAGGCGAAAGCTTCGTTCAATTCGATGACATCGAATAGCTCGGGTGTCAGACCGAGACGCGCGCAGAGCTTCTTCGTGGCCGGTGCCGGGCCGATGCCCATGATGCGCGGCGACACACCGGCGACGGCGCCGCCGAGGATGCGGGCGATCGGCGTCAGGCCATGCTTCTTCGCCGCCGCTTCCGAGGCGACGATCAGCGCTGCGGAACCGTCATTGACGCCCGACGCATTGCCTGCAGTCACCGTGCCGCCCTGGCGGAACGGAGTCGGCAATTTGGCCAGCGTCTCGATGGTCGTTCCGGCACGAGGATGCTCGTCTTTCGAGACAATGATTGCATCGCCCTTCTTCTGCGGGATGGTCACCGGCGTGATTTCCTTCGCCAGCCGGCCATTGGCCTGCGCGGCCACCGCCTTGTCCTGGCTGCGGACGGCGAAAGCGTCTTGGTCGGCTCTGCTGACGGAAAAATCCTCGGCGACGTTCTCGCCGGTCTCCGGCATGGAATCGACGCCATATTGCTTCTTCATCAGCGGGTTGATGAAACGCCAGCCGATGGTGGTGTCGTAGATCTCGGCATTACGCGAGAAAGCGGTGTCGGCCTTCGGCATGACGAAGGGCGCACGGCTCATCGATTCGATGCCGCCGGCGATCATCAGCTCGGCTTCGCCCGATTTGATGGCGCGCGCGGCGATGGTGACGGCATCCATGCCCGAGCCGCACAGACGATTGACTGTCGAGCCAGGGATGTCCTGGGGAAGGCCGGCAAGCAGCAGGGCCATGCGCGCGACGTTGCGGTTGTCCTCGCCTGCCTGGTTGGCGCAGCCATAGACGACGTCATCGACGGCGGCCCAGTCGACGCCCCGATTGCGCTCCAAGAGCGCTCTCAACGGGATGGCGCCGAGATCGTCGGCGCGCACGGAAGACAGCGAACCGCCAAAGCGACCGATCGGGGTACGGATGTAATCGCAGATGAAGGCTTCGGTCATTTATGCTTTCCCCTTGGCGATACCCGCATGCGCCGCCTTGGTGCGGGCCTGCAGGTCGCGCAATGTCTTCAGCTCGAGTTCCGTCGGCGCCGGCGTCTCGTCAAGGGCCTCCGCGAACTTGACCGTCCAGCCACAGGTTTCCTGCACCTGCTCACGGGTGACGCCAGGATGCAGCGACACGACGGTGAATTCCTTGGTCACCGGGTCCGGCTTCCAGATGGCGAGGTCGGTGATCAGAAGTGTCGGGCCGGCCGTGTCGATGCCGAGGCGCTCGCGGTGGTCGCTGCCCTCGCCATGGCCGAAGGAGGTGAAGAAGTCGATCTTCTCGACCATGCCGCGCTTCGACTGGGCCATGGTGATGTAGACCTGCCTGGACGAGGTGGCAATTTCCGGCGCGCCGCCACCGCCGGGCAGCCGCGTCTTGGGATGCGCATAGTCGCCGATGACCGTGGTGTTGATGTTGCCGAATTTGTCGAGCTGGGCGGCGCCCAGGAAGCCGATCGAGATGCGGCCGCCCTGCAGCCAGTAGCGGAACATTTCCGGCACCGCGACGGTGGTCACCGCCGTCTCGCACAATTCGCCGTCGCCGATAGACAGCGGCAGGACGTCGGGCGCGGTGCCGATGGTGCCGCTCTCGTAGATCAGCGTGATGTCGGGCGCATGGGTCAGCCGCGCAACATTGCAGGCGGCCGATGGCGCGCCGATGCCGACGAAGCAGACGTCGTCGCTTTTCAACGCGCGGCTGGCGGCAATCGTCATCATCTCGTTCGGGGTGAAACCCGGATCGTCAGCGTCGCTCATGCGGCTTTCCTCAGATGCTCGACGCGGCCGGCAAAGTCGTCGGCGCTGCTCTCAATGACGTTCTTCTTAATCCACGCCTGGAAGCGGTCGCGGTCCGCGGCGATCTCATCCCATTCGAGATAGGCAGCGTTGTCGCGCTCGTAATAGCCATGCGTGTAGGAGGGGTGCGAGCCGCCCGGAACGACCGAGATCGCCGCGATCGTCCAGCTTGGCAGCACGGTGAGGTTGGGGTGGAGGTCATCGAAATTGTCGACCACTTCCTCGACCGTCACGACAGCGCGCCTGGCCGCCAGCACGGCCTCCTTCTGGATGCCGATAATGCCCTCGACCAGCACGTTGCCTTTGCGGTCCGCCTTCTGCGCGTGGATGAAGGTGACGTCCGGGCGGATCGCCGGGACGGCGGCCAGCACTTCGCCGGTGAACGGGCAAGTGACGGATTTGATGTTCGGATTGACCGCGGCAAGACCGGCGCCGCGATAGCCGCGAAACACTGCGCATGGCAGGCCGGCGGCACCCGCCTCATAAGCATTGGCCATGCCGGCGTGGCTATGCTCTTCCACGTCTATCAATCGCGGAAAACCGTTCTCGATCGCGTCGCGGGCGCGCCTGAGCAGACCGACGCCCGGGTTGCCGACATAGGAGAAGACGATCTTCTTCGCCATGCCCAAGCCGATCATCTGGTCGTAGATCAGGTCGGGCGTCATGCGGATCAGCGTTAGGTCGCGAAAGCCCTGGCGGATCGCTTCATGCGCGGCGGCGGTCGGGATCAGATGGGTAAAGCCCTCGAAGGCGACCGTATCGCCGTCATGGAGATTCTCCGCGACCGCCTCTTTCAGCGACAGGAACTTGACCATCTCCAGGCTCCGTAGACTAAGAAAGTTCGCATTGCGAACATATGTTTTATATGGGATACTTCTTAATCTGGCCTGAACTTGGAGTCAACTTGATGGAAGCGGTCGCGGAAGAAGAGACCGGCTCGCGCGACCATGTCGGTTCGTTGGAGCGCGGCCTGGCAGTGATGGAAGTCCTCGCCCGCCATCCGTCCGGCATGACGCTGACCGAGATGGCGGAGGAGGCGGGTCTGACCCGCGCGGGCGCCCGGCGCTTTCTGCTGACATTGGTTGCCACAGGCTACGCGACCCAATCCGGCCGGCTGTTTTCGCTGTCGCCACGTCTTTTGACTGTAGCACGGACCTGGCTCGGCGGTGCATCGCTCTGGACCTTCGCGGCGCCCATCATGCGCGAGGTGGCTGGGAAATTCGACGAGGCCTGCAACGCGGCGGTGCTGTCGGGCGAGGATGTCGTCTACGTCGCGCGTATTCCCGGACGGCGCATCTTGAGCGTGGCGCTCGATGTCGGCACGAGACTGCCGGCCTATTGCACGTCGATGGGACGGGTGCTGCTTTCGGGTCTGGCGGCGGATGAATTGAAGACCTTCCTGGCGCAAGCGACCATCGACCGGCGCACGCCGAAGACGATCACCGGCCGCGCCGCGCTCGGCAAGGCCATCGACAAGGCGAGGGCGGACGGCTTTGCCATCGTCGACGAGGAACTGGAACTTGGTCTGCGCTCGATCGCGGTGCCGATCGTCGATCGCGCCGGCCGCACCGTCGCGGCGATCAATATCTCGACCCAATCGGCGCGGTTCTCGGTCGAGGCGATGGAGCGCGACATCCTGCCGGTGCTGCGGAAGGCCAAGCAGCGCGTCGAGGAATTCTTCTTCGTTTGAGTGGTCGGCCAATTGTCTGAGTTGGCCATCATTGCTGCCGATCACCTATCTCAGTGGTAATCAAAACAATCGGATATGACAGCGCCAGCCCCCTCTCCGTCTCGGCTTCGCCGAGCCACCTCTCCCCCATTTCATGGGGGCGAGGAAACGCCAATCTCTGAGGCTGCGACCTTAAAAAGCTTGAGTTCCTCGCCCCCACAAAGTGGGGGAGAGGTGGCTCGGCGAAGCCGAGACGGAGAGGGGGGCACCCTATGCGACTGCTCCGCAGCGCGTAGAAAAAGGCAGGGTGAGAGGCAGCTTGATGGTGGAAAGGAATCCCGTTGACCTGGTGTCAAAACTCCAATATTGAACAGGACTATACAGGTTCATTGAACAGGTATTGATATGGCCCGTCGCGTGATGCAGCTTACTCCCGGCACGGGCAAGCCCGAGCAGATCGCGACGGTTCTGGAGCATGAGATACGCTCCGGCCTGCTCGGCTTCGGCGACCGCCTGCAGAGCGAAAACGAGCTCGTCCAGCGCTTCTCCGTCAGCCGCAACACAGTCCGCAAGGGGCTCGAAGAACTGTCGAGCCGGGGGCTCATCACCACCAAGGTCGGCATCGGCTCCTTCGTGACCTTCGACGGCAAGCCGGTCGATGATGCGATCGGCTGGTCGCGCGCGCTTGCCAATGCGGGCGCCAATGCTGAGACCCGCACGTTGCGGCTGGAAATCATCGAGGACGCGGAACTGGCGGCCAGGCTCGGGGTCGAGAGTTCGTCCTTCATCGCCGTCGACCGCGCTCGCACCAATGCCGACGACGGCCATGCCATCTCGATCGAGCGCAGCCGCCTGCCGCTGTCACCCGAGTTGGAGGACATACCGCTGCGCGGCTTGCGCGAAGGCACGCTTCACCAGACGCTGCGCGGAGCAGGGCTTGTTCCCGACCACGGCGAAGAGTGGGTCGACATCGAGATGCTGAGCGCCGCCGATGCCGCGATCCTCGGCTGCGCGCCCGGCACGCCGTTCCTGCGCACGCGACGCCTGACACGCGCCGCCGACGGCCGCGCCATCGAATTCGTCACCAGCCTGCTCAACCCAGCGCATTTCGCGCTGCATCTGGAGTTCTGAGCGTGGCCGAGGAGGCGAGTGATAGGGCGATGGGTGCGCTGATTGGCGGGGCGCTTGGCGACGCGCTGGGCATGCCGACGCAGCTTCTGTCGCCGGCCCGCATCGCAGAGCTCTACGGCCACGTCGCGGATTTCGTCGCGCCTGCCGCCGATCACCCGGTGTCGAAGGGGCTGCCGGCCGGCGCGATCACCGACGACACAGAGCAGGCGCTGCTGCTCGGCCGCATCCTCGTGGAATCCGGAGAGCGTTTCGATCATGCGCGCTGGGTCAACGCGCTGCTCGACTGGGAGCGCGACGTCAAGGCACGCGGCAGCTACGACCTGCTCGGACCGTCGACCAAGCGTGCCATCGACGCCATCAACAGCGGCGTGCCGGCCGAGGAGGCCGGGCGTGGCGGCGACACCAATGGCGCGGCGATGCGCATCGCGCCGGTCGGCATCATGATGCCGCCGGAGCCACTCGCAGCCCTTGTCGCCAAAGTGGCGGAAACCTGCCGGGCCACGCACAACACCTCGATAGCCATCGCATCGGCCGCCGCAGTCGCTGCCGCGGTCAGTCTCGGTGTCTCGGGTGGCGACTGGCGGGCCGCATCCGGCCATGCAGTCATGGCGGCAAGACTTGGCGCCGCGCTCGGCCATTGGGTCACCGGCGGCGACATTGCCGCGCGCATTGTCTGGGCGCAGGAGCTCGTTCGCGGCAAGACGGAGAAAGAAGCAATCAAGCTGATTATCGACCTGGTCGGCACCGGCGTCGCCAGCCAGGAATCGGTGCCGGCGGCATTCGCCGTGCTGGAGGTCGCGCAAGGCGATGCATGGCGGGCCGCCGTCATTGCGGCCAATCTCGGAGGCGACACCGATACGATCGGCGCCATCGCCGCCGGCATGGCGGGGGCCTGTTCAGGTCTATCGTGCCTGCCACAGGACCGCATCGCGAGGCTGCAGGGCATCGACCTCGCCGAGGTTCGCGCGCTGGCTGCTGATCTGGTCGCGGCACGCGACTCCAAGTCCGGCCCAGGCAAGGAGGACGCCGCATGAGTGGTCGGCTCGTCCATGTCGGCAGCGCCGTGGTCGACTATGTCTACCGTATCGATGCCTTGCCGGCGGCCGGCACGGAAAAGACCGCGACAACTTACGCGCGGGTCGCCGGCGGCGGCTTCAACATGATGGTCGCGGCAAGCCGCACCTGCATGAAGGTGGTGTTCGGCGGCCAGCTCGGCACCGGGCCGGACGGCGACTTCCTGCGCGCCGCTTTGGCGACCGAAGGCATCGAGACGCTGACCCCGCCATCGCCTTTGATGGACAGCGGCAACTGCGTCGCGATGATCAGCAGCGACGCCGAACGCACCTTTGTCTCCTGGCCGGGCGCCGAGAGCGTGCTCACGCCGGACATGATGGCGCCTGTCCAAGTCGTTGCGGGGGACTGGGTTTTCGCCTCGGGCTACACACTGAGCTACCCTGGCAGCCGTGATGTGCTCGCCGCCTGGATCGAGGCGCTGCCGGCCGACATTCCTTTCGTCTTCGACCCTACACCGGTGATCGCCGACATTCCGCGGCCGATCCTGGACAGGGTGCTGGCGCGCACGACCTGGCTGAGCTGCAACACCAACGAGGCCGCCGAAATCGCCGGCGCGGGCGATGCCCAGACCGTCGCTATCCGATTGCTTGCCGAGCATTGCCCCAAGGCCGAAGGCGTCGTCATCCGCGCCGGCGCGCGCGGCTGCCTTGTGCGCATTGCCGATGGCGGCACCCGCGCGGTGCCCGGTTTCGACGTCGAAGCCGTCGACACGAACGGGGCCGGCGACACGCATATCGGCGCCTTCGTCCGCGGCCTTTCGCGCGGTCTGCGCCCTTGCGACGCGGCACGCTATGCCAATGCGGCTGCCGCGCTTTCGGTTACCCGCCATGGCGGATCCTCGGCGCCGACCGACACGGAAATCCAGGAATTCCTGAGCCGGCACGGCCAAGCAACGACCGCGCATGGCCGGGAGGAGGCGACTGCGACTTAACAAGCCCATCAACCGGGCAAACAATGAGAGGAACAAAACATGCGCATGCCCAGACTGACCGCTTTCGTGGCGGCGACCGCCGTCTTCGTCTCAGCCTTCACGCCGGCAGCACAAGCAGCCGAGGAAGTGCATGTGCTCAACTGGAAGGGCTACGGCGCCGACGAGCCTTGGGCGGTCGCCAATTTCGAGAAGGCGAGCGGCTTCAAGGTGGTCAACGACTTCTTCAATTCCGAACAGGAGATGCTGACCAAGATCCGCACCAATCCCGGCCTCTACGACGTCGTCATGATCAATGCCGCCTTCAACGACCAGGCGATGGCCGGCAAGCTGATCCAGCCGATCGATGTCTCGAAGCTCTCCAATTATGCCGACATCGCCAAGGACAAGGCCGGCTCGCCGATGCTCAACCATGACGGCAAGGTCTATGGCGTGCCGTGGGTCTGGGGCCTGACTGCCCTTGCCATCAACGACAAGTCCTTCGACAAGCCGCCGACAAGTATCGCCGAAATGTGGGACCCGGCGCATAAGGGCCGTGTCATCATCCGTGACGACGCCGTCGAGGCGGTGCAGTTCGGCGCGCTCGCATCGGGACAGAACATCAACGACATCAAGGACATGGACGCGGTCAAGGCGAAGCTCACCTCGCTGATGCCGCAGATCAAGACCTTCTGGAGCTCGGAGAACGACTGGAACCAGATGGTCGCCTCCAATCAGATCGACATCGGCACCTATTGGAGCGGCTCGGCCGATCGCGCCAAGACGCATTTCAAGCTGCCGGTCTCGCTGGTCATCCCGCAGGAAGGCTCGGTTGCCTGGCTTGACGCCTTCTCGATTCCCGTCGGCTCCAAGAACGTCGCCGGCGCCGAGGCCTTCATCAACTACATGATCGACCCGAAGTTCTATGTCGAATGGGTCACCAAGGTGGGCGCACCGGTTTCGGCCAATATCAAGGCGGTCGATGCCCTGCCGGAGGACGCCTTCAACCGCAAGGTCATGGGCAGCCCCGAGGTCGCCAAGCGCATCCAGTTCCAGGCGCCGATCACCGACGATCAGCGCGAGAAGTATCTTGCGCTGTGGCAGGAGCTGAAGGTCAACGTGAAGTAGCAGGTGTCTTCGGGACGAGAGGCAAAAATGGCTGACCAGCTTGCGGTCGCTTCGCGGCGCGGACTACGGCCGGCCCTGCCGCTTCTGCTTCCAGCCTATCTGTGGCTGACGGTGGCGATCTTCCTGCCGCTGTCGGCCATGGTCTTTTTCTCCTTCATGACCGACCTGCCGCTGGCCGGGAAGGAATGGGCCTTCACGCTCGGCAATTACGCTGCTTTCTTTTCGCAAAGCATCTATTCGACACTGCTGCTCGCATCGCTGCGGCTTGGCCTCGAGGTCACGCTGTGGTGCGTCGTCATCGGCTATCCGGCGGCCTATGTGCTGGCCAAGGTGCTCAAAGGGCGCAGCCGCGAGGCGATCTTCCTGCTTGTCATCCTGCCCTTCTGGTCGAACGGACTGGTGCGCATCTTCTCCTGGGCCATGGTGCTGCGCGAGGGCGGCATCCTCGACACCGCGCTCAACGCCGTGCTGCCGTTCAAGATCAACATCGACCTGATGTATTCCTATCCGGCGGTCATCATCGGCCTGGTGCACTCCTATGTGCCCTACATGGTGCTGACCTGCTACCTGACGCTGCAGGCCATCGACGACTCGCTGATCGAGGCCGGGCGCTCGCTCGGCGCCTCGCGGCGGCAAGTGCTGTGGCGGGTGATCATTCCGCTGTCGATGCCGGGTCTGATCGCGGGTGCGGCGCTGATCTTCGTGCCGGTCGTCGGCTCCTTCATGGAGCCGCGCATCCTCGGCGGCCGCACTGGCACCTTCTACGGCACCGTCATCGAGGACCAGTTCGTCGCCGTCTTCAACTGGCCGCTGGGTGCGGCGCTCTCCTTCATCCTGCTCGCCGTCGTGCTGATCATCCTGGCGCTGGCTGCGCCGGTCCTGCGGAGGGCCGGTTGATGGCGACGACGCGCATCCTCGAATGGCTCGGGCGCTTCTACATCGTGCTGCTGCTCAGCTTCCTCTACCTGCCGATCGTCATCATGGCGGCGATGTCGTTCAATGCTTCGCCCTTCTACCAGCTGCCGTTCGAGTGGACGACGGACTGGTATTCATCGCTCTGGCAGAACGACCAGCTGATCGTTGCGACCTGGAACAGCATCGAGATCGCCGTCATCACAACGATCATCTCAACGATGCTGGGCTCGATGGCGTCGCTGGCGCTTTACCGCTACGAATTCCGCGGCAAGAGGTTCCTGCAGGCGCTGCTCTTCCCGCCGATCGCCATTCCGTGGCTGATCACGGGCACGGCGATGCTGATCTTCTTCTTCGGCGTCGGCATCGGCCGCGGGCTTGTCGCCATCCTGCTCGGCCATGTCGCGCTGGCGCTGCCTTACGTGATCGTCGTCGTCTCCGCCCGGCTGCAGACCTTCGCGCCGGAGCTGGAAGAAGCGGCGCGCTCGCTCGGCGCCAACCAGTGGCAGGTGACCATGCGTGTGACCTTGCCCTGGATCATGCCCGGCGTGATTGCCGGCGGGCTGTTCGCCTTCGCGGTATCGTTCGACCAGTTCGTCGTCTCGTATTTCCTGTCGACGCCCGGCCAGACGACGCTTCCGGTCGAAATCTATGCCGCGATCCGCAAGGGTTTCACGCCCGAGATCAACGCGGTCTCGACAATCATCATCGTGGTGTCGATGGCACTGATGCTGCTCACGGCACGCTTCTTCAAATTCGGCGGAGAAAAATAATGGCAGGCGTCCAGGTGGCGAACGTCTCCCGCAGCTTCGGCGCCCACAAGGCGCTGGACGACGTGTCGATCGATTTCGCCGATGGCGGTTTCTACGCACTGCTCGGGCCGTCGGGCAGCGGCAAGACCACACTGCTCAGGCAGATCGCCGGCTTCGACTTTCCCGACGCCGGCCGGATCGCCATCGGCGGCGAAAGCGTCGAGCGCGTGCCGGTCGAGAAGCGCTGCATCGGCATGGTGTTCCAGAACTACGCGCTGTTTCCCAATATGAGCGTCGCCGACAATGTCGCCTTCGGCCTTTCGGTGCGCGGTGAGCCGAAGGCGGCGATCGCAGCGGAAGTGCAGCGCGCGCTCGACCTCGTCCAGCTTGGCAAGCTCGGCGGGCGCCGGCCGCATCAGCTCTCCGGCGGCCAGCGCCAGCGCGTGGCCTTGGCGCGCGCCATCGTCACCAAGCCGCGCGTGCTCTTGCTCGACGAACCGCTCGGCGCGCTCGACAAGGCGCTGCGCGTCGATATGCAGATCGAGCTGAAGCGCATCCAGCGCGAGATCGGCATCACCACCATCTTCGTCACCCACGACCAGGAAGAGGCGCTGACGATGAGCGACCGCATCGGCATCCTGCGCGACGGCAGGCTGGTGCAGGAAGGGCCGCCGGAAGAGATCTACGACCGGCCGCAAAGCGAGTTCGCTGCGACCTTTCTCGGCGACGCCAATATCTTTCGTGGCGACGCGACCGGCAACGGGATCATGCTGCAGGATGGCACGACGATCAATGCCGCCTCAGGTGCATCGGTACCGGCCGGCGCCAAGGCGAGCTGCGCCGTTCGGCCGGAGCGCATCCAGATTTCGACAGGCGCGGCAAAGCCCGGTTCAGCCGATGCCAACACGCTGAAAGGGCAGGTCTCGAAACGCATCTTCGCCGGCAACAGCAGCACCTATTTTGTCGATCGCGATGGGCAGACGCTGAAGGTAATCGTGCAGAACACCGGCGCCGAAAGATTGGTCGAAGGCCAGGACGTGGTGTTGCGCTGGTCGCCGGACAGCACGGTGCTGATCGGGGTCTGAGGCCACCGATCCTCGGAGCCGAGCCGAGATCGCTCAAATCTCCGGGATGCTCTCGCGGAAGATGACCTGCAGCCGCGGCTGGTGGAGCTCGTAGGGCAGTCTCCGGACCGCGTGGGTCAGAGTGTTCAGCGCCTCTCTGGCCTCGACGCGCGGGTTCTGGTCGATCACCGCATCCAGCGTGCCGTCAAGCAGAAGTTCCTTCGTGCCATCCGTCACCTCATGGCCGAGGAAGATGATCTCCTTCGCGCGTCCGCGCTCCCTCAGCGCGCGAGCGATGCCGGTGTTGCCGGCGCCGACATTGTAGATGGCGGCGAGATCGGGGTGGCGCTCGAGCAGCGCGGAGGCTTCCGAATAGGCCTTCTCGCGGTCGTCGAGCATTTCGCGCATCTCGACGATCTCGAGATTGGGAGATTCCTCGGCGAGAATGTGGCGAAAGCCCATCTCGCGCTCCTCATGGCCGCGATAGGCGAGCGAGCCGGCGAACAGCGCGACCTTGCCCGGGCGGCCGGCGCCCATGAAGCGGTTGAGCAAATAGCCCGCAAGCCGCCCAGCAGCGCGGTTGTCGATGCCGATATAGGCGACCCTGGGCACGTGCAGGATGTCGGAGGCGATGGTGACGACCTTGATGTCGCTGGCCGACAGCGAGCGGATCGCCTCGCGTACCGTCGGATGGTCCAGCGCGATGACGCCGACGCCTTGCGTCTGGCCATGCAGGTCCTGCAGCAGGCGGGCGAGCCGGTCGGGGTTGAAACCTTCGATGGTCGTCACGCGGACATCCAGATCGGGCCGCGCCAACGCCTGCGCCTCGATATGCCGGTGCAGTAGCTTGATGAAGGAGTTGGTGCCGGCCGGCAGCGCGAAGTCGAGCCTGATCGTCTGGCCCGGCACGGCTCGCGGCGGCGCGCCGTTGGGCGTTTCGGCTATGTAGCCCAGGCGTTGCGCCATCTCGATGACGATCTCGCGCGTGCGGGCCCGCACCCCCGGCCGGTTGTTGAGCACACGGTCGACCGTGGCCGGAGAAACGCCGGCTTCCCGGGCTATGTCTGTCAGGGTTGACCGCACGTCGAGCACCTCATCGCAAGCATCAAAATCACGCAGCTTCCAATCCGTTTCGGAAAACCGCTCAGCCGCAGCAGCGATTCTGATGTGAAATGATGTAACCGCCCTTGGCCCGCACGCAAGCCGGCGCGTTACATAGGGCAAAGAAGGTCGGGGAAAGTCGGCCGGATCGACACAAAAGTCCCTCAAATCCAAGCAGTGGGTGCGACGTGGGAAGCTCGGTGAACTGCATTTTCTCCCTCATTTGCGATCTTATGACGTGTTTTGAGTATTTATGATGTTGACAGGCTTCACGCACTGTCGTCAATATCCCTCACGAGGGCCATGGAGGAACAGGCCCCGAGGGAGGAATTCGATGTCTCAATTGATCCGCATGTCGCGGCGCCGCCTGCTGGCGTCCGGAGGAAAGGCCGCGGTGTTCGTCGCCGCGACTGGTATTGCACCGCAGTTCATTCGTCCCGGCCGCGCCTTCGCGGCGGATGCGCTGGCGCCCGGCATGATCGGCGGGCCGACCGGCTTCGACGGCGCCGAGCGCTACCAGTATGGCCCCGACACGCCGGAAGGGCGCGCTATCGAGGCGGCCAAGGCCTTGAAGGCGGCCGGCAAGGCGCCGGCAAAGATCGTCCTCGGCCTGTCCGACGGTTCGATCGGCCAGTTGACCAAGCCTTTCCCGGCCGGCGCGCCTTCGATCAAGGACCTGTGGGAGAAGGAAACCGGCATCCAGATCGAGATCGTCGGCCTGCCGAACGGCCAGGAATTCACCAAGACGATGCAGGACATCTCCACCAAAGGTGGGGCCTACGACATCTACTCGACCGAGTGGAACCGCCTCGGCGATCTCGCCGAAACCGGCGGCATCGCCAAGCTCGACGACTTCGTCGCCCAGCACAGGCCGGAATGGGACGACCCGAAGCAGGGCTACGTCAACGGCGCCAAGGGCGTGTCGCTGCTCAACCAGTATCGCGGCTCGACCTATGGCGTGTCGCTCGACGGCGACTTCCAGACCTGGGTCTACCGCACGGACCTGTTCGGCGATGCCGCCGAGCAAAAGGCCTTCAAGGACAAATACGGTTACGACCTTGCGCCGCCAAAGACCTGGAAGCAGCACGGCGAGGTCGCGGCCTTTTTTCAGCGGCCAGACAAGGGCCTGTTCGGCTCGACCGACCTGCGCAACCAGGGCTGGGGCTACACCAACTGGTACCAGCGCTATGTCTCGATGGCGTCGCCCAACCAGTTCCTGTTCGGCGACGACGGCAAGCCGCTGATCAATTCCGAGCAAGGCATCGCGGCGACCAAGGAATACATCGATTCCCTGGCGCATCATTCGCCCGACGCGATTTCGTGGGGCTGGCCGGAGCAGTATGGCAATTTCGCCAAGGGCGGTGCGGCGATGACCTGCGCCTTTTCCAACTTGCCGAAATTCCTCGACAATGCCGGCAACAAGGATTCCGCCGTCACCGGCAAGATCGGCTCAATGCTGCCGCCGGGACGCGAGGTCGACGGCAAGCTAATCAGCCGCTCCGTCCTGTGGTTCTCGCTGACTGGCATGGTGTCGTCGCAGTCGAAGAATCCGGAAACCGCATACCTGTTGCTGCAGTGGCTCGGCTCGGCCCGGATCTATGCCTGGATGAGCGCGAACCCCGGCGGCTATCTCGATCCGTTCCGGCTCTCGGACTTTGCTGATCCGCTGGTCCGCCAGACCTACCATGCCTACCACATGGACGTGGTGCGCGAGACGGTGGCGCGCACGGTGCCGACGATCAACTATCCCGGCGCCACCGCCTTCCACAACGCGCTCGACGAGAACCTGATGGCCTCCCTGACCAAGGCCAAGACGCCCGAGCAGGCGATGGCCGACACCGAGCGCGAGTGGAAAAAGATCGCGCGGCGCATCGGCGAAGACAAGCTCAACGAAGCCATCAAAACCAACAAGGAGGCCTGGCCGACCGTTCTCGATCCGATCAGCTGATCCGTCTCCCTGGATCAAAAAAGGAGGGGAGGGGCGACTGCTCCTCCCCTTCGCCAGCAGCGCCACCAGCAAAGCAGCCAGATGAAGCGTTCCGTTCCCTTCGAGATATTCCGCTACGCCGCGATCTTTGCGGCGCTGGCGGTGACGCTGGTGCCGATCCTGTGGATGGTGTCGATGGCCTTCAAGCCGATCGGCGAATGGTCGGCGACCGGCGCCGACCTGACCTGGTGGCCGAAGCATCCGACGCTTGCCAATTTCCAGTTCGTCTTCGGCCACTCCGCCAACGACCTGATCGTCGCGCTCGACCACACGGCGCTGAAGCCGATCCTGTCGTCGCTGCTTTCGGCAGTGTTCGGGACCGCCATTGCCATGTCGGCAGGCACCGCAGCGGCCTACGGCCTGTCGCGCTTCGGTTCCGGCCAGAACCTGCCGCTGGCGCTGATCCAGCTCAGGCTGTTTCCGCCGATGGCCGTGATGATCCCGGTGATGATCATGTGGGCATTCCTCAATCTCAACGACACATGGTGGGGGCTGGCGCTGATCTACGGCATCGTCACGCTGCCTTTCGCCTTCTGGCTGATGAAGACCTTCTTCGACGACATGCCGCGCGAGATCGAGGAGGCGGCACTCGTCGAGGGCTGCTCGCGGCTGCGCGTCTTCACCCGCATCACCTTGCCGATGATGCGCGGGCCGCTGGCAAGTGCTGCGCTCTTCGTGTTCATCCTCAACTGGTCGGATTATCTGATCGCGCTGCTGCTCACCACGCGCGAATGGGTGACGATCCCCGTCTACATGGCGTCGCTGTCGTCCTCGATGACCGGGCAGCTCTATGGCGCCAAGGCGGCGCTCGGCCTGATCGCGGCGGTGCCGCCGGTCATCATGGGCATCGCCATCCAGCGCCACCTGGTGCGCGGGCTGACCTTCGGAGCGCTCAAGCAATGAGCGCTGTGACGGCGACGATTTCGGAGGACAAGATGGGCACCGCGCGCGCCAGGCCGGCCATGCGGGACGAGGGCGCGCGGCTGGGTTTTCGGCTGACCCTGCCGGCGCAGCTCCTGGTGCTGTTCATCTCGGCGTTTCCGCTGCTCATGCAGCTCTACATCAGCGTCACCGACTGGTCGCCGCTTTCGGGCGTCGGCTGGTGGAGCGCCTGGGAGATGTGGAACAGTTTTGCCAACTACACCGACCTTGCCGCCGACACCCGCTTCTGGAGCGCCCTGCAGCGCACGGCGGTCGTCATGCTGGTCTGCGTGCCGGCGGAGTTCCTGCTGGGCTTGGCGCTGGCGACACTGTTCGCGGACGATTTTCCCGGCAAACGCATCTTCTATTCGATCCTGCTGATGCCGATGATGGTCGTGCCCGCGGTCGCCGGCTACATGTTCTTCATGCTGTTCCAGTCCGGTGGCCCGGTGAACGACATCCTGTCCACCATCACAGGTACACGCGTCACCATTGCCTGGCTGTCGGACCCGACACTGGCGTTGATCGCGGTGATGGTCGCCGATATCTGGCAGTGGACGCCGCTAATGTTCCTCATCCTGCTTGCCGGCCTTGTCGGCGTGCCGGAGGACCAGATCAAGGCGGCGACGTTGCTCGGCGCCAATCCATGGCAGCGTTTCGTCACCATCGTGCTGCCGAAGATGAAGACGATCATCATCATCGCGCTGGCGATACGTGTGATCGAGAATTTCAAGATCTTCGACACGCTCTACATCATGACCGGCGGCGGCCCCGGTGTCGCCACCGAGACGATCTCCGTCTACATCTACAAGGTCACTACACAGGACCTGATCTGGGGCTATGTGGCTGCCATCGCTCTCGCCATCCTGATCGTGCTTTCGATCGTCGCGGTCTACGCCATGAAGCGCATGGCGAAGACCCGGGAGATGCCGGCATGAGCGCGATCCATCTTCAAAACCTGGTCAAAAAGTTCGGCGACTTCACCGCGCTGAAGACGATGGACCTCGAAATCGCCGATGGCGAGTTCATGGCGCTGCTCGGGCCTTCAGGCTGCGGGAAGTCGACAACGATGAACATGATCGCCGGCATGGAGGAGCCGACCGGCGGAAAGATCCTGTTCGGCGAGCGCGACATGGCGGGCGTGCCGATGGGACGGCGCGGCGTCGGCTTCGTCTTCCAGAACTATGCGATCTTCACCCATATGACGGTGCGGCAGAACCTTGCCTACGGACCGAAGATGCGCGGCGCTGCCAAGGCCGAGATCGACCGCCGTGTCGGCGCGATTGCCGAGATGCTGCAGCTTTCGCCACTGCTCGACCGCAAGGCGGACCGGCTCTCGGTCAACATCCTGCAGCGCGTGGCGATCGGCCGTTCGGCGATCATGGAGCCGGCGATCTTCCTGCTGGACGAGCCTTTGTCCAATGTCGATGCGGCCTTCCGGGCGGTGATGCGCACCGAGCTCAAGCAGCTGCAGCGCCAGTTCAGGCAGACGATGGTCTATGTCACGCACGATCAGCTCGAAGCGATGACCATGGCCGACCGCATTGCGGTGATGGACCATGGCGTGCTGCAGCAGGTCGGCACGCCGCTTGAAGTCTACAACAATCCGGCCAATGTCTTCGTCGCCCGCTTCATCGGCGCGCCGGGCATGAACCTTCTCAAGGGGAGGCCTGCCGAAAGCGATCGCGGGCTGGTCATCGATCTCGGACCGCTCGGCGTCACGCCGCCCTTACCGGAAATGCTCGCTCCTGCGGTGAGGGCGGTGCGCGGCGAGGTGCTTTACGGCTTCCGTCCGGAACAGGTGGCGCTTGCCGAGCGCGGGCTTTCGATGCCGGTGACTTTCGTCGAGCGGATCGGCGCGCGCACCATCGTCCATCTCGGCGAAGGCGAGAGCGCGGTGAAGGCGGTGTTCGAGAACGATATCGGGCTGTCGATCGGGCAGACGGCGATCGTCGCGCCGCCGGCTTCGTCGGTGCGCGTCTTCGACGCCACCACTGGCCTCGCAATGAAGGCGGGCTGAGACATGGCCGATATCGTTTTCCGCAACGTCACCAAGCGCTACGGCGCAACACTTGCCGTCGACGACGCTTCCTTCACCGTCAACGACAACGAGTTCTTCTGCTTCTTCGGCCCGCCGCTTTCCGGCAAGTCGACGATCCTGCGCCTGGTGCTCGGATTGGAAATGCCGGATCAGGGCGAGATACTGATCGGCGGCAAGCCGGTCACCAGTGTCTCGCCGGCCGAGCGCAACGTCGCCATGGTGTTCCAGAATCTGGCGCTATTCCCGCATATGAGCGCTCGAGACAATGTCCGCTTCCCGCTGGTCGAGCGGAAGGTCGCGGAAGCCGAGATCGAAAAGCGCCTCGCCGACGTCGCGGCCAAGCTGCACATCGGCCACATCCTGCACAAGCCGCCGGCGCAGCTCTCCGGCGGCGAGCGGCAGCGCGTGGCGATCGCGCGCGCCCTGGTCCGCGACCCGGCCGCCTATCTGATGGACGATCCGATCTCGGCACTCGATGCGCGGCTGCGCGAGGAGACGCGCGTCGAGCTGAAGCGCATCCAGCGCGAGCTCGGCAAGACGCTGATCTATGTCACGCACGACCAGGAAGAGGCGATGTCGGTTGCCGACCGCATGGCCATCCTGGAGAACGGCCGCATCCGCCAGATCGGCGCGCCGGCGGAGATCTACGATCGGCCGGCAAGCGCCTATGTGGCGCGCATGCTCGGCTCGCCGATGATGAACATCCTGCCGTCGGTGCGTGGCGCGGGCGGGATCGAAGCGGCCGAAGGCGCAATCCGCATTGCCGATGCCAAGGCGCCGGCCGAGGCGATCGAGATCGGGCTCAGGCCGGAAGACATCAAGGTTAGGCCCTGGACAGACAACGGAACGGCGGAAGGCCGCCCGGCGCGGGTGTTCGAGGTCGAGCCGCTCGGCGGCTATACCGTGGTGACTTTAGAAGCCGGGCAGGCGCGGCTCAGGGCCCTGCTGCGCGGCCAGCCCGACATCAGGCCGGACGCGATGGTGGCGATATCCTGCGAGCCGGGTCGCGTGCATTACTTCGGCCAGGATGGAGGCGCGCTGTGACGGCGGCCGCCAGGGCAGAATTTCGGGAGGAAGAGATGGCAAGCAAAGGCTTCGAACCGGACGTCAAGGTTCGCACCAGGGATTACAAAATCGGCTGCGTCGGCGCCGGCATGATCATGGCTGAGTGCCATCTCGCGGCTTACAAGGAGGCCGGCTTTCCGGTGGTGGCCATCGCCTCGCGCACCAAGGCGAATGCCCAGAAGGTCGCCACCCGCTGGGGCATACCGACGGTGCACGACACGCCGGAACAGCTGATCGAAGATCCCAACGTCGACATCATCGACCTGGCCTTTCCGCCGGACCAGCAGCCGGCGCTGATCCGCCACGCGCTGAAGCAGAAGCACATCAAGGCGATCCTGGCGCAGAAGCCACTGGCGCTGTCGGTGGAGGAAGCCGTCAAGCTGCGCGACGAGGCAGCCAAGTCCGGCAAGATCCTCTCGGTCAACCAGAACATGCGCTACGACCAGTCGATGCGTGTGCTCAAGCAGATCATCGACAGCGGCGCGCTCGGCGACATCGTCTTCGCGCAGATCGACATGCACGCGATCCCGCACTGGCAGACTTTCCTCGAAGGCTACGACCGGCTGACGCTCGCCAATATGAGCGTGCATCACCTCGACGTGCTGCGCTTCTTGTTCGGCGACCCTGACGAGATCACGACGCTGACGCGCAAGGACCCGCGCACGCGCTTCGACCATTCCGACGGCATCACGGTGTCGACGCTGCGCTTCCCGTCGGGCGTGCTCGCGGTCTCGCTGGAGGATGTGTGGTCCGGTCCGCGCCAGGAAGGTTATCGCGACGACCAGCACATCAACTGGCGTGTCGACGGCACCAAGGGTGTCGCCAAGGGCACGATCGGTTGGCCCACGGGCGCGGCCTCGACGCTGACCTATGCCTCGGCCGAGACGACCGGCGGCGAATGGGTGAGCCCAAGCTGGGAGACGATGTGGTTCCCGCATGCCTTCATCGGCGTGATGGAGCAGCTCCAGCATGCCGTGAAGACCGGCGCGCCGCCCGCGCTTTCCGTCGCCGACAACGTCAAGACCATGGCGCTGGTCGAGGCGGGCTACCGCTCGATGGCATCGGGCCGCACGGTCAAGCTCTCCGAGATCGCCATCTGACCATTGGCAGCCAAAACAACCTAATCAACTGAATCGCTTACAGGGAGGAATTCACATCATGATGCAGGCAGGTATTTTCACGGGCTATTTTCCGTACGGCCTCGAAGAGACGGCGCAAAAGATCCGCGGCCTCGGTTTCAACACGGTGCAGCTCGACCTGCACTTCAAGGACGTCGATCTCTCGGCCGGCCAGATCACCAAGGATAAGGCGAAGAAGGTGCGCGACACCTTCCGCGACCACAATCTGCCGGTGTGCTGCGTGTCGGGCTACACCAACATCATCCATCCGGACAAAGCCGAGCGCGAGAAGCGCGTTGGTTATCTCAAGGAGATCATCCGCAATGCGCGTCATTTTGGCTCGCCTTACGTGATCTCGGAGACCGGCACCTACAACACCGAGTCCGACTGGGTGCATCACCCGAAGAACAAGACCGAAGAAGGCTTTGAAGAATGCCGCAAGGTGATCGCTGACCTTGCCCAGACGGCTTACGACCATGGCGCGGTCTTCCTGCTCGAAACCTATGTCAACAACGTCGTCGGCTCGGTCGAGGAGACGGTGAAGATGTTCGCGCAGGTCGACCATCCCGGCCTCGGCCTGCTGATGGACCCGACCAACTATTTCGAGACCCACAACATCGACCGAATGGACCAGATCCTGAACCAGGTCTTCGACACGCTGACCGACAAGATCAAGATTGCGCACGCCAAGGACGTCAAGCGCTCCGGCGGCGACAAGTCCGAGAAGCACGCCGACATCGGCGACGAGGATGCGCTGGAGAGCCACACTTTCCGCGGCGTCGGCGAGATCGAGCTCCCGGCGCCCGGCCTCGGCTCGCTGAACTACGACCTCTACCTCCAGCGACTAGCTGAGAAGCACCCGAACATCCCGGTCATCATCGAGCATCTGTCGGAAGACGACGTGCCGCGCGCCAAGAAGTTCCTCGACGGGAAGTTCCGCGCCAACGGCCTGTGATGGCTCCAAAACAAAGGGAGGAAACGAGATGTTGAAATTCGCATTGAAACTGGCGGCCGCGGCGACCGTGCTTGCCGGCGTTGCGTTCGGCTCGACCGCGCAGGCCGCGGACGGCCAGAAGACGTTCTACCTTTTGTCGCATGGCGGCCCGTCCGACGCTTTCTGGATCGACTGGAATGCCGGCGCGACCAAGGCCTGCGACCAGCTCAAGGTCACCTGCAAGATCTCCTTCAGCGGCGGCGACATGGCGGCGCAGAAGGAGGCCTTCAATTCGGCGCTTGCCGCCAAGCCCGACGGCATCGCCACCACCTCGGCGCAGCCCGGCCTGTGGACCGAGGAAGTGAAGGCGGCCAAGGCCGCCGGCATCCCGATCGTGTTCTTCAACACGGACGACCCGGCGACCGGACGCCAGGCATATGTCGGCGCCGACCTCAAGGAAGCCGGCGCCATCTGGGCGAAATATCTTGTCGACCACAAGATGGTGAAGCAGGGCGACAAGGTGTTCCTGCCGGTCGAGGTCCCCGGCGCCAGCTACCAGCAGCTCGAGACCGAAGGCATCGCCGGCGTCTTCGATCCGCTCGGCATCAAGTATGACGTGGTCGACTGCGGTACCGACCCGGCCGGCATCATCGCCAAGATGACCGACTATATGGTCGCCAACAATCCGCCGGCCATCATCGCGCTTGGCGATTCTGTGGCCGCCAGCGTCAAGCGGGTGTTCGATGGCGCCGGTATCCCGGCCGGCAAGATCCCGGTCGTCGGCTGGGGCAATTCGAAGGAGACGGCGCAGGCGGTCAAGGACGGGTTCGTCAACGCCGCCGCCTGGCAGTATCCTTCGGCGCAGGGCTTCATGCCGGTCGCGCTGCTCGGTCTCGCGGCTTCCGGCGAGCCGATCGGCTACGACATCCACACATTCGGCCTCTACGACGCGTCCAGCGTCGAACCGATCCTGAAGCTCTACGACAAGAAGTAAGCAAATCGGTGCCCGCCGCGCGAGCGGCGGGCGCTATGAACAAGCATGGTTCAGCAAGTCATGGTTCAGCAAGTCGGGGCAATAACTGTGGAAGACGGCGCAGGAAGGGCCAAGGGCAGGTCGAGGCTGATGCGCTCGCCGCAATTCTCCTCCTTCGTCATTCTCGTCGTGCTGCTCGTGGTGTTCGGGGTCGCCGACGGCAATTTCCTGTCGCCGCTCAACATCTCGAACATGATGGCGTTCCTGCCGGAGCTCGGCATCATTGCGCTTGGCATGACGCTGCTGCTGACCGCCGGCGAATTCGACCTCTCGGTCGGCGCGGTGTTCGGCCTGGCGCCTGTCGTGGTGATGCTCCTGGCGCAGAACGCCGGGGTCGACATCGGCGTGGCGCTGCTGGCCGGGCTTTTGCTCTGCATCTCGATCGGCACGATCAACGGCGTGATCGTCACCAAGATCGGCATCTCGTCCTTCCTGGTGACGCTGTCGATGCTGCTTATCGTGCGCGGTGCGGCGCTCTACATCACACAAGGGTTTCCGTTGAAGTCCTGGGACCAGCCGGGTTTCTTCGTCACGCTGCTCGCCGGCAGCTTCAACATCGGCGCGTTCCGTTTCTACACCTCGCTGTGGTGGTTCATCGGCCTGTCGCTGCTCGCCGTCTACGTGCTGCGCTACGCCAAGCTCGGCAACTGGATTAGCGCCATCGGCTCCAACCGCAACGCGGCAGTGGCGCGCGGCGTGCCGGCCGATGCCGTCAAGATCTGGCTGTTCATCGCGACTTCCGTGCTTGCCGGGCTCGCCGGCATGATCAGCGCCTTCCGCATCTCGGCGGCTTCGCCTGTCGCGGGCACAGGCTATGAGCTGGAAGTGATCGCCATGGTGGTGGTCGGCGGCACGGCGCTGACCGGCGGGCGCGGCACCATCCTCGGCACCATCGTCGGCGCGCTGATGCTGCGCGCGATCCGAAACGGCATCGTGCTCGTCGGCGTGCCGGGCCTCGCTTACAACATCTTCGTCGGGGTCATCATCCTCGCCATGCTCATCCTGCACGCGCTGCTGCAGAAAAACGCCGCAAGGAGCTGACGATGATGCAGGAAGTGCTCCGGCTGCAGGGCCTACAAAAATCCTTCGGCAGCGTGCGCGCGCTGAAGAACGCCTCGCTGACGCTCAAGGAGGGCGAGGTGGTGGCGCTGCTTGGCGACAACGGCGCCGGCAAGTCGACGCTGATCAAGGCGATCTCAGGCGTCTTCCCGATTGATCGCGGCGATATCTATGTGCGCGGCGAAAAGGTCTCCATCCGCTCGACGCGCGAGGCGATGGATCTTGGCATCGAGACCATCCACCAGGACACCTCACTCGCGCCGGATCTCAGCATCGCGCGCAACCTGTTTCTCGGCCGCGAGCCGGTCAATCTCAAATGGCTGGGCGTCTTCGCGCCGCTCGATCTCGCCAAGCTGCGCGATGCGGCCTCGGCGCTGCTGAAGCGGGTCGGCATCTCGAAGAAGCTCGACGCCGACGCATTGGTCTCGACGCTGTCCGGCGGCGAGCGCCAGTCGATCGCGATCTCGCGGGCCATGCAGTTCGCCGCCAAGGTGATCATCCTCGACGAGCCGACCAACAATCTCGGCGTCGAGGAGACGCATGGCGTGCTGCGCTTCGTCAAGGAGATGCGCGACGCCGGGCATTCGGTGCTCTTGATCACGCACAACATCCATCACGTGTTCGAGGTCGCCGACCGCATCATCGTCATGCGCCGCGGCGAGATCGTCGCCGAGCAGACGGTTGCCGACACCGACCTCCTGACGGTGGAAAGCCTGATAACCGGCGCCGATCTGTCGGCCCTGATGAAAAGGGCGCAGTGACGGCATGGTGAAGCTCTACGGACAGACGCTTTCGCGCCGGCAGGTTGCCGAGCGGTCCGGCATGCTGTCGCAATTCGCCGGAGTGCGGCTGATGACGCTTGGCGACGGCGTCGAGCGCGGCATCCGCATGCTCGAGTTCCGCACCGGCTCCGGCCTGCGCTTCACGGCGCTGGTCGACCGCGCGCTCGACATCGCCGATTGCGAGTATAAGGGCCAGGCGATCGGCTGGCATTCGCCAAGCGGTTTTCGCAACCCGGGCCTGCATGATTATGAGGGCGAGGACGGCTTTGCCTGGGGGCGGTCCTTTTCCGGCCTGCTGGTCACCTGCGGCCTCGACCACATTCTCGGCCGCAGCGAGGTGCCGGCCGAGAACTACAATTATCCGGGCCGCGAGACGGTGACGCATTCGCTGCATGGGCGTATCGGCACCATTCCGGCGCGGCTCACGGGCTATGGCGAGGCCTGGGACGGCGACCGCTGCGTCTTGTGGGCCGAAGGCATCGTCCAGCAGGCCAGCGTGTTCGGCGAGGACCTGCATCTCATCCGCCGGATCGAGGCCGATGTCGGCGGCAGCGAGATCCGGCTCTCGGACCGCGTCGTCAATCATGGCTTCCATCGCACGCCGCATATGTATTTCTACCACGTCAATGTCGGGCATCCGCTGCTGGACGAAGGCTCGCGCTACCTGGCGCCGATCCGCGACGTGGTCTGGGCCGCGCATGCCGGCGAGCGCTACGAAGCCCAGAAGGTCGGCTACCGCACAGTTCCCGAGCCGCAGATCGGCTTCAGCGAACAGGTCTGGCAGCATGAGCTTGGCGCCGACGCAAAGGGCGAAGTGCCGGTCGCCGTGGTCAACGACCGTCTCGGGCTTGGCTTCGAGGTCGTCACCCGCAAGGACCAGTTGCCTTGTTGTTACGAGTGGCAGAATTTCCAGGCCGGACAATATGCGCTTGGCATCGAGCCCTCGACACACCATGTGCTCGGCAATCTTGCCGCGCGCGAGCGTGGCGAGATGATCTGGCTGGAGCACGACGAAACCCGCACCTATGACGCGGTGTTCCGCATCCTCGACGGCAAGGAGGCGATCGCCGGCGCCGAAGACAGGATCGCGGCCATCGCCCGCCAGCCCAAGCAGGATTATCCTCGGCCCTCGGGTAATTTCCCAAGACTGGCGGGCAGGCCATGAGCGTGACAATTATCCATAGCAAGCCCTCCGGCCGGCGGACCGGATTGCCAGCGCTGCGTGAAGATTGGAGGTCGATGTGACGATGGCAAAGAAGCGCGACTACAGCCTCGTCGGCGAAAGCACGCGCCGGGCGATCGAGACCGGACTTGCCTCGGCCGAGTGGTACCACACTGACGTGGCGCGCAAGACCATGAAGGAGTTGATGCAGCGCACCGACGGGCCGGCGATCCGCGACACCATCATCTGGTTCGCCGCGATCCTGGGCTCGGCCGCTGGCATCGTCTGGTTCTGGGGCAGCTGGTGGGTCGTGCCGTTCCTGTTCGTCTATGGCGTGCTCTATGGTTCGTCGAGCGACTCGCGCTGGCACGAATGCGGTCATGGCACGGCGTTCCGCACGCGCTGGATGAGCGATGTCGTCTATCACATCGCCTCGTTCATGCTGATGCGCAATCCGGTCCAGTGGCGCTGGAGCCATGCACGCCACCACACCGACACCATCATCGTCGGCCGCGACGCCGAGATCGCCGTGATGCGTCCGCCGGACCTCATCAAGGCGGCATTGGCTTTCACCGGCATCCTCGACTTCCGCTATTCGCTGCCGACGCTGGTGCGCCAGGCCTTCGGCAAATTGTCGGACGACGAGAAGAGCTACGTCCCGGAGATGGAGCAGCACAAGGCGGTGATCGCGGCGCGCTGGCACATGGTCGTGTATGCCGCGACGATCGCTGTCGCGATCGCGCTTGGATCATGGATACCGCTGGTGCTGATCGGTCTGCCGCGCCTCTACGGCACCTGGCACATGGTGACGACCGGCCTCTTGCAGCATATCGGGCTGGCCGACAACGTCACCGATCACCGGCTGAACACGCGCACCGTCTACATGAACCCGATCAGCCGCTTCATCTACTGGAACATGAACTACCATGTGGAGCATCACATGTTCCCGATGGTGCCCTATCATGCGCTGCCGAAGCTGCATGAATTGATCAAGCACGACCTGCCGGTGCCGAACCCGTCGATGTGGCACGCCTATCGCGAGGTGTGGCCGGTGCTGCTCAGGCAGCTGAAATACGAGGACTATTATCTCAAGCGCGAATTGCCGCCGACGGCCAAGCCCTATCGCGGCGAGTTCCACGATCTCGACATAACGGCCGCGGCCGCTGAATAGGCGTCGCGTGCCAATCCAGAGAGATGATGGCCGGAGAAAGAAGATGGCGGAGTGGATTGAAGCGTGCGCGGTCGATGACGTGGATGAAGAGGACGTGATCCGCTTCGACCATGGCGGCCGCACTTTCGCGATCTACCGCTCGCCGGACGACGAGTTCTTCGCGACCGACGGCTTCTGCACGCATGAAAAGGCGCATCTGGCCGACGGGCTGGTGATGGACGACATCATCGAGTGCCCCAAACACAATGGCCGCTTCAACTACAAGACCGGCCAGGCCAAGGGCGCGCCGGTCTGCGTCAATCTCAAGACCTATCCGGTCAAGGTCGAGGCCGGTAAGGTGATGATCGATATCGGCTGAAAGCCGTCCGACAGACAAAACAGGGATTTGCCGATGAGCCGAAAGAGACCGACCGTTGCCGATCTGCGCGCCATGAAGGGCAAGCGGCAATTGACCATGCTGCGTGTGCTGACGCTGGAAGAAGCCGAGGCCGCCGAGCGGGCAGGGGTGGATATCGTCTCGGTGCCGCCGGAGCTGGTGCTCAATCCGCAATATCGCGATGCGGCGCCCAGCCTCTTCACCATGCCGGGCGACAACTTCTTCGAGATCGGCACGGCCGACGATTTCATCCGCTGGTCGTTCCGGCTCTACAAGGCCGGCGCCGACGCCGTCTATTGCAGCGCCGGCTACGCCACGATCAAGCGCATGGCCGACGATGCCATCCCGGTTATCGGCCATGTCGGCCTAATCCCATCCCGTGCGACCTGGACTGGTGGCTTCAAGGCGGTCGGCAAGACCGCGGATGCCGCCATGCAGGTGTTCGAGGCGGTCAAGCAACTGGAGGCCGCAGGGGCCATTGGCGCCGAGATCGAGGTGGTTCCGGTGGAGGTGGCGAAAGCGATCTCCGAGCGCACCTCGCTGATCATGCTGTCGATGGGCGCGGGCACGGGCTGCGACGCGCAATATCTGTTTGCCGAGGATATTCTCGGCACCAATCGCGGTCACATGCCGCGCCATTCGAAAGTCTATCGCAACTTCGCCGCCGAATATGACCGGCTGCAACAAGAGCGCATCGCGGCGTTTTCCGAATATGTCGCCGACGTCAACAGCGGCGCCTATCCGGAAGACAGGCATATCGTGCACATGGATCCGGACGAGCTCACCTTCTTCATGAAGAAGATGGGCGCAAAGCCCTGAGCGGCCAGCGTTGAGCTGTCGCTAGGCTCGCCAGGTCCCATCGGCGAGCGCGGCGTGGAGCGCGTCGGCATTGGCGCCGAGCGGCCTGTCTTCCTTGAGCGTCGCGACATGAGCGCGGACGGCCGCGTGGATTACCCCGGTCGCCGGCGCCAGCACCAGACCTTCGCGCAGGTCGATGGCCTGGGCCGCCGCCATCAACTCCAAGGCGACCAGACGCCGCCACAGCGCGATCATCTCTGCGCATTTGGCGATAGCCAGCGGTGTCTGCGTGGCGTGATCTTCAACGCCCTCGGAAACCGGCAAGAAGTCGAGCATCACCGGATTGGCCTTGTGACGGATCGCGGCCAGGATTGCCGTCACCGTTTTCTGCAGCGGCACGAAGCCCGCGGAGGCGCCGCCGACCGGCGACAGATATTTGGGCAGGCCATTGCGGCCCGAGCCGGTCAGTTGGATGAAGCGGGCGGCGCAGGCTGCCGCACACTGGGCGATCGCGAGGCCAAGCGTCTCAAAAGCAAGCGCCAGCGACGTGGTGTGGAAGTTGCCTGTCGACAGCACGAGCGCGTCTTCTGCAAGCACTAGCGGGTTGTCGGCGGCCGCGTTGAGCTCGATCTCGACCGCGAGTCTGGCATGGTCGATCGCCTGGATCAGCGCGCCGTGGATCGAGGGCATGCAGCGGATCGAGAGCGGATCCTGAATGGTGGTTGGCGCGAGTTCCTTGTCGCGAGCGAGCAACTCGCGCAGCGCCTTTGCGGCCAGCAGCTGGCATGCCGCGGGGCGCGAGACATGCAGGCGCGCGTCGAGAATGGTGCGGTTCGCGCCAAGCGCTTCCATGGTCAGCGCGCCGGCCTGTTGCTGCTGCTCCATTGTCGACAGCGCGTCCACAAGCGCCAGCGCGCCGGTGCCGGTGGAGACCGCCGAGGCGTTGATCAGCGACAGCCCGTCCTTTGGCGCCAGGCTGACCGGAGCAAGACGCGCCATCATCAGCGCCTTGGCAGAAGGCATGCGACGGCTCTGGTAATCGGCATCGCCTTCGCCGATCAGCGTGTGTGCGATCGGCGTCATCATCACGAGGTCGCCGGCGCCAATCGAGCCGAGCGACGGCATGACTGGATGAACGCCGGCATTGAGCGCCTCCACGAGCGCGGTGAAGACGTGCGGCGAGAGGCCGGAGCCGCCTGCCGAAAGCATGGCGACGCGGGCAAACATCGCCGCTCGTACGATCTGGATTGGCAGGGCTTCCCCTACAGCTGCGCCGCGTCCATCGAGTAACTGGCGCTGGAAAGCGCCGACATCGCCTTCCACCGCTGTGCCGAGATTGGCGCCGAGACCGGTGTTCAGCCCATAGATCTGCTGCCCGCCCGCGGCCGCTTCATCGAGCACATTGCGCGCCTTGGCCAGGTGCTCCATGACGGTAGGCGTGACCTCGACCTTGACCGCATTGCGCGCAACGGCGGCCACATCTTCGATGCTGACGCCGGCGCCGGTGAGAACGAGCGGGCTCATGCGAAGCGCAGCCGCTGGCCGATGCCGTTTTCGCCGGCCTTGGCGAGCATGGCCTTGCCGAGCGCGATGTCGGACAGCGAGAGACCGCGATGCCAGAACAGGATCGTCTCGCCATCGCTTTGCCGGCCTGCCTTGAGGCCGGCGGCGATCTGGCCGAGCTCGGCGTGCAGTGTCTCCTCGCTCAGCCGTCCCGTCTCGACATGAGCGCGCAGCGAGCCGAACTTGCCGCCCTTGCACTGACCCCAGTCGTCAACGACGATCTTCTGCATGATGTCGGTGAGCGACAGCTCGACCGCGCTCATCGTGCCGTAAGGCACCACCAGCGCGCCGCGCTTGATCCATTCGGTCTTGAGCAGCGGCTGCGGTTCCGGCAGCCGCGAGGCCTCGACGACGATGTCCGCGCCTTCGACGCAGCTTTTCCAGTCGGCCACGGCCGCGACCGGCTTGCCGAGGTCGGCGGCGAGCTTCGCGGCAAAGCCGTCGCGGCTTTCCGGCCGGCGCGAATGGACGCGGATCTCGTCGAAGTCGAAGAGGTGGTCGAGCAGGCGCACGTTCCAGTAGGCGGTGCCGCGCGCGCCGATATGGCCGAGCACCTTCGAGTTCTTCTTCGCCAGATGCTTGGCGCCGATGGCGGTGACCGCGCCGGTGCGCATGTCGGTGATGACGGTGGCGTCAAGGATGGCGCGCGGCGTGCCGGTGCGCGGATCGAAAAGATTGAGGATGCCGAATTCCGACGGCAGGCCGTGCATATAGTTGTCGACATAATCGCCGACGATCTTCACGCCGGCAGCGTCGAGCGGCGCCACATAGCCGCGCAGCACGTTGAAGTGGCCGTGGAAGGAGGGGTCGGGCTCAAGATGGACGCGCGGCTCGATCACCGTTTGGCCGTTGCCCTGCGCGACGAGCCCTGCTTCGACGGCTTCGATGATCTCGGCGTCGGTCATGGCAAGCGCTTCGATGTCGAGAGCATTGAGGTAGTCGATATAGATGGGCTTCATGCATTTTCCTCGGCCATCCCGCGCTCATCCATAACAGGCGATCGGCCCGCACGGAAGTTTGTTGGATAAGCTCTGGACTGGATCGGGCTTATGCTGTTCAACCACCGCGTCATGACCTGCATCCCCGACAACGAGGCCGTGTTCAAACCGGCAAATGCCGGAGCCGAGGTTTCGGGCCATTCGACGAACAATTGACGCCGAGCCGGACGCATTTTGCGGACGTAAATTGCGCCGGCCTCGCCGTCGTCGAGCAGGCTCTTGCGCTGACCACGCGATCGCTGCGACGGATTGCCAAAAGCCTAGGAGTTTCCGACTATTGCGCCAGTTTCGGCAATCGATGCGTCCACTTGTCCTTTAGCAGTACAAGCCTGGCTGTTGAACGCGGATTCATTTGACGAGCCTGTGTTGAGCCGATTAGCTTTCGTCCGGGATGCAGGCCCGGCCAAAGGCCTGTGCGCAGGGGCGAAAGACACAAGCGATGAATGCGATCGGCTGGCCGAACTGGAGGCGCCTCAATCAGGAAGGCATCGTCTTTGCCATCGCCATCTTGCTGTTTGCCGCCGCGGCCATCGGCCTGCCGGGGTTCCTGACCGCCGACAATCTGGTGGCCATCGTCCGCTCGGTTTCCGTCCTGGGCATTCTCGCGCTCGGCATGGCCGTCGTCATCATCGGTCGCGGCATCGACCTGTCGGCCGTGGCGATCATGGCGATGTCGGTCGCCTGGTACCTGCAACTGGTCAACACCGGCACCTCGGACGGGCTCGCCTTTGGCTATGTGCTGGCAGGCGTTTTAGCCATCGGCCTGCTCAACGGCTTTCTCGTCGCCTATGCCGACGTGCCGGCGATCTTCGTGACCTTAGCCACCGGCTCCTTCGTGTTCGGCTATGTGCGTTCTCAACTGATCACGCAGGATGCCGTGCCGGTGCCTGGGGGTCACTGGGTCGAGCTGCTCGGCGGCGTCCGCTTCCTCGATATTCCGGTCGAGGTGTTCGTCTTCGCCGGACTTGCCTTGCTGTTCTTCCTGTTCCTGCGCTACACCAAATGGGGCCGCTTCATCTATTTCGCCGGCGACAATCCGGTCGCCGCCCGCAACATCGGCGTTCCGGTGCGGCCCATGCTGGTGCTGCGCTATATGCTGTCGGCTTTCGTGGCCCTGATCGCCGGTCTGCTGACCGCGGCCAGCCTGCATTCGATCAACACGCGCATCGTCAACTCGACGCTGCTCTACGATATCGTGCTGGTGGCGGTGATCGGCGGCATCGGGCTGTCGGGCGGCAGGGGCGGGGTGCGCAACGTGCTGGTGGGGGCGGCGCTGATCGGCATCCTGCTCAACGCCATGACCATCATCGACATTCCGCTGCTCTACCAGAACCTGATCAAGGCGGCGATCCTGCTCGGCGCCATCATCGTCGACGGCATCATCAATCCACGCGACGAACAGACCGCGCAGCAAGGCGACATTTAGAGCAGATGGGCCAGCCCATCTTGCTCTCGGGTACCCGGGGTGATCGCGACGATCGGCCGGCAATGAAAACCGAACCAGAGGACGTGACATGAAATTATTCAGGACATTGATGGCGGCGGCCACGGCGCTCGCCGTTACCGCCTTCGCGGCGCCGAGCTTCGCCGCCGACGATCCGGGTCCCGCTGCCTATGCCAAGTCGCTCAACGGAAAGCGCGTCATGCTGGTGCCGCTGGCGATGGGCTTCGACCTGGCGCAGGGCTGGGCGCACTATTTGAAGAAGGAAGTCGAAGCCTGGGGCGGCACGTTCGAGACCCGTGATCCGAACTGGGTCGTCGATGCCGGCGCGCAGGCGATCACCGACGCCATCGCTTCAGACACCAGGCCCGACGTGCTGATCATCCACGCGCCCGACCTCAACTCCTATTCGAAGCTGATGAAGAAGGCTCAGGCCGCCGGCACCTATGTGCTGCTCGTCGACAATCCGGCCAACTTCCCCGCCGACGCCTTTGTCGGCAGCGACTGGGACAAGCTCGGCCAGCTCGAGGCCGAAGCGGCGATCAAGGGCTGCGGCGAGAATTCGTCGAAGAAGATCGGGCTGGTGCAGGGCGACCAGGCGAACTCGTCCAGCCTCTACCAATATGCCGGCATCATGAAGGTGCTGGAGAAGCATCCCGACTTCCAGGTCGTCGCCAAGCCGGATTCCAACTGGGATGCGACGACGTCGCGCAACGTGACGACGACGATGCTGCAGCAGCATCCCGACATCTGCTCGATCATCGACTTCTGGGACGGCGACGCCACCGGCGCCTCGGCAGCGATCCGCGACGCCAAGCTCGATGGCAAGGTGTTCCTGGTCACCACCGGCGGCGGCGAGAAGGCGGCCGATTGCGACAAGCTTCAGGACGGCACCTACGGCGCCGTTGTGATGACCGATCTTGCCCGCCAGTCGGGCGACATGAACGCCATCATCAAGTTCCTGCTGCAGAGCGGGCAGCCGGCCGGCACCTCGCACACCTACATTTACACGCTGGAGAAGGCGACGACCAAGGCTGACCTCAAGCCCGACAGCTGCTGGGACCTGAAGGCGCTGCAGGCCGAAGCGGCGGCGAAGTAAGACATACGCGACTGATATCAACGAGGTGGCCGGATTGTTCCGGCCGCCTCTTTCTCTTGAATGACAGCAGCAGCCGATGAATTTTCGTGAACGCCTCCAGGCCTGGCGCTACAATCTTGTGCCCGATCATCTGGTCGGCGAGATCCTGACCAAGCGCTGGACCGACAACGCCATACCCTTCCTGGCGCTGGTGGCGACGCTTGGCGTGTTCGGCTCGATCATTCCAGGGTTCTTCAAGCTCACCTCGCTGCAGGAATCGACGCGGCAGCTCGGTGAGTTCTCCCTGGTCGTCATCGGCATGACCGTGGTGATGCTCGGCGGCGGCATCGATCTTTCGGTCGGCTCGATCTTCGCGCTGTCCTGCTTTTCCGCCGTCTATGTCTTCTTCATCCTCGAACAGTCGGTGTGGCTGGCGCTGGCCGCGGCGCTGGCTACAGGGCTCGTCTTCGGCGCCATCAACGGTTACCTCGTCGGGTATCTGAGACTGCGCGCCTTCCTCACCACGCTGGTCACCTTCATCTTCGGACGGGCGCTGTTCGACATCCTCGTCACCACCTATGCCGCCGACGTGCAGCTTTCCCAGGCCAGCTCCGATGTGCTCGACTTCATCGGCGACGGCACTTTCTGGGGCCTGTCGGTCTCGGTCTGGCTGGCCATTATCCTCGCCATCGTCACGCACATCGCGCTGACGCGATCGCGTCCTGGCTGGCACGTGCTGGCGGTCGGCGGTTCCCGACGCTCGGCGCACAATGCCGGCATCCGGGTGCGCCGCACGGTGTTCATGACCTATGTCTTCTCAGGCTTCTGCGCCTCGATCGGCGGTTTCCTCATTGCCTGCCGCTTAAGCGGCGCAGGGCCGGGGACCGGGCTTAATCTGGAGATCATGGCGCTGACGGCGGCGGTGGTCGGCGGCGTCAGCCTCGGCGGCGGGCGTGGGTCGGTGATCAAGGGGCTGATGGGCGCCATCATCGTCTTGACCATGACCAACGGGCTGATCCGGCTGGGCTACGGCACCGGTACCAACCAGATGGTGCTCGGCATCATGCTGGCGGTGGCCGTCACCATCGACATCCGCTGGCTGAAGAACCGCCACAAGGTGCTGAACGAGGTCTATGTCGCGCCGGTCTATCTCAAGATGGGCGAAACGCAGTCGGCCGCGCCCGGTTCCGGCACATCCTACGAGCTCGACAATCGGCTGTCGGCCGCGGACCATATCGGGCTTGGCGAGCTCGAAGGACCAGAGGACGTCATCCTCGACCGCGACGACCATCTCTATTGCGGCACCCGCCATGGTGAGATCGTCCGCTTCTTCGCGCCGGACTATGTCAAGTCGGAAGTGTTCGCGCATATCGGCGGCTTTCCGCTGGGGCTCGCTTTCGACCGGGACGGCAACCTCATCAGCTGCGTCGGCGCCATGGGGCTCTATTCCGTCTCGCCGGACCGGGAGGTGAAGCGCCTGTCGGCCGAGACGTCGCGCTCCTGGACCTCGATCGTCGACGACGCGCGGCTGCGCGACCCCAATGACTGCGACATCGCGCCGGACGGCCGTATCTATTTCACGGATTCAACGAAGCGCTACGATGCCCATGATTGGGCGCTGGACTCGATCGAGAACCGCGCCACGGGCCGCCTGCTGGTCTATGACCCGAAGGATGGATCGACGAAGACGCTGCTCGACGGCTACCGCTACACCAACGGCGTGTGCATGGCGCATGACGGCAAGTCGCTGTTCTTCGCCGAAAGCTGGGCCTGCCGCGTGCATCGCTACTGGCTGGAAGGGCCGAAGGCCGGCACCGCCGAATGCGTCATCCGCGACATGCCTGGCTATCCCGACAACATCAACCGTGCGTCCGACGGCAATTACTGGATGGCGTGGCTCGGCATGCGCACGCCGAGCTTCGACCTGTCGTTGCGCCATCCCGATATGCGCAAGCGCATGACGCGGCGGCTGCCGCAGGACGAGTGGCTGTTTCCCAACATCAACACCGGCGGCGTGGTGAAGTTCAACGAGAAGGGCGGCATCGTCGAGGCGATGGGCGATCTCTCGGGCGATGCGCATCCGATGGTGACCTCGATGCGCGAGCACAAGGGATATCTCTTCGTCGGCGGCATCCTCAACAACCGCGTCGGCCGCTACAGGATCGAGGACGCCGACCCGAACTGGACCAGCCCTGCTTCCTATTGGGGAGGCAAGCCATGATCCTCGATCCGATCCTGGATGTCTTTCGCGGCAAGGCGGTGACTATACCGCCGCTCGACGGTGCATTCCGTCCCAACACCCGATTGGATGACGCGCCGGCCTTCGCCGAACTGAGCTCGCCGGACAATCTGCTGCCGGCTGCCGGCCGGCTGTTTGTCTCCAGCGGTAATGCCGTCTTTGCGATTGCGGCCGGTTCCGAGCCCGTCGTGGTCGAGACTTTTGCGTCCACCGTCACCGCGCTCGCGCTGTCGCCATCGGACGAACTGACGGTCGGGCTGGAAAGCGGCAAGCTGCTCATCGCCGGCAAGGAGATTTCGCTGCCGGCCGAAATCCGTTGCATCACCGCACTCGCCTATGCCGATGACGGCACGCTGTGGCTGGCCAACGGCTCGGCGCAGCACCTGCTGTCGCAATGGGCGGCCGACCTGATGAAGAAAGGTGCTTCCGGCTCGCTTTGGCGGCTCGGGCCAGGGGGTATCGGTTTCCAGAAGACCGCTGGCGACATTGCCTTTCCCTATGGGCTTCACCCGACCGGCAGCGATGTGCTGGTGAGCGAAAGCTGGCGTCATCAGCTTGTGCGCTTTGACGGCTTGACCGGCAACCGGTCGACCGTGCTGACGCATCTGCCCGGCTATCCCGCCCGCCTGTCACCATCCGCCGACGGCGGCGCGTGGCTGACGCTGTTTGCGCCGCGCAACCGGCTGATCGAGTTCGTGCTGCAGGAAACGCATTATCGCCGAGACATGATCGACCAGGTGCCGCCGGCCTACTGGATCGCACCGGCGCTGGCCTCCAACCGCAGCTTCCTCGAGCCGCTGCAATGCGGTGGCATCCGCACCATGGGCATCCACAAGCCGTGGTCGCCAAGCCGCTCCTACGGTCTGGTGGTCAGGCTCGACAACACCATGCAGCCGCAATTCAGCCTGCACAGCCGCGCCAACGGCACGCGCCACGGCATCTGCAGCGTAGCGGAACAGGACGGTCAGTTGTTCATCGCCTCAAAGGGAGGCGACTGCGTGCTTTCCGTCGATCTCGCTTCGGGAGGTTTCTGATGGAACCGATCGTCAGTCTGGAAAACGTCACCAAAAACTATCGCGGCGTGCCCGCGGTGAAGAATGTCAGCTTTGAACTGCGGAAAGGCGAGATCCACGCGCTGCTCGGCGAGAACGGCGCCGGCAAGTCGACGCTGACCAAGATCATCGCCGGCGTCGTCGACGCGACCTCCGGCAAGATGTTCCACAAGGGCGTCGAGACGGCATACGCCTCGCCGCATGCCGCGCTGGAAGCCGGCATCGCCATGGTGTTCCAGGAGACCAGCCTGGTGCCGTCGATGACGGTGGCGCAGAACCTTTATCTCGGCACCGAGAAATTCCTCAACCGGCTGCGCGGCACCTACATCTCGGCGCAGCAGTTCCTGCAGTCGCTGAATTTTCCGGTCGATCCGAACGCGATGGTGGCCACGCTGGGCGCCGCCAAGCGGCAGATGGTGGAGATCGCGCGCGCCGTCCACCATAATGCCGAGATCATCATCTTCGACGAGCCTACGGCGACGCTGACGCCGGAGGAAAAACGCCATTTCTTCGCGCTGATCCGCCGGCTGAAGGCGCGTGGCGTGTCGATCGTCTTCATCAGCCACGCGCTGGAAGAGGCGCTGATGATTGCCGACCGCATCACCATCCTGCGCGACGGCGAGCTGGTGATCACCGACGACACTTCGGCCTTCGACCGCGACAGGATCGTCGCCGCCATGGTCGGGCGCTCGCTGTCGGGGCAAATCTACCGCCAGCGCGACGAGGCGAAGCTGCGCAGGGCCGGCAAGAAAGTGCTCTCGGTGCAGGACATCTCGATGAGCAACATCGTGCGCAACAATTCCTTCTCGATCTTCGAGGGCCAGATCACAGGCGTGTTCGGGCTGATCGGCTCCGGCCGCACCGAGACATTCAAGATCGTGTCGGGCATCTATAAGCGCGATTTCCTGCGCGGCGGCGCGATCGAATTGGATGATCGCCCAGTGCGCTACCTCGTGCCGAGCGAGGCGGTGGCCGACGGCATCGTCTACGTCACCGAGGATCGCAAGAGCGAGGGCATTTTCGAGACGATGGGCATTGCCGAGAACCTGTTCGGCGGGCTGCTCGCCGCGGGGCGCGAGAAGGCCTGGGTGATCAACCAGCAGGAGATGCGGCAGCTCTCGGCTGAATGGACGAAGACGCTCAACATCAAGGCGATCAACGACAATGCGCGCGTGGTCGAGCTTTCCGGCGGCAACCAGCAGAAAGTGGTCATCGGCAAGGGGCTGGTGCAGCAGCCGCGCATCGTCATCTTCGACGAGCCGACGCGCGGCGTCGATGTCGGCGCCATCGCCGAGATCCACCAGATCATCAACCGGCTGGCCGACGAGGGCCTCGCCGTCGTCGTCATCTCATCCTACCTGCCGGAGATCATGAACCTTTCCGATCGCATCCTGGTGTGCCGACAAGGCCGTATCGTCGAGGAATTCTCGCCGGCGGAGGCGACGGAGGAGAAGATCATGTACGCGGCCGTGCACTAGCTGGCGGGGTAGAGGCGGATAATCGCACCGTTGAATCGTCACCCATGGAGATTGGCCGAGGCGCTCGTCATTTCGTCATCCACGGGCGGAGCAAGGAGCGGAGCGACGCGCGCAGACCCTAGGATCCATGCCGCGACTGTTAGGCGCCGCTGCGGTTCAGAATTCTGCTCCGCTGCACCTCTCGCGCGAGGTCACGGAATGGATTCCAGGGTCTGCGCGCGTCGCTTCGCTTCTTGCTCCGCCCTAGAATGACGAGGCTAAGGTGCTTCGGCCAACCTCCGCGGCAGTGCGCTGTTCCGAGCCAAAAATTGAATCGGATAAGCCGGTTAGCCGTCTATGCGGAACACTTGATACAACGACCTTGCCCATCGGTCCAAACGAAAGGAAACACCATGGCCACCACAAAACTCCTGAGCGACGCCGAGGTCGAGAGAATCCCGGCGGTGAAGGCCGTGTTCGACGACATCCGCGCGACGCGCAAATCCGATTTCGTCAACAATTTCTGGCGCGGACTTGCCAACGATCCGGCCTCGCTGAAGCGGGTGTGGGAGCAACTCAAGGCGGTGATGGTCGCCGACAGCGCCATCGATCCGCTGACCAAGGAAATGATCTACATCGCCGTGTCGACCGCCAACGGCTGCTCCTACTGCGTCCACTCGCACGCCGCGGCAGCGCGGGCCAAGGGCATGACCGAGGAACAGCATAGCGAGCTGGTGTCGATCATCGGGCTGGCCGGCCAGACCAACCATCTTGTGACGGCGATGCAGATTCCGCTCGATCCGCAGTTCGAGGTGAAGTGAGGCGCCGGCTTTTCCTTCTCCCCTTGCGGGAGAAGGTGGCCGCGCTATACCGGCCGGTAAACCTTCTCGGCCGTGTTCCAGAAGATATTCGCCTCGGCTTCCGCTCCGTGGCGGGCGACCGCCGCGCGGTGCGCCTTGATCAGTTCGGCATGGCTGGTCCACAGTTTCTCGATCGGGAAATTCGAGCCGAACATCAGCCGGCCGCTGCCGAGGATTTCGATAGCATTGTCGACGATATAGGCGATGAGGTCGGGGTCGTTGCGATGCACGAAGGTGCCGAAACCCGATAGCTTGGCGTAGAAATTGGGCGCCGCCGAGAGCGTGCGGAGACCCGCTTTCCAGGCATCGGTGGTTTCGGGCTCCATTCCCGTCAACATGCCGGCATGGGTCAGGATGAAATTGGTTTGCGGGTTCTCGCCGACCAGTGCCAGTCCGTCCTTCATCTGCGCGGGAAAGAGCTGCAGGTCGAAGGAGAGGCCGTAATCCTTCAGGCACGCCACGTTTTTCCGCACCATGGGATCGATGACCTGATCGGCCGAGGCGGCGAAGCGGAAGGCGGGCGTCTCGTGCCAGTGAAGCTGCATGCGCACGCCGCGCAGCAGCTTGTATTTGATCAGCCGGTCGATCTGCGGGCGGACGTCGTCGACCGTCATGTCGGCATAGCCGACGATGGCGTGCGGCCAGCCGGTCTCGTCCGCGGTTTTCTGCAGGAAGGCGACCTCCTTCTCGAAATCCTCCTTGGCCCAGTTGGTCTGGACATAGACCGCCTTCTCGACGCCCGAGCCTTTCTGGTCTTCGAGGAACTCCGCGATCGGATAGTCGCGGCGGATCGGCTCGTAAGGGCCGAAGATGCGCGGCACCATCGGCCCAACCAGCCAGGGCTGGTCCTGTTGGCGCCAGATATGGAAATGCGCGTCGATGGCTTTCTGCATCACGATACCCTTTTCCAGATGGTTTTTGCCGCCGGAGCGGGGCGGGCGAGTGACAGGATGAAATCGGTGAGGCTCTTCAGCGACGAGCCGTCGACCAGGTCGTCGAGCGCCGGCAGGATGGCGCGAAGCGCTGCCGTCGCCGGGTGGAAGCGTGGATCGCCAGCGAGCGGCGTCGCCAGCGAGAGCCGGAAGGCGCGGGCGCTCAGGCGCCGGATCGCTGTTTCGAGATCGGAATGACCGCCCCGCTCCAGCGCGTCCGATAGGATCACAACGCAGGCGCCGCGCGCGAAGGCCGAGAAGCGTGGCACCGAAAGGAAGGCAAGCAGCGTCGGCCCCATGCGGGTGCCGCCGTCCCAATCGTCGACCTGGGCCGCGGCGCGGGCCAGAGCCTGCTCGCGGTCACGGATGCGCAACGCAGAGGTGATGCGGGTGAGCCGCGTGCCGAAGGTGAACACTTCGGCACGGTCCGCGCCTTGCACCGCGGCATGCGCCAGCTTCAGGTAATCGGCCGTGTGCAGCTTCATCGAGCCGGAGACGTCGATGAGCAGGAGCAGTTTTCGCGATACGGTCTGCCGGCGCCGCAGCAGCGGCGCCGGGATGTCGCCATCGGCGCTGACGATTTCGCTCAGCGAACGCCTGAGGTCCAGCGTGCCCCGCGAGCGGGTGCGGGCTGTTCGGAAAGAACGGCGCGCGGGCAGGGCGGACGCAAGCTTGCGGCGGAACGGGCCAAGGCCATCGGCGTCGCGCTGGAAATCGCGGCTGCTCAATTGTTCGAGCGCCGAGGACAGTTCGCCGCCTTTCTCCTGGCGTGGGGTGCGGTCCTCTTCCTCGTGCGCGCCTCGGTCGTCCTTGATGCGGGTCTCGTCGTCCTCTTGGCCTTCGATCGAAGGTTTGGCGTCGCCGTAGAAATAGAAGCTGAAATGCGCCTCGAATTCGCCTCGGCGGTCGGGCGAGGGGGCCAGCGTGGCGAGTGCCGCCTCGCGGATATCGTTCATCGAGCGAGGACCGAGCAGCGTGATCGCTTGCATGAAACTGGTGACCTGCTCGGGCGCAATGGCGAAGGCATGATCACGAAGCAAGCGGGCAAAGCCCAGGAACGGCGCGGCGGGGCGGGGCAAGCCATCCTCTCCCCGTTCACGGGGAGAGGATGCCGGCAGGCAGGTCAGGGGCTGCGCCGACGTCGGAGGTTGGCGCTGCCCCTCATCCGCCCCTTCGGGGCACCTTCTCCCCGTAAACGGGGCGAAGGGGTTGTCGAGGTCACGCATCACGCCAGCACCTCCTCGACAATCCTCCCCAGCTCCGGCGCGATCGAGGACAAATCCTCCTCGTCCTTGATCAGCACGCCGATGGCGCGGCGGAAGGCTTGCGGCCATGGGCTGCCGCCTTTTTCGAGGATTGTCGCGGCATTGGCCCATTCGACCGCTTCGGCGATGCCCGGCGGCTTGGCCAGAGGCCTCGCGCGGATCTGCTGCACGGCATTCGCCACCGCGCGCGCGGTGGCCTCGGCGACATCACCCGCGCGCAGCATGATGATCTCGGCCTCGCGGGCGGCGTCGGGATAGCCGATCCAGTGATAGACGCATCGCCGCCTAAGCGCTTCGGCCAGCTCGCGGGTGCGGTTCGAGGTCAGGACGACGATCGGCTGCGTTGCGGCGCGGATGGTGCCGCGTTCCGGAATGCTGATCTGGAAGTCGGAGAGGAATTCCAGAAGCAGCGCCTCGAACTCGTGATCCGAGCGGTCGATCTCATCGACCAGGAGCACACGCTGTTCAGGCGCGCGCAGCACCTGCAGCAGCGGCCGGGCGATCAGGAAGCGGTCGTCATAGATGTCGATCTCGTGCTCGCCGGCATGCCGGATGGCGAGCAGCTGGCGCTGGTAGTTCCACTCGTACAGCGCATGCCCGGCGTCGATGCCTTCATAGCATTGCAGCCGCACCAGCTCGCGCCCGAGCAGTTCGGCGACCGCCTTCGCCGCTTCCGTTTTGCCGACGCCCGGCGCGCCTTCGAGCAGCAGCGGCTTGCCCAATCGGATCGCCAGGAAGATCGCGGTGGCGAGACTGTCGTCGGCCAGATAGCGCGACGCGGCAAGGCGCACGGCGACCGTCTCCGGGGAGGCGGCGACATCCGTTGCATCGGCGCGGGCCATCTTCCCGCTCAGCCCGCGGCCTGCGCCTTCAGCGCGCGCAGGATGCGCTCGGGCGTGATCGGCAGCGTGTCGACGCGCACGCCGACGGCGTCGAAGACAGCGTTGGCAACAGCGGGGATCTGCGGGTTGGCGCACATCTCGCCCGGGCCTTTGGCGCCGAAGGGGCCGTCGGCGGAGGGGCGCTCCAGCACGATGATCTCGGTTTTTGCGAGATCGCCCGGGCCCGGCATTAGATACTGATTGAAGTCGGTGCCGCCATGGTCCCGGTTCGGGTAATAGGGCTCGGTCGTCTCGTAGAGCGCGTGGCTGATGCCCATCCAGGAGCCGCCGACCAACTGCTGCTCGACCATTTTGGGGTTCAGCGCACGGCCGATCTCGAAGACGTTCTTCACGGCGAGCACCGTCACTTCGCCGGTCTCGTCGTCGACCTCGACCTCGGCCACCGTGCAGGCATGGGCATAGCAGGTCGACGGCTTCATCGCGCCGGTCTCCTTCTCCGGATAGGAGCGCGGGATCAGGAACATGCCGCGCCCGGAGATCGAGCGGCCGCGCTTGAAATGCGCCGAGAGCGCGACATCGAAGATCGAGATCGATTTCTGCGGCGCGCCCTTCACCTGTATGTTGCCCTGGCCATCGGTCTCGAGGTCCGACGCATTCACTTCGAGCTCCTCGGCGGCCACTTCCAGCATCACCTGGCGGGCTTCCTTGGCCGCCTGGATGACGGCATTGCCGGCGCGGTGGGTGCCGCGCGAGGCGAAAGTGCCCATGCAATGCGGGCCGGTGTCGGTGTCGGCGGTGTCGATGACGACGCGGTCGGTCGGCACGCCGATCGTCTCGGCGCAGATCTGCGCCATGATCTGCTTCATGCCTTGGCCAAGATCGACGCTGGAGAGCGTCACCATGAAATTGCCGGTCGGCGTCGAATGAACCAGCGCCTGTGTCGGATCGCCGCCGAGATTCATCCCGGTCGGATAGTTGATCGCGGCGACGCCGCGTCCACGCCGGATCGCCATCTCAGGCTTCCTTCCTGTAGGAGGACATCGCCATGTATTTCTCCGCCACCGGCCAGTTGGCGGCGCGCGAGGCTTCCTGCATGCATTCGATCAGTGCTGCCCCCTCCGTCGGCTGGCGGTGTGCCTTCATGTCGCCGTCGCGATAGGCATTGATGAAGCGGAACTCGAGCGGATCCATGCCGATCAGCCGCGCCAGCTTGTCCATCTGCACTTCAAGCGCGAAGTCGCCGATGGTGACGCCGAAGCCGCGCATGGCGGAGGAGGGGGTGCGGTTGGTGTAGACGCAGTAGGTGTCGATCCAGACATTGGGGATCGTGTAGGGCCCGGGATAGTGCGCCGCGCCCTTTTGCGCGCCGTAGGGCGAGTGGCGCGAATAGGCGCCGGCATCGGTGTAGCCGGTGACCTTGCGCGCGACGATGCGGCCGTCCTTCATCACGCCGTCCTTGATGACGACCTTTTCGGCCGCGCGGGGTGACGAAATCTGCATTTCCTCCTCGCGGCTGTAGATAAAACAGACCGGGCGTCCGGTTAGCTTGGCAGCGAGGATGGCGATCGGCTCGACGATGACGTCGACCTTGCCGCCGAAGCCGCCGCCAACGGTACCGCCGACGAAATGCAGCTTCGAGCCCGGCATCTGCAGGATGATCGAGGCGTTGTCGAGCGTGAAGAACATCGCCTGCGTGTTGGTGTAGCAGGTGAAGCGGTCGTTGCTCTCGGGCACCACCACGCAGCCGGTGGTCTCGGTCGGCGCGTGCTCGATGGGCGAGGACTGGTAGCTCTGTTCGAGGATGTGATCGGCGCCGGCAAAGCCTGCCTCGACATCGCCGAAGCGCACCTTGCGGCATTCGCCGCTGTCGTAGAGATAGTAATTCTGGCCGTGATATTCGTTGACGAGCGGTGCGCCGGGCTTCAGTGCCTCCTCCATGTCGAAGACGGCGGGCAGCACCTCATAGTCCACCTTGACCTTGGCGGCGGCTTCCTGCGCCGCGCGCTCTGTCTCGGCCAGCACCGCCACCACGGCCTCACCCTTCCAGCGCACCTTGCCGTCGGCAAGCACTGTCTCGTCTTCCGGTCCGATCTGGATCAGGATCAGGATGGTGTAGACATTGTGCGGCACGTCCTTGGCGGTGAGGATTTTCACCACGCCCGGATGCTTTTCCGCCTCGGATGTGTCGATCGAGCGGATGCGAGCATGGTGGTGCGGGCTGCGCACCATCTTCAGATGCAGCATGCCGGGGAAATTGCGGTCGGCGAAATAGGCGGTCTTGCCGGTGACATGTCCCGGCGAATCGAGCCGCGGCCGCGGCTGGCCGATCTCGTGCAGACCGTCCTTGCGGACATCGGCGAAGTAATCCTTGCGCAGTTCCATGGCTCGGTCCCCCTCAGGCGGCGTTCTGGGAGTTGGCGCGCGCCGCAAGCAGCACCGCCTGGATGATCGGCTCATAGCCGGTGCAGCGGCAGATGTTGCCGGACAGCGCCTCGACCACGTCCTCGCGGCTGGGGTTCGGCGTGCGGTCGAGCAGAACCTTGGCGGCCATGATCATGCCCGGCGTGCAGAAGCCGCATTGGGTGGCGAAGGCATCGAGGAAGGCGCGCTGCAGCGGGTGCAGCACGCCGCCTTCGGCGAGGCCGGCGGTGGTTTTGATATCGGCGCCGATGCAAGTCTCGGCCAATGTCAGGCAGGAGAGCCGCAACTCGCCGTCAATGATGACCGAGCAGGCGCCGCAGGTGCCCTGGTGGCAGCCACCCTTCGGCGATGTGTCGCCGATCTTGTCGCGCAGCGCGTTGAGCAGCGTCGTGCCGCTTTCGACGAACTCGGCTTTCTCCGAGCCGTTGAGCATGAATTGGACAGGTACCTTCGCCATTTTTCCTCCCTGCGCGCCTGCCTGGACGGACCGGACGGACGCGCGTCCCCAACGGGTTTTATTGTGACAGCAACCGCCCGAGATGCACCGGCAGGACCTCGGCGCGATACCAGGCGCTGGCGATCGGGTCGGTGATCGGCGTGATGCCTTCACCCGCGGCGGCGAGCGCCGGCGCGATTTCCTGCGGCGTGAGCTTGGAACCCAGCAGCGCCTTCTCTGTGGCTAAAGCGCGTATCGGCCGGTCGGCCATGCAGCCCAGCGCGATCCGCGCCGAAGTTACCGTGCCGTCGGCCGTGCGCTGCAGGAGTGCGGCGATGCTCAGCACCGACACACCCTTCGGCTTGACGCGCGACACTTTCAGGAAGCGGAAGCTCTCCATGCTGGGCAATGAAAAGCCGACAGCGGTGACGATGACGCGACTGGTGTCGCGGCCGGTCAGGAAGGTCTCGATCGGCATTTCGCCGTCTTCGGTGAAGACGGTCGCGTCCAGCGCCAGAAGCGCCACGGCGAAATCGCCGTAAGGGGCAGGGGCGAACAGGTTGCCGCCGACGGTCGCCATGTTGCGGATCGCCGGTCCGCCGACGGCGCGCGCGGCTGGCGCGAGCGCGGCAAGCTCGGGATGGCGGGCAATCGCCGCCATGGTGGCGGACGCGCCGAGCCGGACCTTGCCGCCCGAAACCGCGATCCGCGAAAGGCCGGGATCGGCGACGCGGACCAGGCTGGAGACGGAAACATCGCCTTCATTGGCGGCGCGCACCACCAGCGTGCCGCCGCCAAGATAGCGGGAGCCGGCCGCCTGCAAGGCTGCACTGGCGTCTTTCACGGTCGAGAAGGTCTGCAGCGCAAGCGACATGGCGCGCTCCCCGATTTAGCTATTGCCGGCGAAATGGCTCTTCAGGGCATTGAAGCCGCCCTGGAAGACATTGGCGCCCATGCCCTCGGCCAGCTTGTCGGCTTCCTCGGGCGCAGCGTCGAAGCTTGCGCTCCATTCGGCGTAGGTGCGGTTGCCGTCGGTGACGCGCCGCAACTGCAGCGTCGCCTTGTGGTTGGTCAGTGGCTGCGGCGTTTCCAGGATCGAGTAGCTGACCAGGAAATTCTCATCCGAGAAGTCGAGCAATTTTTCGCGCAACCGCGCGCCGCTGGCCAACTGGAAATTGCGCACGCAGCCGATCGTGGTGGCGACCTTGCCGTCCTCGATGTGGCTTTCCACCATGCGCGGATGCCAGCTTGGCAGGCCGTTGAAGTCGCGGATGCGCGCCCAGACCTGCTCGACCGGCGCGTCGATGACGCTGGAAATGGTGACTTTCGCCATAGACTGGTTCCCTTGCAAAGATCGGACAAGGTTAGGGCGGCCGAAGAGCCGGCGCTTATCAATGCGTCTTGAGCGCGTATCAACCAGTCGGAAAAAGCGGCGGCGGATCAGCCCGCAAACGCGCTCACGACATGGCTCGCGCCGCTTCGCGATAGAGCGTCGGCGGCACGCCGACATGGTCGCGGAAGAAGCGCGAGAAATTGCCCTGGGTGGTGAAGCCGAGATTGCAGGCGACCGAGATCAGCGGTGCCTCCGACCACTGCAGCTGGCGCACGGCCTCCTCCATGCGCAGCGTGTTCCAGTAGACATTCGGGGTCAGGTTGGTCTGTTCCTTGAAGAGCGCGAAGAAGTGGGGCCGGGACAGGCCGACCGAACGGGCGACGTCATCGAAGGAAATGCGCTCACAGACATTGGCCTTCATCAGCTGGATCGCCTTGCGGACGCGGAAATCGAGCATCGTGTTGACGCGGGCGCGGGCTATCTGCGGCGCGGAGGCGTCCGCCGCGTCGAGCACCGAGTCGATGAAACGCTCGATCTCGTAATTGGCGACGTCGTCGATGCTCTCATTGTCGGTGAGGTGATCGAGCAGGTTCGCCGCCGCCTGGTGCAGCCAGGGCTCCAGCGTGATCGCGGCTTGCGTGAACAGCGGCGCCGAAGAGGGCAGGTCACGGCGCCGGCGCGCCCAATCGGGATCGATGTAGAAGGCGAGGAACAGGCCGGGCCTGCCGTCGCGGGAAAGGGCGTGGCTGTGCGGCTGGAAGGAATTGATGCCGGCCGCGGTGCCCGGTCCAAGCCGCACCGTCTCGCGGCCGATCGTCATTTCCCCTGCCGTGCCTTCCAGCCAGATGATGAGATGCGCCTCGCCATGGGCATGGGTGACGAAGTCGTTGGCGACATTCAGCACGGAAACATGTCCGAACCGGCCCCAATAGAGCCTGATCGCGTCCGTCATGGGTATCGTTCCTCCCGCAGGCGACTGGCCTCCCTTCGCCTGCCGCAGGATAGTGCGGCCGGGGTGCGGTTGCGTCAAGGCGCCCGGCCGCGGCGGGTTTCGTTGGCGCCACGTGGCAGCGGATTTTCAGACTGAGCGATAGGGGCGTTCCTTCTCCCACAAGGAGAGAAGGAAAGTGCACTCAGTCACTGCGGCGGAAGTTGCGGATGCGGTCGAACAGCACCGCAAGGATGATCGCGCCGCCGATGAACGTGCCTTGCCAGAAGGCGTTGATGCCGAGCAGGCCAAGGCTGTTGCGGATCACCTCGATGAGGGCGGCGCCGACGATGGCGCCGAGCGCGGTGCCGACGCCGCCGGCGAGATTGGCGCCGCCGATGACGGTGGCGGCGATGACCTGCAGCTCCATGCCGGTGCCGAGATTGGTGGTGACGGCGCCGAGCCAGCCGGTCTGGATGATGCCGGCAATGCCCGCCGAAAGCGCCGAGATCATGTAGACGGCGACCTTGATCTGCTTGACGGGAACGCCCGTCAGCGTCGCCGCATGCTCATTGCCGCCGATGGCGAAGATGTGCCGGCCGAACTTGGTCCAGCGCAGGATGAAGCCCGTGATCAGCGCCAGGATGATCATGTAGAGCACCGGATTGGCGATGCCGAACAGCCAGGCGCCGCCGCCCAGCGCCAGAAGCTTCTGGTGGTCCGGCCCGAACTGGAAGACCACGGTGTTGTTGGAAGCGACCATGGCGAGGCTGCGCGCCACCGAGAGAACGCCGAGCGTCACCACGAAGGGCGGGAAGCCCAGATAGGCGATGAGCACGCCATTGAACGCGCCGACGGCAAGCGCAGTCGCGATCGATGCCAGGATGCCGATTTCGATCGAATAGCCGGCGTGCATGGTGACCGCTAATATCATCGAGCATAGGCACAGCACCGAGCCGACCGAAAGGTCGATGCCGCCGGTGATGATGACGAAGGTCATGCCGAGCGCGATGATGGCGACGAAGGTGACGTTGCGGGTGATGTTGAAGATGTTCTTCGACGTGGCGAAGGAATCGGTTGCGAAGGACAGGAACAGGCAGGCGAGGACGACCGCGATCACCACCCAGAAGGTCTGGTTGGAAAAGAGCCGCGACAGGAAGGTGTGCTGCTTCTGCGCGATCGTCTGGTCAAGGGTGACTGCCATTATCTACCTTTCCTGGGCGGCCGAAGGCGTGCCAAGTTTCCACGCGACTACGCAACCTGTTCGATGGCGCCGGTGATCAGCCCGGTGACTTCCTCGGGCGAGCTCGACGCGATCTTCTTGTCTGCCACTTTACGGCCGCGCCGCATGACGATGACGCGATCGGCGACGTCGAACACGTCGGGCATGCGGTGGCTGATCAGCACTACCGCGATGCCCTGGTCGCGCAAGTGGCGGATCAGGTTGAGCACTTCGGCCACCTGCCTGACCGAAATCGCCGCGGTCGGCTCGTCCATCAGCACGATCTTGGCCTGCGACAGCATGGTGCGGGCAATCGCCACCGCCTGGCGCTGGCCGCCCGACATCTGCTTGACAAGGTCGCGCGGCCGCGTCTCGGATTTCAATTCGGCGAAGAGCTGGCCGGCGCGCTTGTACATCGCGCCATAGTCGAGGATGCGGAACGGACCGACGCCGCGGCGCAGCTCGCGGCCGAGATAGACATTTGCCGCAGCCGTCAGATTGTTGCAGAGCGCAAGGTCCTGGTGGACGATCTCGATGCCATGCTGGCGCGCATCCGCTGGCTTGTGCAGGACAAGCTCCCTGCCGTCCAACCGCATGGTGCCGTGGCTCGGGTGGAAATTGCCGGCGATCATCTTCACCAGCGTCGACTTGCCGGCGCCATTGTCGCCCATCAGGCCGACGACCTCACCGGCCTCCAGCGAAATCGAGACGTCATTGACCGCCTGGATGGCGCCGAAATGCTTCGAGATGTTTGCGAGTTCGAGAACCGGCACCAGCCTTAAGCCTCCCCATTTGTCGACGCAGCCGCCCGCCGACCTTGCCGGCGCCGCTCGCGTCCCGCTCGTCCATTTCCTCCCGGACGAGCGCGATCCATGCATTTAGGCAAATGCGAACGAGGCGTCAATCAATTGTCAGACGATTAATTTCGAGACTCGACAAAAAATCTGTTTTGTAGGACAAATAGGAATTGACGCTGGCGAAAAGCCGATATTAGCTAAGTCTCGGAGAAGAATTTGCTCCGCGCCCGTCTGTCGACGGAGAGGGGGCAAATGCTTAGATGATCAAGGATCCGGCTGCCAACGTTCGGGCAAACGGATCGGCAAATGCTTATCAGCCCGGTCCAGGATACGAGCATCGGAAAGATTCTCGTCATAGTTCTTGCGCATCCAGGCTGATTGGTGTGGCGGGCACGCGGTGTCCGTCTGTTTCAAGGGAGGACTGATATGAGGAAGACACTTTTGCTTGCCGCCGTCGCCGCCATGGCGTTGGGCGCCGGGCCGGCTTTGGCCAAGAAACAGCTCGTGATCGTCGTGAAAGGTCTCGACAATCCGTTCTTCGAAGCCATCCATCAAGGCTGCGAGAAGTGGAATAAGGAAAACGCCAGCTCGGAATATGAATGCTTCTACACCGGTCCGGCATCGACCTCGGACGAGGCCGGCGAAGCGCAGATCGTGCAGGACATGCTGAGCAAGCCGGACACGGTGGCAATGGCGATCTCGCCCTCGAACGCGCCGCTGATTGCGCAGACGATCAAGAGCGCCAACCCGTCGATCCCGATCATGACGCTCGACGCCGACCTGGCCAAGGAAGACGCCGCCCTCCGCAAGACCTATCTCGGCACCGACAACTACCTGATGGGCCACAAGATCGGCGAATACATCAAGAAGGCCAAGCCGAATGGCGGCACGATCTGCACCATCGAAGGCAATCCAGCGGCCGACAACATCCTGCGTCGCGCGCAAGGCATGCGCGATGCGCTGACGGGCAAGGAAGGCCTTGCGGCACTTGCCGGCGAAGGCGGCTGGACCGAAGCCCCCGGTTGCCCGGTGTTTACCAATGACGACGGCGCCAAGGGCGTGCAGGGGATGACCGACATCCTTGCCGCCAATCCGAAGCTCGACGCCTTCGGCATCATGGGCGGCTGGCCGCTGTTCGGCGCCCCGCAGCCCTATCGCGACCTGTTCAAGCCGATGGCCGACAAGATTGCCAAGAACGAGTTCGTCATCGGCGCTGCCGACACGATCGGCGATGAAGTGGCGATCGCCAAGGAAGGTCTCGTCACCGCGCTGGTCGGTCAGCGGCCGTTCGAAATGGGCTACAAGGCGCCTTCGGTGATGCTCGACCTCGTCGGCAACAAGACGGTCGCCGATCCGGTCTTCACCGGCCTTGACGAGTGCACCAAGGAAACGGCCGACACCTGCATCCAGAAGTAGGCGCCAGCTGCACCCAGAGCCAAATGTCGAAAGGGGCGCCCACGAGGCGCCCCTTTCTTTTCCAGCGCAAGCTTCCGCGATCGAACAGGGCAGGGCGCCTCCCGCTTAAATCTTCTGCTTCACGCCGTCCTTGGAAGGCATCAGGTCGACGCCGTTGAGCTTGCCGATATGGGTGGCCAGCATCGGCACATACTGCTCGGCGGGGCCGGTGGCGAAAGCGGTCGCGAAGGAGTTCTTGGTGGCGTTGCCGAGCGGGTTGGCGATGCCGGCCGCGCCCGCCATCGATTCGAGATAGGTCAGGTCCTTGAAGGCGTTGGCGATCGAGAACTTATGCGCGTCCCGGTCGCCTTCCAGCGTCCAGCGCATGAAGGTCTGGTAGAAGCCGCAATCCATGCGGCCGTTGCGGATGACGCTGTCGAAGCGCGGCGGCGAAATGCCGACCTTCTCCGCCAGCGCCAGTGCTTCCGAGTAGATCGCGGCGTAGCCCAGCGAGATGAAGTTGTTGAGCAGTTTCATGCGGTGACCGTCGCCGGTGTCGCCGATATGGACGATGCGGCCGGCCCAGGTCTCGATCACCGGCTTCAGCCTTGCAAACACCGTATCCGGCGCGCCGACCATGGCGTCGAGCGTGCCTTCCCAGGCTTCCTTTGGCGTGCGGCTGAGCGGCGCGTCGACATAGTCGACGCCGAGCGCCTTGAGTTCGGCGGCCAAAGCCACGGTCGAAACCGGATCGGAGGTCGAGCAGTCGACGACGACGGCACCTCTCTTCAGGCCTTCCTTCAGTCCGCCGGGACCGCGGATGATGGCTTCAACTTCGCGTGAGCCGGTGACGCAGATAAAGACGATGTCGGATGCCGCTGCCACGTCCTTGGACGTGACAACTTCCTGGGCGCCGCGGCCAACCAAGTCTTCGGCGGGCTTGCGGTTCTTGCGGCCGAGGAAGGTCAGCGGATAGCCCTTGTCGACGATGTTCTTGGCGATGCCGTGCCCCATCAGGCCGAGGCCGATGAAACCGATGTTCTCGCGGGCAGCGGTGGTGCTCATGTCGTCTCTCTTCCCTGTCTTCCGTGATGATGGACGACCGCCTCGCGAGCGATCGCCGGGAGGTTTCCGGACATCGCGGTGGCGGTCGATTGCGGAATGCAATATTGTCTGACAATACACATAATACCCGAGCATTGTGGAGAGCAAAATGACGAAGCGGATCATGTTCACCGGCGGCAGTGGCAAGGCAGGCCGCCATGTTGTGCAGTATCTGGTCGAACATGGCTGCCAGGTGCTCAACCTCGACACCAAGCCGCTCGACAATCCGAAGGTGCGCACGCTGATCACCGACATCACCGACAGCGGCCAGGTGTTCAACGCGCTGTCGAGCTATGCGGGGCTGCATGAGTTCGACCCGTCTCTCAGGGCGCAGCCGGTCGACGCAGTGGTGCATTTCGCGGCGATCCCGCGCATCATGATCACGCCCGACAACGAGGTGTTCCGCATCAACGCGATGGGCACCTACAATGTCATCGAGGCGGCGGTGAAGCTCGGCATCCGCAAGGTCGTCATCGCCTCCTCGGAGACGACCTACGGCCTGGTCTTTGCCAACGAGCCGCGCAATCCCACGCATTTCCCGCTCGACGAGGACTATGATGTCGACCCGATGGACAGCTATGCGCTGTCGAAGATCGTCAACGAGAAGACCGCGCGGGCGTTTGCACTGCGCAGCGGCTTCGACGTCTATGCGCTGCGCATCGGCAACGTCATCGAGCCGCATGAATATTCGCTGTTCCCGAAATGGTTCGCCGATCCGGGTTTCCGCAAACGCATCGCCTGGAGCTACATCGATGCGCGCGATCTCGGCCAGATCACCTTGCGCGCCATCGAGAAGGACGGCCTGGGCTATCAGGTGTTCAATGCGGCCAATGACGATACCTCATCCGACCTGCCGACAGCGGAGCTCTTGAAACGCTTTTATCCGGGCGTGCCGGTCAAGGCCGAACTTGGCGAATATGAGACACTGCTTTCGAACCGCAAGGCGCGCGACGTGCTTGGCTTCCGGCCGCAGCACAGCTGGCGCAAATACGTCAAAACGGCGTGAGGCGCAGCCAAATGCCGGTTGATCTGTGCACATCCTCGTGGGTCGCGGCAAAGCGAGCCTGCCGTGCTTGACAGGCTCTGAAAACGGGACTTTCTGGACCATATGCGGTACGCGAAGCCGAACAACGAAAAAGGGCCGACGAAAACGGCAGCCGCGGAGCGTCCCGCCGGCGTTCGCCGGGCAAACGCGCCGCGTATCCCGGGTGCCAGCGTGCATACTTCGCTCGCCAGCGAAATCGGCCTTCGCATCGTGCGTGGCGACTACCCTCCGGGCACTATCCTGCCCAACGAAGCAAAATGGTCGGAGACCTTCGACGTCAGCCGCTCCGCGGTGCGCGAGGCGATGAAGATGCTGATGGCAAAGAGCCTTCTGGCGTCGCGGCCGAAGATCGGCAGCTGGGTCGAACCGAAGGAACGCTGGAACCTGCTCGACCGCGACGTGCTCGCCTGGTACGCGACGTCGCCGGATCGCGAGGTTTTCCTGAGGACGGTGCAGGAGTTCCGCCACATCATCGAGCCCGAGGCGACGGCCTTCGCGGCGATGCGGCGCTCCGACGAGCAGATGGCCGAGATCAGCCAGGCCTGCCGCGAGATGGGCGAGGCCACCAACCTGCAGGAGCGGACCCGCGCCGACACGCGCTTCCACCTCGCCATCCTGCGGGCTTCGGGCAACGATTTGCTGGTGCCGCTTGGCGTGCTGATCGAATCCGCCTTCGACCACCTTTTCGCCTACACAACACGCGAGCTCGACGATTTGCACCATGCCCAGAAGCTGCATGAGGCGATCGAACGGAGCATTCGCCTGCAAAGGCCGGATGCGGCGCGGAACGCGGTCCGCAAGCTGCTGGCCAATACCGACGACGTGATCCAGTCGCGCTAAGGTCCATCGATATTCAGGTGAGGCCGGCTTGCGAATGGCGGCTTCCTGCGCTTCCGGCCTTCGCCGGCCGAAGCATTCGTGGGTGGCGTGGCTTATAAATTAGGCTACGGCCGGCGTAGGCCGGTGCTCACGTACTTTAAGTACGCTCCGCTCCGGTTCTCGGAAGCCACCATTCTCAGCTCGGCCTGACCTGAATCTCAACGGACCTCTCGTTGCAGAACTTAATCCTGCTTTTCGCGGCCGAACGCGGCGCGTAGCTCGTCCTTGGCTTTTTCCAGCACTTCTCTGCGCTCGTCAGGCAGGTTCTTGCCGGCGCGGTTGATGTAGAAATTCAACATCGACATGGCGGATTGGAACGGCTCCGCCTTGCGGCGGTCGCTGTGCTCGGCCGATCGCTTCAACGATGCGGCGATCTTCTTGGCATCGTCGGATTCAAAGACGTGCTCCTCGAGATCCAGCGCATCGCTGTGCTCGGTCACGTCGGCCGACCATTTCTTCGTTGCGGTCATGGCGCACTCCTTCCTTTAGAAAGAACTCCATCGGGTATGGCGGGTTCCGCTTCTGGAGCCACCGATTTGCCCGCCGTGGCGCTGCTCGGCTCGGGAAATGCGCCGATAGTGGCTCAAACACCCGATCTCGAAGAAATCGCGGACAGGAAACACCGGTGACGACAGTCCCAGGAAATGCCGCAAGCAGCGCCGGCGTCGACAGCTTCTACGCATGGACGCGGCTTGGCATTTCCTTGCTGCTGGCGACGATCGGCGGTGTCGGCACCTGGGCGGTGGTCGTGGTCCTGCCCGCGGTGCAGGCCGAATTCGGCGTTGATCGCGCCGCCGCATCGATGCCCTATACCGCGACCATGGTCGGCTTTGCCGCCGGCAACGCGCTGATCGGACGCGCCATCGATCGTTTTGGATACTGGATACCGGCGCTCGCCGCTTCCGTGGCGCTTGGCGCGGGGTTTCTGCTGGCATCGCTCGCCAATTCGATCCTGGGCGTCACGCTTGCTCAAGGCTTGCTAATCGGTGTCGGCTGTTCGGCGATCTTCGGGCCTCTGATCGCCGACGTCTCGCACTGGTTCAACCGCCGCCGTGGCGTCGCGGTGACGGTGGCGGCGTCAGGCAATTACGTTGCCGGGGCGATCTGGCCGACGGTCATGCCTTATGTGATGCAAGGCCATGGCTGGCGCTTCACCTATGCGGCGATCGGGGTCATCTGCCTCGTCACCATGGTGCCGCTGGTCCTGCTGTTGCGACGGCGCGCGCCGCATGAGGGGATCACCGGCGCGTCGCGCGGCCGGCCGGTGCAGCCGATCTCGCTGTCGCCCACGCAGTTGCAGATCCTGCTGGTGATTGCCGGCTTCGGCTGCTGCATGGCGATGTCGATGCCGCAGGTGCATATCGTCGCCTACTGCATGGACCTCGGCTACGGCGTCGCGCATGGCGCCGACATGCTGTCGATCATGCTGGCGGCCGGTGTCATCAGCCGGATCGGTTCGGGGTTCCTCGCCGACCGCATCGGCGCGGTGAAGACGCTGCTGATCGGCTCGGCGCTGCAGTGCCTGTCGCTGTTCTTCTACATCCCGTTCGACGGGCTCGCCTCGCTCCATGTCGTTTCGCTGGTATTCGGCCTGTCGCAAGGCGGCATCGTGCCCTGCTATGCGATCATCGTGCGCGACTATATGCCGGCAAAGGAAGCCGGCCAGCGTGTCGGCATCGTGCTGATGGCGACGATCTTCGGCATGGCGGTGGGCGGCTGGATGTCGGGCTGGATCTATGACCTCACCGGTTCTTATGCCGCCGCCTTCCTGAACGGAATTGGCTGGAACCTCGTCAACCTCGCAGCCATCGCACTGTTGATGTGGAAAGCCAACCGCAGCGCCGTGGCGATTGCCTGACGGATCGGCTCACCTAGGCGCCGAAGTCGGGTTGCTTGACAATGGCGGACGCATGCGCGACCCCAATCGGCAAAGCTGACTGGTGGCGATGACACGGATGCCGATCCTGACGTTGCAGCCGCGCGCCGAAGAAGGGGGGACAAGGCCGTGACCAAGCCGCGCTCCCGCCGTGGCGGTGGCCGCCCAACCATTGCCGACGTGGCGCGCAAGGCCGGTGTCGGCGCGATCACCGTGTCGCGTGCGCTGCGCGAGCCTGGGCGGGTCTCGGAAGACCTTCGCCGGCAGATACAGGCCGCGGTCGCCGAGCTCGGCTACGTTCCTGACCCCAACGCGCGCGCGCTCGCCTCTGCGCGCGCGGAGGTATTCGGCGTGTTGGTGCCTTCGCTTACCAACAACGTCTTCGCCGAAGTGGTGCGCGGCATCTATGACAGCTTGTCGGACAGTCCGTTCCGCATCCAGCTTGGCAACACGCATTATTCCGGGCTGGAGGAGGAGCGGCTCCTACAGGTGTTCGGCCCACAGCGGCCGGCGGCGTTGATCGTGGCCGGCATCGACCAGACGCCAGCCTCGCGAAAACTGCTCGAGAATGCCGGCTGCCCGGTGGTGCAGGTGATGGAGACCGGACCCGATCCCATCGACATGATGGTCGGCTTTTCGCATCTCGACGGCGGCAGGACAGCGACCGAGCACCTGATCGAGATGGGGTATCGCCGCGTCGGCTTCATCGGCGCCCGCATGGATCCGCGCTCGCAGCGGCGCCTGGCCGGCTATCGGACCGCCATGGAAAAAGCCGGCCTGTTCGATCCGCGCCTGATCACCACCACGCCGGTGCCGTCCAGCGTGTCGCTTGGCCGTGAACTGTTCCGAGATGCCCTTGCCAAGGTTCCGACGCTCGACGGCGTGTTCTGCAACAATGACGACATCGCGCTCGGTGTGCTGTTCGAATGCCACCGCGCCGCGATCCATGTGCCGAAGACGATCGGCATCGTCGGCTTCAACGATCTCGACATGATGCAGGTGGCCTTTCCCTCGATCACCAGCATCCGCACTCACCGCTATGAAATCGGCAGGCGCGCGGTGGCCATGGCGCTGGCGGCAATCGCCGGAGGCAGGCCGCAGGAGCGGGTCGTCGATCTCGGCTTCGAGCTCAAGCGCCGCGAGAGCACTGCCCGCTGAGCATCTTAGAGTTCGCTGAAATGAGACTTTACAGCCCTTATTGGTAGCGCTACCATCCCGAGCTCGCGAAAACTCACAAGAGAAGCAATCCTGTTTATTATACATAAGCGACAGAATGTTTCTTGTTTATTATGGATAATATGATAGTTTTCGTAGCCGCTTGAGGGAGCGACGGGGGAGGGGATCAAGTCGGCGTTGACCGCCTGAAACTGCGGCGGGCCAAGGCAGGAGGTGCTTGGGCAAAAGCCTCAATTGTACTGCAGCCAACAAACAAATCAGAACTGCAACTGGGAGGAATATCGATGATCAAGTCACTCGTTGGTGGCATCGTTGCCGCCACTGCATTCGTCATGTTGAGCTCGGCGGCGATAGCCGCGGGCCCCGAAATCGTCAAGGGACCGGCCGCCGAGCCGGACTGCTTTGCGCCCTGGGCCGCCGATACCCAATTCTTCAAGTTCCCCAAGAAGGACGGCCCGTACCGCGTCGCGCTGGCCAACGGCTATATTGCCAACACTTGGCGCATCCAGATGATCCAGACGGCCAAGGCCTACGCCGCGCAGAAGGACGTCGCGGCAAAGCTGAAGGAATTCAAGGTCGTATCGACCGGTGAAGATGTCCCGGCGCAGATTTCGGCGATCAACAACTTCATCGATTCCGGCTACGACGCCATCGTCGTCAACGCGCAGAACCCGACCGCCTTCGGACCGGTGATCAAGCGCGCCAAGGAAGCCGGCGTCATCCTCGTCGCCTTCGACAACATCCTCGACACCAAGGACGCCATCAACGTCAACGTCGATCAGAAGGGTCTGGGCGCGCTGTGGGGCAAATGGCTAATCGACCATATACCGGATGGCGGCAAGATACTTGAAGTGCGCGGCGTTGCCGGCACGTCGGTCGATACCGATCGCCACAATGGTATCCATGAGGCCTTCGATGCCTCGGGCAAGAAATGGGACGTCACCGAAGTCGCCGGCAAGTGGGATGACCCGACGGCGCAAAAAGTTACGGCTGACGCGATCGCCACCAATGGTCCGTTCGTCGGTATCACCGGCCAGGGGGGTGACACCGGCATCGTTCAGGCGATGATCGACGCCAAGCATGCGTTCGTGCCGTTCGGCGGCGAAACCGAGAACGGCTTCCGCAAATTCTGCGCGGCGCATGCGGCGGACGGACTCAAATGCTCATCGGCCGGCACCGGTCCTGCCCAGGTGGCGGTCGCCATCAAGACGGCGATCTCGGCACTTGAAGGCAATGTCGTGCCGCAGTCGGTCAAGCTGCCGCTGGCGATCGTCGAGGATCCCAACTTCAAGGCGGGTCAGGATTTCTTCCCCGATCAGTCCGACAATTTCTTCGTCGGCAATTCCTTCCCGACCTGCGGCATCAATTTCACCGCGCAGGAAATCATGGGCCAGACCAAGGCGGACCAATGAGCTGACCGACTGGCGCCGCGAAGATGCTTCGCGGCGCCGGGTTCCCGCCATCTCGATTGCAAGCTGCCCTGGAGGACCGATGGACGGTGCGGTTCCGCTCTTCCGCATGGAAGGCATATCCAAACGCTACGGTGGCGTGCGGGCGCTGGAAAAGGCCGAGCTTTCGGTCATGCCCGGCAGCATCCACGGCATCCTCGGCGAAAACGGCGCCGGCAAGTCGACGCTGATCAAGGTCATGGCCGGCGTCGTCGCGCCCGATGAGGGCAGTATGATGCTCGACGGAAGCGAGGTGAGCTTCGCTTCGCCGGCCGCCGCCAACCAGGCCGGCATCGTCTGCATCTTCCAGGAACTGTCGCTCGTCCCCGAACTGAGCGTCGCCGACAACATCATCATTTCCAACCCGCCGACGCGTTTTGGCATGATCGACCGCAAGGCGCAGCGGCGCATCGCGGAAGAGGCGCTGGCGCGCGCAGGCGCCGCCGACATCCACCCGCTGGCGCTGGTCAAGGATCTTCCGCTTTCCAGACGGCAGATGGTCGAGATCGCCAAGGCGCTCGCTCGCAAGCCGCGCATCCTGATCCTCGACGAGGCGACCTCGGCGCTGACCGCGGCCGATGTCGCCAAGATTTTCGGCGTGCTGAAGCGGCTGCGGGAGGAGGGGCTGGCGCTGCTCTACATCTCGCACCGGATGAACGAGATCGCCGAGCTGGCCGACCAGTGCACCGTGTTCCGCAACGGCCGCAATGTCGCGAGCTATGCCGCCGGTTCCAAGAGCGACAATGAGGTTGTCGAGCTGATGATCGGGCGCGAATACAGCCATATTTTTCCGCCCAAGCCAGTGCGCCTGCCAGCGGCCATCGCCCCGGTGCTCGAAGCGCGCAAGCTGTCGTGGACAGACCGGCTGGACAATGTCTCGCTGACCGTCGCGGCCGGCGAGGTGGTGGGCCTCGGTGGCCTCGACGGCCAGGGCCAGCGCGAGTTGCTGCTCGCCTTCTTCGGCGTGCTGCGCGGCCTCTCCGGAGAGATCCTGATCGATGGCAAGCCGGTGGCGATCGCCAGCCCGGCGGCCGCGCGCGAGGACCATATCGGCATGGCGCTGATCCCCGAGGACCGCAAGACGGAAGGGTTGATGCTGCCGATGACGGTGCGCGAAAACCTCTCTTTCGCCGCTCTCGACCGGCTGTCCAAAGCCGGCATCATCGACCGCGCCGCCGAACAGCGGCTGATCGACGACGTGGTAGGGCTGCTGGCGATCAAAACGGCGGGCCTCGACATTCCGGTCGGCGCGCTGTCGGGTGGCAACCAACAGAAGGTTGTCATCGCCAAATGGCTGATGCGCCAGCCGCGCATCATCCTACTCAACGACCCGACACGCGGCATCGATGTCGGCACCAAGCAGGAGCTCTACCAACTGATGCGCAAGCTGGCGGATGCGGGTGCGGCGATCCTGTTCTACTCGACCGACTATGACGAGCTGATCGGTTGCTGCGACCGGGTGCTGGTGCTCTATGACGGCGCGGTCAAGCGCGAGCTGGTCGGTACCGGGATCACCGAACGGGCGCTGATCGCCAGCGCCCTCAACATCCATGGCGGCGACGCCACCCCTAGGCACGGAGCGGACGCGTGAAGGATTGGCGCTACTGGCTTGCCGAACAACGCGGAACGCTGCTGGCGCTCGCCATCTTCATCGTCATGTTCGCGATCTACACCGCGAACCATCCGGCGGGCTTTACCGCCAATGTCGTGCAGACGGCCTCCAACAAGGGCGTGCTGCTCGCCTTCGTCGCCATGGCGCAGACACTGGTGGTGATCACCGCAGGGATCGACCTTTCCGTCGGCATGATCTTCACGCTGACCAATTGCCTCGCCTCCTGGCTGGTCATCGGCACCGGTCTCGAGACCGCCTTCGGGGTCGTCGCGGTGCTTGGCACCGGCCTGCTGTGCGGTGCGATCAACGGCGCCATCGTCATCTATGGCCGCCTGCAGCCGATCGTGGCGACGATCGCCACCGGTGCCGTCTATTTCGGCATCGCGCTGCTGCTCAGGCCGTTCCCGGGCGGCTCGGTCAATGAGGATCTGGCCGATGCGCTCACCGGGCGCCTGTTCGGCGTCGTGCCGGCGAGCCTCGTCGCACTGTTCGCCGTGGTGCTGATCGTCTGGGTGCCGTTTAGCCGTTCGGTGCTCGGCCGCGCGGCTTATGCAGCGGGCTCTTCCGAGACGGCGGCCTACATGTCCGGCGTGCCGATCCGGCGCGGCAAGTTCGCCGCCTACGCGCTTGCCGGGTTGCTGGCGGCGATCGGCGGGCTGTTCCTGACCTTCTTCACCTATACGGGCGACGCAGCCTATGCCAGCGGCAACGCCTACACGCTGTTTTCGATCGCCGCCGTCGTGCTCGGCGGCGTTTCGCTGTTCGGCGGCAAGGGCAGTGCCATCGGCGCGATCTTCGGCGCGCTCGCCTTCCGCACCATTGGCGACCTGCTGTTCGTCTTCGATTTCGACCCGCTCTGGCAGCCGCTGTTCCAGGGCGTTATCCTGCTGATCGCGGTCAGCCTCGGCGCCTTCGCCCTGTTTCGGGTCCGCAACCGGCTGGAGTGGTTCCTGTGAGCGAGACGACCATCGGCGGCATCGCCGGGCGCATGCCCAAATTCATCCGCCGCGCCGATCCGGCCGTTGTCACCGCCTTTGCCTGCATCGTGCTGCTGCTCTTCCTCGGCAGCCTCTATTCGCGCAGCTTTCTGTCACCGGAATACCTGCTACAGCAGCTCAAGGTGGCGTCGTTCCTCGGCGTCATCGCCACCGGCATGATGCTGGTCATCCTGCTCGGCCAGATCGATCTGTCGGTGCCATGGTCGGTGGCGGTCGGCGCCATGATGGCGGCCGCTGCCGCGGCCTACGGCCCGGTCGGCGCGGCGCTTGCCATCCCGTTCGGCATCTGCTGCGGTATCATGATCGGCATCGTCAACGGCATCGGCGTCGCCTATCTGCGCATCCCCTCGATGATCGTGACGCTTGCCACCAACGCCGTCGCGCAGGGGCTGATGGTGGTCTACACTGGCGGTTTCTCGCCGCAGGATTCGGCGACCGGCGCCATGCGTTATCTCGCCACCGGCTTTGCCATTCCGGGTGTGCCCAATGCCGTCATCATCTGGGCGGTGATCGGCGCGGCCATGGTGTTCGTGTTGACCCGCACCGGTTTTGGCCGCAGCGTTTACGGCATCGGTAACCGCGAGCGCGCCGCCTATCTTTCCGGCATCGACACCAGGCGCGTGGTGATGATCGCCTTCGCGGTTTCGGGCGGGCTCTCCGCCTTTGGCGGCGTTCTTCTGGCCGGCTATGCCTCCAAGGCGGCCCAGTCGATGGGTGATGCCTATCTCCTGCCGTCGATCGCCGCCGTGGTGCTGGGCGGCACCTCGATCCTCGGCGGACGCGGCTCCTATCTCGGCACGGTGGCCGGCGTGATCCTGATCACGCTCCTGCAATCCATCCTTTCGGTCATGCAGATGCCGGAGGCGGGGAGGCAGATCATCTATGGCGTCGTCATCGTCGCCATGCTCCTGCTCTACGGGCGCGCGCCGGCAAGCCGCTGACCGTGAATGAAGAAAGCGCAAGACAGCAGACCCCAGGGTTTCGCATGAGCGATCTTCGGACGGCGCCGGCTATCGTCGTGATGGGCGTTGCCGGATGCGGCAAGACGGCCGTCGGCGAGGCGCTCGCCAAGGCGCTGGGCGCCGACTTCATCGAAGGAGACAGGTTGCATCCGCCGGAAAACGTGGCGCGCATGGCGCGTGGCGAGCCGCTGACGGACGCGCTGCGCGAGGGCTGGCTCGACGCCGTAGGCGAGCGTATCGCGACCTCCATTGCCGACGGACGGAAAGCGGTGGCGGCCTGCTCGGCGCTCAAGCGCGCCTACCGCGACCGGCTGATCCGCTTCTGCCCCGGCATCGTCTTCCTCTATCTGAAGATCGATCGCGAAACCGCCTGGCGGCGGGTCGCCAGTCGCAAGGGCCATTTCATGCCCGCAAGCCTGGTCGACAGCCAGTTCGCCACGCTGGAAGAGCCTGCCGCGGACGAACGGGCTGTGACGGTCGACGGAACGCGAACGGTTGCCGAGATCGTGAGGGAGACTATCGAGTAGAGCGGTTATTAGACGCCTCAGGCGCCATCGTTGCCGATCGCGGCTTCAGTCGGCCGCTCGGTCAGCCTCACGGCGCTAGACCAGGCCATCATCTGCTCCGGACACAGCTTGATCGTTTCCAGCATATGGTCGCGCTTCGACAGGATGTATCCGGCCTGAACGGCGAGGTTCTTGGCCGTCGTGTCCTTTGCCGGCGGTGCGGGCGCCTGCGGGCCTGCGTTCAGTTCGCTGACGATCGCCCGATACTGGCGGAAGGGGATCGTCTCGATGGTCGCCATATGAAACAGCGCCGCGCCGGCGCGCGCGGCGAAGTTTGCCGGCGCCGAGGCGAGGTGGGTCCAGCCACGCTCGCCCATCGCCGCTTCGGTGAAGGCGGAGCCGGCATAGACGGTGTTGGTCATCAACACCACGCCATTTGCTTTCAGGGTCTTCTGGATGCGCGTGGTGACCTGATAGGCATCGGTACGCTCAAAGACGATCCGGCTTTTCAGGAAGCGGTTCTCGACCTTGACCAGTGGTGGATTGATGACGCGAAAGCCGAACTTGCTTGGCGAGAAGCCGTGGTATTGCGCGCTCACTTGATGGGCATCGACACCGGCCTCATGCAGCGCGCGCTTGCCCATGATCGTCTGCGCCGTGAACTGGTCACACCATATGATGGCGCCGCGCCCTTTGCGCACGGCTTGCTGCAAACCCTCGAGGCCTTCCAGCCGGATCGCCGGCGCCCAGCGCCAGCCTGCCACGAGATGCGCCGCAAGCGACAGCCGCCGGCGGTGAACGGCGGCAAGCTGTGCCTCGAACATTTCTCGCGTGTCGACGGCATCGCCGAGCACGGCCTTCACCGCGACATCGTAACGGGCGAACTCCTTGCGAAAGTGGCGCCTGCGCCTGAGCCTGGAAACCCAGCGGCAGATGGGTCCCCACCAGGAGACAGGCAGCATCGCGGCGACACCGAGATAGAAACAGGACAGCAGGCTCTCGCGCAGGTCCCGATTGGAAAAGCGACGCAATTTGCCAGGGCGGACGACCCTGCGGCTGAAGAAGCGAACGCACTCATTGCGTTCCGGCACCGCAACGTCGGCAGTGATCTCGGTTTGATAGATGTCGCTCGATGATGGTTGCCGGCTGGCCTTGCGGGAATTGCCAAGCCAAGGCAGCCTCATGCGTCAGAGCCCCGTTTCATCCTCCAGCCGCTTTACTGCGTCCGCGGCGGACTGGCAACCGAGGCCGACAAGCCGAGCCGGGCGGCTTCTCTTTCAGCGCAACTCCGGACGGAAGGCTACGGCGAAGTCGCCGGTCCCAACATTTTTCTCGGATCGCTTTAAATCTGGGAAGTGAGCTCCGCCGGGAAATCGTCATTGTCGGCGTCGCGCATGGCGGCGAGGCTGCGGTTGTCGAGCACCTCGGCGATGGCCTGACGCACTTCCAGCATCATGTGGCGGACCTGGCAGGTGGCCTCGTCGCAGTCCTCGCAGCGCTGGTATTGCGTGCGGCTGGCGCAAGGGATCGGCGCCAGCGGCCCATCGAGCACGCGCACGACATGGCCGATCTTGATTTCGGAAGCGGGCCGGGCGAGGCGGTAACCGCCTTCCTTGCCCTTGCGGCTCTGGACGAAACCGGCGTTGCGCAGCTCGCCCAGGATCGCATCCAGGAATTTCTTCGGGATGTTGTTGGCTACCGCGATGTCGTTGACGAATGCAAGCTGGCCAGCCGGTAGGCTGGAAAGATGCACGAGGGCCTTGAGGCCGTATTTGCCTTTTTTGGTCAGCATGCCCGATTCAGTTCATCAAACCCCAATGCGCCTGCATCTGGCGGTTGTTTGTGTGCAAATCATGACAGTTTGACCGCCGAACGCCCTCTGGACCAACAATTTGCCGGTGCAGCTTAGGCATAAACGCGTTGATTCTTCGTAACGTTTTTCACGTTGGGGTCGGGATTTCCCGCGAACTCATGCAGCTTCGCCTGCACGGAAGAAAGCCGGCAAAGCCGGCCTCCTTGCTCTTCCTGATCGTGGAGCCTTTTTCAGCGGCTGCCATAGGCCTGATCGAGCAGCCCGCCGGCGGCGAAATGCTCTTTCTGCACCTTGTCCCAACCACCGAAAACCTCCTCCACCGTCAGCAGCCGGACATCGGGAAAGTCGGCCTTATATTTCGCCGCCACGGTCGCGTCGCGAACCCGCAATCCGTTGCTGGCGGCGATGTCCTGACCCTCGGGCGTGTAGAGGAAGTCGAGATAGGACTTGGCGAGATCGAGGCTGCCGTGCTCGTCGGCGACCTTGTCGACGATCGCCACCGGGAACTCGGCCAGCAGGCTGACCGAAGGCGTGACCTGCTCGAACTTGTCGTCGCCATATTCCTTGCGAATGCCGCGCGTCTCCGACTCGAAGGTGATCAGCACGTCGCCGATCTCACGCTGGACGAAAGTGGTGGTGGCGGCGCGGCCGCCGGTGTCGAAGATCGGCACGTTGTTGAAGAGCTTGGTGATGAACTCCTTCACCTTGGCGTCGTCGCCCTTGAAGGCTTCCTTGGCGTAGGCGGTAGCGGCGAGATAGGTATAGCGCGCATTGCCTGATGTCTTCGGGTTGGGGAAGATCACCTGCACGTCGTCTCGCACTAGGTCGCTCCAGTCCTTGATGTGCTTGGGATTGCCGGCGCGAACCAGGAAGGACGGCAGCGAATAGAAGGGCGAGGCGTTGTCCGGAAAATCCTTCTGCCAATCGGCGGAGACGAGGCCCTTCTTGACCAGGAAGTCGACGTCGGTGACCTGGTTGAAGGTGACGACATCGGCGCCAAGTCCCTCGGCGATGGCGCGTGCCTGCGCCGAAGTGCCGGCATGCGACTGATCGATGGCGACGCCGGGGTGCTTGGCGATGAAGGCCTTGTTGATGTCGGCGAACAGCTCGCGGCCGACGTCATAAGATGCATTCAAAAGCTTGTCGGCCGACCAGGCTTGGGAGGACGCGAGGACGAGACCGGCAACAGCCGCAATGCCGAGCAATAGACGCTTCATGAAAAAAGGCTCCTTGGAAATGGTCGAAGCTATGGCGCGACCATAGTGGGGAAAGCCTGGTCCGACGAGGCACGCGCTCCGAGAGGCGAGCGGAGGCTTGGAAAATATCTCGCCGAAAACGGCCCTTGGTAGGATTTTCTTCCAGGCGGATTCATGGTGGCGCCATCGCTGGACGCCTGAGGGACGTTGGGCGGAAAGATGCGTCAGGAAACCGGAAAAAGCTTCCAGCGCCGCGGCCTGAAAGCGACGCGGCTCTTCTGCGCCGCGGGATGGTCGACCGGCAGTTCGATCTCGACACGCTGCCGCTCGCCGCCGATTTCGAGCTCGACGCGTCTCGTGCCGGCGACGCGACGGCTCGCGGCAACCGTGCCGGCGATGCAGCCGCTGCAGCCGTCGAGCAGTTCGACGTCGTGCGGGCGGAAGTAGAGAACGGCCTCGCCGGGCGGCGCATGCGGCGCCTGCAGCCCGATCGGCCGGTCGGCGATCCAGACCTCGCCGTTCTCGACCTTGACCGGCAGCGAGCTGGATTCGCCAATGAAGGAGTAGACGAAGGGCGAGTTCGGCGTGTCGTAGATATCGTCGGCGGTGCCGACCTGCTCGATGCGGCCCTGGCTCATGACCACGACACGGTCGGCGAGCTCCAGCGCCTCTTCCTGGTCATGGGTGACGAAGACGGTCGTGTGGCCGGTGCGGTCATGGATCTCGCGCAGCCAGCGGCGCAGCTCGCGGCGCACTTGCGCATCCAATGCACCGAACGGTTCGTCGAGCAAAAGAACCCTGGGCTCGATCGCCATGGCGCGGGCCAAAGCCACGCGCTGGCGCTGGCCGCCGGAAAGCTGCGCCGGATAGCGCTTCTCCAGCCCCGACAGCTGGACGAGGTCGAGCAGTTCGGACGCGCGGCGGCGGATCTCCTGCGCCGACGGCCGCGTGGCGCCGTGCCGGACCTTCAGGCCGAAGCCGATATTGTCGGCCACCGTCATGTGGCGGAACAGCGCGTAGTGCTGGAAGACGAAGCCGACATTGCGCTCCTGGATCGACTTCTGCGAGGCGTCCTCGTCGCCGAAGAAGATGGCGCCCCTGGTCGGCCGCTCCAGGCCGGCGATCAGACGAAGCAGCGTCGTCTTGCCGGAGCCCGACGGCCCAAGCAACGCGATGAGCTCACCCGACCTGATGTCGAGCGACACGTCGTGGAGCGCCGGAAACCGCTCAAACTCCTTGCGCACGTTGGCAACGCGAACTTCCATAAATTGACCTCAGTTAGTTGATGCATGTCGTTATCCCAAAACCGCTACACACTTTTGGGCGACATGCATTCAATCAGTTGATGCATGTCGTTGTCCCCAAAACCGCTGACACTTTTGGGCGACATGCATTCAATGTCCGCGTGTCGCGGCGATCTCGGCGCCGTAGCGCATCTCGAGAAGTGTTTTCAAGACCAGCGTCACCAGCGCCAGGCCGGCAAGCAGCGAAGCGACCGCGAAGGCGCCGACGGCGTTGTACTCGTTGTAGAGGATCTCGACATGCAGCGGCATGGTGTTGGTGAGGCCGCGTATGTGGCCCGACACCACCGAGACCGCACCGAACTCGCCCATGGCGCGCGCGTTGCACAGAAGTACACCATAGAGCAGTCCCCATTTGACGTTGGGCAGCGTCACATACCAGAAGGCCTGCCAGCCGGTGGCGCCAAGCGAGAGCGCGGCCTCCTCGTCGCCATTGCCCTGTTCCTGCATCAGCGGGATGAGCTCGCGCGCGACGAAGGGGAAGGTGACGAAGATGGTAGCCAGCACGATGCCGGGCACGGCGAAGAGGATGACAATGCCATGTGCCCTCAGCCACTCGCCGAGCAGTCCTTGCGCGCCGAACAGCAGCACATAGACCAGGCCCGAGATGACCGGCGACACCGAGAAGGGCAGGTCGATGAGGGTGGTCAAGAACGCCTTGCCCTTGAATTCGAACTTGGCGATCGCCCAGGCGGCCGAGATGCCGAAGATGACGTTGAGCGGCACCGAGATCGCCGCCACAAGCAATGTCAGGCGGATGGCGGAGCGCGTGTCGGGGCCGGAAAGGGCTTCCGTGTAGGCGCCTATGCCTTTGGCCAGCGCCTCATGGAACACGACGATCAGCGGCAAAAGCAGGAAGACGGCGAGGAAGACGAAGGCCGTCCCCATCACCACCCAGCGCACCGGCCGGCTTTCGGTCACCGCCGCCGACTGGCTCTCGTGGTGCGGCTCGTAGGATTTGATCTCGGGATCAGCCATAGCGCTTGCGGCTCCATGTCTGGACGAGATTGACGACCAAAAGCATCAGGAAGGACAGCGCCAGCATGATCGCGGCGATCGCGGTCGCCGCCTCGTAATTGTATTCCTCGAGCCTGATTACGATCAGAAGCGGCGCGATCTCGGACTTGAAGGGCAGGTTGCCGGCGATGAAGATAACCGAGCCGTATTCGCCGACGCCGCGCGCGAAAGCGAGCGAGAAGCCGGTGATGATGGCCGGCGCTAGTCCCGGGAAGAGCACGCGGGTGATGATCTGGAAGCGGTTGGCGCCAAGCGTGGCGGCGGCCTCCTCGACCTCCTTGTCGATCTCTTCCATGATCGGCTGAACGGTGCGCACGACGAAGGGCAGGCCGATGAACACCAACGCGATGACGATGCCGAGCGGCGTATAGGCGACCTTGATGCCGAGCGGCATCAGAAGCTGGCCAATCCAGCCATTCGGCGCATAGAGCGTGGTGAGCGCGATGCCGGCGACGGCCGTAGGCAGGGCAAAGGGCAGGTCGACCATCGCGTCGGCGATGCGGCGGCCGGGGAAACGGTAGCGGACCAGCACCCAGGCGACGATGGTGCCGAACACGACGTTGACGGCAGCCGCCAGGAAGGCGGTGCCGAAGCTTATCTTCAGCGCGTTGAGGGTGCGTCGGTCGACGGCGATCGCCCAGAAATCGGCCCAGCCGAGCGCGGCTGAACGCCAGACCAGACCCGACAGCGGGATGAGGATGATGAGCGTGAGGTAGGCAAGCGAGAAGCCGAGCGTCAATCCGAAACCCGGAATGACACTCGGCTGTCTGAATCGCCACCCCGCCTTGGCGGGTGCTGTGGTCATGCTGTTCTGGATCGTCCCTTCTATTCAAACCAGAATGGCTTCGCGCAGTCGCGTTCGGCCGGCATGCCCGTGAGGCTCACCGGCCGTCCGGCCTCACTGCGCCGGCTTGTAGATCTGGTCGAATATACCACCGTCGCCGAAATGATAAGGCTGCGCCTTCTTCCAACCGCCGAATTGCGGATCGTCGATGGTGACCAGCTTGATCGCCGGCAGCTTGGCGAGATCCTCGGCAGGCACTAGGTCGGGCTTGGCCGGTCGGTAGTGGTTCTTGGCGATGATGGTCTGGGCGTCCTTGGAATAGAGCCAGCCCAGATACGCCTCCGCCACTTTGCGCGTGCCCTTCGCATCGACATTGGCGTCGACGACCGCGACCGGCGGCTCGGCCAGGATCGAGGTCGGCGGGTAGACGATGTCGAAATTGTCGGCGCCGAATTCGTCGAGCGCGAGATAGGCCTCGTTCTCCCAGGCGATCAGCACGTCGCCCAGGCCCTTCTGCGCGAAGGTCACCGTTGAGCCACGCGCGCCGGTATCGAGCACCGGGACGTTCGCATAGAGCTTGCCTACGAACTCCTTGGTCTTGGCCTCGTCATTGCCGTCATTGGCGTTGGCATAGGCCCAGGCTGCGAGATAGTTCCAGCGCGCGCCGCCCGAAGTCTTCGGGTTCGGCGTGATCACCTGCACGCCGTCCTTCACCAGATCGCTCCAGTCGTGAATGCCCTTGGGATTGCCCTTGCGCACCAGGAAGATGATGGTCGAGGTGTACGGCGCTGAATTGTTCTCGAACTTCGTGCGCCAGTCCGGGTTGATTTTCTTCGTCTTCGAGGCGATGGCGTTGATGTCGCCTTCGAGCGCCAGCGTCACGACATCGGCGTCGAGGCCGTCGATGACCGCCCGGGCCTGAGCACCTGATCCGCCATGCGATTGCTGGATGGTGACCGTTTCGCCGGTCTCGGCTTTCCAGTGCGCCGCGAAGGCCTCGTCATAGGCCTTATAGAGCTCACGTGTCGGGTCGTAAGACACGTTCAGGATAGTCGTATCGGCAAACGCGAAACCGAGCGTGCCGAACTGGACAGATGTGGCGACCAGCGCGCCGAGCAGTTTCCTGAAATGAGGGTTGGTCATTTCCGTCTCCGTTGAACTGCTGCGAACTCTACCGAGTTTATAGAATTTAGATGCATTGAATGTTGCCTTTTTCACCTCCTCGAAGCAATTTTTCGCCGAGCTTGGTCCGTTTGAGGAAATAACTTCCTCATCCATCGGCCGTGTGGCTCTTCATCAGCCGGCCTAATTAGAAGCGGTCGGGGTCAAGACAAGCCCGGGCGTGTCAGTTGGCAGTGACGGGAAAATCGAAGCGCTGTTTGGGAAACGGCTCTTTCGCCAGGGTGAAATGCCACCATTCGCGCGCATAGTTGCGGAAGCCGGCGGCGCGCATGGCGACAAGCAGCATCTTGCGGTTCGCTGCCGCTTCGGTGGGGAGAGGCTGGTGCGCCGTCTTGCTCATCGGATCGAAGCAGTCGAAACCGGTACCGAAATCGAGCGTGCCGCCGTCCGGCGCACCGCAGGTTGGATGAACTGGACTTTTCTTGCCGGCTTCAGCGACAGCGAGGTCGACCGTCGAGCCGCGCGAATGGCTGGAAAGCTCGCCGACATAGCCCTTAGCGATGAGATCGCCGCGTTCGACCGTGGGATGCCATTGCGGGTCGGGCGGGCCGCCATCTCTTGTCCATCTGCCCATGTCGGCGACCGCGCGCACCGGGCGGTAACAGTCGAAGACGATCAGCGTCAGTCCTTTGGCGGTCATCGCTTTCTGGACGCTGGAAAGCGCCTTCGCTGCCTGCGCGGTCAGGATGCAGACTGGCGCGTCATAGCCATCGGCCTTGCGGTGCAGGAAGTTCTCGAGGCCGGCATAGCGGATGTCCTGGCGGATGGTCGGGTCGATATCGGAGAGCCTGACGAAGCCGGCGGGCAGGGGATCGGCGTTGGCTGGGAGGGCGGTTGCGGATAGGAGAGCCAGCGTTGCAGCCATGGCAGCTCCAGCCAGAGAAGTACGGCGCGAGGCACCCCCCTCTGGCCGGCAGGCCAGAGGGGGGTGCCTCGCGCCATACATCAGGCGGAGAAGCGCAATCCCCTGAATCGCTTGCCGCATCTTATTCGACGAACACCTTCACACTGGCCGCCCGACCAGCGGCATCAATTACCGTCAGCGTCGAATAGCCGGTGCCGTCTGGCTGCCACGTCGCGGTGCGGCGCCGGTCGATGCCGGCGAGCGGCTTGCCGTTGGCGAGCCAGCGGAACGGTGCGCGGCCGCCCTGCAGTTTCAGCACCAGCGGCGTGGCGTCGGCCGAATTGGTGCCGAGATCGACGCGAGCGCCGTTGGGCGGGAAGATGATGGTCGGTGCCGGCTCGGTGGCGGTGGCCTGGACCAGGCCGTCGGCGCCGGCGCCGAAGCGGGCCAGCGTCACCGGCAATTCCTCGCGTTTGGGGTTGAAGACGCCCGGCGGCCGGCTGGGCAGCGGCACGCTGGCAAGGCCGGAACGGACAAAGCCTTCGAACAGGATGGGTGCTGCCGAGACATAGCCCGACAGGCCAGGGACAGGGCCGGCATCGGCGCGGCCCACCCACACGCCCAGCACATAGCGGCCGTCGAAACCGACGGACCAGGCATCGCGATAGCCGTAGGAGGTGCCGGTCTTGTAGGCGATGCCGCGCTGCATGGCGCCTTCCGGCGGCTTCACGCCGGAGAGGATATCGTCGATCTGCCAGGCTGCCTGGTCGTCGAGGATGGTGGCGGTGATGCGCTCGGCATTGGCGGGCTCGGTGCCGTCATGCAGCGTATGCATCTTGCCGCCATTGGCGAGCCCCGTATAGAGCTGCACCAGATCCCGCAAAGTCACACCGACGCCGCCGAGGCCGATTGCCAGGCCCGGCGCCTCGTTGACGGGCAGGATCGGGTTGACACCGGCCTGGCGGAACCGTGCCGTCAGCCGCGCCGGGCCGACCGCATCGAGCACGCGGATCGCCGGCACGTTGAGCGACAATTGCAGCGCCTGGCGGATAGAGACGTCGCCCTGGTAGCCCATGTCGAAGTTCTTCGGACGGTAGCCGCCGAAATCGGCGGGGCTGTCCTCGATGATCATTTGCTGCGCCACCAGCCCCTGCTCGAAGGCAAGGCCGTAGATGAAGGGTTTCAGCGTCGAGCCGGGGGAGCGCACCACCTTGGTCATGTCGATCCAGCCGGAACGGCTGGCGTCGAAGAAATCGGCGGAGCCGACTTCGCCGAGAATGTCGCCAGTGCGCGCATCGGCCATGACCATGGCGATCGAAAGTTTTGGACCGAGCTTCCTGGCGGCATCCCTTGCCACCTGTTCCAGCCCCTGCTGCACGCTCTTGCGAATTGTGAGCTGCAGCGGCTGGCCGGGAACGGCCCTGGGCAGCATGGCGTAGGAGGCGTGTGCGGCCAGCGCCGGCAGCTTGCGGCGCAGGCCGGAAACATCATCCAGCGCTGCGCGCGCGGCTTCGCGTTCGCCGAGCAGGCCGGCCGAGACCATGCGGGTGAGCACGCGGTCGCGCGCGGCATGGGCGGTGTCGAGGTTGCGGTCGGGCCGGCGCTTTTCCGGCAGTTGCGGCAGCGCGACGAGGAGGGCGGCCTCCGAGACGGTGAGCCGCTTGGGCTCCTTGCCGAAATAAGCGAGCGAGGCGGCGCGAACGCCTTCGAGGTTGCCGCCATAGGGCGCCAGCGTCAGATAGCGTTCGAGGATTTCGCGCTTGGACAGCCGCCGTTCGATCTGGATGGCGCGCAGCACCTGCTTGATCTTGGAGCCGAGGCTGCGGCTGTCGCGCGGCTCGATCAGCCGGGCAAGCTGCATCGACAAGGTCGAGCCGCCGGACACGATATGGCCGCTGGTGACGAGCTGGCCGGCGGCGCGGCAGAGCGCCAGGAGGTCGACACCGCGATGGTCCCAGAAGCGCTTGTCCTCGTAGGTGACCAGCATGTCGACGAACTCTCTGTCGACCTGGTCGAGGCGGGTTTCGAGCCGCCAGTAGCCGTCCGGCGTGGCGAAGGCGCGCAGCAGCTGGCCGTCGCGGTCCTGGACCTCCGTCGAGACCGCCAGCTTTGCCGGCAAGGGCGGCGGGAAGGCGCGGTCGAGTTCCCAGAGCGAGGCGATGGAAAGGGCCGCGAAGCCGGCGAGGCTGGCGCCCGCGATCGCGGTTCGTCTGAGGAATGTCTTGGAGAGCATGACGCCGCCCCTCATCCGCCTGCCGGCACCTTCTTCCCGTATAGTGACGGGGAGAAGGGGATTCCGGCGACCTTTCACCACTATTCCGCTTTCACCTCCATCACGCCGGTGGCGGTGCGCGCCGAATATTGCGGCCGGTACATGTCTTCCACCGTCGCCGCCGGATGGGCGTAGGTGCCGGGCGTCACGGCGCGCACGACATAGGCCAGCATGATGTTGCGGTCGCCGTCGCCTTCGTTTGGATTGAAGGCGGCGACGAAGCGGTCGTCGCGGAATTCCAGATGCGCGGCGTCGGTCTGCGCCAGCCAGGAGAAGTTCGACAATTGCGCGCTGGAAACCAGGCCCGGATTGTCGATCTCGAAGCCGGCCGGCAACAGGTCGGTGATCAAGAGCCGCGACGGCCATTTGTTCTGCTCATAGACCTTGAGCACGACCACGTAGCGCTCGTTCTGCCTGGCTTCGGTGACATTGGCCTCGGTGCCGTCGAGCTTGTAGTAGCTGCGCTGGATGGTGAAGCCGTCGCCGCCGGCCGGCAACGGCTCGACCGGCGCGGCCACCGCGGTCACCACCGCCTGCAGCGGCGTCGCGCCGGTGTTGGCGATGGTCAGCGGGCTGTCGACGAGGTCGCTGCCGGCGACCTGGTCGGAATAGCCGCCCGAATGCGGCGCGCCGTTGACGGAAAGCGTAATGGAATCATTGCCTTCCTTCAGCGCCCGCGCGGCGAGCAGCATCCAGGATTCGTCCTGCGTGCTCGTCCAGCGGGCATCGGCGCGTGCCACTCCCACCAGCTTGATCAACTGCGGCATGATGCCGGGCACCGGCTTCGCTTCCGCCGCCAACGCCAGCATCGCCGCGCCGTCACGCAGTCGCGAGCCGTAGTCCGAGCGGTAGTAGTCGTAGTCGGTCTCCGACTGCGCCAGCCGCAGCGCCGTCTGGAAGGTCGCTTCGGAACGCTGCGTGTCGCCATAGAGCGCGAGGCTTGCCGCCAATTGGGCAACCGCCATCGGGCTGGAGAACGCTTCGAGCTGCGTGTCCGCATAGTAGCGCAGATCGCCGATCGAGGCCTTCTTGTTGCGGGCGAGCACGTAGAGCGCATAGGCGATCTCGCTGCCCCTATCCTGGACGTCCTGGTCGTAGCCGAGCGAGTTCTGCAGGTTGTTCAGCGCCTGGTTCATCGCCAGCGCCGGAACGTCATACTTCTGCTCGCGCGCCCGGGTCAGGAACTCGGTGACATAGGCATCGAGCCACAGATCGCCGGAGCCCGGACCCCACAGGCCGAAGCTGCCGCTTGCCGCCTGATAGGACAGCACCTTGTAGATCGCATCCTGGATGCGGCCATGCAGGTCCGGATCGCTTTCCATGCCGATGCTCTTGGCCATGTCGTTGACATAGAGCAGCGGCATGGCGCGGCTGGTGGTCTGCTCGGCGCAGCCATAGGGATAGCGGTCGAGCGACATCAGAAGCGACGGCACGTCGAGCGCGGATGACTGCGAAACGCCGACGCTGACCGAAGCGCCGTCGAGCACACTCGCGGCCAGCAGCTCCTTGTCAACGCGCAGCGAGCCGCCATTGGGCTTCAGGTCGACGACCATGCGGTTGGTGACCGGAAGCTGCGCCGGGCGCACAGGCAGATAGAGCGTCTGCTCGACCTCCGTGCCGTCGGCATGCGCGAGCTTGACGGTGACCGAGGCGTCGCCCGCGGTCTTCGCGACCAGCGGGAAGGTGAGCGACTGCCGCTTGCCCTGGGCGAGCGTCAGCTTCTGAGGCAGGGGCTTGTCGCCGGTCGAAAGATCGCCGGTCGTAGTGACCGACAGGGCGTAGTCGCCGGCCGGGCCATCGGTATCGGCGATGTCGAGGCGCATGGTCGCCGCGTCGCCCGGCGCCAGGAAGCGCGGCAGGCCGGCCGTGATCACCACCGGATCGCGAACGATGACGTCGGTCTGGGCATGGCCGACCGCATCCTTGGTCCAGGCGACAGCCATGACGCGCACGGTGCCGTTGAACTGCGGGATGTCGAAATCGACCCGCGCCTTGCCGTTGGCGTCGAGCTCGACGGGACCGGAGAAGAAGGCGACCAGCTTTTCGGTCGGCGGGCTGCCTTGCGCCTGCATGTTGGCGCCGTCGCCGCCAGTCCGTATTTTGCCCATAGCGCCGAGCGAGCCGTCGATCAGGCGTCCGTAGAGGTCGCGGATCTCGAGACCCAGCATGCGCTGGCCGAAGAACCAATCCTCCGGATCGGGCGCCTTGTAGTTGGTGAGATTGAGGATGCCGACATCGACGGCAGCCACCATCACATAGGCGTTGCTGCCGGCTTGAGCGCCGTTGACGGCGATCGGGATCGACAGCTGCTGGCGCGGCATGGTCTTTTCGGGCGGCGTCAAGGTGACTGCCAGCTTTTTCGAACCGGGATCGACCGCCAGCCATTTGACACCGATGGCGCGGGCCGGCATGCGCGATTCCTGCGCATCGCCGGGTCGGAACAAGGTCGCCGTGACATAAGCGCCGGCGCCCCAGTCGTCGCCGACCGGGATGTCGACGGTGCTGCCGCCGGCCGGCACGGAAGCGGTGACGGTCTTCAAAAGCTTTTCGGCGCCGATGGTGACCAGCAGCTCGCCGGCAAAATGCGGCGAGACCTTCAGTTTGGCGACTTCGCCGGCGGCGTAGTCGTCCTTGTCGAGGGCGATCTCGAGGCCGTCGGGCGTCTCCGTGGTGGTCGAGGCGACATACCAGCCGGCATCGAACTCATAGCTGGTCGCCGGGCCGTCCGGATCGGCGGTCTCGACCTCAAGCCGGTAACGGCCCCAGTCGACGGGCAGCGACACGCTCGCCTCGCCATCGGCCTTGAGGTCGACCGCGCCATTGGCAACGGCCTTGGTGAGGCTCACCGCCTCGTAGTTCCAGGAATTGTTGGAACGGTACCACTGATAATTGCGCTCGACCTTGACTAGCGACCACTGAGCGCCTTTCAGCTCCTCGCGTTTGCCATTCGGGTCGACGGCGATGATGCTGAATTTGGCAGTCCCGCCTTGCGGCACCTCATCGCCCTCGAAATCGGGGCGAATGCCGATGACGTCCCGCTGCGGGCGAACGCCGATGTCGAGCGAGCGTTCGACGGCGCGGCCGCCGGCCTCGCGCATGCGCACGGTGACCTTGGCGTTGACCAGCTTGGTGGTCGACGGCAACTGGTCGATGGTGACCGGGAAGGTCGCCTTGCCGTCATCGCCGACCAAGGGAAGGTTGGCGAGAGGCGTCACGGTCGGCTCGCTCGACTGCTCGTCGGCCAGGCCGAAGGTGAAATCCTTGAAGCTGTCCCAGGTGCTTGTGGTCGACAGCGTCATCTCGCCTTCGAGCGCAAGGCCCGCGGCCGGCGCGCCGTAGAGGAAGCGGCCATCGACGGTGGCGTTGGCGGTCTCGCCCTGGGCGATCTCCTTCTTGTCGGCGGTCAGGTCGAATTCGATGCGATCCGGGACGAAGTCTTCGACCAGGAACATCTGGCTGGCGACGGGCGCCTGCTTGGGATCGGTGTAGATCGACACCGTCCAGGTGCCGCGCATGGCGTTGGCCTCGAGCGGCAGGTCGACGGCATGGCCGCCGGCGGACTCGCCATTGCTGACGATGCGGCGGTTCTCGACGCCGTCGGGACGGGTGAAGATGAAGGTGAGCGGCAGGTTCTCGACCGCCTTGGCGGCGCCGTCGCGGGCAAGGGCTGCGACATGCACATCCTCGCCGGCGCGGTAGATGCCGCGCTCCGTCCAGGCATAGACGTCGAGCGCGCCAGGCGAGGCACGTCCCTCGACGCCACGATCCGACAGATCGAAGCCGGCCTTGGCCATATCGAGGAAGACGAAGTCGTTGTCGCCCTGCTTGGCCATCAGCACAGCCGGCACCATGCCGTTTTCGCCGCGCGTCAGGCCTGGATTGAAGACGGCGTGGCCCTCGGCGTCTGTGGTCGCCGTGCCGAGGATCTCGTTGTTCTTGGCAAGCAGCGTCAATTCGGCGCCGGAAATCGGCTTGGCCGAGCCCAGCGAACGCGCAAAGACGTTGAGGCCGTCCTGGCCGGTATAGGTGGAAAGGCCGATGTCGGAGACGACGAACCACTGCGTGGCGCGCGAACCATAATCGTCGCTCTTGTCATCGACGGGCTGCGCGGTCAGCACATAGACGCCGGGCTTGCGCTGCGGGATCGCCTCATCCACCGGGAAAGAGGTGGTCACTTCCTTGTTGAGATCATTGGCGATTTCGAGCGTGCCGGACCAGACGGCCGAGCCCATCTGGTCGGAAATGGTGGAAATATCGTAGCCGTCGAGCTGATGCAGGAACTGGTAACCCGACAGAAGCTGCGCCAGCGAGCGATCGCCGATACGGTAGAGCGTCATCTTGGCGGCGTTCATGTTGACGGTAACGACCGGAACGCCGCGGCGCGCGCCGGCCGGCAGCACGAAGCTGTCGCCGGTAAAGCGGGCGGACGGAGCGCGGTCCTGAACGTAGATCGACAACACCACGGGCGCGGCGATCGTTTCGCCGACCGCGGCCGGCAGGCCGGCGCGGAAGGTCACGTCATAATGCTGGCCGTGTTCCAGACCTTCGACGCAGATTTGCTTGTCCTTGGCCTCCACGGCCTTGGGCGGGGCGTTGTCAACGGTCACGAACTGCGAATAGTCGACGCCGGCCTTGACCAGTTCCTCGGAAAACTGGGCGCAGATGCGCGGCGAGGAGGAATCGGCATCGACGGTGTGCTCGACGACGCGAAAACCCTTGCGTGCCTTGAGGTCGGCATAGTCGGCCTGCACGGCCGGCGAGCTCACCAGCGCAAGGCTCGCCTCATAGGCCTGCAGCGAAGGCCGGTAGAGATCGCGCTTGTCGAGGCCGGCGGCAAGCAGCGCCAACGCCTCGGCGCGGGTCTTTGCCGTGCGCACCAGCTGGTAGGCGTTGAAGGCCGCCGAGGTGGCGTTCATCGGGAAAGTCGCGGGTTCGGTGGTGTTGGAAGCTGGCTGCACGGCCAGCGTTTCGCGCGCCAGCGCCAGCCACAGCGCGCCGTCATCGGGCAGCACAGAGACCGCGGCCTGGTATTTCTGCATGGCAAGGCGATGATCGCCGGTCAGCGCTGCCTGTTCGGCGGCGGCCTGCAGGGCGGAAAGCCCTTCCGTCGGCTTGTCATAGGCCGGATCGGTCAGCTTGTTGCGGAACTGCTGGGCCTGGTCGGCCATCCAGTTCGGGAAAAAGGCCAGCGCCGGCGGGGCGCCGATATCGGGGTCGCCGTCGACATTGGCGACCTTGCCGGCGACGGCGCCGGTGAAGGATTTCAGCTGGTTATAGTCGGATTTGAGAAAACACCACTTTGCCTTGGTGTTGTAGGTGAAGGCACGGCAAGCGGGATCGCCGAGGCAGGTGGTCTTGCACTGGTCGAGGCTGACATTCTGCTCCGACCGCAGGTCGAAGCCGAAATAGTCGGAATTGTCGGTTGTCACTATCCGCCGGGCTTCGGCCGCAAAAGCCGCCCCGCCCGATGCGAGGAAGACAGGGGCGAAAAAGATAAGGAGAAGGAAAGAGAGACCACGAGCCGCGCGCATTGCCATACCACCCTCCAGCATCGCCAGCGTCCGGGCATGATCAAGCTTCGGACAGGCTTGTCAACGCCGGGGCGCCGCAGGTTTATCACCCGCGAACAGTTTCCACGCCGGCCAAAGGCCGGTATTTCGACAGAACCTCTGTGAGACGGATCACACTTTCTTGCGAAAAGGTAAAAGGTGTGAATTCCAAGCCCGGTCTATTTCAGACAATTGGATTGTGGCCCCTTTACGAACGTTTCGGAACTTCATTCCAATTTTAGTTTTGTCGACTAGGTTGTCTTAATGCCGGCGCATGAAACGCAGATGTCAGGAGGGTTCGCGCCAGGGCGCGGGCTTCCGCGCGCCCTGCTTTTCGCGCTCATCTGCTCGACCGCGCTGGCCGGCGAGATACGGCCGGCAGCGGCTTTCGAGATTTTCGGCATCAAGCTTTGGGGCTCGTCCAAGGACGAGGATGCCGATATTGTCGATCCGTTGCGCTATTCGGTGACCATCGATGCGCCGGACGCCGACAAGGATCTGGTCAAGAGGCTCGAAAGCGCCTCGTCCCTGAAGGGCGACGAGGACCATCCGGTGTCCGGATCGCTCGGCCTGATGGCCAAGGCGCGCGGGGACCGCGAGCAGCTCGTCGCCGCGCTCTATGCCGATGCCCGCTACGAAGGCGTGGTCACCATCACCATCGACGGTAAGTCGATCGACGAGTTGCCGCCGGATGCCGAGTTCAAAGGGCCTCAGCCTATTCCCGTGGTCGTGAGTGTTGCCGCCGGACCGAAATTCACGCTGGGCAACATCCGGCTGAAGGGCGACGCGGCAGGGTTGGCCAGCGCCGACTTCGGGCTGATCGCCGGCGGTGATGCCGGCTCCGGCGCGGTGCTGAAGGCCGAGGCTCTGATTGTGCGGGCGCTGAAGGAAGAGGGCAGGCCGCTTGCAAAGGTCACAGACCGCGAGATCGTCGCCGAACACGCCAGCTCGACGCTGGACGTCACGCTGACGGTGGCTGCCGGCCCGGTCGCCGGCTATGGCGACACGACGGTCGAGGGCACCGAAAAGGTCGACCGGAACTTCACCGAATACATGACCGGGCTGAAGCGGGGCCAGCAATACTCGCCGCAGGAGATCGACGATGCCCGCGACCGGCTGCTCGGGCTCGAAGTCTTCAACAGCGTGACCGTCAAGGAAGGCGACAGCCTCGACGCCAACGGCAACATCCCGATCGATGTCCAGGTCAGCGAACGCAAGCCGCGCTTCTTCGGCATCGGCGGCACCTTCTCGAACACGGAAGGCCTGGGGCTCGAAGGCTATTGGGGACACCGCAACCTGTTCGGCCAAGCCGAGAAGCTGCGTATCGACGGCTCCATCAGCGGCATCGGCAGCAACAGCATTTCCGCGCTCAACTACAATGCCGGCGTCATGTTCGAGAAGCCGGGCGTGCTCGGGCCGACGTCGAAATTCTTCACCGGCATCAAGACGGTGTTCGAACACCCTGACGCCTACGACCATTTCTCGGTCAAGGGCGACGTCGGCGTTTCCTACGACCTCGACAAGAAGCAGCGGGTCTCGGCCGAATTCGACCTCGATTATTCGAGGATCACCGACGCCTTCGGCAAGCATACCTATCTGATCGCCAGCGTGCCGCTGCAATATGTCTATGACAGTCGAGACGACAAGCTCAACCCGACCAGAGGGTTCCGCTTCCTCGCCTATGCCGAGCCGAGCTACGACATACTGAACGGCGCGACCTTCCTGAAGCTGAAGGGCGAGGGCTACACTTACCAGTCGCTCGACACGGCAAGCAGGTTCGTGCTGGCCGAGCGCGCAACGCTGGGCTCGATCGTCGGTACCGGGCTGCAGAACGTGCCGGCCGACCGGCGCTTCTATTCCGGCGGCGGCGGCTCGGTGCGCGGCTATTCCTACCAGGGCATCGGCCCGAAGGACATCGACGGCCAGCCGATCGGCGGCCTCTCCTTCTTCGAAACCTCGGTCGAGATGCGCATCGGCGTCACCGACACGATCGGCATCGTGCCGTTCGTCGATGCCGGCACGGTCTCAACCAGATCCTTCCCCGATTTCTCGGATGTGAAGGTCGGCGCCGGCGTCGGCCTGCGCTACATCACGCCGTTCGGGCCGCTGCGCATCGACGCCGCCGTGCCGCTCAACCGCGATCCGGGCGATCCGCATTTCGGCATCTATGCCGGCATCGGCCAGGCGTTCTGACGATGAAGCTGTTCTGGCGCATCCTCCGTATCTGCCTCTACACGCTTCTCCTTTTGCTGGTGGTGGCGGTCGGCGCGCTTGTCGTGCTTACCGGCACAGAGGGCGGCAGGCAAAATCTCGCCGGCCTGATTTCGAAGATGGCCTCGAGCGAGGACCGCAAGGTGACGGTCAGCGGTATCGAAGGCATCTGGTCGGGCGCGCTGAGGGTCGACCATGTGGTGCTGGAAGACCGCGCCGGCCCCTGGATGGTGGCACGCAATGTGGCGCTCGACTGGTCGCCGACGGCGCTGCTCTCATGGAATTTCAACGCCGACCGCTTTGCCGCCGGGCGCATCGAACTGGCGCGGTTGCCGCAGCCGAGCCAGCAGCCGTCGCAGGGTGGTTCGACGAGCCTGCCGGTGTCGATCGACGTCAGGGAGATCGACCTGCCGGAGATCGCGCTTGGCCAGGAGCTTGCCGGCAGCGGCATTGCCGAACTCGCCGCCAAGGGCTCGCTCAAGGCCGATCCGTCGCCGCTGGCGATCGAGAGCGTGCTCAACGTCTCCCGCCATGACGGCAAGCAGGGCAATGTCGACGCCAAGATCCATTTCGCGCCCGCCGACAACAAGCTCGACCTCGATCTCAAGGCGTCGGAGCCGGCCGGCGGCATCATCGCAAACCTGCTCAAGCTGCCCGATGCGCCGCCGGTCAACATCGTCGTTTCCGGTACCGGGCCTTTAGCAAACTGGAGCGGCATCGGCACCTTCATGGTCGATGGCCGGATCGTCAGCCAGCTGACCGGCCGGCACCAACTCACCGATAAGGGCCACCGCGTCGAGGCCAATGGCGACGGCGAGTTCGAGGAGTTTCTGCCGGAGAAGATAAAGTCGCTGTTTGCCGGCAAGACGAGCTTCGATATCGCCGGAACGGCGACCACAGCAGGTGGGATAGATATCGAGCGGGCCACTATAGAAAGTGGTACGGTGCACGGCACCGCAACCGGCAATGTCGATCCGAAGGGCGCCAGCGACTTGGCCGTCGAGCTCTCCGCCAAGGACAAGCCGGTCACCGTCGATGTCGGCAACAGCGCGGTTCCGATCCTGGTCGCGGTCGAAAAGGCCACGGTGCGCGCCTTCGGCGACGGCAAGGCGCCGATGGTCGATATCGGCACGTCGCTTGCCTCGGTGGCCGTCGGCGGCACGCAGCTCAATACTATTACGGGCGAGATCCATTCCGATGGCTTCGATATCGAGACCCGCAGCGGCCCGGTCAGCATCAAGCTCGCCGCCGCCGGCCTGAAGACCGATGTGGCGACGCTGGCGCCACTGGTGACCGGCAAGCTCGCCGCCGATCTTTCCGGCACGATCAGCCCAGAGACCGTGGCCATCGACAAAGGCACCTTGCGCAGCGATGCGCTCAATGCCGGGCTGACGGCAAATGTGGCGCTTGCCGATCTGTCGATGACGCTGAAGATGAATGCCGACGCCGTCTCGAAGGCATTGCCGCCGCAAATCAGCTCGCTGCTCGGCGAGCGGGTGACGTTTTCGGCAACCGCGACCCGCGATCCTCAGGGCGCGTTCGCCGCCAACTCACTGGAACTTACCTCCGGCTCGCTCAGCGCCAGCGGCACCGCCAGCGCGCAAGGGTCGGATATCCAGGCCGATGTGAAAGGCACGCTGGGCGACGTCTCATCGCTGTCGTCGCTCGCCGGCACGCCGCTTGCCGGCGGGATCAACTTTGCGCTGACCACGAGCGGCCCGCGCTGGGCGCCCGATTTCTCCGTCTCAGCCGACAGCGCCAGCCTGACTGCGGCCGGCCGCACGGTGAAGGACATCAGGCTTTCGGCCAAAGGCAAGGCCGACATCGCCAATCCGTCGGCCGACGTCTCGCTGACCGCCAGCGCCGAGGGCCAGGCGCTCGACATCGCAGCTTCGCTGGTTACCGCCGACGGCAAGCGCTTGGTTAGGGGGCTTACCCTGGCGCTTGGCGACAACAAGGTTTCGGGCGATCTCGCGCTCGACGATCAATACCTGCCGCTCGGCACGCTGACGCTTGCCGTGCCCGACATCGGGCCGCTCGCGGCGCTTGCGGATCAGACGGCAACGGGTGATATCAACGGTACCATCGCCTTCGCCAAGGAGGGCGAGGCGCCGACCGTCACGGTCAACGCGGCCAGCGCATCGATCGCGCGTGGCGAACTGGCGGCGAAAGCCATCACCGTCAACGCGCTGATCGCCAATTACCTGAAGGGGCCGGCGATTTCGGGCTCGATCAAGGCCGACAGCGTGACCTCCGGCAGCACGGTTATCAGCGGCATCGGCATCGATTTGAAGCGCGACGGCGACTGGACCAATTTTACCGGCGGCGCGACGGCGTCCGGCATTCCGGCAACCGCCGCCGGGCGGGTGAAGATCGCCAACGGCACGACAAGCGTGGAAATCGCTTCCGGCGAGGCGACGGTGCGCGGCATCAAGGCGGCCATCGCCGAGCCCTCCAGCCTTTCCATCGCCAATGGCGTGACTTCCATCGAGAAGCTCGCGCTCAATCTCGGTGGTGGTTCGGCGACGGTTTCCGGCAGCGCCGGGCAAACCCTGGACCTGACGGCCAACCTCGCCAATCTGCCGTTGGCGCTTGCCGATGATTTCGTGCCCGGCCTCGACGGGGTAGGAACGCTGGAGGGCACGGCACACGTCACGGGTCCGTCGTCCAACCCCGATGTTCAGTTCAACGCGAAGGTGGCGGGCGCCGAGACCAGCCAGACCCGGCAGGCTGGGCTCGGGCCGCTGGATCTGGATGCCGCCGGCAGCTACACGCTGGCGGGCGGCGTGGCCCTGGACCACGCCACGCTTTTGGGCGAAGGGATTTCCGGCAAAGCCGCCGGCACGCTCAATCCGAACGGCGCTAGTGACTTCTCTCTCGATCTTACATCGTCCGGGCCCAGCCTGCCGTTGACGGTCGGCAGCGCCGAAAGCCCGGTCAAGATCGCGGTTCAGTCGTTGTCGGCAAAGATGGCGGGCGAAAGCACGCAAGCGCGGCTCGATGTGTCCGCCATCCTGCCTTCCATTGCCGCCAGCCAGGCGAAGGTGGACGGTCTCACCTTGATGCTGCATTCGGATGCCTTCGATCTCAAAGGGCGGGCAGGTCCGGTTTCCGGCACGGTCTCGGTGGACAGGATCGGCCTCGACAATCCCATGCTCGCCCCGCTGATCGCCGGCAAGGTCACGGCCAAGGTCAATGGCCGCCTGACGACAGATGCAGTCGCCGTCAACAGCGGCTCCTTCAAGAGCGATGCGCTCAATAGCCAGGTCGCCGGCCGGATATCGCTGGGCGATGGTGCCGTCGACCTCAATCTGACGGCGGATGTTGCTTCTTCCGCCTTGCCGGCGGCGGTGCGCGGCATGCTTGGCGAGAGCGCGCAGTTGAGCGCCGCGCTGAAGCGCGATGCCAATGGCAATGTCAACGTGGACGGGCTGAAGCTCAATTCGGGCGCGCTCAGCGCCGACGGGCAGGCGAGCCTTGGCGACGGGAGGCTAGCCGCCGATATCAGGGGTGCGTTGAGCGATGTTTCGCGGCTCTCGAAAGACGCCGAGGGCGCTATCGCCTTTGCCCTGAACGCGCAAGGCCCGGTCACCGCGCCCGACCTGTCGATGACGGTGAGCAGCGACCGGCTTTCGGTGGCGGCGCGGGAGATCACCGGGCTGAAGCTGACGGCCACCGGCAAGGCCGATGCCGCCAATCCGGCGGCCAATGTGCAGCTCACCGGCAACGTCGCGGGGCAGAAGCTGCAAGGCAGCGCGGTGCTCGCCACGACCAATGGCAGCCGCGCGATCAACGGGCTTTTGCTGTCGCTTGGGCCGAACAGGATTTCCGGCGATCTCACGCTGGACGATGCCTTCGTGCCGGTCGGCACCGTTTCGCTCGATCTGCCCGATATCGGGCCGCTCGCCGCGCTGGCGCTGGAAAAGGCCGAGGGCAATGTGCGCGGCACGATCGCTTTCACCAAGGCCGCCAACGGGCCCAATGTCGCGGTCAAGGCGAACACCTCGGCAATCAAGCGCGGCGATCTTTCCGCCAAGAATGTCGCGATCGACGCGCAGGTCGCGAACTATATGGCAGCGCCCGTCATCGCCGGCACGGTGCGCGCCGAGAGCGTCACTTCCGGTGGCACCGCCGTCACCGGCATCGATGTCGATCTCAAGCGCGACGGCGACTGGACCGGCTTCTCGGGCGGCGCCACCGTCAAGAACATCCCGGCCAAGGCGGCCGGCCGTGTGAAGGTCGCCAACGGCACGACGACCATCGAACTCGCGTCGGGCCAGGCGACAGTGCAGGGCATCAAGGCCGCGATCGCACAGGCCTCGACAGTGACCATCGCCAATGGGGTGACGACGCTCGACCGGCTGGTGCTCAACCTGGGCGGAGGCACGGCGACGGTGACGGGCAAGGTCGCGCAGGCGCTGGATATCAACGCCAACCTGGCCAGGGTGCCGATCTCGCTTGCCAACAGTTTTTCGCCGGGTCTCGACGCGGCCGGCTCGATCTCGGGCACGGTCAAGGTTACCGGCGCGCCGGCGAGCCCGTCGGTCGGCTTCAAGATCGATGCGGCCGGCGTGCAGACCTCGCAGACACGCGGCGCCGGGCTCGGCGGCATGAATGTGTCGTCGTCGGGAACGTTCGCCGGCAACAAGCTCGCTTTCGACACGAATATCAGCGATGGCGCCGGCCTCGGCCTCAAGGGCGGCGGCTCGGTGACGACGGCGGGCGCGCCGGCCCTCGCGCTCGACTTCAACGGCAAGGTGCCGTTCTCCTTCCTTGCCTCGAAACTCGCCGCGCAAGGGCTGGGGCTGACCGGAACCGCCAATGTCAACGTGCAGGTGCGCGGTCCGGCGTCGTCGCCGGTGATCGGCGGAACGGTCAACACCTCCGGCGCCCGGCTGGTCGATGCCCGATCCGGCCTGGCTGTCAACGACATCGCGGCCGACGTTTCGATCGGCGGCGGCGTCGCCAGGATCAACCGCCTGACCGGAACGCTGTCGACGCGCGGCAACCTCTCGGCGAGCGGCACGGTGGGCATCACGCCGGCGCAAGGCTTCCCGGCCGACCTGTCGATCAAGCTTACCGATGGCCGCTATACCGACGGCCGGGTGGTGACCGCCAATCTCGGCGGCGACCTGACCGTCAAGGGGCCGCTCGTGTCGGCGCCGGTGATCGCCGGCACCGTCAACCTGGCGAGGACGGTCATCACCGTTCCGGACAAGCTGCCGGGGTCGCTTTCGGCGCTGGATGTGAAGCACAGGAATGCGCCGGCATCCGTCCGGGCGCAGGACAAGGCGCTGCGCCCGGCGACGTCCAGCGGCAGCAGCAATGGCGGCAGCGGCATGACACTCGACGTGACGGTCAACGCGCCGAACCAGATCTTCATCCAGGGCAGGGGCGTCGACGCCGAACTCGGCGGCTCGCTGAAATTGACGGGCCAAGCCTCGGCGCCGCAAGCGGTCGGCACGTTCACCCTGCAGCGCGGTCGGCTGACGATACTCTCCAAGCGGCTGACCTTCACCGAGGGCACCGTCGGGTTCCAGGGTTCGCTGGTGCCCTACCTCAACCTGACGGCGACCACGACGACGAGCAGCGCCACGGTCACGATCGTCGTGTCGGGCGAGGCCACCGATCCGAAATTCACGTTCTCCTCGGTGCCGGCGCTGCCCCAGGACGAGGTCATGGCGCAGCTCATCTTCGGCCAATCCATGTCCAAGCTGTCGCCGCTGCAGATCGCGCAGCTAGCGAGCGCCGCCGCGCAGCTGGCCGGGGTCGGCGGTTCGACCTCGCTGCTCGAGAACCTGCAAAGCGCCATCGGCGTCGACGATCTCGACGTGACGACGGACGAGAAGGGCGGCACCGCGGTTTCGGCCGGCAAGTACCTTAACGACCGAACCTATGTGACGATCCAGAAGGGCGACAAGCCAGGCTCCGGCAAGGCGACGATCGACCTCAATGTCGGTCGCGGCGTGAAGCTGCGCGGCGAGGCCAATGATGCCGGCGAAGCCAAGGGCGGCGTCTTTTACGAACGCGAATATTGAGGCCGCGTCACCCTTCCTCGGCCTGCCGAACGAGCTGTCCGGCGCAGGTGCCGGGCCCTTATCTGCATAAAATGTATTGATTTAATCGCCCGCGACGAATTTTTGGGAAATCCGTGTCGCGCTAGCAAATTTGCGTCAAGACTGTCGCTATCACGCGAACCGGGTTGCACTCAAAGATGCACATTCCCTAACATGTTCCTGTTCCACACCGTTTTTTGACAACGCGGTCTGGATGCGGAATGTTAAAAGGCAGAAAGCCAACAATGGGAGTAAGTCATGGCAATCTATAAGAGCAATGGTGATCGTGTTCCGGATCACATCCTGAAAATGGCCGAAGATGCCAAGTCGGGCGGTGTCGACCGCCGCGAATTTCTGGCTTTGGCCAGCGTCTTCGGAGCCTCTACGGCAATGGCCTATGGCATGCTGGGCCTCGCCGCTCCGACCCCGGCCAGGGCCGAGGACGTGCAGGGCAAGAAGGGCGGCGTGATCAAGGTCGCGATGTCGGTCAAGGATCCGAAGGATCCGCGCACCGCCGACTGGTCCGAAATCTCCAATGCCGAGCGCCAGGCGCTCGAGCCGCTGGTGAAGTACACGAAGGAATACACTTTCGCGCCGTATCTCCTGGCGAGCTGGGATATCAACGACGACGCCACCGAATACACGCTGCATGTGCGGCCGGGCGTCGAATGGAACAACGGCGACAAGTTCACCGCCGACGACGTGGTCCACAATTTCACGCGCTGGGCCGACAAGGCCGCGGAAGGCAACTCGATGCCGGGCCGCCTCGGCAGCCTCGTCGACGACACGACCAAGAAGCTGCGCGAAGGCTCGGTCGTCAAGGTCGACGACATGACGGTCAAGCTCAAGCTGACCAAGCCCGACATCGCCATCATCCCGAACCTTTGCGACTATCCGGCGCTGGTCGTGCACAAGACCTTCGACGAGAAGGGCGCCAACTTCAAGAACTGCCCGATCGGCACCGGACCGTTCGAGCTCGTGTCCTACGATGTCGGCCAGAAGGTCGTCTACAAGCGGCGCACGACCGGCAAGTGGTGGCAGGGCGAAGCCTTCCTCGACGGCGTCGAGTTCATCGACTACGGCACCGATCCGGCGGCGACCGTCTCGGCCTTCGAGTCGGGCGAAGTCCAGACCAACCATGAAACCACCGCCGACTACGTCAAGATCATCGCGGACGTCGGTGCTCCGGTTTCGGAAGTCGTGACGGCGGCCACCGTGGTGTCGCGCTTCAACGTCACGCACAAGCCCTATGACGACCAGAAGGTTCGTCAGGCAATGTTGCTTGCCGTCGACAACGCCACCGTGCTGCAACTCGGCTACGGCAATGCCGGCACGCCGGCGGAAAACCACCACGTGGCGCCGATCCATCCGGAATATGTCAAGCTGCCGGAGATCAAGCGCGACATCGCCAAGGCCAAGCAGATGCTGACGGAAGCCGGCGCGATCGATTTCGAGCACGAGCTAATCAGCAACGACGAGGACTACCACAAGAACACCACGGACGCGATCGCGGCGCAGCTGCGCGAGGCCGGCATCAAGGTGAAGCGCACCGTGCTGCCGAGCTCGACCTTCTGGAACGACTGGACGAAGTATCCGTTCTCAGAAACCAACTGGAACATGCGCCCGCTGGGCATCCAGGTCATCGCCATTGCCTATCGCAGCGGCGAAGCGTGGAACGAGACGGCCTATGCCAATCCGGACTTCGACAAGAAGGTGAACGAGGCGCTCGGCATCGCCGATGCGGAGAAGCGCAAGGTGGTGATGAAGGATATCGAGCAGACGCTGCAGGATTCCGGCATCATCATCCAGCCTTACTGGCGCAAGCTCTACATCAACATCAAGCCCGAGGTGAAGAACCACTCGATGCACCCCACCTACGAGCACGACTTCGGCAAGGTCTGGCTCGACCAGGCGTGATCCATGGCGCGATGAATACGAGGGGCGGCAGCCCCTCGTATTTGCAGCTTCGCCGCCGTTGCATATGCTGCAGCGGTGGCGGGGCATCATCAGCTTTTCGCAACAGGGTTGAACCTATCTGACCCCAACCCGGCCGGCAGGGGGCGCGCATGTTCTCATTCATTGCCAGACGCATCGGCACCATACTGCTCACGATGCTGTGCCTGACGCTGGTTGTCTTCTTCCTCGTCAATCTCGAGCCCAATCTAAAGAAACTGGCGATCAGCCAGACCGAGATGCACACGCCCGCCGACCAGCTCGAAAGCTGGCTGGTCAATCATGGCTACAGGCAAAACTTCTTCGTGCGCTACGGCCAGTGGCTTGGCGTGTTTCCGAAGCATCCGATCACCGATCCGGCGACGGGCAAGACGACGCAACGCTTCTCCTTCTGCAACGACCCGGTCGAGTCGACATTCTCCGGCGTTCTGCAGGGCGATTTCGGCTGCTCGACCAAATTCAAGACGACGGTCGCGGCCAAGCTGTTCCCGGCCCTCGGCGCCACCGGATTGCTGATGTTTTGGGTGCTGGCGGTCATGGTGCCGATCTCGCTGCTGATCGGCATTCTCGCAGGCATGCGCGAAGGCTCGCGCACCGATCGCGTGCTGTCCGTGGCCTCGATCGCCTCGACGGCGACGCCTGAATACGTGTCGGGCGTCATCTTCACCGTCATCTTCGCATCATGGCTCGGCTGGCTGAACGGCTCCGCGGCGTCCGCCAGCCAGGGCATCACCTTCTACAATTTCACGCTGCCGGTGATCACGCTGGCGATCTACGGCATCGGCTATATCGCACGCATGACGCGCGCCTCGATGGTAGAGGTGATGACGCAGCAATATATCCGCACCGCACGGCTGAAAGGCCTGTCCTTCAGCAGCGTGGTCATCAAGCATGCGTTGCGCAACGCGCTGATCGCGCCCTTCACCGTCATCATGCTGCAGTTCCCGTGGCTGCTCACCGGCGTCGTGATCGTCGAGGTGATGTTCCGCTACCAGGGTTTTGGCTACACGCTGGTCGAAGCCGCCGGCAACAACGACATCGATCTGCTGCTTGGCTGCTCGCTGGTCTCGGTGTTCATCGTGCTGATCACGCAGCTCATTTCCGACGTCGGCTACGCGTTTCTCAATCCGCGTATCAGGGTTCAGTAGGGGGCAGGGCCGATGCAAACCGAATATATCAGCGCCTTCGACGTCGTTATCGGCGTGCTCTGGCGGTTCTGGCCGGTGTGGGTCGGGCTCATCCTGGTGATGGGCGCCAGCTTTAGCTACAAGAAGCGGCTGGGCCTCTACGGCCAACTCTTCGACAGCGGCGTCGGCATTGCCGGCGTCTTCATCTGCCTGTTCTGGCTGTTCACGGCGATCTTCGCCTCGACCATCTCGCCCTTCGATCCGCTGGCGCAGGTCTCGGTGATGAAGGACACGCTGCCCGGCGCAATCGAACCGGCGTCGAAGCTCGTCTACTATTTCGGCGGCGACAAGCTTGCCCGCGACGTGTTCTCGCGCATGGTCTATGGCAGCCAGATCGTGCTGATCATCGCGCCGGCCGCCACCGGTTTCGCGCTGATGGTCGGCATTACGCTCGGCCTGCCGGCCGGTTACTATGGCGGCAAGATCGACACGCTGCTGTCGTTCCTCGCCAATCTGGTGCTGGCCTTCCCGGTCATCCTTTTGTTCTATCTGCTGGTGACGCCGGGCATCATGGACACGCCGATCCCCTACGGGATGGCGGGCTTGTTCTTCCTGTTCCCGATCATCTTCTTCAGCGTCCTGTTCTGGACCCGCTACAAGAACCGACCGGACCGGCTCTATATCCTGCTCGGCATCACGCTGGTCGTCGGCGGCTGGATCTATACCGGCCTGGTCTTCGACAAGGATCCGCTTAAGATCGTCCACATCGATCCCAACCAGCTCAACATCTTCGTGGCGGTGGTGTTCGCTTCCAGCCCCGGCGTGTTCCGCATCGTGCGCGGGCTGACCATGGACATCAAGACGCGCGACTACGTGGCGGCGGCGCAGACGCGCGGTGAATCGCCCTGGTACATCATGCTGTGGGAGATCCTGCCCAATGCGCGCGGCCCGCTGATCGTCGATGCCTGCCTGCGTATCGGTTACACGACGATCCTGCTCGGAACGCTCGGCTATTTCGGCCTGGGCCTCGCGCCGGAAAGCCCCGACTGGGGCACCGCGATCAAGGACGCCAGCCGCCTGCTGCGTTCCTTCATCCACCCGGCGCTGCCGCCGACGATCGCGCTGATGTCGTTCGTGCTGGGTCTGAATCTTTTGGCGGACTCGCTGCGCGAACAGTCGATGAAGGATTGATGGCAAGGCCTTTGGCCCTAGTTGCCGATACCAAGGATTGGAGCGACCCATGAACGAGGCAGTTCGAGATCCAGCCAAATCGACCGGTCAGCCGATCATCGAGATCGAGAACCTCTCGATCTCCTTCTTCACGCGCAAGGGCGAAATCCCCGCCGTGATGGATTTTTCCTGCACGGTGATGCCGGGCGAAGCGATGGGCATCGTCGGCGAGTCCGGTTGCGGCAAGTCGACCGTGTCGCTCGGCATCATGCGCGACCTCTCCAACATCGGGAGGATCGTCGGCGGACGGATAAAATTCCAGGGCAAGGACATGGGCGAGCTCTCCGAGGAGGAGTTACGCGCCATCCGCGGCAACAAGATCGCGATGATCTACCAGGAGCCGATGGCGAGCCTCAATCCGGCGATGAAGATCGGCCAGCAATTGATGGAAGTGCCGCTGATCCACGACAAGGTGTCGAAGGAAGAGGCGCACGCCAGAGCGCTCGAGATGGTGCGGGCGGTGAGACTGCCTGATCCGGAGCGGATGATGCGTTCCTATCCGCACCAACTGTCGGGCGGCCAGCAGCAGCGCATCGTCATCGCCATGGCGCTGCTATCCAAGCCGGCGCTGCTTTTGCTCGACGAGCCGACCACCGCGCTCGACGTCACCGTCGAGGCCGGCATCGTCGAGCTGGTCAAGGGACTGGGCGAGAAGTTCGGCACCTCGATGATCTTCGTGTCGCACAATCTCGGGCTCATCCTCGAGACCTGCGACCGCATCACGGTGATGTATTCGGGCGAGGCGGTCGAGACAGGCAAGATCGCGGACGTGTTCGACCGGATGCGTCATCCCTATACGCAAGGGCTGTTCCGCTCGATCCCGCTGCCCGGCGCCGACAAGAACTCGCGGCCGCTGATCTCGATCCCCGGCCAGTTGCCGCTGCCGCATGAGCGGCCGAAGGGCTGCAATTTCGGGCCGCGCTGCCACCATTTCGTCGAGGGGGTCTGCAACGCCGCGGAAATCCCGATGATCCCGGTCGACGGCCATGAGGGACATTTCTCACGGTGCGTGCGTTTCAACGAGATCGACTGGGAGGCGCTGCCGCCCGGCGCCAAGAAGGTCAATGAAAAGGTCGAGCCCGGCGCGCCGGTGCTCAAGATCGAGGACCTCAGAAAATACTACAAGGTCGGTGGCAGCGAGGTGTTCGGTTCCAGTGAGGGCCGCGTCGTCAAGGCCAATGAGACGATCTCGTTCATGGCGCGCGAATCCGAGACCGTCGCCATCGTCGGTGAATCCGGTTGCGGAAAGTCGACGCTGGCCAAGGTATTGCTCGGTCTGGAAACGGCAAGTTCCGGCAGTGTGACGCTCGGCAACAAGGAAATCCAGTCGACCGGGATCGAGAAGCGCAGCGTTGAGACGGTGTCGTCGATCCAGATGGTGTTCCAGAACCCGTTCGACACGCTGAATCCCAGCCATACGGTCGGTTCGCAGATCATCCGCACGCTGGAGAAGTTCAATGTCGGCAAGAATGTCGCCGAGCGGCGCAAGCGCATGCTGGAGCTGCTCGACCTGGTGAAGCTGCCGCGGGCTTTCGAGACCCGCAAGCCGCGCCAGCTCTCGGGCGGCCAAAAACAGCGCATCGGCGTGGCGCGCGCCTTCGCCGGCGACGCCAAGGTGGTGGTGGCCGACGAACCAGTCTCGGCTCTCGACGTCTCGGTGCAGGCGGCGGTGACCGAGCTGCTGATGGACATCCAGCGCAAGAACAAGACGACGATGCTGTTCATCAGCCACGACCTGTCGGTGGTGCGGTACATCGCCGACCGTGTCGTCGTCATGTATCTCGGCTACATCGTCGAGCAGGGCACGACCGACCAGATCTTCTCGCCGCCCTACCACCCCTATACCGAGGCGCTGCTCTCGGCGATCCCGATCGCCGACACCAGCGTGGTCAAGAAGCACATCGTGCTCGAAGGCGACATCCCGTCGGCGATGAACCCGCCGACCGGCTGTCCCTTCCAGACGCGCTGCGGCTACAAGAAGCTGGTGCCGGACAATCTGTGCGAGACGAAAGTGCCGCCGGTGAAGAACCTTGGCGACGGCCATATGAGCCTGTGCTGGCTCTCGGACGAAGTGCTGGCAACGATGGAGCCGGTAATCAAGTTCGACAAGGAACATGCCGCTCATGAAGGCGTGCCGGACGACGCGCCGCATGGCGAAGGCCCGGGATTTACGGGTTCACCGCCGAAGCGTCCGAGGGGCAAGAAGGCTAGCGCGGAAGCCGATGCGGCCGGAAAGCCTGGCGAGGATGCGGACGCCGTCTTGCGAGCCCGTCGCCACGAAGTCCGCGACGAGATTTCCGAAACCGGCGTTCCGAAGCCGAAAGACACGACAAGGCGGCATTAAAGCGCGCAGAACCTCAGCTGCCGCACTGTCGCAATTGCGCGGCGTAATCCTGCGCCATCTTGTCGGTTGCGCGGGCATAGCTCTGCACACCGGCGTCGCCGCGATTGCCGCGGCCATAGGCGGTCCAGCCGAGATAGTAGGCCAGATAGAGATTGTAGGTGTCGTTGCGGGCGACGCCGAAGGTATCGGCGGTCTTGGAGTGGTACCAGCCGACGAAATCGACGGCATCGGCAAATTTTGTCCGCCGCGCGGCCCAGTTGCCGGTCTCGCTCTGATATTGCGACCATGTACCATCGAGCGCCTGTGAAAAACCGGTGGCGCTCGAGACATGTGTCCACGGGATGAAGCCGAGCAGCTTGGTGCGCGGCGGGCGGGCGTTGCTCTTGAAGCCGGATTCCTTGCGCACCGTGGCCATCAGCACGGGAACGGGAATGCCATATTTCTGCTCGGTCCGCTCGGCGGCGGACTGCCAATTGTCGAACCAGCCGTCATTCTGGTCGAAGACGGCGCAGACATTGTTGATGTGGCTGGGCGCCGTCGCGCAGGCGGAAAGCGCCAGCAGCACAGAGACAGATACAATTTTACTAAAACTCGACCTACGCATTGGAAGACGAATAGGCCGAAATCATAAAAGGAGTCTTGCGCGGTTCCTTAACGCCGATGCGCAGGTCGCGAAAAATCGAGTATCGATATTGCGACTATCTACGTCGGTATTCTCTTCGTCGATTTTGAAAAATGCCGCCTTGGCTAAAATCACGCCGGCAAACGGCGAATTCCTGACAGCTCGCGTGCGACGCCGGCGCTCTGATGGGCGCATGAGCGAACCAAGACGCAAGCGCGGCGCCGAGCGCACCAGCAACCGGGGACCTGCCGCCATTCCGCAACTGCCGCCGCGGCGGGTGGAGAATCCCTATCCGCCGATGGCTCTGCTGTCGGTCGACCAGATCGAGGCCATCCACCAGGCATCGATGCATATACTGGAGAATTTCGGCATCGAGGTGATGAGCCCGCGGGCGCTCTCGCTGTTCGAGCGCGCCGGCGCCAAGGTCGACCACGGCTCGATGAATGTGCGCGTCGATCGCGGCATGGTCGCGGAGGCGCTGAAGTCGACGCGTTCTGCCTATACGCTGACACCTCGAAACCACGATCATGCGATCCATCTTGGCGGCAACACAATCAACTTCACGCTCGTTGCCGGGCCGCCCAATGTGCACGACATGGAACGCGGCCGCCGCGCCGGTAACCTCGCGGACTACTCGGATCTCGTCCGGCTGGCGCAGCATTTCAACTGCATCCATATGCTCGGCAACCAGGTCTGCGCTCCGGTCGAGCTGCCGGCGAACACAAGGCATATGGACACCTATTTCGCCAACCTGACGCTGACCGACAAATGCTTCCACGTTTCGGCGATCGGCCGGGGCAGGGCGCTGGACGGCATCGAGATGATGGCGATCTCGCGCGGGCTGACGCTCGACGAGATGCGGGACGATCCCGGCATCACCACCATCATCTCGGTCAACTCGCCGCGCCGCTTCGACGAGATGATGGCGGAAGGGCTGATGACGATGGCCGAATTCGGCCAGTCGGTGGCGGTGACGCCGTTCACGCTGATGGGCGCGATGAGCCCGGTGACGCTGGCCGGCGCGCTGGCGCAGCAGAACGCCGAGGCATTGTTCGGCGTGGTGCTGACGCAGTTGGTGCGGCCGGGCGCGCCGGTGATGTATGGCGCCTTCACCTCCAATGTCGACATGAAGTCGGGCGCGCCGGCCTTCGGCACGCCGGAAAACACCAAGGCCAACATCGCCTCTGGGCAGTTGGCGCGGCGCTACAATTTGCCGTACCGCACGACGCCGGGCTCGGCCTCCAATGCCGCCGACGCGCAAGGCGCCTATGAGACGCTGATGGCTTTGTGGGGCGCGGTGCTCGGCCACGGCAATCTCGTCTACCACGCCGCCGGCTGGCAGGAGGGCGGGCTGACGGCCTCGTTCGAAAAGCTCATCATCGATGTCGAGATGATCCAGCACATGATGGAATTCCTGCGGCCGATCGTCGTCGATGAGGCGGAGCTTGCGGTGGAGGCGCTGGGCGCGGTGCCGACAGGTGGCCATTTCTTCGGCGAGCCGCATACGCTGGAGCGCTACGCCACCGCCTTCTACCAGCCCATGCTTTCCAACTGGCAGAATTACGAGGCCTGGCAGGAGGCCGGCGGGTTGGACACGACGGCGCGCGCGACGCGGCTTTGGAAGAAAGCGCTGGCAGAGTATGTCCAGCCGGCGATGGATCCCGCCGTGCGCGAAGCGCTCGAAGCCTATATGGCGCGCCGCAAGGAAGCGATCGGGCAGGGCGAGCCGTGATTTTAGCGTTGGCGCGAGACACCCCCCTCTGCCCTGCCGGGCATCTCCCCCTCAAGGGGGGAGATTGGCTGTCACGTTTTCCTTCGCCAATCACCAGCGTTGAAAAGAATTCGGCGGCGTTGCCGCTGCTGATCTCCCCCCTTGAGGGGGAGATGGCCGGCAGGCCAGAGGGGGGTGCCTGGCGCTGCCTTTCTGATTCACTTTATCTCTCCAACTCACTGATATTAGAGAAGAACCTATGAAGTCGCATGCAGAGGTCGTGGTCATCGGCGGCGGTGTCGTCGGCTGCTCGGTGCTGTTCCATCTTGCCCGCCATGGCTGGACCGACGTGGTGCTTCTGGAGCGCGACGAGCTGACGTCGGGCTCGACCTGGCATGCTGCCGGCGGCATGCACACCATCAATGGCGACCCCAACGTCGCCAAGCTGCAGAAATACACGATCTCGCTCTACAAGGAGATCGAGGAGCTGTCGGGACAGGCGACCGGCGTGCACCTGACAGGCGGCGTGCTTCTGGCGGCGACCGAGGCGCGGCTCGACTGGCTGCGCGGCATGGTATCGAAGGGCCGCTATCTCGGCATCGACCTTGAAGTGATCTCGGCCAAGGAAGCGGCGGAATTGATGCCGCTCATCGATCCCAGCCAGTTCGTCGGCGCGGTGCGCAACAAGGAGGACGGCCACCTCGATCCGTCCGGCGTGACGCACGCCTATGCCAAGGCCGCGCGGAAACTCGGCGCGGAAGTCGAGCGCTTCACCAAGGTCGAGGACATCGTGCGCCGCCCGGACGGGCTGTGGCGCGTCATCACCAACAAGGGCGATATCATCGCCGAGCATGTCGTCAATGCCGGTGGGCTGTGGGCGCGCGAGGTCGGCCGCATGGTCGGGCTGGAACTGCCGGTTTTAGCCATGGAGCACATGTACCTGATCACCGAGGACATGCCCGAAGTTGCCGACTGGAACAAGAAGACCGGCACCGAGATCATCCACGCGGTCGATTTCGACGGCGAGCTCTATCTGCGCCAGGAGCGCGGGGGCATGCTGATGGGTACTTACGAGAAGGCCAACAAGGTCTGGTCCGAATTCTCCACACCCTGGAATTTCGGCCACGAGCTGCTGGAGCCGGACATCGACCGCATCGCGCCGTCGCTGGAGGTGGGCTTCCGTCACTTCCCCGCCTTCCAGAAGACCGGCATCAAGCAGATCATCAATGGCCCCTTCACCTTCGCGCCGGACGGCAACCCGCTGGTCGGGCCGGTGCGCGGCCTGCCTGGCTTCTGGGTCGCCTGCGGTGTCATGGCCGGTTTCAGCCAGGGCGGCGGCGTCGGGCTGGCGCTCTCCAACTGGATGATCGAAGGCGACCCGGGCGCCGACATCTGGGCGATGGACGTGGCGCGCTACGGCGACTGGGCGACGATGGCCTACACCAACGCCAAGGTGCGCGAGAATTATTCACGCCGCTTCTCGATCCGCTTCCCCAACGAGGAACTGCCGGCCGGGCGTCAGCTCAAGACGACGCCGGTCTACGACACGCTTGCCGCCAAGGGCGCGCAATGGGGTGTGTCCTATGGGTTGGAAGTGCCGCTCTGGTATGCGCCGGACGGTGTCAAGGACGAGTTCTCCTGGCGGCGTTCGTCCGACTTCGACCATGTCGGCAAGGAAGTCGCGACGGTGCGCAACGGCGTCGGCCTGTCGGAGATTTCGAACTTCGCCAAATACAAGGTGACAGGCGAGGGGGCGGCCGCCTGGCTCGATCGCATGCTTGCCTGCAAGCTGCCCAAGCGTGGCCGCATGACGCTGACGCCGATGCTGAAGGACGACGGCAAGCTGATCGGTGATTTCACGCTTGCCAATATCGACGACAATGAGTGGTTCATCGCCGGCTCCGGCATTGCCGAGCAGTATCATATGCGCTGGTTCGAGGCGCATCTGCCCAAGGACGGCTCGGTGCATATCGAGGCGCTCGGGCAGAAGCTCACCGGCCTTGCCATTGCCGGGCCGAAAGCGAGGGAGGTTCTGGCCAAGGTCTCCCGGACCGACGTTTCCAATACGGCGTTCCCGTTCATGGCGGTGGCCAGGATGGATATCGGCATGGCGCCATGCCTGCTCGGCCGCGTCAGCTATACCGGCGACCTCGGCTACGAAATCTGGGTGGCACCGGAATATCAGCGCGCCGCCTATCAGGCGCTGATCGCGGCGGGTGAGGAATTCGGCATCGGCCTGTTCGGCTCGCGCGCGCTCAATGCGCTGAGGCTGGAAAAGAATTACGGCTCATGGGCGCGCGAATACCGGCCGATCTACGGGCCGCTGGAGGCCGGGCTCGACCGCTTCGTCGCCTACGGCAAGGAGGCGGACTTCATCGGCAAGCAAGCAGCGCTGGCCGAGCGCAGGGAGGGCGGCAGGCTTCGGCTGCGCAGCTTCATTGTCGATGCCACCGATGCCGATGTGATCGGCGACGAGGCGATCTGGCATGACGGCGTCGTGCGCGGCTGGGTGACCTCGGGCGGCTACGCGCACAATTCGAAGAAGTCGGTCGCCTTGGGCTATGTGCCGAAGGAAATCGCCGACAGGCCGGACGGTTTCGAGATCGAGATCCTCGGCAAGCGCCATGCGGCGCGCGTCCAGGCGGCACCGCTGTTCGACGCCAATTTAGAGCGGATGCGCGCCTGAAGCGCTGCGGCTTCGCCGATGCGCTTCAGATTCTTGATTTGTTCATGTCGTTATCCCAAAACCGCCGAGCACTTATGGGCGACATGCACTGGCTGCGCATCCTTTGTCAGGCGCGGCGGTTGTCCAGCGCGAAGGCGCCGGAGCCGGCGAAGACCAGATAGAGGAAGATGAAGCAGAAGGAGATCGCCAAGTCGCCGCCATTGTTGACGGGGAAGAAGTCACGCGGAAAGTGCGCCATGAAATAGGCGATCGCCATTTCGCCGGCCAGAAGGAACGCGACCGGGCGGGTGAAAAGGCCAAGCGCCAGCAGGATGCCGCCGGCGAATTCGAGAATGCCGCCAGCCGTCGTCAGCCCGGTGAGGGCGTGCGGTTCTGCGCTGACCGGGAAATTGAACAGCTTCTGCGAGCCGTGTTCGATGAACTGCAAGGCGGTCATGATGCGCAACACACCCAGCGCCTGCGGCCGGTACTGAGCAAGGCCTTCGAAAAGCTTCATCTAAAACTCCATTTTACCCCCCGGTCGGGGATAAATTGTCCTCCGGCAATCGACCACTCACTTCCCATGGGCCTGCCATCAACAATCGGTGAGTGGAAATCGTTTCAATCCCCATATTTTATTCTCGCCATGGTTGCATATTTATCCTTATGGTTGTATCGATATTGGAGGTAGTCAAACCATACGGGTCCGCTTTGCCATGAAAAAAGTCGTCATCAGCCTATTCGCAATCCTTGCAGGCACCAGCTTCGCCGCGGCGGCGGATACTGGCTGCGATGCCTTCAAATGGCCGGTTGCGCGCGAGCAGGCCCTGTTCCCGGCGGCCGCCGCTGCGCAGTCCGGCGCCGCCCTCACCATCGGACAAGCGGTGGATTTCTCGCTCGCGGCGGTCGACACGATCAGCTTTGAAGTGCCGCCGCAACGTGCACCGGCAGCCGGCACGTTCGGCGCGACGGCCAACGTGACCGTACCGCCTGAAGGCGAACTTCAGTTCAGCCTGTCCGACGAGGCCTGGATCGATATCGTCCAGGACGGTCATGCCGTGAAGTCGGCGGCTTTCAGCGGCGTGAAGACCTGCCCGGGCATCCGCAAGAGCCTGCGCTTCAAGCTGTCCGCCGGTCCGGCCACCGTGCAGCTCAGCGGTGCGAAGAAGCCCGATCTGAAAGTGGCGGTGCTGACGCCGGAGTGATCCGGCGCCAGCCGATCGAGTGAACGTGCTACCGCACCGGGGCGAGCAATGCGAAATGCGCGCCTTGTGGGTCCTGGCACTGGATGATCCACTGGCCGCTCGGCACGTCCAACGGTCCCATCAGCACCTTGCCGCCATTGTCGGTGACGCGCTTGGCGGCGGCGTCGATGGCATCGACGTTGAAATAGAACTGCCAGACGGGGACAGGGATCTGCGGCGGCTTGTTCATGATGCCGCCGCCGGATTCGGGGCCTGCGCCGAAGGTCTGATATGTACCCATCTCGCCCATGTCGAACTGGCCGGCGCTCTGCCAGCCGAACTGGCTTGAATAGAAGTCGAAAGCCGCCTTCCAGTCCGAGGTGTAGAGCTCATGCCAGCCGACATGGCCGAGCGTGGTCGCCGGCACCGGCGGCTGCTCGGGCTGGTTGGGCTGCAGGAACATGAAGGTCGCGCCTTGAGGGTCGGCAACGACGGCGAAGCGGCCGACGCCCGGAATGTCGTCCGGCGCGCGATGGACCGTCCCGCCTGCTTGCTTGAGCGCTTCCGTCGAGGCATCGACATCCTTGGTGTAGATATAGCCGACCCATGCCGGCGGCATGCCCATCTTGGCGGCGTCTTCCGGCAAGGTCATCAGGCCGCCGACGCCGCGCATAGCGGAATTGACGACGATGTATCGGGGCATGCCAGGCGCCTTGTCGAAGGGTTCGGCCTTCCAGCCGACAACGGCGGTGTAGAAGGCCTCGGCGGCGTCGAGGTCTGTGGTCATCAGTTCGTACCAGAAGAAAGGCTTTGGGGCATTCGGCATGGTCGGTCTCCTCACCGGTTCAGGCAGCGATCGCGGTTCGATCCATCTTAGGACGATGCCGGCGACAGAAATCCGACATCTGGGTAATGTCTCAGTTTGATTTCGGCTCCCGACACCAACCGGAAGTTCGAGCCAATCCCGCTTGGTGCCACATGCGGACGTGATACATCGCCTCCATCCGGGCCCAGAACTCTGTGCGCGTCATGCCCGACTCGCCCGAACGCTCAGCCACCAATCATCGGGCCTTCCCATGCACCGACGTATCTCGCTGACGACCCAGCCGGCGTCCGTGAGTGCGGACCGCAGGGCAGGCTCGCGCCAGTACGTCTCGGCATAGCGCCGAGGCGCGGTATCGTCGCCATGTGTGGATACATCCTCGCCATCGCCGTCTCTCACCGAGGCGTGCAGACGGCCGCCGATCCGGGTCGCTTGGGCAAGCCGTCCAAGCACCGTGCCGAAATCTTCGCGCGCGACGTGAATCAGGCAGGCGCAGGCCCAGACCCCGTCATATGGCGTGCCAGGGCGCTGCGGGTCGGCCAGGTCTTCGGTCAGTGGGTCCAACAGGTCGGCCTCGAAGCCACTCTCGCGAAGCAGCTCGACGAAACGCTTCGAAATGTCAGTGCGCCGGACGCTAATCCCCCGCTTCTCAAGCTCAAGTGCGTCTCGCCCGCCAGCGCTTCCGATCTCCAGCACCCTGCCTGAGCCGCCCAGCCCGGCCACGAACGCATCGATCTCTGTCGCGACCCATTCGGGCATCGCCGCGGCCTCGGCGGCGTACTTCGCCGCGACCGCATCATAGGACCGCACGGTGTCCCGGTCGGTGCTCATCCTAGCGCTCCTCCCTCAAGACAAGAGGCCCCGATGAGCGAGAGGCCCATCAGCCTGTTGCGCCCTTCACACTTTTGGCAGTCGGGGACATCGTGGAAGATTTGCTTTCCAGCCATAGCAGAAATTCGATTTGAGACACTACCGACATCTGGGCTCGAATTCGCTCACGGCAAGCCGTTAGGGCCGCGATCTTGCGTGTTCCGCGGTTTTCGACTTTGCTGCCGTGAAAGAGGGGCTTGCGTTTTCCATGCGTCGAATGTCGCTCACGCCTGAGCTTGTGGTCCTGTGCCATCGGGAGGAGGTCGATCCTGGTCCCAGCGGGCAGTGGACGCAGTTGACCGACGAGGACTACGGAACGCTTGCCTCGCGCCTTTCCGGCGAAGCCGATGAGGGGCCGCTCTGGGTGTTCGCCTACGGCTCGCTGATCTGGAAGCCGGCCTTCGAATCCGTCGAGCAGCAGCGCGCCTCGGCCCATGGCTGGCATCGCTCCTTCTGCCTCGACATCGTCCGCTGGAGGGGCAGCGCCGCGCAGCCGGGGCTGATGATGGCGCTGGAACGCGGCGGGCGATGCGACGGCGTCGTCTACCGTCTCCCGGATGGCGAAAAGCCGGCACAGATCGAAAGACTGCTGCGACGTGAGGTCGACGACCACGAGAGCATCGGCTCGGTGCGATGGGTTCCGGTGCGCACGGCGCAAGGCCGGTTGCGGGCACTGGGATTCTGGGTTGGCATGACCGGCAAGGGCACTTCGCCAGGGCAGCCGTTGGAAAAGGTAGCAAAGATATTGGCACGCGCGTGCGGCCATGTCGGTTCCGGTGCGGAGTATCTCTACAACACCGTCAGCCACCTCGAGGCATTCGGCATCCACGACCGCAATCTGTGGCGCCTGCAGGAACTGGTCGCGGGCGAGATTCAGTCGATCCATGGCAACGGGATCAAGGGCAGCGAGCCGTCAGTCGTGGAAGCTGCTTTAACATGAGTATGTTTATCATATTTTTATGCAGGCATTACAGCGACTTGGCCGAAAATTGACCAATTGATAAAAAAATAAAACGTGCTAGCCTTCCCCAAAATGACAACAAGGGGAATTGGAATGGCGACTGGTCATTTCATCGAAGGCATTGCCGGCGGCCGGCTGTCTTCCGAGCAATATGCCGACAATTTTTCCGACCTGCACCCGCCGCTCGACCACCACGAGGCGCTGGTCGAATCCGACCGCTGCTATTTCTGCTACGACGCGCCGTGCATGAACGCGTGTCCGACGTCGATCGACATCCCGCTGTTCATCCGGCAGATCGCGACCGGCAATCCGCTGGGGTCGGCCAAGACGATCTTCGACCAGAACATCCTTGGCGGCATGTGCGCGCGCGTCTGCCCGACCGAGACGCTGTGCGAAGAGGTCTGTGTGCGCGAAGTGGCCGAAGGCAAGCCGGTGCAGATCGGCCGCCTGCAGCGCTACGCCACCGATGTCGCCATGAGCCAGGACAAGCAGTTCTACAAGCGTGCGGAACCGACCGGGAAGAGCATCGCTGTGGTCGGCGCTGGGCCGGCCGGGCTGGCGGCGGCGCATCGGCTTGCCCGCCATGGCCATGACGTGACGATCCTGGAGGCGCAGCCGAAGGCCGGCGGCCTCAACGAATACGGCATCGCCGCCTATAAGAGCGTCGACGATTTCGCCCAGGCCGAGGTCGACTATGTCACCGCGATCGGTGGCATCGACATCCAGAACGGCAAGGCGCTCGGCCGCGATTTCCAGCTTTCCGACCTGATGCGCAACTACGACGCGGTGTTCCTCGGCCTCGGGCTTGGCGGCGTCAACGCGCTGCGCGCCGAAGGCGAGGATGCCGATGGCGTTGCCAATGCGGTGGAATTCATCGCGGAACTGCGGCAGGCAAGCGATCTCTCCAGCCTGCCGGTGGGCCGGCGCGTCGTCGTCATCGGCGGCGGCATGACGGCGATTGATGCCGCAGTGCAGTCGAAGCTGCTCGGCGCCGAAGAGGTGACGGTCTGTTACCGGCGCGGCCAGGAGCATATGAACGCCTCCGGTTTCGAGCAGGATCTGGCCGCCGCCAACGGCGTCACCATCCGCCACTGGCTGCAGCCGAAGCGCGTGATAGCCGAGAACGGCAAGGTGTCGGCGATCGAGCTCGAATACACCGCGATCGATGGCGACAGGCTCACCGGCACTGGCGAAACGCTGCGGCTCAACGCCGACCACGTATTCAAGGCGATCGGCCAGAGCTTCGTGCCGGCACATCTCAACGGCAGCGGTGAGGCTATCGATCTCGAAGGCGGCCGCATCAAGGTCGATGCCGAAGGCCGCACTTCGCTGGCCAAGGTCTGGGCCGGCGGCGATTGCATCTTCGGCGGCGACGACCTGACGGTCTCCGCCGTAGCGCAAGGGCGCGACGCCGCCGAATCCATCCACCGGGCACTGACCTCTAACGGGAGGGCATGAGCATGGCAGACATCCGCAACAATTTCGTCGGCATCAAGTCGCCCAACCCATTCTGGCTGGCCTCGGCGCCGCCAACCGACAAGGCCTACAATGTCGAGCGCGCCTTCAAGGCGGGCTGGGGCGGCGTGGTGTGGAAGACGCTGGGCGAAGAGGGCCCGCCTGTCGTCAATGTCAACGGGCCGCGCTATGGCGCGATCTGGGGCGCGGACCGGCGCCTGCTCGGGCTCAACAACATCGAGCTGATCACCGACCGCGACCTGCAGGTCAATCTGCGCGAGATCAAGCAGGTCAAGAAGGACTGGCCCGACCGCGCCATCGTCGTTTCGCTGATGGTGCCCTGCGTCGAGGAAAGCTGGAAGGCGATCCTGCCGGTGGTCGAGGAGACGGAAGCCGACGGCATCGAGCTCAATTTCGGCTGCCCGCATGGCATGTCGGAACGCGGCATGGGTGCCGCCGTCGGCCAGGTGCCGGAATATATCGAAATGGTGGTGCGCTGGTGCAAGGCCAACACGCGCATGCCTGTCATCACCAAGCTGACGCCCAACATCACCGATGTGCGCAAGCCGGCACGTGCGGCCCTCGCCGGCGGCACCGACGCGGTGTCGCTGATCAACACCATCAACTCGATCACTGGCGTCAACCTGAACAACTTCGCACCGGAGCCGACCATCGACGGCAAGGGTTCGCATGGCGGCTATTGCGGCCCGGCGGTGAAGCCGATCGCCATGAACATGGTGGCCGAAATCGCGCGCGATCCGGAAACGCAAGGGCTGCCGATCTCCGGCATCGGCGGCATCACCACCTGGCGGGACGCGGCCGAATTCATGGCGCTCGGCGCCGGCAACGTGCAGGTCTGCACGGCGGCGATGACTTACGGTTTCAAGATCGTGCAGGAGATGATCGCCGGGCTGGAAAACTGGATGGACGAGAAGGGCCATGCCTCGCTCTCCGACATAATCGGCCGCGCCACGCCCAACGTCACCGACTGGCAGTATCTCAACCTCAATTATGTCGCCAAGGCGCATATCGACCAGGATGCCTGCATCAAATGCGGCCGCTGCCACATCGCCTGCGAGGACACTTCGCACCAGGCGATCACCAGCATGGTGGACGGCGCCAGGCATTTCGAGGTGATCGAGGCCGAATGCGTCGGCTGCAATCTCTGCGTCAATGTCTGCCCGGTTGAGGGCTGCATCACCATGGAGCCGCTGGCTGCCGGCGCGACGGACCAGCGCACCGGCAAGCCGGTGTCGCCGGTCTATGCCAACTGGACGACGCACCCGAACAACCCGATGGCCAAGGTGGCCGCGGAGTAGGATTTCGTCACAAGAAGAGTGCCGAGGGCGCAGCAGCTTCTCTTCTCCCCGTCACTATACGGGGAGAAGGTGCCGGCAGGCGGATGAGGGGCAGCGCGGCCTTCGAGATGATCTGCCCTCCAGTCGCCCCCGAGCCTCCCACGCGTCACTGACGATCTGGCGCAATCGCGCTGTGTGTTCGCACAGGGCGATTTGTATGGTCTCAGCAATTAGATCGCAAAGTTGGTGCTGCCCCTCATTGCCCTGCCGGGCATTTCTCCCCGTATAGTGACGGGGAGAAAGACGCTGCCATCGCCGATTTCGCCAATCACCTACGTATTTCGTTTGACAGCAGAGGATTCTCCATTTTCCTATTGCGGATAAAAAGTATCCACGATAAAAGATATCCATGAATTGGAAAGCCACATCATGAAACTGGGCGAGGGCGTTGAGGCGGCCATCCACTGCGCGGCGACGCTGGCCAGCGTCGACGGCAACAGCACCATGCCGGGCGCCGCGCTGGCGGAGTGTTTTGGCTTGTCGCCGAGCTATCTGCTGAAGCATCTCAACCAGCTGACGGCGGCGCGTATTTTGGAATCGGTGTCGGGGCCGGCCGGCGGCTACCGGCTGGCGCGGCCGGCCGAACGCATCACGCTGCTCGACATCGTGCTGGCGGTCGAGGGCCGCGAACCTGCTTTTCGTTGCGGCGAGATTCGCCGCAACGGCCCCGTCAAGATCGATGCTTCCGCCTATGTCAAACCCTGCGGCATCAACGCCGCGATGCTGAAGGCCGAGCGCGCCTATCGGGCGGCGCTCGCCGAAGTGAAGCTGTCCGACATCGTGGCGGACTACGCGGCCGAGGGCGATCCGCGCTCGTTCGCCGCGAGCTGCGCCTTCGTCGCGCGTCACCAGCGGCCGCAGAAAACCGCTTCAACCAACCAGAATTAACCCGCCAGACAATGTGAAAGGCAAGGACAATGAAACAGAGACTGCAATTTTTCGCCAAGGCACCGGCAATCATGAAGGCGGTGTCGGCGCTCAACGAAGCGGTCGAGAAGTGCGGACTCGATGCGGGCCTGATGCACCTCGTCAAGCTCCGGGCATCGCAAATCAATGGCTGCTCCTATTGCGTCGAGATGCACAGCCGCGAGGCGAGGCGCGACGGCGAGACCGAGACCCGGCTCTATCTCGTCGCCGCCTGGAAGGAATCGCCGCTGTTTTCCGAACGCGAGCGCGCTGCGCTTGCCTGGACCGAGAAGGTGACGAACATTTCCGACAACGGCGTTCCTGACGATCTCTACGCCAGGACGCTCGAGCATTTCTCCGAAGAAGAACTGGTCAAGCTGACCGTCGTGATCGGCATGATCAACACCTGGAACCGGCTTTGCGTGTCGTTCCACGCCCTTCATCCAATGCCGGCCGTCAAGGCTGCCTGAGCATTTTGCCGACGCGCGGGCTTGTTGCAGGCTCGCGCGCTTTCGTTCGCGAGATCAACGACATGCTTGAGAGTTTTCAACACGAGATTCTGTTCGCCGCTCGCCTGCTGCTCGGCGGCGCTTTCGTCTTCGCCGGCCTGCGCAACGTTCAAAACAGAAACCTGGTCGCCTCATTGATGGTCGCACGCGGCGTGCCGCAGGCAATGCTGGCTGTGTGGCTGGGCATCGTTTTGCAAGTCGTCGCAGGCGCGCTGGTGATCGCTGGACTATGGACCGTGCCAGCGGCGGCCTGCCTGATATTGTTTCTGATCGTTGCGACGCCGATGTTCCACAATTTCTGGGACCATCAAGGCCCGGATCGAGCCTCTCGTATCAACGGCTTCGTCGGCAATGTTGCTTTGGCCGGTGGGTTCCTGGAGCTGATCGCGCAGGGCGTATAGGCGGCCGCGCTGCCGCAGCCGCAAGCGTCCGGGTTAGGCCGCGAACCTCAGCCCGCCGTCGCAGGTGAGCACCTGGCCGGTCATGAAGCTGTTGGAGACCAGGAAGGCTATTGCTGCGGCGACGTCCTCGGCGCGGCCGATGCGGCCGACCGGCGTCTTGCCGGCATATTCGGCAAACACCGCCTGCCGCTGGTCGTCGGGCATGAAATCCCACCAGGGCGTGTCGATGACGCCGGGCGCCACGACGTTGACGCGCAGCGGCTTCAGCTCGACCGCCAGGATCGGCGCCACGGTCAAGAGCATGCCGTTGATGGCGCCGATGCCGGCGACACCAGGCGTGGCGAGCTGGGCCGAGACCGCAGAGATGAAGGTGACGGAGCCCGATTTGTTCAGCGTCGGCAAGGCGGCCTGCAGGCAGGACAATTGCGGCCGGATTTTTTCGTCGACCCCGCTGCCGATGTCGGCGAGGTCGAGCGTCGCGAACTGCCCCAGCCCCTTGCCGCCGCTAGCGGCGAGAATGAGATGGTCGAACGGCCCGAGAGTCTCGAAGAACTGCCGGACCTCGTCCGGCTTCGCGGCGTCAAAGGCGGCCTTGCCGACGGTGCCGCCAAGGCTCTTCCACGCGCTCTTGAGCTTTTCCTCGTTGCGGCCGGTGATCGTCACTTTCATGCCGGGGCCGACCAGCCGCTTGGCCGTGGCAAGGCCGATGCCGGATGAGCCGCCGATGATGACGCAATGTTCGATGGTCTCGCTCATGAATGCTGTTCCTTGGATTTGGAGGACGGGCGCTCGATTAGGTCGAGGCTAAGTGCGCGCAGCTGGCGGCGGGCCTTTTCGTCATAGGCCTGGGCGTCAGCGCGCGTTTCCCGCTGGCCGTCGAAATAGCGGCCACTGCGGCCTTCGAGCGCGGGCGAGGTGGCGAGATTGACGATGGCGTCGGCGCCGGTCTCGACCGAGCTCCACGGCGTGACGCCCGCCTGCCGAACCATGGTGGTATCCATATAGCTTGCCGGATGCAGGGCATTGACGGTGACGCCGGTGCCTTCGAGCTGCCCGGCCAGATCGACGGTGAACAGAATCTGCGCCAGCTTGCTCTGGCAGTAGGCGCGCACGCCGCTATAGCCTTGGGTCAGCATGACATCGTCGAAGTCGATCGCCTGCTGGCCGGCCGAGGCGACATTAACGACGCGCGCCGGTGTGCTTGCCTTGAGCAGCGGCAGCAGTTCCGAGGTCAGCAGGAAGCCGGCGAGATAATTGACGGCGAAGCGCAGTTCATAGCCGTCGGCGCTGACCTGCCGTTTGGCACCCTGGCCGCCGGTGCCGACGCCGGCATTGTTGATCAAAACATCGAGCTGGTCGGTCCTTGCGCGCACGGCTTCGGCAACGCGGCGCACTTCGGCGAGCGAAGCGAGGTCGGCGGCGAGAAATTCCGCCTTGCCGCCCTTTGCCTCGATGGCGGCGACTGTCGCCTGGCCGCGGCCTTGGTCGCGGCCATGCACCAGCACGCGCGCGCCGCCGGCGCCGAGCCTCTCGGCGACCACGCGACCGACGCCATCGGTCGAGCCGGTGACGAGAATGGTTTTGTTCCTGAGTTCCATGTTCAGAGCCTCCTTGTGCTGCTCTGAACCAAAAATGGGACAACGCGCGTGCCATAAACAGTTCAAACTTTATCCTGGTACCGGTACTGCTATAATAGGTAGATGGATGCCATCACCCATTCCCCCGAAGACCACCGCCGGCGCGAGCTTGGCGCCTTCCTGCGCTCTCGCCGCGAGAGGCTTTCGCCCGGCATCGCGGCCGGGCAGCGGCGGCGCACGCCGGGACTGAGGCGCGAGGAAGTAGCGATGATCGCCGGCGTCGGCACGACCTGGTACACGTGGCTGGAACAGGGCAGGGACGTGCGGCCTTCGGTCGAGGTGCTGTCGGCGCTCGGCCGGGCGCTGCGGCTCGACGACGCCGAGCAGCGGCACCTGTTCACACTTGCCGGCCGCCAGCAGCCGGAGCGGCGGCGCATCGTGCAGGCAAAGGTCGAGGGACCTCTGCTGCACATGTTGCAGAGCCTTGTCCTGCAGCCCGCCTATGTCGTCGGCCCGCGCTGGGACGTGCTGGCATGGAACGACGCGGCCGTTGCCATTTTCGGGGACTACGGCCTGTTGGAGGGCGATGCCCGCAACATCATCCACGGCGTGTTCACCGATCCGCACAGGCGGCATCTGCTGGTGGACTGGGAACAACTGGCGCGCGCAACCCTTGCCGCGTTCCGCGCCGAGAGCGCGAAATATACCGGCGATCCGGATTTCGAACGGCTGATCGAGCTGATGATGCGCTCAAGTCCGGAGTTCCGCGAGTGGTGGCCGCAGCGCGATGTGGTGCACCGGCTTTCCGGGCTGAAGCATCTGCGGCATCCCGTGGCCGGCGCGATGACGTTCGAACATATGAGCCTTTCGATCGATGACGGTTCGGATATGAAGCTGATCGTCTACACGCCGCTGGCGGAGCAGAATTCGGTAGCCAAACTCAAGAAGCTGCTCGATGGGCTTCCCTCCGAGCGGCGCAGCGCCTGAGGTTCGTTAGCCGAATCCTCTGAGCTTCGTCATCCACGGGCGAAGCGGACGCGGAGACCCGAGGATCCATTCCGTTACCTTGATCGAAGGGCGCAGCGGTGCAGAATTCTGCTCCGCAGCGGCGCCTTGAAGTCACGGCATGGCAACTGTGTTCATGCGAATGCGATTTTATCCCGGATGACAGCGTTGAGGACGACGAGGAGCTTCCTTGCGACGGCGATGATAGCGAGTTTCTTGGACCCTGAGCGGGCGGCAAGTGCGCTGTAGAAGGACTTGAACCGGCCACAGGTTCTGATGGCCGTGAGGGCTGCCATGTAGAGGGCACGGCGCACGCGTGATCGCCCGCCCTGGATCTGGCTCCTGCGGTTGAGCTTGCCGCTCTTGTTGTCGAACGGGGCAAGGCCGGCGAGCGCGGCGATCGCCTTGGGCGAACGCTGGCCGAGCTCGGGCAGGAGCGCCAGCAGGCAGAGCGCGGTGGTCTTGGAGACACCGGGCACGGAGACCATCAGCGCGTGGTCGCGGGCGGTGTCCTGGTTTTGGCGAATGACTTCGGCAATCAGGCTCTCGAGCGCTTTGATGCGGCTGTCGAGGTAGGCGATCGTTTCTTCAAGGTCCGCAATGACGATCGCCTCGAAAGCCTCGGCGAGGTGCTTCTTCAGCGTTGCCCGCGTATCGACCAGGTGATCGCGGTGGCGGGCAAGCGATTGAAGCTGCTCGACTTCTTCGCTCGGCGCCGGCTCGGCTTCAGGCTGATAGCGACGGCCGTAGCCGCTCAGCATCCTGGCGTCGAGAGGATCGGTCTTGGCCCGCCGTCTCGTCGACTTCGCATAGTGGTGGGTATGGGCCGGGTTGTGGCGCGAGAACGGCACGCCGGCCTTGGCCAGCGCATGGCGCAGCAGCCGGTCATGCACCCCGGTCGCCTCCATGACGACAAAATCCCGACTGGGATCAAGGCCCGCCACATAGGCTGCTATCGCATCGGCCTGGTTGTCGATGCGCTGGCACCGACTGCTTGTCTCATCAAAAAAATCGAGCCACTGCTTGGAGATGTCGCAGCCGACATAGTTCTGTACTATCATGTCCACGCCTCTTCCTGTGGTGCGGGGTCTGCTTGGTACAGCCCCGTGCAACTGTTCAGGTTGATGGTTCACCGGTGGGAAGGGACCGGGCCATGCCACGGCCTGTCCGAAAGGACGACCAGGATCCACTCGGTCTCCTTCCCACTTCAACCATACACCGAAACCAACACACAGGATCCT
>NZ_ATYO01000009.1:7500-238546 GCF_000427725.1 Mesorhizobium sp. WSM3224 | reverse complement strand
GGCATGGCGCGCCGGACCGCACAGATGCACGGCCAGATGCGAAAGGTTGACGCTACGCGACTGGGCAAGTCCGGCGATCAGCACCGCAAGCGTCACAAGCCGGCTCTTGCTTAGCGAAAAGTGCCGACCTAACGTCTCGATGAGAGCGGAATGAATCAGTGTCATGGACGAAGATCCTTTGCTGAGGAATCTTCAATCCAAACACATCATCCCGTTCTCACCCTGACTGTCGTGTACCGTGAACGGATTCAGGCGACGCGCTTTAAGTCTTTGTTTTGATGCATGTCGTTGTCCCAGAACCGCAGCACACTTCTGGACGACATGCATTAGCCGATCCTGGCTATGGCATAGGCCGGCATCGTCAGGCGCCCCGAAGCCGCGCCTGCGTCGAGCCGGCGCACACCCGCTCCGTCCCAGATCGTAACCGAACCTGCCGCACCCCGAACCAGCGCCGAAGCGTCGACGGGCACGTCGTGCGAGGTGGTGTTTGCCAGCCAAGCTGTGACGGCGCCGGCCGGCGGGCGGCCGGCCAGAGCGGCCACGCGATCGTCGCTGATGCGCACGGCGATACGCGCATGGCCGGCCAGCGCGGCGAGGCCTTGCACAGCGTGGAAGATCGGCCGCGGCGTTCCTTCCTCGGCGAGTTCGCCTGCGGCCGCCAGCACGCCGAACGACCCTGTGAAGCCGGAAAGCGTCAGCATATCCAGTCCTGCCGGTGCCACGCGCGCGGCATAGCCGATCGTCCAGGCGGCAGCGAACAAGCCGGCATGGCGCGGATCGCGGTTGGCCATGGCAATGCGCTGGCCGGCCGGATTGTCCTTGGTCGCACCGCCATATGGGTTCTGCCGCATCGCGATGGTCGAGGGCCCGATGCGATAAGGCTTCGCCCCGTAGATCGCCCGTGTCGACTGGGTGATGAAGGGCAGCGCCTCCAGCGATTGCATGACGCTGAGATCGTCGGCAGCGTGCACGATCGGGCAGGTACAGTGGGTGACGAAATCGAGCAAGCCGGCGGGAACGCGCTTCCGGTTGAGCTCGGTGAAATAGCTGAACATGCCGCCGCCGAGCCGAATGTCGGGGAAGGCTCGGCGGGCGGCGGCGTAGACATCTTCCAACGGCGGACAGGCCGGCCAGGCGCTGCCGGGCGGCGTCGACTGCCGGTCGACGGAAGGCGAGACCGCGATGGCGTCGAGCCGCAGGCCCGCCCGGCGCACCATCTCGGCAACGCCGGAGAGTTCGATGTCGAGATCGCCGGCGCAGGCGAGGACGCATTCGAGCGTCGTCGCTGCCGGGAAAGCGGCAGCGAGCTTGGCATGAGCACGCAAGGCATCCAGGCCGTGGCCGCGTGTCGGGTCGTAATGGAGGACAAGCTGCTGCGGGCCAAGCTCAGACAGCAGCGGCAGCTTGCTCAACGCCGCCTCGACATCTTCCGGATAGATGACCACGCCAACATCGGGCAGCTTCGCCCCGGTCTCGCCGGGCTCGATGCGGACCGGCTCGGCTCCCGGTGCGGCGGCCGCGAACTTCCCGTCGCCCGCGATGCGCAGGGTGATCGTCTGACGATTGGTTTGTCCGGCCGGCAGCACATAGGGCCAGGGCAGCGCCAGCGGTCGCACATAGGTCTTGTAGGAAGCATCGGACCAGTTGCGCTGGTCCTCCATTTCGAACGTGTCGCCTTCCATCCGGCATTCGGCGCTGACGCCTGGACGGACCTGATGGGTGATGGCGCGCATATTCTTGAAGGGCTGCCAGGGGGCGATCAGCAGAGGCAGTTTCGTGTCCATCACGCTGCCATCGGTGTGCTCGACTTTGACCGCGCTGCCGGCGAGGCCGGCGATCGGATGCAGGATGCAGAAGCCGCAGCGATTGGTCTCGAAATCGCTCTCGGGGAGCGCACTGACGTCGAAGACCAACTCGCCACTCGCGGAGCCCTTGATTGCGGCGCGGAAGACGAGCCGGCCTCCATCAGGTCCCTTGCAGCTCGCAGAGTAGCCGACCGAGAAGCTATCGAGGCCCTGGTCGATGACAAGGTCGGTCAGTTCGGGCTCGTAGGTGCCCCAGTCGCGGTCGCGCACGATGTAAGCGATGGCGCGCAGCACCTCGATGCCGTCGTGCCGGATGGTGCGCAGATTGCCGTTGACGAAATCGGCGCTGAGCGGGCCGGCGGCGAGCCGAACCGGTTCGGCGTCGGCCGCGCGCGTGCCGCAAAGGAGGAAGGAATCCTTGGTCATTTGAGCAGGTCGTCGATCAGCACCGGCTGCCGGCTGGCCGCACCAGCATAAGCTGCTTCGACCAGCGCGAAAGTCTTGAGATTGTCGGCGCCGGAAGTCGCCGGTTCCTTGGCCGTCGCCAGGCAGTCCACCCAATGCTTCTGGATCGCCACGACACTTTCCTGAATGTTGTGCCATGGCCGCGAGGCCCAGGAAAGCAGCGGCGGCGAGACGTCGCTCACTGTGGTGCCGCTCTTGCCCGTGACCGTGAGCTGGTAGCCCTGCGCCAGCCGGATGGTGCCTTCGGTGCCGTCGAGCTCGATCAGCGTCTCCGGGAACGGTTCGGTGGCAAGCTTCGTCGCATAGCTGCAATCGATCACGGAGGTAGCGCCGCCTTCGTGATCCATCAGCATCGTCGCCACGTCCTCGCCGGCGATGTCCGGATTGACGCGCGTCGCGCGCGCGGTGAGGCTCGACACGTCGCCCAGCAGGAAGCGGGCGATGTCGAGGATATGGATGCCGAGATCCTCGATGATGAAGCGTTTTCCGCTCGCCAGATAAGGCTGGCCGGAAAACACGTCATAGGCGGAACGGAAGGAGATGCGCCCGAAGAACGGCTTGCCGATCTCTCCGCTGTCGAGCACGGCGCGCACCGTCTGGATCGGCGACTGCCAGCGGAAATTCTCGTGCACCATCAGCGGCACGCCGGCGTCGGCGCAGGCCTTCGCCATGGCCTTGGCGTCGGCAAGCGTCGGCGCGAAAGGCTTTTGGCAGATCGTTGGCACGCCGCTGGCGGCAGCCATCTCGACCAGCGGCCGATGGCTGCCGACGGTGGTGGCGATGTCGACGAAGTCGAGTTTTTCGGCCGCAAACATCGCCGCTGCGTCCGTGTAGCGCCGCGCGAGGCCGAACTGGTCGCCGACGATCCTGAGGCGCTCCGGATCGCGGTCGCAGATTGCGACGATCGAAGCGCCGTCGATATCGCGCCAGGCATGCATCTGGTTGACGGCAAAGAAGCCGCAGCCGATCAGCGCTCCACGCAGTTGCGCCATGGTCAGCCCGCCTTCGCCATCTGCATCAGCGTCACGCGGCTCTGCAGCCGGCGCTGCGCCTGGTCGACGACGACCGCGACGATGATGACGAGGCCCTTGATCACCATCTGCCAGAACGAGCTCACCCCCATCATCACCAGCCCGTCGGAGAGGATGCCGATGACGAAGGCGCCGACGATGGTGCCGCCGATCGTGCCGCGCCCGCCCGACATCGAGGTGCCGCCGAGCACCGCCGCGGCAATCGCGTTGAGTTCGAAGCTCTCGCCCGTCGCCGGGTGCGAGGCCATCAGTTCGGACGAGATGATGAGGCCGACGATCGCTGCGCAGAAGCCGGAGAACATGTAGACGAACATCTTGACCATGTTGACGCGCACGCCCGAGATGCGCGCCGCGCGCTCATTGCCGCCGACCGCGAAGATGTGGCGGCCAAGCGGCGTGTGGCGGGCGAGATAGGCCGCCCCCAGTGCCACAACGACCAGGATCCAGATCGAGACCGGCAGGCCGAGCAGTCTGCCGGCGCCGAGATAGCCGAAGCCGGTGGTGCCGAGTTCCGGCTTGCCGACGAGGTTGGGGAAGGTGCGGCCGTCCGATGACAGCAGCGCCAGGCCGCGCGCGACATAGAGCGTGCCGAGCGTGGCGATGAAAGGCGCGACATTCAGCCTTGTTATCAGCAAGCCGTTGACGGCGCCGATCAAGATGCCGACCGCAAGCGTGATCAGCGCTATCTCCACGACGTTGAAATAGATTGTATAGCCAATCAGCAGGTCGATGCCGTTGAGCACGAGATAGCCGGCGACCATGCCGCACAGGCCAACGATCGAGCCGACCGACAGGTCGATACCGCCGGTGATGATGACGAAGGTCATGCCCATGGCCAGAAAGGCGTTGAGCGCCACGTGCTTGGCCATCAGGATCAGATTGGCGGCCGAAAGGAAATTCGGCGCCGCGACCGAGAAGAACACCAGGACGGCAATCAGCGCGATGAAGGTACGGAGCTTCATAAGCGTCAAAAGCACGGAGCCGCTGGACGCTGATGGCGCGGCGACCTTGGCTGGAATGTCGGTCATCGGCGTTGCTCTCCATGCACGGGTCCATGGCCAAGCGCCGATGCGGCGACGATCGCCGCCTCCGTCGCCTCGGCGCGATCGAACATGCCCGTCAGTTTTCCGTTGCTCATCACCGCGATCCGGTCGGATAGCGCCATCACCTCGTCGAGGTCCGAGGTGGCGAAGAGGATGCCCAGCCCATCGCGCGATAGCTTGCGCATGGTGCGGAAGACGTCGGCCTTGGCGCCGACATCGATGCCGCGGCTGGGCTCGTCCATCAAAAGCACCTTCGGTCCGGTGAGCAGCGCCTTGCCGATCACTACCTTCTGCTGGTTGCCGCCCGACAGCGAGGACACCTCCTGCGCCGGATCGGCGACCTTGATCGCCAGCTCGCGCACCATCTGCATGACGGCCTGCCGCTCGGCGCCGCCACGGATATGGAACAGGCTGACGAATCGCGACAGGCTGGCCAGCGTCAGGTTGCTGGCGACGGAGAGGATCGACACCAGTCCCTCGCGCTGCCGGTCTTCCGGGATCAGCGCCAGGCCGCGCTGGATGCGTCGCGTGGTGCTGCGCTCCTTGACCTGTTTTCCGTCGATGAAGATCCTGCCGCTCGCCTGACCGTGGCGGCCCATGATGCAGTCGAACAGTTCGCTGCGTCCGGCGCCCATCAATCCGTAGATGCCGAGGATCTCGCCGGCGCGCAAGGACAGCGAGACGTGATCGACCGCAAGTCCGCCGGTGACACGCGGCAGGCAGATCTCCTCGGCGCGGAACACCTCTGCCCCCGGGACATGGCCGTCGGCCTTGGCGAAATCCTTGGCGTCGGAGCCGATCATCTGCCGCACGATCCACTGCGTGTCGACGTTGCGCATCTGCTCCTGGCCGGTGATGCGGCCGTCGCGCAGCACAGTGATGTAGTCGCCGATGCGGATCAGCTCTTCCAGCCGGTGCGAGATGTAGACGATGGCGACGCCGCGCGCCTTGAGTTCGGCGATCACCTTGAACAGGATCTCGACCTCCGCCGCGCTCAGCGCCGAGGTCGGCTCGTCCATGATCAGGATGCGCGCATCGAGCGACACCGCCTTGGCGATCTCGACCAGCTGCTGCTGGCCGATGCGCAGGTCCTCGACCAGCATGTCTGGCCTTATGCCCGCTTCGAGCTGTTCGAGGAATTCGGCGGCGCGCCGTTCCTGCCCCCTGTGGTCGATCTTGCGGAAGGCGTTGGTCAGCTCGCGCGTGGCGAAGATGTTCTCAGCGACCGAGAGATTGCCGAACAGGTTCAGCTCCTGGAACACCATGCCGATGCCGCGGCTGACGGCATCTCCGGACGACGAGAAGGAAATCTCGTTGCCGTCGAGCAGGATGCGGCCCGCGGTCGGCCGCTCGACGCCGGCGATGATCTTCATCAGTGTCGACTTGCCGGCGCCGTTCTCGCCGACCAGCACATTGACCGCGCCCTTGCGCACCTCGAAATTCGCATGCTTGACCGCAACGGTGCCGGCATAGACCTTGGAGATGTCTTCCAGCTTCAGGATGACGTCGTGATCGGGCGAGGAACTCATGGCTTTGGCCCTATCTCGGCCTCCGCCGGTGTCACCAGCGGCAGGTCCTGGCCGCCTTCGATCGTGTAGGCGCCGAGCATCTTCGCGGTACGGCCCTCCAGCCCGTCGCGCGGCAGCTTGGACAGTACCGTCTTGTCGGCATGGGCGTTGAAAGCCTTGCCGAACTGGGCGAAGTCGATCTGGTTGGTGAAGTCGTTGAACTGCACGAAATCCAGGCTGTCGCGAATGGCGGTTCCGCGCATGGCCGGCCCGATCTGCACCCGCGCATCCGCGTTGCCGTCGCCGTCGCCGTCGACATCGATGGTCGCCGCGCGCGATTGCGTGTTGGCGGCGACGATCTTGCCTTCGACGCGCACCGCGAAGGTCCATGGCGAATTCGCCTGCTTCTTCGGATTGCCGTATTTCGCGCCGGCAGCGGCCGGATCGGTTTTGGCGAGCGCATGGACCTCGGCAAACGGCCCGGCCTTCTGCCGCAGGTAGGGGATGACCTTCGGAGCCCAGATCTCCTCGACCATCTTGTCGGGATTGAAGGCCGAGCTGTTGTCGCCATCGCCACTTTGCGAGGACGGCGTCGGCAGGATCTTGCAGGCGCTGAGGCTGAGGCCGGCGAGCGCGGCAAGGGTCAGCCAACTCAACTTGTTCGGCATGGCGGTCAAAAAGCACCCGGATGGTGAAATGGAGGCGAGGGACGAACGCGCGTTCGCCCCCCGCAGCTTGCGTCGCGCCGGCTCAGTTCTTGAGCGCGAAGGTCTCCAGCTTGGGAGCATTGTCGCCGTTGATCAGGACGCAGTCCATCAGCTGCTTTTCCTTCTCGGGCGGCTTCTTGTTCTTGATGTACTCGTTGGCCTGCTCGACGGCCATCTGCGCCTGGGCGAAGGCCGGCTGCAGCACCGTCGCCTTGATGCCGCCGGAGGTGATGGAGTCGCGCACGTCGTTCGAGCCGTCGAAGCCGACGACGATGACGTCCTTGCGGCCGGCGGCGGCGAGTGCCGCGTAGGCGCCCATCGCCATCGTGTCGTTGCCCGAGATCACGCCCTTGATGTCCGGGTTGGCCTGCAGGATCGACTCCATCTTGGAATAGGCCTCGGTCTGGCTCCAGTTGGCCGACTGCTGCGCGACCTTCTTCAGGTCCGGATAGTCGTCGATGACGTCGTGATAGCCCTTGGAGCGGATGCCGGCGTTGGTGTCGGACTCCTTGCCGACCAGCTCGACATAATTGCCCTTCTCGCCCATCAGCTTGACGAATTCCTGCGCGCCGAGCTGGGCGCCCTGGTAGTTGTTGGAGACGATCTGCGCCACGGCGACGCCGGTGGCGTTGATCTCGCGATCGATCAAGAATGACGGGACGCCGGCGTCCTTGGACTTCTGCACGGCGGCGACGGTGGCGTCGGCGCCGGCGTTGTCGAGAATGATCGCCTTGGCGCCGCGGCCGATTGCGGTATCGATCAGCTGCGACTGCTTGTTGGCGTCGTCGTCATGGACCAGCACCAGCGTGTCGTAGCCAAGCTCCTTGGCCTTGGCCTCGGCGCCGACGGCTTCCGCCTTGAAGAACGGATTGTCGTGCGATGGCGTGATGATGGCGATCAGGTCCGCCGCATAGGCAGGCATTGCGGTACCGAGTGCGAGCACGCCGGCGAAAGCCGCAAGCGTCATTCTGCGAGTGAGTTTCATGAAGTCCTCCCGTTGAAAAACCTGCCCCGGACGACCGAGGCCATTTTGTCTGAATTCGTCAGGCGGTGCAGGCCGCGCCGCCCGGACCTTGAATGCCCTTGCCGGGCTTTCGTCCGAACCTGGCTGCCGATCCCCGCCGTCCTCCTCCGCTCATCCCAGCAATCCGAGCCTGAACAGCTAAAGCCAACTGGTATGATGAGTCAATCACTAATTCAGGTGATATGTACCTGATAAACGTTCATCTCAGGTGATGCGCTGGATGCTGGCAGCGATCTCCTCCGGCTCGAAGACGCGCTTCCAGTCGTCACGCATCAGCACTGGCTTGCCGAATTCGATGGCCTTGTTGCAGGCGTCCGAGAACACGCCCTTGGTTTCGCCGAAGATGACAGCGCCAAGCACGTTCATGTGGCCGAGCAGGAAGTCGAGCGCCGTCTGGCGGTCGACGCCTCGCGCCACGACCTCGTCGACGGCCTCCTTCATGACGACAAGCAGCGAAGCGCAGACCGTCTCCGAGAGCCCGGGCTCGAGCAGCGCCATCTGCTCGACGGTCACCCGATGCGAGCGCATCACCGGTGCCCAGATGATGCGGGCGATCTCCTCACCCTTGGCGTAGTCCTCCTCCGGGCCCTGCATCAGGGCGCTGACGAAATGCTGCTTGGCCTTGACGCCGCCGAAGAAGTCCTTCTTGGCCGCCATGTCGGTTTCGTCGTTGAAGATCGGCGGATGGCAGGGATGGGTGACGAAGTAGGTGAGGTCGGGGCGCTTGGGCAGATGGCCGGCAAAGGGCGCCGCGGCGTCGAGCACGATCACCATCGTCCCCGGCGCCAGCTTGCTCTCGATGCCGGCCGCGACCTTGCCGATATGCGTGTCGGGAACCGCCAGGATCACCACGTCGGCGCCCGCGAGCGCCTCGTCGACGCCAAGTGTGTCGATGCCGAGCCCGGTCTTCAGCCGCTCCTTGCCCGCTTCGCTGATCTCGACATGATGTATCGTGTAGGGCGACCCGCGAAAGTTGGTCGACAGGCGGTAGCCCATTTTGCCGCCGGCACCGAACAGCGCAATCGTTGTCATCTAACCCTGCTCCTGACGTTCAGACGACGGCCCACGCCAATCGTCATGTTATATACTGGTATGATCACTCTACCAGGATTTGGCAAGAGGAATCGTCTGTTTTTGTCCGTCATTCCGGCCGAGCCGCCGCCGCGTGCGCTTCCGTATTCGCCATCGGGTCCTTGTCGCCGTCCGCGAGCTCGACGGACGCACGCCGCGCCAATGCCTGGCGTCCGGCCAATGCCAGCACGAAGATGACGACGATGCCCTGCACGATGTCCTGGGCACCGGGAGGCAGGCCGATGATCTGCATGGTGGTGACTATGAGGATGAGCAGGATGCTGGCGAAGAGCGTTCCCAGAGCCGTCGCCGAGCCGCCGAAGATCAGCGTTCCGCCAAGCACCACGGCGGCGATCGACTGCAAGAGATAGGGCTGGCCCATTTCGAGGAAAGCGCCGCCGATATAAGCGCCGAGCAACAGCCCGTCGAGCGATGCCAGCACCGAGGAGATGACGAAGGCCGATGCAATGATCGGGCCATTGCGGATGCCGGCGAGCCGTGCCGCGGCGCGGTTTTGGCCGACCGCCGAAAGCAATTGCCCGAACACGGTGTAGCGCAGCACGAAGGCAGTCGCCGCCACGCCGATGATGGCGATGATGGCCATGATCGGCACGCCGGAAATGCGCCCCGTCGCCAGGTCCTTCAGCGCCGGGCTGACGGCGAAGCCCGGTATCGCCCTGTTCGACAGAAGCGTTGCCGTCGCCAGCACATAGCCGGTCGCCAATGTCGCGATGATCGCGGGAATGCCGAGGCCGACGACGAGCAGCGAATTGAGCGCCCCGACGGCAAGGCCGAGCAGGATGGCGGCGAGCACGCCGATGGCGAGGTTCGCATCCTGGCCCTTGACGGTGAGCAGAGCGACGAAGGCGCTGAGCGTGATCACCGAGGCGACCGACAGGTCGATGTTGCCGCGCCCGGTCGTCACCACGAACATCTGGCCGATGCCGACGACCGTCAGGAAGGAGGCCGACAGAATGACGCCGGACAGGCTGGACAGGCTGAAGCGGCTGGTGACGACGGAGAGCACCAGCCACAAGACCAGCACGCCGATCGCCGACCAGATCCAACGGTTGCGCTGCGCCCAGATGCCGAAGCCGGCGAGCGCGTTCATGGCTCGCTCCTGCGGTCGGCGGTCAGGCTGCGCAGAGTGAGCAGCGCGATCAGGATCAACCCTTGCGTGGCGGCGTTGTAGTCGCTGCTGACACTGAGCGTGCCAAGCAGCGCGCCGATCAGCGACAGTGTCACCGCGCCGGCGACGGCGCCCACCGGCGAGATGATGCCGCCGAGCAGCGAGCAACCGCCCATCACCACGGCGGCAACGCTGAGCAAGGTATAGGAATTGCCGGAATTGATGTCGCTCGCCGTGTTGATGGCCGTCAGCGACAAGCCGGCGGCAGCGGCGAACAATCCGGCGATGAGATAGCGCACCAGCGCGTAGCGCGGCGGCGACCATCCCGAGCGGATCATCGCCGCCGGGTTGTTGCCGAAGCCGCGCAGCACCACGCCGAGCGGCAGCCGGTCGATGACGAGCACGATCAGTGCCACGGCGGCGATCAGAACGATCGAAGTCGGCACGAAGCCAAGCGACCAGTTGAAAGGCGCCGACAGCCAGTCCGGACTGGCGCCGCCCGGCGTCGGCTGCAGCGCATAGCCTATGCCCATCCAGATGAAGGATGCGCCGAGCGTGACGACGATTGCCGGGATCTTGCGCGCCTGGATCACGCCACCGAGACCGGCATAGGCGGCGACCGCTGCCGCCAGGGCCAATGCGCCGAGCCAAGGCTGGTCGTAGAGCAGCGTGGCGCTGAGCACGCTGACCAGGCCTGCGAAGGCGCCGACGCCGAGATCGATCTCGCTGCCGCCGACGATGAACATCTGCGCCGCCGTCACCAGCACCAGCGACAGCGCCGGCATCAGCAGCAGGTCGAGACCGAAAGTCGAGGCGACCGCGGGGTTGATCGCGATCATGATGGCAAGCACGGCGGCAAGCCCGATGAACGGCGCCGCATTCACCAGCCGGCGGCCGAGTCGCGCCGCGGCGGTCCGGTTTCGGGTCGTGCTCGCTTGCCTGTCCGTCGATTGCGCGAAAGAGGCGCCGACGATCGCCTGCTCGGTGATCGCCTCGCCTGCCAGCTCCTTGACGATCCGGCCGCCGGAAAAGACCAGCACGCGGTCGCAGGCGAGCAGCTCCGCATCCTCGGTCGTGTGCCAGACCAATGCCCGGCCGCCGCGCGCGACCTCGTTGCAGAGCCGGTAGAAATCCTGCTTGGTAGCGATGTCGACGCCGCGCGTCGGGTCGTCGAGCAGGATGACCGGCGTGTCGGCGACCAGCGCCCGCGCCACAAGCGCCTTCTGCTGGTTGCCGCCGCTGAGCTCGGTGATGTTGGACTGGAAGCGCCTGTCGTCCAGCCGCAGGCGGCTGGCGGCACGCGAAGCGGTGTCGCGGTCGGAAACGACGCCCAGCGCCGGGCGGCGGGCAAGCGCGCCGATGCTGATGTTGGAAAGCACGCTCCACAGCGGGAACACGCCTTCCTTCTGCCGGTCGCCGGAGATGAAGCCTGCGTCCGCATGCCTGGTGACTGCACCGTGCTGCTTTCGGCCGGGGATGAAGATCGCGTGCAGCAATTCCTTCTGCCCGCTGCCTTCGAGACCCGCCAGCCCGACGATCTCGCCGCGCATGATGTCGATGTCGCGGCCAAGCTCGGCCGTCAGCGGTCCGGACAGCCGCACCAGCACGTCCTCGGAGGATGCGGCCGCTACGGCGTGCTGGTGGACCGGATTGGCATCGCCGCCCATCAGCTGCACAAGCTTGCCGATCGAAGCCTCAGCGGCACGGCCCTGCCAGGCCGTGCGGCCATTGCGCAGCACCACGACCTCGGTTGCGATGTCGATGATTTCCTGCAGCTTGTGACTGATGAAGATGAAGGCGAGCCCGGCTTTCGCCCGCTCGCGAATGAAAGCTCTGAGCTGTTTCGAGCGGTCGAGGTCGAGCGAGGATGTCGGCTCGTCGAGCACGATGAGCTTGACGCCGGGCGTCGCCGCGGCGCGCGCGATCTCCACCATCTGCCGCTCGGCGATCGTGAGGTGTCCGACCTCGGCGTCGGTGTCGATGCCGTTACCAGGAAAGACGGCGTCCAGCGCCGCGCGGGCGCGGGTGCTGTAGAGCGCGCGCCAGCCCGGCCGACTTGCGGAATCGCTCGGGGTTTCCAGGAAAAAGTTCTCAGCGACGGACAGGTTCGCGCAGAGCGACAGCTCCTGGTGCACCATGCGGATGCCGCGTCGCTGCGCTTCGCCGGTGTCGTAGCCGGAGAAGGCCACGTCTTCGCCGGCAAAGGAAATCGAGCCGAGCGTCGGCCACATCGAGCCGCACAGGATGCGCATCAGCGTCGATTTTCCGGCGCCGTTGCCGCCGACCAGCCCGATCACGTCGCCCGCGCCGACGGAAAGATCGATCCCGGCATTGGCGAGCGTCGGCCCGAAACTCTTGGTGATCCCGCTGAGCGAGACGACGCTGGGCCTAGCGGCAGAAGATGGCGCCGCGGCTGTGGCGATGTCCTGTGCGACAACGGCGATATGGGACATTCGTCCTCCGGTTCTTCGCAGGCGAAGATCGGGCGCGGCCACAGGCGACGCCCGATCCGTGGCGGGTCGCGTTACTTGCTGAGCAGGTTCTGCTTGACCCAGTCCAGCGAATAGCTCGGGCTGATGATCTGGCCGCCCGGCAGCTTCGCATAGTCCTTCAGATTGCCGGCATCGACGGTCGCCACCGGCATGATCATCAGTTTGGGCGCCTTGGCGCCCTTGAGCAGCGACAGGCCGAGCCAGAAGGCGGCGCCGCCGATACCGGGCGTGGTGTTCATCGACACGGTCTGGTAGCCGTTCTTGGCGTTCTCCTCGGCCCACCATTTGACGAAGTCGGTGCCGCCGCCGCCTTCGATGATCGGCATCTTGTCCTTGTACTCGCCGCCATACTGGACGAAGGCCTGCGCGATGCCGACATCGTCGCTGCCGCCCTGGCCGAGCACGGCGTCGACACGCGGCAGCGAGGGGAGCACGTTGGCGATCGCCGACTGCGCCACTGATGCCGTCGCCTGGCCGTAGACGGTCGCGACCACCTTGATGTCGGGATATTTCGCCAGCACCGACTGCTGAGCGTTGAACATGTCGTTGTCGGGTGCCGAGCCCTTCACCCCGCGCACCTGGATGACGTTGCCCTTGCCGCCGAGCATCTTGAAGACGGCTTCCGCCTGGGCGGCCTTGTAACCCTTGAAGTCGAAATTGAGCTGATAGTTGCAAGGTGCCGATGCGACAGAATCGAAGGAGATGACGATGATGCCGGCTTTGCAAGCCTTCTCGATGACGCCGTTGACCGCGGTCTCCGAGGCGGCGTCGACTGCGAGCACGTCGACCTTCTTCAGGATCAGCTCGGCGATCTGGCTGTTCTGCTGTGCGACCGAGCCGTCGCCGTTCATCACGATATAGTCGGCGATCTGCCCGGCGGCCTTCGCTTCCTTGGCCGAGGCCTCGAAAGCCTCGACCATCTGATGCCGCCAGGTGTTGCCGTAATAGGCATTGGCCAGCGCGATGACCGGCGCGTCTGGTGACGCCATCGCCGGCAACGCAGCGACACCCGTCAGTGCGGCGCCGGCGAGCGCCGCAACGATTGAAACTCTCATGGTTATCTTCCTCCCAACGAACGATCGGCTTTGATAGCCCTCAGCACAGCGTATCTGCTGACGATGACGCTATGTCAGGTACACATTATACCAGCATACCAAATAGGCAAGCGCTTTGCTGGGCGTTTCGCGCGCCGCGCCCTATCGAGATTGACCAAAGGAGTGTCAAAATCAGGCCAATGATATCGTCAAGAAATGGCGGTGCCCGCCGCCTGTCGCACCCATCACGCGCTGCGTGTGGGTGGACGCTGACGCCCCGGTCTTCGGATTTACCCGCCCGAGGAACGGGACAGTCTCGTCAATCTAATTCATCTTCAACCGGCCGCCGCGGTTTTCGGCGATCCAGCGGGCGGCAAGCACCAGTGCGCCCATGCTGAAATCCTTGCCATGCTTGGTCACCATTTCTTCCGACAGTTTGGCGAGCCGTTCGAAAAATTCATCCTTGCTCTTGTCCTCGGGGGTGGGTTCGGTTTGCATCTTGTCATCCTGTCGCTTGCGGTCTGCCTTTGTTGTTATTTGAACATCTGCGATGGAAACGTGACGATAGCGGCGGTGCCGTCGACGGCGCCTACCGCCAGATGCCGCCCATCGCCGGACCAGGCGAGCGCGGTGACCGCGCTGCCCAGGGGCCTGACGAGGAGCTCGTCTCTCGCGCCGATCTGGGCGATGGTGACGCGGCCGTTGGCGTAGCCGGCCGCGATGAGCTTCTTCTCCGGGTGCGGCGCCACCGCCTCGACCAGGACCAGCCCGGCACGGCCTGTCTCCAGCGCGCCCGAGGCTTCGCCGCCAACAGGTGGGGCGGCCATCGACCAGCCGGCGATCCGGAAGGCGCCCGAGGCGAACAATGCATTCGCCGGCTGGCTCCAGCACACCGTGCGGACCGGTGAAGGAAATCCGGCGATGATGTCAGTGCGGCCATCGGCCAGGCTGACCAGGGCAAAACCGCCCGTTTCGAGCCCACAGGTCAACCAGGTGCCGTCGCTACTCCAATGGATCGACAGCGGTCGCGCTGGAAAAGAGATTTCGCGGATCAAGGCAGGCTCACCTTCGACCACCCAGATCGCCAGTCCTTGACCAAGGCCGCAGGCGAGGCGCCGCCCACCTGGCGAGAAGGCAAGCGCGTCTGTTGAGGCGCGGCGTCCCAGTTCCATGGCATCGCCCAGTGCGCGTGCGAGGAAGACATCATGTCCATTGCTGACGGCTGTCGCGTTCGATCTGGCGCTGTGGTCGAGGGCTACGATCGGTCCGTCGATCCTGACCGGGGATGCAGCGACTTCACCGTCGGCGGTCAGATGCAGTACTTCGCCGCCGGTCGCGCCGACCAGAAAGCCGGCATGCGCATAGGCGGCGATCGGCACGTCACCATCTCCAAATGCTGTCGTGGCGATCAACGGCACTGGTGGTTTCTCCCTGGGCCGGATCGCCGCCTGGCCGAGATCGTTGCTCACCCTGATTCGCGACTCCGGCGGCTCGTGGTCCGCGACCGTGGCGATGGCGACGGTTCCGTCCACCGAGCTGAAAGCGACCGTCGAACCGTCCCCACTGAAGCGCAGATCGGCGATCGCCGACGGCCGCTGCCAGCTGCGGGCGAGAAGATCGAACAAGGTCAGGCTCTGCATCGTCGGCTGGTTCATCCTGTCTCTCCCGTCAGTCCTCGTTCGCCGTTGCGGCAAGCCGGCGATCAACCTCATCGACATCGCCTTCCGCCGCGACGATGCGCTCCTCGCAAGCCGCGCATGCCTGCATGATTGCCGCGTCGCTCTCTTCGGCCTCATGCAAGTCCCGCACCAGTTGCTCGCTGGCGCCGCTTCTGCCGATCTCCAACTCCAGGCGCAGCATCTCCATCTCGATACCAGCGCGTTTTTGATTGAGCCGCAAAGCTTTCGCGATGAGCGCCGAGACGTTGGCGACAAGTTCGAGCCGGCGAGCAAGCAGCACCTCACGCCGGGCCGCTTTGGATCCTTGGGTCATTTTTCGGTCCCCAAAGGCCCGAGCGGTTTCTCGAAAGCAGACAGCAGTTTGGGCAATGTGCCGGCCTGCGAATGGAACTGTTTTTCGGCCGTTTCGATGTGGCTCTTAAGCTGATCCCAGATGTCGACGCGGATCATCGATGTCGTATCGCCGGTGAGGCGCTCGATCTCGTCGACGCGAAACTGGCGCGATAGCGAAACGCCGGAAAACACGAAGTCGCGCAACAGGATCGCATGGCTCTCGATGAACAGATGGATCATCGGATGGGTTTCCGTTGTGACGCCTCCGGCGGCTAGTTCGGTCCGGATGAAGTCCTGGAAATGGCTCTGCAGGCGATGTTGGCTCTCGCCCATGAAGCGCATGACAAAGACCAGGTCGCGAGGCATCAGCCTGACAAGATCGCCGGTGACGCCGTCGACCTGGCTGGACATCGGCTCGGGCCGCCCCCGGCTGTCTTTGTCGTTCGCCACGGTCTTTCTCCAGTGCGAGGCCCTTCTGCGGAGCCGTCGCCGTCAAATAGTATATAATAGAGAGGAATTGAATAGACGACACGCAATTTTTCACTTTGCTGCAGATGCTAACTAAATATACTGCAGTTGCGAATGTACGCTAAATATTACATGATGATTTTACAATTGTAAAATAACGTTACAGTTGGTCGCCGTTCCATCTGCCGAAAGAGCGGCGATTTGTCTTTAGCGCCTGCCATAGAGGTCATTCCGGAATTGGCACGGCGCTTGCTTTGTACATTGCCATAAGAAGCCCATCGCGCTTCGACGCGGTGCCAAAAGAACGAAGGAACGGAGGAAGCAGGTCAGGTCCGCTTCGATACGCCCATCGCAAATGCGGTTGGGCGCCGAGAATCCCTGCCAGACGCCTCCAAAACCTTTGCCGCGATCCACTTGAATGGCCGGACCATGAGTCGCGCCTGAACGCGCAACCCTTTGTCGTGCCGTTCGCACTCTCATTTGCGGCGCCGTGCGCCGCTTCATGCCGGGGTCAAGGGACCTGCGGCTCAAACCTGGTGGAGGCTTATGACCATGACGTCTCTGACGCTCAACAAGATTACCTCGCAACGCGGAATCTCCGTCGGCGAGGCGACCAAGAAGATCGCCGATCTCGGCTGGAATCCTTCCTACGTCCAGGAAGCGATGACGTTTCCGACCGACTACAAGATCAACAAGACGCCGCGCGACCCGATGAAGCAGGTTTTGCGGTCGTACTTTCCGATGCAGGAAGAGAAGGACAACCGCGTCTATGGCGCGCTCGATGCGGCATTGCGCGGCGACATGTTCCGTAACGTCGAGCCGCGCTGGGTCGAGTGGATGAAGCTCTTCCTGGCCATCATTCCCTTCCCGGAAATCTCCGCTGCCCGCTCGATGGCGATGGTCGCTCGCATCGCACCCGGCGAGGAACTCAGAACCGGCTTCACCATGCAGATGATCGATGAGTTCCGTCACTCGACGATCCAGATGAATCTGAAGAAATGGTACATGGAGAACTACATCGATCCGGCGGGCTTCGACATCACCGAGGAAGCCTTCGGAAAATGCTACGCCACGACCATCGGCCGGCAGTTCGCGGAAGGCTTCATCACCGGCGACACGATGACCGCCGCCTGCATGTACCTGACCGTGGTGGCCGAGACCGCCTTCACCAACACGCTGTTCGTCGCCATGCCTTCGGAGGCCGCCCGGAATGGCGACTATGCGCTGCCAACCGTCTTCCTGTCGGTGCAGTCCGATGAAAGCCGGCACATCGGCAACGGCCATTCGCTGCTGATGGCGGCGCTCAAGGAGCCGGAGAACCATCTCTTGCTCGAGCGCGACCTGCGTTACGCCTTCTGGCAGAACCACGCGATCGTCGATGCGGCCATCGGAACCTTCATCGAATACGGCACCACCAACCGCGACAAGAACAAGGAGTCCTACGCGGAAATGTGGCACCGCTGGATATATGAGGACTACTACCGCACCTACATGCTGCCGCTCGAGAAATACGGCATCAAGGTCCATCACGACGACGTCCAGGCGGCCTGGGAACGCATCACCAAGAAGAACTATGTCCATAAGGTCGGCCAGTTCTTCGCGGTCGGCTGGCCGGTCAACTTCTGGCGGATCGAAGCCCAGACCGATAAGGACTTCGAGTGGTTCGAGCACAAGTATCCGGGCTGGTACGCCGAATTCGGCGACTTCTGGAAGTGGTACGCCAAGCTCAGCCACAAGGGCGAGAAGGTGCTCCTGTTCAACAGCGACGTCGGTTACGTCTATCCGCACCGCTGCTGGTCCTGCCTCGTTCCCTGCCTGATCCGCGAGGACATGGTTGTCGGCGAGATCGACGGCCAGCTGCACACCTTCGCCCACGAACTCGACAAGTGGACTGCTACCGTGGCGTTCGCCGACGAGTATGAGGGCCGCCCGACGCCCGCGATGGGCCGCTTCAGCGGCAAGCGCGAGTGGGAGACGCTCTATGACGGCTGGGATCTGGCCGATGCGATCAAGGACCTGAACTTCGTCCGCTCCGACGGCAAGACGCTCGTCCCGCAGCCGCATATGCGCTTCGACGACAAGGAGATGTGGACGCTGGACGACGTGCGCGGCAACAAGCTCGGATCGCCGCTCAACGCGCTGCGGGCCATGTCGCCCGCGGACCGTGAGAAGCACCTGGCTGAATACCGGGCCGGCTTCACCATCAATCCCTGCAACTGATCAGGCCAAAGGGGGGGCGGGTTCGTCCCGCCCCTTCCTTTCACGGGAGGTCCGTATGTCGGAAACCCACACGGTCAGGCTCAGCCCGGTCGGCGTCGAATTCGATGTCCAAAATGGCGAAACGGTGCTCAACGCCGCGTTCCGCCAGGGTATCGCGCTGCCGCACGGTTGCAAGGAAGGGCAATGCTCCGCCTGCAAAAGCGTGTTGCTCGAAGGCGAAGTCGACATGCTCAAATACTCGACCTTCGCACTGAACGACATGGAGAAGGAGAGCGGCCACGTCCTCTTGTGCCGCTGCATCGCCTACTCCGATCTGGAAGTCGAGCTTCTCAACTACGACGAGGAGATTTTGGCGAAAGCGATCGCCGTGAAGACGTTCAAGGGCCGGATTGCTCGGATCGAGCACCTGACCCACGACATTCGCGGCATCGAGATCGAACTCGGCTCGCCGATAAAGTTCTGGGCGGGGCAATATGTCGACATCACGGTTACCACGCAAAAAGGGGAGACGATTACGCGCTCGTTCTCCATGGCAAATACGCCGGACGAAACCCAAAAACTCTCCTTCATCATCAAAAAGTACCCTGAGGGAAAGTTCTCCGGAGAGCTCGATTCCGGAGGAATCAGGGTCGGGGCAGAGGTCACCGTTGTCGGACCCTACGGAACCTGTTTCCGCCGGGACGAACGGCAAGGACCCCTGATCCTGGTCGGGGCCGGATCGGGCATGTCACCGATCTGGTCGATCCTCAACGACCATCTCAAGAGCGGCGAGAAACGTCCGGTCTATTTCTTCTACGGTGCCCGCACCCGCAACGACCTGTTCTACCTCGACAGGATCGCCGAGTTGGTCGGCAACCATCCCGACGTCACCTTCATTCCCGTGCTGTCGCACGCGACTGATGATGCCGAATGGCAAGGCGAGCGCGGCTTCGTACACCAGAGTGTCGACGCCAAGCTCAAGCAACTGGCGGTCGACGGGCAGGGCGACGTCCATGCCTGTGGCCCGCCGCCGATGATCGATGCGCTTCAGCCGGTTCTGTTCATGAACGGGTTCGAGACGGAGCGGATCTTCTTCGACAAGTTCACCACATCGGCAGGTGCAGCGCCGGCCCATTGAGAGGCGGCCACGCAACTGTAACCACAACTGCAACAAGGGAGTGAAGACTATGCCAGCTACCTCGAGTTCAGTCGGATCCGGAGCCGCCGGCGCGGCGATCTTTGCCGACTCCGACAGCCGGAAGTACCGGTATTTCGACCCGAAGGGCCAACGTGCCACCCACTACGAAGACATGACGGTGGACGTCCAGCCCGATCCCGAGCGCTACCTGATCCAGGACTGGATCATCTCCTTCGCCGACGGCAAGGGCGCCTATGTCAAGCAGAACACCGCCGCACAGAGTTCCAACTGGCATGCCTTCCGCGCCCCCGATCAGGAATGGGAGCGCACCCACTACCAGCGCCAGTCGAAGATCGAGACGATGGTGCAGAGCGTCATCAACAATGCCCGCAAGTCCGGTGCACCGAAGACCTTCGACAAGGCTTGGGTCAAGATCCTGCAGGCGCAGCTCGGCGCCTGGAAACATGCCGAATTCGGGCTCGGCACCTCGCTGATGCAGGCGCAGCGCTACGGCTACACCCAGATGATCAACAACGCGACGCTGACCAACTCCTCCTACAAGCTGCGGCTTGCGCAGGACATCACGCTCTACCTTGCCGAGATCGGCATGGACCTTCCCGGCTGGGACGACGAACTCGGCAAGAAGACCTGGCTCGAGGACGCGAACTGGCAGGGGACGCGGGAGGCGGTCGAGACCATCATGGGCGCGACCGACTATCTCGAACAGTATTTCGCCATCAACATCGTCTTCGAGCCGCTGGTCGGGGAGGCATTCCGCTCCGGCTTCCTGATGCAGATCGCTGCCGCCAACCATGACTTCATCACGCCTGCGGTGATCTCGGCAGCAGAGGCCGACTACGAGCGCAACCTCGCCAACACGATCGACCTCATGCACCTGCTCGCCAATGACGAGAAGCACGGCGCGGCGAACAAGAAGCTCTTCCAGGGTTGGGTCAAGAAACACGGCGCGCTCGCCGACAAGGCAGCCGTCGGCCTGCAGCCGATCTGGTCGATGCCGCATTCCAAGCCAGTCGCGTTCGCCGATGTCCGCACCAAATCCGAGGAACGGATTGGCCAGATCCTCGGCGAACTCGGCCTCAAGCGCTGACACAGGGAGAAATGTCATGTCACTAGCAGCACGCGACGCAACGCATTCCAATATCTTCAAGGAGATGAAGGACATCACCTTCGAACAGACGATCTCGCATCAGTGCGGCGTCACCATGAACGACTCAGTCGAGGCCAGGGCCATCGCCGAATTCATGGGCCAGAAGCCGGGGGTGACCATCACCTACCAGCCTGCGCTGATCCGTATCGACGGCGATGGCAAGCTGATCTTCAAGATGGACGCGATCGGTGAATATCTCGGCCGAGAGATTTCCGCCGAGACCTTCGAGGTCAACACCTCCACTCACTACGGCCGCATGGTTCGCGTCGACGACAACACCGTGATCCTGTTCGGCAACATGGACGAGATGTTCGAATACATCGAATAGCCGCCAAAAAAATCGGGCGCGCTGCCTGGTTGCGGCGCGCCGATCCGATCAACACGCATCTTGCGGAGGAAAGAATGTTTAGGACACCGGAAGGCAAGGATATCTTTGTGGTCGACGGCCACACTCATTTCTGGGACGGCAGCCCCGAAAATCAGAAAAATATCCACGGAAAGCAGTTCATCGAGTGCTTCTATGCCTATCATACGGGGCTGAGTCCCAAGGACCAGCTGTGGGAGAAGAGCAAGTTCGAGAAATATAGTGCCGACGACCTCTATCGCGACCTGTTCATCGACGGTCCCGATGATGTGGCGATCGTCCAGTCGACCTATCTCAAGGACTTCTACAAGAACGGCTTCAACACGATTGAGCGCAATGCCGAAGTGGCCAAGCGTTATCCGGAGCGCTTTATCGTCAACGGCGCCTTTGACCCGCGCGACGGTGAGAAGGCGCTCGAGTACATCCACTTCCTCAAGGAGACCTATGACGTCAAGGGCGTGAAGATGTACACGGCCGAATGGAACGGCGCCTCCAAAGGCTGGAAGCTCACCGATCCCGATGCCTACAAGTGCTTCGAACTTTGCGACAAGCTCGGCATCAGGAACATCCACGTCCATAAGGGTCCGACGATCATCCCGCTTAGCAAGGACGCCTTCGACGTGCATGACGTCGACTACGCGGCGACGGATTTCCAGGGCCTCAACTGGATCATCGAGCATTGCGGCCTGCCGCGTCTCGACGATTTCTGCTGGATCGCGACGCAGGAAACCAACGTCTATGGCGGGCTGGCCGTGGCGCTGCCCTTCATCCACTCCCGCCCGCGCTATTTCGGCGAGGTCATCGCCGAGCTGCTGTTCTGGATCGGGCCGGAGAAAATCCTGTTTGGTTCCGACTACGCGATCTGGACGCCGCGCTGGCTTGTCGAGAAATTCTGGGCCTACCAGATCCCCGAGGACATCGCCGCGGAACGTGGTGTTCAACTGACCGACGAGATCAAGGAGAAGATCCTAGGCCTCAATGCCGCGCGCCTCTACAACATCGACATCGAAGCCAAGAAGAAGGCGCTCGCCGGCTCGCCCTTCAGCATCGCGGCGGAGTAGGGGCCATGGCAACCGCCAGCGTTTCCGGCAACCGCGAGAACGAACTCTGGCGGCGCCTTGGCGAGGTCAACGACCCGGAGCTCGACGAACCGATTACCGAGATGGGCTTCGTCGAGCGAGCCGCGATGACGAGCGATGGCAGCGTGGAGTTAGACTTCCGCCTGCCGACCTACTGGTGCTCGCCCAACTTCGCGTTCCTGATGCTGGACGGCGTCCGCAAGGCGCTCGACCAACTCTCCTGGGCGCCTGCCTATCGCATCAAGCTGCGCGACCACATGTTCGCGGAAGAGGTCAATCGCGGCATGGAGGCCGGCAAGAGCTTCGGCGACATCTTCGCCGTGCTAGCCGAGGATCAGGATCTCGGCGGCTTGCGCGAAGCCTTCGCGATGAAGGCCTTCAAGCGGCGCCAGGAAGCGGTTTTGCGCGGCCTCAAGGCATACGGCCTGACCGATCGCGAAATCGTCGGCATGGACCTGCCGGCATACGACGTCGCGCGGTTGGAGCCGGGCGAAGCGACCAAACAGAAGCCGAGATACCGGGCCGCTCTACTTGGACGCTTCCCCGACCGCCGGGCGGACGATCCTGTCTTCGTGACCTGGGAAGGGCAGCCCATACCGTCTGGCGGGCTCGGTGCCCATCTCGCCGAATTGCGCGCTGTGCGCGTCAATATGGAGTTCAACGGCGCGCTGTGCCGGGGACTCAAGCAGACCAGGTACAAGGAACTTGAGGTGGTCGAGGGCGAACCGACGCTGGTCGACTTCATCCTGGACCGCGTGCCGGCTCGAGCCGCGCCGGCTGCCTGAAGCAGATCTGAAAGCAACGGCCTCCCTCGCACGAGGCCCCTAACCAACAACCCGCCCGTAAGGCGGAAGGAGGAGTCATGCCCAAAATAATGCTTCACAATTCCGAGGCCCGCCGTGCTCTGGCCCGCGGCGTCTTTCGCCTGGCCGCTGCCGTCGAGCCGACGCTCGGCCCCAAAGGCATGAACGCCATGATCGACCGGCCGATCGGCACGCCGATGGTAACCCGCGACGGCGTCAGCATCGCCTCCGAGATCGAGTTGCACGACCGGTTCGAAAACATGGGCGCGCAGGTGGTCCGCGAGGTCTCGATGCAGACCAACGAGGTCGCCGGCGACGGCACCACGACTGCCATCGTGCTCGCCAACGCTCTCATCCAGGGCGGTGTGGAGGCGAATGAACGCGGCGCGAAATCCGTCGATCTGTGCAAGGGCATCGACCTTGCCGTGGCGGCAGTGGTGGCCGCGCTCAAGGCTTCAGCCAAGCCGGCCAAGGGCAACGGCATCCTGGCTTCGGTCGCCAACATCGCCGCGACTGACACCAAGCTCGGCGCGCTGGTGGCGGAAGCCCATCAGCGCGTGGGAGCCGAAGGTGTCATCACCACGGACTTCAGCGTCACCACCGAGACCACGCTCGATGTGGTCGAGGGCATGTCCTTCGAACGCGGCTATCTCTCGCACCACATGGTGACCGATCAGGAGAAGATGGAGGCGGTTCTCGAACGGCCCTATGTCCTGATGACCGACCTCAAGATCAAGGAGCCCGAGGCGCTGGATGCGGCTCGCCGCATTGCCGACGAGGATGGTCGGCCGTTGCTGATTGTGTCTGAGGAAATGTCGCCGGAAGTCGTGGTGACGCTGCTCGGCAAGCAGGGACCTGGAAAATACCTCGTCGTCCATCCGCCGGAATATGGCCATTGGCGCAAGGCGATGATGGAGGATCTGGCGATCATCACCGGCGGCAAGGTGATCGCGCGTGACCTCGGCGGCCGGCTGGAGGACATCACCGCCGACGACCTCGGAACGGCTGATCGGGTGAAGACCAGTTCGTCCTACACCTCGATCATCCGCGGCGGCGGCGACCATGCGGCAATCGCATCGCGCCGCGCCCAGGTTCAGCGGCAGTATGAGGCCTCGCCGCCGAACATCGACCAGGACAAGCTGCGCGAGCGCCTGGCCAAGCTCTCTGGCGGCACCGCGATCCTTTATGCCGGCGGTGTCACGCCGGTCGAGCAGAAGCGGACCATTCAACTGATCGAGGACTCGCTCAATGCGGTACGCGCCGCATGCGAAGAGGGCGTGGTCGCCGGCGGCGGCTCTGCGCTTGCCCAGATCGCGCCGCTGCTCGACAAGGTGGCGGCCGGGGTCAATGGCGATGTCGCCGAGGGTGTACGCTTGGTGCGGTCGGTGCTGTCGCGGCCGCTCTGGCGCATAGCCGCCAACGCCGGCGCCGATCCAGAAGCGGTCGTGGCGGAAGTCACGCGCATCAACGGCGGCTACGGCTACAACGCGTCTGCCGGCAGCTACCAGAACATGTTCGAGGCAGGGATCATCGATCCGGTCCGCGTCACCTACACAGCGCTCGCCAACGCAGCTTCGGTGGCGACGCTGATCCTGACCACCGAAACGTTGATTGGCCATCTCGCCGAGGATGAGGACCCGACGGCTGGACCGGCTCGCGGCGGCGGCTCTGAAAAGCTCGGCCGCGCCTGAGCAATCCGAACAATCTCGACATTGAAAGGATACGACGATGAAAGCTGCCAGACTCTACGAATACGATCCGAAGATGAACGTCCAGCTTAGGATCGAGGAGGTCAAGGCACCGACGATCACCGCGCCCGACGAGGTGATCGTGCGGGTTGGTGCCGCCGGTCTCTGCCGCACCGACCTGCACATCATCGAAGGCGTGTGGAAGCCGACGATGGACCCCGAAGGCACGCTGTTGCCTTACATCATGGGCCATGAAAATGCCGGCTGGGTCGAGGAGGTCGGCAGCGGCGTCAGGTCGGTCAAGCGCGGCGACGCCGTAATCTGTCACCCGTTCCGCTCTTGCGGCATCTGCCTCAACTGCCGGCACGGTGAGGACATGTACTGCGACAACGGCCAGTTCCCCGGCCTTGGCATGAATGGCGGCTTCGCCGAATATTTCATCACCAGCGAACGCTCGCTGATCAAGCTCAACGCCAACGTGACGCCGGTCGAAGTGGCGCCGTTGGCTGACGCCGGCATCACCGCCTACCGCGCCGCCAAGCGGGCGGCCAAGCTGCTAAGGCCTGGGAGTTACTGTGTGCTGCTCGGCATCGGAGGGCTCGGCCATATCGCGCTGCAATCGCTGCACGCGATCTCGGGCTGCCGTATTATTGCCGTCGATCGCGAGCCGGCCGCGCGTGTGCTGGCCAAGGATCTGGGCGCCGACTTCGTCCTCGATGGCGGACCCAACGTCATCGAGGAGGTCAGCCAGATCACCGGCGGCGGCGCCCACGTGGTCATCGATTTCGTCGGCGAGCTCGGCGTCGAGAACATCTGCTGGAAGATGGTGCGCAAGGGCGGGCAATTGTTCGTCGTCGGCTATGGCGGCGCCGTCAATGTGCCGACCGCGCATCTCGTCATCGAGGAGATCAACATCGGCGGCAGCCTGGTTGGCAATTTCACCGAGCTTGTCGAACTGATGGAGCTCAACGCCGACGGCAAGGTGAAGATGCACTACACCGAATACAACCTCGCCAGCATCAACACCGCACTCGACGATTTCAAGAACCGGCGATTCACCGGTCGCGGCGTCATCGTTCCCTGAAAATTCCGGACCGGACTTGTGCGGAACGGGCGCAACGTTTCGGTCCCGTCATCATCTGCATGGAGAGGAAGAAATGAACAAATACGTCTGTGAATTCATCGGAACCTTCGCGCTGGTTTTCTTCGGCTGCGCGACTGTTCTGTTCATGCGCTCCGAAGTCGGCCTGCTCGGCGTCGCCTTGGCCTTCGGTCTGGCGGCAGTGGCGATGGCCTATTCGATCGGACCGATTTCAGGCGCGCATCTCAATCCGGCGGTGAGCCTCGGCTTCTTCGTCTCAGGCCGGATGAAATCCAATGACTTCGTCGGCTATGTGGTCGCGCAATGCGTGGGCGCGATCGTTGCATCGGCGGTGCTCTACGTGATCGTGCAAGGCAAGGGTGGCGGCTACGACGTCGCGGCGAATGGCTTTGCCCAAAACGGCTGGTCGGCCTATTCAGCGGCCTCAGCATTCCTGTTCGAGGCCGTTGCAACCTTCCTGTTTCTGCTCGTGATCCTTCGCGCCACCGACCAAGGCGGAGCCGGTCCTCTGGCCGGCTTGGCGATCGGGCTGACGCTGGTCATGATCCACCTTGCTGGCATTGCCGTGTCCGGATCGTCGGTCAATCCGGCCCGCTCACTCGGCCCGGCACTGTTCGCTGGCGGTACAGCCTTGTCGCAACTTTGGCTCTACATCGTTGCTCCATGTCTCGGCGCCACCGCTGCGGGGCTTGCGTTGCGTGCTGGTGTGATCGGTCTGGCCGAAGGAGCGGCGCAGCCAGCCTGATGCCCACAGCGGCTCCGTATCGGGACGTCAGCGAAGCGCGATCCTGAAACGACTTCTTTGCTTCGAGCTTTGGAAAACGGGAGGACAATATGGATCTCATCACAGGGTTGGCCGTCGTCATCGGCCTTATGGGTGGCATTGCAACGTGGGCAGCGATCACGATCGGTAACCCTTATCTGCTGATCTGGGCAGTGTTTGTAGGCTGGGGGAGTTTCTACCACTGTGGCGGCAAGGAAGCCGGGTTCAAGAACTCGGCGGTCGCGAACCTCTGGGGAGCGATCTGCGCTGCCGGCGCATTGATAGCCCTGACATCCATTGGCGTCACGGCGATCATGGCCGGCATTTGCGTCGGCATTTCAATCATCGTCCTGATTCTTGCCGCCAAGCTGCCATTGCTCAGCGCCATTCCGTCAGCGGTCTATGGCTATGCAACGACTGCCGCGCTTTTTCTGCTTGGTGCCGCCGCCTATGGAGAAGGCGCCGGCGGCATCACCAAGGTCGCGGCCGCTGTGGTGATCTCGCTGATCATCGGCAACGTCCTCGGCTATATCTCAGAAAAAGTGACAGGTGCTGTCGTAAAGACCTGATCGTCTCTAAAAGCGCGTCGCGCTGAAACGGATTCAGGCGACGCGCTTTTAAGTCTTTGTTTTGATGCATGTCGTGGTCCCAGAACCGCTGCACACTTCTGGGCGACATACATTTGACCACTGCCCGAAGGCAATTTAGGCCGACGAACTTTCCCCAGCCTCGCGGCGCGAATGCCGCGGGTTTTTGTTGTGCCGATGAGCGGACCTTGGGTCTAAATGAAACCGCGCCGGATGCCGTATTGTCCGAGCTTGCGATAGAGCGTCGGCCGCGAAATACCGAGCCTCAGCGCGACCTTGCTGAGATTGCCGCCCTCTGCGGCAAGCGCGTTCTTGATCGCCTGGCATTCCGCATCCTCGAAAGTGAACACCGGGGCTTCGAGCATGGCGGCGGGATGATCGCTGTGCATGGTCATATTGCTGCGACTGCCCGCACTGATTTCCCCAGGAAGATCCTGGAGCTCGACAGTGCCGCCGCGCGCCAGGATGTGCAACCGCGCGACGAGGTTCTTCAGTTCGCGCACATTGCCCGGCCAATGGTAGGCGAGCAGCGCATCGAGCGCGTCGTTCGAGAATTCCAGCGGATCCTCGCCTGCTGCGGCAGCGGCCTGCCGGTTAAAATGCTCGACCAGAAGCACCACATCCTCGCCGCGCTCGCGCAGCGGTGGGACAGTGATCGAGATCGCGCCAATTCGATAGTAGAGATCGCGGCGGAAGCGGCCGGCGGCGATTTCCTGCTTGAGATCGCGATTGGTCGAGGCGATCAGCCGCACATCCACCGGGCGACCCCTGCTGTCGCCAATGCGGTGGACCACGCGCTCTTCCAGGACACGCAACAGAAATGGCTGGATCTCAAGAGGCAACTCGCCGATCTCGTCGAGACTGAGCACGCCTCCGTTGGCAAGCTCGAAGACGCCGGGCTTGCCCTCACGCGAGGCGCCGGTAAAGGCGCCGGCGACATGGCCGAACAGTTCGCTGCCGAACAGGTCCCTGGTGATCGCCCCGCAATTCATCGCGATGAACGGATCGTTCGCCGTGCGCCTGCTGCCGGCATGCACGAGCCGCGCAAACAGCTCTTTGCCGACGCCTGTCTCCCCTTCGACCAACAGCGATGTAGCGCTGCTCGACCGGGCGACGCGGCATGCGACGTCGATGGCGGCCCGCAGTGTCTCGCTTTCGCCGACGATCATGGCAACAGCATCGTGAAGATGCTTGCTCACCTCCCGCTGGACCACCGTCACGCTGGAAACGGCCGGCACGGGTGGGAACACCAGGGCGGCGCCACGGAGGTCGCCGTCGAGCTTGAGCGGCGTGATATGGCAGGATCGCAGATGGGCCGGTAGCGCCCTGGCGAGGTCGGCTTCGTTGCCTGATGACGGAAGGTTCATCAGCCAACGGCCGCGTCCAGGTTCCATCGGGCCGTCCATCATCTCGGTGGTCTCGCCATCGGGCACGTTATTGCAGAAGATCGCGCGGCCGCGGTGGTCGACGATCACCAGCCCGTCCTTTCGGCGGTAGCTGGGAGCCGAGGAAATGAAGGCTTCCAGCAGGCGCGTGCGTTGTTCCTGCTGTTGTTCGGCCAAGGCCTTTTCGATCTGCCGGGCCGTGGCGGCGACGAGCGCGGTGTTGTGCGGCCGGAAGATCGGTGAATAGCCCGACAGGTCGACGACGCCGATGACCTTGCCGTCCAGCGGATCGCGGATCGGTGCGCCGGCGCAGGTCCAGGATTTGATGCCGGCGCAGAAATGCTCGGCCGCATGGACGAAAGTGGGCTCACCCGTCCATAGCGCCGTTCCGATGCCGTTGGTTCCGACGGCATCCTCGTTCCATTTGCCGCCAATGGCGAGGTGAATGTCCATGCCGTCGTGCAGGGTCTTCTTGTCGCCGATGGCGTCGATCAGCACGCCGTCGCTGTCGGCCAGAACCAGCATCGCGCCTGTCCCATCCAGCAACTGGCCAAGGGAGGCGAACGATCGCCGCGCCGCCGAAAGCAGTTCTGCATTGGCCCGTGTCAGATATTCGATCTCGTCGCGATCACTGCTCAGCGGCGCTTCAATCCCTTGCGCGTTGATGCCGCCGGTGGCGCTGCGATACCAGGAATCGTGGATGAGGGAGCGGACGTGGCTCGGGTGGACTGGATCGCGCGCACATTTGGGGTCGTCGGCCAGAAAACTTTCCCAGGCGCGCATGGTGGCACGCTCGTCATAGTCGATGTTGCCCAGAACCATTTGCCCAGCGGCCAGCGACGCATTCGCCGGTAGGGTATCGATCTTCGTCCGATTGGGGCCTAACTCGCGTTTCATTCAGTCATCACAGACCTTTTTAGGCATGCCATTCCTGTTTGCAGTCGCGTCGTATGCAGCCGCGGACGGACGTGCGGAAGCACGCCCAGGCGTCTGCACGTCAGTCGATGCCGAGTTTCGCGCCGATGTCGGCGGCAAGCTGTTCTTCGGTGTAGGTGGTGGCGAGGCGGGATCCGTCCAACTCTGCAAGCGCTTCGGCGACGCTTTCCTCGACCGGGGAGAAGAAGCCATTCTGCTTCGTGGCCAGCACAAAGATCTGTTCCCCGCCCCGGTTGCGGATGTCGCCGATGTGATGAAGTTGGCGACCTGTGTTCTGATCCTTCGAAATCACGCGGCCGTTGATGGTCACTTGGATGCACGGTGTGGCTTCCGACACAGGCGCCGGGCCGCCGCCAACATGGATGATCAGGCCTTCTGCCTTCGGTTGTTGGCGCGGCTTCCTGGAAGCCGAATAACCGCCACCGCTGATCTGGTCGGCAAGGCGAACGATGGTTGAGCGGTTTTGCTCGATCAGTCTCTTGACCTGTGCATCCTCACGCCGCGGGCCCTCCCGCTTGGAGATGATCTCGACCATGAATCCTCCCAGATTCGCCCAGCGTAGCCGTTAGTACACGGCTTGTCCTTCTCTTGAAGTGAACCCTACACCGCCTCGGCAAAGTTCGCCATTGATATCACATAGCGCTAAAATTCGGGTCGCTGGTAGCAGGCGGCTGCTACACTGGATTTTCCAGTACCGGGCGCGTTTGAGCAATGGCCGCGGATCAGGCTACCTTGCTCTTCAATTCCGCGGCTTCGCCGTCGCTTGGCCGCCTGTCGCGCAGGTAGAGCGCGCATGTAGTGCGCAGCATGGAGGCAAAGTTCGGGATATGGCCGTTGATCTCCAGCGCTTCGTGGTAAAGCGTCGAGAGGAACTTTGGCGCCGTCCCGCTGGTGCTCGCGCGCGGAGGCCGGGAAGTTCCAATGGCGCACTGCATCCCGATCTCGCCGTGCTGCTCGGTACCTCCGGCAGCACAAGGATCCTCATTTCATTTCTTCCTTAGCAGATCCAAGGCGTTCGGCCTCGGTTGATGTCAATTCGAGACTAGAATTTCACGATGTCCGATGTGCTTCCGGGCTGATCGAGCTTCCAGACACGGGCTATGCAGCGGCGCATCTCATCAGCGGTGGCCCCGCCTCGAAATTCGGCAAGGCGTATAGCCTTGGCTTCCAATTCTTGTTTCGCAAGCGTGTTGCCGGGGTCGCCCTTGGGTTCGTCGACGCGGGCATTGAGTTTGCGGCCGCCAATGGTCGTGACGCTTACCTTGCCGACCCATTGCTTCGGATAGAGGCTATCGACCTCGGCGTCGATTTCCATATGCACCTTCGAGTGGAAGCGCGCGACTCGGTCATCGGCAAGTGCGTGGCGTTCGAACGCGTCGAGATCGGCAACGCCGTGGACGGCGATGAGCCCCAAGACCGTGCCCATGGAGAACTTCGCCTGGTGGACGGTTTGCGGAATGTCCACGGCACCTAGCACATCTATGGCTCCCTGGTGGACATGGGCCACGACGTCCGCGATGTCGTCCTGCCCCAGCCCTTCGCGGCGCATGAGAGACTGCAGCGCGTCAGCGGCCGGATGGGTGTGCCGGCAGGAGGCATGCCATTTGAAGGACGTCTCCTCGGTTGCCCAACGGCTGCCGAGGCCATCCGTCAGGCGGGCCGGATCGGCATCGCTGGACATGCCGGCCGCCATACCCTTTTTCCCTTCAAGGATCTGCGCGGCCCCCTTGAAGCCATCGCGGGCCAAGAAGGCAGCACACAGGCCGTTGGCGGTCGCCCGCGCGGTATGAAGCTGCTTGGAATCGGCGGCGTCGCGCAGGAATTCCCAGAGCCCCGCTGCCTGGGTACCGGCGGAGCCGAGTGCATGGTTGATGCCGGCTGCGTCCAGCCCGATCAACTTCCCGACAGCGGCGGCCGCGGCGACAGTGCCGGCCGTGCCCGTTGTGTGGAAGATCTGGTAATGTGACCGGCCCAGGAACTCTCCGACCCGGATGCCAACCTCGTAGCCGGCGATGCAAGCAGTCAGGATTTCACGCCCGGTCTTCTCCTCTGCCTCCGCAACCGCCAAAACGGCTGGAAAGATCACCGCAGCTGGGTGAAAGACCGAGCCGTTGTGAACGTCGTCCTGTTCCACCACATGGGAGGCCGCGGCATTGACCATTGCCGCGAAGTAGGGGCTCGTGCGTCGTCTCGTCGGGATGACGATGCTTGGGCCGTCCGCCGGCCCCATTGCGCGAGCAAAGCCGTCGATGATCTCGACCTGGCGCGCGCCCTTGCCGGCGAGGGTTGAGCCGAGCCAGTCGATCATCAGTCCTTTCGCGAAATGAACGACGCGCGGCGGAATTTGCTCGAAGTCGAGTTCGGCGATGAAGGCGCAAAGCCTGGCTGTCGGCCAATCGGCGGTGTCAAGGCTCATTGCTCCTCCTTTGCGCCCTCTAGACCAAGGCGGCCCGGCGTAGGATCCGCCTTGCTCGCTCGATGACTGGCCGGTCCACCATTTCGCCGTTCACCTGGACAGCTTCGCCGGACGAAGCTGCGCCGACGATGTCCCATGCCCAGGTGATTTGGCTTTCACTCGGGCAAAAGGCATTGCGGGTCGGCTCGATCTGCCTAGGGTGAATCGCCATCTTGCCGCCAAAGCCCATCTTCATTGCGTGGCGCGCGTCATCTTCGGTGATTTCAGGACTGCTCAGGTCCGTCGTTACGCCATCGATCGGTGCGGCACGGCCAGCCGCGCGTGAACGCCAGACGAGTTCGTTGCGAACCGCAAGCAGGGTCAGCCGATCATGCGCGCAACCGAGATCGAGCGAGAAGTCGACCGAGCCGAAGGCGGCGGCAACGACGCCGGACGTGGCCAGTATGTCCGGCAGGTTGGCGAGGCCAAGGGCGCTCTCGACCAGCGCTATGACGGAAACGCTGCGCGCCATGTGCCTGGTCATATCAGCAATGTCTTCCGGACGTTCGGCCTTGGGCAGCATGACGGAGACGCCATCGAGGCGCCGCACGGCGTCGATGTCCGCTTCATGCCAGGGTGTGCCCGCGGCGTTGATGCGGACCACGACCGCGGATTTCAGCGTGGCTGCATATGCGACAATCGCTTCCCGGGCGCGGTCCTTGTCGCCGGGCGCGACGGCATCCTCGAGATCGAGAATGACTGCGTCCGCGCCGCTGCTGTCGGCCTTGGCAAACCGCTCCGGCCGCGAGCCGGGTACGAAAAGCGGCACGACAGGCGTGACGAAGCTCACCATTGCGCCGTGGCCTTCACGGTCACATGGCCGTCCGCAGACCGTGCCTCGAGAGCCATGCCGTCCTTGCCCGGGGACGTTGCGCTCAGAAGCAAGCGCTGTGGGCTGGTCGCCGGATGCACGCCCCGGAATGAGAAGCGGCGCGGCGACCGGCCGACGATGGCGGTGGCGAAGTTCATGAGCAGCGTCGCCTGGAGCGGGCCATGGATGACGAGCCCGGGATAGTGCTCGACCGTCTTGGCGTAAGGCGTGTCGTAGTGGATGCGATGTCCATTGAAGGTCAGCGCGGAATAGCGAAAGAGCAACACCGGATCCACGTCAACCCTGCGCTCGTGCGACGCGGCCAGGGGCGGACTTGCCGGCGGGGCAGGGGTCGCCGCGGCAGCGTCGGCGGCGCGATAGACAATGGTCTGGTCCTCCTCGATCACCGGACCGGCGTCGCTGGCGATGTCGTGCCGGATCATGACTAAGATGAGCGGCCCGGTGCGGCCCTGCTTTTCCTCGATAGCGCTCAACGTCGAGCGGCGGCGGATGGTGTCGCCGCTGCGGATCGGTGCCATAAAACGCACGTCGCTGGCAGCCCACATGCGGCGTGGAAGCGGAACCGGCGGCAGGTAGACGCCTTTGGCCGGGTGCCCGTCAGGTCCGAGGTCGCGCATATCGGCAACGTCGGGCGCCAGGCACCAATGAAGTCCGGGCAGGGCCGTGCCCTCGGCAGTTTGCGCGGCGTACTCCCCAAGCGTGGCGCTAAAACCGGCCAGCAGACGCGGCGTCACGATGTCCTCGACTTCGCGGCTACGCCCAACCCAATTCTGCAATGCGGTGTCCGGGCTCATCGCCTTCCCCTCAGACCGCGAATTCGGACCGGATTCGATGCGTGTCTGCGCCGAGCGCGGGAACGTTGGGTGCTGCTGCGAAACCCTCCGGCCGCCCTGCCGGCACCGGCACTGCTATGCGCTTGCCGCCCGGTAGCGCCACCTCTGTCCGGCGCAGTGCCTTGTGTAGCGGCAGGTCGCGCATCTCGCTCATGCGGCCCCAGGCGATCTGCGCACCATTGAGACGGTCGATGGCCTCGTCGCAGTCGATTGCCGCGAAGATCGGTTCGATTTCGGCATCGAGTGCCGTGCGATTAGCCACCCGCCAGGCATTGGTGGCGAAGCGTTCGTCGGCGAACAGATCCTGTCTCTGCAAGACCGCGGTGCAGAAGCGCTTCCATTCACTGTTCTGCTGAATGGACACGACCACGGCGCCATCCCTGCAGGCATAAGGCCGATAAGGATAGATTGAAGCGTGCGCCAGGCCATGTCTTTGGGTGTCGCGACCCGCATGTTCGTAGTGCAGCAGCGGCACCGTCATCCAGTCGGCCATGGCGTCGAACATGGCGATCTCAACAATGCGACCTCGCCCGGTCCTCTCGCGCGCCAACAATGCTTCGAGGATCGCCGCATGGGCATTCATGCCGGTGGCGATGTCTGCAGCGGAAACCCCGATCTTGCACGGCGTGTCGGCTGTGCCGGTGACGGCGCAGATGCCGCTTTCCGCCTGCACCAGCATGTCGTAGGCGCGCATCGCTGCGTAAGGCGTGTCTTGCCCGTAGCCGACGATGTTGACGACGATCAGTCGGGGAAGTTTTTCCGCGATGGTATCCGCCGAGAGGCCGAGGCGGTCGATCGCGCCTGGAGCGAGGTTTTGCACGAGAACATCCGCGCGCGCCACCATACGATGCAGCAAAGCCAGGTCGTGCTCGGCCTTCAGGTCGAGCATCGCGCTTTCCTTGCCGCGGTTGAGCCAGACGAAGTAGGCCGACATGCCTTCCACGGCGGAATCGTAATGACGCGCGGTTTCGCCTTCCGGGCGCTCGATCTTCACGACGCGCGCCCCGGCATCGGCGAGGCGGACCGTGCAGAGCGGAGCGGCGACCGCCTGCTCGATCGAAACGACGAACAGACCCTCCAGAGGGCGGGTGGCATCAGACATTGCGCTGCACCCCAGAGCGGGCAAGCACACCAGGCTTCAGTCGCTCGTTCTTGCCGTAGTCCTCGCCTGGATGAAAGAACAGGCGCGGCGTGCCGTCGATGTCTTCGAGCCGTTTGCGGTAGGTTTCCAGATAGGACTTGCGACCATCGTCGCCGACGCGGCCTGGCATATGGGCGACGAAGGGCGGCAACACGTCGAAGCCTGAGTAGCGAAGCAGGCCATTGTGGATCGGCCACAGCAACGTGAGGATGTCGCCATCAATGCCGTCGGGCGCATAGGTGTCGGCCGATGTGCCCGTGGTGGCGGACACCATGGCGAGCTTTCCCTTGAACATGCCGGTGTCGTATTTGCGCCCTGGCAGATAGGCAAAACCACGCGCGAACACACGGTCGGCCCAGCCCTTGAGCATTGCGGGCATTCCGAACCACCAAACCGGGAACTGGAACAGCACGAAGTCCGCCCGCTTCAGCTTTTCGATCTCGACGCTGATGTCGGCGGAGAGCACGCCGGCATCGTAAGCGGCAGTCTGCTCGCGCGGCAGGCTGAAAAAGTCCGGATCGTTGCGCTCGCCGGTTATGTCGTCCGGCCCGGCGACAGGATTGAAGCCCATCGCATAGAGGTCGCTGACGGCCACGTCGTGGCCTGCGCGGGTCAAGGTGTCTACAGCGAGATCCTTCATGGCGCCGTTGAAGGATTTGGGTTCCGGATGGGCGTAGACGATGAGGACGTTCATGGCGGCTACTCCTAGTAGGAACGCGGCAGCCCGAGCACGTGCTCGGACAGGAAAGACAGGATGAGGTTGGTCGAGATCGGAGCGACCTGATAGAGACGCGTCTCGCGGAACTTGCGCTCGACGTCGTACTCTTCCGCGAAACCGAACCCGCCATGCGTCTGGATGCAGACATTGGCGGCCTCGTTCGAAGCGTCGGCCGCCAGCATCTTGGCCATGTTCGCCTCGGCGCCTGGGTTCTTGCCGGCCTCGTAGAGATTCAGCGCCTCGCGAACCATCAATTCGGCTGCCCGCATGTTGGCGTAGGCCCTGGCGATCGGGAACTGGATGCCCTGGTTCTGGCCGATCGCCCGGCCGAAAACATGGCGTTCCCTGGCGTAGGCGCTTGCCTTTTCGATGAACCACTTGGCGTCGCCAACGCATTCGGCGGCGATCAGGATGCGCTCGGCGTTCATGCCGGAGAGGATGTAGCGGAAGCCCTTGCCCTCTTCGCCAACCAGGTTTTCGGCCGGCACGCGCAGGTCGTCGAAGAAGACCTCGGTGGTGGCGTGGTTCATCATGGTGCGGATCGGCCGGATGGTGAGGCCTTTGCCAACTGCCTCGCGCATGTCGACAATGAGGACGGACAGGCCGTCGGTCTTCTTCATGCCATCCTTGAGCGGCGTGGTGCGCGCCAGAAGCAGCATTAGATCCGAATGTTCGGCCCGGCTGGTCCAAATCTTCTGGCCCTTGACCACGAAATGATTGCCGTCGAGGCGAGCCGTGGTCTTGAGCGCGCCAGTATCTGTACCACTGGTCGGCTCCGTGACACCGAAGGCCTGCAGGCGCAATTCTCCCGCGGCGATCTTCGGCAGGTATCGCAGTTTCTGCGCTTCCGAGCCATGGCGAAGAAGCGTACCCATCGTGTACATCTGTGCGTGGCAGGCGCCGCCGTTGCAGCCGGCGCGCTGGATTTCCTCCAGCACGGCGGCGGCGGCCGAAAGCGGCAGGCCCGAGCCGCCATACGCCTCCGGGATCAGGATCGAGAGCCAACCGGCCTCCGTCAACGCTTCGACGAATTCACCCGGGTAGGTCATGTCCCTGTCGAGGGCGCGCCAGTACTCTCCGGGGAAGTGGGCGCACAGCTTGGCCACGGCATCCCGAATGTCCTGATACTGTTCCATGAGATTTGCCCGGCCTTCGTCTTGCTGCGGGTCTCACTATCACGTTTCTTCGTCCTATCAGCAATGCAAGGCTGGCGTGACCAGATATAACGAAATTCAAATGCTTAGGATGAAGGGCCAAGAAGCTGGCCAACCCAGACGGCTCGCCCGACAAGGTCCTTGGCGATGTCTTCTATCGCTTGTCCGGCAAACTGCGCCAGCCGCGAGGCAGGCCGGTCTGCCGGGTAGGCAAGGATGAGGCGGCGCACGGGCACGGGATCGATCAGCGGCGCAGCGGTGAGCAGCCCCGCAGTCACGTCGGCATGGATAGGAGCGAGCGGCAGTATCGTCCAGCCGTGGCCGTTGCGCACCAGGTCCTTCAGCGCGGCATACGAATCCGCTTCGATGCCGACATCGAGCGTGATGCCGATTTCCGCAGCGCAGCGTTCGACAATGATGCGCAGCCCATGCTTGATGCTGGGCAGCAGCAGGCGTTTGGCGGCGAGCGAGGCGAACGATACGGCGCGCACGGTTGAAAACCCCGAGTCTGGCGGTCCGATCAGGAAGAGATTTTCCAGGAGCAACGGGCGCGAACGCAACGAACGCGCCATGCGCGGGTCGTAGAGCACCGCGACGTCCACCTCGCCGCGGTGCATCCAGTCCAGCAAATAGCCGGTGTAGGCGCTGACAAGTCTGAGTTTCGCCTTGGGGTGAGCCTTGCCGAAGGCGGCGGCCAGCGGCAGCGAAATAATGTCCGCGACAGTGGGTGGCAGTCCTATGGCGACTTCGCCGGTCAGCGGCGCGTCGGCGGGCGTGGCCGTGGCGCGGATTTCGTCGATCTCGGCCATCACGCGCATGGCGTGTGTCAGCACCTCCTTGCCCTGCTCGGACAGCACCATGCCGCGGCCGTGGCGCAGGAACAGGGCGAAGCCCAACTCCTCCTCCAGCATGCGCACCTGCCGGCTGAGCGCCGGTTGCGCGATGCGCAGCCGGTCGGCAGCCTTGCTGAGGCTGCCGAGTTCGGCGACGTGGATCAGGGTCCGTAGCTGCGATAGTTCCATGAGCTATCGAATATCATTATATCTGATCACAAGAAAGGGACGAAGATTAGATCTGAGGGCTGAGGTAATCTAATGCCAACTCAATTCTCGGAGATCCAAGGTGACGGCGAGCGTACAAGCGAAACAGCCGGAAACAACTGCGGTTGCATCTGCCCCGGCTGCATCTGAAAAGCAGTGGCCAGACCAGGTCTATGATGTGCTCAAGGCTGCCGGCATCAGCCATATGTCCTATGTGCCGGATGCTGGCCATACCACATTGATCCGCCTCTTTGGTGCGGATCCTGAGGTCGTCACGAATGTCTTGACGACCGAAGAGGAGGGCATCGCCATTGCTGCAGGCGCCTGGCTCGGAGGCAAGCGGAGCGTCGTGCTCATGCAATCTTCCGGCGTTGGCAACTGCATCAACATGCTCTCGCTTCCCGTGCATGCGCGCTTTCCCTTGCTCGTTCTGGTGACGATGCGAGGCGAGTGGGCAGAGTTCAACCCGTGGCAGGTGCCGATGGGGCAGGCGACGGAGGCCTCGCTGAAGGCAATCGGGCTCAGAGTGCAGCGCGCCGAGACTGGTGACGACCTGGTGGAAACGGTTGCGCAAGCGGCCGCTATGGCTTTCGACGCCGACCAGCAGGTCGCAGTGCTGATCGGGCAACGGCTGCTCGGCAAGAAGAAGTGGTGAACGACATGACGTTACCGACAATGGACCGCAGAGTTGCGGTGAAGAAGCTCCTTGCCGCCCGCGACGGCGCATTGGTCGTGACCGGTCTCGGCTCGCCGAGCTACGACGTGCATGCGGCCGGTGACCGCAACGACAACTACTATCTCTGGGGCGCGATGGGTGGCGCGGCGCTAATCGGCCTCGGGCTAGCCCAGGCCCAGCCGCAGAAGCGGGTCATGGTGGTCACTGGGGATGGTGAACAGCTGATGGCGTTCGGTTCGTTGGCGACGATCTCGGTGGCGCGGCCGAGGAATCTCGACCTGATCGTCCTCGACAACCAGCATTTCGGCGAGACGGGCATGCAGTCGAGCCATACCGGTCGAGGCATTGGTTTCGACAAGGTCGCTGCCGCTTGCGGTTTCTCGGAAACCGCCGAATTGCGTTCGCTGGAGGAGGTCGACACGCTCTGTGAAAAGCTGCGTCGCCCGGCCGACGGCCCGCGTCTTTTCGTGCTGAAAATCACCGCCGAGAACCTGCCGCGCTCGCTGCCGCCTCGCGACGCGGTTGAGATCAAGAACCGCTTTCGCGCCCATCTGGGCTTTGCCAGCTGTTGAGGTCGACATGGCGCTGGTCAGTTTCCAGAACACGGTCGGCGGTCGGCCCCAGTCGACCGCCGATACATTCGAGAGCCACGATCCTTTCACTGGCAGGCCCTGGGCGCTGATCCCGCGCGGTGGAGAGGCTGAGGTGGATGCCGCCGTGGCGTCCGCCAAGGCGGCTTTCCGGTCGAAGGAATGGGCTGGCATTACGCCGACCGCGCGCGGCAAGCTGCTCGTGCGAATGGCCGACCTGATCGCGAAGAACGCGGAGCGCATTGCCGCCATCGAGACGCGCGACAATGGCAAGCTGCTCACCGAAATGACGGCACAGCTGCGCTACATCCCGGAATGGTTCCGCTATTTCGGCGGTCTTGCCGACAAGATCGAAGGGTCGGTGCTGCCGATCGACAAGGCTGGCATGTTCGCCTTCACCCGCCACGAGCCGCTGGGTGTCATTGCAGCCATCGTGCCCTGGAATTCGCCGCTTTTGCTTCTGACATGGAAGCTCGCGCCGCTGCTGGCGGCCGGCAACACCGTCGTCATCAAGCCATCGGAACACGCCTCGGCCTCGACGCTGGAGTTCGTGAAACTGTTTGCGCAGGCGGGCTTCCCGCCCGGCGTGGTCAACACCGTTACCGGCATGCCGCTCGATGTCGGCGTGCCGCTTGTTTCCCATCCCGACGTCGCCAAGATCGCCTTCACCGGTGGTGAGCCAGGTGGGATCGCCGTCTATCGAGCCGCTGCCGAACAGCTTAAAGTCGTCACGCTGGAGCTCGGCGGCAAATCGGCCAACATCGTCTTCGACGACGCCGATATCGAGAGCGCGGTCAACGGCGCGATCTCAGGCATCTTCGCGGCCAGCGGCCAGACCTGCATCGCGGGTTCGCGCCTGCTGGTGCATCGCAAAATCCACGACCGGTTCGTGGAAGGCGTCATAACGCTGGCGGCTAGCGCCCGATTGGGCAATCCGGCGCTGCAAGAGACGCAGGTGGGGCCGATCACCACGCAAGCCCAGCGCGAGAAGGTGCTGTCCTACCTCGGCATAGCACGCCGCGAGGGCGCGCTATGCGTGCTGGGTGGCGGCAAGCCGGCATCTAGCGAATTGGCCGATGGCTGGTTCGTCGAGCCGACCATTTTCACCGGCGTGGACAACACCATGCGGATCGCGCGTGAAGAGGTGTTCGGGCCGATCCTGTCCGTCATTCCATTCGACGACGAGGAGGAGGCTTTTGCCATCGCCAATGACAGCCCCTTTGGGCTGGCGGCAGGGATATGGACCAGCGACATGGGCCGGGCGCTGCGCGGCGCGGCAGCGATGGAAGCGGGGATGGTCTGGATCAATTCATACCGCGCCGTCTCCTATATGGCGCCCTTCGGCGGCTACAAGAGGAGCGGCATCGGCCGCGAGAGCGGACAGGAGGCGATCAATTCCTATCTGCAGACCAAGACGGTGTGGATAGACACGGCCGGCAAGACCGCCAATCCCTTCGTGATCCGCTAGGCTAGCCTCGGTGAGGGAATCATCCTTATCCGTGGCCGAGCCCGGCGCACCGCTCCCCGGAACGGTGGTCTGCTCACAATGACGAAGGAACTGGACATGAGACAGGCGGGCAAGGTGGCGGTGATCACCGGGGCGGCACGCGGCATCGGGCGCGCTTGCGCGGAGCGTTTTCTGGCCGAAGGCGCGAAGCTCGTGCTCGGCGATATCGATGTCGCCGAGCTGAAGAAATGTGCCGCTGAAATAGGCACGACCGACAGCGTTCTGGCGGTCGTCACGGATGTCAGCAAGAAGGATCAGGTCGATGCGCTGGTTGCGGCGGCGGTGGCGAAGTTCGGCCGTATCGACATCATGGTCAACAATGCCGGCATCGCTCCGGTCCAGGACTTTCTCGATATCAGCGAGGCGGATTACGACAGGGTCCTCGCAGTCAATCTGAAAGGTGCGTTCATGGGCACCCAGGCTGCCGCCCGCCAGATGATCGCGCAGGGTGGAGGCGGCGTCATCATCAACATGTCGTCGATCAATTCGGGCCTCGCCAACCCGCGCGTCGCCACCTACGCGATCTCCAAGGGCGGCATGAACCAGGTCACCAGCACCGCGGCCGTCGCCTTCGCTCCCCATGGCATCCGTGTGGTCGGCGTCGGCCCGGGCACCATCGCGACGGAGATGGTGATGGATGGGACCTTCATCGACTCCGAGGAAATGCGCCGCGCGATCCTATCGCGCACACCGCTCGGGCGTCTCGGCACGGCCGCCGAGATCGCTTCCGTCGTGGCGTTCCTGGCCAGCGACGATGCGTCCTACATCACCGGCGAGACGATCTATCCCGATGGGGGCCGGCGCGTGCTGAACTATACGGTTCCGATCAAGGATGAGAAGAATGGGAAGTGAGAATATGGGCAATTTCGACAAGCTGCATCACATCTGCATCGTCGTGCATGATATCGACAAGGCGCAGGCTTATTACGATTCAATCGGCATAGGACCGTGGGAAGCCTATCCGCCGCTGGCCGAATACGAAGAACTCCAAGTCCCAAGCCCCGATGGGTTCAAGGCGATGCAATACCGGATTTGCAACCTGCCGAACACTCAGCTGCAACTGTGCCAGCCAAACCACGATCCTTCACCACAGCGGATTCATCTCGATACCAAGGGCGAAGGCGTCTTCCATATCGGCTTTGAGGTTCGTGATGCGGACGCAGCCGAAACCAAGGCGAAAACCGACGGACTTGCCGTGCTGATGCGCGGGCGCCGGGAAAACCGCACCGGCTTCACCTATTACGACACGGCCGACAAGGCGGGCGTGATCCTGCTGACAAGGGCGACCAATCTGCCCGGCAAATGATCCAACCGCGAGAAAGGAAAGCCGGTGCGGACCATGCCCGGAATGACCGGTCCGTCAGCTGCCCCGCAATTCCTGAAGCCGGTCGACCAGGAACTTGCCGCTGGTGATGATATGCATTTCCAAAAGGCCGACGGCGCGCAGCGTATCCTTGGCTTCGCACAGGTCAATGAGCTGCCAGTGGTCGCGGTCGGACTGTGCCTGTATCTCGGTGAGCGTCACCATCATGCGCGTGTAGCGTTCCAGTTGCTGGTAGATACGCCCGACCAGTTCGATCGTCGCCTTGCGGCCGGACGGCGCGTAGAGCGCGGCGTGGAAGTTCCAGTTGAGCTGGTTCGAATACTCGCCTGTCTTGCCCTGCTCCTGGTGCTGCTTTGCACGTTCCCGGGCCAGAGCGAGGTCGGCCTCCGTCATCCTTGGAATGGCTAGGGCCAGTAGCCATGTTTCGATCCGGGCCCGCAATTCGTAGAGCTCGAGGATCTCGTCCAGGGAAATCGAGGTGACGACGGCGCCCTTGTGGGAAACCAGCGTGACGAAGCCTTCCGAATGAAGCTGATGCAGCGCCTCTCGCACCGGAATTCGGCTGACGCCGAACTCGGTGGCCAGATGCTCCTGCCGTAGCTGGAAGTTGGCCTCGTATTCGCCGATCAGGATCTTCTGCCTGATGGCATCGGCGACCTGGGTCGAGATGGTTTTCTTCTGTACGAGCATGAATCAGCCTGGGGCGGCCGCCGTGTTTGTCGACCGGCGCCGTTTTGATTGAAGAAGTGGACGCATAGCACCGTTGTCACTGCGATGCCATGTCGCCCGTTTCGCTTCAGTAGACATGTTCCTCGATGGGCTGATTGCTGGCGATCCGCTCGTAGCGAAAGGCCGAGAGGTCGACAGAGCGGTACTCGCCATAGGCAATGAGGTCACTGACACCCGACCCGGTCGCCGCCGCATGCATCATGCCGTGGCCGCTGAAGCCGGTGGCCAGGACAAAGTTCGAGACCTCGGGAAGCCGGCCGATGATGCCGCTGTGGTCGAAGGTGTTGTACTCGTAGAGACCCGCCCAGGCGCGCAGCATGCGCAATTGCTCGAACCCGGGCACACGATGGGCCAGCGCCGGCCAGATCAACTCGTCGAACAGGTCGTAGTCTACATCCAGGCCAAAATCGTCTGGGTCGTTCTCGCGCACCGGCGGAATACCGCACAGGAAGAGCTGACCTTCCGGCCGCAGCCAGACGCCGCTCGTATCGAAGACGAAGGGGCAGTTTTCGATCCTTGCCGGCGTTTCGAAGACGAAGACGCAGCGCTTGCTCGGCACAACCGGCAGCTCGGCGCCGGCCATCCTGGCAATGCTTGCGCTCCATGGTCCGGCCGCGTTGATCACCGTGCCGGCGGCAAGCCGTTCGCCATTGTCCAGCACCACTTCGCCGACCTTTTGGGAAGACGCCATGGTCAGTCCGGTCACGGTCGCGGCAAGATAGTCCACGCCCTGAGTGCGTGCCTTGCGGCGGAATGCCTGCATCAGGCCGGGGCCGTCGAACCAGCCTTCGCTGCCGAGGCCGAGCGAGCCAAGGGCGAGATCGTCCGTGTTGAGCCATGGGAAGCGTCGCGCCAGATCGGCTTGCTCGATCAGTTCGGCATCGACGCCCATGCCGCGCTGAACGCGGTTCTTGGCACGCTGCGCGTCGGCCCGCTCGGGCGTTGCCAGCACGAGATATCCAGGCTCATGCAGCCCGATATCCGCAAGCTCATCACCGATGGCAAGCCTCGTCTTTACCTGGCGCAGGAAATCGATGCTGAACTTCGACATGGCGATGTTCGGCGCGGTGCCGAACTGCTGGCGTATGGCGCTGGTCGACAAGGAAGACGAGGAGGCCGTGTAGTAGGGGTCCCGCTCGATCACCGCGATCCTGCCATCGAAGTCCGGATTGGCTGACAGGAAGTAGGCGATCGAGCTGCCGACAACGCCTCCGCCGACGATCACCACATCATAGTTTGTGCCCATTCCAATCGTGTTCCCTATCTCTAATGTCATGCGTGGTGACGAGAATTGGATACTTTCCTCTATCGGTCCACCTCAGAAATGAGACATAACCCGGCCTTCGGCGCAGAAAAAGGGGTTTGACGCGAAAATCAGAATACATTATCCAATTTGCACCAGATATCAGACATGCCGAGGATCGTCCCGTGGGCCTCATCGCTCCCCGTCTCGACGTCATCAAGCCAAGCCCCAGCATGGCGGTCACTGCGCGGGCAATCGAAATGCGCTCGGCCGGCATCGACGTCATCAGCCTGAGCGCCGGCGAGCCGGATTTTCCGACGCCTCCGCACATCGTCGAGGCAGCCTACGAGGCGATGCGCAGGGGTGAGACGCGCTATACGGCGGTCGACGGCACCGCCGCGCTGAAGAAGGCGGTGGCCGGAAAATTCAGGCGCGAGAACGGCCTCGACTACAAGCCTTCGCAAATCAGTGTCGCGGGTGGCGCAAAGCAGATCATCTACAACGCCCTGCTGGCAACGCTGGCCCCCGGTGATGAGGTGGTCGTCCCCGCGCCCTATTGGGTTTCCTACATCGACATCGTCCTGCTCGGCGAAGGCAGGCCGGTTGTCGTACCATGCACCGAGGCGCAAGGCTTCAAACTGACGCCGCAAGCCCTGCGAGCCGCGATCACCGGGCGTACCAAATGGCTGCTGATCAACACGCCCTCCAATCCGACAGGCGCCGTCTACAGCCGTGACGAACTTGCCGGCCTGGCCGCGGTGTTGCTCGACCACCCGCATGTTCATGTGCTGACCGATGACATCTACGAGCATATCCTGTTCGATGGGCGCGTCTTCCATACCATCGCCGGCGTCGAGCCACGGCTGAAGGACCGCACGCTGACGGTAAACGGCGTGTCGAAGGCCTACGCCATGACCGGCTGGCGGATCGGCTATGCCGGCGGGCCGGAATCGCTGATCCGCGCCATGGCCACCGTGCAGAGCCAAAGCACGTCGAACCCGTCATCCATCTCGCAGGCCGCGACTATAGCAGCGCTTGAAGGCCCTCAGGACTTTCTTCGTCCGCGCGCTCTCGAATTCCAGACCCGGCGCGACCGCGCCCTGGAGCTGCTGCGCGTCATTCCCGGCCTCACCTGTCAGACGCCCGAGGGCGCCTTCTATCTCTATCCCAATTGCTCGGCCCTGATCGGCTGTCGCCGCCCGGACGGCACGCCTATCGGCGGCGACGACGATTTCTCGCTTTACCTGCTCGATCAGGCGCGGGTAGCAGTGGTGCAGGGCTCGGCCTACGGCCTGTCGCCGCATTTCCGCATTTCCATAGCCACGTCGATGGACCTGATCGAAAAGGCGATCAGGCGCATCGCCGAGGCCGTCGAAGCGCTGCGGTAGGGCCGGCGATGGATCTCGACTTCGTCCTTAAGCTGATCGAATTTGTCTCGCGTTCGCCCATTGCCGAACTGGAGATCGAGCGCGACGGCGTTCGCGTCCGCATGTCCAGGCATACGGCGTCGGCGCAATCCGCGTCGCAGGTGCAGCCGGGGCCCGATGTAACCGCCCGTTCCCCAGATCAGACGTCGACATCTCCGCCCATCGCACGCCATTCGATCCGCGCGCCGCTGACGGGGGTGTTCTACCGCTCTGGCACCGAAGGCGAACCGCCGCTGGTTGCCATTGGCGATGTGGTCGCGGAGGGGCAGAAAATCGGTGTCCTCGAAGCCATGAAGACGCTCAATGTCGTGGAATCCAATCGCGCTGGGCGGATCGTCCAGATCGCGTTCGACGACCATGCAGCGGTGCAGTCCGGCGACGTGCTGTTCGTGTTGGAAGATGAGGGCTGAGGGCGATGTTCGATACCGTCCTTATCGCCAACCGCGGTGAAATCGCGCTGCGCATCCTGCGCGCCTGCCGCGATCTCGGATTGAAAACGGTGGCGGCGCACTCGGAGGCCGATGCGAGCCTTCGCCATGTCGCGCTGGCGGACAAGGCGATCTGCATTGGACCGGCTGCCGCGACAGAGAGCTATCTCAACATCGCCGAGATCATCGCGGCCGCGCAACTCGCCGGCGCGGGCGCGATCCATCCGGGCTATGGTTTCCTTTCGGAGAACGCCGCCTTCGCCGAGGCCGTCGAAAACGCAGGCCTCATTCTCGTCGGGCCGTCCGCGACGGCGATCCGCACCATGGGCGACAAGGTCTCCGCCAAGCGCACGATGATCGCTGCCGGCGTTCCCTGCGTTGCGGGCTCGAAGGGCGCGCTGCCGCAGGATGAGCAAGAGGTGCGCGCCATTGCCGAGGCCATCGGCTATCCGGTCATCGTCAAGGCAGCGGGTGGCGGGGGCGGGCGCGGCATGCGCATCGTGCGCGATGAGCAGGCCCTGATGGAAGCCGTTTCCATGGCGGTGAAAGAGGCGGACCGGGCCTTCGGCAACCCGCAAGTCTATCTGGAAAAATTCCTCGAGCAGCCGCGCCATATCGAGATCCAGATCCTGGCGGACAAGCACGGTAGGGCGGTCTGGCTCGGCGAGCGGGATTGCTCCATGCAACGTCGTCACCAGAAGATCATCGAGGAGGCGCCGGCGCCTGGCATCGCCCGCGAGGCGATCGCCGAGATCGGCGATCTGTGTGCCCGCGCATGCCTGACCATCGGCTATACCGGTGCCGGTACGTTCGAGTTCCTCTACGAGGACGGGCGCTTCTCTTTCATCGAGATGAACACCCGCGTGCAGGTGGAGCATCCGGTCACCGAACTCGTCACCGGCATCGATATCGTGCGAGAGCAGATCCGCATCGCTCGCGGCGAACCGCTGTCGTTCAGCCAGGAAGACATCCGCATTCAAGGCCACGCCGTCGAATGCCGCATCAACGCTGAAGATCCGTACAGCTTTCGGCCGCATCCGGGCCGGGTCGAGCGCTGGACGCCGCCCGGTGGTCCCGGTATCCGCGTCGAATCGCATCTCTACTCCGGCTACGCCGTGCCGCCGCACTACGATTCGCTGGTGGCCAAGCTGCTGGCACATGGCGCGACGCGGGCAGAGGCGATCCGGCGCATGCGCGGGGCGCTGGGCGAGATGGAGGCAGTCGGCATCGCCACCAACGCGCCGCTGCACGGCATCCTGATGGAGGATCCCGGCTTCGCTGCCGGAGGCTTCGATATTCATCATCTCGAACACCTCATCGAAGGCGGTCTGCTTGAGCGACGAGGCGGCGATGACGCTTGAGGAGATCGAAAGGCTGGCTGCCTGGTGCGCAAGCGCCGGCATAGGCGAGATCGAGCTGGCGGAGACCGGCTTTTCGCTGCGCCTGCTTGTACAGGCCGTTGTTGCCCCGACACCCGTGGCCGCGGCCGAAGCGCCGAAGGCCGAAACGGTCTTCAAGGGCGTGCGTGCGCCTGGCGTTGGCGTGTTCCGCCTCGATCACCCGACCACCGGCCACCCGGTTGCCGAACCTGGCCAGACGGTCCGCAAGGGCGAGACGGTCGGCGTCCTGCAGGTCGGCCCGTGCCTGAAAGCGGTGCTCGCGCCGGCAGACGGCGTGCTGGGCGCGGCGCTGATCAAGGACGGAGCGGTCGTCGGCTACGGCACTCCGCTCTACGAACTGGCGTGAAGGCAAAGGCGATGGTTCGAACCACCGAGGAAAGCGCCATGACGGCCACGGGATTGCAGGTCGATATCAATTCCGACATGGGCGAGGGTTTTGGAGCCTACAGGCTCGGCGACGACGCGGCGATCCTCGATATCGTCAGTTCCGCCAACGTGGCCTGCGGCTTTCATGCCGGGGACCCCGAGATCATGGCCGCTACGTTCTCGATGGCGCGCGACAAGGGCGTCGCCGTTGGCGCGCATCCTAGCTTCGCCGATTTGTGGGGGTTCGGACGCCGCAACATCCCGCATTCCATGGATGAGATCGAACGGCTGGTCGCCTACCAGGTCGGCGCGGCGCAAGCGCTTTCCGCTTATGCCGGCCACCCGATCCGGTATGTGAAGGCGCATGGCGCGCTGGGCAACCTTACCCAGACAGACCGTGGCGTCGCCGAAGCCGTGACCCGCGCAGTCAAGGCCGTCGATCCCGGCCTGATATGCCTGGTTATTGCGCTCGGCTTCCAGGACAGGATCGCGCGCGACGCTGGCCTGACGGTCAGGTCCGAAATCTTCGCCGATCGTGCCTATACCGAGGAAGGCTTTCTTGTCTCGCGCAAGCTGGCAGGCGCGGTCATCCATGACGCCGAAAAGGCCGCAGAACGGGTCGTGCGGATGGTCGAGCAAGGCGGCATCGAGACGCTTTCCGGGCAGATGCTGCGGACGCCGATCGATTCCATCTGCGTCCACAGCGACACGCCGGCGGCCGTCGCCATCGCCGCGCATGTCAGGAGACGGCTGGAAGCGAACGGCGTCAGCGTCCGGGCATTCGCGGCAACGGCCTGAACACGGCCGCAACCGTTTCAGAACCAGACGTCGCTGAGGCGATGTCCAGCGCATTTTTCTCCATTCTCCTGATGATCCGAGCTTCACGTCACACGCCGCCGAGTCCTCGTTCGAGAAAACGGTCGAGCTGTTCGATTTCCTGGGCGGAGAGGCTGATGCCGTCTCTCTGCGAAGTCGCACGAGCGAGGAACCGTCGCTGCGAGGGCAGGCGTGCACTCTGGCCGACGATCGCCTCGAACAGGGCTTCGGCACGACCCAGCGGATTGCCGGGACGTCCGGCGGAAAAGGCTTGCGGCGAAAAGGCGATGACCAGCTCTCCATGCGATGGATAAAGCGTCGTGGTGCCGAGCAGATCAAGCGCCTCGGGGCTGGTCAGGTCGCCGATCATGATGCCGGCGAGCAGCTCGATCATCGTCCCGATGGCAGACCCCTTGTGCCCGCCGAACGAAAGCATGGCGCCCGCCAAGGCAGCTTCCGGATCTGTCGTCGGCCTGCCATCTATATCGATCGCCCAGCCTTCGGGCAGCTTCTTGCCGGCCCGGCGATGGAGCTCGATCTCGCCGCGCGCGGCAACCGACGTCGCGAAGTCGAAAACATAAGGCGGCTGCTCTTCGCGCGGCCAGCCAAAGGCAAAAGGATTGGTGCCAAGCAATGGTCTGTTGCCACCGGTCGGAGCGACCGTGGCATAGCTCGGGCACATGGCCAGGCCGGCAAGGCCCGCCTGCGTCAAGGCTTCGACCTCCACCCAAAGGGCGGAAAAATGCACGGCATCGTTGATCGCGAGCGCGGCAATGCCGCACGAGCGTGCCCGCTCGACCAGAACGGGCAGGCCCAATTCGAAGGCCGGGTTGGCGAAGCCATGCTTCGCATCCACTTTGACGATGGCGGGCGCGTCTTGCGGCAACAATTCGGGCAGCGCGTTCGGCTCCACTTTTCCGGCCTTGATCGTTCGCAGGGCGCCTTCGATGCGGTAGACACCATGCGACTTGCAGGCATCGCGTTCCGCCGCGACGATGACCCGGGTGATGGCGCCGGCCTGGATGGGGTTCAGTCCCGCCTTGCGGAAAATTGCATCGACACGCTCATGCAGGGCATCGACGGTGATCGCGGTGTTGGTCATTTCTGCCTTCGGGTTTGGCTGCGCGCAAACGCAGGTGCCTTCAAAAATCCAGACCGCCGGCAAAGGCCCTTAGATCCTGTGCAAGCAAAGCGGGCTGCTCAAGGGCTGCGAAATGACCACCGCGCGGCATCGCTGTCCACCGGCGGATGTCCTTGAAGACTCGTTCGACCCAGCTTCTTGGCGGCATCGGCAGCTCCTTGGGAAACAAAGCCACCGCAAGCGGGACGTGGATCGCCGTGCCGGGCGCAAATGCAAGCGGGCGGGCGCGCGTTTCCCAATAGAGCCGCATCGACGAAGCGACGGTCCGGGTGAACCAGTAAAGCGAGATGTCAGCGAGCATGTCGTCATGCGAAAAAGCGGCGTTGCCCAGATCGCCATCGCAATCGCTCCAGTCGCGGAACTTTTCGGCCATCCATGCCGCCAGTCCGACCGGCGAATCCGTCAGCCCGTAGGCAAGCGTTTGCGGGCGCGTCGCCTGGATGTGGGCATAGGCGCCATGAAGATCCGCCCAACCGGCTTTCCGTTCCAGGAAGGCGCGTTCTTCCGACGTCAAGTCACCGTCTGGGCTTGCATCGTGAGGTGGTGAGAATGAGCCGGGAATGAAATTGAGATGCACGCCGGCGAGACTGTCGGGATGCGCGTGTGCCAGGCAGGTCGACACGCTGGCGCCCAGATCCCCTCCCTGGGCGAGATAACGCTCGTAGCCGAGACGGTTCATCAACTCGGCCCAAATCTCGGCAACGGTGAACAGGTTGAGACCAGGCCTGGTCGGCCGGCTTGAAAAGCCATAGCCGGGAATCGACGGGACCACGACATTGAAGGCGTCCTCCTGTCTTCCGCCATGCGAAAGCGGGTCGGTCAGAAACGGGATCAGCTCATGAAATTCGAAGACGCTGCCCGGCCAGCCATGGGTGAGTATGACCGTTCTGCCGGTCGCAACAGCGGCGCGCGCATGGATGAAATGGATGGTTTGGCCGCCGATATCCGTCTGGTAGTGCGGATGGAGGTTCCAGGCGGCTTCCTGCTTGCGCCAGTCGAAGCCGGTGCCCCAGTACTGCACAAGCCGCCGCAGTTCTTCGTATTCCGTTCCCTGCGCCCAGCCTATCGCCTGCAATTGGTCCGGCGCTCGCCAGGTCGAAAGACGCTTCTTCAATTCGTCGATTTCAGCCTGGTCGATCCGGATCGTGAAAGGGCGGATTTCCATGGACCTGTCCTGCTCGCTGGTATCTTGATGCGGGTGCCGATGTCGTGCCGTTCCTTGTTATCACCATCGGATCTCGGGCCAATCGGTGCGGGTTTCTCCATCAATTCGGCCGGGACCTTGCCGCCACCAGATTGCGCGCGGCAACGAATTCGTCATGCCACCGCCGGTTCGCGCGAAGCGCCTCCGTCGACACTTCAATCGAGACCGGCACGAATCGCAACCGCGCACCGACTGGCGCCTGCGCCAGCCGCCACAGGTCGGCTTCGATCACCGTGGCGATCTTCGGATAGCCGCCGCACGTGTTGGCATCGGCAAGCTGGATGATCGGCTGACCGGATGGCGGCACCTGGACAGTTCCCGGCACGATGCCGTGGGACAGCAATTCGAGCGGTGAGAGGAGCGAAAGCGTCTCTCCGGCAAGGCGATATCCCATTCGGTTGGCGTCGTTGGTGATGCTCCATTCGCTGCCGGTGAAGGCTGCCTGGGCCTCCGGCGTGAAGGCGTCGAACTCGGCAGCGGGCAGAACCCGCAATTCGATTGCCGAGGCAAAGCCGCCCGCGGCGCCGCGCCGCTCCTTCAGCGCTGCGCCAAAGCCGCCCGCGGGAAGGCGGCATTGCGCAGGGTTGAGCGCAAGCTGGTCGCCGCGGGACAGGCCGCGTCCGGCGAGCCCGCCGAAACTGCCTTTCACGTCCGTCGCGCGCGACCCCATGACGGGCGGCAGATCGAGCCCGCCGGCAAAGGCGATGTAGGAACGCGCACCGACTCGCGGCGCCTCGAGGACAAGGGCCTTGCCGGCGCGGATCGTCATGGCCCACCAGGGCGGGCAGGGCCGGTCGCCGACGCTGACGGCGCAATCCGCACCGGTGACGGCGACGGCGGTGTCGATATGCGCGCGCAGCCGGAACGGATGAAGCGCGACCTCGATCCCGGCGGCCGAGGGATCATTGCCCAGCATGAGATTGGCGATCGCCAGTGCTTGCCTGTCCATGGCGCCGCCATGGCTCACCCCCAGCGCCAGATGACCGGGCCGGCCGAGGTCCTGGACCGTGTTCGGCAGGCCGGTGGTGAGGATCTCGATCATGCCTCGATCCCTGCGATTTCGAAGCGAATCTTGTCTCCGGGCCTGAGGAGCACGGGCAATTCCGCTTCGGCCCTGAAGAGCTTCACGTCGGTATGGCCGATGATGTGCCATCCGGATGGTGCTGTCATCGGCATGATACCCGCCTGCGCGCCGCCAATGATGACGGCGCCCTCAGCGACTTTGAGGCGAGGCGTGCTGCGCCTTGCCCAGGCAAGCCGCGGGTCGAGACCGGACAGATAGGGAAAACCCGGCATGGCGCCGATGGCGGCAACGGAGTAGGTGGTCGCCGCGTGGCGCCTGACGGTCTCGTCGACAGACAGGCCGCAATGCGCGGCCCAGCCGGCGAGATCTTCGCCGCGCGCGCCGCCGTAGCTGAGGGGAATGGTATGATGCGTGCCTGCAACCGCATGGGCATCGGTGCAGGTCCAGAGCGACATCAGCTGATCGCCGACGCCGTGGGCGTCCGTAGCGAGCGGATCAAAGACCACCAGCAAGTTGTTCATGCCGGGAACAGCCTCGCGCACCCCCTCGAGGGTCAGCGCGGCGTTCGCTACTGCCCAGACCAGTTCCTGGGTGGCATCATCGAAGGCCCCCTGCGCGCCATCGAGCAGCAGCGCGCTCGATCCTGCAAGGCTGATGTGGGGCGTACCGACAACCATGGGCGGTCAGTCCTTCACCGGCACCGTATAATTCAGGATCAGCCGGCCGCCATCCGGATAGATGGTCTGGCCGACAATGTAGGAGGCGTCGTCGCTGGCCAGGAAGGATGCGACGCTGGCGATCTCCGAAGGCTCGCCGCAGCGGCCGCTCGGGGTGCGCGACAGGATGGTCTGGCGCTGCACTTCGCTGGCCATGACCGAGCTCTTGACCATGTCGGTCAGGATGGTGCCGGGGCCGATGGCGTTGACGCGGATGTTGTGCGGGATCAGTCCGACGGCCATCACCGCGGTCAATTGCTTGATGCCACCCTTGGACACGGCATAGGCGACGGAATTGGGAATGGCCAGAATGGCGTTGATCGACGACATGTTGATGATCGAGCCGCCGCGTCCCTGCGCGATCATGGCTCGCGCCGCCGCCTGCCCGAGCAGGAAGGGCGCCTTGAGATTGACGCGCTGAACCAAATCGAAGGCCTCCTCGGGGAAATCGACGAAATCGTCCAGATGGATGATGCCGGCATTGTTGATCAGGACGTCCACACCGCCGAAGCTATGCATGGCCTTGGCAATGATGCCGTCGGCCATGTCCCTGCTGATTTCGGAAAGGTCGGCGGATAGCCAGACGGCGCGCTCGCCAAGACGTTCGGCATGCTCGCGCCCGCGATCGGCCTGCACGTCGACTAGCACAACCCTTGCGCCATCGGCATGAAAGCGCTCGGCGCAGGCAAGGCCCAGGCCTTGTGCCGCCCCGGTGACGATCACGACTTTTCCTGCGTGCTTCACAGTCAATTCCTTTTTCACAATCACGATATTTATGGATATGTTATCCAATCTATCTTGAACTTCGACGCCATTGCAAGCCCGGATGGGTGGAACTACGGGGCCATGTTTGGCCGGCTGTGCGCCATTGCAGAGCCGCTTTGCCTTTTTTCTGCCGACGGCCGCAAGGTCGGTTGACTCCACCGAATTAATTGTGATTGGATACTATATTCACGAGATATGCCGACGGCAGGAGTGCAGGCGATGGCGGATGGACCACAGGAAAGCGAACTGATCGAGGCGTTCCGCGCTCTTGCGACGCCACTCATCAGCGACAATCTCGCTCGTGTCCCCGGAGCTGTCGGCTTGCGGCCATTTCATCAGGCGAGCGGCGTCATGGCCGGGAGGGCGCTGACGGTCAGGACCCGCCCCGGCGACAACCAGTTCATCCATCGGGCGCTCGATCTGTTGCAGCCCGGAGACGTAGTCGTCGTCGATGGCGGCGGCTATGAGGGGCGCGCGCTGATCGGCGAGATCATGACAAGTGTCGCGGCGTCGCGCGGCGCCGCAGGCATTGTCATCGACGGCGCCATCCGCGATGCCGGTGCCATCGGCCGTAGTCCGTTTCCATGCTTCGCACGGTCGGCCATCCATCTCGGACCTTACAAGGATGGTCCGGGAGCCATCAATGTTCCCGTCTGCATAGGCGGCATGGTCGTTGGCCCGGGCGACATCGTCGTGGGCGACGAGGATGGCGTCGTGGCATTTCCAATCGACGGTGCCGCGGCTTTGCTGGCCGCTGTCCGGGCGCAGGAAGCCCGCGAAGCCGCGATCATGCTCAGCATTCGGGAGAACCGCTATCAGGGAGCCTATGCCCGGGCCTCCAGCGGCAGTCACTGATCTGCCGGGTCAGTCCTTGCCGGTGACATCGCGTGGCCGGCTGGCGATCTTGCTCAACATAACCGCTCCGCAGCCAACCGAGGGGCGAAACAATGCATTTCGGGCACGCCGCCTGGATGCGCCAACAGGGGAAATGGAGATAATAATGGTTGTTTCCTTCAAGAGGCTTGCCAAGAGGCTAGCTTGTGCCACCGCCCTTGCCGGGCTGGCTATGACCACGATGGCCGCGGCTGCCGACATCAAGATCGGCATTGTGGCCCCGATGACTGGCCAACTGGCCAGTGAAGGGCAGGATATGGAGAACGCCGTGAAGATGGCGATCGATGCCGTCAACGCCAAAGGTGGCGTCAACGGCGACAAGATCATCACCACTACCGCCGACGACGCCTGCGATCCGCAGCAGGCGGTGACCGCAGGCAGCAAGCTTGTCTCGGAAGGCGTGACCGCCATCGTCGGCGGCTACTGTTCGGGCGCTGTCCTGCCGACATTGAAGATATATGGCGACGCCGGCATTCCGTTCGTCATCATTGGAGCGAACTCGACCAAGCTGGTCGCCGCCAATCAGGGCAATGCATTCCTCGCCAATTCGACCGGCGACATGCAGGCAACAACGGCCGTCGAACTCTTCAAGAAGAACGGCTACAAGAAGATCGCAGTCGTGGACGAAGGCGATGCCTATTCGTCCGACCTAGCCAAGCTGACCGCCGAAGCCTTCAAGAGCGCAGGCGGCGAAATTGCCGCCAAGGAGACCACCACGGCCGGCGAGCAGGATTATTCGGCGGTCGTCACCAAGATCAAATCAAGCGGCGCCGACGCTGTCTTCTGGACCGCCTACCATGCCGGTGGCGCCCTGCTCACCAAGCAGCTTCGGCAAGCCGGGTTCCAGGGCGGCATCGTGCTCGGCGATGGCAACAATTCGCCGGAGTATCTGGAAATCGCCGGCTCGGCCGGTGAGGGCGTGTACCTGTTGTCCCCGCCCACCGTCGACCTCTTGTCCGGCGCCGCCGACTTCAAGGCCAAGTACAAGGAAACCTATGGCCGCGACGCGGGCGCCTATGCGGCTCTTTCTCATGATGTAGGCGACCTGATCGTCGATGCGATCACGCGGGCCAAGTCGGCGAATCAAAAGGCGATAATCGAGGCACTCAAGGCGAGTGACTTCAAGGGGCTGGCCGGTGAAATCAAGTTCACCGACAAGAACACGCTCCAGACGTCCAACTTCCGCCCGGTGGTCGCCAAGGGCGGCAGGTGGGTGGCAGCCGAGTAAAGGCGAATCAGATTGACGCCAAGGCCGGCCTTATGGCGGCCTCGGCGTCACCGCCGGCTGTCTGGCGCGCATTGACGCCGCGCCCATGCAAGTCTTTTTCAATTCTGCACCTGGAGCATCAATGACGCTCGACCTGGTTATTCAGCAACTGGTGAACGGTCTTATCGTTGGCTCATTCTATGCCCTGATCGCGCTGGGCTACAGCATGGTCTTCGGCGTCATCAAGCTCCTGAATTTCGCCCATGGCGACATCTATATGAGTGGCGCCTTCGTCGGTCTCATTGTGTTTTCCTTCGTCGGCATCTGGGTCGGCAACGGCTGGCTGGGAGTGGTCTGTGCACTGCTGGTGTCGATGCTGGCCGTTGGCTTGCTCGGCGTTGTCATCGAACGCTTCGTCTATCGGCCGATGCGCAATGCGCCGCGCCTATCCATCCTCATCACAGCGCTCGGTGCGTCGATGGTGTTGAACGGCACGGCACTCGCCCTGACCGGCGGGCGGCACTACGCATTCAACACGGATCTCGGTTTTGCCGGCGTCGACATTTCCACCGTTCACATCACCTACACGCAGATGGTGCTGGTGGCCGCCTCCATTGCTCTTATGGCCGGGATGCAGGCCTTTGTCTCACGCACCATGTATGGCAAGGCGATGCGCGCCGTGTCCATCGATATGGGGGCGAGCCGCCTGATGGGCATCGATGTCGACCGGGTAATCGCATTGACCTTCTTCATGGGTTCCGCGCTTGCCGCCGGCGGCGGGGTCATGGCCGGCGCCTACTATGGCAGTGTCCATTTCTTCATGGGCTTCATCATGGGGCTGAAGGCCTTTACCGCCGCGGTCATCGGCGGGATCGGCAGCGTGCCGGGCGCCATGCTTGGCGGCTTGCTGCTCGGCCTGCTCGAGGCTTTCGGCTCGTCCTTGCCCTTCGTCGGATCGGAGTGGCGTGACGTTTTCGTCTTCGGGGCCTTGATCCTGTTCCTTGTGTTCAAGCCGACCGGCCTTCTTGGTCGCTCGGTGGTGGAGCGGGTGTGATGATCGACGAAGTGAGAACCATGCCGGCCGCCGTGCAACCGCAATTGATGCGCTGGTCCGTCGTGCTGCCTGGGTTGGCGGCACTCGCCTGTGCACTGGTGTTGCCGCAATTCGCCAACGCCTATGTGACGGAGGTGGCGACCACGGCGCTGCTCTATATCGTTCTATGCCTCGGCCTCAACATCGTCGTCGGTTATGCGGGTCTGCTCGATCTCGGTTACGCTGCCTTTTTCGCGGTAGGGGCCTACACGTCAGGTATCCTGACCGCGGAATTCGGCTTCAATTTCTGGCTCACCATCCCGGTCGCCATGGCGACGGCCTGCGTGGCCGGCATCATCATCGGTGCACCGACGCTAAGGCTGCGCAGCGACTATCTGGCAATCGTGACGCTGGGCTTCGGCGAGATCGTGCGCATCATCGCCCGCAACCTCGACATCACCGGTGGCGCCAGCGGTCTCGTCGGCATCGAGCGGCCGGAGATCTTCGGCTTCAAGCTGATGCAGGTGCAGCATTTCTACTATGCGTTCCTGGTGCTCGCGCTGCTGACCGCCTTCGTCTGTCTGAGCATCGAGCGGTCGCGAATGGGACGAGCCTGGTTCTATGTTCGTTATGACGAGGACGCCGCCGCGGGCATCGGCATCAACCGTGTCACGGCCAAGCTGCAGGCCTATATGATGGGGGCGGTGATCGCTTCCGTCGCCGGCTGCCTCTACGCGGCCAAGATGACGGCCATCTCGCCGGAGAGTTTCACCTTCAATCAATCGCTGCTCATCCTTCTCGGTGTCGTCCTGGGTGGCATGGGCCGCATTCCCGGCGTCGTCCTGGGCGCCATTCTGGTTGCGCTGCTTCCGGAGGTGCTGCGCGGGGCGGGCACCTATCGTCCACTGGTGACCGCGGTTGCGCTGCTGGCAATCATGCTCTTCAGGCCAAATGGGCTCTGGCCGGACAAGCGAGTTTGACCATGGCGCTGCTGGAAGTCCGCGATCTGCGCCTCAGTTTTGGGGGACTGAAGGTCCTTCACGACATTTCGTTCTCCGTCGAGAAGGGCGTCATCAACAGCCTTATCGGGCCGAACGGGGCCGGCAAGACGTCGCTCTTCAACTGCCTGACCGGATTCTACAAGCCGAAGGGCGGCTCGATCCATCTCGGCGGCCGGCCAATTGCCGGTTTGCCGCCGCATCGCATCACCGCGCTCGGGCTCGCCCGCACGTTTCAGAACATCAGGCTGTTCAAGGAAATGACCGTTCTGGAAAACGCCATGTCCGGCCAGCATTGCCGCAGCCGCCACGGCATAGTGTCGGCGATCCTGCACTTGCCGGCACAACGGCGCGAGGAGGAGGCGATCCGCGCGGCCGGCATGCACTGGCTCGATTTCGTTGGCATCGAGCAGCATGCGCATCGCCGCGCCGGCGGCCTTTCCTATGGCGATCAACGGCGGCTCGAACTCGCAAGAGCCCTGGCGTCGGCGCCCGAGCTCATCCTGCTGGACGAGCCTGCCGCCGGGCTGAACGAGCGCGAAAAGCTGGACCTTGTTCACCTGATCCGCCGCATCCGTGACGAAACCGGTATCACCGTCCTGCTGATCGAGCACGACATGGGCCTGGTGATGCAGGTGTCGGAGAAGATCGTGGTGTTCGACTATGGGCAGAAGATCGCCGACGGACCGCCGGAGATCGTGCGGGCGGACCCCAGGGTCATCGAAGCCTATCTGGGTACGGAGGAATGATGGACGCCGAAATCGTTCTTTCCGCGAACCGCATCGTCGCGCGCTATGACGGCATCGAAGCCCTGCATGGCGTCAGCCTTTCGGTTAAGCGCGGCCAGATCGTCGCGCTGCTTGGCGCGAACGGTGCGGGCAAGAGCACCACCTTGCGCACGCTGTCCGGCCTTGTTGCCGCATCCTCTGGAAATGTCCGCTTCCTGGGCGAGGACATAACCAGGGTCCCTGCCCACCGCCTGCCGCATCGCGGGCTCGTCCACGTCCCGGAGGGAAGGCGTATTTTCGGCGACATGACGATCAAGGAGAACCTTGACCTCGGTTCGTTTACGCTTGCCGACGACGTCGAGCGGCGCCGGCGGCTGGACCACGTTTTTGAGCTCTTCCCCATCCTGGCGCGCAGACAGAATGGCGATGCCAGGAACCTCTCGGGAGGAGAGCAGCAGATGCTTGCAATCGGACGCGCCCTGATGGCAGCGCCCAAGGTGCTGCTGCTCGACGAGCCATCGATGGGGCTGGCGCCGCAATTGATCAAGGAAGTCATGAACATCGTCCAGCGCCTCAACCGCGAGGGCGTGACGATCCTGCTTGTGGAGCAGAACAGCAAGGTCGCCTTGAAATTCGCCGACTACGGCTACGTGCTCAAGGCCGGGCGTGTCGTTCTTGAGGGCCCGGGCAATGAGCTTGCGAGCAACGAGGCGGTCATCAGTGCCTATCTAGGCGGCGTCGCCGCCTAAACCGATATCCGTTCGTAGCCTCCGCTTCGCAACGGATTTGCGCCGCTTCCTTCTTGCAACATGTGTGTCCAGGATCCGTAAGTCTACGAAATTTCCCGTACTAATTTCGAAATAATCTCCCAAAGTAGGGAAATAATTTCGCCAAGCGATTGAAACGTTGGTGATCCCGACAGGAATCGAACCTGTGACCTACAGATTAGGAATCTGCCGCTCTATCCTACTGAGCTACGGGACCACGCGGCCCGACACATAAACGCTTCGGGCCGGTTCGCCAAGAGGCGAGAAGGCGGCGGCGAACGGGCGCGCCGCTCCGGGGCGTGTCGCCGCTCAGGCGGCCAGCGCCGTCTCCGCCAGCTTGACCCAGTAGCTCATGCCGTGCGGGATGACTTCGTCGTTGAAGTCATAAGCCGGGTGGTGCAGGCCCGCGGTGTCGCCGTTGCCGATGAAGATGAAGGCGCCGGGGCGGGCTTCCAGCATATAGGAGAAGTCCTCGCCGCCCATCACCGGCTGGATGGCGCGGTGGACGTGGCTGTCACCGGCGACGTTGGCCGCGATATCGCCGGCAAACACGGTTTCTTCGGCATGGTTGAAGGTGACCGGGTAGTTGGCGTCGTAATCGACCTCGATCGTGGCGCCGAAGGCGGTCGCTATGCCGGCACAGATGGCGCGGATGCGCTCTTCGGATTTCTTGGCCACTTCCTTCTTCAGGGTGCGCACGGTGCCGGCGATCTCGGCGCTTTCGGGAATGACGTTATAGGCGTCGCCGGCATGGAACTTCGTCACCGACACCACCACGGCCTCGACTGGATCGGTGCTGCGCGAGGCGATGGTCTGCAGCGCGCCGACCAACTGGCTGGTAATGACGATCGGGTCGATCGTGCCGTGCGGCATCGCCGCATGGCCGCCGCGGCCCTTGACGGTGATGGTGAATTCGGCGGTCGCGGCCATGATCGGGCCGGGCTTGATGGCGAACTGGCCGACCGGCAGGCCCGGCATGTTGTGCATGCCGAACACTTTTTCGATGGCGAAGCGCTCCATCATACCGTCCTTGACCATTTCGTTGCCGCCGCCGCCGCCTTCCTCGGCCGGCTGGAAGATCACGGCGACGTTGCCGGCGAAATTGCGTGTCTCGGCAAGATATTTGGCGGCGCCGAGCAGCATGGCGGTATGGCCGTCATGGCCGCAGGCATGCATCTTGCCCTGCACGGTCGAGGCCCATGGCTTGCCGGTGATCTCCTCGATCGGCAGCGCGTCCATGTCGGCGCGCAGGCCGATGGTGGCGCCATCGCCCTTGCGGCCGCGGATGATGCCGACCACGCCGGTCTTGCCCAGCCCCGTGACCACTTCGTCGCAGCCAAAGGCCTTCAGCTTCTCGGTGACGAAGCCGGCAGTCTGGTGGACGTCGAAATTCAGCTCCGGTGTCTGGTGGAGATGTCGTCGCCAGCCGGCAACTTCTTCCTGCATTTCCGCGGCGCGGTTCAGAATCGGCATGATCGGTCCATCTCTTTGTTGATTGGCGGCAGTCGGTTCACAGCCGCTCAGCAATTGTGATTGTCTTGCACTTTGCCATTTTGGCGTCACATAGGGTAAATAGCACGGCAACAATGCGGTCCGGGATCGAGGGTCGGGCTGCATTTATGCTGGCGATGGGTAACGAAATCTTACGGAGCCAGCGGCGACTACGGCAAGAGGCGATTTCGGATTTGATCATGCGGCGGCATTTCGTCAACCTTTTGCTGGCAGGCGCGCTGGCGCCTGCGGTGTTTGCGGGCGCGGCCCGAGCCAACCCGGTCGTCCTTTTCGACCTCAAGAGCGGCTATGTGCTGGAGCATCAGGACGCATTCAAGCGCTGGTATCCGGCCTCGCTCAGCAAGCTGATGACGGCCTATGTGACGTTCCGGGCGATTCAAGCCGGCGAGGTGGCGCTCGATTCGCCGATCAAGGTAACGAAACATTCGGCCGGCGAGCCGCCGAGCAAGATGGGCTTCAAGCCCGGCTCGGTGATGCGGCTCGACAATGCGCTGAAGATGATGCTGGTCAAATCGGCCAACGACATCGCGATGGCCATCGGCGAGAATATCGGCGGGTCGCAAGCCGCATTCGCCGACCGCATGAACGCCGAGGCGTCCCGGCTCGGCATGACGGGCACGCATTTCGTCAACCCGAACGGGCTTTATTCGCCGGATCAATACACGACCGCGCGCGACCTCGCCGTGCTGGTGGCGGCTCTGCGCACCGATTTTCCGCAATATTCGCCGTGGTTCTCGATCGAGGGCCTTGCCGTCGGCAAGAAGGCGATCGCGAACTACAATCTCCTGATCGGCCGCTATCCCGGCGCCGACGGCATGAAGACCGGCTTCGTCTGCTCGTCGGGCTTCAACATGATCGGCTCGGCGACGCGCAACGGCCGCACGCTGGTCGCCGTGGTGCTCGGTGAGAAATCGGCGGTCAGCCGCGCCGAAGCGGCGGCAAAGCTGCTCGACCGGGGCTTTGATATGCCGGCAGCCACCTCGAACACCCTGGCGGCGCTCAAGCCCTATGGCGACACGCTGTCGCCCAACGACATGCATGACGAGATCTGCGCGAAAAAGCCGAAGGATGAGCAATCGGAAGCAGCGCCCGAGGTTGCCGCCAAGGACAAACCGAAATCGCCCTACCAGGTGAAACTCGACCATCCGACGCTGATCGCCGTCGGGCTGGGCGGCGCCACCGGGCCGGCGCCCAAGGCTTTCGTCGACCAGACCGACCAGAACTATGCCGATGTGCCGTTGCCGAGCTGGCGGCCCGACAGGCCGGTGCCGAACGGCGCCGAGCCGCTGGCGACTGGAACTGCGGCCGCCGCAGCGCAGGGCGATCAGCCGGTCAAGGCGGCGAACTAGGAAGCATGATCCCGAAAAGTGGGAACCGGTTTTCGGGAAAGATCATGCCCAATCAAGAGCAATGCCATGGCCAGCGGCTTTCCCATCCCCGTTTCGGTGCTCACCGGCTTTCTCGGCGCCGGCAAGACGACGCTGCTCAACCGGCTGCTCAAGGATCCAGGGCTTGCCGACACGGCGGTGATCATCAACGAGTTCGGCGAGGTGGCGATCGACCATCTGCTGGTCGAACAGGCTTCTGACGGCATCATCCAGCTTTCCGACGGCTGCCTCTGCTGCACGGTGCGCGGCGACCTGGTCGATACGCTGGCCGATCTCGTCGACCGGCTGCAGACCGGCCGTATCGCGAAACTGGCCCGTGTCGTCGTCGAGACGACAGGTCTGGCCGATCCGGCGCCGGTGCTGCAGTCGATCATGGCGCATCCGGCGCTGGTGCAGGCCTTCCGGCTCGACGGCGTCATCACGCTGGTCGACGCCGTCAACGGCGAGGCGACGCTCGACGCCCATGTCGAGGCGGTCAAGCAGGCGGCGGTGGCCGACCGCATCGTACTGACCAAGACCGACCTTGCCGGCCCGGGCGAGGTCGGGGCGTTGCGGACGAGGCTCAGGCAGATCAATCCGGGCGCCATCGTGCTCGACGTCAACGAGGCCGGCGCCGCGGCGCTGTTCAATTGCGGCCTCTACAATCCTCAGACCAAGTCCGCCGATGTGCGGCGCTGGCTCGGTGAAGAGGCGGCGCATGATCAGGATCATCACCATCATCACCATGACGGCGGCCATGACCACCACCACGATCATGAGCATCGCCATGACGCGCGCGTGCGCTCGCACTCGCTTGTCCATGACGGCCCGGTGCCGTTCTCGGCGATCGAGATGTTCCTCGATCTTGTGCGCTCGACGCATGGCGAGAAACTGCTGCGCATGAAGGGCGTCATCGAGCTGATGGAGGACCCCTCGCGGCCGCTGGTCATCCACGGCGTGCAGAAGATCCTGCACCCGCCGGCAAGACTGCCGTCCTGGCCCGACGGCCAGCGCGGCACCAGGCTGGTGCTGATCACGCTCGACATGCCGGACGACTATATCCGGCGGCTGTTCGCCGCCTTCACCAACAAGCCGTCGATCGACACGCCGGACCGCGCCGCGCTCGAAGCCAATCCGCTGGCGATTGCCGGGCTATAGCCGAAGACTCAGGCCGCGTTGCCGCGCTCGACCAGGAAACGGTGGCCGCCTGTGACCGCCGCCGTCTCGATCAGCTGGTGGCCGGCATCGGCGCAGAAGGCCGGGATGTCGATCACCGCCAGCGGATCGGTGGTCTCGAGCCACAGTCTGCCGCCGGGCCGCATCGCCGCCAGGCGCTTGCGGGCCTTCAGCACCGGCAGCGGGCAGTTCAGCCCCTTGAGATCGTAAATTGCGGCCTGTCTTGCCAAGCTGCAGGGCCTCAGCCGCCAAACATGCCGAGCAGCTTCTTCTTCAGTTTCGACACGGTGCCTTGGTCGGCGTCGGCGGCCTGCTCCGGCTGCGCGGGCGCGGCTTCGACGCCCGCGGTGACGACAGGCTGCTGCGCCGCCTGCTTGGCTGCTTCTTTCTCGGCCAGCGCCTGTGCCTTTGCCTGTTCCTTGGCGGCCTTGGCGGCTTCGATCGCCGCCAGGCGCTGCTCTTCGGCCTTGCGCTTGGCTTCCTTCTGCGCGTCGAGCGCGGCCATCTTGCGGCCGGTCGGCGAATCGATGCGGCCCATGCGGGTCGTTTCCGTCACCGAGCCGTCGGTATTCAGCGATGGTGGGTCGATCGGCACGCGCTCGCCGCGGGCGCGACGCTTGGACCAGTCGGAAACGATGCTGGCTTCCTTGATGCCGGCAATGGTCGGCTTCGGCGGCGGCGTGCTCGAATTCACGGCCGAATTGAAGGCCGCGTCGTAGCTCTTCTCGTAATTGACATAGGCCGTCTTCAGCGAATCGGGCTGGGTCATTGCCGGACAGGGGCCGGTCGGATCGAAGGTCGTGCCTTCGGGCGCGACCTGATTGAAGACGTAGCGCTTCTCGCAGACGTCGACCTTCGGCGGCACCTTGGTGATTTCGAAATTGTCGTAGCCGACCTTCAGCATCTTCCAGAACTCGTAGTTCGGGTCGTTGCGGTAGCGCGCCATGTTGGCGGCGGTCATGCGGAACGGAAAAGCCTGGATCTGGAACTCGGTCTGGCCGCCCTGGAAGGCATCGCGGCCGAAGGCATAGATCTGCTCGATCTGCGCATCGGTCATCGAATAGCAGCCGGACGACGAGCAGGCGCCATGAACCATCAGGTTCTGGCCCGTGCGGCCGTTGGCGCGATCATAGGCGTTGGGGAAGCCGATATTGAAGGACAGATGGTAATTCGATCGCGGGTTCATCTGCGACGGCCGGACCGTGTAGAAGCCTTCCGGCGCCTGACGGTCGCCCTCGGTGTATTTGGGACCGAGCTTTCCCGACCATTTGCAGATGTCGTAGGTGGCGACGAGATCGTAGCGGCCATTGGTCTTGGCCTTCCAGATCTCCAGCTTGCCTTCTTCCTTGAAGATGCGCGCCATCACCGAGGAGGTGCGCACCATGCTCTTGGCCCGCATATCGGCGACGATCTTGTCCGGCAACGGTTTGTTGGCCTCCGGCGCGAAATCCTTCATCGACGAATCATTGCAGCCGGCGACGCCGATGGCGGCGATCAGGATTCCGGTGCGGGCAAGCTTGGCAAACATCTTGACGGCTATGTCTTTTCTCTCGGGCCAACGGCTCCGTTTCGGCCGGGCCGCCATGCTGAACACAGACGGACCGTAAGCCCGTTAACCTTGAAAATTCCTTACCGCAAGCCTTGGCGAACCCATCGCGGCAAGTTTCCCAACCCCTGACGGCAAAGTTTCATTGAGCCGAATGCGGCGGCATTTTTGTGGCGAAATTGCTCATTGCGGCCACAATTGAACGACTCGCAGACCCGAAGGGTCACAGGGTGCGACCCATCGCCAGGTATTTCTCGCGGCGCTGCTCGCGGAAATCGGTATTGGCGCCGGCAAAGTCCTTCATCGTCCTGGCGATGAGGTCGCCGGTCGAGGCGATGACCGTTTCCGGCGCGCGCTGGGCGCCGCCCATCGGCTCGGGAATGATGGCGTCGATGATCTTCATCTCGAAAAGATCCTGCGCGGTGATCTTCATGTTGGTCGCCGCGTCCTTCGAGCGAGTGGTGTCGCGCCACAGGATCGACGCCGCGCCCTCGGGCGAGATCACCGAATAGATGGCGTGCTCCAGCATGTAGACCCGGTTGGCGGTGGCGATCGCGATGGCGCCGCCGGAGCCGCCTTCGCCGATGACCACGGAGATCGACGGCACTTTCAGCGAAAGGCAGGCCGAGGTCGAGCGGGCAATCGCTTCGGCCTGGCCGCGCTCCTCGGCGCCGACGCCGGGGTAAGCGCCGGCGGTGTCGACCAGCGTCAAAAGCGGGATCTGGAAACGGTCGGCCAATTCCATCAGGCGCACGGCCTTGCGGTAGCCTTCGGGCCGCACCGAGCCGAAATTGTGCTTGATACGGCTTGCCGTGTCCGAACCCTTTTCCTGGCCGATAATCGCCACCGGCTCGCCACGGAATCGGGCAAAGCCGCCGACGATCGCCTGGTCGTCGCCGAAATTGCGGTCGCCGGCCAGGGGCGTGAAATCGGTGAACAGCGTCTTGATGTAGTCGACGCAATGCGGGCGGTCGGGATGACGCGCGACCTGCACCTTCTGCCAGGGTGTGAGCGCCCTGTACAGATCGCGCAATGCGTCGCGCGAGCGCTTTTCCAGCCGGCTGATCTCTTCGGCGACGTCGACCGCCTCGCCGTTCTCGGCAAGCTTCTTCAGCTCAAGGATCTTGAGCTCCAGATCCTGCACCGGCTTTTCGAAGTCGAGGTAGTTGTACATGCTTGAGCGGACCGATCCGTCGGAAGGCAATGGCTGGCGGAACCGCTGAAATGCCGGCTCCGGGCGGTGGAACGTCGCCCTCACATAGCGATATGAGGCCTAGTCGGCAAGCGGATGATGATCGTTGACCAGCCGCACCAGCCGCTCCTCCAGCACATGGGTATAGATCTGCGTGGTCGAGATATCGGCATGGCCCAGGAGTTGCTGAACGGCTCTCAGATCGGCGCCGTTCTGCAGGAGATGGCTGGCAAAAGCATGGCGAAGCACATGCGGCGAGATCTTGGCTGCGGCTATCCCCGACCGCGCAGCCAAGCCCTTGAGATCGCGGGCGAAAACCTGCCGGGAGAGATGGCCGCTGTCGGAGGAGGCTGGAAACAGGAACGGGCTGTCGGCAAAGGCCGGCCGCTCGACCCTTGCGGCAAGCCAGGCGCGCATGGCGGCGCGTGCCTTGGCCGAGAGCGGCACCATGCGTTCCTTGTCACCCTTGCCGCGCACCATGAAGAAGCGGTCGTCGCGCAGCGCCACCGTGACCGGCAGGCCGACCAGCTCCGATACGCGCAAGCCGGTGGCGTAGAGCACCTCGACCAGTGCATGCAGGCGCAGCGCGGCCAGCCTGTCGCCATCCGGGCCGGCTTCGCCGGCTTCCTGGGCCGCCCGGTCGAGCAGGTGCCCGGTCTCGGCCTCGCTCATCGTCTTCGGCAGCGGCCGGCCCTTGCGCGGGCTGTCCAGCGTGCCGGTCGGGTCGTCGCCGCGCAGGCCTTCGGCGTAGAGGAATTTGAAGAACTGGCGGATCGCCGACAATTTGCGCGCCTGCGAAGTCGGCGCGAAGCCGCGCGCGGCGACGTCGTCGAGATAGGCGCGGATGTCGGCCGGTCCCGCGCCCGCAAGTCCGCCTTTGATCGCTTCCGAAGCGTCCTCCAGGTCGCGGCGGTAGGAGGAAAGCGTGTTTTCGGCCGCGCCTCGTTCGGCGCTCATCATTTCGAGGAAAGCTTCGATGCGGGCCGCGCTCTTCATCTGGCCGGGATCAGTTCTGCGTCAAGTTCTTCTTGGGGTTGAGCTTTTCGGCGGGGATGCGGATGCTCATTTCCGCTTTTTTCGGTTCCACGAACATCGCCAGCGCGAACATCGCGCCATAGGCAATGCCCGCAAGAACCGCCAGCGTCACGACGAAGCGAAACAAAGTCGGCATTCAATTTTCGCCCGTCTTGTTGTTCTGTGCCCTTATGAGACGCCAATCCGGCCAATTCAAGGACGAAGGATTCATGTGGACAGAGGTTTTGCCGGGAAAGCTTCGCGGTCGTTTGTCCGGCCGTGCTTGACGCAAACAGGCTTTTGATGTCGATACGGCGCAAAGAGGCCCCGATGAACGCTCTGCCAGCAAATCCGACGGACGAAGGCTATGCCGCGCTGATCGAAGCGCTCGGCAGCCGCTCGATCATCTTCGTCGGGTTGATGGGCGCCGGCAAGACGGCGATTGGCCGCAAGGTGGCGATGATGCTGGCGCTGCCCTTCATGGACAGCGACCAGGAGATCGAAAGCGTCTCGCGCATGACGGTGCCGGAACTGTTCGAGCGCTATGGCGAGCCGGAATTCCGCGCGCTCGAGCAGCGGGTGATCCTGCGCCTGCTGGAGAATGGCCCGCAAGTGCTGTCGACCGGCGGCGGCGCCTTCATGAACGCGCAGACGCGCGAGGCGATTTCGGCGCATGGCGTGTCGGTCTGGCTGAAGGCCGACCTCGATCTGTTGATGGAGCGGGTTTCGAAGAAACAGAACCGGCCGCTGTTGAAAAACCCCGATCCGCGCGGCGTGCTGGAGCGGCTGATGAGCGAGCGCTACCCGGTCTACGCCACGGCCGACCTGACCGTGCCGACGCGCGACGACCGCAAGGAGATCATCGCGGCTGAAGTGGTCGCGGCGCTCTGCGCCCATCTCGGCGTCGACACGATCGCGACGGGCGACGAGGTACAGCCGTGAGCAGCGCCGAACCGGTGAAGGTCGAGGTCGGGCTCGGCGAGCGCGCCTATGACATCCTGATCGGCTCAGGATTGCTCGCGCGCTCCGGCGAGGAGATCGCACGCCGGCTCCCCGGCACCCGCGCGGCCATCGTCACCGACGAGAATGTCGCCGGCGCGCATCTCGACACGCTGAAGGCGGGATTGGAGCAAGGCGGCATCCAATCAGCTATCATCACGCTGCCCGCGGGCGAGAAGACCAAGAGCTTTGCTCATCTCGAAGAGGTGGTCGACGGCGTGCTCGCGGCAAAACTCGAACGCCGCGACGTGGTCATCGCGCTCGGCGGCGGCGTCATTGGCGACCTTGCCGGCTTTGCTTCCGGCATCGTGCGGCGCGGCATGAATTTCGTGCAGGTGCCGACCTCGCTGCTGGCGCAGGTCGATTCTTCCGTCGGCGGCAAGACCGGCATCAACAGCGCGCGCGGCAAGAACCTGGTCGGCGTCTTCCACCAACCCAGGCTGGTGCTGGCCGACACCGGCGTGCTCGACACGCTGCCGATCCGCGAGTTCCGCGCCGGTTATGCAGAGCTTGCCAAATACGGGCTGATCGACCGCCCGGCCTTCTTCACCTGGCTTGAACAGAACTGGGGGCAAGTCTTTGCCGGCGGCCCGGCGCGGGTCGAGGCGATCGCCGAGGCTTGCCGCGCCAAGGCCGATGTCGTCGCCCGCGACGAGTTCGAAACCGGCGACCGCGCGCTGCTCAATCTAGGCCACACATTCGGCCATGCGCTGGAGGCCGCCACGCAGTATGACGGTTCGCGCCTCGTCCATGGCGAGGGCGTCGCCATCGGCATGGCGTTGGCGCATCGCTTCTCGGCGCGGCTCAACCTGGCGAGCCCGGACGACGCAGACCGCGTCGAGGCGCATCTGCGCGCCGTCGGCCTGCCCTGGCGCATGGCCGACATTCCGGGCGAACTGCCGGACGCCGAGGCGCTGCTCGGCTTCATCACGCAGGACAAGAAAGTGTCGCGCGGCGCGCTCACCTTCATTCTGACGCACGGCGTCGGCCAGGCTTTCATCGCCAAGGACGTGCCGTCCTCGGAAGTGCTCTCGTTCCTCAAGGCGAGCCATCCGGGCCAGCAGGAAAGCTGGCCTGGATGACCGACGCCGGCTGGATCTTTGCCGCTGTCCTCGCCGCTATCGTGCTTTTGGCGCTTCTGTTGCGCGCCCGATTGCTTGCCGCTTTCGGCTTCGCGCTGCAGCCGATCGAGCCGCCGCACCGGTCCGAGCGCAACGGCAAGGATGAAGACAGAGACGAACCCCGCCGGGATGGCGAGGCTCCCCGCGAGGAGCGCAATCGGCTTGAGGGTCTCTTCGACCTCGACGAGCTGGAAGTCTCCGATGTCATGGTCCACCGCACCAATATGCGCTCGGTCAATGCCGACAACGCGCCGGAAGCGGTGGTGCGTGAAATCCTGCAGAGCCCACACACCCGCATGCCGTTGTGGAAGGGCTCGCTCGACAACATCGTCGGCGTGCTGCATGCGAAAGATCTGCTCAGAGCCCTCAACGAGGTCGGCAACGACTTCTCGCAGATCGACGTGATGAAGATCGCGGCGAAGCCGTGGTTCGTGCCGGACACCACCACCTTGCAGGAACAGCTCAACGCCTTCCTGCGCCGCAAGGCGCATTTCGCCATCGTCGTCGACGAGTATGGCGAGGTCGAAGGGCTGGTGACGCTTGAAGACATCATCGAGGAGATCGTCGGCGAGATCGCCGACGAGCACGATGTCGACATGCAAGGCGTGAAGAAGGAGGCCGACGGCTCGGTCGTCGTCGACGGCACGGTGCCGATCCGCGATTTGAACCGCGCGCTCGACTGGGACCTGCCCGACGAGGAGGCCACCACGATCGCCGGCCTCGTCATCCACGAGACGCAGTCTATCCCAGAGGAGAAGCAGGCCTTCACCTTCCACGGCAAGCGTTTCGTGGTGATGAAGCGCGAGAAGAACCGTATTGCAAGATTGAGGATCCGGCCCGCCGGCGAGCCCTAGGACATTTCACGGTTCAACAGAAACGGCCGGTCTGCGAGTGGCGGCTTCCGATCTCAAATTTCCTTCGTCGAGCGTTCGCTCAGCATCGCTCCGGTTTCAGCGTCCAGCGCCGCCAGGCTGACCTCGTAGCCCCAAAGGTTTCGGATATGGCGCAGGGTCGCGTCGCGGCTTTCGCCTTCGAGCATGATGCCATTCTTCACCGTGTGCTGAAGTCGCAGATGCCGGTCGCCGAGGAGATCGACGTCAACTACCTGGATGTCGGGCCGGCTCGCCCCCACGTCGTAGCTCTGAGCGAGCGCTGAGCGTATCTTGGCATAGCCCCGCTCATTGTGGATCGAGGCGACTTCGTAGTGCGGTTCGTCCGCACCATCGGCCAGCACGAAGAGCCGCCACTTCCGGATCAATGTCGGGCTCAGATACTGTCGGATAAAGGATTCGTCGCGGTGGCTGGCCCAGGCATCGAGCAGGGTATCGCGCCAATCGCCACGGCCGGCGATGTCCGGAAACCAGTCGCGGTCCTCCGCGGTCGGCGCGGTGGAGATGCGCTGGATATCCTGCATCATGTCCAGACCCAGCGCATAGGGATTGATGCCGGAAAAGCGCGGGTCGTCATAGGCCGGCTGGAAGATGACGTTCGAATGGTTGCGCAAGATCTCGAGCATGGCGCCTTCGTTGATGCGGCCACGGTCGAAAAGCGTGTTCATGAGCGTGTAATGCACGAAAGTGGCGCAGCCTTCGTTCATCACCTGGGTTTGCCGCTGCGGGTAAAAATATTGCGCGATGACGCGTACGATCCGGATGATCTCGCGCTGCCACGGCTCAAGGACGAGGCTGTTCTTCTCGAGGAAATAGAGCAGGTTTTCCTCCGGCAGGTTGAGCGATTTCTTCCGCTCGGCAAAGATTTCGTCGCTGGCTTCCGGCTTGCTCTTTCCCGGCGCGGGCGGCAGCGTTCGCCAAAGATCGTTGAAGGAACGCTCCTCGTATTCGAGGCGCTCGCGCAGCCCTTCGCGCTGCTGTTCCGATGACAGCTTCGGCGGCCGACGGTAACGGAACACGCCTTGCTCCATCAGCGCGTGGGCGGAATCCAGGATCGCCTCCACTGCGGCCAGGCCATGCCGTTCCTCGCATCGGGCGACATAGCTCTTGGCAAAATCGAGATAGCTCAGGATGCCGCCGGCATCCGTCCATTGCCGGAAGAGATGATTGTTCTTGAAGAAATGGTTGTGGCCAAGCGCTGCATGGGCGGTGACCAGGGCCTGCAGGGCCATGGTGTTCTCTTCCATCAGGTAGACGATGCAGGGGTTGGAATTGATGACCAGTTCGTAGGCCAGGCCGCGAGCGCCCTTGCGGTAGAGAAGCTCGTCGTAGAGGAAACGCTTGCCGAACGACCAATGCCGATACATCAGCGGCATCCCGACCGATGAATAGGCGTCGAGCATCTGCTCGGAAGAGATGACCTCCATCTGCACCGGATAGATGTCGAGGCCAAGTTCTTCGAGGCCGAGCGCCTCGATCTCGTCGTAGACTCGCGACAGTTTCGCAAAATTCCAGTCCGACCCGGAAAACAGCAGTTCGGATTTGCGCGCCTGACTGACCATTGCCGAAGTCCCTCACGCGGTCTTGCGCAGATCAGGCTGCCTGGCGAAGAGCTGGCGAAAAACCGGATATATATCGGCAGGGCCGGCAATGCGCCTCATCTGGAAGTTCGGCCATTTCCCGTCGACGGCGTTGTAGGCGCGCCAGAGCGACGTCCCGTTCTCGGTCGAGCCGAAAATGTGGCTTTCCCGCTCGTCGATGATCTCCACATAGGCGAAATATTGGCAAAGCCGCATCAGCTTGCGGTCGAGCAGTTCTATGCAGCGCTCGGAGTCGGTGGCGAAGTTGTCGCCGTCGGAGGCCTGGGCGGCATAGATGTTCCATTCGGCGACCGGATAGCGCTGCTCGATGATCCGGTGCATTTCCTCGAGCGCCGTGGAGACAACGGTGCCGCCGCTTTCGGTGTGGTAGAAAAAGGTATGTTCGTCCACCTCCTTGGCCTCGTGGGTGTGGCGAATGAAGACGATGTCGGTGCGTTCATAGCGCCGTGTCAGGAAGAGGTGCAGCAGCACGAAGAAGCGTTTGGCCAGATCCTTCTCGCGCTCTCCCATCGATCCCGAGACGTCCATCAGGCAGAACATGACCGCGTTCGCATTGGGCACAGGCTGGGGATCGAAGCGATTGAAACGGATGTCGACCGGATCGACATAGGCAATTCGCTTGCGCCGGCGCTCGAGCAGGTCAAGCGCCTCGCGCAGGCGTGCGATGCGCTCGCGCACCGCCGCGCTTGCCGGCTTGCCTTCCAACTCGGCAATCTGCCGGGCGATGGCGTCGAGCTCCGCCTGCTTGGGACGCCTGAGCGCGATGCGCCGACCGTGGCTGTTTCGCATCGTGCGTCCGACATTGATGTTGGTCGGCGCCCCGCTTGCCGTGAAACCTGCCCGTCTTGGCTTGAAGCTCAGAATCTGCTTGAGATTGAGCTTGACCAGATCGGGAAGTTCGAGATCCTCGAAGAAAAGGTCGAGCACTTCCTCGCGCGACAGCACGAAGCGAAAGTCGTCCTCGGATTCGGTGGTCCCCGGGGCCGATCCGTAGCCTCCGCCGCCGCTCGGCTTGGGGATAAGATCGCCAGAGCTGAACGTCCTGTTGCCGGGCAGGATGTGCTGGCGCTGGCCGCTTTCCCTGTCGTCGCCAAAGGTCGGCTCGCTGGTGCCTTTGCGAGGCATCGGCACGGCATGTTCGCGATCGACCTCGGCGATGCGGCCTGTCCGGACATGCTCGCGGATGCTGCGCTTGAGATCTTCGCGGGCGCGCCTGAGGAAGCGCTGGCGGTTGCCCAGGCTCTTGTCCTTCGGATTCAGGCGGCGGTCGATGAAAATCGGCATGGCACCGTTCGGGCGTCCCTCAACCCGCCTTGTTCACGCGCATGTACCAGTCGACCAGCCTGCGTACCTGCCGCTGGGTATAGCCGCGCTCCACCATCCGCTGCACGAATTCGTTGTGCCGCTTTTCCGTGACGCTGTCCTGCTTGGAGCCGAAGCTGATCACCGGCAGAAGGTCCTCGACCTGGCCGAACATGCGCTTCTCGATGACCTCGCGAAGCTTTTCATAGCTCGTCCAGGACGGGTTGCGGCCATGGTTGCGCGCTCGGGCGCGCAAGGTGAATTTGACCACTTCGTTGCGGAAGTCCTTGGGGTTGGCGATGCCGGCGGGTTTCTCGACCTGCGACAATTCCTTGTCCAGGACCTCGCGATTGAGGATCTGCCCGGTGTCGGGATCCTTGTAGTCCTGATCCTCGATCCAGGCATCGGCGTAGGCGATGTAGCGGTCGAAAAGGTTCTGACCGTATTCGCTGTAGGATTCCAGATAGGCCTTCTGGATCTCGTGACCGATGAACTCGGCATAGCGCGTTGCAAGCTCCGACTTGATGAAATCGAGATATGCGGCTTCCGTCTCCTTCGGGAATTGCTCGCGCTTGATCGCCTCCTCGAGAATGTACATCAGGTGCACGGGATCGGCGGCGACCTCCTTGGTGTCGTAGTTGAACGTCTGCGACAGGATCTTGAAGGCGAAGCGCGTGCTGACCCCGGTCATGCCTTCGTCGACGCCGGCGGCGTCGCGATATTCCTGGACCGACTTCGCCTTCGGGTCGATCTCCTTGAGGTTTTCGCCGTCATAGGCGCGCATCTTGGTGTAGAGCGGCGAATTGTCGTGCTCGGCAAGTCGGGTCGAGACGGTGAAGCGGCTGAGAATGTCCAGCACCTCGGGCGCGCAGGGGCTGCTCGCCAGCTCGCTTTCGCGCAGCAGCTTCTCGTAGATGTGCCTCTCTTCGGTGATGCGGAGGCAATAGGGGACCTTGACCACGAGAATGCGGTCGAGGAAGGCCTCGTTGTTCTTGTTGTTCTTGAATTGCTGCCATTCCGATTCGTTGGAATGGGCAACGACGATGCCCTGGTAGGGGAAGGCACCGAAATTCTCGGTGCCGTTGTAGCTGCCTTCCTGGGTTGCTGTCAGCAATGGGTGCAGGACCTTGATGGGCGCCTTGAACATCTCGACGAATTCGAGCAACCCTTGCGTCGTCCGGTTCAGGCCGCCGCTGTAGGAATAGGCATCCGGGTCGGACTGGCTGAAGTTCTCCAACTGCCTGATGTCGACCTTGCCCACCAGGGCCGAGACGTCCTGATTGTTCTCGTCGCCGGGTTCGGTCTTGGCGATGGAGATCTGGCGCAGCCGTGACGGCAACAGCTTGACGACGCTGAATTTGGAGATGTCGCCGGACAGTTCGTCCAGGCGCTTGGCCGCCCAGGGCGAGATCAGTCCGTTCAGGCGGCGGCGGGCTATGCCGTATTTGTCTTCCAGCAGATCGCCCATGCGGTCGGGATGGAAAAGGCCGAGCGGCGATTCGAAGACCGGGCTGATCTGGTTGCCGACCTTAAGCGTGTAGATCGGGCGCTGCTCCATCAGCTTCTTCAGCCGTTCGGCCAGCGACGATTTGCCGCCGCCGACAGGGCCCAGGAGATAAAGGATCTGCTTGCGCTCCTCGAGGCCTTGCGAGGCATAGCGGAAATATCCGGCGATGCGCTCGATCGTGTCTTCCATTCCGTAGAAGTCGGAAAAGGAGGAATACACTTTGACGGTGCGGTTGGAGAAAATGCGGCCGAGCCGCTCGTCCTTGCTGGTATCGACCAGGTTCGGCTCGCCGATTGCCTCGACCATGCGTTCGGGGGCCGAGGCATACATGGATTTGTCCTCGCGGCAGGCTAGCAGATATTGCTGGAGGCTGATCTCTTCCTGGGCCGCGTCGGAATAAATCTCCGAAAACAGATCGAAGACGTCTGATTGATTCTCTCGCATGATGCTCTGCCTCGGAGCCGATAGGCTGCCAATCGGCTCATCGCTCATTCAACTGCCGGAATGCATTGTGGTTCCCTTCATATGAAGGAGAACGCGATGCTTTCCAGCATCGACCTTGGGGCACACCCGACATGGCCGAAAAATGCTCGCCTGAAAAGAACGTGGGGGATTGCCGGCGAAGCTTCAAGGGCGGGAATCGGTTTCGCACCGATAAGTTGCCAATATTGACCCTTACTGAAGCATCGACCCTTAACTGAAGTGCATGGCGAGCGTCCGCCCGCTGCCGCCGCACCCGGGCCGGAGGTGAGCATGATCGATCGACGCAGCTTCATCGCGGCATCCCTTGCGGCGCTGTTGCCGGCAGGTGCGTCAGCCGTCGGGCGTTCGGGGCAGCCAATACCGCAAACCCTCGATTACGGTCCGGCCAAGCTTGATATCTATGCAGCCGATGGCGCGAACAACCTGCCGGTGGTGTTTTTCGTCCATGGCGGCGCATGGCGGTTCGGCAAACGCAGCCAGGTCGGCTCCAAGCCGGGCTTCCTGCTCGCCAATGGCTTTATGTTTGCCTCGATCGATTACCGCATGCTGCCGGAAGCGGATGTGGCCACCCAGGCCGGCGATGTCGAAAAGGCTTACGCCTATGTGCGCGCCAATATCGCCCGGCATGGCGGCGATCCGAACCGCATTGTGGGCATGGGCCATTCGGCTGGCTGCCATCTGATTGCGCTCACCGGCATGCGGGGAGAGCTGTCTGGCGTCGCCGGGCTGATCCTGGACGACACCAGGGCCTATGACCTTGCCGCGCTTGCCAGGGATGGCGGCATGGTTCGGGCTTATGCGCGTGCCTTCTCCGATCCGGCGCAATGGGCGGCGCTGTCGCCGGCGAGCTATGTCGATGGCAGGAAGCATCCGCCCACCTTCATCGCCTATTCGCGCGCTCCAGGTCGTGGCGAGGAGTCGAAAGCCTTCGCGGAGCGCCTGCGCGCCACCGGCACCAAGGTCACGCTGTTCGACGGCAGCGCCTATACGCACCTGTCGATCAATCGCGATTTCGGCGAGGACGGCGATGCGTTGACCACCGCCGCTCTGGCGTTCCTCAAATCTGCGGTCAGCTGATCGTTAATCTGCGAAGGCGTCCTGGATCAGGCCAAAAGCGCCGGCGGGATATTGCGGTGCCGGCATTTGCAGGTGCTATTGCACTCGTCGACTGTCGACGGGAGGGAAACTGCATGAATGGCGCTGACCTGTTGTGCGACGTGCTCCTGGCCAATGACGTCACCGTCTGCTTCGCCAATCCCGGCACGTCAGAGATGCATTTCGTTGCCGCGCTTGACCGCAAACCTCAGATGCGGTGCGTGCTCGGCCTGTTCGAAGGCGTGGTGACGGGTGCCGCCGACGGTTATGCGCGCATGACCGACCGCCCGGCAGCGACGCTGCTGCATACCGGAGCGGGTCTCGCCAATGGCCTCGCCAACATGCACAATGCCAGGCGTGCACGCAGCCCGATGATCAACATTGTCGGCGACCACGCGTCCTACCATCTGCCGCTCGACGCGCCGCTGACCAGCGACATAGAGAGCCTGGCGGCGCCGATGTCGAACTGGGTCGGCCGCGTCAAGGGGTCGGGCGACATCGCACCGGCTGCGGAAGCGGCACTCCGCGCCTCACTAACGCCGCCGGGTGTCGCGACCTTGATCCTGCCGGCGGATGCCGCCTGGGGCGAAGTTGCTGCGACTTCGCCTGACAAGGTGAAGCTGGCGCCGCCGCCCGCCGTCGATATGGATGCCATGCGCAAGGTCGCCGAGGCCATCCGCGCCGCGCCGGGCCGCGTTGGCATGGTCGTTCGCGGGCAGGCGGCGCGATCCGATGCACTTGAAATCGCAGGTCGAATCTCGGCGGCCGGCGATGTTCGCCTGTTCAGCGAGGTTTTGATCGCCCGCATACAGCGCGGCCGCGGACGGTTCGCGCCGACGCGCATTCCCTATCCGGTCGATGCGGCGACAGCTACGCTCCGGGATATCGACGTGTTGGTGCTGGTTGGCGCCAAGGAGCCGGTGGCCTTCTTCGCCTATCCCGGCAAGCCAGGGCGGCTGGTTCGGGACGATTGCGAGGTGCTTGCGCTGGCGACGCATGGCGAGGATTTGAAGGCGGCGCTGGAGGCGTTGGCCGACGAACTCGGCATCAAGCCGGCGCAGCAATTCACCGTCGCAACAGCCTTCCCAGATGAACCAGCGCCAAGCGGCACGCTGACGGACGATGCGATCGCGCTTTCCGTGGCGCGCAGACTTCCGGCCAATGCAATCGTCTGCGACGAGGCGGTCACCTCGGCAAGGCGGTTCTTTGCGCTGTCGGCATATGCGGCGCCGCACGATTACACGATGGGCACGGGCGGATCGATCGGCGGCGGCATTCCGATGGCGACCGGGGCGGCTATCGCCTGCCCGGATCGCAAGGTGATCAATCTCGAAGCCGACGGCAGCGGCATGTACACGGTGCAAGGACTGTGGACGCAGGCCAGGGAAAAGCTCGACGTGGTCACCATCATTTTCTCCAACCGGACCTACGCCATCCTGCATGGCGAAATGCGCAATGTCGGTGTGAATGCGTTCGGCGAGAACGCCAGGCGCATGCTCGACCTCGACCATCCCGCGCTGGACTGGGTTGCGCTGGCCAACGGCATGGGCGTCGAGGCGGCCCGCGCCGATACGTGCGAGAGGTTCGATGCGTTGCTCGACAGCGCCTTGTCGCGCCCGGGACCGTTTCTCATCGAAGCGGTGATCTGAGCCGGTAGAGACTTACCAGCGGGTCTTTTCGCCGGGAGCGGCCGGTTCGATGGCCAGCGCGTGCACGCCGGCTTTCAGTTCGTCCGCGAGCAGATCGTTGACGGCGCGGTGGCGCTCGACGCGGCCCATGCCGGCAAAGGCGGCTGAGACAACACGGACGCGGAAATGCGTCTCGCCGGCGCCGTCGAACGTCGCATGGTGGCCGGACTCGACGTGGTGATGGCCGGCGTGAAGGTGGCTTTCGTTGATGACGGCCAGCCTTTCGGGCGAAAATGCCGCTTTCAGTTTGTTTTCCATCGTCGACTGTATGGACATCCTGGTTTTCCTTCCCCACTTGACGGCAATAGCCGCAAGTTGACGGCATGGCCGCAAATTATCTGTGGCGCAGCCGCAAAATCTATGTTTTCGACCGCTTTTAAGCCGCGATTCAGCGGTTAGGGCGATCATCGGCGAAATGTCAATTCTTGTTTCGCACGTGCGAACAGCCCATAAATGGGTGAGATGAAAGCGTATCCCAAATATTTCGAGAAGATTCGGATCCGTCCCGAAAAGGACGCGGAGCTGAAGTCGCGCTCGCCAATCTGCCAGTGGGACGGCTGCAAGGAGGCCGGCACCCATCGCGCGCCGGTCGGTCGCATGAAGGAAGGCGAGTATTTTCAGTTCTGCTTCGACCATGTGCGCGAATACAACAAGGGTTTCAACTACTTCTCCGGCGTCCCTGATACCGAGATCGCCCGCTTCCAGAAGGAAGCGATGACCGGCCACCGGCCGACATGGAAGATGGGCCTCGCCGGCGCCTCGACACGCTCCTCGCCCGATATGGCGCAGATGCGCTCCGGCCGCGCCGGCTATTACAACCGCATGCGCGACCCTTTCGACCTGTTCAAAGGGCCAAAGGATCCGCGGGAACCGCGCGAGCGCAAGGCAAAGCCGCTTGAGGCCAAGGCGCTGGAAACGCTTGGCCTTAATACAAAGGCGACTGGTCAGGACATCAAGGCGCGCTATAAGGAACTCGTTAAGCGCCACCATCCGGATGCGAATGGCGGCGACAGAGGTTCGGAAGACCGGTTCCGCGATGTGCTGCAGGCCTATCGCGTGCTCAAGCAAGCAGGATTGTGCTGAGCGGCCCTACGGTTCGTGTCGTTTTCCAACTTTCATAAGGTTGGAAAAGGCTCTAAGACCGCCCCCGGACAAAATCGATTGCTGGCGAAACGCGGCGTTTCGCCCGTGGAGACGTTGATAGAGATGAACAAGGTCGATCGCGACATCGCCAACCTGCCCGACACGACCGCGTCGGTGAAGGAGAAATTCGGCTTCGACTCCAAGATGGTGGTTCCCGCCTATTCGGCAGCGACCGAGCATGTGCCGGACATCGACCCGGACTATCTGTTCGACAAGGCAACGACTTTGGCGATCCTCGCCGGTTTTGCCTATAACCGCCGCGTCATGGTGTCGGGCTATCACGGCACCGGCAAGTCGACGCATATCGAGCAGGTGGCGGCGCGGCTCAACTGGCCTTGCGTGCGCGTCAACCTCGACAGCCATGTCAGCCGTATCGACTTGGTCGGCAAGGACGCCATCGTCGTCAAGGAAGGCCTGCAGATCACCGAATTCCGAGACGGCATCCTGCCCTGGGCCTATCAGCACAATGTGGCGCTATGCTTCGACGAATACGATGCCGGCCGCCCGGACGTGATGTTCGTCATCCAGCGCGTGCTGGAATCGTCGGGACGGCTGACGCTGCTCGATCAGAGCCGGGTCATCCGCCCGCATCCGGCGTTCCGGCTGTTTGCCACCGCCAACACGGTCGGGCTGGGCGACACCACCGGCCTCTATCACGGCACGCAGCAGATCAACCAGGCACAGATGGACCGCTGGTCGATCGTCACTACGCTCAACTACCTGCCGCACGACAATGAGGTGAACATCGTGCTGGCCAAGGCCAAGCACTACCGCGACACCAAGGGCAAGGACATCGTCAACAAGATGGTACGTGTCGCCGATATGACGCGCTCGGCCTTCATCAATGGCGACCTGTCGACCGTGATGAGTCCGCGTACTGTCATCACCTGGGCCGAAAACGCCGAAATCTTCGGCGATATCGGCATGGCGTTCCGGCTGACCTTCCTCAACAAGTGCGACGAGCTGGAGCGTTCGGTGGTGGCCGAGTTCTACCAGCGCGCCTTTGGCGAGGAACTGCCCGAGAGCGCCGCAAACGTGGTGCTGGGCTAAGCGGAGCCTCGATGGCGGGTCCGGGCGACAACACGCGCAACAAGCCGAAGAACGGGTCTGAAGCCGACAGCTTCAAGCGCGCCGTCACCGTCTGCATGCGCGCCGTCGCCGGCGACAAGGACCTCGAGGTTGGCTTCGCCAAGGACCGGCCGGCATTGGCCGGCAATCGGGCACGCCTGCCCGAGCTGCCCAAGAAGGCCTCCCGCAACGACATCGCGATCACGCGCGGCCTGGGCGATTCCATGGCGCTGAAGCGCGCCTGCCACGATCAGCGCATCCACAACAAGCTGGCGCCGGAAGGCAAGCTGGCGCGTGCGATCTATGATGCCGTCGAGCAGGCCCGCGTCGAGGCGATCGGCAGCCGCGCCATGCAGGGCGTGGCCGACAATATCGGCTCGATGCTTGAGGACAAATACACCAAGGCGAACCTCTTCGACGTCAAGGACAAGGCGGATGCGCCGCTCGAGGAGGCGATCGCGCTGATGGTGCGTGAAAAACTCACCGGCCGCGCGATCCCGAAGAGCGGCGAGCGGCTGGTCGATCTTTGGCGCCCCTGGGTCGAGGAAAAGGCCAGCGGCGACCTCGACGGCCTGTCGGCCAAGCTCGAGGACCAGCAGGCCTTTGCCCGCGTCGTGCGCGAGATGCTCGTTTCCATGGAAATGGCCGAGGAGCTCGGCGACGACCAGGAAACCGACGACTCCGAGGAAAACGAAGAGAACGAACAGCAGGGCGAGGACCAGAGCGAGGAGGGGGGCGAGGACGATTCCGGCTCCGAGCAGTCGCAGTCCGAAGATGCCGAGGCCTCCTCCGACGAGGAAGAGTCGGCCGAGACCGAAGCGACCGACGCCACCTCCGACGACCTCTCCGACGAGGATGATGCCGATGCAGAGACGCCTGGCGAGGCCAAGCGCAACGACAATCCGTTCCTCAACCTGCCGAAAGAGATCGACTACAAGGTGTTTACCACCGCCTTCGACGAGACGGTGGGCGCCGAGGATCTTTGCGAGGAAGAGGAGCTCGACCGGCTGCGCGCTTTCCTCGACAAGCAGCTCGCCAACCTTTCCGGCGTCGTCGGGCGGCTCGCCAACCGGCTGCAGCGCCGGCTGATGGCGCAGCAGAACCGCTCCTGGGATTTCGACCTGGAGGAAGGCTATCTCGATCCGGCGCGCCTCGTGCGCGTCGTCATCGATCCGATGCAGCCGCTGTCTTTCAAGCAGGAGCGCGACACAAAATTCCGCGACACGGTGGTGTCGCTGGTGCTCGACAATTCCGGCTCCATGCGCGGCCGGCCGATCACGGTCGCCGCGACCTGCGCCGACATTCTGGCGCGCACGCTGGAGCGCTGCGGCGTTTCGGTGGAAATCCTCGGCTTCACCACGCGGGCGTGGAAAGGCGGGCAGGCGCGCGAGAAGTGGCTGAAGGACGGCAAGCCGCCGAATCCGGGCCGGCTCAACGACCTGCGCCACATCATCTATAAATCCGCCGACCATCCGTGGCGGCGGGCGCGGCGCAATCTCGGCCTGATGATGCGCGAGGGCCTGCTCAAGGAAAACATCGACGGCGAGGCGCTGCTTTGGGCGCATAACCGCCTGATCGGCCGGCCCGAGCAGCGCAAGATCCTGATGATGATCTCGGACGGCGCGCCGGTCGACGATTCCACGCTCTCGGTCAATCCGGGCAATTATCTGGAACGGCACCTGCGCGGCGTCATCGAGCTGATCGAGACGCGCTCGCCGGTCGAGTTGCTCGCCATCGGCATCGGCCACGACGTCACGCGCTATTATCGCCGCGCCGTCACCATCGTCGATGCCGAGGAGCTGGCCGGCGCCATGACCGAGCAGCTCGCCTCGCTGTTCGGTGAGGAGAGCGCGCGCGACACGCGGCGCGGCGGGTTGCGGCGCGCCGGATGATCTTTTCCTGGCGGCGTGCGCGGCGGACGCTTTTCGCCTGCATGCTGGCCTGCGCCTCGCCGGCGATTGCCGGCCAGAGCGCCCCCGTCGAGACAGTCGAGATTTCGGCGCGGCCGATCAGCCAGTTCCATGTCGGCCACGACGACACGCGGTTCGGGCCGCTCGAGTTCGTCGGCGGGCTGGAAATGACCTCGCCGGCGCGCGATTTCGGCGCGCTGTCGGGATTTCGCTTCCTGAAGCCGGGCAGCGACTTCATCGGTGTCGCCGACACCGGCTTCTGGTTCTTCGGCACGATCGTGCATGACGCCGACAAGCGCCCCTCGGGCATCGAGAATTTCCGCATGCAGCAGATGGTCGATGCTTCGGGCCGACCGATCGACCGGAAGTGGGAGGTCGACGCGGAAGGGCTCGCGGTCAAGGACGGCGTCGCCACTGTCGGCTTCGAGCGCGACCAGCGCGTCGCCCAGTTCAAGATCGATCCCGACAACATGAAAGCACCGGTCAGGCAGCTCGACTATCTGATTCCCGCCCAGGAGTTGCGCCAGAACCGCGGCTTCGAGACGGTCACCCACGCCAACCCTTACGGGCAGCACGCGGGCGGCCTAGTCGTGGTCTCGGAAAGGAGCCTCGACAAGGCCGGCAACGTCTATGCCGCCATCATCGAGGGACCGCATAAGGGCGTGTTCACCGTCAAGCGCGGCGGCGATTTCGACATCACCGACGGCGCCTTCCTGCCGGGCGGCGATCTGCTGCTTCTGGAGCGCAGCTTCTCGATCGGGCGCGGCGTGAAGATGCGGCTGCGGCGCATCTATGGCGAAATTATAGAGAAGGGCGCGGTCGCCGACGGGCCGGTGCTAATGGAGGCCGACATGGGCTACCAGATCGACAATATGGAAGGCCTCGATGTCTGGACCCGCGACGACGGCGCGCTGATGGTGTCGCTGATATCCGACGACAACCACTCGATCCTGCAGCGCAACCTCTATCTGGAATTCATCCTGCACCAGGACTGACCGCGTCGGCGCTGCCGGCGACGTGCGCCGCCCGCCGAGAGGCTTTGCTTTAACGCAATTCCGGACGGAAAACCGTGTCACACTTTTCCTGGAATTGCTCTAAAGCGCGTCGCGCTGAAACGGATTCAGGCGACGCGCTTTAGGTCTTTGTTTTGACGCATGTCGTTGTCCCAGAACCGCTGCACACTTCTGGGCAACATGCACTAGCGGCCGACGTGACGGACCTCGTTCATCACGAAATTGGCCGCGCGCTTGCTTCGGTTGCGGATCTTGAGCGTCGCGGTGTTGTCCACGAAATAGGTGTGGAGGATGCTGTCGCGGGTGCGGACCTCCGGCCCGACGGTATCGACCGCGTGCCAGGTGTCGGTGCCGACTGCAAAGGCATAGCCTGTGTTCGGCGAAAACGACATCCGGTGCGAATTCTCGAAACGCCCGTCCGGCATGCGCTCGGCGAAGCGGGTGCCGATGTGGTTGATGCTGTCGTCCTCCGGCAGGTAAAACTGGACCGTGATACCCTTCCATTTCGTATCGGTGTGGAAACCGATCTTGTAGCCCGCCACGTCGCGCGTCAGCATCGGCACCGGATACATGCCGACCTTCATGAAGTCCGACCCGAACCGGCGTTCTAGGCCCGGGGCAAGGCGGCGCATGAATGCGTCTTTCAGGTCCGGCGCGTGCAGCGCCTTTCCGACCAGGGCCCAGACGGCCCGCTTTTCTGTCGGCAGATGGCGAATATATTCGGGGTAGAGGTCGATCTTGATCCGCGTTGCGGTGCCGTCGGCCTTGATATTCACGTTGTTGCGCCCCTTGAGAGCGCGATATTCGCGCGCTTCGGGCATGGCGACGCGCATGCGCAGATAGAGGTCCGCCGGGAAAACATCCGTCATTTCCAGGTGCCAGAAAGGCGTTTCCACAAAGGTGGCGCGGTCGACAGCTCCCACCATGTGGGACACGACGTGCTGCAGTGTTTGTGTGGCTGACGCTGGCGCCACCGCGCCGTCTATGGCCGACATGGATATCCTTCCCCCAAGCTAAAACCCCGAATCCAAAATTCCTGGATACATATATCGCTGCTCGGGTGAAATGCTAACCAAAGTACAGGCTGGATTGCAACGATCCACCGGACTGATTTCAATCGCGGTTTTCTAAATCACAAAGTGAAGATGTATCGGCGTTAAGCGACGGTGCGAACGGGGCGCCGTCGACGATGCTGATTTGGCGTCAGGCCGATATTCAACGAACCTTGTAGATCTCGATCGACTTTCCTGCGGTCGAGCGATCCAGTTCGAGCCATTCCGGCACATCGCCTCGCAGCAGCTCGGCGGCAAGACCGTTGGGAGCGTCCAGCCCCAGCGATATCTCTTCCGTGTTGCTGCGACATATCGCGATCAGTCCGACACGCTCGCGCCCGATGACGGCGCGGGCGGCGTCCGGCGTTCCCATGAAAGCGTCGAGCATGGCAAGGTTGCCGCCGGCATTGCGGTGATAGGGGCCGGCCAGCGCCCGGTGGCCGGTGAACATCAGTATCCCCGAGCCGAGATTGGACGAGGCTAGCACCGTCGTCGCCGGCAAGGCGGCAAGATCGCGAAAGTCGGCCGGCTTGCCGCAGGTGACGGCATGATCGGGATCGGAATTGATCCGCTGCGGCGCCTTCTGGACCACGGACTGCGCCGCCACCGCCACACCGGCCCAGGTCGCGTTGAGCGAGACCAGCCACGCCATGACAATGCCGATGGACAGGCGCCATGAAGGCGCGGTGCTCGCCCGCAGGCGGATTTTCGCGATCCAGGCCGAAAGCGGCAGCACGGCGAGGGCGACGGAGAAGGTCGAGCCGCGCACCTGCCAGAGGCTGACGCCAAGGGCGACGACAAGCAGGATGGCGGCGAGTATCTCCTCGCGACCCAGGCGACGGCTTCGCAGTTGAAAGCCGATCAGCAGGATCGCAATGAAGGGCGTCACGTAGCGCGTCGCCATCAGCTTCGGCTGGCGCACGGCGACGCTCCAGAAGGGCTGCGCTTCGACCACATCGTTCAGCCAATAGGTGCGGATACGCTCGTCCATGCCCGCATAGGGCGATGCCAGGCATTGCGGGAAGAACACGATCACAACGACCGCGACCGCCACCGCCAGTGTCAGCATCGAGCCGAGCCGCGTCCGGGCCGTCGATGCGGCCAATGTGCCGGCGATCGCGAGGCCGAAGCCGGACAGACCGGCAACCGCGAACTGGAAGGACGAGAAGGCGTCGCACTGGGCGACGCCCCAGTCGGCCGGCCGGATGGTCGCGACGAAGACGAGGAAGGCGACGCCTGCAAATCCGAGGCCGAAGCCCCGTGCCGTGACGCGTTCCTTGTCATCAAGGATGAACAGGACCGCGGCACAGATGCCGAGCACCGCCACATAGGGGGCGGTCTCCATGCCGACAGCGAGCGTCAAGCCGGCGCAAATGCCCGAGAGAAGCGGAGCGGGCCGCCAGGAGGGCGATTCCATCAGAAGCCAGAGGCTGGCCGCCGTCAAAAGCAGCTGGACATTATGGTGGTCGATCACGCCAGGGCTGTAGATCACCAGGAAGAAAAGTGCCGCCGTCGACAGGATGACCGACGGCATCGCGACATTCGCGCCGGCGAAGCGGTGCGAGGCGCGCATGAGCACGAAGATGGTCAGCCCGTAGAGCAAGGTCGGCCAGATGATCTGCGCGGCTCGTTCGGCGGCGGCGCTGCTGGCGCCCAGCGCATCGAAGGCCATGATGATCAGCGCGAGCGGCGTGTCCACCAGGCGCGACCAGTGCATGACGAAGCCGCCCGAGATGCCCATCCTGTATTGATGGAGATCGAACCAGCTTTGACCGCCGAGCAGGTCGCGAACCTCGACCAGCCGCAGCATGCTGTCGTTGTCCGCGCCATAGTCCGTGAGAGTGGGAAAGCCGGAAGCCGCGTTGATCGTCAGCACCACCAGCGTGGCGCACAACGCAAGCAAGAGATCATTTTTCCAACCGGTGCCTTGCACGGTCATGCTGGTCGCGACGCCCTGGAGAATTTCCGCGATCCTGCATCATCGGCCGTAACAAAGCGTAAAGCGTCGGTCTCCGGTCGACGGAATCGTCAGGCGACGGCGCGGTTGACTGCGATCCAGGTTACAGCCTTTTGGTTGCAACCCAGATCACGTGGCGGGCGCCGCGCTTGCCGTGGGCCCGCGCGCTGATCTCTTCGACCGCGAAGCCGGCCTGCTTCAGCCGCCGCGTGAAACCGCTGTCCGGCCCCTGCGACCAGACCGCCAGAACGCCGCCGGGTTTCAATGCGGCATGCGTAGCCGCCAGGCCGACGGCGTCATAGAGCGTATCATTGCCCTTGTAGACGATGCCTTCGGGACCATTGTCGACGTCGAGCAGGATGGCGTCCCAGGTGGCGTTCTGCGCTCTTATCAGTTGGCCGACGTCAGCCTCGCGGATGGTGACGCGGGGATCGTCGAGGCAGCCCTCGAAGATCCTGGACATCGGGCCACGTGCCCAGGCAACGACCGCGGGGACAAGTTCTGCAACGGTGACGGCGGCGTCTGCATCGAGCGCGGCGAGAGCGGCGCGCAAGGTGAAGCCCATGCCGAGCCCGCCAATGAGGATCCTTGGCCGCTCGCGGCCGGCGATCCGCTCGCAGGAAAGCCTGGCCAGAGCCTCTTCGGAGCCGCTGAGGCGGCTGTTCATCAGCTCATTGGCGCCCAGCATGATCGAGAATTCGGCACCGCGCTGCTTCAGGCGAAGTTCCTGGCCGCCGTCGGGCGTGCGGGCCGAGTCAAGCTGAACCCAGGGTATCAATAGCGAACTCTTTGTCTGACCATGATCTTTTCCGCAAACCGGGCTCCACTTTGCGGGATCATAGTTAAACCGCTATTGCCGGCTGGCTCCAGCGGGCGGCGAGCAGCCGGTAAGGGATCAGCGCCACCGCGGCGATGATCAGCTTCACTGAGAGGTCGCCGAGCGCCCAGGACACCCAGCGCATGGTCTCGACCGGCAGCACGCCTATCAGCGGTGCGTTCTCCAGCGCGAAGCTGTCGTTGGGACCGGCAAAGGCAAAGGCGGCGGAAAAGGCGACGCCGAAGAAAATGACGGTGTCGAACACCGAGCCGACCAGCGTGCCGACGATCGGCGCGCGCCACCAGCTCTGCCGGCGCAGCCGGTTGAAGACGGTGACGTCGAGCAGCTGCGCGGCCAGGAAGGCCGCGCCGGATGCGGCGGCGATGCGCACCAGCCGGTCGGCGGCGGTCTCGAACTCGATCAATCCATGGCGAAACAGGAAGGGCGGGACCAGGATCGAGCAGATCACCGCGGTCATGAAGCCGACAAACACCACCTTGCGCGCCACGGCGGGGCCGTAGCGGCGGTTGGCAAGGTCGGTGACGAGAAAGGAAAAAGGATAGGTGAAGGCGCCCCAGGTGAGCAGATCCGCCAGCGACAGGCCATGGATCTCGCCCTGCATCGGAAACTGCACGAGGATGTTCGACGCCACGACGACAAGCGCCATGGCGGCCACGAAGGGAAGGTATCGCGTCAGGAAGTTCATTTTTTTATCCTGGGTAATGGAACCAGCTGAGCGTTGCCGCTCGCCAATATCGAACACCGGATCGATCCGGTGCTCGGGGCGGCGCCTGAAAGCTGCTTAGGCGGCCGGCTGCTCGGCGAGCTTCTTGGCGATCTGCTTCTTGAGCAGACGAGCACGCTGCGACAATTCCTTGACGTCGGCCTTGGCCAGGAAGGCGTCGAGGCCGCCGCGGTGCTCGACCGAACGCAGCGCGTTGGCCGAAATGCGCAGGCGAACGTTCTGGTTCAGCGCTTCGGAAATCAGCGTCACATTGACCAGGTTCGGCAGGAAGCGACGCTTGGTCTTGTTGTTGGCGTGGCTCACATTGTTGCCGGTCTGAACTGCCTTGGCAGTGAGTTCGCAGGTGCGGGACATCTTGTCTAACCTTCAGTTTCTAAACCTGCCAAACCATTCTGCCCGCGCCGGGCGGCGCGCGGTCTCGGTCAGGCGGCCTTTGGAAAAGTTGGCGTTCCTTAGTGGCATTTCACCACTGCGTCAAGCTCCGGCGCGAGGCCAGTTGCCAGACACGCTCCATATAAAGGCCGGATTTCATACTATAAGCCCATCGCGAAGGGATATGCCAGGCTGGACCTCTTTAGTTCCGGCCGAACCGCCAGGGATTCGCCAGCCGCCATGCTCCGTCCATCTCACGCACTCGCCGCCCTTCTTGCCCTCGCCGTGCCGGCAACAAGCTTCGCCGCGGCGGCGCCGCAGTCCTTCAAGGGCGAATATACAGTGTCGTATCTCGGCCTTTCGATCGCCAGGGCGACTTTTTCCAGCCGCTACGAAGGCGACGCCTATGCCATCAACGGCACCGTCTCCGCCGCCGGGCTCGGCAAGCTGTTCGACGACACGAAAGGCACGATTTCGTCGAAAGGCACCATTTCCGGCAAGCAGATGATGCCGCAGGCGTTCCGGGCCGACTATACGTCCGGCAAGAAGGCCTCTGCGGTCGACATCCGCTTCAGCAACGGCGCGGTCACCTCCACGCAGGTCATTCCCCCGCCGAAGAAGCGCGATTCGAAGAGCTGGGTGCCGCTCGGCGACGCAGACCTGAAATCGGTGCTCGATCCGATGGCCGCGACCGTCATCCACGCCGACAGCCTGGACAAGGTCTGCGGACGGACGGTCAAGTTCTATGATGGCGAGATGCGCGCCGACCTGACCTTGACCTATGCCTCCAAGGGTTCGATCTCGGTGCCGGGCTACAAGGGCGACACGGTGACCTGCAAGATGGGCTTCGAGCCGGTGGCGGGCTATCGCAAGGGCCGCAAGGCGCTGAATTTCCTCAAGAACAAGAGCCGCATGCTGGTGACGTTTGCGCCGCTAGGCCAATCCGGCGTATATGCGCCGATCCGCGCCACGGTCGGGACCCAGATCGGGCCGCTGACCATCAGCGCGAGGCAATTCGAAGCGGTGAACTAATTCAGTTTTACGCAATTCCGGACGGAAAAACCGCAAGGCACTTTTCCTGGAATTGCTCGAGGCGCCACCGCGCGCCGCGGGGAGCAGATATGGGGCGCGCAACACTGATCGGGTTCTCGGCGGTCGCCATGTGGGCGCTGCTGGCGCTGCTCACCGATGCCTCCGGGCAAGTGCCGCCATTCCTGCTGTCGGCCATCACTTTCGCCATCGGCACCTGCGTCGGCCTTGCGGCGCGGCTGGTGATGCCGGCGCCCGACCGGAGCCAGAAGATCCCACCGCAGGTTTGGGTGATCGGCATAGCCGGGCTGTTCGGCTACCATTTCTTCTACTTCACGGCGCTGCGCAACGCGCCGGCGGTCGAGGCGAGCCTGATCGCCTATCTGTGGCCACTGCTGATCGTGCTCGGCTCGGCGCTGATGCCGGGCGAGCGGCTGGCCTGGAACCATGTCGTCGGCGCGCTGCTCGGCCTTGCCGGCACCTTCCTGATCGTCACCAAGGGCGGCGGACTGGCCTTCGATGCGCGTTACACCTTCGGTTATGCGATGGCGGCCGTCTGCGCGCTTTTGTGGTCGTCCTATTCGCTGTTGTCACGGCGTTTTCCCTCGGTGCCGACCTCGATCGTCACCTGGTTCTGCGCGGCGACCTCGGTGCTTTCGCTGGCCTGCCACCTGCTGCTTGAGAAGACCGTGCTGCCGGACGGTCCTGGCCAGTGGCTGGCCATCATCGGGCTCGGCCTGATGCCGGTCGGCGCGGCCTTCTACGCCTGGGATATCGGCGTCAAGCGCGGCAACATCCAGGTGCTGGGCGCCGCGAGCTATGCCGCGCCGCTTTTGTCGACGCTGGTGCTGATCGCCGCCGGCGTCGCCGAGCCGTCGCTTCGTATCCTTGCGGCCTGCGTGCTCATCACCGGCGGTGCGGCGCTCGCGGCGAAGTCGCTGCTGATGCGCAAGCCGGCGGCTAAAGAGGTGAACGCATGATGCCGTTTCCAGGCGGCATCGAGGCCAACGCCAATGCGACGCTTCTGTTCTCGTTCATCGCGGCCGTGATCTACGCCTTTGCGCTCGACATGCCGCCGAAATGGACGCGCACGGCGGCAAAGACGCTTGCCGTCGCTCTCCTGGCCGTGCTTGCCGCTATGCAGGGCGGTCCGCTGCTGCTTGTCGTGGCGCTGGCGCTCAGCGCCATCGGCGACGCCTTTCTGTCGCGTGACGGCGAAAAGGCATTTCTCGGCGGACTGGCGAGCTTTCTCGCCGGCCACATCGTCTATGTCGCGCTGTTTGTACAAGCAGGTGGCGGTCTCGAACTGTTGAGCGCGCAATCCTGGCGGGGCGCGATCGGCTTGGCCATGGCCGCGTTCAGCATCGTCATGCTTGCCGCGCTTTGGCGCCGCGTCGGCCCGCAGCTGCGCGTCCCGATCGCCGTCTATGTCGCCGCGATCCTCGCCATGGGCATTTCAGCGCTCACCACGGACAAGGTCTGGGTGATCGCCGGCGCGGTGCTGTTCATCGCCTCGGACGGGCTGCTGGCGGCCGAACGCTTCCTGCTCGCGGCGCTCTCGCCGCATCGGGTATGGATGCGCTATGCGGTTTGGGTGCTTTATTACGTCGCGCAGCTGGCGATCACCTTGGGCTTTCTATTGAGCTAGGCGTTTTCAGGCTGCCAGCCGGGCTCGGCCAGTTCGAAAGCGGCGAAATCGAAACCCGGCGCCACCGTGCAGCCGACCAGCGTCCATTCGCCGAGGCTGCGCGCCGACTGCCACCAGCCGGCCGGCACGACGATCTGCGGCCGCTCGCCAGTGGCAAGGGCTGCGCCCAGCACCTGCTCGATGACGCTGCCGGAGCCTTCCTCATGCATCGACAGCGCCAGCGGCGCGCCGGCATGGAAGTGCCAGACCTCGGCCGCGTCCTTCACCCGATGCCAGGCCGAAAGCTGGCCCTGCTCGAGCAAGAAGTAGATCGCGGTCGAATGGCCGCGCCCGCCTGAGGCGGCGTCGCGGAACGTCTCGGCATACCAGCCGCCTTCCGGGTGCGGCTGCAGGCCAAGCGTTGCGATGATTTCGGCGGCGCTGGTCATTGGTCGTACCTTTTGGGCGACACGAGCGTTGGAATCAGAAATTGTCCTTGCGCTTGCGGATTTCGGCAAACACCTCGGCGTCGCTGGCTTTCTCCATGCCGAGATGCTTGCGGATCGCCGGGTCGTGCCAGCGCAGGAACGGATTGGTCGACAGTTCCTCGCCGATGGTCGTCGGCAGCGTCGGCTTGTTGTCGGCGCGCAGCGCCTCGATCCTTGCCGCGCGCTGCTTCAGCGCTGGGTTGCCCGGATCGACCGTCACCGCGAAGCGGGCATTGGCCAAAGTGTATTCGTGGCCGCAATAGATGGCGGTTTCGGCCGGCAGCGCCGCCAGCTTCTTCAGCGATTCATACATCACCGGCGGCTTGCATTCGAACAGGCGGCCGCAACCCAGCGCAAACAGCGTGTCGGCGGTGAAGGCCACTTTCGAGGCCGGAAGATGGTAGGAGACGTGGCCGGCGGTATGGCCGGGCGTCTCGATGACGTCGATCCTTTCCTCGCCAAGGCACACGACCGAGCCTTGGCTGACCGTCTCGTCGATGCCGGGGATCTTTGCCTTTTCGGCTTCCGGGCCGACGATGCGCAGCTTGAAGTGTTCCTTCAGCGCCAGATTGGCTTCGACATGGTCGGTATGGTGATGCGTGGTCAGGATCAATGTCGGCGTCCAGCCGGTGCGCTTGATTGCGGCCAGGATCGGCGCCTCTTCCGGCGCGTCGATGATCGCCGTCTGACCGCTTTCAGGGTCGTGAACCAGCACGCCGAAATTGTCGGTGCGGCACATGAATTGCTCGATCTCGACGGGCATTGCATCTTTCTCCGTTGTCGCCGCAGAGATAGGGCGGCGCGCCGCCGATGTCATCCGGGTTTGTTGAACTTGGCGCCTTTGTTGAACTTGGCATGCTTCACAGCTACCGTCCCGCGCATGCATTCGGATATCGTCGATCTGCGTTCCTTCTACTCAACCACGCTCGGCCGCCTGGCCGAGCGTTCGATCACCATGGCGCTGTCGGCCATATGGGCAACCGTGCCCAACGAGCGGCTGGTCGGCCTCGGCTACACGCTGCCATGGCTGGAACGCTTCGGCACCGATGCCGAGCGCGTCTTCGCCTTCATGCCGGCGACGCAGGGCGCGGTGGTGTGGCCGGCGTCGGGCCCGACGGCGACGGCGCTGGTGTTCGACGAGGAACTACCGCTGGTCGATTCCTGCATCGACCGCATGCTGCTCGTCCATTCGCTCGAACATGCCGAGAACCCGCGCGAAACCCTGAACGAGATCTGGCGCGTGCTGTCGCCCGCAGGGCGCGTCGTCATCGTCGTGCCCAACCGGCGCGGCGTCTGGGCGCGGTTCGAGCATACGCCCTTCGGCAACGGCCGGCCGTTCTCGCGCGGCCAGTTGACCGAGTTGCTGCGCGAGGCCAATTTCACCCCGGCGACATGGAGCGACGCGCTGTTCTTCCCGCCGTCGCCGCGGCGTTTCATGATGCAGTTCCACAATGTGCTGGAGCGGGCCGGCCGTCGGTTCTGGCCGATCTTTTCCGGCGTCATCGTCGTCGAGGCGCAGAAGCGGCTCTACCAGGGCGTGCCGGTGGCGCAGCGCGCCTCGCGCCGCGTTTTCGTGCCGGTCTTCTCGCCGCAGGGGGCGACGCGGCTTGGCCGGCGCGCGGCCGACGCCGGACCGGCCTAGTGACGCGTTCGTGATCGCCGCCGCGCCTTGCATCGCGCAACGATCATCACCCTATCTGGGGAATGCTCGCTTGGCGCGGTATTCGTGACCGCTGCGGAAACCAGGACTATGCTTCATGGCCGACCAGACCGATAAAAAGCCAGCCACTTTCTCGGTCGAGGCGAGCAGCCTCGCCGACCAGGTGGCGACGGTCAAATCGGGGCTGAAGTCCTCGCCGGTGCGCAGGCAACTTGCCTGGGTCTCGATCGGCATCGTCGCGGTTATCGTCGCGACCTCGATCGGACAGGTTCTGCTCAATCGCTGGAACCAGCCCTTCTACGATGCGCTGGCGCGGCGCGACATGGCGGACTTCCTGCACCAGCTTCTGGTCTTCGCGGCCATTGCCGGCGGACTTCTGGTGCTCAATATCGGCCAGACCTGGCTTAACCAGAGGATCCGTCTGCGGTTGCGCGAGGCGCTGACGCTGGACCTGATCGATCAGTGGATGCGGCCGGCGCGGGCTTTTCGGCTGGCCAATGCCGGCGCCATCGGCGTCAATCCCGACCAGCGCATGCAGCAGGATGCCGCGCATCTGTCGGACCTGTCGACGGATCTCGGCGTCGGCCTGCTGCAGTCGTTCATCCTGCTCGTCTCCTTCATCGGCGTGCTGTGGGAGCTGTCTTTCGGCTTCGTGTTCCACGTCGGCGGCTATTCATTGGCGATACCGGGCTACATGGTCTGGGCCGCCTTCCTCTATGCAGGCACCGCCTCCTGGCTGAGCTGGCTGGTTGGACGCCCGCTGATCAGCCTCAACAGCGAGCGCTATACCCGCGAAGCGGAACTGCGCTCCTCCATGGTGCGGGTCAACGAGAACGTCGACGCCATAGCGCTCTACCATGGCGAGCCCGATGCCAGGCGACGGCTCGAACTTGACCTCGGAACGGTGCTGGGCGCCATGCGGCGCATCTATACCGCGCAGATCAACCTTTCCTGGGTGACCGACACTTATGGCTGGATAACGGTCGTGGCGCCCATACTAGTGGCTTCGCCGGTCTATTTCGCCGGCGACATCAGCTTCGGCGGGTTGATGATGGCGGTCGGCGCCTTCAACCAGGTCCATTCGTCCTTGCGCTGGTTCATCAACAACATCGGCAGCATCGCCGACTGGCGCGCAACGCTGATGCGCGTGGCGGATTTCCGAATCGCGCTCACCGAAACCGATGCGCTGCATGACACGGAAAAACGTATCCAATTCGGCGAAAACGCCAATGGCAGCCTGACATTCGACACCCTTGAAGTGGCTTCGCCGGAAGGCTGCACCAAGCTTGCCCAGACGGATGTCGAAATCCATGCCGGCGAGCGCGTCATGATCACCGGCGAGCCGGGCGCCGGCAAGACATTGTTCTTCCGCGCCATTGCCGGCCTCTGGCCATGGGGGAGCGGCCGGATCGGCCTGCCCGCCGGCGAGGCCCCCATCTTCGTGCCTCGCGTGCCGTATTTCCCGGCCGGCACGCTGCGCGAGGTTCTCGACCACCCGAACGGGCAGGCCCCGGCCAGCGATGCCGAGATTTCGGCGGTGCTTGCCGAGGTCGGCCTCGATCGACTGTCGACCGCGCTTGACCATCCCGGGCGGTGGGAACGCGACCTGGGCGACGACGAACAACGCGCGCTGGCGTTCGCCAGGGTCGCCTTGCGCAAGCCGAAATGGGTGATCATCGACGAAGCCCTGGACGCATTCGACGGCCCGTCGCTGCGGCGCGTGCTGGCGATGCTGCAGACCCGGCTGCCCGATGCCGCCATCCTCAACATCGGGCGCGGCCTGCACAACAGCCAGTTCTTTCCGCGCGCGCTGAGTATCGTGAAGGATACCGGCGCACCGGCGTTGAAGCCGGCGCGTGTCCGCGCCGGGGCGATCGAGCCGCCGCCCGCCACTGCCCGCGTCAAAAAGAAATAGCTTTATTTTCGCCGCTATCGCTGGGAAGATTCCGAGGGTCATTCGAGGCTGCCATGCTTGCGATGCTCGGTCTGCTTGCCTGCCTTGCCTGCGCCGAGGCGGCGCCGTTGCCCGCACCAGGCGATGGCGCGCCGGTGGATGTGGAACTTGTGCTTGCCGTCGACATCTCGCAGTCGATGGATGAGCGCGAGTTCGCCCTGCAGCGTGCCGGCTATGTCGAAGCGTTGCGTCACCCCGACTTCATCGATGCCGTGCGCTCGGGTCGAAATGGCCGCATCGCGCTCGCCTATTTCGAATGGGCGGGCGTGGTGCGCGACGACGGGGTCATTGCCTGGCAGATCATCGATGGCGAGGACAGCGCCTACGCCTTCGCCGACAAGATCGCCGCGCGGCCATTCCGCAGCTTCCGCGGCACCTCGATTTCAGGGGCCCTCGGCTTCGGCGCCGGGCTTCTGGAGCGAACCGGCTTTTCGGCACCGCGCCGCGTCATCGACATATCGGGCGACGGGCCCAACAATACCGGACTGCCCGTCACTGCAATCCGCGATGCCGCCGTCGCCAGGGGTGTCGTCATCAACGGCTTGCCGATTCTCATCAGCCCGTCGCCGAGCGTCAGCCGTCTCGACCGCTACTACGCCGACTGCGTGACTGGAGGCGCCGGCTCTTTCGTGTTGCCGATCTACGCGGCGTCTGAATTCTCGACGGCCATCCGCCGCAAACTGATCCAGGAGGTGAGCGGCCTCACCGACGCCAGATCCATCCGCGTCGAGGATGCGGCGCCTGTCGATTGCCTGCTGGGCGAGCGCCTTCGGCAGCGGTTTTCCGATCCATATTTTCCGGAACTCGACAGATAGAGGGCCAACGACCTTGCTCTTTCAGATCGCCCGCGCGCCGTATTTTGCCCGGAACTCGTCGTAACAGTCGCGGCGCCAGCGGCGGCCCACGACATAGCCGCGCAACAGTTCGGCCGGCGAGTAGCCGAGCGACTTGGACGATCGGTTGGCATGATAGCCTGAAAACGCCTGCGGCAACCTGCCCTTGAGGATGTCGGCGATGATCTGCCGCGCGATCATGTAAGGTGGAACGTCGGGATAGCGGTCGGCGATATAAGGGTGCTTGCCGATCAGATTGGCATAGGCCTCGACATAGCCGTCGCGGCGGCCGGAGATCGAATTCTCCGAATTGTATTTTTTCCAGTCGATGTCCTCGGACAGCAAGGCGCCGCTGCGCTGGGCAAAGCGCAGCAGCAATTCGCGATCCTGCATGCGCGTCACGTCGCTGTCGTAGCCACCGATCGCCAGCAGTGACCCGAGCCGGGCCGTGATTGCGGAGCCGGCAATGAAGATGGTCTGCGAGACCAGGGCGCGCTGCAGCGTGCTCTTGTCGAGAAGGGCGTTGCGATTGATGCATTTGGTGCTGCGGCTGCCCTTCACCGACAGGTAGGAACTGATCAGCACTTCGAGCGAAGGGTTCTCGTCGAAGCGCGCCAGCGTCCGCTCCAGCCGGTCGGGCAGATAGACATCGTCCGAATCGAGGAAGGTCACAACAGGCGCTCGCGCGCGTTCTATGCCCGCATTGCGCGCGGCATTGGCGCCGCGCCATTTGGCGCCGACATAGATCAGCCTTGGGTCGCGGATTTCGGCAAGCGCGGCGGCGGTCCCGTCCGTCGAACCGTCGTCGACAACAATGTGCTCGAAGCGGGTAAATGTCTGCGCCAGAACGCTTTCCACCGCGCGCACGACCTGGCTGCGCCGATTGTGCGTCGGCGTGATCACGGTAATCAGCGGACCGTCTTCGCTCGACATCGGGCTGCCACTGCCGGTCGGTTCTGATGTTTGCCGGATGGGTCTGATGGCTATCTTCGTGTCCCACCTTTGATTTGCGGGCTGAAGCTACAAAAAAGCCACTCTTGTGTCACGCCGCGCCCGCCAGGAAATGCCGGAGCTGGTGGCTTTTCCGCAACATTGCGGTTTGACGGCAACACAATCGGCATTCCGGCCGGTGTGATGGTCCGCTCGCCATGGCCAAGGAGGGTGCCTTGTCCCGATGACGTCGAAGGTAATCGACTGGACTACCTGGCTTTTGCATGGTGATGCCACGAGGCCGGCCGATCGGCTTCGATCCATAAAGGAGCAGGATCATGACCGCTTACGCCGTTGCCCATATGCGCCAAGTCACGCCAGGCCCCTGGATGGTCGAGTATCTCGAGAAGATAGACGCCACGCTGGCGCCGTTCGGCGGGCGCTTCATGGTCCATGGCGGCGATGTCGAGGTCGTCGAGAACAGCTGGCCCGGGCATTTGATCGTCATCGAATTTCCGGACAGGCAGCATGCGCGGGACTGGTACCGGTCGTCCGCGTATCAACAAATCCTCAAGCTGCGCACCGACAACTCCGAATCCGACGTCATCTTCGTCGATGGCATCGAGCATCCGCACAAGGCCACGGATGTGCTTGGCTAGCGGGACATCGAGGAGGACCCGGCAAGAACCAGACGCTTTTGGATCTCGCGTCAGCGCTTCAACAAAAACACCGCCTGCTGGCCGAAGAAGTTCCAGAACCACCAGGGCATCGACAGGCCGATCTTCTGGCCGTTGGCGTCGAGCGCGGTCGCCTTCTCGACGGTCGCGCCGAGCTCCTCGCACAGGTTGACGAAGTCGCGGATGGTGCAGAAGTGAATGTTGGGCGTGTCGTACCAGGAATAGGGAAGGTCCTTGGTGACCGGCATCCTGCCCTTGATCAGCAGCGAAAAGCGCACGCGCCAGTGGCCGAAATTGGGGAAGGAGACGATGGCGCGGTTGCCGATCCTGAGCAACTGGTCGAGCACGACCTTCGGGTTGCGCGTCGCCTGCAGGGTCTGCGACAGGACGACGAAGTCGAAGCCCTTGTCGGCGTAGAATTCGAGATCGGTGTCGGCGTCGCCCTGGATGACGGAAAGGCCGCGCGCCACGCATTCGTTGACGCCGCGCTGCGACAGTTCCAGCCCTCGGCCGTCGACCTGCTTGGTCTCCTGCAAAAGCTCCAGAAGCAGGCCGTCGCCCGAGCCGACATCGAGCACGCGCGAATTGGCCGGGATGAGATCGGTCACGACCTCGAGGTCGACACGCTGGGCGCGGTTGACGGTCATGGCTTCGCCTCCTGGATGGCGCATGATCCCGGTCCGAAAAGTCCGCAGCTTTTTGCGTTCGCTGACCTTCGGTTCGGGGTCATGCGCTGAGCCCCCTGGCGCGCGCCGCCGAGCCGATGAAGCCGTTGATGGCCGCGAACAGTTCCGGCTCGTCGAGCAGGAAAGCGTCGTGGCCGCGATCGGTCTCGATCTCGACGAAGGAGACGGAAGCGCCCGCCGCGTTCAAGGCATGCACGACCGAGCGGCTCTCCTCGGTCGGAAACAGCCAGTCGCTGGTGAAGGAGACGAGGCAGAAGCGCGTCTTGGTACCGGCGAAGGCGTCGGCAAGGCGCCCGCCGTGATCGGCGGCCAGATCGAAATAATCCATCGCTCGGGTCAGATAGAGGTAGGAGTTGGCGTCGAAGCGGTCGACGAAGGTAATGCCCTGATGGCGCAGATAGCTTTCGATCTGGAAGTCGGCGTCGAAGCCGAAGGTGAGCGCCTCGCGGTCCTGCAGGTTGCGGCCGAACTTGCGATGAAGCGCGGCTTCCGAAAGGTAGGTGATGTGGGCGGCCATGCGCGCGACGGCGAGCCCTTTTTCCGGGCGCTTGCCGAAATCGAGATATTTGCCGCCATGCCAGTCCGGATCGGCCATGACGGCCTGCCTGCCGACCTCGTGGAAGGCGATGTTCTGCGAGGAATGGCGGGCGCCGGTGGCGATCGGCAGGGCGCAGAACACGCGCTCCGGATAGCTGGCAGCCCATTCCAGCACCTGCATGCCGCCCATCGAGCCGCCAAGCACGCAAAACAGCTTTTCAATGCCGAAATGATCGACCAGCATCGCCTGCGCGCGCACCATGTCGCGGATGGTGATGATCGGCAGGTCGAGCCCGTAGGGCTTGCCGGTCGCCGGATTGGTCGAGGCCGGGCCGGTCGAGCCAAGGCAGCCGCCGACGACGTTGGAGCAGATGACGAAGAAGCGACTGGTGTCGATGATCTTGCCGGGGCCGATCAGTACTTCCCACCAGCCCGGCTTGCCAGTCACCGGATGGGTGTTGGCGACGTGCTGGTCGCCGGTCAGCGCGTGGCAGACGAGGATGGCGTTGGAACGCGCGTCGTTCAGGGTGCCGTAGGTCTGGTAGGCGATCTGGAACGGCGAAAGCAGCGAGCCGGCGTCGAGCTTCAGCGGCTTGTCGGAGCCGAACTGCAGCACCGGGCTCGACGGATGGTCGGCCTCGTCGTTGGTTCTTGCAGCGCGCTGAGCGGGCATGACCATCCTCATCCTGTCCACATCGGTTTCGTTCGATGCGGTTGTCCGACCGGCCACGGACAACAAAAAACCGGCTTGCCGTCGCAAAGCCGGTTACAGGTTGCAAACGGCCCTTTAGCGAGTTGTTTAACGTGGCTGCAAGCCGACCGGCCAAATCACCACGGAAATCTGGCAGCTCTTCTAGGGCCAGCGCCGCGCTTCGTCAACGGGTGGGCAGAGTCCTGGCGCAAGCGCCGGCACTCGACATTCCAGCCTGTGGCCTGTATTTCCGCTGCGGCCTTGAAGGCCTTCTCGACGGATTTGTGACATGAAGCAGGATCAGCCCCGTCCGACGCCCCGTGCGGGCATCATGGACATCGAGGCCTATGTGCCGGGAAAAAGCACCGCGCCAGCCGGCGTGACGAAGGTCTACAAACTGTCGTCGAACGAAAATCCGCTCGGACCCTCGCCGAAGGCGATCGAGGCCGCGCGCGAAGTGGCGGCGAAGCTCGACGTCTATCCGGACGGCTCCGCCCGGCGGCTGCGCGAGGCGATCGCCGAGGTGCATGGCCTCAACCCGGCAAACATCATCTGCTCCAACGGTTCCGACGAGATTCTGGGGCTCCTGGCGCAGACTTATCTCGCACCGGGTGACGAGGCCGTGTTCACCGAGCACGCCTTCATGGTCTACAAGATCTACATCCAGGCGGCGGGCGCCAAGCCAGTCGCGGTCAAGGAGACCGACGAGCGCGCCGACATCGATGCGATCCTCGCCGCGGTGACGCCGGCGACGCGCATCGTGTTCCTCGCCAATCCCAACAATCCGACCGGCACCTATGTGCCGTTCCAGGAGGTGCGCCGGCTGCATGCGTCGCTGCCCAAGAACGTGCTCCTGGTGCTCGACGCGGCCTATGCCGAATATGTGCGGCGCAACGACTACGAAGCCGGCATCGAGCTGGCCGGCAGTTCCGAAAACGTCGTCATGACCCGCACCTTCTCCAAGCTCGGCCTCGGCGGCGCGCGCATCGGCTGGATGTACGGGCCGGCGCATATCGTCGACGCGATCAACCGCATTCGCGGTCCCTTCAACGTCAATGCGACCGCGATCGAGGCCGGTATCGCCGCGATCCGCGACCGGGCCCATATCGAGCGCAGCGTGACGCATAACGAGAAATGGCTGGCCTGGCTCAGCGCGGAGCTGACCGGGCTCGGCCTGCGCGTCACACCCAGCGTCGGCAATTTCGTGCTGATCCATTTTCCCGACAGCAAGAAGCACTCGGCGGCGGCCGCGGACGATTACCTCAGCCAGCGCGGCTATATCCTGCGCCGCGTCACCGGCTATGGCTTTCCCAATGCGCTGCGCATGAGCATCGGCACCGAAGAGGCCAATCGCGGCGTCATCGACGCGCTCAAGACCTTCCTGAAAAGCTAAAGACCATGGCATCACCGATGTTCGAGAAAGTAGCGCTGGTCGGCATCGGCCTGATCGGGTCGTCGCTCGCCCGCGTCATCCGCCGCGAGAACCTGGCGCGCCACATCGCCATCGCGACGCGCAGCGCATCAACGCTGAAGCGCGCCGAGGAACTTGGCCTTGGCGATTCCTACAGCACCGACGCCAGCGAAGCCGTGCGCGATGCCGACCTCGTCGTCGTCTCGGTGCCTGTCGGTTCTTCCGGCGAGGTCGCGGCCGAGATCGCGCCGGCGCTTAAGAAGGGCGCCATCCTCACCGATGTCGGCTCGACCAAGGCCTCGGTGATCGCGCAGATTGAGCCGCATGTGCCGGAAGGCGTGCACTTCATCCCCGGACACCCGCTGGCGGGCACGGAAAAGTCCGGACCCGACGCCGGCTTCGCCGATCTGTTCGAGAACCGCTGGTGCATCTTCACGCCGCTGCCGGGCACCGATCCCGCAGCCCTTGAGAAGCTTTCCGAATTCTGGCGGCGCTGCGGCTCCAACATCGACACGATGGACCCGCAGCACCACGACATGACTTTGGCGATCGTGTCGCACCTGCCGCATATCATCGCCTACAACATCGTCGGCACGGCGGACGATTTGGAAGCGGTGACCAAGAGCGAAGTCATCAAGTATTCCGCCTCCGGCTTCCGCGACTTCACCCGTCTTGCCGCCTCGGACCCGACCATGTGGCGGGACGTGTGCCTGCACAACAAGGATGCGATCCTGGAGATGCTGGCGCGCTTCTCGGAAGACCTCGCCTCGCTGCAGCGGGCGATCCGCTGGGGCGATGGCGAGAAGCTGTTCGACCTCTTCACCCGCACCCGCGCCGTTCGCCGCTCGATCATCGAGGCCGGCCAGGACATCGATGTGCCGGACTTTGGCCGGCAGGCGGTCGAGCACCCCAAAGGGAACTGATATTCAGGTGAGGCCGGTCTGCAAATGGCGGCTCCCTGCGCTTCCGGCCTTCGCCGGCCGAAGCATTCATCAGTAGCGTGGCAGTGAAATTAAGGCTATGGCCGGCGTAGGCCGGTGCTCACGTACTTCAAGTACGCTCCGCTCCGGTTCTCGGAATCCACCATTTTCGACTCGGCCTGACCTGAATCTCAGCTCCCTTTGCCTTCTCGGGCTGACGGCCAGTGCGTCGCCATCATCGCTAGCGTCTCAGCCCTGTTCGGTGCGCCCAGTCGCCCGCCGAAGCGCAGGCATTTGAGCGCAGCAGCGGCGCTGGCAAAACGCAGCGCTTCTTCCATCGGCATCGCCTCGGCAAGTCCGACGGCGAAGGCGCCGTGGAAGACGTCGCCGGCGGCGAGCGTGTCCACCGCCTTGACCCTCGGCGCCTCGACATGGCGCACGCGCGCGGTCGCGCGGTCGTGCCACCAGGTGCCGGCCGCGCCGCCTGTCACCGCGACAAAGGCATCGGTGCGCGAGGCAAGGTCGGCGCAGGCGCTTTCAGGGTCGAGCGCGTGGCCGCAGACGATGCGCGCCGCCGGCTCGGAAGCAACGATGTGCGTGGCCAGAGGCAGCAGGCGCTCCAGCACCTCGACCGGCGCGGTATCGGCATCGAGGATCGCCGGACGGCCGATCGATCTGGCTGCGCCCAGTGCGAGGGCGGCGGCACCGGGCCAGCGGACATCGACCAGCACGGCATCGAAGGTGGAGAGGTCGGCGAGCGGCAGCGCCTCGGGATCGGCCTGCGCCTTCTTGTCATAGAAGGGCACGATGACGCGCTCGCCATGCGCATCCACCAGGATCGCGGCCAGCGCTGATCGCGCGCCGGCGACGCGGCGGATGAGGCTGCAATCGATACCTTCGGCCTGAATGTCGGCGACCAACTGGTCGCCGACCAGATCGTCGCCGGCGCTTGCCCATAGCGAGACCTCGGCGCCGAGGCGATGTGCGGCGCAAGCGGCGCTCGTCGCCATGCCGGAGGCGATCTGGACGCCGTCGCTGGCGATGAACTTGCCTTGATGCGCCGGAAGAGTCTCGACGCGAAGGATAGTGTCGAGGGTGAAGGCGCCGACGCTGAGCAGTCTGACCGGCTTCGCCATCGTTGCGTTACTCGAGCGGCTTGATCTTGCCGAGCGGGATGAAGCCCAGCGAGGCCTTGCCCTTGACGATCCTGAGCGGCAAGGACGGCTCCTTGCCCAGCATGGCAATGCCAGCAAATCCCTGCTCGATTTCGCCCTTATGCTCCGGGATGGCGCCGCCCAGGATGGCTGCCACTGCCTTGGGATCCTTGAGCTTGATCGTCAGACTTGCGTCGACCAGGCCTTCCGCATCGACCGAGACGGGTCCGGACACCGTGATACGCGCTGTCCCCGACGACAGGTCAAGCTTGGCGATATCGATCGACTGGCCGCGCAGGCTCTTCGGCGGCGCTGCGATCAGCGCCACGCCGTTCTTCAGCGTCACCTCGCCGCTGCCGTCAAGCGCCGGCAAGGCGCGCCCGCCAATGGCATCCGCATTGATCTCGAGATCGCCGAAGCTGCCGATATAGTTGATGTCCTGGCCGATCGGCTGCAACTGGCCGGCGGCCTTGCCGGCGCTGAACAATTGCATGGGGTCGGTATCGTCCTGCGGGTCGGTCTGGCCGGAAAGCCCTTCGGCCCGCAGCGAAACGCTCCTTGGCAGCGGCCATGACACTTTCACCTTTGCCTGCAACTGGTCCCAATCGATAAAAAGCGGCGGCATGCCGGGCGCCATGGTCCTCAGCGGCCCGCGCAGGTCTGCGACCGGCGACAAGGGCGCGGTAATGTCGGCGACGGCGTTGAGGCTTCCGGTGGAGGCGGCGACTTTCCGGGCGTCGTCCTCATAGGCGATGTTGTCGCAGGAGACCGTGAAGCTCATTGGGTAGCCGCTGACGGCGAGACTGGCGCAGCCGGCGACGATTCCATTGGCCTGGAGTTTCGCCGAAGCCTGGTCGGCCTCGGTCTTGAGCCTGTCGGCGAGATAGAACCAGCCGCCGCTGTAGAGCGCGAACAGCACGACAAGGAACGCGGCAAGCCAGAACAGCCGGCGGCGAAGTCTGGGCGGTCGCTCGTCACTTGACGTCATGCTGCGGCTCTCGTTAACCCCTCATGTGGCGAGCGGGCGATTCACTCACGCAAACGAGCGGGGGACAGAAGAAGCACCTTGACGGTGCGGTGTCGTTCACTCGAATGCGATCAGGCTTGGCGATATGGGCGATTTTTGGGTTTTTGGCTACGGGTCGCTGATCTGGCGGCCTGGATTTGCCCATGTCGAGACGCGCCGCGCCCGGCTTTACGGCTACCGGCGCTCGCTTTGCGTCTATTCCTTCGTGCATCGCGGCACGCGCGGGCGGCCAGGCCTGGTGCTCGGACTCGACCGTGGCGGCTCCTGCATCGGCCTCGCTTACCGTGTTCCCGGCAATCTGCGCGACGAGGTGCTCTCCTACCTGCGTGGGCGCGAGCTGGTGACCAGCGTCTATCTCGAACGCATGCTGGATATCCGGCTGAATGGCGGCGGTTCGGTCGAGGCGATCGCCTACATCGTCGACCGGCAGCATGAGCAATATGCCGGCGGGCTCGACGCGGACCATGCGGCAAAAATCGTTCGCGGCGCCGTCGGCCAATCCGGCCGGAACGAGGACTATGTGCTCAGCACGCTCGATCACCTCGAGGCGCTCGGCATCCGCGATCACTGGCTGGAGGAGGTGGGCCGTCTGGTCGCGCCTTCGTGAAAAGGGCATTTCTGGCGAAATGCCTTCGTGAAAGGGCATTTCCGGCGGAAACAAGATCGCCTCCAATCCTCTATCTCTTTGATTTTACACAATCCCGGACGCAAGGCCACGGCGAAACCGTCGGGCCTGACCCCCTCGCACTTTGCTGGAATTGCTCTGGTCCGATCAAAAAGCAAAACCATGCCTTTGACCTCGGCCGGGCACGACCTAGCTTAGCGGCAAACCCATCCTTGGGCATCAGGCCCGTTCCAGCATCACGGAGATCAGCCTTGCACAAACGCCGTCTCGGTCGCACCGACCTTTCCATCGCGCCGCTGGTCCTGGGCGGCAACGTCTTCGGCTGGACCGCCGACGAGAAGACCTCCTTCGATCTGCTCGACCGGTTCGTCGAGGCGGGGTTGAACGCCATCGACACGGCCGACGCCTATTCGCGCTGGGTTCCCGGCAACAAGGGCGGCGAATCGGAAACCATCATCGGCAACTGGATGAAAAGCCGCGGCAACCGCGACAAGGTCGTGGTCATCACCAAGGTCGGTTCCGACATGGGCCAGGGCAAGCGGGACCTCTCCGCCGCCTATATCGAAAAGGCGGTCGACGCATCCCTGAAGCGGCTGCAGGTCGATGTCATCGACCTCTATCTGTCGCACTGGCCGGATCCGGCCACGCCTTACGAGGAAACGCTCGGCGCCTATCAGCGGCTGCTCGAAAAGGGCAAGATCCGCTATCCGGGCTGCTCCAATCTCGATGCTGGCCAATTGCGCGCCGCGCTGGACGTCGCCAGCCTGCGCAGCCTGCCGCGCTATGAGGTTCTGCAGCCTGAATACAATTTGTACGATCGCTCGTCGCTCGACGGCCCGCTGCTCGATCTCTGCAAGGCGGAGGACATCGGCGTTATCACCTATTTCAGCCTCGCCAAGGGGTTCCTGAGCGGCAAATACCGCAGCAAGGCCGATCTCGGGCAAAGCGCACGCGGCGAGGACGTGGCCGGCTACCTCAACGAGCGCGGCATGCGCATCCTTTCCGCGCTCGATGCCCTGGCCGAGCGCCATTCGGCCAAGCAAGCGGAAGTGGCGCTGGCCTGGATCATCGCGCGGCCGGGCGTCACTGCGCCGATCGCCAGCGCCACGACGCCGGCCCAGATGGACAGTCTGATCCGGGCCGCTTCGCTCAAGCTTTCGGCGGACGATGTCGGAGCGCTCGACCGCGCCAGCGCCTAAGGTGTGCTGATATTCAGGTGAGGCCGGCCTGCAAATGGCGGCTTCCTGTGCTTCCGGTGCTCACGTACGAAAAGTACGCTCCGCTCCGGTTCTCGGAATTCGCCATTTTCGGCTCGGCCTGACCTGAATCTCAACACACCTTATCGCGGTAAGCGCCGCGCACGATCATCCAAGACGGCCATGACAAATCCCCGTAAGTCCTGTCGCATCGCGGCAGGAGGAGGGTTCGGCATGGCCGGTGGCATCTTGGGCGAAGCGCAGCCCTGGCAGCAAGTGCTGGCGCTTATCGTGGCGGCGACCGTCGTCATGGGCAGCCCGGGACCCGCGACCATCAGCGTGACCGCGGTCGGCGCGGCTTTCGGCTTTCGGCCTTCGCTGGGTTACACGTCGGGCGTGGCGCTCGGCACCATCGCCGTGCTTCTGGTTGTGGCGGCCGGGATTTTCGGCATGCTCACTTCGGTGCCGGGGCTGGCGCCGGTGCTTGCGATCGCCTCGGCGGCCTACATCCTTTATCTCGCTTTCAAAATCGCGACCGCGCCGCCATTGGCCGAACGCGCAAGCACGGCGACGAAGCCCGATTTTCCCGGCGGCTTCATGCTCGCCGTCGCCAACCCGAAAGCCTACGTGGCGATCGGCGCCATGTTCGCCGGCGCCGCGTCGCAGGCAGATAAGCTCGACGCTTCAACCAGGCTGGTTGTGCTCGCCGCGATGATCGTCGCCATCCATGTGGTTTGGCTGCTCGCCGGAACGGCTTTCGCGCGCTTCCTGCGCCATCCGCTGGCCTCGCGGATCATCAATCTGGTGTTTGCCGCAACGCTGGTGCTGACCACCGCCCTGGCGGCGCTGCGATAGAGGATCAGGTCTTCGCGGCTACGCCGAGTTCCGCCAGCCGCCGCACCGCCGTCGGCGGCATGGGCGGCGGGTTCGGCGTCCGCGCTGCCTCGACGAGCATCTGGTCGCAGGCGGCCTCGGTCTCGCCGATCAGCCGCTGCATGAATTCCTCCTTGCTGAGGCCTGGCGGGATCGCCGGGAGGAAGCGGGCCTTGATGGTGCCCGGATAGCGCAGGAACTTGCGGCGCGGCCAGTAGAGGCCGGCGACATGGGCGACCGGCACGACGGGAACGCCGAGCTGCGTATAGAGCTCGACAATGCCGTATTTGTAGGACGGCTCGGCGCCCGGCGGGCGGCGGGTGCCTTCGGGATAGATGATGAGCTGGCGCGGGTTGCGATCCATCTCCTGCCTGGTCGCGGTGACGACTCCCTTGAGCGCTTTCGAGCGGCTGCCGCGATCGACCGGGATCATGCGCATCTTCATGATGTACCAACCGAAGAAGGGGATCCAGGTCAGCTCGCGCTTCAGGATGTAGAGCGCGTCGTCGAGATAGGGGAAGAAAGCGATCGCGTCCCAGAAGGACTGATGCTTCGGCGCCAGGATGAAGGACCCTTCCGGCAGGTTCTCGACACCTGTGATTTCGCTCTTGGTCGAGGCGATCTTGTCATAGAGCCACATCGAGGTGCGGGACCAGAATTTCGGCACGAACCAGGCGCGGTGGCGCGGCGACAGGAAATAATAGGGCGTCCAGAAGATCATCTGGACGATCAGGCTGAGATAGAAGACGAAGTTGAACGCCAGCGAGCGGATGATGAGCATGCAAGGGGCCCGTGAGGAAGTGTGCGTTGGTTACACCAAGCGGCGGCAAAAAGGAAACGGCTCAGTGGTCGGTTGCCAACCCTACAATGATCGCGCCAATAGCTCCTTCAGGCGCGGTGCGGCAAAATCGAGGAAGGCGCGCAGCTTCACCGGCAGCCGGCCCTGGCCGGCATGCACAAGGCTCACTGGCCAGGGCGGCGGCTCGAACGGTTCCAGCACTACACGCAGCGCGCCGGCGCGCACCGCGGCATCGGCTTGATAGGAGAGCACTTTCGTCAGACCGAGGCCGGCAATCGCGGCATCGATCGCCGCCTCGGCGGTGTTGACCTGAAGACGTGAGCGGACCGGCACCGAGATTTCCATCTTGCCTGAACCAAAACTCCAGCTTGCTGGCGCGGCGAGACCTTCAAAGGTGATGCAGTCGTGGCCCGCCAGTTCCTGCGGTTTCGTCGGCATGCCGTGCTTGGCGAGATAGGCGGGGCTGACGCAGACGATGCGGCGGATCGAACCGACGCGGATCGCGACCATGGCCGAATCCGGCAGCTCGCCGATACGCACGGCCAGATCGATATGCTCCTCGACCAGTTGGGTGATCCGGTCCGACAAGGTCAGGCGGATATCCACTTGCGGATAGACGGCGAGAAAGCCGGTGATCACGGGCAGCACATGCAGGCGGCCGAAGACGACCGGTGCCGTGATGACCAGTTCGCCGGTCGGGCTCGAATATTCGCCGGCCGCGGTGCGCTCGGCTTCGCTCACCTCGTCGAGGATGCGACGGCAGGCGGCGAGATAAGACCGGCCGGCATCGGTCAGCGTCAGACGACGCGTCGAGCGGTTGAGCAGGCGCGTCTTCAAATGCTTCTCCAGTTCGGAGAGCTTGCGGCTGACAGTCGCCAGCGGCACGCCGGCGCGTCGCGCGGCGGCGGAAAGGCTGCCGGCCTCCACGGTGGCGACGAACAGCGACATGGCATCGAGGCGGTCCATTGTTCTTCCAGAAAATGGAATAATAGATTTCAGTTATACCATATACAGTTCGTGCGTGGAAGAATGCATCTTCGCCGCATCATCAGCTCGACAGGAGTTCACATGCCACGCATCCCCACGCCTGAAACCATCTCGGACGCACCTGAGACCGCGCAGGCGATGCTCAAGGCCGTCGAGAAACAACTGGGCGTCGCACCGAATCTGTTTCGGTTGGTCTCCAACAGTCCGGCAGCGCTGGAGGGTTATCTCGGAATGTCGGCGGCGCTATCCAAGGGCCTGCTGCCGGCGCCGACGCGAGAGCGCATCGCACTGGCTGTCGCGGAAATCAACGAGTGCATCTACTGTCTTTCCGCCCACACCTATCTGGGCAAGAATCTCGCCGGTCTGGACGATGCGGAGATGGTTGCCAACCGGGAAGGGAGTTCCAACGACAGCAAGGCCGCAGCGGCCGTCCGCTTCGCGGCCAAGGTCGCGCGCGAGCGTGGCAATGTCGGCCAAGCTGACCTCGATGCGGTGAGACGTGCCGGCTACGACGACGCGCAGATCATAGAGATCGTGCAGCATGTCGCTCTCAATGTCTGGACAAACTACATCAACAAGGTTGCGGATACGGAAGTCGACTTCCCCGTCGTTCAATCTCGTCAGGCGGCCTGACCTGGACTTAAAGCGCGTCGCGCTGAAACGGATTCAGGCGACGCGCTTTAAGTCACTGTTTCGATGCATGTCGTTGTCCCAGAACCGCTGCACACTCGCTTTCGGAGCCCAGCCATTAGAGGACGTTGTCATGATTGCCCCTGCCTTCACCAGCGACGTCGCCTTCACACCGACCGTCAAGGCCATCCAGTCCCGCAAGGGGTCGCGCGATTCCTATGCGCGGGTCGAGCAGCGCGGCGGCTGGCGGGCGACGATCACGCCCGACCTCGCCGCCTTCGTCGAGGCGCAGACCAGCGTGTTCCTGGCGACGGCCAACGCCGAAGGACAGCCCTATATCCAGCATCGCGGCGGACCGGCCGGTTTCCTCAAGGTGTTGGACGAGCAGGCGATCGGCTTTGCCGATTTTTCCGGGAACAGGCAGTTCATCACCCAGGGCAATCTGGAGGACAACGACAGAGCCTTCCTGTTCCTGATCGATTACATGCTGCGGCAGCGCATCAAGATCTGGGGCAGGGCGCGCATCGTCGAAAATGATCCGGAATTGACGGCGAAGCTTATGCCGCCGGACTACAAGGCGCGGCCGGAACAGGCGATCCTGTTCACGGTCTTAGCCTGGGATGCCAATTGCCCGCAGCACATTCCACAGCGCTTCGAAGCTGCGGATGTCGCCGCCGCCCTTGCCGAGCGCGACCGGCGCATCGCCGATCTGGAGCAGGAGGTCGCGCGCCTGCGTGGCGCGCGGACTGAGGCCTAAAGCGTGTCGCGCTGAAATGGATTCAAGCGACACGCTTTAAGTCTTTGTTTTTATGCATGTCGTTGTCCCAGAACCGCTGCACACTTCTGGGCGACATGCATTAGTTCTTCGACACAGGAATTTGGAAGGCTGCAGGCTTCTCGGAGACGTTCGTTTCGGTGAACCATCGCAAACGCCGGGAATTGGCCGAAGCCTCCCCAACTTCGTCATCCACGGGCGGAGCGGGAGCGAAGCGGACGCTCAGACCCGAGGATCCATTCCGTGACCTCAGCCGAGGAATGCAGCCGAGCAGAATTCTGCACCGCGGCGGCGCGTCGAAGTCACGGAATGGATCCTATGGTCAGCGCCGCGTCGCTTCGCTCCTTGCTTCGCCAAAGGATGACGAAGGGAGGGTTGCCGAGGCCTCGGCAAGGGTGACGCCCCCGGGCGTCGCGCGAAGCGGCAGGTAGCCGCGCGCCAGCGACAGCACATATTTGCTGTATTCGGTGAGCAGCACGCGCAGCGCCTCCGGCTTGGTCAGCCAGCCGCCATTGCCGAGATTGGTGTTGACCACCGGATAGGGCTCCAGCCGGGCGCCATGCAGCAGCCGGCCCATTTCAAGCAGGCTGCGCGGCATGTGGTAATTGTTGGTGACGATGATGATGCTGCCATAGGCGTGGTTCTCCACCCATTTGGCGCTTTCCTCGGCGTTGCCGATGGTATCGAGCGCGGCACGATCGATATCGACGCAGCAGGAGAAGAGCTGCTTGTCGCCGCCCATTGCCGCCTGCAGCTGGTGTTTGGTAGCCGACGGATGGACGCCGCTGATCAGCAACCGTTCGCCCTTGCCGGACGCCAGCAGCTCCATCGCCGCGTCGAGGCGCGACTGCCCGCCGGTGAGCACCACGATGGCATCGGCCCTGGCCGGGTCGAGCGGGGTCGTCATATGGCTGACCTTGTCGGCGAACCACCCGAAGCCGCCGGCAAAAACCACCAGGATAGCGAGAACGACGAATCCGCAGACGCGCAGGGCGAACCTCAGACGACCGGACCTGACGGGGGCAGCGGCGCGCACAAGCGCCACTGGCATCCGCCCAGCCGTCCCGGTCGAGTCCCGCAAGTCCATCATCCCCAGGTTAATCCTGAAAACATCCCATGGTTAACTCTGAAATGCGACCTTTGATAGGTAAGACAGCGCACTTTGCGTTACGGCATCTGGCCGATCCGTGATCGTTTTCTTGTTTGTATATAACGCTTTCCGCTGATTTTCGGCTATAGCTCATGGGTCAGCCCCCATCCGGCTGGCGAACGTCGATGTCGCTGAGATAGGTGACGACGGTCACATGCGAGGTCGCAGCGGTCAGAGCGCCGATCACCAGCACCATCAGGCCGACGCCGAAATAGCCGGCGGAGCCGATGGCGAAATTGCCGAACAGCGCTGTCGCCTGGTCGGCCTGCGGTGTCGCCATGTTGCGCGACGACCACCAGGAAAAGACGATGAAGACGACGATCGCCAACGCGCCGCCGGCTGCCGCGCCCTTCATGCCGGTGACCAGGAAATGCCAGCGGAATTCGCGCGCGATGAAGCGCGCCTCGGCGCCGACGAAATGCAGCACCTCGATGATATGGCCGTTGCCGGCCATGGCGCCGCGCGTGGCGAACACCACCGTCAGCACGGTTGCCGACAGCATCAGCACCAAAACGGCGATGCCGATCGTCACCGTCGTGTGCGCCATGGCGACCAGACGGTCGACCCAGGTGCGGTGATCGTCTAGCGCAGCGGTTGGGATCTTAGGCGTGATGGCGGCGCGCATGGCGGCGAAGTCCGGCGGGCTGGCCTCGTCGATGGTGACGATGATCAGGCGCGGCACCGGCAATTCGTCGATGTTGAGGCCGCTGCCGAGCCACGGTTCCAGAAGCCGCGCCGTCGCGTCGCGATCGATGATCTTGGTGCCCGTCACGCCGGGAAACTCGCCGGCGATCTGCGAAGCCTGCGCAAGGGCCGCCTCCATGTCGAGGCCGTCGGCCGGCTTGATCTGGATCGTCGCCTCGCGCGATATCTGGTTTTCCCAGACGGAAGCGGTATCGCGCACCAGCGTCACGGCGCCGAAGGTGAGGCACGACAGGAAGGTCATGATGGCGATGACCAGCACCAGCGCCCGTCCGGCGATGTTCTGGGCCGGCACGATCGGCGCCATCTTGCGCTGGACACGGCGGACCGTCGCCGTCTCCTCGACGGTTTCGTGCTGGAAGTGATCGGCCGGAAGATCAGTCATAGACGTCCAACCTTCCGCCGGCCAGAATCATGCGACGCGCATCGACCTGCTCCATGAGGCCAAGGTCGTGGGTGGCGATCACGACGGCGGTGCCCAGTCGGTTGAGCTCGATGAAGAGCCGCAGAAGCCGGCGCGCCAGCGGCGGGTCGACATTGCCCGTCGGCTCGTCGGCGAGCAGGATCTCCGGCTGTTCGATCAGCGCGCGCGCAATGGCGGCGCGCTGCTTCTCGCCGCCGGAAAGCACAGGCGGCAGCACATGCATACGGTCGCCGAGGCCGACCCATTTCAAGAGCTCGGTGACGTCGGTGCGGTAGCTCGCCTCCTCGCGGCCACGCACGCGCAAGGGCAGGGCGACGTTCTCGTAGGTCGTCATGTGGTCGAGCAGGCGGAAATCCTGGAACACCACGCCGATACGGCGGCGCAGCAACGGCAGCTCGCCGCGCGAAATGCGCGAGCGGTCCTTGCCGAAGATGGTGATCAGGCCGCGCGTCGGCTTCAGCGACATGAACAAAAGGCGCAGCAAGGTCGTCTTGCCGGCGCCCGAAGGGCCGCTCAGGAACTGAAAGGAGCGCTCCGGAATGTGCAAGGAAATGTCGCGGAGGATCTCCGGACCCATGCCATAGCGGAGGCCGACATTTTCGAAGCGGATCACGTTCGGCGACCTGAAACTTTCGGCGGCGACGCGCCACAATCTACATTAAAAGACCATCGGCCGGCATGGTTAACCGGCGGTTAATTTTGCGACGCTCAGCGTGCATCAAAGCCATTCCGGTGGGGAAGCGTTAACCAATTCCGTTTACGTAAAAGAAACGAAGACTGCACTGGTGCCGCAATGGCTGACGAGAGAACCGCGCGCCCTGTTTCCGGCGAAATCATGACCGGCATGGCTACAAATGCCGCGCCGGAGCGGGTCGCGTTCGGTGGGGGCGACATCGTCGATGCCGACTATGTCGTGCTGCCGCGTTTTGCCGCTCACCCGGAACCGCCGTCGCCGTCGCCGCAGATACTCTCGACGCCATCGATCGAAGGCATGGGCATGCTGCGTAAACCGGAGGCCGCGCCGTCGCGGGCCTCGCGAGGCGGTCCGATGTTCTGGATCGCCGGCGTCGGCATAGCGCTCGCCTCCTTGTGGGTATCGGGCGGTCATGCGCTGGTTAGGCAGGGTTCGTTCCGGATGGCCGCCGAGCCGGCCAGCGCGCTCACTATTTCCGGCGTGACATCGCGCATCGATGCGTCGGGCCTGAAGCCGGTGCTGTTCGTCGACGGCGAGGCGGCGAATGACGGGGCAGGGCCGGAGGCGCTGCCGCCGCTCGAAATCCGCGTCACCGACAACAACAGCAACATCATCCGCTACAGGCTGGGGACGTCCAACCGTTCCTTGAGGCCCGGCGAAAGATTTGGCTTTTCCAGCCGCCTCGATGTGCCTAAAGACGGCGTCAGAACAGTCTCTGTAATCTTCGCCGGCTAGGCGATCTCTCTGGAAGGTGGTTGATGCCAGTTGTACGCGGCAAGGACATCGAGGTCCTGTTTTCGGCGTCGGCGATCGCCCGCCGCAATCTCGAACTCGCCAAGGAGATCGCCGGGCGCGACTACCACGACCTCCTGGTGATCTCGATTCTCAAGGGCTCGTTCGTCTTCGCCGCAGATCTCATCCGCGCCATGCATGATGTCGGCCTGTCGCCGGAAGTCGAGTTCATCTTCATCTCAAGCTATGGCGCCGGCACCACAAGCGGCGAGGTCAGGGTGCTGCGCGACATCGATAACGAGGTTGCCGGCCGCGACGTGCTTTTGATCGACGACATCCTCGAATCCGGCAAGACGCTTTCCTTCACCCGCGACCTGATGCTTTCGCGCGGCGCCAAAAGCTGCGCCATCGCTGTGCTGCTCGACAAACGCATGCGCCGCCAGACCTCGCTCAACGCCGACTATGTCGGCTTCGACTGCCCGGACTATTTCGTCGTCGGCTATGGAATGGATGTCGCCCATGCGTTCCGCGAACTGCCGTTTGTCGGGGTGGTGAAAGGCGATGCCTGAGGAGGCGCCGGGGTCGTCCCAAAAAACTGCCGATCGTTAGAATTTTCAGAAAACATCAACGTTTCGGCGGCATCTATCTCGGCATGGCAAAGCTTCTGATCGTCGAGGACGATGAGTCCGTCCGTACCCTCGCTGCCCGCGCGCTCGAGCGCGACGGCCATATGGTCACCATCGCCACCGACGGCGCGCAAGGGTTGGAACTGATCCAACGGGCGGCGGGCGGCTACGATCTTGTGGTGTCCGACATCCGCATGCCGGAGATGGACGGCATCGAGATGGCGACCGCTGCCGCAAGGCAGTTTCCGGCGATGAAGATCATGCTGATGACCGGCTATGCCGACCAGCGCGAACGCGCCGAGGAATTGAACGGCATCATCCTCGATGTCGTGCAGAAGCCGTTCACGCTTGCCGAAATCCGCGCCCGCGTCGGCAAGGCATTAAGCTGCTTCGCTTGAGACCGCACCGGCCACCGGAGCGGCACCTCGCCGGCGCCCGCCGCTGAGCGCAAGCAGGCCGGCGCCGATGATCAGCGCCGCGCCCAGCACCGTCGTTTCACGCGGCACTTCGGCGAAAAACAAGAAGCCCCACAGCGGCGACCACAGGATGCCGGTGTATTCGAAAGTGGCGACGCGGTTGGCCGGCGCCATGCGGTAGGCCTGCGACAACAGGATCATGCCGGCGGACGCGACGAGGCCGCAGGCGGCCATCTTCAGGAAATCGGGCATCGTCGGCCACACCCATGGCCGCACCAGGAATTCGACGCTCGGATGCGCCGCATGGGTGATGCCGGCAAGATGAAAGACGGTCGCAACCGCAATGGCGCCGCTGAGATAGGCGCCATTCTGATAGAAGGCCATCACCGTCGATGATTCGGTGTCGCCGATGCGGCGCGCCATCAACTGCGAAAAGCCGTACAGGAAGGCCGAGCCCAGCGACAGCAGTGCCGCCCAGTCGAACACGCCGGCGCCCGGACGCACCATCACAAGCACGCCGACCAGGCCGATCAGCACCGTCGCCAGCGTTTTCCACGAGACGCGCTCGCCGAGATAGGGGCCGGCCATCGCCATGATGAACAGCGGCGCCATGAAATACAGCGCCACCGCGTCGGCCAGCGGCAAGGCGGCGATCGCCAGATAGTAGACCGTGTAGGACGAGAACTGGATGAAGGCGCGCAGCGTCAGCATGCCGAAGCGCTTCGACAGCACCGCCTTCAGGCCGACGTCGGCCTGGACGAGCACGATCAGGATCGGCAGCGCGACGATGGCGCGGATCGCCATCACCTCAGTCACCGGATAACCGCCGGACACCGCCTTCACCAGCGGATCCTGCAGCGAAAAGACAAGCACCCCGAGGCAGAGGCTCAGAATGCCTAGCACCATCCGGTTCTGCATGATCGATCCAGTGAAAAAGAACCCGCCACCATTTTCAGGCAGCGGGTACGAGTGAGGACTCTTCGATTGGTCCGCGGCCGATTTCGCGGCCGCATATCCAATGGGTGCTGCGACTATCCTTCGGCGTTTGACATGTTGCAAACGAATTGGAATGATGCCAGCAATCAAAATTTCTTATGGCGAGATCGATGAAGCCCGTGCTCGACAGCGACCTTCTGCGCACCTTCGTGGCGGTGGCCGAAACCGGCAATTTCACACGCGCGGCGGAGAAGGCCGGGCGCACGCAATCGGCCGTCTCGATGCAGATGAAGAAGCTGGAGGACATGGTCGGCGACGATCTGTTCGAGCGCGGCTCGCGCGGTGTGGCGCTGACGCGCCGCGGCAGCGAATTGATCTCGAACGCGCGCCGGATCGTCTCGCTGCTCGACGAGACGGCGGCTTCGCTGGTGGCCCCGCCGCTCGGCGGCCTGGTCCGCATCGGCATCCCGGCCGAATATGGCCGTTCGATCCTGTCGCGGGCGCTGGGTGAATTCGCCAAGCGCCATCCGCGCGTCGAGGTCACGGTGCGCTACGCGCATTCGGATTCGCAGGTGAGGGCACTTGCGGCCGGCGATCTCGATCTCGCCGTGGTGTTCGAATGGGAAGGCTCTTCCGGCGGCGAGGTGCTGATGCACGACCCGACGGTGTGGGTGGCCTCGACGCTGCACCACATGCATGAGGAGCGGCCGGTACCGATCGCCCTTTACAGCCGCAATGGCTGGTGTCGCGACTTCGCCATCAAGTCGCTGCAGCAGCGCGGCCTCGACTATCGTGTCGCTTACACCAGCGACACCAATGGCGGCCTGACGCTCGCGGTCACTTCCGGTCTGGCGATCGCGCCGATCTCGCGCAGCAACATCCCGCCCGATTGCCGCGAACTGACGGTCGCGGACGGTTTCGGCGACATCGATTCCTCAAATGTCGTGCTGCATCGCAATCCGCTGGCGACCGGCGAAGCGATCGACGGCATGGAGAACGCGATCCGCGAGGCGTTCATGCTGACCAGACAGGCGAGTGCAACGGTGGGTCTCTGAGAATCAAGAGACGCAGCTAACTCAGTCGGGCGGGAGCGCTCTCCATCTACTTCAGCCAGCGAATGGCGTCGTCGAGTCAGTCGTCGCCCAGAACAGCTCGGCGTCGACCAGAAAGCTCGGCGAGCCCGAGCGCCTTCTGTTGCAAATCTACAAAGTCAACGCTCACGAAAAAAGCGTCCAGAGCGCTTGGAAGACATAGCCGATGGCCAATGATCCCGAAACCGCGAGTGCGACGAACAGGGCGATGGTTGACGGCCTAAGGACCAAAGCCACAGCCATGACGCCCCAAATACTCACCGCGCCACCTGAAACGAGGAGTGCCATTGCCGCGCCGGGCGACATGCCGAGATCAAGTAAGCCTCGAACCAATGGCAGTGCCGCAAGGCCGTCGAGATACATCGGTGCACCGACCAGCACTGCTAGCGGGATAGCGTAGGGTGAGTCTTCGCCGATGTAGTTTGTGAGGAGATGAGACGGCACAAGGTCCCGCAACAGGAACTCAGCCGAAAAGGCAAACGTCAAACAAATCACGACGGTTCTTGTTGTGGAAACAAGATTTGCTCCAAATGCACGCATACGCGCGGGGTCTCGCCAGATTCGGAAAGATAGATCCGTTGGCAGGCACGTGCCACACAGTCCACTCTTCATAGCCCCTTGTGCCCGCAACGGGTTTTGGACCATCTGTGTACGAGCGAGGAAAGCCGTCATCGCGCCGGAAAAGGCGCCCAGCGCAAAAGCCGCAAGCATCTTTCCGATTGCAAATCCAGGACCGAGCAGCACCCACGTCGCGGTAAGCATTGTGGGACCGGTAATAGGCGAAGAAAGCCAAAATGCCATGATCGGCGCAAGCGGAACGCCAAATCCAAGCAATCCGGTCGTGAGCGGCAGCACCGTTACGCCGCACACAGGTGTCACGGTGCCGATACCCGACGCGATCAAGACAGTTGCGACAGGGCGTCCCCTGAACCACCGTGCTGTGATCGTCGCCGCCCCACTGGCCGCAACCCAAGCCGAGATAATTAGCCCCGTTGCAATCATCAACGCGACGTCTGCGAAACTATCCAAGACAAAACGGAGCGTCTCATACGCCTTTTGTGGCCACGTAAGTGCGACGACAACTGTCAGAACAGCTGCTGTCGCCCAGATCAGTTGCTTTCTTTGAAGCCTCGGGAGCGCGACAATCATGGCATCACCCTCTTTGGGCCATTCATACATCGCGGGCTTCCATAGGTGAAACGAATAGCTTAAATATCAGCTATGAGCGTTGACGATGGTAAAAACCCTCAACTGGACAGCGAATTGCTGCGCACGTTTCTCTCCGTGGCCAAGGCAGGGAGCCTTAGCGGCGGCGCGGCTCGCCTGTTGCGAACGCAGTCCGCCGTTAGCCTACAAGTGCAGAAGCTGGAGAGCGTCATCGGGCAGCGCGTGTTCGAAAGGCACGGCCGCGGAGTTGCCATGACTGCAGCCGGCGAGCGGCTGCTGCCCGTCGCCCGTGATGTTGTCGAAATGCTGAATCAGGTGATGGCCGATCTGCGCGCAGCGCCAGCTGAGGAAGAGGTCCGCCTCGGTATACCCGAGGAATATGGCGACACGATCCTACCGTCTATTCTGGCCACCTTCACGGAGGTGGAGCCCACGGCTCGAATTTTCGTGCGCTGCAGTTCGAGCATGGAGTTTCCACATGCGCTTGCTGCCGGTGAATTGGATCTGGCTCTGCACTCGCCTGAACGGGTCTCGAAAGACGACGTCGTTGTCCATAGTGAGCGTGCCGTGTGGACCGGCTCCACTTTCCACAATGTGGAGGCCCGACGACCTCTGCCGGTGGCGCTGTTCGACAAGGCTTGCTGGTGGAGGGAGCGCTGTCTCGACCTCCTTCGGAAATCCGGACTGGACTATCAGATCGTTTGCACCAGTCAGAGCGTTTCAGGGGTTCGCGCCGCGATCGCCGCAGGCGCAGCGATCGGCGTGTTGCCGCAAAGCACACTGACAGATCGCATCAGGGTGTTGGCGGATGAGAGGCTGCCGCAACTGGGTGAAACGCATCTGGTGCTCAGCGAGTCGTCGCAGGCTCCTCGGCGGCTCGCCGACAAATTGGCAGCGATCATCTCGCGGACATTCGAGAGAAGTTAGCCGTACGTGACCATGCACAACGGAGTGGGTGAGCTTTATTTCAGCTCCAGCAGCCGTTCGAGATAGCTGCGCTCGATGTCGGGGCTCAGCGCGTTGCCGAGCCGCTTGCGGATCGCGTCGAGGATCTGGCGGGCACGCTGGACGTCGATCTCGTCGGGAACCTTGACCGAAGTGCCGTCGTCGGGGCCATTGGTGGCGCGTGGGCGTCCGAGCGGATCGCGGTCCGCATTCTGCTCGCGGCCGCCCTGCTCGCTGCCGCCCTGGTCGCCCTGCATGGCCTGCATCTGCTTCATCATGTCCTTGGCGCCGCGGCGCAGCGCCTCCAGCGCCCGGCCCTGGTGACCGACCGCCTGGTCGCCATCGCCTTGGCCTAGCGATTGTTCGGCATTGCCCATCGATTTGCCGGCCTCGCCGAAGCCCTCATTGGGTTCCATGCCAAGGCCTTCCAGACCTTTCTTCAACTGGTCGAGCTCGCTCTGCAGCTGCCCCTGGCCTTCCTGCAGCTGCTTCAGCGCATCGGCCAGATCCTTCGGCGACATTTTCGGCCGGCCCAGCGGATCGCGGTCCTGGCCGGGGCCCGGCTGCTGCTGCTGCTCGTCGGACTGGCCCTGTTCGCCATCCTCGCCAAGCTGCTGCTGTTCGCCGCCCTGGCCACGCTGGCCGCGCTGCATCTGGTCCAGGCGGAAGGTGTCGTTCATCATCTCCTGCTGGCGGCGCATGATATCGCCGAGCTTGTCCATCTGCTGGCGCAGCTCGCTGTCCTGCTCGCCGCCCTGCTGCTGGCGGCCGGCCTGCAGGTTGTTCATCATGTCCTGCAGCTCGGAGAGAAGCTGCTGGGCCTTGTCGCGATCACCCGATTTGGCCAGATTCTCGATCTGGTCCATCATTCGATCGATATCGCTTTGGCGCAGCTCGCGGCCGTTCTGCTGCATCTGCGGCGCGTTCTGGTTCTGCTGCGCGCGCTGGGCGAATTCCTGCAGGAACTGGTTCATCGCCTCGCGCAGTTCCTTCATCGCCTTTTCGATCTCCTGATCGCTGGCGCCGTTCTTGATGGCATCCTGCAACGCCTGCTGCGCCTGGCGCAGCCGCCGCTCTGCGGCCGACAGATTGCCTTCCTCGATGCCGAGCGCGATCTCCCAGAGATAGGACACCACGTTGCGCAACTGGTTGTCGCTCTCGGAGAGCTTCAGCCGGCTCCTGGCGCTCATGATGGCGAGATAGTTCGACATGTTGTCGAACGTGTCCTCAGGCCGCAGCGTGATCGCATCCATCAGGTCGAGAACGCGCGGCTTGGCATTGGTGTCGAGCGCCAGCAGCCGGCGTTGTTCGATCACCGCGCGGGCCAGCGGGTTGGCGAAGGGCCGCTCCGGCATCGCAAGCGTCTTGGTGTCGGTGGTCGCGGTGTGGCCTGCGTCGTCCGTAGCCGTGAGCGTGAGCTTGATGTTGCTGCCGGCCCAGACATGCTCGGTCAGGTCCTTGGTCGTCTTGGCAGCGTTGGCCTTGCCGCCGCGGCGCGGCAGGGTCAGCGGCATATCGGGCGGGCCGTAAAGCGGATGCGAATTGGCCGCCGGCGGATCCGACAGCTCGAAAACGGCCTTGGCGGAAGCGGCGCCGTAGTCGTCGGCAATCTCGTAATTGAGCTCGATGGCGCCGTTGACGGCGCGTTTCGGCTCGCCGACGAAGCGGATCGTCGGCGGCTTGTCGGGAATGACGGCAAAGGCCCAGTGGCCGAGATCGCTTTCAGCGGATTTCAGCGTCAGCGTGCCGTTCGTGTTCAGCTTACCGGAGAACTGGCGCACTTTGGGCGCGGTCTGGCCGGCGGCGGGGACGGGTCCCTTGGGTGCCGCGGGCTCGATGGCGCGGGCATTGCCGCCGGCATCGGCGTAGCTCAGCGTTTCCTCGCCTGAACCGCCGGTGACGCGCAGCGAAACGTCGCTGCCTTGCGGCACGGAAAAGGTCTGGACCGCCTGATTGGCATCGGCGGTCAGGAACAGCGGCGCCTTGCCGGTATAGGCGGGTGGCGTCACCCAGGCGTCGATGCGCGGCGGCACCGCATCGCGCGTGGCGCGGGCGACAAACCCGTCGCCGACCCTGCCGCCAAAAGGTCCGAAGGAGAAGGCCAGGGCAGTGACGAACAGCAGCCCCGCCACGGCGCGCAGGCCCCAGCGGTCATAGTCCGGCACGCCGGTGCGCGGCCCGTCGGCGCCGAGGCTCGAAAGCCTCGCGGCCATTCGCTTCTGGTGCTCGCGCCACAGGGCTTGCGAGAATATGCTCTCGGCACCGCTCGGCCGGTCGGTCTGCACCTGCACCGGGCTGTGCAGCAATTCGTTCGCCGCCTCGATGCGCCTGTCGACCTCGGCGGCCGACGGCATGCGGAAGAAGCGAAGCGGATAGAGCGCCGCGATCGCCGCCAGCGTGAACAGGATCAGAAGGCCGATGCGCGCCGTGTCCGGCAGGCGCGGGAACAGGCCGAACCATGAAAAGCTGAGGAACAGGCTGATGACGACCAGCAACGGCAGCACAAGCGGCCAGGCGCGCTCGAAGAGCATCGAGACGCGCGTCGCCAACCGGCTAAGCGCCAAGCGCCCGGCCAAGCCGCGTTCGCCGCTGGAAATGGGTCGTTGCGTCATCGGCCCTTCCTGCCAGGGCACAATAGCCCGGACGTCATCGCTAGAAGGATAGCAACAAACACGGCAAAGGCGAGGCGGGTTCCAAAAACGTGAAGTGGTTTGGCCGGGTTATGATCAGAAATTGGCGGGATTCGTGTTGGAACCGCAGACGAGGACCGCCACGCGCTCGCCGTCCGACGGCACATAGCGTCCGGAAAGCATGGCGGCGAAGGCCGCGGCGCCACCCGGCTCGGCGATGATTCGCACGCGATCCCACAGCGCCTTCTGCGCTGCGACGATGTCGTCGTCGCTGACCAGGATCGAGCGCTCGACGAAGGCCTCGGCGATCGGGAACATCATCTCGCCGACGCGCTTGGGCGCCAGCGAGTCGGCGGCAATGCCTTCGGCGGGGGCATCGACCGGCCGACCGGCCTCCAAAGCGCGGTAAAGCGTCGGCGCGCCCTCCGGCTCGATGGCGATGATGCGGATACGGCCCGAGAACCAGGCGGCGATGCCGCCGATCAGGCCGCCGCCGCCAACGGCGACCAGAAGCGTGTCGATTTCGGGCAAGTCCGCCTCGATCTCGAGGCCGAGCGTGCCCTGGCCGAGCAGCGTTTCTTCCTGGTTGAAGGCATGGACCTGCAGCGCGCCGGTCCTGGCCGCAAAGTCTTCGCTGGCGGCCAGCGCTTCGGCGTAGCGTGCGCCGCCGACCACCAGCTCCGCGCCGTAACCGCGAATTCGCGCGAGCTTTGCCGGCGGGCTGACCTCGGGCACGAAGATGGTGGCTTTGTGCCCGAGCTTCATGGCGGCGTAAGCGACGGCGGCGCCGTGATTGCCGCCGGACGCGGCGACCACGCCGGCCTCGGGCACCTGGCGTTCGAGCAGGTTGGTGAAGGCGCCGCGCGCCTTGAAGGAGCCGGAATGCTGCAGGCATTCGAGCTTGAGATCGACCGGGAAGGCGGGACGGCCGAAGTCCGTCATGTCGATGCGCATGACCGGTGTGTGGCGCACATACGGCCGGATGCGCGGCTCGACGGCGGCGATGCGCTCGCGCGTGATCGTTCTGGTGTTCAGCATGGCCTGCTCCTCGGGGTTGACTTCAATTAGTAACTTAGCAAAATGGCTAAATGCAAGAGGTCGACATCTTCAAGGCGATCGCCAATGAGCGCAGGCTGCAGATACTCGATTGGCTCAAGGATCCGCGCGCGCATTTTCCGCGCCAGGCCGATGGCGACCTGGTCGAGGACGGCGTCTGCGCGCTGCTGATCGCCGAAAAGCTCGGCATCACCCAGGCGACGCTCAGCGAACATATGCGGGTGCTGACTCAGGCCGGTCTGCTCAGCGCCAAGCGCACCAAGCAATGGATCTTCTATCGTCGCGACGAAGGTCGGATCGCCGAAGCCAAGGCGCTGATCCAGCAGAAGATATAGGGCCTCATCGAGCGGAGAAGGCTATTTCAGCCAGTCCGGGATCGAATCCAGCCCCAGGAGTTCCTCATAGGTCTGACGCGGCCGCACGACATGGAAGCGGTCGCCGTCGACCAGAACCTCCGGCACCAAAAGCCTTGTGTTGTATGTGCCGGCCTGCACCGCGCCATAGGCACCGGCGGTGGAAACGGCGATCAGGTCGCCGGCCTTCAGCCTCGGCAGGTCGCGGTCGAGACCGATGAAGTCGCCCGTCTCGCAGACCGGACCGACGACATCGACCTTCATGCGCGGCGTCGAGGCCGGCTGCTGCACCACCGGCTTGATATCGTGGAAGGCGTCATAGAGCGTCGGCCGGATCAGGTCGTTCATGGCGGCATCGACGACGAGGAAGTTCTTCGCGTCGCCTTCCTTCACATAGATGACCTGCGACACCAGGATGCCGGCATTGCCGACGATCAGGCGGCCGGGCTCGAACATCACCTTCAGGCCAAGCTTGGTGACGTGCTTCCTGACGATGTCGGCATAGGCGTCTGGCAGCGGCGGCGGGTTGTTGTCGACGCGGTAAGGAATGCCGAGGCCGCCGCCGAGATCGATATGCTCGATCGCGTGTCCGTCGGCACGCAGCGCCCCGACCAACTCGACAAGCAGCGCGAAGGCATCGTCGAACGGCTGCAACTCGGTGATCTGGCTGCCGATATGGGTGTCGATGCCGGTCACCCTGATGCCTGGCAGGTGCGCGGCACGGGCATAGACCTGCCGTGCCCGCTGCCAGGGAATGCCGAACTTGTTCTCAGCCTTGCCGGTCGAGATCTTCTTATGCGTCCTGGCGTCGACATCCGGATTGATGCGCAGCGAGATGGGCGCCACCTTGGAGAGCGCCACGGCGCGCGCCGACAGCAATTCCAGCTCCGGCTCGGATTCGACGTTGAAGCAGAGAATGCCGGCGGAAAGGGCGAAATCCATCTCGCGCGGCGTCTTGCCGACGCCGGAAAACAGGATCCTGTCGGCCGGGATGCCGGCGGCCAGGGCGCGGCGCAACTCGCCTTCCGAGACGACGTCGGCGCCTGCGCCCTGCTTGGCCAACGTCCTCAGAACGGCCTGGTTGGAGTTCGCCTTCATGGCGTAGCAGACCAGCGCGTCGAGGCCGGAGAAAGCTTCCTTGAAGACGCGGAAATGCCTGGTCAGCGTCGCCGTCGAATAGCAGTAGAACGGCGTGCCGACCTCGGCTGCGATATCGGGGATGGCGACGTCCTCGGCATGGAGCACACCGTCGCGGTAATCGAAATGGTTCACGAGGATCGGTTCCGGAAAGTTAGAGCACGATGAGATCGAGCGATCCCATCGGCTTTAAAGCGCGTCGCGCTGAAACGGATCCAGTCGACGCGCTTTAAGTTTTTGTTTTGATGCATGTCGTTCTCCCAAAACCGCTGCGCACTTTTGGGCGACATGCATTAGAGCAAGGGGTCGAGGATGAACTTCCTGTCCTTGACCGGTTTCTCCGGCTCGGGCGGCACCGGCTGCTTGGCGCGTTCGGCATCCTTGCGCGCCTGCTCCGCCGCCTCATAAGGCGTGTCGAGCCCGGTCTTCCTGCCGCAGGCCGTGACGGTGACAACCGCCGCCAACAGCGCGAGCGTCACCAAAATCCTGCCACGGGTCATCGATCCATCCGTTCGAAACTGTTTCTCGTGCCGCCGCTTTTAGCCGAGTTTTCAGCGCATTGCATCCCGGCAATTGTGTTGATGCATGTCGTTGTCCCAGAACCGCTGCACACTTCTGGGCGACATGCATTAAGCCTTGGCGAGCCGCTTTTTCCAGTAGCGGATCTGCTTTCGCACTTCCGACGGCGCGGTGCCGCCGAAGCTTGTGCGGCTCTTCACTGAATTCTGCACGGCAAGCACCGAGAAGATATCGTCGGTGATGCCGGGATGGATCGAACGCAGGTCCTCCAGCGAGAGCTTCTCCAGCCCGACCTTCTTTTCCTCGGCGAGCGCCACGGCGCGGCCGGTGACATGATGGGCTTCGCGGAAGGGCAGGCCGAGATTGCGCACCAGCCAGTCGGCAAGGTCGGTCGCGGTCGCATGACCGGCGCCGGCCGCCTTCTTCATGGCGGCGGCGTTGACGGTCATGTCGCGCGCCATGCCGGTCGTCGCAGCCAGCATCAGGTCAAGCGTCTCGGCGGCGTCGAAGACCGCTTCCTTGTCCTCCTGCATGTCCTTGCCATAGGTCAACGGCATGCCCTTCATGACGGTCAGAAGGCCGACGAGATGGCCGTAGACGCGGCCGGTCTTGCCGCGCACCAGTTCGGCGGCGTCCGGGTTCTTCTTCTGCGGCATGATCGAGGAGCCGGTGGAGAATGAATCCGACAGGCGGATGAAGCCGAACTGCGGCGTCGACCAGATGATGATCTCCTCGGCGAGCCTGGAGAGGTGGGTCGCGCAGATCGCGGCAAGGCCCAGGAATTCGAGCGCAAAGTCGCGGTCCGAAACGCTGTCGAGGGAATTGCGCGTCGGCTCGCGGAAACCGAGCGCCTTCGCCGTCATGTGGCGATCGATGCCGAAGCTGGTGCCGGCAAGGGCCGCCGCGCCCAGCGGGCTTTCATCCATGCGCTCGATGGCGTCGTGGACGCGCGAGAGGTCGCGGCCGAACATCTCGACATAGGCCATGCAATGGTGGCCGAAGGTCACAGGCTGCGCGGCCTGCATATGGGTGAAGCCGGGCATGACGCTCGCCGCGTGCTCCTCGGCGCGTTCGAGCAACGCGGCGATCAGGTCCTTCAACGCCCGGGCGACGCGCTGGCATTCTTGCTTGACCCAGAGTCTCAGGTCGACCGCCACCTGGTCGTTGCGCGAGCGGGCAGTGTGCAGGCGTCCCGCCGCCGGGCCGATCAGGTCGGCAAGCCGCGCCTCGACATTCATGTGGATGTCTTCCAGCTTGGTCGAGAATTCGAACGTGCCGGCCTCGATCTCTTTCAGAATCGTGTTCAGCCCGTGAGCGATTTTTTCTTGATCGGCTGCCGAAATAATGCCCGTTTCAGCCAACATCTCGCTATGGGCGATCGATCCGCTTATGTCCTGGGCATAGAGCTTGCGGTCGAAGCCGATCGACGCGTTGATCGCTTCCATGATCGCGGCCGGACCCGAGGCAAAACGTCCGCCCCACATCTGGTTGCTGGCCTTCTTGTCGCTCATCGCTATAACCCGTGCTCCGGAGCAGTTTTGAAAATGGCAGACGGCAGTAAATTTTTGTTCCCGGCTACCCGCCTCATCCTCGCCGCCCTGGTGGCGGGCGTGCTGGCCGGCGCGGTCGCGGTATATGTCAGCGAGAGCGGTTCTGGCAACAATGCTCCGGAGAAGGTCGCCGCTACCGCCGGCAAGGACGATGCCGCTTGCGCGGCCAAGGCCGCACGGGCCAAGCAGGTCGCCGCGAAAGCCGTCGGCCAGGTCGCGGCGCTGCAGCCGGCGGATCCGCCGCAATCGCTGAGAAGCCTGGCCTTCAACGGCCCAGACGGCAAGCCGATGACGCTTGCCGACCATGCCGGCAAGACGGTGCTGCTCAATCTCTGGGCAACATGGTGCGCGCCGTGCCGCGCCGAGATGCCGGCGCTCGACGCGCTGCAGAAGGACAAGGGCAGCAATGCCTTCGAGGTCGTGGCGGTCAATGTGGACACCGGCGACGACACGAAGCCGAAGAAGTTCCTCAAGGACATCGGCGTCGAGACGCTCGGCTATTACCGGGATCCGACGATCGCCCTGTTCAACGAGGCCAAGACCCGCGGGCTGGCGCTTGGACTCCCGGTCACCATGCTGATCGACGCGGATGGCTGCCTGATCGCGCATATGAACGGCCCGGCCGAATGGTCGAGCCCCGACGCCAAGCGGCTGGTGGAAGCGGCGCTCGAACCCTGATCGTGTAGTCTTTTGTATTGACGCAATTCCGGACGGAAAACCGCTACGCACTTTTCCTGGAATTGCTTAAAGCGTGTCGCGCTGAAACGGATTCAGGCGACACGCTTTAAGTCTTTGTTTTTATGCATGTCGTTGTCCCAGAACCGCTGCACACTTCTGGGCGACATGCATTAGACCGAGCGCGCGGCCGCGGCGGGCTCGAGCATCAGGATGCTGCCGCCGCCCCTGACGCCGCCGGCCTTGATGCCGTCACTGGCTTCCGGAGCACCCGTCAGCTCGCCGAACGCCTCGATCGGGCCGGGTCTGCCTAGAAAATATCCCTGGCCGATGTCGCAATCCTCGGCATCGAGAAAGCGCAGCTCGTCCAGCGTTTCGACGCCTTCGGCCAGTACCGGCAGGCCGAGGCCGCGCCCAAGGCCAAGCACGGCGCGCACGATGGTCGCGACCTGATCGTTGCGGTCGACCGATTTGATGAAGGATCCGTCGATCTTGATCTTGTCGAAAGGGAAGGCGCGCAGGTTGGACAAGGACGAATAGCCGGTGCCGAAATCGTCCATCGCTACGCGCACGCCGAGCGCCTTGATCTGGCGCAAGGTGGCCAGTGCCCGCGGCATGTCCTTGACCAGCGCCGTCTCGGTGATCTCAAGCTCGAGCCTGCCGGCCGCCAGGCCCGAACGAAGCAGCACCTCATGCACCTTGCGGCTGAAATCGGGACTGTGGAGCTGCACCGCCGAGACGTTGACGGCGACCGTCAGCGGGTTCTTCCAGCTCGCGGCCTCCTCGCAGGCCGTCGCCAGCACCCATTCGCCGATCTGAGCGATCGAGCCGCTGTCCTCGGCCACGGGGATGAACACCGAAGGCGGGATGTCGCCGCGTTGCGGATGCTGCCAGCGGATCAAGGCCTCGAAGCCTACCATCCTGCCGCTGCTGATTTCCTTCTGCGGCTGGTAGACGAGCCGGAACTCGCCGCGCGCCACCGCCTGGCGCAGGTCCTGCTCCATGATGCGCCGATCGCGCGCCTCGGCGCCCATCGAGGCCTCGAAATAGCGGAAGCTGTCCTTGCCTTCGGCCTTGGCGCGATAGAGCGCGGTGTCGGCATGGCTGACCAGCGCAGCCGGCTCGTCGGCATCGAGCGGGCAAAGCGCGATACCGATGCTGGCCGATACCATGCCGCCGGGCGATAGCCGGTTTTCCTGGCGGAGCGCCGAAAGCAATGCTTCGGCGATACGGCCTGCCGCCTGCGGATCGGGAAGGTTGGGAGCGATGATGGCGAATTCGTCGCCGCCGAGCCGGGCCAGCATCTGGCCGTGGCGCAGCACGCCAGAGGCGCAGTGCGCTACCTTCTGCAACACGGCATCGCCGGCGGCGTGGCCGTAGATGTCGTTCACTTCCTTGAAGCGGTCGAGATCGAGAAGCATGAGCGCCAGCTGGCCGCCCTTGCCGGCATCTTTGCCGCCTGGAGCGGCCGCGGCGATCTCGGCTTCCAACCGGCCGGTGAAGCTGCGGCGGTTGGCAAGCCCGGTGAGCGGGTCGTAATGCGCGAGGCGCATGATCTCCTGCTCGGCCTTCCTGCGCTCGCGGATGTCGCGGACGGCGACGACCAGATGCGGCCTGCCGCAATAGTCGATGCTTCTGGCGATCAGCTCCACCGGAACCGGGCTGTCGCCCTGGCCGCGGAGGCCGGCTTCCTGCGCCTGTCCGTTGCCGACGGCGACGGCCGAAGCAATCCGCTCCCCGAACAGGTCGCCCAGCGTCATGGTGTTCAGCACCGCGGCGGCGATGCCGCTCAGGGCTGCGATGCTGTCATTGGCGCTGACGATGCGGTCGCCGTCGCAGACGATGAGGCCTTCGACGGCGGCATTGGCGAGGCCGTGCATGCGTTCCGCTTCGATCCGGTGACGGCGAAAGCGCAGGTCGATCCACAGCGCCGCGGCCGCCAGCACCAGGATGACCAGGCTCGCCGCGGCGGCGGCGAAGGCCTGCGACATCGGCGCGATCGTGAATTTCGAGACCTCGATCGAGGAATCCGGATAGATCGAGACGGCAGCCATGGCGATGAAATGCAGCGTGCAGATCGCCAGCGTCAGCAGGATAGCGCCGGCGACCGTCGCCAGCATCGACGGCCGGCGAAGCACGACAAGCAGGGACAGCGCGGCAAGAATTATGCCCGAGGCCAGCGAGGCGGCGACCAGCAGCTGGTTCCAGACGATCCGGCCTTCGACCTCGAAGGCCGCCATGCCGGTATAATGCATCGCTGCGATGCCGATACCGAGCACGGCGCCGCCAACGAGGTAGTGGTCGATGCCGCCGCGCACGGTCGCGATCCACATGCCGGCCGCGGTCAGAATGACCGACATCGCCAGCGAAGCCACCGAAAGCTCGGCGTTGTAAGCGTTGGGTATTCCCGGCGTGAAGGCGATCATGGCGATGAAGTGCGTCGCCCAGATGCCGAAACCGGTCGATGCCGCAGCAATCAGCAGCCACGCGTGACGGTTTCGACTGGTCGATTGGTTGACATGACGAAGCAGGTTGACGGCGGAAAAACATGAGATCCCGCAAATGAGCGCGGCCAGTGCGACCAGTCTCAGATCGTGTTCATTCACGATACAATTATAGACGGTCAGCATCTTGCTTCACCTGATCTACCCGCATCAATCAAGGCAACTTGATTGATTAGGGCCGGACGACTGAAGAATCGATTATGCCGCCCGCAACCGTTGCGTGCTTTCCAGGTTGTATTGCCGGGAGGGTTATGCGCCGGATCGATTTGTTCGGATCGATTAGCCCGGGTCGATTGGGATTGTGTCGATTGGGATCGTGTCGATCCGAGAGGCCGTCACTTCACCCGCACCGTAACCACCAGCGCCTCGTGGTCGGCGCTCGGGCTGCCGTCCGGCAAGACCGCCGGCAGCGTCGCCGGCGCGCTTGCCGCAAGGCCGCGCGTGAAGAACCAGTCGATATGGCCTGCGGGCGTGGCGTCGCCGGCCGCGCGCCGCTGCGTCGGCTTGTCGAACGCGTTGGCGTCGCGCCAGTCGTAACCGCGTTCGGCCATGATCGCGAAGAGGGGCTCGTGGCGGTCGGGGCGCATCAGACGGTCCGGCTCCGCGGCAATGCGCTTTAGCCACGCCGCAGGGTCGTCATTGCGTTCCGGATAGGTTGCGGTCAGCGTGTTGAAGTCGCCGCCGATCAGGACCGGCGCTTGCGCGTCATATCTGTCGATGGCGTCGAGCAGGTGGCGTGTCTGGTCGGCACGGCCGGCGGGCGCGGTGCGGTTCTCGAGATGCGCCGAAACGACGGTCACCCTGCGGTCGCCGACCATCACCTGGCCGCCGAGCGCCATGCGGCCGCCGATACGCGGCTGGCCGTGCTCCGGCAGGAACCACGCGCCGGCCGCATCCAGGCGAACAAGAAAAGGCCGCAGCAGCGGAACGGCGCTGGTTACGGCATTGCCATGGAAGCCCTCGATGTTCTCGGCGCCGCCATTTGACGCCTGCTCCGTTTCGTTGCCGGTGCCGAGCTCCAGGAATTCGACGCCGTAGGCGAAGGAGTGGCCGAGCCGTTCCGCAAGCCGGCTCAACAGATGGCCGTTGCCGGAGCGCGCCATGCCCTTGTCGACCTCGGACAGCAAGACGACGTCCGGCACCTGGCCGGCGATCGTTTCGGCGATGGCATCGACATGACGGAGCCGCTCGACGTTCCAGGCCATGACGGTCAAGCTCTCGCCGGCGCACTGGCGCGACGCCCGGCCGCCGATCTCGATCTCGCCGAGGGCGGGAATGGCGGCCGCGTGACGCAGATGGGTGGCGCTGTCGCGTGGCCCGTCCCGCATTGCGTTGCGTACTGCGACAGGCACGTGCGTGAGCTGCGGGACCAGCATGTCTCTTCTCATCCAGTTAGCCGGTTAATCACGGAAGATCTTTTCGCCGCGTCGGCGCGCCCTAGCTTCCTAGAGCGCCGGTGTGACGTTTTCATGCCAGCGCGACCGCTGCCAGGGGAGGAGAGACTGGCTATCCACAGGGGCTGCTTACCGGTCCAGGGGCCACAACAGAACTGTCACATACCTTCTCTATGAGAGCGGGCAAGGACTTGCGCAAAACCCTTGTCACACTACCACTCAAGAGGGAAAAACCATGACGATCATCCAGCGGGGCTTTGCTGCCCTTGCCGCCGGCGCGCTCAGCACCGCGCTTGCGGTTCCTGCTTTTGCAGAGCCGGTCAAATTCGATTTCTGGTTCGGTCTTTCGGGCGATCTCGCCCGCGTCGTCGATACGCTGTGCAAGAACTTCAACGATTCCCAGAAGGACTACGAGGTCGTCTGCACCAGCCAGGGCAATTACGACGCCACGCTGCAGAACACGATCGCCGCCTTCCGCGCCGGCAAGCAGCCCACCGTCGTCCAGGTCTATGACGTCGGCACCGCCACCATGATGCTGTCGGGCGCTTACAAGCCTGCCGACAAGCTGATGGAGGAGAACGGCTACAAGATCGACTACAGCGACTATTTCCCCGGCATCGCCCGCTATTACGCGACCTCGAAGGGCGAGATGCTGTCCTTCCCGTTCAACTCGTCCACGCCGCTGATGTACTGGAACAAGGACGCCTTCGCCAAGATCGGCAAGACCGAGGCGCCGAAGACCTGGGAAGATGTCGCCGCCGACCTCAAGGCGCTGAAGGACGCCGGCTATGATTGCCCGATGGCGATCAACATCTCGGCCAATGAAAGCTGGCAGCTGATGGAGCAGTTCTCGGCGCTGCATAACCAGCCGGTCGCCACCAAGAACAACGGCTATGACGGTCTCGACGCGCGTCTCGAAGTCAACAAGACCAAGTTCGTCCAGTACGTCACCGATCTCAAGAAGTGGTATGACGCCGGCCTGATCAAGATCAAGTCGAAGGATCTCGGCCAGGATATGGTGCAGGCCTTCGCCACCGGCACCTGTCAGCTCATCCTGACCTCGGTCGGCGACCATGGCACGGTCGGCCGCACCCAGAAGGAAGGCATGAACTGGGACGTCGCCGAGCTGCCGGTCTATGCCGGCACCGAGCGCAAGAATTCGCTGGTCGGCGGCGCATCGCTGTGGGTGCTCTCCGGCAAGTCGGACGCCGAATACAAGGGCGCGGCCGCGTTCCTCAACTTCATCCACGACCCCAAGACCGCTTTGTTCTGGTCGACCAACACCGGCTACATTCCGGTGACCAAGTCGGGCTTCGAGTTCATGAAATCCCAGGGCTTCTACGACAAGGCGCCCTACAAGGGCCGTGAAGTGGCGATCGAGAGCCTGACCGCGTCGGAGCCGACCGAGATCACCCGCGGCGTTCGCCTCGGCAACTTCACCCAGATCCGCGCCGAGTTCGGCACGCAGATGCAGGCGATCTTCGCCAACAAGGTCAGCGTGCAGGAAGGCCTCGACGCACTGGTCAAGAACGGCGACGCGATCCTCGCGCGCTTCCAGCAGACCTATCCGGGTAAGACCCTGCCCTGATCCCGGATACTGGAACGGCCGCCCGCCGAGAATCGACGGGCGGCCATTTCACATCTAGGTTGAGAAGAAGGCGGCCAGATCTCTAAATCAAAGAGATAGAGCATGATGTCACCCGAAAACCGCTTCACACTTTTCGGCATCATGCTCTGACGGTTCAACGGCATCGGCGGATCGATGGAAAAACGCGTCACTTTCGGCAGATGGACGATCGGCATCCTGTTCGCGGTGCCCCAACTGATCCTGATCTTCACTTTCTTCTACTGGCCTGCCGGCCAGGCGGTTTACTGGTCGCTCACGCTGCAGCAGCCCTGGGGCGGCGGCAACATCTGGGTAGGCCTCGATAATTTCCGCTCGATCCTGTCCAACGCCGACTACTGGAACTCGATCAGCGCCAGCCTTGTCTTCGCCGGCATCAGCACCGGCCTGGCGATGTCCATCGCGCTTGTGCTCGCCGCCTTGACCGACCGGCAGCTTGCCGGCTCATGGCTGTATCGCGTGGTGCTGATCTGGCCTTATGGCATCGCCGCGCCCGCGCTGGCGCTGGCATTTCGCTTCATCCTGGCGCCGGAAGCCGGCTTCATGGCCGTCGTCAACCAGGTCTGGCCCGGCGTCTGGGATCCCGGCCTCGACGGCTCCGATGCCATGGCCTCGATCATCGTCGCTTTCTCGTGGAAATATGTCGGCTACAATTTCATCTTCTTCCTCGCCGCGTTCCAGGCCATCCCGCGCTCGCTGATCGAAGCGGCCGCGATGGACGGCTCCGGCGTCATCAGGCGTTTCTGGGACATCCAGTTCCCGCTGATCACGCCGACGATCTTCTTCCTGCTGGTCATCAACATCACCGAGAGTTTTCAGGATTCCTTCGGCATCGTCGACATCATGACATCGGGCGGACCGGCGAACGCCACCAATCTGATGGTCTACAAGATCTATTCCGACGGCTTCAAAGGCCTGGATTACTCGGGAGCCGCCGCGCAGAGCATCATCCTGATGCTGCTCATCATCGCCCTTACCATCGTTCAGTTCCGCTTCATCGAGCGGCGCGTGCATTATCGTTGAGGCGGGCCATGGTCGAGCGCACACCGATCCTCAACTTTCTCACGCATCTCATCCTGTTCGTCGGCTTTGTATTCTGCGTGGCGCCGTTCGCCATCGTGGCGATCGCCGCCTCGCACAATCTGAAGGACGTCAACGACGTGCCGATGTCGCTGCTGCCGGGCAGCGATTTCTGGGTCAACATCAAGACGGCCTGGACGACGGCCGATCTCGGCCCGAAGCTGCTCAACTCCTTCATCATGGCGTTTGGCGTCGCCGCCGGCAAAGTGATCATCTCGGCGCTGACCGCCTTCTCGATCGTCTATTTCCGCTATCCCGGCCGCATGCTGATCTTCTGGCTGATCTTCATCACGCTGATGCTGCCGCTCGAAGTGCGCATCGTGCCGACCTACGCGGTGGTCGCCAACGTTCTCGAGCCCTATCAGGCGATCATGGACCTGACCGGCCTCTCCTGGCTGATCGAAAAGCTGTCGGGCATGCAGGTGTCGCTCAGCCTGGGACTGCTCAATTCCTATAGCGGCCTGATCCTGCCGCTGGTCGCCACCGCCACCGGCACGTTCCTTTACCGCCAGTTCTTCCTGACCGTGCCGGACGAATTGACCGAGGCCGCGCGCATGGACGGTGCCGGCGCGATGCGCTTCTTCGTCGATATCCTCTTGCCGCTGTCGCGCAACAACATGGCGGCGCTCGGCACCATCATGTTCCTGTGGGCCTGGAACCAGTATCTGTGGCCGTTGCTCATCACCACCGACCAGTCGCACGCGATGGCGGTGACCGAGTTGAAGCAGCTCATACCCAATGTCGGCGGCGCGCCGGAATGGCATATCGCCATGGCCGGCACGCTGATCGTCATGCTGCCGCCGCTGATCGTCGTGGTGCTGATGCAGCGCTGGTTCGTGCGCGGCCTGATCGCCACCGAAAAATAGGGAGACAAAAAATGGCCTCCATCACCATTCGTGGCGTCAAGAAGAACTACGCCAAGACGCCGGTCGTGCACGGTGTCGACCTCGACTTCGCCTCGGGCGAGTTCGTCGTCATCCTCGGGCCTTCAGGCTGCGGCAAGTCCACGCTGCTCAGGATGATCGCCGGGCTGGAAGAGATTTCCGACGGTACGATCGCGATTGACGGCGTAGTGGTCAACAAGCTCGAGCCGCGCGAGCGCGGCTGCGCCATGGTGTTCCAGAACTACGCGCTCTACCCGCATATGAGCGTGGCCCAGAACATCGGCTATTCGCTGAAGGTGGCCGGCGTTCCGTCGGCCGAACGCGCCCAGCGCATCCAGGCGGTGGCGCGGGTCCTGGAACTGGAACACTTGCTCGACCGCAAGCCGATGGCGCTGTCCGGCGGCCAGCGCCAGCGCGTCGCCATGGGCCGCGCGATGATCCGCGAGCCGAAGGTGTTCCTCTTCGATGAGCCGCTCTCCAACCTCGACGCCAAGCTGCGCGTGCAGATGCGCTCCGAGATCCGCAAGCTGCACCGGCGCCTCAGCGCCACCTCGGTCTTCGTCACGCATGACCAGGTCGAGGCGATGACGCTGGCCGACCGGCTGGTGGTGATGAATGGCGGCCGTGTCGAGCAGGTGGGCACGCCGGCGGAAGTCTACAGCCGGCCGGCGAGCCGCTTCGTCGCCACCTTCGTCGGCGCGCCGGCGATGAACATGCTCGAAGGCACCGTCACGCTCGACGGGCTTTCGCTGCTCGGCGACAGCCGCAAACTCAACGTGTCGCGCACCGGGCTTGCCGTGGGCGCGAAAGTCGCGGTCGGCATTCGGCCGGAGGCGGTGCGCATGGTGGCGCCGGGCACGGCCGGGGCGCTCGCGGCGACTGTCGACCTCATCGAGGAGCTGGGCGCCGGCCGGGTCGTCTATGTCGATCTCGACGGCGCGCCGTTCTCCATCGCGACGTCCGAGACCGTCCACCCCGAACCGGGCAGCACGGTCGGCCTGCAGTTCGCCGAGCAGGACCTGCATTTCTTCTCCGCGGAGACAGGCGGCAGGCTCGATGTGTTCAAGGCTTCGGTGCCGGAGCCGGCGCTGTAAGGCGTTTTCTTCGCCGCCGACTTTGCGAAATTTGGTTGAGGGTTCATGGCATGAAGATCATCCAGGTTACCGACGTCCATCTCGGCCGTCGGGGTGAACTCCGCTATGGCGCCGATCTGCATGAGCGGCTCGACCGCTGCATCGACCACATCAATGCCCGCCATGGCGATGCGACGCTCTGCATCTTCACCGGCGATCTGACCGATGCCGGCGAGACGCAAGCCTATGCCGACCTGAAGGCGGCGCTGAGCCGCCTTGCCGTGCCTTACCGGCTGCTGCCCGGAAACCACGACCGGCGCGCCAACCTCATCGCCGCCTTCCCGGAAAACGGGACCGACGGCAACGGTTTCGTGCAGTCGGTCTTCGATACGCCGGAAGGGAGACTCGTTTTCCTCGACAGCCTGGCCGAAGGCCGCGTCACCGGCGAGTTGTGCGACGACCGGCTGGCCTGGCTCGATGCGAAACTCGCGGAGGCTGCCGGCAGAGCGGCTTACATCTTCTTACACCATCCGCCGGTCGAGCTTGGCCTGACGCTGCTCGACCCGCTCGGCCTCGAGCAGCCGCAGCGGCTGATCGATGTGCTGAACCGCCACGGCAATGTCCGCTACATCTTCTTCGGCCATGTCCACCGCGACATCGCCGGTACGGTCGCCGGCATTCCGTTCTCGGTGCAGCGCGGTCTGCATGCCCGCTTCATGCTCGACCTCGTTGGCGACGAAATGGTCGAGCAGGCGCCGCCCGCCTATTCGATCATCCTGATCGACGGCCGGCGCGTCGTCATCCACAGCTGCGATTTCCTGGAGCAATGGCCGCTCTGGTCGCCGGCGACGGGGCAGCGCGTGCGGTAGAAATCACCCGAGCAACAGTGTGGCCGTTCCCTGCCCTTCGATGAGCTTTACCGCTTTCCTATCGAAAGACACGAAGGTTTCGCCACCGAGCCACTGACCGTCGAACGCGATCACGCCATCCGCGAAATCTCCACCAGCGTCGAGTACAGCAAGGCCCGCTTCGATCGTCGGTCGGTTTGCCACGACGTTGCGCATGTCGAGAATGCGGCGGATCGAGGCGGATATATCAGGCCGCGCAACCCGGTAACTTCTATCCAGCACCCAAACAAACTCGCAGAGCGCTTGAACACTGATCGCGACCAACTCGGCCCCTTCCAGGGTCTCGGCTGCTGTCCGTTGCTGCGCTGCGTCATCTCCGACGATAAGGCGCAACAGCACGTTGGTATCGAGGCTGAGCTTCACTTGCGCTCGATTCCACGCATCCCGGCCGAAGCGCCGGCGTCGGCGATCGCATCGTTGATCTCCTCGATCGAAAGCCGTGCGCCGTTCGTTTTGTTTTTGAGCATCCCGCTCAGCTCTTGCCAGGAGCCCTTGCCCTGGTCGGATTTCAGCTCTGCTCGCCCACCGGGTAGAAGATCAAGCCTGATCTTGTCGCCGGGCTGGATGCCGAGGTGTTTGAGCACGTCCTTCCGGAACGTGACCTGGCCCCGTGCCGTAACCGTCAATGTCGTCATGATATGGCCTCCAGATGCCAAAATAATGCAAAACTGCATTATTTTCAAGACGAAGATCAAGCAAAGACATGCGCCTTGCCGGTGACAGTTAGGCGTACGATCTCGCCGATCGCCGGCGCGTCCATGCCTGTCCGGCGCAGGACGAGCGGCGTGTTGCCGATCGCAGCCGCATCGGGCGGATCGGGACTGTTGAGCAGCCGCACGGCGACGGTGCAGACCGAGCCCGCGAACTCGCAGTCCGTCACTTCGCCGAACAGCATGTCCGGGGTGCCCGACATGCCTTCGCGAGACGTCAGCTTGAGCAGAACCTGCTCGGGCCGGAGCATGATGCGCGCGACATCGCGCCGTTCCTTCGTATCGACGGCGATGCGGCCGAGCCGCGATACGGCAAAGCCGTCCGCGATCCTGGCGGGTACGATGATGGCTTCGCCGAGGAACTCGGCGACCATTCTGTCCCTGGGTTGGAAGTAGAGCTCGCGCGGCGTGCCGACCTGTGAGAACAGGCCGTCGCGCATCACCGCGACCTGGCTGGCGAAGGACAGCGCCTCGGCTTGATCGTGCGTGACCAGGATGGTGGTGATGCCCGCCTCTTCCAGAAGCTCGGCAACTGCCTTGCGCATGGAAGCACGAAGTCCGGTGTCGAGGGCCGAGAAGGGCTCGTCGAGCAGCATCAGCCTCGGCTTCATCGCCATGGCGCGGGCAAGCGCGACGCGCTGCTGCTGGCCGCCGGAAAGCTCGTGCGGCCGGCGTTTCAGGACCGCCTTGTCCAGCCCGACGATATAGGCGAGCTCGACGATGCGCTCCATGCGCTTGTCTTCGCCGCGCGCCATGCCGAAACCGATGTTGTCGGCGATGCTGAGATGCGGGAACAGGGCGCCATCCTGGGCCACCACGCCGATGCCGCGCCGGTGTGCCGGCACCGCGGCCCCGCCATTGGCGAGCACCTTGCCGTCGAGCGCGATGCGGCCGCGGTCCGGCGCCTCGAAGCCGGCAATCAGCCTGAGCAAGGTGGTCTTGCCGCAGCCGGAGGGGCCGACGATCGCGGTGCGGCTGCCGCTTTCGACGGTAAGGTCGACGCCGGCGAGCGCCTTCACCGGGCCGTAGCTTTTCGCGACGCCGCTGAGTTCGAGAAAGCTCATCGTCCGGCCATCCGCTTCGACTGGACGTAAAGCAGCCAGGTCATCGGCAAGGACATCGCCACCATGATCAGCGCGTAAGGAGCCGCGGAGGCGTAGTCGATCTCGCCGCTATAGGACCAGAAGGCCATCGCCAGCGTGCGGGTGCCGTTGGGCGCCAGCATCTGGGTGGCGGTAAGCTCGTTGGTGATGCCGAGCGCCACCATCGCCATGCCGGCGGCCGCACCCGGCGCCGACAGGCGGATGGTCGTCGACCACAGCGCCTTGACCGGCGGCCGGCCGAGGCTGGAAGCGGCGCGTTCCAATTCCACCGGCGCCTGCGCGATCGAGGCGCGCAGGCTTATCAGCGCGCGCGGCAGGAACATCAGCGCGTAACCGAACAGGATGGTGAACAGCGTCTGGTAGAGCGGCAGCGCGACGCGCACGGTGATCGTCACCAGCGCCAGCGCGATGACCACGCCCGGCAAGGCGCCGACGATGTAGTTGCAGCTCTCGAGCAGGCGCTGCAGCCGCCCCGGCGCGCGGATCGAAATCCAGGCCATCGGCATGGCGGCAATCGTTGCAAGCACCGCGCCGGCGATGGCGAGGAACAGCGTCTGGCCGAGCGCCAGGCCGATCTCATCCCAACGCCATACATCGGCCCCGCCGGCGAGCAGCCAGCGGCCTATGGTGACGAAGGGCACACCGAGCGACAGCAGCGCGACGCCCGCCGGCAAAAGCAGGCACGGCAGGGTGGCGCGGCCAAGGCGAGCGCGTTGCTGCTTGCGCGCGGCACCGGAACCGACCCGGGCATAGCGCTCCTCCCCGCGGATCATCACCTCGAGGGCGAGCAGGAGAAGGCAGCAGGCCACAAGCACGGCGGCCAGCATGTTGGCGGCCGGGCCGTTGAAGGTCGACTGGAACTGGTCGACGATCGCGGTGGTGAAGGTGTCGAAGCGGATGAAGACATAGAGGCCGTATTCGGCCATCAGATGCAGGCCGACGAGCAGAGCGCCGCCGCAGATGGCGAGTCTGAGCTGCGGCAGCACGACGCGCAAGAAAACCCGCCAAGGGCCAAGACCGAGCGCCGCGGCGGCATCCTCCAGCGCCGGGTCGAGGCGGCGCAACGCGGCGGCGATCGGCAGATAGAGGAACGGGAAATAGGCGATGACGGAGACAAGAACGCCGGCCCAGAGCCCGTGCAGGCCTGGGACAAGGCTGATCCAGGCATAGGAATGCACGAAAGCGGGGATGGCGAGCGGCGCGACCGACAGCCACGACCACAGCCGGTTGCCCGGCAGGTCGCTGCGCTCGGTCAGCCAGGCCAGCGCCACCGACAGCGCGATGGCGATCGGCACGGTGACGATGACGAGGAGTGCGGTGTTGACCAGCAGTTCGCCGACGCGCGGGCGCAAGATCAGCGCCGCCACGGTATCCCAGCCGGTCTGGATCGCGATCCAGACGATGAAGGCGAGAGGCAGCAGCGCGATCAGGGAGATCAGAGCCGCGGCGAGCGTGATCCACGATGTGGACCGGCGCTTCTTCATCCCGGCCGCCGGCAGCCCGGAACGCGTGAGGTGGATCGCGGACGCCATCAGTCGCAATAGGCCGCCTGGAAGCGACGTGATGAACCGCGGGCGCGGCCGCAAACGCAGATGATCGTCATCGACGAGGCCATCTCCAAAACAAAAGCGCTCCCACGGAAGCAAATTCCCGCGGGAGCACGGTCGTTTGCCCTTTTAGGACGAACGCGAACTAAAGCAAGCCGGCTTGCGTCATCAGGTCGATGACCTTCTTGGAATTCAGCGTCGCCGGATCGACTTTCGGCGCCTGCAGGCCAGCCAGCGGCACCAGCTTCGGGTTGGACTCGGCACCCTTGCCGACCGCATATTCATACGATGTGCCGGTCTTCAGCACGTCCTGGCCGCCCTTGCCGGTCACCCACTTCAGGAATGCCTGGGCTTCCTTCGAATGCTTGCTGGAAGCCAGCACACCGCCGCCCGACACCGAAACGAAGGCGCCCGGGTCCTGGTTCTTGAAATAGTGCAGGCCGACATTCCCACTGTTCTCGCCGGTCTTGGCCTGATCGCCGAAATAGTAATAGTGATAGATCACGCCGCCATCGATCTCGCCGGCATTGACCGCCTTCATCACCGTTGAGTTGCCCTTGTAGGCGGTGTAGTTCTCCTTCATCGCCTTCAGCCAGCCGGCGGTCGCCGCCTCGCCCTTCAGCTGCAGCATGGCGCTGACGATGGCCTGGAAGTCGGCGCCCGACGGCGAGGCGGCCCAGCGACCCTTCCAGCTCGGATCGGAGAGATCGAGCAGCGACTTGGGCAACTGGTCTTCCTTGAGCTTGTCCTTGTTGTAGGCAAAGACGGTGCTGCGGGCGGCGACGCCGACCCACTTGCCGCTCGACGGCTGGTAGTCCTGCGGAACCTGGGCGAGGGTGTCGGCATCGACCGGGGCGAACAATCCGGCCGCCTCGACCAGCGCCATGGCGGGAGAATTCTCGGTCAGGAACACATCGGCCGGCGAGGCCGCGCCCTCGGCGACGATCTGATTGGAGAAATCGCTGTCGCCGCCATTTCGCAGCGTGACCTTGATGCCGGTTTCCTTGGTGAAGCCCTTCGCCCATTCCTTGGCGAGGCTCTCATGCTGGGCGTTGTAGACGACGATGCCTCGATCCGCGGCCACGGCCGGGCCGGCGATCAGGCCGAGCGCCAGCGCGGCGCCGGCGAGCGTGGAAAGGGCAATCTTCATGGGCATCGTCCTCAAATCTGGAGACAGGAGCTTGGGTACGGCTGCACCTACCAATACCTGAATACCATAGTCAACATTGCGAAGCTGCTTCAATCCGTCGCCGTGCCGCAAACTTTCGTGATTTTGCGGTAGTTTGGCTTGGACATTATTTCGTCGGCCACGTAACAAACCAGGGCCGAGACGCGAACTTCGGGGGTAAACTCTTGTGACCGGCAAGGATGAGGCCGAGCTCTCCGGGCTACTCAGGGCCGCGATCGCGGGAGACGAAAAGGCTTACGCCGACTTTCTGCACCGGATAGCCGCGCTCGTTCGCGGCTTTGTCCGGCGCAAGATCGTTCAGGGCGGGGTCGACCCCGAGGATGTCGTGCAGGAAACCTTGCTGGCCATTCATGTGAAACGCCACACCTGGCGGTCGGACGCGCCGGTGTTGCCGTGGATCTATGCGATCGCCCGATTCAAGCTGATCGACGCGTTTCGCCGGCGCGGGCGGCGCATCGAGGTCGAGATCGACGAGATCGCCGAAACCTTTGCCGAGCCGGAGGCGGAAACGGTCAGCGACCGCGACATCAACCGGGCGCTCGACGGCCTGCCGCCGGCGCAACGTTCGGTGGTCTCTTCGATTTCGGTCGACGGCCATTCGATCGGCGAGACGGCGATCAAGCTCGGCATCAGCGAGACGGCGGTGCGCGTGTCGCTGCATCGCGGCCTCGCCGCGATTGCCAAAAGATTTGGACGACAGTGACATGAGGACCGAGGATCTCATCAAGGCGCTCGACGCCGATGCCCGCGAGAAGGCGATGCCGCTCGGCAAGGCCTGGTGGCTGGCCGTCGGCGTGGCCGTGGCGATCGCGGCGGCAGTTTTCTTTGCGACCATCGGACCGCGTCCCGACATCATGCTGGCCATGCACACGATGCGCTTCATGTCGAAATTCGTGTTCACGCTGGTGCTTGCGGCCAGCGCCTTCGCGCTGATCCGCGGGCTGTCGATGCCAGGTGCTTCGACCAGGCGGGCGACGGCCTGGATGGCTGCGGCGCCGCTTCTGGTCGTGCTGGCGGTGGTTCTGGAGCTTTTTGTCGTGCCAGAGGCCGACTGGGGCAAGCGGTTCGTCGGCTCGAACATGATGATCTGCATGAGCTTCATCCCGCTGATCGGCATCGGCCCGCTGGCGATCTTCCTGGGCATGCTGCGTTACGGCGCGCCAACGCGGCCCGTGCTCGCCGGCGCGGTCGCCGGCCTGCTCGCGGGCGGGCTCGCGGCGACCTTCTACGCCGCGCATTGCTTCGACGACTCGCCGCTCTTCGTCGCCACCTGGTATACGATCGCGATCGCCTTCCTCACGCTGCTCGGGGCCATCGGCGGGCGGCTCTTCGTGCGCTGGTAGACGCCGGAGGGATTTTCGAAACAGTCCCTTAATCATGCCGGCAATTGTTTGCCGGTTAGCAGGTTGATCGCGACCGTCCAAGCAACCATTCCTTAAAACCGATCCGCCAGGGTCGTGGCACGTGCAGTTGCGTGTTGGGTGGGATCGCTTCGTGGCGTGGACGAACTGGAAAGGGCTTCGTGCCGACAGGCATGCTGCGCAGGGTTTGCTGGCGGTCGGCCTTGTTGCCACCGTCGTGTCGATCCTGTTGCCGGGCCTTGAGTTCGGTGCCGTCACGCTGCAGCTCTGCCTGCAGATATCGGTCGCCATCACCGCCGCGACATTGTTCTTGTCCGCGTTCTTCATTCACCGCATCGTCGATGACCGCCGGCAGATCGCCGAGAGCGAGCAGCGCTTCCGCCGCGCCATGGAAGATTCGGCGATCGGCGTCGCCATTGTCGGGCTCGACGGTCGCATCCAGCAGGCCAACCCTGCCTTCGCCGCCATGCTGGGCTACAGCCGCGCGGAGATCGAGGCGCTGACCTTCCCGCAGATCACGCATCCAGACGATCTGCTGATCGGCCGCGAGACGATGCTGAGCGTGAGCGAAGGCAGGATCAGCTCCTACCATTTCGAAAAGCGCTATCTCAGGAAAGACGGAACCCCGGTCTGGGCGCAGCTCGCCGGCTCGGTCATCCGCGACGAGGACACCGGCAAGCCGCTTTATCTCGTGTCGCAGATCGAGGACATCGATGCTCGCAAACAGGCAGAGGCGCGCATTGCCGAGGCCGAGACCCGGTGGAATTTCGCGCTCACCAGTGCCGGACAGGGCGTCTGGAGCCTCGACATGCGCAAGGGCGGCACGACCTACTCCGAAACCTGGGTGAAGATGCTGGGCTATGCCGATGGCGAGCTCGACGGCGATCCCGACCGCTGGCTGACGCTGATCCATCCCGACGATCGGGAACGCGTCGCCGAGGCGGATCGCGCGCATCTTGCCGGCGAGACGCCTTTCTTCGAGGCTGAGTTCCGGATGCGTCACAAGGACGGCCACTGGGTCTGGATCCTCGACCGCGGCAAGATGATCGAGCGCGACGCGGACGGCCGGCTGATCCGGGCCATCGGCAGCCTGACCGACATCACCGAGCGCAAGGAGGCCGAGGCGCGGCTGATGGTTTCGGCAGCCATGCTGGCCGACGAGAAGGAGCGTCTCAAGGTGACGCTGCAGTCGATCGGCGACGCGGTGATCTGCACCGACGCCGCCAACCGCGTCACCTTCATGAACCCGGTCGCGGAAAAGCTCACCGGCGTTGAAGTCGACGAGGCCTTGGGAAAGGTGCTCGGCCATGTCTACTGGGCGGTCGATGAGGAAAGCGGGCAGCGAATCGGGCTGACGCGCCCTTCGGCGAGCGAACAGCCTCACTGCGACCAGAACACGCGCGCGGTCCTCGTGCGGCGCGACGACACGCGCTGCAGCATCCGTCAGGTGGTGTCGCCGATCATGAACGACCGCGACGAGTTCTGCGGCCTGGTCATCGTCTTCCAGGATTTCACCGACGCGCGCGCACTGCAGCGCCAGCTGGCCTACGCGGCCGCCCATGACGCGCTGACCGGGCTCGCCAACCGTTCAAGCTTCATCCTCACGATGGAGGAGCTGGTCGACCAATGCCGCCTCAATGGCGGCGAGCATCAGTTCATGTTCGTCGACCTCGACCACTTCAAGGCAGTCAACGACACCGGCGGCCACGCCGCGGGCGATGCGCTGCTCAAGCGCGTGGCCGACACCCTGCGCAATGTGCTCGGTCCGGAAGACATCGTCGCGCGGCTCGGCGGCGACGAGTTCGCCGTCATCCTCAAGTCGGGCGCCGCGGCGCGCGGGCCGATCGCCGCGCGCTCGATCATCGAGGCCATCCGCAGCCTCAACTTCGCCTGGGACGGGCGCCCGCATTCGATAGGTGCCAGCATCGGCCTCGCGCCGATCCGCGCCGGCTGCGGCGAAGTGGACGAGATCATCGCCCGCGCCGACGCCGCTTGCTACGCCGCCAAGGCGGCTGGCCGCGGCTGCGTTTCCGCAGCGCCCGACGAAGTTCCGCCCGGCGAAATTTCGAAAGGCGGCGCGGCGCATCCGCCGCTCGCCGCGGCGTCTTAAAGCGGGTCGCGTGAAAAAGGATTCACGCGACCCGCTCTATCTCTTTGTTTTGACACAATTCCGGACGGAAGGCTACGGCCAAGCCGCCGAGCCTGACCGCTCACACTTTTCCTGGAATTGTTCTAGGCGTTCAACTGAAAAAGATCAGCGCGTCGGCACCGGATGCTCGCCGCGATAGTCGTAGAAGCCGCGCCCGGTCTTGCGGCCGAGCCAGCCGGCCTCGACATATTTCACCAGCAGCGGGCAGGGGCGGTATTTCGAATCCGACAGGCCATCATGCAGCACCTGCATGATCGACAGGCAGGTGTCGAGGCCGATGAAGTCGGCGAGCTGCAACGGCCCCATCGGATGGTTGGCGCCGAGCCGCATGGCGGTGTCGATGGCATCGACCGTGCCGACGCCTTCGTAGAGCGTGTAGATCGCCTCGTTGATCATCGGCAAAAGGATGCGGTTGACGATGAAGGCCGGGAAATCCTCCGAGACGGTGATCGTCTTGTCGAGGTGGTTCACGTAACTCTTGGCCGCCTCGAAGGTCTGGTCCTCGGTGGCGATGCCGCGCACCAGTTCGACCAGCTTCATCACCGGCACCGGGTTCATGAAATGTATGCCGATGAAGCGTTCCGGCCGGTCCGTCTGCGCCGCCAGCCGGGTGATCGAGATCGACGAGGTGTTGGTGGCCAGGATCGCTTCCGGATTGAGCTGCGGACAGAGCTGCGCATAGATCTTGCGCTTGACCGTCTCGTCCTCGGTCGCCGCTTCGATCACCAGATCGGCGGCGGCGAGGTCGGCCATGGCCGGAGCTGCCGAGATGCGCGCCATCGCGTCGTTGCGCGCCTTTTCCTCGAGCTTGCCGGAGCCCACCTGACGAGCCATGTTGCCGCTGATGGTGGCGATGCCCTTCTCGATCCGGTCGGGCGACACGTCGTGGATCAGGACCTTGTAGCCGCCCAGCGCCGAGACATGGGCGATGCCGCCACCCATCTGACCCGCGCCGACGATGCCGATCGTCTCGATCTTGCTCATACCCCGATCCCGTCTGGAGCATTCCGCTTCTTTGAAGTGCGGAAACGCTCCTATTTGTTTCTTTCCCGCCATCCGGATGCAAAAACCGCCGGACAGCTTCGGGCCTTGATGGCCCGCTTTTTGTGCAGCGCAAACTAAAAGGGCGGGGCGACTTCGTCTACCCCACCCTTCGGATTTTAATATGCCGGAACCGGCCGCGTCAAAGCGCCTTTTGCAACTCCGGCAGGATGACGAATAGATCGCCGACCAGGCCGTAGTCGGCGACCTGGAAGATCGGGGCTTCCTCGTCCTTGTTGATGGCGACGATGACCTTGCTATCCTTCATGCCGGCCAGGTGCTGGATGGCGCCGGAGATGCCGACGGCGATGTAGAGATCGGGGGCGACCACCTTGCCAGTCTGGCCGACCTGCCAGTCGTTCGGCGCGTAGCCGGCATCGACCGCGGCGCGCGAGGCGCCAACGGCTGCACCGAGCTTGTCGGCGACCGGCAGGATGACCTCCTGGAATTTCTCCGAGGAACCGAGCGCGCGGCCGCCCGAGATGATGATCTTGGCCGAGGTCAGCTCCGGACGATCGTTCTCCGAGAGCTTGTTCTCGACGAAGGACGAGAGGCCGGGGTTGGCGGCGGCGTTCGCCGCTTCGACCGAGGCCGAGCCGCCTTCGGGCGCGGCCTGGAAGGAGGCGGTGCGCACCGTGATGACCTTCTTGGCGTCGGTCGACTGCACGGTCTGGATGGCGTTGCCGGCATAGATCGGCCGCTTGAACGTGTCGGGCGAAACGACCTCGATGATCTCCGAGACCTGGGCGACGTCGAGGAGTGCTGCCACGCGCGGGGCGACGTTCTTGCCCGACGAGGTGGCCGGCGCGACGATCGTGTCATAGGAGCCGGCGAGCGAAACGACCAGCGCCGCCAGCGGCTCGGCTAGGCGCTCGGCAAGCTCGTCGGCTTCGGCGAGCAGCACCTTGCGCACGCCTTTCAGCCTGGCGGCGGCGTCGGCCGCGCCCTTGGCGCCCTTGCCGGCCACCAGCACGTCGACATCAGAGCCGATCTGCAGGGCCGCCGACAGCGCCTTGGCGGTCTGGTCGGAAAGGGTTGCGTTGTCGTGTTCCGCGATGAGGAGAATTGCCATTGTCTTATCCCTGACTTTCGTCTTCGAGGCTCCCTGAAATCCGGTCAGGCCGAGCCGAAAATGGTTGGTTTCGAGAACCGGAGCGGAGCGTACATCCGTACGTGAGCACCGGAAGCGCAGAAGCCAGCCGTTTGCAGGCCGGCCTCATCGGATTTCCTCAGAGCACGCCGGCTTCGTTCTTCAGCTTCTCGACCAGTTCGGCCACCGACTTCACCTTAACGCCCGCCTTGCGGCCGCTTGGCTCCTCGGTCTTGACCACTTTGAGGCGCGGCTTGACGTCGGCGCCGTAGTCGGCCGGGCTCTTTTCGTCGAGTTGCTTCTTCTTGGCCTTCATGATGTTGGGCAGCGAGGCATAGCGCGGCTGGTTCAGGCGCAAATCCGCCGTCACGATCGCTGGCATCTTCAGCTCGACGGTCTGCAGGCCGCCGTCGACTTCGCGCGTCACCTTGGCCTTGTCGCCTTCGAGCACGATCTTGGAGGCGAAGGTGCCCTGCGCCCAGCCCAGCAGCGCGGCCAGCATTTGACCGGTCTGGTTCGAATCGTCGTCGATCGCCTGCTTGCCGAGGATGACGAGGCCGGGCTTCTCGGCCTCGACGACGCCCTTCAGCACCTTGGCGACGCCGAGCGGCTCGGTCTGCTCGTCGGTCTTGACCAGGATGGCGCGGTCGGCGCCCATGGCGAGCGCGGTGCGCAGGGTTTCCTGCGCCTGCTGCGGACCGACCGAAACGACGATGATTTCTTCAGCCTTGCCGGCTTCCTTGATGCGGATCGCTTCCTCGACCGCGATCTCGTCGAACGGGTTCAGCGCCATCTTGACGTTGGCAAGCTCGACGCCCAGCCCGTCGGCTTTCACCCGGACCTTGACGTTGGCGTCCACAACCCGCTTCACGGGCACAAGGATCTTCATTTTACTGTCACCTCTCCTGAGATAGTCGGGGCGCTATAGCAGCGTGCGCCCTGTCAGAGTTGTCGAAAGCCGACATTACGGACGGAATATCCGCCCAACGGTGCCGTTTCCGTAGTGGCGGCAAATCGGCGCGTCAATATCCCACGACGCACCCAAATCGGTTCAGTCCCTGGACGTCGCTGCTCCACGGCCCCATTGCGACGCCGGCTGCGCCGGAGTGCCGTCGCTTGCGGCCGGCTCGACGGGAACCGGCGGCTGCTGGACATTCGGCGTAGGGTCGGGCTCGCCGTCGGCGCCGGCCAGCAGCGGCACGCCGCGGCTGCGCAGCACCAGCACCAGGATCGAACCGGCGATGATGCCGCCGATATGGCAGGCCCAGGAGATCTGGTCCTCGCCGCCGGCGGCAAACATCACGACCTGGAACAGGATCCACAGGATCAGCGGGATGAAGGCCGGGATGCGCAGCGGAATGCGGGCAAAAGCCAGCACCCAGACTTTCACCCGCGGATAAAGGATCAGATAGGCGGCGACGACGCCGGCAATGGCGCCCGAGGCGCCGATCAACGGCACCTGCGAATCCCAGGCCACCAGCCCTTGGAAGAAGGCGCCGGCGACGGCGCAGAGCAGATAGAAGATCAGATAGCGTATGTGGCCGAGCGCATCCTCGACATTGTCGCCGAACACCCATAGGAACAGCATGTTGCCGCCGAGATGGAAGATATCGGCATGCAGGAAGGAATAGGTGAGGTAGCTGAGGCTCTCGGGGATGACGACGAATTCGGGCGACAGCTCGACCTTGTCATGAACCACCGACGGGATGAAGCCGAGACCGAGAACCGCGGCATTGGTGAAGTTTTCACCGCCAAGCGTGGTCGCCAGGTAGACCAGCGCATTCACCACGATCAGCCCGATCGTCACATATTGCAGGCGGATGTGGCGCAGCCTGTTGGTGTCGTAAAGCGGGATGAACATCGGACCCTCCCGCCTTCGGATTCAGCGGTTCTTGCCGGGAACCCATAGCACGTCGGCCTTTCCATTGTCATTGACCGCGCGGGCGGCGACGAACAGGAAATCCGAGACGCGGTTGATGTATCTCAGCGCCTCGCTGTTGACGCGCTCGGCCGGATCCTGGGCCAGCGCCACCATGAGGCGCTCGGCGCGGCGCGCCACGGTGCGGGCGAGATGGAGCGCGGCCGCCGCCGGAGTGCCGCCGTTCAGCACGAAGGATTTCAGTGGCTGCAGGCCCTTGTTGAGGAGGTCGATGTCCTGTTCGACGCGGGCGGTCTGGGCGGCGACGATGCGCAGCGGCTCATATTCCAGCGGCTTGCCGTCGTCAGGCACGGCGAGATCAGCTCCCAGATCGAACAGATCGTTCTGGATGCGCGACAGCATGGCGTCGATCGCGGGGTGCTCGGCGGCTGTGTGGAGGCGGGCCATGCCGATGCAGGCATTGGCCTCATCGATGGTGCCATAGGCGTCGACGCGAAGGTCTGATTTCAGCCGCCGCTCTCCGGTGCCGAGCCCGGTGGTGCCGTCGTCGCCGGTGCGGGTGTAGATCTTGTTGAGCTTGACCACGCCGTCCCCCTGAGACCGCTATTTGCGCGTGAAATAGACCACCAGCAACAGCAGCGCCAATGCCACGGCCTGCAGCACGATGCGCGTCTGCATCAGCTTGTTCGAGGTCATGCCGGAGCCGCCGCGCATCATGTTGATCAGGCCGCGAACCAGCACGATCACTACCGCGGCCATCGCAATGACGGCGAGGATCTTGAGGACGATGACCATCTGGCTGGCTCCGGTTCGGTTTCGGTCAGGCGCGCCTGGCGAGCAGGCGGTACAGCAGGGATGCCGGCAGTATGCGTTTCAGCACCGCGCCGATCTTAGCCGGCACCGTTACCACATAGTGCGGGCGCGGGCGCTGTGACAGAAGCGCGTGGCGGAGCGCCCTGTGCACGATCTCCGGTCCCGGTTTCAGCTTCGACACGCTGCCGCCGGCCTGAAGCCGGGCGAGCTGCGCTTGATAATCGGCGCGGTGGACGGAATTCTCGACGTCGATATTCCTGAGGAACCAAGGCAGGCCGTTACTGGCGATCTTCGATGTCACCGGTCCCGGTTCGATGAGCGAGAGGTGGATGCCGCTGCCTTCGAGCTCCTGGCGCATGCACAGCATCAGGCCTTCGACGGCGTGTTTGGATGCCGAATAGGCGCCACGGAAGCGGACAGGCGCCAGTCCGAGGATCGAGGAACAATGGACGAGACGGCCATGTCCCTGGCGGCGCATGATCGGCACGACGCGGCGGGTCAGATCATGCCAGCCGAAGAAATTGGCTTCGAACTGCTCGCGAAGTGCTGCGACCGGCAGGTCCTCGACGGCGCCGGGCTGGGCGTGGGCGCCATTGTTGAACAGCGCATCAAGCGTGCCACCGGTGCGTTCAAGCACCGCCTCGACCAGTGATGCGATGGACTGGGGTTCGCGATAGTCGAGGTAGAAGGCCTCTATGCCGTCCGCCTCAAGGGCCGAGATGTCGGCCGGCTTGCGCGCCGTGGCGAACACCCGCCAGCCTTCCGCCTTCAACGCCCGCGCGCAATAGGCGCCGATGCCGGAGGAGGCTCCGGTGACGATGACGGTGCGCAACTCTTTGGCGGCGGGGCGCGTTGTGAGACCTGGGGTTGCCATTTGCCGCAATCACTTCCCATATTCGCGGCGTCGACACAATCGAGCGGAGCGCGGGCCCTTGCTGCGGAATATCGTTGCCCTCAAGCGCGTGCTCTACGATGCGATCGGCCATTTCAACACCGATGACGGCTGGGCGATGGCCAGCCATCTGGCGATCACCTCGCTGATGGCGCTGTTTCCGTTCCTGATCTTCGCCACCACGCTCGCCAGCTTCCTCGGCGCGCGCGCCTTCGCCGACACGGCGGTGCACCTGGTCTTCGACACATGGCCGGAGCAGATCGCCAAGCCGATCGCGCATGAGGTGCTGAACGTGCTCACCGTGCGGCGCACCGACCTTTTGACCTATGGCGTGCTGCTTGCGGCCTATTTCGCCTCGAACGGCATCGAGGCGCTGCGCACGTCACTCAACCGCGCCTATCGGGTCACCGAGACGCGCGGCATCATCCACCGCAGGGTGCAAAGCATCATCTTCGTCCTGATTGCGACCGCCTGCTTCCTTGCCGTCAGCGTGCTTCTGGTGTTTGCGCCGCTCTTGGCGCGACTCGCGGAAGCGCATCTGGAATGGATCAAGCCGTACATGGGCACGATCACCATATGGCGCTACGTGATCGCCTCGACGGTCATCGTCATCGGGCTGTTCGCCGTGCATATCTGGCTGCCGGCCGGCGAGCGCCGCTTCGTCTCGATCATACCGGGCATCGTCTTCACGCTGGTCGCATGGCTGGCCGGCTCGACCGTCTTCGCCGCCTATCTCGACCACTTCTCCTCTTATGTGACGACCTATGCCGGGCTCGCCTCGATCATGATCGCGGTGGTGTTCCTCTACATCATCTCGGCCATCTTCATTCTCGGCGGCGAGCTCAACGCCGCGATCAGCCGCTATCTGGAGGCGCGCGCGAGAGTTGGTTGAGATGTGTCGATATTCAGGTGAGGCCGGCCTGCAAATGGCGGCCTCCTGCGCTTCCGGCCTTCGCCGGCCGAAGCACTCATACATGTCTCCGTCCTATGAAGGCTACGGCCGGCGTAGGCCGGTGCTCACGTACTTCAGTACGCTCCGCTCCGGTTCTCGGAAGCCGCCCAGTTTGGTCGCTTCGCGCCCGTCTTCGACTCCGGCTCGGCCTGACCTGAATCTCAACACATCTCAGGCGGAGATATTCTCGGATAGGACCTTAGGCCGCGCTGTGGCCAGGGCGACGCCGAGCGTGGCGATCGCCATGCCGGCGATCTGCAGCAGGTTGAGCTGCTCGTTGAAAAGCGCCCAGGCGATGATCGCGGTAACGGCCGGCACGAGGTAGAACAGCGAGGCGACCTTCGACATCTCGCCGTCCCTGATCATTACCATCAACAGAAATATGGCGCCGATCGACAGCACCAGGACCAGCCAAGCAAAAGCGAAGATCAGCTCGCCATTGACGGTGATGGCGCGCGTCTCGAAGGCGAGCGAGCCTAGGATCATCACGGCGGAGCCGCCGACATACTGCCACATCGTCGCCGACACCAGATCGCCGCCGGAGGCGTAGCGCTTCTGCCAGATGGTGCCGGCGCTCATGCCGAGCACCGAGACAAGCGAGGCGGTCAGCGTCGCCGGCGTGACGCCGCCGCCAATCATGCCCAGCTTTGGCCAGAGCACGATGACGACGCCGAGCAGCCCGACCGCAAGGCCGGCCCAATGGCGCGGCAGGATCGCTTCGCCCAGGAACTTTCCGGCAAGCACGGCCGTGATCAGCGGCTGCAGGCCGACGATCAGCGCAGAGAGGCCGGCCGGCATGCCCTTGTGGATCGCCCAGAAGACGGCGCCGAGATAGACGCCGTGCATGAGGACGCCGGCCACCGTCGCGTGCAGCGCTTCTTCGCGCGTGGCCTTGCGCGAGCCAAGCAGCACGACGAGGCCGGCAAACAGGATCGCCGCTATCACGAAGCGAATGGCAAGGAAGGTAAAGGGTTCCGCCCAGGGCATGGCGTAGCGCGCGCCGATGAAGCCCGTCGCCCACAGAACGACGAAGGAGGCGGGAATGAACCGCTTGATGCTCTGCATGGGGGAGGCTGCCGGGGTGAACGGTTGATGACGGCTATTGCTCTAATGCCGTTCAATCGCGCAAGCAAAACGAAACGGTTGATCCATAAGCTAAATTGAATTCAACAACCGTGCCAAGAGGGGCATGGCGCATCGCCGCGCCATGGTGGGACATGCCTGTGCATCTCGACACGACTTGGCTTTTGTTCGCTTTCGCGATCATTGCCGGCTTCGGCTTCTTTTTCGGCACGGCGCTCGACGCGGTCATGAAGGAGAGCGGCTTCGGCCCGACCGGCAACACGCTGCTGTTCATCTTCGGCTTTTTTGTCGCGGTGGTGGTCGCCAGCAAGCATGGCGTCAGCCTGGGCGATCTCAAGATGGCGGTTGCCTGGGGGCTCGGCGGGGCCTTTGCCTTCATCAGCGTGCTGGCGCTGATCAAGGCCGGCATGGCGCGGTTTTAGTCATAGTCCGACCAATCGCGCGACGTCCTGCGGCGACATGCCGGCCTGCCTCAGCGCGGCAACGCCGGTATCCTTGAAGCTCTTGGACAGCTTCCTGCCGTCAGGGCCGAGGATCAGGCGGTGGTGGAAATAGCGTGGCACCGGCAGGCCGAGCAACTCCTGCAGCAGCCGCTGCACCCCGGTCGCCGAATAGAGGTCCCGCCCGCGCACGACATGGCTGACGCCTTGCAGCGCGTCGTCGACAACGACGGCGAGATGGTAGCTGGTCGGGACGTCGCGGCGGGCGACGATGACATCGCCCCAATCCTGCGGTTGTGCTTCGATCGCTCGCGTCGCAGACATCGTCTCGTCGGTGAATTCGGTCCATGACAGGGCACCTGGGGCGCGCGCCATCGCCGCCTCGACATCGAGCCGCCAGGCGAAAGGCATGTTTTCGGCGATCCGCCGCTTGCGTTCCGAGGCCGGCAGGGCCTTGTCGAGCGGCGGGTAGAGCGGCACGCCGTCCGGATCGCGCGGCCAGCCGCGGCCGCGGTTTCCGGTCTCGGCAATGAAGGCGCGGATCTCGCCCCGGCTCATGAAGGCCGGATAGACGAGGTCCTCGGCGATCAACCGGTCAAGCACCGCCTGGTATTGGGCAAAATGCTCGGACTGGCGGCGCACCGGCCGTTCCCAGTGCAACCCCAGCCATTCGAGGTCACGGAAAATGCCGGCTTCGAACTCCGGTGTGCACCGTATGACGTCGATGTCCTCGATGCGCAAAAGCAGCCGCCCGCCGGCCCGTGCCGCCATCTGCTGGTTGAGCAGGGCCGAATAGGCATGGCCCAGATGCAATTCGCCATTGGGGCTCGGCGCGAAGCGGAATGTCAGGAGCGTCATCTCTGAGGCGGCATTCGGGTTGTCATGCGCTTTTGCGAGTTGGTAACTAGCCATCAATTGCCACTTCGCGGGCGCTCTGGGAACAAGCAACGTGCAACGCATCGCCTCGCTCGACGACATTGCGGCAGGGCTCGACGCGCTCTGCCGGATCGATCCGCGGCTGGAGACCGTGCGCGGCAGGGCGGGCGAGGTGCCGCTGAGGCTGTCGGAACCAGGGTTCACGAGCCTCGCTTCCATTATCGTTTCACAGCAAGTTTCCCGCGCGAGCGCCGACGCCATCTTCGGGCGGTTGGTCAAGCTGGTCGATCCGCTGACGCCGGAAGCGATCCTTGCCGCCGGCGAGGACATATTTCGCGAGGCCGGGCTGTCGCGGCCCAAACAGCGCGGGCTGCTCGCCGTCGCCGAGGCCGTTGCCGGCGGGCTCGACCTCGATCACCTGTGTAGGCTCGACGCAGGCGAGGCGATCGCGGCGATGGTCGCCGTGCCCGGCATCGGCCCATGGACGGCCGAATGCTACCTGCTGTTTGCCGCCGGCCACCCCGACGTGTTCCCCGCGCGTGACGTCGCGCTGCAGACGGCGGTCGGCCATGCGCTCGGCATCGACCCGCGTCCGCCGGAGAAAATGCTGATCCGGCTGGCCGAATCATGGAGCCCCTGGCGGGGTGTCGCGTCGCGGCTTTTTTGGGCCTATTACCGGGAATTGAAGGGCAAAGATGCGGCGCCTTCAGTCGAAATGGCCAAAAAAGCCTGAAAATCACGCGCTTTTAGGGGTTTCAGCGAGAGACAATCCGCTTCACATCCCTGTCATGTCGGGCTTACAGTATCCGCGCCGTTCGGTTCTAGAAGCAAGGAGGCGAAGGACGTGACGGTTGCCGTATCTCCGGATGGGCTTCCCGCGCTGGTGCTGAACGCGGACTACCGTCCGCTCAGCTATTACCCCCTGTCGCTCTGGTCGTGGCAGGACGCCATCAAGGCTGTCTTCCTCGACCGGGTCAACATCGTCGCCGAATACGAGCACGCCGTCTCCTCGCCGACCTTCTCGATGAAGCTGCCGAGCGTCGTCAGCCTGAAGGCCTATGTGAAGCCGTCGCGGCATCCCGCCTTCACCCGCTTCAACGTCTTCCTGCGCGACCGCTTCCAGTGCCAGTATTGCGGCACGCCGGAGGATTTGACGTTCGACCACGTCATCCCGCGCCATCGCGGCGGGGCGACGACCTGGGAAAACGTCGTCGCAGCCTGCTCGCCCTGCAATCTTCGCAAGGGTGGCATGATGCCGGCGCAGGCCAAGATGTGGCCGCTGCAGAAGCCTTATCAGCCGACGGTGCACGACCTGCACAATAACGGCCGGCTGTTTCCGCCCAACCATCTGCATGAAAGCTGGATGGATTATCTGTACTGGGATGTCGAGCTGGAACCCTGAGATCGTTCGAGAATTCGGGACGCTGGCCGCCTGAAGCGATTTTTTTGCGCTTCCGGCCTTCGCCGGCCGAAGCACTCATGAGTGGCGTGGCGGCTCGGCGAAGCCGAGACGGAGTGGGGGTCGACCTGGCTCGGATGTCGAAAGCCGCGCCATCCGACCAAGCCTGCCGAATTTTGTCCGAACTCTGCGTCGTGCTGCTCAATCTGGTTCAGTCACGTGCCAAGGCGCTGCGGAAGGCGACGGTGGCGAGGACGAGGCTGACGATGGCGTTCCAGCCGGCGAGCGACAGGCCGAGGATGCGAAGCGCGGCCTTGTCGCAGGAGGGCGGCACGAACTTGTCGAGCGCGTCGAGAACGCCCTTGCCGCCGGTGTCGACCGGGCCGGCGCCGGCGGTGCAGTCGGCCGGGCCCTGCCACCAGGCCCATTCGACGCCGGAATGATAGACGCCGAGATAGAGGCCGTAGAGCATGAGCAAGCCGCCGATCGCCAGCAGCCCGCGCGTCACCCAGGCCGGCGCGCGCAGCATCGAGGCGATCGCCGCCAGCACCATCAGCGGCACGCCGATATAGTAGGGGGTGCGCTGCTCCAGGCAGAGATGGCAGGGGATGTAGCCGCCGATATATTGGAAGGCCAGCGCCGAGCCTACGGTCGCGGCCATCGCGACGGCGAGAAAGAGCGCCGCGCGCGTGCGCTGGCGTCCGGTGTCGGCAGTCATGGTCGCTGTCATCGATGGGGATCCGTTGTTGCGTCGTTATCCGTGGGCGTATCTGACGAGGATATAGAGCAAAATCAGGGCAGCGGCGCCGGCGCCGACGATCAATCCCAGGCGCTTTTCGATGAACTCCTTGATCTCCTCGCCATAGCGGCGCAGCAGCCAGGCAAGCAGCAGGAAACGGGCGCCGCGCGCCACGATCGCAAGGCCGATGAAGAGCAAGAGATTGACGCCGATGACGCCGGACAGGATCGTCACCACCTTGATCGGCGGCAGATGCGCCGCGCCCGAGGTTATCAGCATCAGGATAATGAAGCCGACGCCGGACGAGATGCGCAACTGCTCGAACTCGTCATATTTGCCGTAGAATTCGAGGATCGGCTTGGCGACTGCCTCATAGGCGTAATGGCCAATGAACCAGCCGGCGATACCCCCCAGCACCGAGGCGGCAGTGGCAATCAACGCATAGCGATAGGCGCGCTGCGGTTTGGCCAGCGCCATCGGCAGAAAGAGCACGTCGGCCGGCACAAGGAAGACCGAGCTTTCGACGAAAGCGATGAAGGCCAGCCACCATTCAGCGGATTTGCGCGCCGCCAGCGACAGGGTCCAGTCGTAAAGTCCGCGAAGCATCGGCTCTCCTAGTGCATATCGCCTGGAACGGCGCAGCGGTTTTCGGCCACCGGCAAGCACGAAACAAGCACCCAAAGCGCCGCAGCCGTGGTTTTTGGACAGGCGACTGAAACTTTCGCCTCTCTAGAAAGATTTCTCGCGGCGCACAATGGCGGCGGTGTTTGCGAAACCGCAAGACGCTGTTCGGCCGAAGTGGCGTCGGCAAATCCGCAACAGCCCAGTTGACGAAAGGCGGTCCAACCGTATAGTCCGCGCCCATCCAGGCCGCCCGGCCTGAGCCCCTATGGCGGAATTGGTAGACGCGCTCGACTCAAAATCGAGTTCCGCAAGGAGTGCTGGTTCGATCCCGGCTAGGGGCACCACTTCCCACCCGAGACACCTTGAAAGCCAAGGATTGCAAGGGCTGCAGCCATCCCCGCTGTACACTTTCAGGTACACCAAGGGGTACAAATCGAATGAGACTGGTTTTGAAACGCGGCCAGACGTGGCGCTATCGGCGCAAGGTCCCCGAACCGCTCCGGGAGATACTCGGCAAGGGTGAGTTGGTCGCGCCTCTCGACGGGAGCGAGCAGGAGGCTATCAAGCGGTACGGCCGAGTGCACGGGGCGGCAGAACGGACTTTGGCTGATCCCTGCCGGCGGCCATATCCAGTTCAGCGAGGCTCTGCCTGGCACTGGCGAAGCCGTTTGCCACTTGGCTTGCGAAGCTGGTCTTGAAGGCATCATCTCGAAACGCCTCGACAGCCTCTCGCAGCGGCTCGACCATGAATTGGCGCAAGATCAAGTGCTACGTCGAGAAGGAAATGGACATCATCGGGGTGGAGCGGGAGGCCGGCAAGACCGGCGCACCTCCTCCGAAAGGGCTCGCGAAAGAGAAGGCCCAATGGCTCAAGCCGGGATTGGTAGGGCGGTCAAGTTCCTCAAGGGTGAGGAGAAGCTTCGCCATGCGTCGCTGAAGGATTTCCGGGAGGTGTGAGGAGCCCAACCTGTTCTCTGTCGGGGTCGCCACCTACATCGCGTCGTTTGGCGCGAAGAAGCAGTTTTCGTCTTCTTCCGTGGGATGCAGGCAGATGTGGAAGTTGCCGTCCCCCGAGGGGATGACGACATCGTATGGCACGAAGTAGCGGTTCTGATGAGTGACTTTTTGATGGTCGCCCGGACGCAGGATAATCACGTAGCCATCTGGGCGGGGCGTCACAGTGGCGGCGGGAATTTTCCCGCAGTCGCCAGTGACCGGATCACCGTGGCAGCAAGCTGACGGATAGCCCCAATTCCGATCCGGGCCGTGGGCTAACGCCGCGCCTCCCTCAAGTGCCGCAGCCGTGGCTATCACGCCTGCAAAGCACGTCATCTGTCCTGTTCCGACCGCGTGCACCAGAATGGGTCCCGAGCGGCGACTGATGTCGTCAGCGTCACTATACCTTTAGCTCGTGCTAATGTAATCTGAAAGCAATCATGGATGAGGGCATATCGGGTGCATCTCCATCCGTATCGGCAGAGGGATGCCGAAATGCGGCGTTTGCTCGGAAGCTTGCTGATCGTGCTAGGTACCGTCACAATAGTGCATGGCGGTGCGCTTCACGACGCGACCAAGAGCGGCGACCTCACGGCAATCACGGCGGCGCTTGATGCCGGCGCTGACATCGAGGAGCAGGAGAAGGGGGCAACGCCGCTCTTCTTAGCGGTGCGCAGCGGCCACGTCGAGGCGGCGGAACTGCTGATCAAGCGTGGTGCCGGTGTCAACAAGGAAGCGGTCCTCGGCCTGCCGATGACGGTCGCAGTGCTGAAGAACGCCGCCGACATGATCCGGCTGCTGCTTGCGCACGGTGCGGACGCGAACGGCAAGACGCGGGGCGAGCCCATGTTGATCCTCGCCGCTGCCAACGGCTGCCTCGACTGTGTGAAGGTGTTTGTCGAGGCCGGCGCCGACGTCAACGCCATCTGGATCCAGGGCGACCCAAACGAACGGCCGAGTATCATCACGGCCTATCATCTCGCAAAACACGACGACCATGAGGACATCGCCGTCTACCTTTTGGCGCATGGGGTCGTCATCCTGAAGCCGGAGCCGATTTCCGCTCGGCTGGTGAAAGGCGACCCCACCAAGGGCGCGGCTTTTTTTGCTACTACCTGCGCCCCCTGCCATGTCGTGCGTCCGAAGGATAGTTCCACCATCGGGCCGAACCTTTGGAACGTCGTCGGACGCGATAAGGCTTCGACGAAGTTCGAGCGTTACTCCAAGACCCTGTTGGGCTGGGAGGGAACATGGACTTATGAGGATTTGAACATCTTCCTCGCCGGTCCCACGCTGACCACGCCCGGCGTCAACATGGACGTCCGAGGCGTGCCCGAAGAGGCGGACCGGCTGAATGTGATTGCCTATCTCAGAACGCTCGCCGACGCGCCGGTTCCGCTGCCATAATGGTCAGCATCGCGTGCGCTTGTCGCATCAGGTTTTCGAGGCTGGCGGATCGTAGGCCACCCTTGAGAGTTTCGGGTGGCAGGCCGCCTGAACACCTTACCGCATATTCCCCGTATGCCCTTGTGAGTACCGCCCGGGCTGTGGCCACACTGTCAGGCCCAGCGGTTCAGCGCCTCATATCGGCCTTTGAGGTAAACTTTGCCGCAGCCTTGAAGCGGACATTATCCCGCTAGCGAGGTGCACGAAGGGGACCGACGAGGTGCACGAAGGGGACCGAACAATCCTGACAGGAATGCGCGAACCGGCATGTTACGGTCTGACGGCGCTACGCCGCCGTTTCGATAGCTCTCGAAGCAGATGGAGAGTTCGCCATGTCCAGGATAAATCGCCGCGCCTTGCTCTTCCACTCTGGCAGCGCAGTCGTCGCCTCAACGGTTACTGCAACTGCACTCGGCAAAGATTCTCCGGGCCAGGATCCAGAACCGTCTAATGAATTGCGAGCGCTGATCGACGTGCACAAGACAGCATACTCGTCCTTCGGCGAAGTCTTACACAAAGTAGGCGGCAGCAGATGCGGCGCCGCCATAGCCAGCCGGGAGGAGGAGAGGGCGCTGCTCGCTATCTGCAGCTTTGCTGCGGTTTGTGAAGGGGATCGCCTTGCCAAGGTCCGATATCTTTTAGAGATCGAGGCGCGAGGCGAACTGGACCTCGCGGAGCATATGCAGGCTGTTCTCCGATCGACCATCTGGACGGGATGATACGACCCGAGCGTCGACAATCAGCGGTTTAATGTCTGGTATCCGCCTCATACTGGCTACTAGAAACCATGCGAGGTGGCATCAACATATTCGCGAACAAACCTGTTCCAGGGAGGCTGCATACTTCACAGCACAACTTCGATTCGATAACTCGCTTGGCACCAGTGGGAACTTGTCGGCGACGGCAGCTGCCCATCTGTCGTCAGGCGATTGTTCGGCAGCTTGGTCGACGGCAAGCCCACCGACCCATTCCTGTGCGCTAAAGCACTACCTCGACGCTACTTCCCGTTGCTGCGTCGAATACATGCATGTTTTCCGGCGCGATGGTCAGATGCGTCTGCTGGCCTGTCTCCAGCATGATCCGATGCGGCACAGTCACGATCACTTGCGCGCCAGCGAGCTTGCAGGCGAGGTAGGACGTCGCGCCGGTGGACTCGCAGGTCTCGACCGTGGCGCGGATTGAATTGGCAGCAGCGTTGTCCGCAATCGCGATGTGTTCGGGGCGCAGACCGAGCTTGGCGCGGGCCACCACCGATTTAGCATTTGGCACGTTGATGCGCTGTCCATCTGCCAATGCGAAGACGCCTTGCGCAAGTTGGCCCTCGAGCAGGTTCATCGCCGGCGACCCGATAAAGGTCGCGACAAACTCGTTGCGGGGGCGGTCATAGAGTTCCAGCGGCGGGCCAGCCTGTTCCACAACGCCGTTGCGCATAACGACTATCCGGTCGGCCATTGTCATGGCTTCCACCTGATCGTGTGTGACGTAGATCGAGGTGATGCCGAGGCGCTTGTGCAAGGCCCGAATCTCGGCGCGCATCTGCACGCGCAACGCGGCATCGAGATTGGACAGCGGTTCGTCGAACAAGAAGACGGAAGGCTTGCGCACGATTGCGCGCCCCATCGCCACGCGCTGGCGCTGGCCGCCGGAAAGCTGGCGCGGATAGCGGTCGAGATAATCCGTCAGCCCAAGTATTCTTGCCGCGTCCGACACGCCTATGGCGATCTCGTCGGCGCTGCCGCCGCGCAGTTTCAGCGAGAACGCCATGTTCTGGCGCACAGTCATGTGCGGATAGAGTGCGTAGTTCTGGAACACCATCGCCGCGCCGCGCTCTTTGGGATCCAGATTGTTGACGATGCGCCCGCCAATGGAAATCGTCCCGCCACTGATCGCTTCGAGCCCCGCTATGCAGCGCAGCAGCGTTGACTTGCCGCAGCCGGAAGGGCCGACCAGGGCCATGAACTCGCCTTCACGCGCTTCCACGCTGACATTGTGCAGGACGCCGACAGAACCGAACGATTTCGAAAGGTTCTGGACGACAACGCCCGTCACTGTGCTGCCTCCGGCAGGATCGCGGTCGCCATTTCAGGCAAGGTCTGGCCGCCATCGACGACGATGCTTTGCCCGGTGATGTAGGAAGCCTCGTCGGACGCAAGGAACCGCACGGCGTGCGCTACATCATGCGGCGTGCCGAGCCGTCGCAGAGGCACTGCGGCGCGCTGCGCGTCGACGAAACTTTGCGGTTGATGCTCCACCACGCCCTCGGTCAGGATATTGCCTGGCTCCACGGCGTTCAACGTAACATTCCAAGGCGCGAATTCGAGCGCAGCCGTGCGCATGAAGCCCAGAACGCCCGCCTTGCTCGCCGCATAATGGGCATAACCCGGCGACGACACGCGCGTGCCCGTGATCGACGAGAGGAATATGACCCGACCACTGCGCTGCCTTTGGAAATAAGGCAGGCAGGTCTTGGCAAGCAGGAAGGCACCCCTCAAATTGACGGCCATCACGTCGTCCCATTCAAAGGGCGAGATCGCGGCGATTGGCGTATTGGGATAGATCGCGGCATTGGCGACGGCGATGTCGATGCGCCCCATTTCCGCGTGAATAGCGGCCACCGTCTGCGAGACTTGCGCCTCCTCCCGCGTATCCATGTGCCGGTAGGACGCAAGATAGCCGGCCCGGCGCAGCTTGTCGGCGGCGCACTCTCCGTCCTCGTCCATGATACCGGTCAGCAGGGCATGCGCGCCTGCGTGCGCCAGCTCGGTCGCGATGCCAAGGCCGATGCCGCGCTGGGCGCCGGTGACAAGCGCGACCTTGCCTGTCAGGTCGAAGGCGCTCATGCGGCTGCCCTGGCATAGGCAGGCAACAGGTCACCATGCGCCGTGACCAGGGCGTCCACCAGCGCCGCTATCTCGGCTAGCGATAGCTCGGCGGCGGTGTGTGGGTCCATCGCGGCGGCGTGGTAGATGTGCTCGCGCTTGCCGCTGATCGCCGCCGTGACCGCCAGTTCCTGCACATTGATGTTGCTGCGCATGATGGCCGCGAGCTGCACCGGGATGCGCCCGACCCGAATGGGCTGGATCCCGTTGCGGTCGACATGGCAGGCAACTTCCACGGCGGCGTTTGGCGGCAGGTTTTCGATCAAGCCGTTGTTGCGCACGTTGCCGTAGATGAGGCTCGGCTGGCCGGTCACACAGGAATGGATGATCGCCGCCGCATATTCCCGACTGGGCGTGACCTCGATAGGCCGGCTCTCGTCCTCCAACTCGTGGCGCAATTCGTGCCACTCGGCGATCTGGCGCTCGCAACGCGTGATGTATTCGTCGAGCGGCAGCCGGAACTGCTCTAACAGGTCCTCGCGCCCGCGCTTGATGAACCACGGCGTGTACTCCGAAAAATGGATCGAGCTTTCAGTCACGAAATGGCCGAACCGTTTCATGACCTCGAAGCGCACCGCATCGTCAGGCGGGAATGTCCCGTCGCGCGCGATCTTTTGCAGCCTGGGATAGAGATCCTCGCGCCCGCCATTGGCGAGCCGCTTTTCGAACTTGAGGAAGAAGGCGACGTGGTTGAGCCCGGCGCATTGATAGTCGATATCGGCAGGGTCTTCGCCCAGCACGCGCGCCAGAAACTGCGATGTGTCCTGCACCGAATGGCAAAGGCCGACATAGCGAATGTCCGGATAGGCCTCTGCCATCGCCCAACTGATCATCGCCATCGGGTTCACGTAGTTCATCATCAGCGCCTGCGGGCAGTAGCGGCGCATGTCATCGGCGATCTGGAAGATCACGGGGATGGTGCGAAGGGCGCGGAAGATACCGCCGATGCCAAGCGTATCGGCAATAGTCTGTCTCAAGCCAAGGGTCTTGGGAACCTCAAAGTCGGTAACGGTCGCCGGCTTGTAGCCGCCCACCTGCATCATCAGGATCACGAAATCGGCATCCTTCAGGGCGGCGGCGCGATCGACGGTGCACACCAACTTCACACGGTCCGCGATGCCGAGCGCCTCGCAGATGCGGCGCGTCATCACTTCGGAGGTGGTTAGGCGCTCGGGGTTGATATCCTGAAGCGCGATCTCGCAATGCGCGAGGTCCTTGTTGGACAGGACATCGCTCAGGATATTGCGGGCGAATACGGTGCTACCAGCGCCGATAAGGCAGATCTTCGTCACTGCGGCCATCCATTCAATGGGTCAACGTCGACGGGTGTGGAAAATCCATTGCCATGTGAAACCAGAAAATGCTTGCTTGATTGAAGGTGTTTTTTCCGGTTTCTAAGTGATCTCACCGGGAACCCGGCAAGTGAATCGGCCTAGACCGAGGAGGCAGCCACGCGTCAGCTAGATCCGCATGAGACCGGAAACCGTTTCCTGAAGCCCGATGAATTCCTGGCTGAAACCCACGTCGTGGAGCCCATGCCCGCGGCTCACTGGCATGACCATGTGGAACTCAACGTCATCACGCGCGGCGGCATGACCTATCTGATCAACGGCAAGCAGATCAGGTTGCAGGAGAGCGCCATCTATTGCTTCTGGGCCGCATCTCCACATCAGGTCGTTGCTGCCCTCGACGGCACGGAACTCGTTTGCGTCTATGTGCCCTTTGCCGATCTGTTGTCGCTTGCCGTCTCCAGCGATTTCAAGAACGACCTGATGGCGGGTCACGTTTTGACAGCTTCGTCGGTCGACCCGGCAGATACACTGATGGTCAGACGCTGGGCGCGCGATTGGGACGTGACCACCGAACAGATGGCTGACCTGTTGCGCGACGAAGTTCGCCTGCGCGTTCGCCGGCTGGCAGTCGACCAGCGGCGGGCGGATGTCGCCGAGGGCGCTTTCGAGGGTGAGCACAGGCGTAGCGCGACGCAGGTCGCCGACCGTCGGGTGATCGGCCGCGTGCAGCAGATGACCACTTTCATCAACAGTGATTTCGCCAAGCCGATCAGCGTCACGGATGTGGCTCGCATTGGCGGACTTCACCCAACCAACGCAACCGCGATGTTCCATAAGGTTCTTGGGCAATCCATCGCTCAATATCTGCGCCAGCGACGGCTCAATCATGCGCTGAAGCTATTGGCGGGCACCGACATGGCGATCATCGAGGTTGCGTTCGAGAGCGGGCACGGCTCACTCAGCCGCTTCTACGATGCTTTCCAGCGCCAAGTGCACTGCACGCCCAAGGACTATCGGCGACGCTTCCGCGCCTAGCAACGACAATGAGCCGACTAGCGGCTCATTGCGCTTAAAAAGCTGAAAACTTGCGATGAAATCGGCAAGAATATCAGGATTTCCAGCGATAGCGTCCATATCTACCGCCTCGGCGGGGGCGTGAGGAGAACCAAGTAGAAGGACAATTTCGCCCGTTCAACAAAGACACGGAGAGAAAATCATGCGCCTGCCAAAATCGGAACTGATCCTTGCCTTCACTGCCATTTTGATAACCTCGGCCAGCGGGATCGCCTTGGCTGAGGACGCCAAGCCCTTCGCCGGCCAGTCGATCTCAGTGCTGCTTCCATCGCCGCAGGATGCGAATATGGCGGCAGACTTCGAGAAGGCCACCGGCATCAAGCTCGACCTCCAGACGGCCTCCTGGGACGATGTGTCGGTGAAGGTTTCGACCGCCTTGTTGGCCGGCACCGCGCCTGCGGACGTGACCGAGTTCGACTGGTCCTGGACCGGCCAGTTTTCGGCCACCGGCTGGTACACACCGCTCAACGACACGATCGACGCCGCGACATTGGAGGACATCAAGGGCTCCACCATCTTCACAGTCAACAGCCAAGTTCTGGCCATTCCCTACACCAACGATTTCCGCGTCATGCTGATCAACAAGAAGCATTTCGACGATGCCGGCGTGAAAGCCGTTCCGAAGACGCTGGACGAGCTGGTGGCAGCGGCCAAGGCCATCAAAGCCAAGGGCAACGTCAAATATCCGATCGGCCTGCCGCTCTCCCCAACCGAGGGCGCTTCCACCAGTTGGTATCTGCTTACGAAGGCTTTCGGCGGCGATCTCTTCGACAAGGATATGAAGCCGCAATTCGTCTCGCCGGACTCTGCCGGCTACAAGGCGATGGCGTTCGAACTGATGCTTTTGAAGGAAGGGCTGGTCGATCCGTCCGCGACTGTCCTGAAGGACAGCGAAATCAATGAAACGCTCTTTGCCAAGGGCCTGACCAGCATCATGATCAGCGGCGAGCCTGGCCGCCTGGGGCAGTTCAACGATCCCGCACAGTCGACGGTCGGCGGCCAGGTCCAGGCGATCCCGGTGGCCACCATCTCAGGCAAGACGCGCAGCTTCGGCCTGCTGGAAGGGCTGGGAATTCCAAAGAATGCCCAGAACCCGGAAGCGGCCAAGGAATTCATCAAGTGGATGACCTCCAAGGAATATCAAATCCACAATTATGGAAACGGCGTTCTGCCGACGCGGACATCCGCACTGGCCGAGTTGCAGAATGCAGGCAAGCTGGTCAGCGGCGAGGCGCTTGTCGAACAGGCGCCGACAGTCGAAGCGCTGTTCCCGTCGGGCGCGCCGACCTGGTATCCTCAATTCTCGCTCGCCGTTAACACCTCGATCAACAGCGCCGCCAAGGGCGAAATCACGGTGGACCAGGCCGTGCAGCGCATCGCACAGGCTGTGACCGAAGCAATGAAGCAGTGACGTCGCAAGCAGATCTCATCCTCCCGCGGCACGGTCATGACGCCGGCCGCAACACTGGCGTCATGACCGCCCTCCTCTTGGTGTTGCCCATTCTGCTGACGATGGGCGGGCTCGTCTTCTATCCTCTCGTCAGTACCGGTTGGGACAGTCTGCACCGCGTTAACCCGATGCAGCCGGGAACGCCCTTCATCGGCCTTTCGAACTACACCCGCATGCTGGGCGACAGGGAAGTTACGCAGTCCTGGCTGAACACATTCAAATATGTCGGCATCGCAGTCGCTGCCGAGACGGTGCTCGGCGTTCTGGCAGCCGCGCTGATCAACCAATTGAAGCGAGGTCGCCGTTGGGTGCTGGCTGCCATTGTGCTTCCATGGGCAATGCCCGGCGTGGTGAGCGGCGTCATCTGGCAATGGATATTCTCGCCCGGCCCCGGGCTGCTCAACGGCCTGCTGGTGATGCTGGGTTTCGACTACGATGGTCACCTTTGGTTCAACGACGCGACCAGCGCCATGCTGGCTGTCTCGACCGTGCATGTCTGGCGCATGATGCCGCTGACCATCGTCATCGTGCTGGCCGCGATGCAGAGCATCCCGTCGGAACTGTACGAGGCAGCGCGGATGGACGGCGCAACGCGTCTCGGCATGTTCCGTTCAATCACCTTGCCGTTGACGCGTGGCGCAATTGCCGTGGCGATGACCAACGCCACCGTGCAGGCATTCAACCTTTTCGACGAAGCGATCGTGCTGGCGCGCAACAGTGTCGAGACGCGGCCGATCCTGCTGCAGATCTACCTTGAGGCGTTCAAGAAGTTCAATTTCTCCTACGGCATGGCGCTGTCACTGATGGTCACTCTCGTGTCGCTCACCATCTCGCTGGGTTACGTGCTACGCATCCACCGCAATACGAGGCTCGATTGATGACCGAGCCTTGGTATAGCCGCCTCTCGGTCTGGGTAGGGATCACGCTGCTGCTTCTGTGGTCGCTGCTGCCGATCTACTGGACACTTGCCTCAAGCCTGACACCAACTATCGAATTCAACGCCCGGCCGATCCACCTGTTTCCACAGGCCCCGACGCTTGAGCATTATTTCCGCCTTCTCGGCGTGGTCAACGAGCGCATTGGCGGCGTCGACGTGGCCGGCGATTTCCGCCTTGCCCTGTTCAACAGCGTGGTGACCTCCAGCGTAGCCACTGTGATCTGCGTATTGATGTCGCTGCTTGGCGCATACGCCTTTGCTCGGCTCGAATTCCCCGGCCGCGACCTGTTGTTCTTCGCCGTCGTGGCGACGATGGCGGTGCCGGGTTATGCCGTGCTCATCCCGCTGTTCCGACTGATGGTGTCGCTTCGCCAGATCGATGCGTATCTCGGCGTAACGCTGATCTATGTGTCGGCATTCCTGCCGCTTAGCCTGTGGCTGCTGAAGGGTGTGATGGACACACTGCCGCGCTCGCTGGAAGAAGCGGCGCGAATGGATGGCGCGAGCCATCTGCGCATCATCTTCTCGATCATCGCCCCTATCGCCGCGCCCGGTCTGACCGCGGCGGCGATCCTCACCTTCCTCGGCGCGTGGGGGCAATATGTCGTGCCGCTGGTCTTCTCGCCCAAGAATGCAAAGCCGCTGACCGTTCTCATTCCCGAATTCGCCGGCAAGAACTTCGTCGACTATGGGCTCATAATGGCCGGTGGCTCGATCGCCATCGTCGTGCCTTGCCTCCTGGTGGTCTTCCTCAATAGGTATCTGATTGCGGGGCTTCTGGCAGGCTCAACGAAGTAAGACGCTAACAGGCCAGAGGCCACGTTCGGCGGCCAGTTCACCAGGCTAGAGCGGTTCACCGTTTCACGGAAACGGCGAACCGCTCTATCTCTTTGTTTTGACGCAATTCCAGACGGAAAACCGCTCACACTTTTCCTGGAATTGCTCTAAAGCCGATCGACACGCCTCGTCAGAGTATGACGTCAGTAGGCGGCGTGGCCAAGAGCTGCCCAGTTCTCCCAGCCTAAAACTGCGCTGAGATTCAGCCTCATCGCTCCAGGCAGATCGCCACGCCCTGGCCGCCGCCGATGCACAGTGAGGCCAGGCCCTTGCGGGCCTTGCGCCTCGTCATCTCGTGGAGCAGCGTCACCACGATGCGGCAGCCGGATCCGGCCAGCGGATGACCGAGCGCGATGGCGCCGCCGCTGATGTTGATGATTTCCCCGTTCCAGCCCATCTCGCGGTTGACCGCGATGGCCTGTGCGGCGAAGGCTTCGTTGATCTCCATGACGTCAAGCTCGGACGCCTGCCAGCCGGCCTTCTCCAGAGCCAGGCGTGATGCCGCGACGGGTCCCAGTCCCATGTCCATCGGCTCGACACCCGCCGAAGCATAGGACGCGATGCGGGCGAGGGGCTTTAGCCCGAATGCCTTCATCCGCCTCTCCGACATCACCAGTACGGCCGCCGCGCCGTCGTTGAGACCGGAGGAGTTGCCGGCCGTGATCGTTCCCGCCGGATCGAAGACCGGCTTCAGCCGGGCAAGTCCTTCGAGGCTGGTCGCGGGGTTTGGGTGCTGGTCACGCTCGATGACGACGTCGCCTTGCCTGGTCCTGATCGACACGGGGACGATCTCTTCGTCGAACCTTCCGGCCCGGATGGCGGCGTCCGCCTTCTCCTGCGAGCGCAGCGCGAAACGGTCCTGTTCCTCGCGGGTGATCTGGTAGCGCTGCGCCAGCGCTTCGGCGGTTACGCCCATATGCACCTGATGGAAGGCGTCCCACAGCCCGTCGGTGATCATGGAATCTTCGACGATACGGTCGCCCATACGAATGCCGCCGCGGACACCGTGGATGAAGTGCGGCGCCGAGGTCATCGAATCCTGTCCGCCGGCGATCACGCAATCGGCATCGCCGCAGCAAATGGCCTGCGCGGCGAGATGAATTGATTTCTGGCCGGCACCGCACACTTTGTTCACGGTCATGGCCGGCACGCTGACCGGCAGACCGGCTTTGAGAGCAGCCTGCCTGGCCGGGTTCTGCCCGGCGCCGCCGGTCAGCACCTGGCCCATGATCACCTCGCTGACGGCATGGGGCGCCAGCTGCGCGTCGGCAAGCATCGCCGCTATGAGCTGCCCGCCCAGCTCCGCCGCCGAAAGGTCGGAAAACGCGCCGTTCAGCTTGCCGATGGGTGTCCGCTTGGCGGCAACGATATGCACGGCATCCATGGTCTGCTCCTTCGGAACCGCGGCTCGCTTAGACGCGATCGCTGCTTGACATTCTGGTTATAACCAATAATCATGAAACGCATCGGCAGGCAAGGTCGCGGCATCGAGCCGGGCCTGCGTTGCGGGAGGAAATCCATGTCATCCGTGCTTTGGACGCCGGCGCCGGCCGCGTTCCAATCGTCCAACCTTGCGCGTTTTTCGATAGCCAATGGCTTCGACCCGCGCGACTACGAGACGCTGCATCGCTGGTCCATCGGTGATCCCGGCGCGTTCTGGCGCGCGGTGTGGGATTTCGCCGACGTCATCGGCGAACCCGGCGCGATCTCCTTCCTGCGCGACGACAATGCGCCGATGACCGGGAGCCGCTTCCTGCCAGAAGCAACGCTCAATCTCGCGGAAAACCTGCTGCGCGGCGGCGATGAGGCAAAAGTCGCGGTCATCGAGGCCGACGAGAGCGGCCATTACCGTTCGATCACGCTTGGCGAATTGCGCCGGCTCGTCGCCCGGACGGCGCATGGCCTGCGCGCGACCGGTGTCGGCAAGGGCGATTGCGTCGGCGGCATCCTGCCCAATCGCGTCGAAGGTCTCGTTGCGCTCCTGGCGGCGCTGTCGATCGGCGCCGTCTGGTCGTCCTGCTCGCCGGATTTCGGCGCCGCCGCAATCGTCGACCGCCTCGGCCAGATCGATGTCAAGGTGCTCTTCGCGGCATCGCGCTACCGCTATGCGGGCAAGGAGCACGACATCTCGCACCGACTGGCCGAGATCATCGCGGCGATGCCGACGATCAGCGTGCTGGTGCTGACCGGTGACGGAAGCACCGGATCGGATTTCTCGTCGCCGACGGTGCGCTTCGAGGAGTTCGGGAGCGAGGGCGCTCTAGCTTTCCAACGCGTGCCCTTCGATCATCCGGGCTACGTGCTCTACACCTCCGGCACGACAGGCGCGCCGAAGGCGATCGTCCACCGCACCGGCGGGGTGCTGCTCCAGCAACTGAAGGAGCACCTGCTGCATGGCGACGTTCGTCCGGGCGACGTCATGAGCTGGTACACCAACACCGCCTGGATGATGTATCACTGGCTGATCTCCGGCCTCGCCTGTGGCGCGACGGTGGTGCTCTATGACGGTGCGCCGATCCTGAAATCGGCTGATGGCCTCGACCCCAGTCCGCTATGGAAAATGGCCGAGCGTGCCCGCGTCACGCATTTCGGCACCAGCCCGAAATATCTGGCGACGCTTGCCGCCGAAGGCTACGCGCCAGGCCGCTTGCACGACCTGTCATCGCTGCGCTCGCTGCTTTCGGCTGGCGCGCCGGTTTCTCCCGGCCAGTTCGACTGGGTCTACGAGCATGTGAAAAAGGACATGATCTTCGCCTCGATCTCGGGTGGCACCGAGATCATCGGCTGCTTCCTGCTGGGGTCACCGATCCACGCCGTTCGCCGAGGCGAACTGACCGTGAAAGGGCTCGGCCTCGCGGTGGGAGTGATGGACGAGCGCAACGCGCCGGTCATCGGCCGGCAAGGCGATCTTGTCTGCACCGAGCCATTCCCGTCGATGCCGCTGACTTTCTGGGGCAAGGACGGCGATGCCCGCTATCACGCCACCTATTTCGCGGCGCGCAGCGAGATCTGGACGCATGGCGATGTCGCCGAGATGACCCCTTATGGTTCCGCCGTCATCCATGGCCGTTCGGACACCACGTTGAAACCCGGCGGCGTGCGCATCGGCACGGCCGAGATTTATGCCGCCTGCGAAGGTTTTGCCGAGATCGAGGACTGCCTGGTCTTCGGCGCGCCAGTCGAAGGCGACGAGGAGATCGTGCTTTGCGTCAAGCTGAACGATGGTTTTGAACTGACCCCCGGGCTTGCCGCGCAAATCCGCCGGGCGATCCGCGAGGGCGCCTCGCCACGCCACGTGCCGCATCGCATCCACGCGGTGCAGGCCGTGCCCTATACGCTGAATGGCAAGCGCGTGGAGGGCGCCGCCCGGACCACGCTCGAAGGCAAGCCGGTCAAGAACATGGCCTCGCTCGCCAATCCGGCATGCCTGGAAGAATACCGCGTGCTCGATCGGAGCAAGGCGGCATGAGCGGAGCCAGGGGATCAATCGTCGGCATCGGTGAGCTGAAGCCGCAACGCCTGACCAGCGGCGTGACGACGCTGGAAATGATCGCCGAGGTTTCGCGTCTGGCCGTGCTCGATGCCGGGCTGGAGCCGGCGGCGATCGACGGACTGCTGGTCGGGCCGCAGGTCGGCGAAACGCCGCAGCACGTCCCGGCGACCATCGCCGAATATCTCGGCCTGGCGCCGACAATGGCCAATGTCGTCGACCTCGGCGGCGCGTCCGGCGCCGGCATGGTCTGGCGTGCTTCCGCGGCGATCGAGGCCGGTATGTGCGAGGCGGTTTTGTGCGTGCTTGCCAACAACCGCGAGGAGGCTGCACCGCGCTCGCCCAACCGCAATCCGATCCGCGAGTTCGACGTGCCGTTCGGCGCCTCGGGTGCCAACATCTCCTACGCGTTGCTGATGCAGGCGCATATGGCTGAATACGGTTCGACCGCGCGGGACTTCGCCATGATCGCCGCCGCGGCGCGCGCCAATGCGCAGCTCAATCCCGACGCGATCTTCTTCGGCAAGCCGGCCGATGTGGAGGCGGTGCTGGCCTCACCGATGATCGCCTCGCCGCTGCATCTTCTCGAAATCGTCATGCCGGTGGCCGGCGGCGAAGCGGTCGTCGTCACCTCGGCCGAACGCGCGCGCTCAATGGCCAAACGCCCTGTGCACCTGCTCGGCGCCGGCGAGAAGGTCACGCACCGCGCGGTCAGCCAGGCGCCGAGCCTAACCTCCGGTCCGTTGAAGAGCGCCATGGCGCGGGCCTTCGCGCAATCCGGCACGCAAGCCCGCGAGATGGACCTTCTGTCGCTCTACGATTGCTACACGATCATGGTCGCGACGACGATCGAGGACGCCGGTCTGTGCGCGCCGGGCGGGTTCGGCGCGTGGCTGCGCGACCACGATCTTTCGCACAAGGGCGACAAGCCGCTCAACACGCATGGCGGCCAGCTCGGCTTCGGCCAGCCGGACCTTGCCGGCGGCATGACCCATGTCGTCGAGGCGGTGCGCCAGCTGCGCGGCGAGGCTGGTGAACGCCAGATCGGCAAGGCCGAACTCGCACTCGTCACCGGCAATGGCGCGACGATGAGCGAGGCAACCGCGATCGTGCTGGGAGCCGCCTGATGTCCGTCGATCTCAACATGCTGAAAACCCCTGGCCCGACGATCACCGCGCTGACCAAGCCGTTCTGGGATGCCGCCGCCGAGGGCCGGCTGAAAATCCAACACTGCGAGGATTGCGGCAAGGCCGTCTTCTATCCGCGCCCGATCTGCCCGCACTGCTGGAGCAAGCGTCTGGTTTGGAAAGACGCATCGGGCAGGGGGCGGCTCAAATCCTTTTCGGAGGTGCACAAGCCCGGTCATCCCGGCTGGCTGCCGGCGGCACCCTACGTGGTCGGCCTGGTCGAGCTCGCCGAAGGCCCGACGATACTGAGCTTCATCTTGCCCGGCACACGGCCGCTACAGGTCGGGGACATGCTGCTTCTTGCGCCGACCTCCATCGGCGGCCGTGTCCTGCCCGCCTTCAAACCAGTCGAACCCAGAGCAGAGGAGAAGCCGCAATGAGCACCGGAACGAAGGACGGTTGGGTTGGTGTGGTGAAAGGTCGTCCGCAGGTCGGCGCCTTCGCCGAGCGCACACGGCGCACGAGGATGAGCGACATCGAGGCCTTCACCGATATCACCGGCGATCGCAATCCGCTGCATTACGACCGCGCGCTGGCCGAGAAGTCGGTGTTCGGCAAGCTGATCGTCCAGGGTGGCGTCACGTCCGGAATCCTCAACGCGCTGGTCGCGGAAGATCTGCCCGGCCCCGGAACCGTGTTCCTCGAAGTGGCCTGGAAGTTCGTCAAGGCCGTCGGCGTTGATGAGGAAATCACCGGTCGCGTGGAGGTCAAGGAAGTGCGCCCCGACAAGCCGATCTGCAAGATCGAGACCAGCGTGCGCAACGGCCAGGGCGAGCTTTGCCTCACCGGCACGGCCACGGTGTTCACCGTTCCGCTGCAAGGCGCATGAGCACGATAGATGACGGCCGGCTTGGCATGGCGGCCGACAGCGAACGCTGGCGCGTGCTGTCGCTGCTTTGCCTGGCGGTCGTTCTGTCGCTGACCACCTGGTTTTCGGCGACGGCGATTCTTCCCGAACTGAAGCAGGAACTCGCGCTCGGCGCGGGCGCCGAGGCCTGGCTGACCAATGGCGTTCAGGTCGGCTTTGTCATCGGTGCGCTGGCTGCAAGTCTGGTCAATCTTCCCGATCTGGTGCGGCTTAGTCGGCTGATGGCGGCCGCGGCACTTGTCGCCGCGCTCGCCAATGCAACGCTGCTGCTCCATCCTGGGCCGGGCGGCGTGATCGCCGCGCGGATCGTCACCGGCGCTGCACTGGCCGGCGTCTATCCGCCGGCACTGAAGCTGGTGGCCACCTGGTTCACGCGCGACAGGGGGCTGGCGCTCGGCGCGGTCATCGGCGCGCTTACCATCGGCTCGGCGCTGCCGCATCTCTTCCGGGCCGTCTCGACCGCGCTGGACTGGCGTCCGGTGGTTGCCGCCGCCAGCGTGGCCACCGCCATCGGCGCGCTGTTTTTTCTCCTATTCGCCAAGGAGGGCCCTTATCCCTTCGGCAAGGCGGTGTTCGAGCCTTCGCGCATCGGCCAGGTGTTTCGCGAGCGTCCGCTGCTGCTCGCCAATCTCGGCTATCTCGGCCACATGTGGGAGCTCTACGCCATGTGGGCCTGGCTGCTTGCGTATACTCGCGCTGCTTTTGAAGCGCAGTTGATCGGAACAGCGGCGGCTGCCTCGCTCTCGACCTTCTTCGTCGTCGCGTCCGGCATTTTGGGGTGTCTGCTCGGAGGCTATCTGTCGGACCGTGTCGGCCGCACCGCCACCACAGCCGGCATGATGATCGTCTCGGGAAGCTGCGCGCTGCTGATGGGCTTTCTCTTCTCCGGACCGCTCTGGCTGTTCATGCTCGTCGCCATCGTCTGGGGCATTTCGGTGGTCGGCGATTCGGCGCAGTTCTCCACCGCCGTCACCGAGCTTGCCGACCGCCGCTTCGTCGGCACCGCGCTGTCGGTGCAGCTCGGCGCCGGATTCGCGCTGACGGTGCTCGCCATCTGGCTGACGCCGCGCTTCGCCGATTTCATCGGCGGCTGGCGCTGGGCCTTCCTGCTGCTGGTTCCGGGGCCGCTTCTTGGGACCATCGCCATGCTGTGGTTGCGAAACTTGCCAGAGAGCGTGAAAATGGCGGACGGCCTCCGCTAGGGAGGCGCTGCCGCTTTTGAGTCGCGGCAAATGATTTTGCGGCGGGACCGATGATGGAACAAGCAACCAGAATGCGCGGGCGTCCTCGTTACGACCAGGAAGATGCCGGGGCGGCGGAGGCTTTCCGCTCGATCGGCTCAAAGGTCCAGCTCAACCGCGACGAGGCGGCGCCGCTCTGGGTCCAGTTGCGCAACCAGGTCGAGGAAGCGATCAACACCGGCCTGCTGGCTGCCAATTCGCGCATCCCCTCGGAGCAGGCGCTTTGCGATTTCTTCGGCGTCTCGCGCCCCGTCGTGCGCGCGGCGATCGGCTCGCTCTCCAACGAGGGCCGCATCATCAAGATGCCGCGCAAAGGCATGTTCGTCGCGGCACCGCGCGAGCATGTCGACTTCATGACCGCCAATCTCGGCGTGTTCGACGACCTGACCGCCAAGGGCCACAAGGTCTCGACGCGCACGCTGGAGATCTATCGCTGTCCGCCGAGCGACAAGGAGTCCAAGGTCTTCGGCATTCCCGCCAATGGCAGCGTGGTCCGGATCAGCCGCGTCTACATGACCGACGGCGCGCCGATCACCATGACGCGCATCAGCCTGCCTGGGCACCGGGTGCCGGGGCTTGAGAACATCCTGTCGGAAAACCAGTCCATCTTCGGCACCATCCGCGCCGTCTTCGGCCTGACGGTCAAGCGCGCCGACCGCTGGCTGCGCGCTGCGCTTCCGACCAAGGAAGAGGCCGATGTGATGGGCGTCGCCGCCAACACCCCGCTGATCGAGATCGAGTCGATCGCCTACGACGCTGACGGCGCCGCGCTCGAATATTACGAGGCTTTCTACAACTCCTCCGTCGCCCGCATCCACATGGCGGTCGAACAGCCGTCGGCGACCGTGAACGGCGTCGATCGCACCTGAGCGGTGCTCATCGAAAAAGATTCTGTTTTCTGGTTATAACCAGATTGACGGACCCCGGAAGCTTCTGTAACGTCCTCGTCATGGGGTCGGGAGGAGCCTGACCCCGGAGGCATTATCAGGACCGGTCGGCTTGCGGCGCTGCTTCGGCGGCGAGGGCGGAGTTTTGCCCGCGCTCAAGTCCGTCCTGATGGAGAACGTGCATGGATTACCGGTCGCAATTCGACCTGACGGGCGAGGTTGCCGTCGTCACCGGCGGCGCCAGCGGGATCGGTCTCGAGGCCGCCAAGGCGCTCGGCACGTGCGGCGCGCGCATCGTCCTGCTCGACATGAATACGGATGGGCTGAAAGCCGCTGCCGGGGCGCTCAAGGCCGCTGGTGTCGCAAGCGTCGATGGCCGCGTGCTCGACGTCACGGATCCGCAAGCCGTCGAGGCGATGGCCGCCCGGATCGCCGACGATTTCGGCAAGGTCGATATTCTGGTCAACAGCGCCGGCATCGCGCGCCTCAACACCGCGCTCGACACGCCGGACGAGGAATGGCGCCTGGTGATGGATGTCAACGTCAACGGCGTCTACTGGGCCTCGCGCGCCTTCGGCCGCGCAATGGTCGCCCGCAAGAAGGGTTCCATCGTCAATCTCGGCTCGATGTCGGGGCTGATCGTCAACCGTCCGCAGACGGCGCCGTCCTACATGGTGAGCAAGGGCGCCGTGCACATGATGACCAAGGCGCTTGCGGTCGAATGGGCGAAATCCGGCGTTCGCGTCAACGCGCTGGCGCCGGGTTATGTCGGCACCGAGATGACGCTGAAGATGCGTGAGCGGCCCGAACTCTTCAACACCTGGATCGACATGACGCCGATGGGCCGGCTGGGCGAGCCGCAGGAGATCGCCTCGGCGATTCTGTTCCTTGCGTCGCCGGCGTCGAGCTACGTCACCGGCGCGATCCTGTCGATCGATGGCGGCTATACGGCCTGGTAACGATTTTGGCCAGGAAACGGGCCGGACAAGGATTGGAATATCGCATGACCCTTTCGGACCTGGAGGCGCGCCAGGCAATCATCGACGCCTGCATCGAGATGAACGCGCTGGGCATCAACCAGGGCACGTCCGGCAACGTCAGCCTGCGCCATGGCGACGGCATGCTGATCTCGCCGACCAGCACGCCCTACGAGACGCTGGAGCCGCAGGACATCGTCTTCATGGGCTGGGGTGGCGAGGTCGACGGGCGCCTGCCGCCATCCAGCGAATGGCGCTTCCATCTCGACATCATGAAGGCGCGGCCCGAGGTCAACGCCGTCGTCCACGCGCATCCGATCTACTGCACGACGATCGCCATCATGGGCAGGAAAATACCGGCGATCCACTACATGGTCGCGGTCGCCGGCGGCAGTGACATACGTTGCGCGCCATACGCCACCTTCGGCACGGCGGAGCTTTCGGCGCATGCCGTGGAGGCGCTGCGCGATCGCAAGGCCTGCCTGCTCGCCCAACATGGCATGATCGCCGTCGGATCGAGCCTCGCCCAGGCGATGTGGCTTGCCGTCGAGGTCGAGACGCTGGCGCGCCAATATCATGGCTCCCTGCAGATCGGCGAGCCGCCGGTCCTGTCCGACGAGGAGATCGAAAACGTCATCAAGCGCATGGCGAGCTACGGCCTGCGCGACAATGACGCCGCTGCCTGAGGAGCAGCAATCCACAGTTTCGCATATCCTCCGGGAAGGCCCGGAGCGATCAACAAGGGAGGAAATGAAAAATGACCAGATCAATGAAAGGCCTTGTCAAGGCGCTCGCTTTGGGCTTGGCGGCGGCTTGCAGCCTTGCAGCCATCTCTGGCGCGACCGCCGAGGAGCTGTCGCTCAAGGGCAAGCGCATCGGCGTGTCCGCCATCGGTACCGACCACTATTGGGACCTGATGGCGTTTCGCGGCATCCAGGATCGTGTGAAGGAACTCGGCGGCGAGGTCATCGCGCTCGACGCCGGCCGCAAGGACCAGCAGCAGATCGCGCAGCTGCAGACGCTGATCGCGCAGAAGCCGGACGCCATCATCGAGCAGCTCGGCAACCTCGAAGTGCTGAACCCGTGGCTGCAGAAGATCCGCGACGCCGGCATCCCGCTGTTCACGGTCGACACCGCCACCCCACACGCCATCAACAACACCACGTCGAACAACTACAATATCGGCGCCGAGATCGCGCTGCAGATGGTCGCCGACATGGGCGGCAAGGGCAATGTGCTGGTGTTCAACGGCTTCTACAGCGTGCCGGTCTGCAAGATCCGCTACGACCAGCTGAAATATGTGCTGACCTCGTTCCCGGATGTGAAGATCGTCGAGCCGGAGCTGCGCGACGTCATCCCGAACACGGTGCAGAGCGCCTATTCCAACGTCACCGACATGCTGACCAAGTCGCCCGAGAAGGGTTCGATCGGCGCGGTCTGGGCCTGCTGGGACGTGCCGCAGATCGGCGCCACGCAGGCGGTCGAAGCCGCCGGCCGCAACGAGGTCAAGACCTACGGCATCGACGGCAGCCCAGAAGTCGTCAAGATGGTGATGGACCCGAAATCGTCGGCCGGCGCGGTCGCCGCCCAGCAGCCCTATGAGATTGGCAAGACCTCGGTCGACAATGCCGCCAAGTACCTTGCCGGCCAGAAGGTGGCGCCTTTCACCTTCGTTCCGGCGGTGCTGATCAACAAGGAAAACGCCGCCGAAAAGGGTAAACCTTTCCTCGACGCCGCCGAGAAGGCTGGCGTTAAATAAGGCTGAACGAAACGACGGGCGGCCATGCCCATGTGGCTGCCCGTCACATCCAACCAGGATTGACGGCCATGCAAACAGCAAAGCGTGAAATTGCTGTATCGATGACGGGCATGTCGAAGCGGTTCGGCCCGGTGCGCGCATTGGAAAACGCGAACCTCGAGATCGCGCGCGGCTCGATCCTCGGCCTTGTCGGCCAGAACGGCGCCGGCAAGTCGACCATCATCAAGGTGCTGGCCGGCATCGTCAAACCGGACAGCGGCACTATCGTCATCAATGGCGAGACCGTCACCTCTTTGACCCCGGCGTCGGTCGAGAAGCTCGGCGTGCACTTCATCCACCAGGACAGGCTCCTGGTGCCGACCGCGACCGTCGGCGAAGCCGTCTTCCTCGGCCACGAAATCGGCCTTGGCCCGTTCGTCAGCCGCCGCGGCATGGAGCGCAAGGCAGCCGACCTTTTGAAGCGGTTCTTCGGCATGGAGCTGCCGGCGGGAACTCTTGTGAAGGACCTGACCACCGCGCAGCAGAAGGTCGTCCAGATCACCCGCGCGCTGGCGCAGAAGGCATCGGTGCTGGTGCTCGACGAGCCGACGGCGGCGCTGGTCAAGCGCGAGGTGGACAGCCTTTTCGACGTACTGCGCCGTCTGCGTGACGACGGCATCGCCGTCGTCTTCATCTCCCATTACATGCAGGAGATCGAGAAGCTTTGCGACCGCGTCACCGTGATGCGCAACGGCACCGATGTCGGCACCGTCGATCCGCGCCAGACGCCGATCGACGAGATCATCTCGATGATGATCGCCCGCGATGTCGGCGAGATGTTTCCCAAGCGTTCAGTCACTTTAGGCGCTCCGGTGCTGGAAGTCGCCAATCTTCGCCTCGGCGGCAGTTTCGAGAACGTCGGCTTCAACGTGCGCGCCGGCGAGATCGTCGGCCTCACCGGCCTGCTCGGGTCGGGTGCCAAGGAAATCGTCCAGTGCCTGTTCGGCCTCAAGACCGCTGATGGCGGCTCGATCAAGGTCGAGGGCAGGGAGCTGTCGCTGTCGACGCCGGTCAAGGCCGTGCGCGACGGCATCGCCATGCTGCCGGAGGATCGCCGCGCGCATGGCGTGGCGCTTGGCCTTTCGGTGCGCGAGAACATCTCCTTAGCCAGCCTGCGCCGCTATTCGCGGAGCGGCATGGTCAGCCGTGGCTTGGAGAACCAGGCCGTCGACGGCCTGATCAAGGAATTGTCGATCAAGACGCCGCATCGCGACGCACTGGTGCGCGAACTGTCCGGCGGCAACCAGCAAAAGGTGGCTTTAGCCAAATGGCTGAGCTGTCAGTCGCGCGTCTATGTGCTCGACGAGCCGACGGTTGCCGTCGATGTCGGCGCCAAGGTCGAGATCTACAATCTGTTGAACCGGCTGGCGGGCGAGGGCGCGGCGATCCTGCTTCTGTCGTCCGACCTGCTCGAACTGGTCGGCGTCTGCGACCGGGTGCTGGTCGTCTATCGCGGCAGGCTTGCCGGCAGCTTCTCCGGTCCTTCGATGAACAGCGACGCGCTGCTGGCGGCTTCGTCCGGTGCACGTTCGAACACCGATGGAGTAGCCGCATGAGCGCGACTGCTCTCCACCCCGAAGTCGGCGTTTCCGACGAAAAACAGGCTGCCGCAAAGAGTGCCGGCCGGCGCTTTGGCGCCCTGGTCGTGCGGCTCGGCGCGATCGCCGCCTTCGCCGCGATCATGGCCTATTTCGTCATCTTCGCGCCGGGCTTCACCTCGACCTTCAACCTGATCAACGTCGTCGAGCAGTCGGCGATCCTGGGCGTGCTCGCCTATGGCATGACGGCTGTCATCATTGGCGGCGGCTCCGATGTCACCGAAGGCGGCATCGACCTTTCGATCGCCGCCAATATGGGGCTCTGCGCCGCCGTCTACGCCACGCTGCTGTCGATGGGCTATGGCGACCTCCTCTCGGTGCTCGCAGCCATCGCCGTTGGCATGGCGGTCGGCGCGCTGAACGCCCTTGCCGTGGTCGGACTCGGCATCCTGCCGCTGCTCGCCACGCTTGCCGTGCTCAATGTCGCGGCCGGCATGGAACTCACGCTCACCCAGAACACGGTCGTCGGCGCATCCTCCCCGCTGCTCGGCCTGCTGGTCTCAGGCAGCTTCCTCGGCATCTCCGCGCTTGCCTGGGCGCTGATCGTCTTCTCCGCGATCGTGATCGCTGTCATCCACGGCACCGCGTTCGGGCTGCGGCTCTACGCGGTCGGCGGCCACCCGGAGGCGGCGCGCGCGGCTGGCCTCAGCGTGCCCTTCTATGTGTCGTTCACCTATGTGCTGAGCGGCTTCTGCGCGGCGGTGGCCAGCATCCTCACCGTCTCGCGCCTGTCGGCCAGCACGCCCGGTTCCGGCGAGTTGCTTCTGTCGGTGCTGGCGGCGGCGCTGCTCGGCACCGTCTTTTCCCGCCGCTTCGTGCCGACCATGGGCGGAACGCTGCTCAGCGTGCTGTTCATCGGTCTTTTAGCCAACGGCTTCCAGTTGCTCAACGTCTCCAGCTACTGGGTCAACGGCGTGCAGGGCGCGCTGATCCTGCTGGTGGTAGCCATCACATCCTTTGCCCGCGGTTCGGAGGGTTCTCGATGAGCGTCTCGGCCAACGACAACTCAACCAAGGTGAGTGTGCGCGGTTTCCTCGCCAAATACAGCGTGCTGATCGCCTTCGCCGCCATCGTTGTCTTCTTCGCCGTCGCGAGCCCGACCTTCCTGACGCCGGCAAACCTGTTCAACGTGCTGGTCAACAATGTCGTCATGCTGGCGATCGTGGCGCTTGGCCTGACCATCGTCATCTCGTCGGGCGGCATCGATCTCTCGGTCGGTGTCTCCGTCGACGTGGCAAGCATGGTTTTCGTCATGCTTCTCGCCGGCGGCTACAGCGGCGTGGCCGGTGTCGCCGGCGGGCTGGGTGCCGCCCTCATTGTCGGTATCCTCAACGCCATCCTCATCACCAGGCTGAACATCAGCCCGTTCCTGGCGACGCTTGGCGTGCTGTTCATCGGCCAGAGCACACAGCAGCTTGCCACCAGCGGCGGCCAGCCGATCTACCTCACCAGCGGCTATGCCAGCGACCAGTTCAACGCCATTGCCCGCACAGCTTTGTTCGGTGTGCCGACACCGGTGATCGTGCTGATCGTCTTGGCCATCGCGGTCCATGTCCTGCTGCATCGCTCGGTCTTCGGCCGTTACGTCCAGGCAATGGGAGCGCAGCCCGGCGTCGCCTGGTATTCGGGCATCCGCGTGCCGCGCGAATTGTCGATGGTGCATGTGCTTTGCGCGCTGCTGGCCGGCGTCACCGGCATCCTGCTGTCGGCGACGGTGAAGTCCTACGTGCCGCTCTCCGGCAATGCCTTCCTGCTCGATGCGATCGGCGCCACCTTCATCGGCACGACGCTCAGCCGCGAACGCAAGCCTTCGGTGGTCGGCACGCTGCTCGGCGTATTGCTGCTCGCCATCGTCAAGAACGGGCTGCTGCTCGTCGGCTGGAATTTCTACTGGCAGCAGGTCGGCATCGGCGTGCTGGTCTTCCTCGTGCTGGCCGCGAGCTTCGGCCTGCGCCGCGCCGCCCATTGAGTTCGAAAGGTCAGTCCATCATGCCACAATTCGACGTCAGCTCGATCGGCTTCTACGTCCTCGATATCCTCGGACGGCCGGTGTCGCGCATCCCCGAAGGCGGCCGCGCCGACTTTATCGAGGAGATCCGCATGACCGTCGCCGGCACGGCCGGCGCGACCGGAATGGACTGCGCCATTCTCGGGCTGAAGACCCGGGCCGTGACCACGCTCGGCACCGACGACATGGGCGACTGGTTCCTCGCCAAGCTTGGGAAATATGGCCTGGAGTGCGGCCTCGTGTGCCGTGACGGCAGCGTGCAGACGTCCTCCACCATCCTGCCGGTGCGGCCGAACGGCGAGCGTCCGGCATTGCATGTGCCGGGGACTGCCACTTTGTTCGAAGTCGCGGACGCCGATCTCGACGCTGCCTTGGATGCAACCGTCGTCCATGTCGGCGGCACCGGCCTGCTGAAGCGCTTCGACGGCGAGCCGACCGTCAGGCTGCTGAAGCGCGCCAAGGAGCTTGGCCGCGTCACCACCTTCGATCTCATCCAGGCGACGCCCGAAACGTGGAAGCTGGTCGAACCGTGCCTGCCTTACATCGACTATTTCGTGCCGAGCATCGACGAGGCCGGCGAGATGGCGCATGACCGCGATCCGGCCCGCGTCGCCGCCTTCTTCAAGGCCAGGGGCGTGAAGAACTGCATCCTGACGCTCGGCGCCGACGGCGTTCACGTCTCGCCCGAGCATGGCGAGGATTTTCATCTGCCGGCCTTCGAGGTCGAGGTCTTCGACACCACGGGCTGCGGCGACTCCTTCACCGCCGGTATCATCGTCGGCATCGTCAAAGGCTGGGACCTCACGCAGTCCGCGCGCTTTGCCAGCGCCGTCGCCGCCAAGGTGGCGATGGGACTCGGTTCCGACGGCAAGCTCGTTTCATTCGACGACACGATCGCTGCGATGAACTCGCTCCCGGTCAAGACATCAAAGGTTCAAGCAGCATGACCATCCTTCCTGAAGCCAAGGGCAAGACGGCCCTCGTCACTGGCGCCAGTCGCGGTATCGGCAGGGCTCTTGCGAAAGGGCTCGCCGAAGCTGGCTTCGATGTCGCCATCACCGATTTGCCGTCGCAGGCGGCGGAACTCGACGTGACCAGGGGCGAGATCGAGGCGGCCGGCCGCAGGGCCTATGTCTACACGATGGATGTCAGCAGGAAAAAGGACATCGAGGCGACCGCGCAGGCTCTGCTCGAGGCCGCTGGCAGCATCGATGTGCTGGTCAACAATGCCGGCATCCTGAAGCCCAGCCTGCTCCAGGACCTCGACGAGGCCAACTGGGACGCGCATTTCGACGTCAACGCCAAGGGCGTGCTGATGATGTGCCAGGCGGTGCTGCCGCATATGCGCGCCAGGAAATCGGGCCGGGTGATCAACATCGCTTCGATCGCCGGCCGCCAGGGCGTGCCGACTCAGGGCCATTACGCGGCGACCAAGGCGGTGGTGATCACGCTGACCCGCGTGCTGGCGCAAGAAGTCGGCATGGACGGCGTCACCGTCAATGCGATCTGTCCCGGCATCATCCTGACCGAGATGGGCAAGAATAATCTGGGCAGCGAAGCCGCGATCCGCCATTGGGAGGAGGTCGCCGCGCTGAAGCGCCTCGGCGCGCCGGAAGATGTCGTCGGGCCGGTGCTGTTCTTCGCGTCCGACCTGTCGGCCTTCGTCACCGGCCAGTCGCTCAACGTCGACGGCGGCATCTACTACCACTAACCTTCGTAGGGGTGGCCTGCGTGTCTTGGCAATGCGTTTGTCCAAACGTTTAGAGGATCAAATCTTGAATCTCAAGCGTCGCTCGGGCTCGTCGAAATACGCGCTTCCCCACTTGGCCTCGACGCGGCCGGATCGATTCTGCCGGGCAGTGTGATGGCGGCTCAAGGCTTGAACTACGGGTCGCTTTGGCAAGCATTGCGCGCATCTTTGCGTAGACATGCAAGAACTATTCGCCGAGCTCTCTGAATGGGCGACGCCCTGGATCACCAGGGTGCTTCCGAGAGTGGCGATCGAGATCGGCTACCGAGTCATCTTGGTTACGGATGCGCTTTGCAGTTCTTCTGACGCCACCCATGACGCGTTGATGACCGTATACCATCAGCGCTTTGCCCAGCAGGTCGAGACGGTCGAAATGGAGGTCGTGCTCTCGGCTTGGGCCTGACGAAGGCTGTTATGAGGCCTCTAGGTCGATCAGTGCAATGCCGAGCTCGGAACGCTTCCTGCGACGCAAGTGGCCGGGCGATTCCAGTACGGTAACTTCCAGCGTCGGCCGCACAAAACCTTGCAACAAATGACCGCCTCGCGTCGATCCGTCACTGAGACCAAGCACTGCGTGAATGTGAAGGCTCGGCTTGTCCTCCTCGTCGATGGCAATGTCCCCAATCGCGCTCACAACTTCGCACTGCTCCAGGACAGGAATCTTGCGGTAGGATTTCGACTGAAAGTCGAACCAGCCGACCGTTGCTTTTTCGAACGCGCCGATCGCCGCCAATGAAGCGCCGGCAATTCCGTTACGACCGGCAAAAATCGTCAATGCTTCGACTGCTTCTTCGTTTGGATCCAGCACGACCACAAAGGTCCTTTGTCCCGACGTTTTTGCCACCAGCTTCGATTTCATGATCAGCCTGCTTCGATGCCCGTTGGTTCTCGGATGCAGAACTCGAAATCGGCGTGCATGTTCCCCGGTTGAAACCGAGCCGCTCGGAGCACGTTTTTGTGAGGCGTCGTTGTTTGATCGGCAATTCGGAACAATGCTTCGGCTCGATGGTTAGCGCCAATGACCCAGCCAGCGACGGAGCGAGCCATGTCCCAGCCTTCGGCCTTACCCGCAACCGATCTCAACCGGCGAAGCTTTATGACAGGTACTGTCTCGGCCGTTGCGGCTGTCCCTTTGCTGGGCTCACCAGCGAAAGCCGAAACAGCGGGCCGATCCGACACAGGACCAAGGGAGCCGGCCGTCACGTCGCTGCGGATCAACAAGCAACCATACGAGCTTTCGCTTGACCCGCGGACGAGTCTGCTCGACGCCCTTCGCGATCACGCTGGACTGACCGGCACCAAAAAAGGCTGTGACCACGGCCAGTGCGGGGCCTGCACGGTGCTGGTCGACGGCAAACGTGTTCTGTCCTGCTTGAGCTTCGCGGTGATGAACGGCGGCAAGGAGGTGACGACCATCGAAGGGCTGTCATCGACGGATGGTGTCCTGCATCCGATGCAGCAGGCCTTCGTCGATCACGATGCCTTCCAGTGCGGCTACTGCACGCCGGGCCAGATCATGTCGGCGATCGGCTGCGTCAATGAAGGTCATGCCGGTTCCGAGGACGATATCCGCGAGTTTATGAGCGGCAACATCTGCCGCTGCGCCGCCTATCCCAATATTGTCGCCGCCATCATCCAGGCGCGTGACGAAACCAAGGGGGCCTGACATGCGTCCCTTCGTCTACGAGCAGCCTACAAACATATCCGCCGCCGTCGCGCTTGCTTCCCGATTTACCAATTCGGACGACGCCCCAACGCGGGCGAATGCACAGTTCATCGCCGGCGCCACCAATCTGGCCGACTATATGAAACTCGGTGTGGCGCAGCCTGACCGGTTGGTGGATCTCAACCGTCTCGCCGAGCCGGCGCTCAGGCAAATCAGGATCACCGACGATGGTATTCGCTTCGGCGCTCTCGTGCGGATGGGCGAGGCCGCCGACAACAGCGAAGTCAAGCGGCGCTATCCGGTCGTCGCCGGCAGTCTTAAGCTGGCGGCAAGCGGCCAGATCCGCAACATGGCGAGCCTTGCCGGCAATGTCCTGCAACGCACGCGCTGCGAATATTTCCGCGAGACGTCCTGGCCCTGCAACAAGCGCGTGCCGGGGTCGGGCTGCGCCGCCATGGAAGGTTTCAACCGGCAGCATGCGGTTCTGGGGGCCAGTGACGCGTGTATCGCCACCTACCACGGCGACTTCGCCCAGGCGCTGATCGCCCTCGACGCCGTGGTTCACGCCGAGGGCTCGCGCGGCGCGCGCAAGATCCCGTTCGCCAAGCTGCATCGGCGGCCCGGCGATACGCCGCATATCGAGACCGATCTGGCCGCCGACGAAATCATCACCGCCATCGAAGTGCCCGCCATCCCATGGGCTAGGCGTTCGCTATACCTGAAGATCCGCGACCGTGAATCCTATGCCTTTGCGCTGGCCTCGGCCGCCGTTGCGCTCGACCTCGACGGCGACAAGGTCCGCGAGGCACGGATCGCGCTTGGCGGCGTCGCCACCGTGCCGTGGCGGGCGCGGACCGCAGAACAGGCCTTGCAGGACAAGGCCCTCGACGAGGCGTCGGCCAAGGCAGCGGCGGAGGCTGCCTTTGCCGATGCCGAACCGCGCCGGGACAATGCGTTCAAGATTGAGCTCGGCAAGCGCACGCTGGTGCGGGCGCTGCTCGAAACCCGTGACATGAAGGTGTGAGACATGGATGCAGCCGCTCCGAAGCCCAAGGAGAACATGGGCGAACCGCTGCCGCGCATCGATGCGCGGCTGAAAGTCACCGGCCAGGCCCACTATCCCGCGGATCTGCCGACGGCCAACATCGCCTACGGTGCGCTGGCAACCAGCAGCATCGCCAAGGGCAGGGTGACCAAGCTTCATCTCGATGACGCCCGCGCGGTGCCCGGCCTGCTCGATATCGTCACCTATGGCGACATGGATAAGTTCGAAAGGCCGAAATTCGGCAACACTGGCGCCACCTCGATCGGACCGCTGCATGACAGGACGATTTTCCATGACGGCCAGATCATCGCGCTCGCGGTTGCCGAGACATTCGAGGCGGCTGAAGAGGCCGCGCAATTGATCCGCGCGGATTACGAGGAGGAGAAGCCTACCGCTAGCTTCGACAGTCCGGGCACGAAGACCATCCCCGCCGCCGGCAAGAGCCCGCTGTTCAAGGAGGACGTCAAGGCGGGCGATTTCGAGGCCGCCTATGCCGCCGCTCCGGTCAAGATCGACCAGCGCTACTCGACGCCCACGCAGCACCACAATCCGATCGAGTTGTTCTCGACGACCGCCATGTGGGAAGGCGATCGGCTCATCGTTCACGAGCCGTCGCAGAACGTCACCGGCTGGAAGGTCGAGCTTGCCAGGCAACTGAAGATCGATCCGGCCAGGGTGCGGATCGTCAGCCCCTATATCGGCGGCGCCTTCGGCTCGAAAGGACCCATGACCACGCGCACCGCGATCGTCGCCGTTGCCGCCAAGCGTCTCGGCCGTCCGGTGCGTTGCGTGACGAGCCGCATGCAGGCGTTCGGGACCCAGACCTATCGCGCCGAAACCCGGCACCGCATCCGGATCGGCGCCGGCAAGGACGGGCGTATCACGGCCTTCGCCCATGAGGGCTGGGAGGTGACGTCACGTCCGGATGCCTATGTCGTCGGCGGCACCTCGGCGACGGGGCGCATGTACGACTATGGCTCGGTGCTGACGCATGTCTCGCTCGTGCAGGCAGACCGCAACACACCGGGCTATATGCGTTCTCCTCCCGAGACGCCTTACGTCTACGCGTTGGAAAACGCGATGGACGAAATGGCGGTAGCGCTTGGCATGGATCCGGTCGAGTTCCGCCGGATCAATGAGCCGAAGACTGAGCCGATCGGGAAGAAGCCGTTCTCCAGTCGTTCGCTCATCCAGTGCTACGAGCAGGCGGCAGACGCTTTCGGCTGGGCCAAAAGAGATCCGAAGGTCGGTGCGATGCGCGATGGCGATTGGCTGATCGGTATGGGCTGCGCAACGGCCATATATCCGACCGCCGCGGCGCCGTGCGCGGCGCGTGTGCGCCTGACCGTAGACGGCGGCGTTCGCGTGCAATGCAGTTCGCACGAGATCGGCACCGGCGTTCGCACCGTGGCCGCCCAGATGGCCGCCGAGCGGCTTGGCGCCGGGATCGACAAGGTGGAAGTCGAGATGGGCGACAGCAGCCTGCCTCCAGCTCCGGTTTCGGGCGGCTCGATTTCGACCGCGAGCGTGTGCTCGGCCGTACTGAAGGCGTGCGACGCGATCCGCACGAAGCTTTTCGCGGCAGCCACTGGCGAGGGCAGCTCCCTTGCCGGCTCCCACAACGAGGAATTGGACGTTCGTGGCGGCAAGATCGTGGCGAAGAGCGGCGCATCGGCCAAGGTCGAGGACGTCTTCAAGACCATGCAGGTTGGCGCGATCGAGGAGTACGCCGAGTTCGCGCCCAAGAGCGCGACGCCCCAGGCGTTGAAAAAACTCTATGCCGGCCAGCCGGAATTCCATGGCGGTGAGTCCGACGAGGAGTCGGTCAAATACGCTTTCGGTGCCGAATTCGTCGAAGTCCGCGTCAACAGCTACACAAAGGAAATTCGCGTGCCGCGCATTGTCGGGGCCTTCGCGGCGGGCCGCATCATGAACACGCGCACCGCGCGCAGCCAGCTGATGGGCGGCATGATCTGGGGCATCGGCCAGGCGCTGCATGAGGCGACCGAAGTCGACCGGCGCTACGCCCGCTATGTGAACCGCGATCTGCAGGACTATCTCGTGCCGGTCAATGCCGACATCAAGGACCTGCAGGTGATCCTGGTCCCAGAGGTCGACCACGCGGTCAATCCTGCCGGCGTGAAGGGGCTTGGCGAACTAGGCAATGTCGGCACGGCCGCCGCCGTTGCAAGTGCGGTCTATCACGCGACCGGCAAGCGTATCCGCGACCTGCCGATCAGGATCGAGCAGTTGATCACTTGAGCATGAGACGACGGTTGACCGCGCCTCCTATTACTCCCTTCAGGCCCGCGACGCGCTCTGTCGCTGCAGGGCGGGAACCGCGCCGATGGTCCGCATCGCGAGGTTGCGGAACGTCTGAATGAATCTGTTGGTCGACTGCACCGTCGACAGAATGCGTTCGCTGAGCTCGATCCAGCGATGCCCTGCCGGCCGGCGTTCATCCGTATATCCAGCCAGCATGCCGTCGCCGAAACGCCGGGCAAAGGAAGCGGCATCCTCGATACCGAGATTCATGCCGCGGGCGCCAAGAGGCGAGTGGACATGCGCCGCATCGCCGCCGAGGAAGACGCCGGCGGTCTGGTAGCGTGACGCCTGCTTTGCCGGAATGTGGAAACGATCGGTACGCAGCACCTGCGATACGCGATAATTGCCCGGCAAATGCGCCAACGCATCGGGCGTATTCGAGACCGCGCGAAACGGTCCTCAGATTCGCCCGACCATACGAGAGAATACGAAGGAAATGGGTTGGCGAACCATCCGCCAATGCGGCCTTATGTAGCAAAAGCACCAACATTCCAATTGCCGCGACTTAGTGGGTTCCCATAAGATCCGGTGCATGGGAGAGCCGCACGTCATACCCGTGTTGGTTGCCAAGCGTGCCAAACTGTTGGGCAAGATTTCAGTTCTCGATCTCGACGCATTGCAACGCGGCGCCAGACAAAGGCGGCGAAACTTGCTGACTTGAAGGCCTTGGCCGACCGCTACACGAAACCACAGTTATCGAACGGGCGGCTGTGACGATGCCCGGACAAACCAGCCCTGACAGGCGCCCAAGGCTGCTCCAAGACTCTCGCCGCATAGGCGTTGAGGCGAGATCGCTGATCGCCGGACAGAACTCCGGCGGTCGTTGACAGGCCAGCAAAAGGAGTCCATTTGATGATCGCGTGTGTCAAGAAAGCCGATCCGAAACCTGCAACTGAACAGAACGACAAAAACCGCTTTGAAAGCATCCACGATGCGGCAGCGGAACGATGCAGGAATGCAGACACCGACGGCACACGGCGGCGCGCTCGCCAGACGGCCGAGGACAACCGCCTCATGTGAAAACTGAAGCTCGACCATGTCTCGTCTCTAGGCTTCGGTCTGCCGAATCGTCCGTGCAGCAGCCTCCAAACCCGTAAAGGCCCGCCCATTGTCATTGACGCAAGCCGCCAAATCCATCTCCCCGCTCCAGGGCGGCGAACCGACCTGGCCCAAGGTTCTCGCCGGCTACCGGCAGCCACACAGGGGACGCAGCCTGAATGAACTGATGGTCACGCTTGTCCCGTTTCTCGGCCTTTGGACGCTTGCCGCGACAGCGGTGCATCATGGCTTTTGGTGGGGGACGGCGCTGACAGTTCCGGCGGCGGGGTTCCTGCTTCGTCTGTTCATGATTCAGCACGATTGCGGTCACGGCTCGTTCTTCGCTCACCGCAGGGCGGATGATTGGACCGGTCGCCTGATCGGTGTCCTTACGTTCACGCCATATGATTACTGGCGCCGCGCGCATGCGGCCCATCATGCCTCTGCCGGCAATCTCGACGAGCGCGGCGTGGGTGACATCACGACGCTGACCGTGACCGAATACCATTCCCTGTCGCGCTCGCGCCGCCTCGCATACAGGCTCTATCGCAATCCTGTTGTGATGTTCGGCATCGGGCCCATCTGGCTTTTTCTGATCAAGCAAAGACTGCCCTTCGGCATGATGCGCTCAGGCGCGGAGCCATGGGTCTCGACCATGGCCACCAATCTGGCAATCCTGGTTCTGACCCTAGGCCTCATCTGGTTCGTCGGCTTCGGGTCGATCCTTCTGGTGCAGTTGCCAATCGTGGTATTGGCAGGGTCGGCCGGCATCTGGCTATTCTATGTCCAGCATCAGTTCGAGGAGACACACTGGTCGCACGTTCCGCAATGGCGGTTTCAGGACGCCGCTCTGCACGGCTCCTCTTATTATGAACTGCCGCCGGTCCTGCGATGGCTCACCGCCAACATCGGCATTCATCATGTCCACCACCTTTCCAGCAAAGTGCCATACTACCGGCTTCCGGAAGTGCTGCGCGATTACCCGGAGCTACGCGGCATCGGCCGCATCACAATCGCGGAAAGCATCCGGTGCGTAAGGTTGGTGCTTTGGGACGAGCGCTGCCAACGCCTCGTCACCTTTCGCGATGCAGGCGCAATGCCTCCTCTACAGCAGTGACCAATGTCGCATTGCTGAAGACACCAGCACACGGGTCACGGTTATGGCGAACCTCTGCCAGCCAGTCCTGCGCCAGCTTTCTGGCCTGGTCGACGGCAAGTTCTCCGAACCGACCTAGCGCGGGTTTCCGACGGACGCCGGAGTTGGTCACGTATCGCAACATGAAGATCTTGCCGCCCGCCGGCGTGATTTTCAGCATGGCGGTGTTCAGATTGGCGCTCTTTGGGCCGCTCAAAATCGAGTTCCGCAAGGAGTGCTGGTTCGATCCCGGCCAGGGGCACAATCCTTCGCTCTTCGAGCTTCGGATGGCAGGCCATCCTTCCTGAGCCTCAATGACAGGCCACCCTTACGAGCTTCAGTGACAGGCCACCCTTACGAGCTTCGGGTGGCAGGGCCACCTAAAGGCATCCTACCGCATATTCCCCGTATGCCCTTGCGAGTACCGCCCCGGCTGCGGCCACACCGTCAGGCCGTGCGGCTCGGCGCCGACGCGGATCTTGGTCACGGCGCCGCTCGTCGTGTCGATCATATAGGCCTCGCGGTCGAAACGGCCGGAGAGCCACAGCTGCCTGCCGTCGGCGCTGACATTGCCCATGTCGGGGCTGCCGCCGCCGGGGATGGGCCATTGCGCCACCACGGCGCGGGTGGCGAAGTCGATCACCGTCACGCTGCCCGGACCCTTGGCCTTGCCCTGCTCCATCTTGTGCGAGCCGCGGTTCGAGACATAGAGCCGCTTGGCGTCGCGGCTGACGACGAAACCATGCGTGCCGATGCCGGCCGGGATGAAGCCGATTTCCTTGAAATTGTCGCCGTCGATCAGGAACACGCCGTCATTCATCATGTCGGCAACGTAGAAAACCTTGCCGTCGGGCGAGAGGCGGATGTCCTGCGGCATGCCCATCCTGGAGAGGTCGAGGTGGCCGAGCACCTTCTGGTTCTTCAGGTCGATCTTGGCCAGGCCACCGACGCCGTATTCGCAGGTGAAGATCGCATAAGAGCCGTCGCTCGAGAAATCGGCATGGTTGATGCCAGGGCAGGTCGGCGTCGGCAGGCTCGATTTCAACGCCATGGTGTGCGGGTCGCGGAAATCGAGCTGCTGCATGGCTTCGTCGACGATGATGGCAGCGCTGCCGTCCGGCATGAAATACATGTTGTAGGGGTCGTCCACCGCAATCTGCAGGCCGGGCTTGCCGGTCATCGGATCGATCGGCGTCAGGCTGCCATTCTTGCCGGTGCCGTTGTTGGCAACCCAGAGCGTCTTCAGGTCCCAGGACGGTACGACGTGCTGCGGCTTGCTGCCGACCGAAAACCTGCCGACCTCCTTCAGGGTGAGCGTGTCGATCACCGAGACGCTGTTGGAGGAGCGGTTGGGCACGTAGACGCGCGGCAGCGCGCCGGCCGTGGCGGGACTGAGATGGCCGGCCGTGGTCTGGCTGTAGATGTTGACCTGCGCAGGCGCCGGATCGCTGCAATCCTCCGGGCAGGAGCCGGCCAGGGCTCGGGCTGGAAGCATGGCGAGTAGGACAAGCGGCGCACAGAGGCGGGCGAAGCGCAGGACGATTTCGATCATTCGGAAGTGCTTTGTGGTGAAGGCCGGCCGGGTCTGGCCGCCGCAAGCCATAGCTTGTGTCCCGCCGTTGATCTAGCGCCTTTTCAAGAGGCTTCGCATGCGGTTGCGCAGGATGCGCGCCATGTTGCGGGTCTCGCGGTAGAGGTGCAGCTGCGAGGCCGCCTGCCGGGCCAGCCGGTCGGCGTCCGGCGTCAGCCCGATCACCAGCGTGCCCATCGGCTTGCGTTCGCTCCACAGGCGGCTCATCACCGGATGGTCCGGAACCGAGCAGGAATCGGTCATGACGATGTTGGGATCGTCGAGATGCTGCCTGGTCACCTCGATCATCAAAAGCGTGCCCGGCGAAAAGGCGGCCAGCGTTTCGTCATAGGCCGTCTTCCAGGTGTAGGCGACGCCGGCCTCGACGAAGACGACCAGGCAGGCGATGGCGCGGCCGTCGAGCGTCAGCAAATGGATGCGGCACATGTCGTGTTCGGCCAGCTTGTGCACGGCCTCGCGGGCGAAGGCGGCGCGGTAGCGGTCGATCGCCATCGCGGTGCGTTCGCGGCCTTTCCAGCCGGCCGCCTCCAGTGTCAGGAAGTTTTCGATAGCGTGGCGGATCTCGTCCGGCCCGCGCGCCACAATGTGCTCGAGCTTGCCGAGATCGGCTAGACGCCGCTTCAGGCGGCGGAATTCGCGATAATGGTGGGCGCGCAGCGAGGCCTTGAGATAGTCTTCGCTGTCGGCATCGCTTTCAAGCACCGGACGCTCGACCTTGCCGGTGGTCACCATGGTCAGACTGCGGCTGTCGGCAAAGGAGGTGAGCAGGCTCGCCACCGCGCCGTCGAGCTTGATGTCGGGCAGTACGAAGACCCTGGGCAGCTTGAGATGCGGCCTCGACAGCATCGAGAAGAAATCCTCGATGACGCCGATCGGATCGTCGCGGTCGACCAGCGGCGTGCCCAGCGGGCCGAACGGGCTCGACCATGTGCGCATCACCGGGACGCCGAGCGGGATCGCCGGCCGCTCGACCGAGAACGGCACCAGAAGCCGCAACCGGTTGCGGTACTCGTCGCCGTCGCGGATGACGGCCAGCCGCACTTCCCGGTCTTCCAGCCGGGGCATCGCCGGCGCCAGGAAGCGCGGGTTGAAGAAGACGTTGGGCTCGATCGTGCGGGCGCTGAGATAGTCGAGCTCCTCGACAAGGTCGAAGCCGGCCGAAGCCGGATAGATGGCGAGCTTGCGCTCCGGCCTGTTGCTGGCGAAGAGCTCGATATGGGCGGGGTCGACTTCGCGCGCCAGGCCGGCAAGGTTGGAGACCATGGCGCCGGCCGGGCCGCCGCTGGTCTCTTCGAGCAACGGGACGGCGGCCATCAGGCGACTTCCTTTTTTGCGGGCACGAAGATCGCCATCACGATGCCGAGTTTGCGCCAGACGGTGAAGGAGAGCGCGCTGGCCTCGAAGACCATGGCGAGGCTGGTGGCGATTGCCGCGCCCCAGAGGCCGAAGAGCGGGATCAACAGCACGTTGAGGCTGATATTCAGGGCAAGCGTCATGGCATAGACGGCGGCGCAGATGTTCTGGTTGCCGCTCATGGTGAGCAGGCTTTCGCACGGGCCGACGGCGGCGCGCGCCACCACGCCCAGCACCAGCAGGAACAGCAGCGGATAGCCGGCGGTGAATTCAGGGCCGAACAGCACCAGCATCGGCTCGCCCAACGCCAGCACCAGCAGCGCCATCAGCAGCGACGGCCAGAAGGTCCAGGAGACGGTCTCGCGGGCGAAGGCGGCAAGCCTGTGCGGCTCGCCATGGGTGAACTGCGCGTAGCGCTGGGCAACGCCGGCCTTGACCGCGAAATAGACGAAATGCACCAGCGCCAGCGTCTTCACCGTGGCGAAATAGACAGCGACATCATTGGGTTTGAGATAGGCGCCGACCATCAGCACGTCGGCATTGGTGAGCAGGAAGAAGAAGCCCTCGACAAGGAAGATCGGCAGCGAGACGAGGATCCAATGGCCGAAATGCACGGCCATCGGCCCCGCCGGGATCTTTTTCTCCATGCGCGAGGTGACGGCCATCAACTGGCCGAGCGTCGTGACATAGGTGGCGGCGATCGAGGCGAAGATCGCGGTCTTGGCGTCGGGCACGTAGTGCATGGCCAGCATCAGCGCCATGAACGCCAGGATCAGCACCGGCCGCACCAGATAGGTTGGCGACAAAGCCAGCAGCGCCCAGGAATTGGCGCGTGCCAGCCCTTGCATGAGATCGCCGAGCGCAATCATCGGCAGGCAGATGACGCCGAGGATGAAGGGAATGACGTAGTAGCTCTCGATCCAGCCCGAGCATAGCCAGACGCCAAGCGCGCCCAGCCCGGCGATCAGGGTCGAGGCTATGAGCACGAACAGGCGGCTGGCGAGCACGATGCCGCGCAGCTCGGCCAGCATGCCGCGCTCGCGATATTCGGGAATGAAACGGATGACCGAGGTATGGAAGCCGAGGCAGGCGATATTGCCGACGATGACCATCGTCACCCAGACCAGCACCGATATGCCGTATTCGAACGAGCCCATCCAGCGCGCCATCAGCACCTGGCTGACAAAGGCGATGAAGGCGCTGACGATACGGATCGAGAAGGCAATCAGCGACATGCGCCCGGCTTCGCCGCGCTCGTCGGCGGTGGAGAGGACGGCATCGATACGGCCAAGCAGCGGCCGCATGCGCAGCGCCCAGCGCTGCGGCAGGAACCGCCCGGCAGTCGTTGCCGCGGAAAAGCGCACCCCGAATAGTCTCCGTTTTCCGCCTGTTTCCAAGGTTTCGGTGTATGCGAAACACATTAAGAAACGGTTGGGTGGAGAGCCGGTGCGCGTAGCCGCCGAAAGCTAGAAAGGCGAGCGAGCGCCGGGGATTGCCCGCAGGCAAGGGGAGCCAGCCGGCGCTTCGCTCGCCCCTCCCCTGCCAAGGGGAGGGCGCGACACCGGGGCAAAGCCCGATGTTCGATGTTCCACAGGGAGAACGGGCTTACATCCCCTGCATCGCGTCGCACGAGACGTTCGGGTTCATATCGGCGAAGGCGCCGGTCGGGTTCCGTTTCCAGGCCCAGACATGCAGCTCGTAGAACGGGCCGAGACCGTAGCGGTTGGGCGCGGTGTTGAAATTGAACAGATGGCCTTCGAGGGAGGCCGGGCCTTTCGCGGTGATATATTCGACGGCGATCAGCTTCAGCTTGCCGTTGGCCATCGGTTCGTACATCACCGCTTCCGGCTTGGCGACGTCGACGGCGTCGTCCTTCAGATAGGCGGCGTTGACGTAGTGGATGCCCATGGCGCCGCCGGTGAGGCCGCTGGCGCAAGGGATCGGCGCATAGCCTTCGGCCTTGGCAACCGCGATGTCCTCGAAGCGGCTGTCCACCGCCCGCACCTTTTCGGCGAGCGGATTGACGGTTTCGGCCGTGGCAGCGCCGGCTATCAGCATGACGATCGAGGCAGAAGCGCCGATGAAGCATCTGGTCAAGGTTTGAATACTCATTTGTCTCTCCAATTGGGGTGGAGGCGCGCAAGCGGCGGGCCGGCCTGTCAAGGCCAAACTCCGCACGCCGGCGATGCCTGTCGGTAAAAAGGGGGCGGACGCTGATCCATCTGTCGCGGATCAGTAGTGATGCCACCAATATTCCCAGTATTCGCGGGGCAACTCGCGCTCGCTCAGCCCGATGTCGCGCATCAGATGGTCGTCCCGGGGGGGCAGCAGCCGACGCCGGTTCCGCAGTGGCGAAAACAGTGCCGACAGGACCCGTCGCAGGAAGCCGCGCCGTGGCGCGGGAAAATCCGCCGTGGCGGATATTCCCGCGCTGTCCGGCAGGACATCAGGTCCGCCATAGACAGGAACGACATGGTCCTCATCGCTCTGCCGTTCGCCCGCCGGATCAGCGATAAAAGTAAGGGTCAAGGACCCGCACCTCCGTGATCTTGTCAACGGGAAGCGAGTTCTTCTGCGCCGTGCTGCGGATCGCCTCCGGCGAGGGCGCGTCGTAGATGCAGAAGCTCTTGCCCTTGTCGGGCGAGACGAAGGACTGCACCCAGGTGACACCCTTCTCGGCATTGCGGGCGATGACGCCGCCCACCGCGGTGGCGCCGGCATCGTTCATGGGTACGTTCAGGCCTTCCGGGAAGGTGCGTTCAACGAGATAACGTGGCACGATCGTCTTTCCTTTCGTGATTGGACGAAAGCGCGTCGCGCCGAAATGGATTCAAGCGCCGCGCCTTAAGTCCCTGTTTTGATGCATGTCATTCGCCCAAAACCGCTGCGCGGTTTGGGCGACATGCACCAGGCTCGTTTCGAGCGAGGCAATCCCACCATGTCCGGAAACGCCGTGCATCGGAGCCATTCCCCATTTTGGCCGGGACGATTCCCTATCTTTGGGACGTTTTATGTGGAAGATGGCACTTCAATGTGTGGAAAGTCACATTGCTGTGCCGTTTCCCAGTTTATCGCGGCGGCGACCCGCCAAGATGGAAATTCCGGTTTCGCGAGAGTGTGACGATGCTTCTGGAACGGCAGCCGCAGCTGCAGCAGATGGACGCCTTATTGGCAGAGGCAACAGGGGGACGCGGCCGCATTGTGGCGCTGTCGGGTGAGGCCGGCGCCGGCAAGACGGCGCTGGTCGAGGCGTTCGCGAGCCGGCTGGGTGAGGGTCCTGCCGTGCTTCGCAGCGCCTGCGAGGACCTGTCCATTCCGGATCCGCTGGGGCCGCTCTACGACCTGGCCCGCGAAGCGCAGTGGGAAATGCCGCGAGCGCTCGATGGCCGCCAGGTGCAGCGGCTGCCACTGTTTTCCGAGGCGCTCGACGTCTTCGAGGCAAATGGCTCGAGCGTGCTCGTCATCGAAGACCTGCATTGGGCCGATGACGCGACGCTCGATTTCGTGCGCTTCCTCGGCCGGCGTATTGCGAACACCCACATCCTGCTTCTGATCACGGCACGCACCGACCGCAGCGAAGGGCAGATGCGCGTGCGCCGGGCGCTCGGCGAAATCCCCGCCGGCAATATCCAGCGCATCGAAGTGCCGTTGCTCAGCGAAAGCGCGGTGCTCTCGCTTGCCGCGGCCGCCGAGCGCGACGGTGACGCAATCTACCGGGCGAGCGCCGGCAATGCGTTCTTCGTCACCGAGCTGCTCGCCGCGGAATGCGATGGCGCATTGCCGGCGAGCGTGCGTGACGCCGTGCTGGCGCGCGCCGAAAAATTGTCGCCGGGCGCCCGCTCGATGCTCGACGCGGTCTCGGTGTTTCCGCGCCGCGCGGACGCATGGGCGCTCAGCGGGCTTTGCGGAATTGCCGCTGCCGGCCAACTCGCCGAATGCGTCTCCAACGGCCTGCTCGAGGATTTCGGCGACGGCTACGCCTTCCGGCACGAGATCGCGCGCACCACCATAGAGATGGCGCTGACGCCGAGCCGCCGGCGTGAATACAATCAACGCGCGCTTGCAGCGCTGCAGGAAAATCCTCACGTCGCCACCGCGAGGCTGGTGCACCACGCCGTCGAAGCGCAGAATTTTGAAGCGGTGCGCGAGCTGGCGCCGCTCGCGGCGCGCGAGGCCTCCCGCATCAGCGCGCATCGCGATGCGGCCGGCCACTACGAGGTTGCCTTGCGATATGGAGACGCCCTCCCGATTGCGGAGCGGGCGGAGCTTTATGAAGGACATGCGTTCGAGTGCCACCTGATCGGCCGCATTGAAGCGGCGATGGAGGCGCAAGAACAGGCGCGCCAGTTGCGCCAGACGCTGGGCGACCGGGTCAAGGAGGGTGACGGCCTCAGATGCCTGTCGCGCTTTGCCTATCTGCTCGGCGATCGCAAGGCCGCGGACCGGTTCGCAGGACAGGCCGTGGAGCTTCTGGAAACGGCGCCCGACAGTGCCGAACTCGCCATGGCCTATTCCAACCTGTCGCAGCTCGCGATGCTGGCCGAGCGGCTCGAGGACACGCTGATGTTCGGCGGCAAGGCCGTCGAGCTGGCGGAGCGGCTCAACCGGCCCGACATCCTTTGTCACGCCCTCAACAATGTCGGGGCAGCCGGGCAATGGCTGGACTTCGCCAAGGGGCGGCGCGATCTCGCCCGCAGCCTTGGAATTGCCCTTACTGGCAACTTCCAGGAGCATGCCGCGCGCGCCTTCACGAACTGCGCCTGTGTCGAGATGAACAGGCTCAACCTCAAGGAGGCGGCGGCGTTCCTGGATCGCGGCATCGGCTATTGCGTCGAGAACGATCTCGCTACCTGGCGCGATTACATGCGTGGCATGCAGGCGCAGCTTCTGCTCAGGCTCGGCCTTTGGGACGACGCCGCGGCAATGGCGCATGAGGTTGTCGACGACGAGGCAACGACACCGTTGGTGCGCTATCCGTCACTCATCGCGCTGGCGAGGTTGCGCATCCGCCGGGGGGATCCGTCGGCCGAGCCGGTTCTCGAAGAGACGAAGCTGTTCCTGGACAATGGCCTGGAGCTGCAGCGCCTCGTGCCCTTCGCCGAGGTTATGGCCGAGCTGGCGTGGCTTGGCGAGGGCGACCCGGATGAAGCGCTGCGCCTGATCGCCCTTGCCGAAGGCCTGTCGCCGACGCGGGCGGTGTTCGGTGAGCTGGCGACCTGGCGGCAGCTTTTGTCGCCCGAAAGCGATCCCGGCGAGACCGACGGCATGGCAGAGCCGCACCGCCTGCAATTGGTCGGCGACTGGCGCGCCGCCGCCGCGCTCTGGGCAAAGATGGACGCTCCGTTCGAACGGGCGCTTGCCTTGTTGCAAGGCGATGAACCGGCGCAGCGCGAGGCGCTCGACATTTTCGAGGCGCTCGGCGCAACGCCGGTGGCGCAGCATGTGCGCTGCATGATGCGACAAAGCGGTGTGATCCACATTGCGAGGGGGCCGAGGCAGGCGACGCGCGCCAACCAGGCGGGCCTCACGCAGCGCCAGATGGAGGTCCTGCAGCTTATCGAGCGAGGCTTCTCAAACAAGAAGATCGCCGCGCATATGGCCATCTCGCCGAAGACGGTCGATCACCATGTTTCGGCGGTGCTGGGGAAGCTGGAGGCGGTCTCGCGCGGCGAGGCCGCGGCCGCGGCGCGTGCGTCGGGGCTGGTGTGAGTCTTGGTAAGTGGGGAAGCCTGAAACAAGTCCGGCGTTTAGATCGCTACGCCGGCGCCGCCCCACATCCGCCCTTCGGGCACCTTCTCCCCGCAAGCGGGGAGAAGGAAATAAGCGTCAGGCGAAGGTGCCGTGGCAGTGCTTGTACTTCTTGCCGGAGCCGCAGGGGCAGAGCTCGTTGCGGCCGACCTTGCCCCAGGTCGAGGGGTTCTTCGGGTCGCGGTTTTCGGGTGCGACGATGGCATTTGATTCCTGACGCACGAGAAGCGCGGTCTCGCCCCCCTGGAAATCGTCCTCGCCGGTGGATCCGTCGATATGGCTGCCGAACATCTCCGGGGTTTCGGGCGGTGGCGCGTCCGCTGCCTGGCGCACCAGCTCGACGCGCATCAGCTGCGCGGTGACGGCCTGGCGCAGATTGCCGAGCATGGCCTGGAACAGCTCGAAGGCCTCGCTCTTATATTCCTGCAGCGGGTCGCGCTGGGCATAGCCACGGAAGCCGACGACCGAGCGCAAATGGTCGAGATTGACGATGTGCTCGCGCCACAGATGGTCGAGCGTCTGCAGCACGACCGAACGTTCGACATAGTTCATCACGTCGGGGCCGAAGCGATCGGCGCGCTCCTTGGCGGCGGCGTCGGCCGCGGCCGTGATGCGCTCGCGGATGTCGTCCTCGGCGATGCCCTCTTCCTTGACCCAGTCCTCGATCGGCAGGTCGAGGTTTAGGTACTGCGCCACTTCCTCCTTGAGGCCAGCGACGTTCCACTGCTCGGCATAGGCGTTTTCGGGGATGTTCTTGGCGACGACCTCCTCGATGACGCCTTCGCGCATCTCGGCGATCGTCTCCGACAGGCCTTCGCCGTCCATGAGCTCGATGCGCTGCTCGAACACCACCTTGCGCTGGTCGTTCGAGACATCGTCATATTTCAACAGGTTCTTGCGGATGTCGAAGTTGCGCGCCTCGACCTTCTTCTGCGCCTTCTCCAGCGCCTTGTTGATCCAGGGGTGGATGATCGCCTCGTCTTCCTTGAGGCCAAGCTTCTGCAGCATGCCGTCCATGCGCTCGGAGCCGAAGATGCGCATCAGATCGTCCTGCAGCGACAGGAAGAATTTCGAGCGGCCCGGGTCGCCCTGACGGCCGGAGCGGCCTCTGAGCTGGTTGTCGATACGGCGCGATTCATGGCGCTCGGTGGCCAGGACATAGAGGCCGCCGGCGGCCAGCGCCTTTTCCTTCAGGCGCTCGACGTCGGCAATGATTTCCTTTTCCCGTGCCTCGCGCTCGGGCCCTGCGGGTATGTCGCCCAGTTCATCTGCGATGCGCATCTCGGCATTGCCGCCGAGTTTGATGTCGGTGCCGCGGCCGGCCATGTTGGTAGCGATGGTGATGGCGCCGGGCTTGCCGGCCTGGGCGACGATGGCCGCCTCACGCTCATGGTGGCGGGCGTTCAGAACTTCGAAATCCTTGAAGCCGTCCTTGCGCAGACGCTCGGCCAACTGCTCGGATTTCTCGATCGAGGTGGTGCCGACCAGCGTCGGCTGGCCCTTGGCGCTGGCCTCGCGGATTTCCTTGACGATCGCCTTGTACTTCTCTTCGACCGTCCGATAGACCTCGTCGTCCTCATCCTTGCGGATGACCGGCAGGTTGGTCGGGATCTCGGTGACCTCGAGGCCGTAGATGTTGCCGAATTCCTCGGCCTCGGTCAGCGCCGTGCCGGTCATGCCGGCGAGCTTCTTGTAGAGACGGAAATAGTTCTGGAAGGTGACGGAGGCCAGCGTCTGGTTCTCCGGCTGGATCTGCACATGCTCCTTGGCTTCGAGCGCCTGGTGCAGGCCTTCCGAATAGCGGCGCCCGGGCATCATGCGGCCGGTGAACTCGTCGATGATGACGATCTCGCCGTTGCGCACGATGTAGTCCCTGTCCTTCTGGAACAGGAGATGCGCCTTGAGCGCATTGTTGACGTGGTGGACGATGGCGACGTTCTCGACGTCGTAGAGCGACTCGCCCTTGAGCAAGCCGGCCGCGGTCAGCAAGTTTTCGAGCTTCTCGGTGCCTTCCTCGGTGAAGATCGTGGTCTTCTGCTTCTCATCGACCTCGTAGTCGGCCGGGCCGAGCTTCAGCATGAAGGCGTCGATGGTGTTGTACATCTCCGAGCGGTCCTCGAGCGGACCGGAAATGATCAGCGGCGTGCGGGCCTCGTCGACCAGGATGGAATCGACCTCGTCGACGATCGCGTAATTGTGGCCGCGCTGCACCATCTGGGCGCGCTCGTACTTCATGTTGTCGCGCAGATAGTCGAAGCCGAGCTCGTTGTTGGTGGCGTAGGTGACGTCGCAGGCGTAGGCCTCGCGGCGTTCCTCGTCGGAGAGGCCGTGGACGATAACGCCGACCGAGAGGCCGAGGAATTTGTAGACGCGGCCCATCCATTCGGAGTCGCGGGTGGCGAGATAGTCGTTGACGGTGACAACGTGGACGCCCTGGCTGGCGAGCGCATTGAGATAAACCGGGAGAGTGGCGACCAGCGTCTTGCCCTCGCCGGTGCGCATCTCGGCGATGCCGCCATTGTGCAGCACCATGCCGCCGATCAACTGGACGTCAAAGGGCCGCATGCCAAGCACGCGGCGGGCCGCTTCGCGCACCGTGGCGAAGGCTGGGACCAGGAGGTCTTCGAGCGAAGCGCCGTTGGCGAGATCCTGGCGGAATTTTTCCGTGCGGCCCCTGAGATCGGCGTCGGAAAGCGCCTGCATCTCGTTTTCCATGGCGTTGATGGCTTCGACCCTGGGCCGGGTCGACTTGACGCGGCGGTCGTTGGAGGAACCGAAAACCTTACGGGCGAGACCGCCGAGACTGACCATCCAATGGTCCTTTCGATAGCAATTTTAGTCGTTTGAGGCGGACACCGGGCGGGTCCATCAAATCCGCGTGAATGCGGACAAACGCAAAAAGCGCCCGGAAAACGGTTCTGGACGCCAAGTCGTTGGACAGATAAGAGGGGGCTCAATCGATGTCAACGCCGCGTTAGCCGTATGGGCAGCGCCAAATTCCGCCATAATCCGACTGATCTGGAACCCTTTCGCTCACGCGAACCTTATTGGCAATCCCCATTGGAGTTTATCTTGATGTCCCTGTCGTTCCGCCGCGCCTCGCTCGCCAGCCTCGGTCTGGCCTTCGGGTTCTCGGCTCTTTGCCTGTCGCCGCTGATGGCGCAGGAGACCAAGCCCGCCCAGCCGGACGCCACGGCGCCTGCAACTGCTCCCGCCGCGCCGGTTGATCCCGATGCCGTGGTTGCCACCGTCAATGGCGAGAAGCTGACCGAGGCCGATCTTCGGCTCGCCGAAGGCGAACTTTCGCAGCAGTTCGCGCAAATGCCGCCTGAACAGCGTCGCGCCGCGGCTCTTTCGGCGGCGATCGAAATCCGCGTCATGGCCAAGAAGGCGGTCGATGCGGGCCTCGACAAGGATCCGGATTTCCAGCGCCGCATGGCTTTCCTGCAGTCGCGCGCGCTGCATGGCGAGGTCGTCGAGAAGGAAGTCGTCGACAAGGTGACGGACGCCGACGTGCGCGCCCGCTACGACCAGGAAATCGCCAACACGCCGCCGGTCAATGAAATCCACGCCCGTCACATCCTAGTGAAGACGAAGGAAGAGGCCGAGGCGATCATTAAGCAGCTCGACGGCGGCGCCGACTTCCAGAAGCTCGCCAACGAGCACACCAGCGATCCGAGCGGCAAGACCAATGGCGGCGACCTCGGCTGGTTCGGCCCGGGACAGATGGTGCCGGAATTCGACAAGGCGGCCTTTGCGCTCGACGTCGGCAAATATTCGAAGGAGCCGGTGCAGTCGCAGTTCGGCTGGCACGTCATCAAGCTCGAGGACAAGCGCGCCAAGCAGCCGCCGGCATTCGACGACGTCAAGGACCAGGCCAAGCAGGCGGTGATCCGCGACAAGTATTTCGCCATGGTCAAGGATCTGCGCGCCGCCGCCAAGGTCGAGATCCCGGACGAGAAGCTCAAGAAGGACATCGACGCGCTGGAAGCCGGCAAGTAATCCGCTACCGGCAGGGTCATCCCGCAAAGGGCGCCTTCGGGCGCCCTTTCGCTTGAAGGGTCAGGCGGTCATTATTCCTCGCGTGATGTAGCGCACGGCGGCGTGGATCGCCGCCGCGTCCTCGTCGAGCCGTTTGGTGAGCAGATGCCGCCAGGCGAAGGACGCGACCAGGTCGGCGACAATCCCGGCATCGACATCTGCCGCCACCTCGCCTCGCGCCTTGGCGCGCTCGATCATTCGGCCGGTATGAGTGCGGCGGCCTTTTGAATATTCGGCAAGTGCTGCCGCGGCTGTCTCGTCCGATTGCGCCTCGGCGATCAACGAGCGGAAGATGTTGCCGGACGGGGTGTCGCGCCAATGCGCGAACAGGTTCTCGAGGAAGCCGGCGAGATCGTCCTCGATGTTTCCGGTGTCGGGCGTCTCGACGTGCTTCTGCCGCTGGTAGACCTCGATCAGCAGTGCCGCCTTGTTCGGCCACCAGCGATAGATGGTCGGTTTTCCTGCCCGCGCCCGCCGGGCGACGGCCTCGATCGAGAAGCCGGCATAGCCGGCCTCGCGCAGCACCGTCTCGGCGGCCTCGATGATGGCGTCGGCGCTCTCGGGATTGCGCCTGGCGCCGATCGATTTACGCCCGCGCGCTGCGGCCTCGCCCATCAGGGTCTTCCTTAGCCGGTGAATCTGTCGCCGATCATATTGGCTTCGCCGCTGAAACGAAACGATCCGTTTTGGGTTGCGAGATGGCTGGTCCGGCCGGTGAGGCGCGGCCAGAACGCCCTTGCGCCGGGGCCCGCTATCGGGCAAACCGGCCTTCCTTTCGCTTTATTGCCGCTCCGGGGTCACGATGTCCGCTACGATTTCGCCGCTCGCACCGAAGAAATACCCGAAGATGCCGGTCATCGAGGGTGTCCGCATCGCGACCGCCGAAGCCGGCATCAAATACCGGAATCGTACCGATCTGCTTGCCATGGTCTTCGATCCGGGCACGGCCGTCGCCGGCGTGTTCACCAGGTCGAAATGCCCCTCGGCGCCGGTCGACTTTTGCCGCCAGAACCTGCCTGCGGGCAAGGCGCGCGTCCTGGTGGTCAACTCGGGCAATGCCAACGCCTTCACCGGCAAGAAGGGCAAGGCTTCGACCGCGCTGACCGGCGAGGCGGCGGCCAAGGCCGCCGGGTGCTCCGAGAGCGAGGTGTTCCTGGCCTCGACCGGCGTCATCGGCGAACCGCTCGACGCCACCAAATTCAGCCATCTGCTCGCCGGGCTGGTCAAGGACGGCAAGCCGGACCTGTGGACCGAGGCGGCCAAGGCCATCATGACCACCGATACCTATCCGAAGGTCGCGACGGCGACGGTCAAGCTCGGCGACGCCGACGTCACAATCAACGGCGTCGCCAAGGGCGCCGGCATGATCGCGCCCGACATGGCGACGATGCTCTCCTTCATCGCGACCGACGCGCCGATCGCGGCACCCGTGCTGCAGGACCTGTTGTCCCGCGGCACCGCCAAGACCTTCAATGCCGTGACCGTCGACAGCGACACCTCGACCAGCGACACGCTGCTTTTATTCGCCACCGGCAAGGCCGCCGCGCGCGGCGCGCCGGCGATCAGCGATGCCAAGGACGCGCGGCTCGGCGCGTTCCGCCGGGCGCTCGGCAAGGTGCTGAAGTCACTGGCGCTGCAGGTGGTGCGCGACGGCGAGGGCGCGCGCAAGCAGGTCGAGGTCACCGTGACCGGCGCCAAATCGGCGCGCTCGGCCAAGCGCGTTGCGCTCTCGATCGCCAATTCGCCGCTGGTCAAGACGGCAGTCGCGGGCGAGGACGCCAATTGGGGCCGCGTCGTTATGGCGGTAGGCAAGGCCGGCGAGCCGGCCGACCGCGACCGGTTGTCGATCTGGTTCGGCGACAATCGGCTCGCGCATGAGGGCGAGCGCGATCCTGGATATTCGGAGGAAGCGACCTCGGCCTACATGAAGCGCGACGATATCAGCATCCGCGCCGATCTCGGCATCGGCCGCGGCAAGGCGACGGTGTGGACCTGCGACCTCACCAAGGAATATGTCGCCATCAATGGCGATTACCGGAGCTGATGGCGCCGGTGTCCAGACATCCGACGAGTGTGCTTGCGGTCGTGCGCCGCTACGAGGCGGCCGGCTTTCGCGCCTGGCCGGCGGCGGCCGTCCATTATGACGGGACCTGGGTGGTGCGGCTCACGGCCGGGCACCCCGCCAAGCGCCTGAACTCGGTCAATCCGCTCGATCCCGGCGACACGCACGCCATCGAAGAGCGCATCGGTCGCGCCGCAAGGCGCTTCGATGCCTATGGCCGGCCGCTGACCTTTCGCATGTCACCGCTGTCGGGGCAGGTGCTGTCGACGCATCTCGACAAGAACGGCTGGAACAGGTTCGACGAATCCCTGGTCATGCGGCTGCCGTTGAAAGAGCTCGAGCTCGGCGCGGCCATGGATCAGATTCCGCTCAAGGACATCAGCCGCTTCATCGGCGCTTCGCTCAGGACGGGCGGCTCGGATGCCGCCCTTCGGCCCGGCCTGTCCGAGGTCATCGGCGCCATCCAGCCGGAAGCGGGGCTGTTCGCGCTCGAGGACGGCAACGAGCCGCTGGCGACGCTGATCTGCGTTCATGACGGCGATCTTGCCGGCCTGTTCGAGGTCGCCACCGAAAAATCGGCGCGCAAGAAAGGCCATGGCCGCAATCTCATCCTGTCGGCGCTGAAATGGGCCCGGCTGCGCGGCGCGCGCGAGGCCTGGCTGCAGGTCGAGGCCAGCAATGTGCCGGCGCTCTCGCTCTACCGGTCGCTCGGCTTCGAGGAAGTCTATCGCTACCATTATCGACGGCCGCGGGGCGCATGAGCGAGGTCAAGCCAGCCGGAAAGCGCCTGCTGCTGGTCGCCGCCTGCGCGCTAGTCGATACCGACCGGCGCGTGCTTCTGGCGCAGCGCCCGCAGGGAAAACAGCTGGCGGGCCTCTGGGAGTTTCCAGGCGGCAAGGTCGAGCCCGGCGAGACGCCGGAGGAGTGCCTTGTCCGCGAGCTGCATGAGGAACTCGGCATAGAGACGGAGATTCCGTGCCTGGCGCCGCTCACCTTCGCCAGCCACTCCTATGACGATTTCCATCTCTTGATGCCGCTTTATGTCTGCCGGCGGTTCCGTGGCATCGCGCAGCCGAGGGAAGGGCAAGGGCTCAAATGGGTCAGGCCGCGGCAGATGCGCGACTATCCGATGCCGCCGGCCGACGCGCCGCTGATCCAGTTCCTCATCGACCTTTTGTAATTTCGCGGCCTGCGTTTGCGGCGGTTCGCCGTTTCCCCGGAACGGCGACGTTTCACACCTTTTCCTGGAGCTGCTTTAGCCAGCGTTAATGGAAGATTTATCTCGACATGAAAAATTGCGCGAAGCCGTTTCGCGCGGCGATATCGTCGATTCGACTGGGAAACACGGCATGAGCCTTGAAAGAGACTGGGACTCGATCCGGCCCGACCGAGGCTTTCGCGCGGTGGACGCGGGCATGGGCATCCTGCGGGTCACGCTTCTCTTCGGCTCGGCCGCGGTGGCGCTGGCGCTGATCGCAACGCCTTTCCTGGACAACCAGACCCGGTCGCAGAGCGCCCGCGACGGCTTCGCCGGCGGGCTCGACATGGCAGCGACCGGATCGATCGGCCATCGCACCAATACATATACGGTGCGCCGCAGCGTGCTGCAGCCGTTTCCCAGTTCAATCTGCGTCATCCGCAATGACGGCAGCCGCAGCGGCGAGTGCTGACGTGGTTAACGATTTCCTGGGATAGCGGCGTTTCACTCGCCGTTAAGCCTTTCCCGTTAACCTTTCTTAACGGGTAGGACATTAGAATTCCTGCATGAGGGATCGATGACCATGAAAAACCTGCTGCAGCAATTCATTGAAGATGAAACGGGCGCTACGGCTATTGAATATGGCCTGATCCTTACCGTGCTGTCGCTTGTAATCATTGGCGGCGTCGGCAGGGCCGCGGATGCGCTCCAGTGGCTGTTCAGCGACAACAACAGCAGGCTGGTCAACGCCTTCGCCCACTGACGACGCCGGTTAGGTATTCAAGGGCGTAGCCGTCAACGCTTCGGCGGGTTCTCCAGGATCGCCTTCAGCGAGACCTTGGCCGATCCGGGCTTGAGCGGCTTTTGCTGCGAGGCATCCGGCGCCCAGCCGGACATCCAGACAATCGAAAAGCTGGCGCGGATACGGCCGTCCGGGTCCGAGAACCGTTCGGCGTAGATTTCGGCGGCGCGGGCAAACAAGCGTCTGCTTCCTGGCCGCCTGCTGCGATCGATGAGCGCGCTGGTTTCACCCATGGCGCGCAGATCGGCGGCGAGATCGAACAGCGTATCGTAGCGCACCGTGACCGTTTCGACATCGGCGACGGGCAATGCAAGACCGGCGCGCTGCAGCAGCGCACCGGCGTCGCGCACGTCGGTGAAAGGAAGAATGCGCGGGCTCGCGCCGCCGTAAAGCTCCGTCTCTGCCGCAAGCATGCTCTCGCGCAATTCCGCCAATGTGCCGGCGCCGGCGAGAGCGCCGAGGAACAGCCCGTCCGGTTTCAGCACCCGGCGGATTTGCGCGAGCAGGCCCGGAATGTCGTTCATCGCGTGCAGCGAGAGCAGGGAGACGACAAGGTCGAGGCTGCCCCCTTCGAACGGCACGGTCTCCGGCGGCGCTACCAGGCCGGGGCCGTCGGCCAGAAGCGCTTCGTCGATCTCGACACGCATGATTTCGCCGACCTTGCCGCTGCCGGCGAGCACATCGGCCGCCGCCGACGTCTGACAAAACAGCGCGGCCGCCTTGCCGAAGCGGCGCTCGACCGCGTCCAGCCGGTCGGCAAGATCTTCCGCCGCTCGCCGCATCAGGAAATCGGCGCCTTCGACGGGGCGTGCGAGAGCCCGGCGCTTGCGCGCGAGCCAGAGCTCAGTGTCGATCAAGGGCTGCAATGAAAAGCTTCCTGTTGTCCGCACGTGCCGGAGTGATGTTAAGGTGGTGCGGGGTTCCAATCACGTGGCTGATCCGGTGCGCAAGATCAAGACCAGCGCGGTCCAAGATATGACGCGGCAGGCACTGGCCTGGCCGGCGCGCCTGTTGTTTCCGCCGGTTTGCGCCGGCTGCCGTCGCCATGTGTCGCAGCCTGGCGTGTTGTGCGGCGCCTGCTGGCCGAAGCTGAGGCTGTTGGAGAAACCCTGGTGCCCGGTGATGGGCACGCCCTTCTCCCATGACATGGGCGAAGGATTTCTTTCGGCGGAGGCGATCGCCGATCCTCCGCCCTTCGAGCGGGCGCGCGCCGCTGTCGTCTATTCGGGCGTCGCGCGGCAGATGGTGCAGGGGCTGAAATACCAGGACCGCACCGACCTTGCGCCCTGGATGGCAAACTGGATGATCCGCGCCGGGACGGAACTGATCGCGGAGGCCGATCTGGTCGTGCCGGTGCCACTGCATTGGCGGCGCTTCTTCCGGCGCCAGTTCAACCAGTCGGCGGAACTCGGGCGGGCTGTTTCAAAGCTCAGCGGGCTGCCGTTCTCGCCAGCCGCGGTCCGGCGCGTGAAGCTGACGCGCCAGCAGGTCGGGCTCGAACGGCATGAGCGCGAGGAGAATGTGCGCGCCGCCTTTCGCGTGCCGCCGGACGCCGAAATCGAGATCTCGGGCCGCCGGGTGTTGGTCGTCGACGACGTCTACACCACCGGCGCCACGGTAAGAGCGGTCGCCAAGGCGCTGAAGAGGGGTGGCGCCGGAGCGGTCGACATCCTCACGTTCGCCCGCGTCCTGCCTGGGGACTTTCGGCCCGATGAGTCCGCGACTATATAGGTTTGAGTTGTTGTTTTGCTGCATGTCGTTCTCTTACCCTCATTGGACGGCATGTATGAGGATTGCCGGTCAATGGCTGATGTGACGATCTATACCCGCATGATGTGCGGCTACTGCAGCGCCGCCAAGCGGCTGCTCGACCGCAAGGGCGTGGCCTATAAGGAGCATGATGCCTCGTTTTCGCCGGAACTGCGCCAGGAAATGATTTCCAAGGCGCATGGGCGAGCGACCTTTCCGCAGATTTTCATCGGCGACACGCATGTCGGCGGCAGCGACGACCTCCACGAGCTGGAGTCGCAGGGCCGGCTGGACACTCTGCTCGCCAACGGGAGATGATCATGGGTACTTTCAAGGCCGCCGCCGTGCAGATGCGTTCGGGCACAAGCCCGGAGCGCAACGCCGCCGACATGGAGGTACTGGTCCGGCAGGCCGCGGGCCAAGGCGCCACCTACGTCCAGACGCCGGAAATGACCGGCGCGCTGATCCGCGACAAGCAGGCGGGGGCGGCCGCCTTCACCACCGAGGACAAGGACGTGGTCGCCGCGACCGCGCGCAGACTGGCGAACGAGCTCGGCATTTATCTGCATGTCGGCTCGACCGCGATCCTGCGCGCAGACGGCAAGCTGGCCAACCGCGCGTTCCTGTTTTCGCCGGACGGCGCCCTGATCGCCGGCTATGACAAGATCCACATGTTCGATGTCGACCTCGACAATGGCGAGAGTTGGCGTGAATCCGCGTCCTACGAGCCGGGAACGGAAGCGATGGTGACCGACATCGACGGAGCGAAGCTGGGCTTTGCCGTTTGCTACGACCTGCGCTTCCCGCAGCTGTTCCGCGCCGAGGCGATGGCCGGGGCCGAGGTGCTGACCGTTCCCGCCGCCTTCACGCGCCAGACCGGCGAGGCGCATTGGCATGTGCTGTTGCGCGCACGCGCCATCGAAAACGGCGCCTATGTCATCGCCGCCGCGCAGGGCGGCCTGCATGAGGACGGGCGCGAGACCTATGGCCATTCGCTGATCATCGACCCATGGGGCCGCATCATCGCCGAGGCCGCCCATAACGAACCCGGGGTGATCGTCGCCGAGATCGATCCGGCGCAGTCCTCTGCCGCGCGCCGCAAGATCCCCAATCTGAAGAACGCGCGGGATTTCTCCGTCAACGCCGGGACAAGCGAAGCGCCGCGCCTTAGGGGTGCTGCCTCTTGATCCGCTTTTCCCTGATCTGCGAACACGAGCACGAATTCGAGGCCTGGTTCCGCAGCAATGACGACTTCGATACCCAGAAGAAGCGTGGCTTCGTCGATTGCCCGAGCTGCGGCTCGCACAAGATAGAGAAGGCGCTGATGGCGCCGGCCGTCTCGACCTCACGCAAGCAGGAAAAGGTGGCGCTCGCGATGGGCGAGGCGCAAAAGCGGGCGCTGGCGCAGCTGAAGGCGCTGGCCGAGAAGGTGCGCGAGAACGCCGACTATGTCGGCGACAAGTTCGCCGAGGAGGCCCGCAAAATCCATTTCGGCGAGACCGATCCGCGCGGCATCTATGGCGAGGCGACGCGGGAAGAAGCGCAAAGCCTCATCGAGGACGGTGTCGAATTCATGCCGATCCCGAGCTTTCCGGACGACCGGAACTGAGCCGTGTCGATATTCAGGTGATGCCGGCCTGCAAATGGCGGCTTCCTGCGCTTCCGGTGCTCACGTACTTCAAGTACGCTCCGCTCCGGTTCTCGGAAGCCACCATTTTCGACTCGGCCTGACCTGAATCTCGACACGCCTTAGTGCAAGTTCACGAAGATAGGAATCAGGACAAAGGCGTGCTCTAGGCAGCGGCCTGGCCTAGGCTGACGATCAGTTTTTCCAGCAGTTTCGCCAGCGTCTCCCGATCCTCGCGCGTCAAGCCGGCGAGGATTTCATGCTCGTTGGCGACGTGGGCGGTGAGCGCCTCGTCGGTGAGCTCGCGGCCTTTCACGGTCAGTTGCACGACAACGCCACGCCGGTCGCTGGGATGCGGCGCGCGCTGGGTCAGGCCTGCCTTCTCCAGGCGGTCGAGGCGGGCGGTCATGGCGCCCGATGTCACCATCGTCGCCTCATAGAGCTCGGTCGGCGTCAGCGCGTAGGGTTTACCCGACCGGCGCAGCGTGGCCAGAACGTCGAATTCACCGGATTGCAGCCCGAAGCGGGCGAAAACCGGCGCGAGGCGGTCGCGCGCGATCAGCGACGAGGCTTCGTTCAGCCGTCCGATCACCCCCATCGGCGATACGTCGAGATCCGGCCGTTCTTTTTGCCACTGCTCGATGGCCCTTGTCGCGCGATCCATATGTCTCACCGAAAAGTATCTTAATATTAAGAATCTTTATGCTATCTTACCTGAAGATCAGGCGGCGGCCAAGATGGATGTGGAGGAGGTAGGTGTGAAAGAAGGACCGATGAGATTTCTCTGGGATTCGGCGATTGGCCTTCTGGTGGTGACAGGCGGACTGCTCGGCATGACGCTGCCGTTCGGCAAGCTCGCCACCGCCGCCGGCGTGCCGGCCATGGTCTGGGCGTTCATCATTTCGCTGGGTGCCGGTGGTGTGCTGCTTCTGGCGCTTCTGCTGCGCGGCGAGCGCATCCGGCTGACGCCGCACAAGCTGCGCTATTTCTTCGTCACCGCCGCGATTTCCTATGCCGTTCCCAATCTTTTGATGTTCTCGGCCATTCCGCATCTCGGCGCCGGCTACACCGGCATCATGTTCACGCTGTCGCCGGTCGTCACGCTGGTGTTCTCGATCCTGCTCGGCGTCAGGCGCCCCAATCTGCTCGGCGTCCTCGGCATCGCCGTCGGTTTCGTCGGCGCGGTGATGGTCGCGCTGACGCGCGGCGAGGCCGGCCAGCCGGCCGATTATTTCTGGGTGGCGATCGGGCTGCTCATCCCGGTCAGCCTGGCCGCCGGCAACATCTACCGCACCGTCGACTGGCCGGAAGGCACTGGCCCGATAGAGCTTGCCGTCGGCAGCCATCTGGCGTCGGCGACCTTGCTTCTCCTTGGCATCCTGGCGCTATTCGGCTGGCAAGCCTTCGTTCCGCTCGGCGGCGTGCCGCTGGTGGTGGCTGGTCAGGTTGCGTCGGCCTCGGCGATGTTCGCCTTCTTCTTCCGCCTGCAAGCGGTCGGCGGCCCGGTCTATCTCAGCCAGATCGGCTATGTGGCGGCGGCCGTCGGCCTGTTCGCCGGCACGATCTTCCTCGGCGAGCACTACCAGCTTCTGACCTGGCTGGGTGCCGCCATCATCACAGCCGGTGTCTTCATCACGACCAAGGCGCAAAGCCAGAGCGGCGCGAAGCCGCAGCCGGCGCAAAGTTATCGATCCGCGTGACGCAGCTCTTCGCGGTTCGTCGCATCCTTTATCGACCATGTCGATGATTGCCCTATTTCCTTGCCCTCGTCCTGCCTATCCTCGGGCGGAAAGCCATTCGGCGGATACCTGGCGTGCTGCGATCGGCGCCTGAAGCGAAGGAAGACGCAATGTCCACATCTCAAACCGAGGGTTCCGTCAGCGTCGCGGATTTCCGCGCCGCGATGCGGCTCATCGTCGGCAATGTCAGCGTCATCACCGCAGGCGTCGGCGATGACCGCACCGGCCTCGTCGTCATTTCCGTGGTGTCGCTGTCGGCGGAGCCGCCGAAGGTGATCGCCTGCGTCAACCGCTCGTCGTCGACCTGGCCGATCATCGAGCGTTACCGGCATTTCGGCGTCAACTCGCTCGGTCCCCAGCATCAACGGGTCGCCGAGCGCTTTTCCGGCTTCGGCGGCATCAAGGGAAAGGACCGCTACGAGGGCGCCGAATGGACGACGTTGAAGACCGGCGCATCGCTGCTTACCGACGCGGTGGCCGCTTTCGACTGCAGCCTCGACGAGATGATCGACCGTGGCACCCATTCGATCGTCATCGGCTCGGTCGAAGCGGTCAGGACCCGGGACGCCGGCCAGGCGCTGATCTACTGGCGCGGCGGCTACAGACCCTTGGAAGCCTGAGGGAGTGTCGACATTCAGGTGAGGCCGGCCTGCAAATGGCGACTTCCTGCGCTTCCGGTGCTCACGTACGAAAAGTACGCTCCGCTCCGGTTCTCGGACCCCGCCATTTTCGACTCGGCCTCACCTGAATCTCAACACTCCCTGGGCAACCTTCGGGAGGACTGGTCAGACCGAAGCTTTCTCCGCCAGCACCATGTAATTGACGTCCATGTCCCTGGACCTCTGCCAGCGATCGGCCAGCGGATGATAGATGACGCCGGTGCGGTCGATCACCGTGAGGCCAGCGGCACCCAGCGCCTTTGCCAGTTCCTCCGGCCGCACCAGCTTGCCGAACTGATGTGTGCCGCGCGGCAGCCAGCGCAGGACATATTCGGCGCCGATAATGGCGAGGCCGAGCGCTTTCAGCGTGCGGTTGATGGTGGCGACGAACATGATGCCGCCCGGGCGGACCATCTGGCCGCATTTGGCGACGAACAGGTCGACATCGGCGACATGCTCGACCACTTCCATATTCAGGATGACATCGAAGGTTTCGCCGGCATCCGCCAGCGCCTCGGCCGTGGTGGCGCGATAGTCGACGCTGACGCCGGCTTCCGCGGCATGCAGCTTCGCCACTTCTATGTTGGTGGCGGAAGCGTCGGCGCCGACGACATCGGCGCCAAGCCTGGCCATCGGCTCGCACAAAAGCCCGCCGCCGCAGCCGATGTCGAGGAAGCGCAGGCCCTCGAAGGGCCGCGCCGCGCGTGGATCGCGGCCGAAGCGCGCCGCCACCTGATCACGGATATAGGCAAGCCGCACCGGATTGAACTTGTGCAGCGGACGGAACTTGCCGTTCGGGTTCCACCATTCGGCGGCAAGGGCGGAGAAGCGCTCGACTTCTCCGGCATCGATGGTCGATCGGCGGGGCTCTGGCATAGGCGGGTCTCCTCGAAGAAGTCGGGGAACGCTAGCAAGTCGGGTCCTGGGCTGGGAAAGTCAAGCCAGGTTTTTCGACTGCTGCCACGAGCACGCTGGCCACCTGAGCGGAGGCGGAGGGTGCGGGCCTCGTTCTGTCAGCATCTGGCAGCTCGATCGCTTCGCGGCCGAAACAAATCGCGCGGGCGAACGAAAAGCTAGCATGAACCAGAGCCTGGCGCGGGCTGAGACGAGAGGTGGCAGATGCGAATTCTGGCTTCGATGTTCTGGAAACGGCTCGATCCGGAGGGTCACGACGCTTGCCGACTTGCCGAGACGGCGGGCGGGCTGATCCTTAAAGGCCACGCGCTTTTCGGGCATGAAAGCGGCCCGTGCAGCCTTGCCTACGAGGTGGATTGCGACACCGGCTGGCGCACGCGCAGTGCACGAGTCGACGGTTTTTGCGGCACGCGGGAGCTGCACTACCGGATTGAGCGGCTTGCCGACGGCCAGTGGCTGCTGAACGGCGCAAGCCAGGCGGAGGCTGCCGGCCTCATAGACATCGATCTCGGTTTCACGCCGGCAACGAACCTGCTGCCGATCCGCCGCTTCGATCTAGGCGTCGGCATGGCGACGCCAGCGCCCGCGGCTTATCTCGCCTTTCCAGAACTCAGGCTTTCGAGTCTGGAGCAGAGCTACAGGCGGCTTGACGAGAGCCGCTATGCCTACGCGGCGCCGATGTTCGGCTACGATGCCGTCCTGGAAGTCTCTCCGGCCGGCTTCGTTCTCGACTATCCCGGCCTGTGGATGTGCGTCGCGCGCCCGGGTTGAGCCGTTGGCGCAGCTGTGCGGTTCTTAACATCAAATTCACTGGCTTGGCGATTTCGCGGGCGTGATCGGGATTTGGCATGTACATTGCCAGTCCGAGTATCGGGACGACCTGGTGCGGATCAGAACCCAGATCATTGCCACTCTGCTGAGCGCCGCGACCCTGATCGGGCTGGTGGGCGTCATCGCGATATTTTCACAGATGTCGCTGACCAGGTCCGCTGCGCTCGCCGAAGCGACAAGCGTGGGGCAGCAGCTTGCCGAGACAATCGCCTTCAAGGCCTCCGATGCGCCACGCCCGCTGTTCGACAGGCTCGAGGCGCTGCGTGACTTCGTGACCGCGCAGCATCGCCTTTCGAAACGCGATCTTGTCGTCGTCGATCGCGGCAAGATCATCCTGGCCGATGTCCCGGGTGAGGAACAAAATCTCGGCAAGCCGTTCGACCACGACAGCGGCAATGAAGTCGGCCGCACGCTTGACGACGGCCAGCCGCGCGACTTCGTCGAAGACAGCAAGGATGTATCGGAGGCGATCGACCTGGTTGCGGTGCCGATCGTGGTCGCGCCCGGCAAGGTCGTCGGGGCCGTTCTGTTCGAGTATACACCGCTGCTGCGCGCGGCTCAGAACCGCACCAACACAATGCTGTGGGTCGTCGGCCTTTCCACAGCCGCCGCCATGCTCATTGCCACACTCTCGGCTTTCCTGCTGCTCAGCCGTTTTGGCGCCGGCCTTTCGGGTCTCAACAAAGGCATCGAAGCGCTGGCGCGCGGAGAGGCAGGCGCGCGGATCGGCCGCGTCTCCAAGGACGAGTTCGGGAAGTTGGCGCGAGGCTTCGACAATATGGCCTCGGAGCTCGAATCGTCGCGCCGGCAACTCGTCGACCAGAAGGCCTATATCGAGGATATCGTGCACACGGTGGCCGAGGGAATCGTCGTCATCGACGGCGAGGGGCGGATCGTATCGGTCAATCCGGCCGCCGCCGACATTGCCGGGCGGCATGCCAGCAAGATCGAAGGGCACGACTGGCGCTCGGTGCTGGAGATGCGCGGACCATCGGGAGACCGGCTGGCGCAGGGCGCGTCCCCGGTCGAGCTGGCGCTCGCCACCGGCCGTCGGCATCAGGCGGAGGTGCGACTGGCAAAGCCCGACGCATCGCAGATGCCGGTGGTCGCAAGCTGCAACCCGCTCAACCGCGCCGGCGGCGGCATCGTGCTGACGCTGAGCGACATCAGCGAGCTGCGCAGCGCCGAACGGGCGGTGAGCGACCGCGCCGAAGAACTGGCGGTGCTCAATCGTGAGCTTAAAGAGACCTCGCAGGCCACCAACCGCCTGGTGAAGCTTGGCGAGCTGCTGCAGGCATGCGTCACCTTCCAGGAGGCGTTTTCCGTCGTCGGCTCGGCGATGCCGGACTTTTTCGGCGGCCTGAGCGGCACCGTGCATCTGACCAGCGCCTCGCGCAACCTGGTCGAGGAGATGGCGCATTGGGGCGACATCCGTTCAAGCGTCGGACAATTCTCGCCCGAGGATTGCTGGGCGCTGCGCCGTGGCCAGCAGCATGTCGCGGGTCCCGGCATGCTCACTCCGCGCTGCAACCATATCGTCGAAAATGGCGGCCGTGGCTATGTCTGCATGCCGTTGGCGGCACAGGGCGAGACGCTTGGCATCGTGCATCTGTGCGAGCCAGCTGCCGCCGACAGTCCGGACTGGCTCGTCGAGCAGCAGCAAGTGTTGCGCGGCGTCGTCGATACGCTGGCGCTGGCGCTGGCCAATCTGCGCCTGCGCGAAACGCTGCGCCAGCAATCGATCCGGGACCCCAATACCGGCCTCTACAATCGCCGCTATCTCGAAGAAACCAGCAGTCGCGAGCTGCGGCGCATGGAGCGTTCAGGGCAGCCCATGGCGATGGTCATGCTCGATGTCGACCATTTCAAGCAATTCAACGACACGTTCGGTCACGAGGCCGGCGATCTCGTGCTCAAGCAGGTCGCCAGCACGCTGCTCGATCACGCCCGCGAAAGCGATGTGGTATCGCGCTACGGCGGCGAGGAGTTCGCGCTGATGATGCCGGGGACATCGCTCGCCGACGCGGCAGAGCGCGCCGAGGCGCTGCGCAAGGCGATCAAGCAGCTGCATCTGACGCATCGTGGCCGCACTTTAGGCACCATCACCGCCTCTTTTGGTGTTTCCGCCTTCCCCGATCTCGGCGCCTCATGGGTCGAAATCGTCAATGCGGCGGATCGTTCGCTCTACCAGGCGAAGGCCGACGGGCGTGACCGGGTCGTTGCCGGGCTGGGCAAGGTCGATCCGGACTGGGATATTTCAACAGCCGGCCAAAAGGCGGGCTAACTGCCGCCGACGTTCAACGCGACAGCACAACCGCCGCGTGGCTCATGGCGACGCTGGCCGGCTCGATCGCCTGCATGGCCTCGCTATCGCCGATCTCGGCCGTGATGCGGTCCGCCGCCGCCCGGGCATGTTCCATGCTCTGCCACCGCACGACATCCACCCAGGCCCCATCCTCGCGTCTGCCGAGCTGCCTGCCGAGAAAGCCCGGCTGCCGGGCAAGCCAGTCGGTCATGACGCCGTTGCTGGCGACGAAGCCGGCTTCAGTGCCGGGCTTGAGGCGGAAGGTGACGATTTCCAGGGTCTCGGTCATGAGAATCTCCAAAGGCCGGTTTCGGGCAGTCTTATGGCATGGCTGGCGCCAGGAATCCGTCAGGATGAGCGGTGCCGGGCCGGCTAAAGCCGCGTTCGCTTGCGAAGCCTTGCCGTTTTGGCTAAGGAGGCCGCGCATTTCCGCGCTTGGTCACCCTGGCGTTTCCTCCGGTTCCGGCCTTGAGCCGGCTTCAGTCAAAGGCATTTCGCTTCCATGGCGCGTATCGTGATGAAATTCGGCGGAACCTCGGTCGCCGACATCGCCCGCATCCGCAATGTGGCGCGCCATGTCAAACGCGAGGTCGATGCCGGCCATGACGTTGCCGTGGTGGTCTCGGCCATGGCCGGCAAGACCAACGAGCTGGTCGGCTGGACGCGCGAAGCCTCGCCGATGCACGACGCGCGCGAATATGATGCTGTCGTCGCCTCGGGCGAACAGGTCACAGCAGGCCTGCTGGCGATCGCTTTGCAGAACATGGGCGTCCATGCCCGCTCCTGGCAGGGCTGGCAGATCCCGATCAAGACCGACAACGCCCATGGCGCGGCGCGCATCCTCGACATCGACGGCGCTTTCCTGATCAAGCGCTTCGGCGAGGGCCAGGTGGCGGTCATCGCCGGTTTCCAGGGCATCGGACCGGACAACCGTATCGCGACGCTCGGCCGCGGCGGCTCCGACACCAGCGCCGTAGCGATCGCCGCGGCGGTCAAGGCCGACCGCTGCGACATCTATACCGATGTCGACGGCGTCTACACGACCGACCCGCGCATCGAGCCGAAAGCCCGGCGGCTGGCCAAGATTTCGTTCGAGGAAATGCTTGAAATGGCCTCGCTCGGCGCCAAGGTGCTGCAGGTGCGCTCGGTCGAGCTTGCCATGGTGCACAGGGTGCGTACCTTCGTGCGGTCGTCCTTCGACGATCCCGATGCGCCCGGAATGGGGGATTTGCTCAATCCGCCCGGAACGCTTATTTGCGACGAGGAAGAGATCGTGGAACAGCAGGTCGTCACCGGAATTGCCTACGCCAAGGACGAAGCGCAGATTTCGCTGCGCCGCGTCGGCGATCGCCCAGGCGTCGCCGCCGGCATCTTCGGACCGCTGGCCGAAGCCAACATCAATGTCGACATGATCGTCCAGAACATCTCCGAGGACGGCAAGTTCACCGACATGACCTTCACCGTGCCCTCCGGCGACGTCGACAAGGCGCTTGCCGTGCTGGAGAGGCTGAAACCCGATGTCGGCTACGATGTCGTGCAGTCGGAAGCCGGCATGTCGAAGGTCTCGGTCATCGGCATCGGCATGAGGAGCCATGCCGGCGTCGCCGCCACGGCCTTCAAGGCGCTGGCCGACAAGGCGATCAACATCCGCGCCATCACCACGTCCGAGATCAAAATCTCGATACTGATCGACGGTCCCTACACGGAACTCGCGGTTCGCACTTTGCATTCCGTCTACGGTCTGGATAAGCAATAGCAAGAACTGAGTCAGTTGTTGCGTGAGCGCCGGCCGCGGGAGAAACTGCGGCGGGCAACGTGCCCATTGGAGAAGAAGCCGCGATGCGTGACATGGCCGGCGGCCCGCGCGTTCTGCTCAAACGGCTCCGCGAGCTCATGCAGGAGCCGCTGGAGCCGCAGGAGCGGCTCGACCGTATTGTGCGCGACATCGCCTCCAACATGGTCGCCGAAGTCTGCTCGCTCTATGTGCTGCGCGCGGACTCGGTGCTCGAGCTCTACGCCACCGAGGGTCTGAACCCGAACGCCGTCCACCTGGCGCAGCTGAGGCTGGGGCAGGGCCTGGTGGGCACGATCGCCGCCAGCGCGCGGCCGCTCAATCTGTCCAACGCGCAGGAGCACCCGGCTTTCGCCTACCTGCCGGAGACGGGCGAAGAGATCTACAATTCCTTCCTCGGCGTGCCGGTGCTGAGGGCAGGGCGCACGCTGGGCGTCCTGGTGGTGCAGAACAAGACCATGCGTCACTACCGCGACGACGAGGTCGAGGCGCTGGAAACGACGGCGATGGTGATCGCCGAGATGATCGCCACCGGCGATCTCGCCCGCCTCACCCGTCCGGGCCTGGAACTCGATCTCAGCCGCCCGGCGAGCTTCACCGGCCTTTCCTTCAACGAAGGCGTCGGGCTCGGCCATGTCGTGCTGCACGAGCCGCGCATTGTCGTTACCAACCTGTTCAACGAGGACAGCGAGGAAGAGGTGAGGCGGCTGCAGGCCTCGCTCGGCTCGCTCAGGCTGTCGATCGACGACATGCTGGAGCGGCGCGAGGTCGCCTTCGAGGGCGAGCACCGCGAGGTGCTCGAGGCCTATCGCATGTTCGCCAACGACAGCGGCTGGGTCCGCCGGCTGGAAGAGGCGATCCGCAACGGCCTGACAGCGGAAGCCGCCGTCGAGAAGGTGCAGAGCGACATGCGCGCGCGCATGCTGCACATGACAGACCCCTATCTGCGCGAGCGGATGAGCGATTTCGACGATCTCGCCAACCGGCTGCTGCGCCAATTGATGGGGCGCGGTCCAGAGGATGTCGCCGCCTCGCTGCCCAAGGACGCCATCATCGTCGCCCGCTCGATGGGCGCGGCCGAACTGCTCGACTATCCGCGCGACAAGCTGCGCGGGCTGGTGCTGGAGGATGGGGCGGCGACCAGCCATGTCGTCATCGTCGCGCGCGCCATGGGCATCCCGGTCGCAGGGCAGATGAAGGGCGCCGTTTCCATGGCGGAAAACGGTGACGCCATCATCGTCGACGGCGAGGAAGGCACCATCCATCTGCGGCCGCAATCCGACCTGGAAGCCGCTTACGCCGAAAAGGTCCGTTTTCGGGCCCGGCGGCAGGAGGTCTACCGCGAGCTGCGCAAGAAGCCGTCGCTGACCAAGGACGGGGTTCCCGTCGATCTTCTGATGAATGCCGGCCTGGCCGTCGACCTGCCGCAACTCACCGAATCGGGCGCCGCAGGCATCGGCCTGTTCCGCACCGAGTTGCAGTTCATGGTTGCCTCGACCTTCCCGCGCGCCGAGGCGCAGGAGCGGCTATATCGAGACGTCCTCGAGGCCGCTCGCGGCAAGCCGGTCACCTTCCGCACCATCGACATCGGCGGCGACAAGGTGCTGCCTTACTTCAAGGGCGCGATCCAGGAAGAAAACCCGGCGCTCGGCTGGCGTGCGATCCGGCTGACGCTCGATCGTCCCGGCCTGCTCAGGACCCAGATACGGGCGCTGCTGAAGGCCTGCGGCGGCCGCGAGCTGAAGCTGATGCTGCCGATGGTGACCGAGCTGTCGGAGATCGCGCAGGCGCGCGAGATCATCGACCGCGAAGTCCGGCACCTGTCGCGCTTTGCCCATCACCTGCCCACCAGCCTCAAGCTCGGCGCGATGCTGGAAGTGCCGTCGCTGCTGTTCCAGCTCGACGAATTGATGAAGGCGGTGGATTTCGTTTCGGTCGGCTCCAACGACCTGTTCCAGTTCATCATGGCGGTCGACCGCGGCAATACCCAGCTTGCCGACCGTTTCGACACGCTTTCGGCGCCGTTCCTGCGTGTCCTGAAGACGGTCGCCGATGCCGGCGCGCGCAATCACACGCCGGTGACGCTCTGCGGCGAACTCGCCGGCAAGCCGATCTCCGCCATGGCGCTGATCGGCCTCGGCTTCCGCTCGATCTCGATGTCTCCGGCCTCGATCGGCCCGGTCAAGGCGATGCTGACCGAACTGCCGCTGGAGGAACTGAAAGGCTTCTTCCGGGACAATCTGATGGCACCCAGCCAGTTGCCGATGCGGGCGCTGCTGCAGGCCTTTGCCGACGACCGCTCCATTCCGCTATAGCATCCCACATGATCAACTTGCCCCGCGAGCGTATGGATCAGGTCGTCAAGCGTTTCGAGATGCTCGAAGCGCAGATGTCGGCCGGCCCGGCGGCCGATGCCTATGTGAAAATGGCCTCGGAATATGCCGAGTTGCAGGACATGGTGGCCAAGGTCAGGGAACTGCGCTCTGCCGAGCACGAGCAAGCCGACCTCGAGGCGATGCTCGCCGACAAGGGCACCGATGCCGAGATGCGGGCGCTGGCCGAGGCGGATCTGCCTGGTGTCGAGGAGCGCATCGAGGCGCTGCAAAAGGATATCCAGCTCCTGCTGCTGCCCAGGGACGCCGCCGACGACAAGAATGCCATTCTCGAAATCCGTGCCGGCACCGGCGGCGACGAGGCCGCGCTCTTCGCTGGCGACCTGTTTCGCATGTACGAGCGCTATGCAGCCGAACATGGCTGGCGCTTCGAGACCGTGTCGGCCAGCGATGGCGATGCCGGCGGCTTCAAGGAAATCATCGCCACCATTTCCGGTAGGGGCGTCTTTGCCCATCTGAAATTCGAATCCGGCGTGCATCGCGTGCAGCGCGTGCCGGCGACCGAGGCCAGCGGCCGCATCCACACCTCCGCCGCCACCGTAGCGGTGCTGCCGGAAGCCGAAGAGGTCGATATCGACATCCGCGCCGAAGATATCCGCATCGACACGATGCGGGCCTCGGGCTCCGGAGGCCAGCACGTCAACACCACCGATTCGGCGGTGCGCATCACCCATTTGCCGACCGGCATCATGGTGGTGCAGGCGGAAAAGTCACAGCACCAGAACCGGGCGAAGGCCATGCAGATCCTGCGCGCCCGGCTCTACGACATGGAGCGCAGCAAGGCGGACGAGGAACGCTCGGAGGCGCGCAAGTCGCAGGTCGGCTCGGGCGACCGTTCGGAGCGCATCCGCACCTATAATTTCCCGCAGGGGCGCGTCACCGACCACCGCATCAACCTCACGCTCTACAAGCTCGACAGGGTGATGATGGGCGAGCTCGACGAGGTGATCGACGCGCTGATCGCCGACCATCAGTCGAAGTTGCTTGCCGATATGAGCCTCGATGGCTGATCGACTGCCCGCCGCGCTCGGGCCGCTGCTCAGGGCAGCGCGCGAGCGTCTGGCCGCCGCCGGCATTGACGATCCGGTGCTCGATTCACGGCTGATCGTCGAACATTTCTCCGGCACGACCCGCACCCAGGCCATTGCCGAACCGGGACGGGAGGTGGCTTCCGCGGCGCTTTCGGCCATCGAAGCGGCCCTGAGGCGTCGCGTCGCAGGCGAGCCGGTGCACCGTATTCTCGGCTACCGCGAATTTTACGGGCTGCGGCTGTCGCTATCGCCGGACACGCTTGAACCCCGGCCGGACACCGAGACGCTGGTCGAGGCCGTCCTGCCCTTCGCCAGGACAATTGCCGAGAGGCTGGGCGAATGCCGCATTCTCGACCTCGGCACGGGTACCGGCGCCATTGCGCTGGCCCTGCTTGACGCCGTTCCGGCGGCCACCGCGACAGGCGTCGACATTTCCCTCGACGCATTGGCGACCGCGGCGGGAAACGCCAGGGATCTGGGGCTCGGCGGGCGCTTCAAAGCCTTGCATTCCAACTGGTTCGAAAAAGTTTTGGGCCACTACCATGTAATTGCCTCGAACCCTCCCTATATACCAAGTCGAGACATCGGAAATCTGCAGGACCAGGTCCGCGATTTCGACCCGCGCCAGGCCCTCGATGGCGGTGCGGATGGTTTGGACCCCTACAGGGTCATCGCCGCTGAAGCGGCAGGATTTCTGGAAGCGCAAGGCAAGGTAGCGGTCGAGATCGGCCACACGCAGAAAACCGAGGTAACCGGGATATTCGCGGCAACCGGCTACAGGTTTGCCGGGGCCTATCGCGATCTCGGCGGCAACGACAGAGTTCTGGTGTTCGAGCGTTGAAAGCCCTGATGCAGTGCGAAAAAACCGCTTGGCAACACCGGGGAATGCAGTTAGGGTCCGGCTCAACCGGATGAGACGAAGCAGGCAGTGCTCCCAGCGATTCGGTTTTCCGTGGAAATAGCTGCCTTCTTGCGCAAACGACGCCCAAGCTTCGTGCGGGAATCGTCCGGCAAGTAATGTAACCGGAACAGGATGGCACGTGGCGCCAACGCAATTGATGCGGGCGAACGCCGGTGAAGAGACGAAACGGCTGGCTGCATGAGCGCCTCCGTTCGTGAAGAGTTTTTCGAAAATCCACTATGAAGAGAGTCTAATGAGGCCACAACAGCAGAACAGGCGCATGCGCGGTCGCAACAACAATGGCGGCGGTGGCAACAATAACAACCGCAAGGGACCAAATCCCCTGACCCGCAGTTACGAGAGCAACGGCCCGGACGTGAAGATCCGCGGATCGGCTCAACAGATCGCCGAAAAATATGCCACACTCGCCCGTGACGCGCAGAGTTCCGGCGACAGGGTGATGGCGGAGAACTATCTCCAGCACGCCGAACATTACAATCGCATCATCGCCGCTGCGCAGGCGCAGATGCCGATCCAGAACGCCCAGCAGAACCGCGACGACTTCGACGACGATCTCGATGAGGATCGTGACGAGTTCGATACTGGCGGCAGCAACAACGGCAACACAGAGGCGCCTGCCGCGGCGAGCGGCTCGGGGCCTCAGCCGGTGATCGAAGGCACGCCGGCGGAACTTGCCTACAACCAGGAAAGCGGTCGCGACAACAACCGGCGCGACAATAGCCAGCGCGACAACCGCGACAACAATGGCCGCGACCGGCATCGCGACCGCCGCAACGGCGGCTATGGCCAGAACGGTCCGCGTGGCGAAAGCGGCCAGCGCGGCGAGCATGGCGGCCAGCAGTTCGACCAGAACCGCCGCAATGAGGCACCGGCACAGCCCGAGGCCGCCGGTGAGGCGGGTCCCCAAGCCGAGCAGGCCGCGCCGCAGTTCGACAGTTTCTCGCCGGCCGCGCTTGCCGCCCAGGCCGAGCTCAACGAAGCCGCCATGGACAATGGCGGCGGTCGCCGCCCGCGCCGCCCGCGCCGCCCGCGCGGCAGCAATGGCGAGCAGGCCGACCAGCCGCAGAGCGCGAGCCCCGAAGGTTCAAGCTCCGAAAATTCAGGCACCGTAAATTCGGGCGAAGAGCGAAACGCGGCGAACGATAGCAATGACGTGGCGCCCAAGCCCGCCCAAGAGGCGAACCCGGTAAGCGAGCCGGTCGCCAGCGAGCCGGCGCCGGTCGCCAGTGAAGCCGCGGCTCCCGGCGAGCCTGTGGCTGCCGACGCGAACAACTGATCCAGACGCCCTTTCAGGCATTGCGGACGGCGGAGAGCATTCTCCGCCGTTTTCGTTTTTGCCGGCGTTGGAATAATATGATGCGGCTGAGACCGGAAGCAGAGCATGATGTCGTCCGAAAACCGCTTCGCACTTTTTCGGCATCATGCTCTTGCCGGACATCTTGAGGGTCTGCCGCCCGCGCCCCATATCTCGCCAGGAAACAGGGCCCGGCTCTTTTGAGCGGGCCCGTCACCGCAATCTGATCCGGTGCCGCAAAGCGGGCCGGTGATGGAAGGAGACAAAGAATGAATCTTGAAAAATACTCGGAGCGCGTGCGCGGCTTCATCCAGTCCGCGCAGACCATGGCGCTCTCGCGTAACCACCAGCAATTCACCCCCGAACATATGCTGAAGGTGCTCGTCGACGATGACGAGGGCTTGGCTGCGTCCTTGATCGAGCGTGCCGGCGGCAATGTCCGCGACGTCAAGCTGGGCGTCGAGACGGCACTCGAGGCCATGCCCAAGGTCGAAGGCGGCAATGGCCAGCTCTATCTCGCCCAGCCGCTGGCCAAGGTGTTTTCGACCGCCGAGGACCTAGCCAAGAAGGCCGGCGACAGCTTTGTCACCGTCGAGCGGCTGCTGCAGGCGCTGGCCATGGAGAAATCGGCCAAGACCGCCGACATCCTGTCCAAGGCAGGCGTCACCGCGCAGGCGCTCAACCAGGCCATCAACGACATCCGCAAGGGCCGCACCGCCGATTCGGCCAGCGCCGAGCAGGGCTATGACGCGCTGAAGAAATATGCGCGCGACCTCACGGCCGATGCCCGCGCCGGCAAGCTCGATCCGGTCATCGGCCGCGACGACGAGATCCGCCGCACCATCCAGGTGCTGTCGCGGCGCACCAAGAACAACCCGGTGCTGATCGGCGAGCCGGGCGTCGGCAAGACGGCAATCGCCGAGGGCCTGGCGCTGCGCATCGTCAATGGCGACGTGCCGGAATCGCTGAAGGACAAGCAATTGATGGCGCTCGACATGGGCGCGCTGATTGCCGGGGCCAAATATCGCGGCGAGTTCGAGGAGCGGCTGAAGGCCGTGCTCAACGAAGTCACGTCGGCCAGCGGCAACATCATCCTGTTCATCGACGAGATGCACACGCTGGTCGGCGCCGGCAAGGCGGATGGCGCGATGGACGCGTCGAACCTGTTGAAGCCCGCGCTGGCGCGCGGCGAGCTGCACTGCGTCGGCGCGACCACGCTCGACGAATACCGCAAGCATGTCGAAAAGGACGCCGCGCTTGCCCGCCGTTTCCAGCCCGTCTTCGTCGACGAGCCGACGGTGGAAGACACGGTTTCGATCCTGCGCGGCCTGAAGGAGAAGTACGAGCAGCATCACAAGGTGCGCATCTCCGATTCCGCGCTGGTGTCGGCGGCGACCCTTTCCAACCGCTACATCGCGGACCGCTTCCTGCCGGACAAGGCAATCGACCTGGTCGATGAGGCGGCGTCCAGGCTGCGCATGCAGGTCGATTCCAAGCCGGAAGCGCTGGACGAGATCGACCGCCGCATCATGCAGCTCAAGATCGAGCGCGAGGCGCTCAAGGTCGAGACCGACGATGCATCGAAGGACCGGCTGGCTCGCCTCGAGAAGGAACTTTCCGGCCTCGAAGAGGAATCGACCGAGATTACTTCGAAATGGCAGGCCGAGAAGCAAAAACTCGGTTTGGCGGCCGACCTTAAGAAGCAGCTTGACGAGGCGCGCAACGAGCTCGCGATCGCACAGCGCAAGGGCGAATTCCAGCGCGCCGGCGAGCTTGCCTATGGCAAGATTCCGGAGCTGGAGAAGAAGCTGAAAGAGTCCGAGGCCCAGGATGGCAAGGTCGGTATGGTCGAAGAGGTGGTCACGCCCGACCATGTCGCTCATATTGTTTCGCGCTGGACCGGCATCCCGGTCGACAAGATGCTGCAAGGCGAACGCGAGAAGCTCCTGCGCATGGAAGACGAGATCGGCAAGCGCGTCGTCGGCCAGGGCGAGGCGGTGCAGGCGGTATCCAAGGCCGTGCGGCGCGCCCGCGCCGGGCTGCAGGATCCGAACCGGCCGATCGGCTCGTTCATGTTCCTTGGGCCGACCGGCGTCGGCAAGACCGAGCTCACCAAGGCGCTGGCCAGCTTCCTGTTCGACGACGAGACGGCGCTGGTGCGCATCGACATGTCGGAGTTCATGGAGAAGCACTCCGTCGCCCGGCTGATCGGCGCGCCTCCCGGCTATGTCGGCTATGAGGAAGGCGGCGCGCTGACCGAAGCGGTGCGGCGCCGGCCCTACCAGGTCGTGCTGTTCGACGAGATCGAGAAGGCGCATCCGGATGTGTTCAACGTGCTGCTGCAGGTGCTCGACGACGGCCGCCTGACCGATGGTCAGGGCCGCACGGTCGACTTTCGCAACACGCTGATCATCATGACGTCCAACCTCGGCGCCGAATATCTGGTCGGTCTCAGCGACGACCAGGATGTCGATGCCGTGCGCGACGAGGTGATGAGCGTGGTGAAGGCCTCGTTCCGGCCGGAGTTCCTCAACCGCGTCGACGAGGTGATCCTGTTCCACCGGCTGCGCCGGCAGGACATGGACCGCATCGTCGAGATCCAGCTCAAGCGGCTGGAGAACCTGCTTGTCGACCGCAAGATCACGTTATCGCTCGATCATGACGCGATCGAGTGGCTGGCGGCCAAGGGCTACGATCCGGCCTACGGCGCCAGGCCGCTGAAGCGGGTGATGCAGAAGGAACTGCAGGATCCGCTGGCGGAGAAGATCCTGCTCGGCGAAATCCTCGACGGTTCGACCGTCAAGGTCACGGCGGGCTCCGATCGGCTGAACTTCCGCTCGAAGCCGACCGTGGTGGCGACGGAAGCCGCGGCCTGACCACGGGCATGTTGGAATGAATGCAAGCGCGTCGCATCGGACAGGTGCGGCGCGCTTTGCCATTCTTGGTAGCCGCGCATAATCAGGTGCTGATCCAGAACGGCTGGGAAAGGGAGGGCCTCGATGGAGCTTGACGACTATAACGGCTTCTGCGCTTCGCTGCCGGCGACGACCCACGTGGTCCAGTGGGGCGGCGCCCATGTCTGGAAGGTCGGTGGCAAGGTGTTTGCCATTGGCGGCTGGAACGACGGCGGTCAGTTGTTCGTCACATTCAAATGTTCCGAGATGGGCTATGACGTACTGAAGGATCAGCCCGGCTGCCGGCCGGCGCCCTATCTCGCCTCGCGCGGCATGAAATGGATCCAGCGCCAGACAAGCCAAAGCGTGGATGATGAGGCGCTCAAGGATTATCTGCGCGAGAGCCATCGCCTGGTCGTCCTGAAGTTGACCAAACAGGCACGCAAGGAATTGAGGCTTGCCGCGTCTTAGGGATTTTATGCATGTCGTTCTCGCAAAACCGCGGCACACTTGCGCGACATGCATTAGCTGATATTTCCCAAGGTACCGGAAAGCCGCCATCTTCATGCCCGCTTCATGTTGGAACCTTAATCCGGGTAACTGGTTTGCTGGCGAAAGATTCGCCCGCCAGAAGCCCAGTCGACCGGAGAGCTTGACCCCCATGCTGCGCTTGATCTTCTCCCTTTCGGCACTCGCGGCCGGGCTGGTGTCTTCCAGTGCGTTCGCCATGCCAGGCGTGGACGGCGGGCAGGGTTCGCGCCCGGCCGAGCGCGGGGCGCTGATGCTGGCGCAGGAAGGCAATGTCGATATCTACTACGACGCCAGGGGCAACCGCGTGCTGGTCGATGCCGACACCGGCAAGGTCATCGCCATCCAGCCGCCGGGCAGCAGGCTGGACCGCCGCGCGCTTCGCCGGCAGATGCGCATGCAGGAACTCGGCCGCGCGCCGGTTGAGAATGACGACCGCTATTATCTCGACAATCCCGAAGACATGGCTCGCTTCCGCCGGCGGCAGCTGGAGGAGAACGGCCGGGTCATCCCGCCGCCGGTCGACGAATATGACCCCAACGGCGGCAATTCCGTCGATGCCTATCCGCCGGTGCCCAACAATGATGAAGGCTACGCCACCACTTATCCGGAGGCGCCGAAGTCGGACACCATCAAGCGCCAGCCGCTGGACGAGGCGTCGATCGATCCGGAGCAACCTGGCCAGGGGGAACTGCTGCAGACCAATCCTGACGCCCAGGCGTCATTGCCGCCGAACACAGGAGGCAAGGCCACCGTCGATCCGTCGCTGTCGCTTGGGGTGCGCCAGGACGTTGCGGCGCTGCAGGTGCTGCTCGATCGCGGCGGCGCTTCGCCGGGCGTCATCGACGGCCGCTTCGGCTCGAATGTCGACAAGGCGCTGGCCGCCTACAACGAAATAAACGGCACCAATTTGAAGTCGACCGATGCGGTCGGCATCCAGGCAGCACTTGCCCAGTCCGGCGGCGATGCCTTCGCCTCCTATACGATCACGCCGGAAGATGTCGCCGGCCCTTACGTCGCCTCGATCCCGGAAGACTATAGCCAGAAGGCCAGGCTCGACCGCATGGGCTACACCTCGGTCACCGAGGCGCTGGCCGAGCGCTTCCATATGGACGAGAACTATCTAAAGTCGACCAACAAGGGGGTGGACTTCAATCGTCCCGGCACGATCATCAAGGTCGCCAATTTCGGCAAGCTGGTGTCGACGCCGGTGGCGCGCATCGTCGCCGACAAGACCAGGAAGGAAGTCTTTGCCTATGATGCCGGCGGCAAGCTGGTCGCGGCCTATCCGGCCACCATCGGCTCGGCCGACACGCCGTCGCCGACAGGCATCCACACGGTGTCGCGCATCGCGCTCGACCCGAACTACACCTACAACCCGAGCATCAATTTCAAGCAAGGCCAGAACGACAAGATCCTGACCATCCCGCCGGGGCCGAACGGCCCAGTCGGCTCGGTGTGGATCGCGCTCGACAAACCGACCTACGGCATCCACGGCACGCCCGACCCTTCCAAGATCGGCAAGACCGAGAGCCATGGCTGCGTGCGCTTGACCAACTGGGATGCGCGCGAGCTTGCCAAGCTGGTGTCGCCGGGCGTCACGGTGGAGTTCGTCGGCGGACCAACAATCGCGGATGTCGGCGGGACCTCAACCGATGAGTTTACGCAGCAGTGAGGCGCGCGGCGCCGCGGCATAGATGAGCTGCACCAGCAGGATGAAGACGATGCTGAGCAGCGGCGCGATCAGGCAAAGCGCTGCGCCGACCGCCCAGAGGATCTGCGCCTTGACGATGCGATTGTAGACGGTGCGGCGTGTCTCGGCATCGACGTCCTCGGCGATCATGCCGTTCCTGTCGGCATACCACCAGCTTGAAATCAGCGTGGCGCCCAGCATCAGCAGGTTCAGCCAATAGACCAGCACCGCGACCCTGAATTCCAGAAAATCGGCAAGCAGGTCGGTGGAGAAGGGCAGCAGCGCGATGAAGGCAAGGAAGCACAGGTTGAGCGTCGCGAGCCGGCGGTCCGATTTTGCGATCAGGCCATGCTGCGCCTGCTGGCCGAACCAGAAGATCGTCAGCGTCAGGAAGCTCAGCGCATAGGTCAGGAATCGTGGCGCAAGCGCCAGGATCGCGGCAAGCAATTCGCTTTCCGAATGCACTGCTTCATGCGACGGCACCCTGATCTCCAGCACGATCAAGGTGAGGGCGATAGCGAAGACGCCGTCGGTTATGCCGACGATGCGTCCGCGTCCTTCCGCCGACGGTTCGAGCGGCCGCTTCATGGCTTCCCCCTTCACGCATAATGGCGGAACCTAGCACGCGATTGGCGGTTTGCATCAGGATTGGTGCTCCACCTCGCCATGCGGCTAGAGCCGGATGATTTCAGGTCGAATCGACCTGAAATCTGAATCCGCCTCTAAATCAAAGATAGAGCATGATGTCGTCCGAAAGCTGCTTCACACTTTTCGGCATCATGCTCTGTCATCTGGTGTCAAGAACAGCGATGTTCTGGCTTGTTGTTGCGCCCACGACAGGGGGCTAAGCAGAGATCCATGTCATCCGCGAACGAAACCACTGCTGATTCGCATCCGCCCGCGCGCGCGAACGGCACGTTCTGTCCGCAGACGCGGCGAAAATTCGTGCTGGTCGCGGCGATCCTTGCCTCGGCGCTCGGCTTCATCGACGGTTCGATCCTGGCGATAGCCATGCCGGCGCTGCGCGCGAATCTCGGCGCCAGCCTGGCGGAAGCGCAGTGGATTTCCAATGCATATGCGCTGACGCTCTCGGCGCTCATCCTGGCGGGCGGCGCTGCCGGCGACCGGTTCGGGCTGCGGCGCGCCTTCGTCACCGGGATCGCGCTGTTCGTCGCCGCTTCGCTGGCCTGCGCGGTCGCGCCCGATCCTACGGTGCTGATTGCATTCCGTGCCATCCAGGGCGTCGGTGCGGCAATCATGGTGCCGGGCAGCCTCGCCATTATCGCCAAAGCCTATCCGAAGAAGGAACGCGGCAGGGCGATCGGCATCTGGGCTGCCGCATCGGCCTTGACCACTGCGCTTGGGCCCGTGCTGGGCGGCTTTTTCCTGTCGACTTTCGGCAACGGGGTCTGGCGCGCGATCTTCGCCATCAACCTGCCGCTCGGGCTGATCTCGATCTACATGCTGCTGGCCAAGGTGCCGGCCGACGAACCGACCGAAAAGCGCAGCCTCGATCTCGGGGGTGCGGCGCTGGCGACGCTTGCTTTCGGCTTGCTCGCCTACGGGTTGACGGCGATGAATGCCGAAGGCGCCGGGTCAATGTCGGGCCCGGCGATCGTCGCCGGCGTGGTCCTGCTTTTTGTCTTCATCTTTTATGAGCGGCGGCGGCGCGACCCGATGATCGATCTCGGCCTGTTCCGGATCAGAGCCTTTGCCGGCGCCAACCTGGCGACGTTCTTCCTCTATTTCGCGCTGTCGGCCAACCTGTTCTACCTGCCGATGCTTCTTATCGCCGGCTGGAGACTGAGCGAGGCCGAGGTCGGCTTCATCTTCCTGCCGCTGTCGGCGTCGATCGCGCTTTTATCCGGACCGGCCGGCCAGTGGTCGGATCGGATCGGTCCGCGTTTCCCTATCGCCAGCGGCAGCATGGTCGTCGCCATCGCCTTCGCCGGCCTCGCCTTGCTTGCCCATTTCGGCATTCATGATTTCTGGATCGGGACCTTTCCGCTGATGACGGTGATGGGGCTTGGCATGGCGCAGGTCGTGTCGCCGCTGTCGACCGCGGTCATGACTTCCGTGGAAGACAAGGATACCGGGGCCGCGTCCGGCATCAACAATGCGGTCTCGCGCGTCGGCGGCCTGATCGCTGTGGCGGCGATGGGTTCGCTCGCGGCGATCGTCTATGCGCGCATGACCGGTGGCATGTCAGGCGTTCCCGGTTTTGGCGAGCCGGCGCCGGCCGGACTGGCCGCCGATGTCGATGCGGCGAGAGTTGCGGCAGGCGATTCGGCGTTTGCCGCGGTTGCGGCGGTCACGACGCTGCTTTGCCTGCTGTCGTCGGCCATCGCGTGGTTTACGGTCCCCGGACAGGCGTCGCCTTGGCCGCGGCAGTCAAATGATTCAATTGATTAGAGCGGTTCTGACGCAATTCCGGACGGAAGGTTACGGCCAAGGCGCCGAGCAACTTTCCGGCAACTGCTCAGTTCGGAAGCTGCGATTCAGTCTTGGCGCTGGCAACCTTCAGCGAGTTGCCGTCTTCCTGCTTCAAAAGATCGTCGATGCGCTCGCGCTCGCGCTTGAAGGCGACGAGGTCGTCGCCCTTGAGCACCTTGCCGACCGGCAGGCGCACGCGCATTGAATCGACCTTGGTGCCGTTGACGATCAGCTCGTAATGGAGATGCGGGCCGGTCGAGAGACCGGTCTGGCCGAGATAGCCAATGACCTGGCCCTGGCGGACATGGACGCCCGGCTCGATGCCTTTGGCGAATGCACTCTGGTGATTGTAGGAGGTCTCGTAGCCATTGGCGTGGCGCAGGATAATCTGCTTGCCGTAGCCACCGGCCCAGCCGGCCTTCTCGACGACGCCATTGCCGGCGGCAATGATCGGCGTGCCGATTGGAGCGGCCCAGTCGGTGCCGGTATGCATTCGGACGTAGCCGAGGATCGGGTGCCTGCGGGCGCCGAAGCCGGAGGTGAAACGGCCATTTGGCAGCGGGTTGCGCAGCAAGAACTGCTTGGCGCTGCTGCCGTTTTCGTCGAAATAGTCGGTGCTGCCGTCCTGCATCTGGAAGCGGTAGAAATTGCGCGTCTGCCCACCGAAGGTCGCCGAGACGTAGAGAAGCTCGGAATTGTCGGAGGTCTGGTCGTCGCCATCCGGCTGCGAGAACAGCACCTCGAGACGGTCGGAAGGCGAAAGCCGCGACTGAAAATCGACGTCCGAGGCGAGCAGCTTGATCAGCTGTTGCGTCATCGCTTTCGACATGCCGTAGGAATAGGCGGTCCGGTAGATGCCGTCATAGACATTGGGCAGGTTGCCGCGCACCACGACGGGTTGCGAATCGTCGAACGCCGTCAAAAGCTCGGGATTGGGCTCCGGTTCCTGCGCCGGCACGTACTGGCCGCGATCGTCGAGCGCGATGGTGACGATATGCGTGGTCTTGTCGTAGACGCTGGTGCGCACGACCTTGGCGACGTCGCCGCGCACTTCAAGGCCGACGCGCAGCACCGTTCCGGCCTTCAGCGCCGGGGCGTTCAAGAGCCTGCTGATCGCCTCCGCCATGCC
>NZ_ATYO01000009.1:0-2500 GCF_000427725.1 Mesorhizobium sp. WSM3224 | reverse complement strand
AACTCCGAATACCTGGGAGTACTAGTCGGCAGACACACGGCGGGTGCTAACGTCCGTCGTGAAAAGGGAAACAACCCTGACCTACAGCTAAGGTCCCCAAGTTATGGCTAAGTGGGAAAGGATGTGAGGATCCCAAAACAACCAGGATGTTGGCTTAGAAGCAGCCATCATTTAAAGAAAGCGTAACAGCTCACTGGTCTAAATAAGGGTCTTTGCGCCGAAAATGTAACGGGGCTAAAGCCATACACCGAAGCTTAGGGTTCGTAGCAATACGAGCGGTAGCGGAGCGTTCTGTAAGCTGATGAAGCCGTACCCGTGAGGGGCGGTGGAGGTATCAGAAGTGCGAATGCTGACATGAGTAACGTAAGGGGAGTGAGAGACTCCCCCGCCGAAAGACCAAGGGTTCCTGCTTAAAGTTAATCTGAGCAGGGTTAGCCGGCCCCTAAGACGAGGCGGAAACGCGTAGTCGATGGGAACCACGTTAATATTCGTGGGCCTGGAGGTAGTGACGGATCACACAAGTTGTCCAATCTTATCGGATTGAACGGGCAGCGGAGTGGTTCCAGGAAATAGCTCCTCCTTATAGACCGTACCCGAAACCGACACTGGTGGTCAGGTAGAGTATACCAAGGCGCTTGAGAGAACTATGCTGAAGGAACTCGGCAAATTGCACGCGTAACTTCGGAAGAAGCGTGACCCTTTTCTGCGCAAGCAGAGGAGGGTGGCACAGACCAGGGGGTAGCGACTGTTTATCAAAAACACAGGGCTCTGCGAAGCCGCAAGGCGACGTATAGGGTCTGACGCCTGCCCGGTGCTGGAAGGTTAAGAGGAGGGGTGCAAGCTCTGAATCGAAGCCCCAGTAAACGGCGGCCGTAACTATAACGGTCCTAAGGTAGCGAAATTCCTTGTCGGGTAAGTTCCGACCTGCACGAATGGCGTAACGACTTCCCCGCTGTCTCCAGCATAGACTCAGTGAAATTGAATTCCCCGTGAAGATGCGGGGTTCCTGCGGTTAGACGGAAAGACCCCGTGCACCTTTACTATAGCTTTACATTGGCATTCGTAGTGGCATGTGTAGGATAGGTGGTAGGCTTTGAAACCTGGGCGCCAGCTCAGGTGGAGCCACCCTTGAAATACCACCCTTATTACTATGGATGTCTAACCGCGGCCCGTTATCCGGGTCCGGGACAATGTATGGTGGGTAGTTTGACTGGGGCGGTCGCCTCCTAAAGAGTAACGGAGGCGCGCGATGGTGGGCTCAGAACGGTCGGAAATCGTTCGCTGAGTGCAATGGCATAAGCCTGCCTGACTGCGAGACTGACAAGTCGAGCAGAGACGAAAGTCGGTCATAGTGATCCGGTGGTCCCGCGTGGAAGGGCCATCGCTCAACGGATAAAAGGTACGCCGGGGATAACAGGCTGATGACCCCCAAGAGTCCATATCGACGGGGTTGTTTGGCACCTCGATGTCGACTCATCGCATCCTGGGGCTGGAGCAGGTCCCAAGGGTATGGCTGTTCGCCATTTAAAGCGGTACGTGAGTTGGGTTCAGAACGTCGTGAGACAGTTCGGTCCCTATCTGCCGTGGGTGTAGGAATATTGAAAGGATCTGTCCCTAGTACGAGAGGACCGGGATGGACGGATCTCTGGTGGACCTGTTGTGGCGCCAGCCGCATTGCAGGGTAGCTATATCCGGACGGGATAACCGCTGAAGGCATCTAAGCGGGAAACCCACCTTGAAACGAGTATTCCCTGAGAACCGTGGAAGACGACCACGTTGATAGGCCGGGTGTGGAAGAGCGGCAACGCTTGAAGCTTACCGGTACTAATAGTTCGATAGGCTTGATCGTTCTCATTCCTAATATCCATCAAGGCGCAACCCACAGGGTTGTCGCCCAAACCAGCGCTCACGCATGAGCGGCCCTCACAGGGCCTATGCTCCGCGAGGGCGCCGGATGACCGGCGACGCGCAGTCGCGCTTGCGGGCTTTGCCCGAGGCCGTCTGCAGAACAACGTCGCCTTGGCACAAAAACAGCTTCTCGAATTTGAACGTGCGTTTTGCCGACCTGGTGGTTATGGCGGAGCGGCTGCACCCGATCCCATTCCGAACTCGGCCGTGAAACGCTCCAGCGCTGATGGTACTTCGTCTCAAGACGCGGGAGAGTAGGTCGCTGCCAGGTCTGCCAAACGCATGTTCAACTCACATCCGGATCAAAGAGGTCCGGATGGTGACAAATCTTCTCCTTACGATTGTTGTGATGCATGTCGTTGCCCCAAAACCGCTAGGCACTTTTGGGCGACATGCATAAGGCCCGCCAACGGGATCCTGGGCCGCGCAAGCGGCCCTTTCATTTGGCGGCCTCTTGATTTGGGTAAGTTCGAACTTACCTCTAAGGACGCAAGCAAACGCTTGCTCGTAGTTGACGCGGGGTGGAGCAGCCCGGTAGCTCGTCAGGCTCATAACCTGAAGGTCACAGGTTCAAATCCTGTCCCCGCAACCA
>NZ_ATYO01000074.1 GCF_000427725.1 Mesorhizobium sp. WSM3224 | reverse complement strand
TCCATCCACCGGATATGCTGGATTGAAGTTCGCGGCCGTGAAGTCTGCGGCATCGGTGTTCTGGAAGCGGACCAGAGTAGTGTAAGCTTGATTGCTGGCGGCGCCGTCACGGTCGACCTGTAGGAGGGTGTCGGCACCGTCCTGTACGAGTTGCATGAAGCCGGAGCCGAACGGGTTGGAAGAGCCATCCCAGCCAATCAGTTGATTTAGAAGTGCACTGTAGTTGAGTGTCTCTCCGCCTGCTCCCGCGACGAAATCGGTGATGGTTGCGGAAGCTGTTCCATCCCAGGAGTCAATAAAAAGCTTGTCACTCCCGCCACCCAAGGTGAGAGTCGAATTGCCGGCTAGCGAAAGATGGGCCGTATCATCTCCAAGACCAAGATCGACCGTCAACGATCCAGTGAGGTTGGCTGCATCATCGCCGTCGCCGGTGGAAACCGAGCCTGCTCCATTTAGCGTCACCGTGTCGTTGCCGCCGCCGGTATCAATGGACATGGTGGATGCGTAAAGCTGGATCGTATCAATACCTGCCCCGGAACTCAAATTAACATTGCTAGAGTAGAATGTTAAATCTCTTACCGTATTGTCACCATCGCCAAGGATTAAATCCAAATTCGCATAGTAATCACTGTATGGCGAAAAAACATAATCGTTTCCACCACCAAACTCTATCTTTACGCTTGATTGATATATATCATATATTACACAAGTGTTGTTGCCGCCGCCCATATCCAAGTCAACGGTAGAGCCATAATATATGGTGTATAATGCAGCAGTGTCGTTCCCATCGCCTAACGACCCATTGAGGGTCGAGTTGTTAAGGGATGCAGCCAGGGAATCGGCTCCATCCCCGCCGGTGATAGCATAAGAAATCGAAGCGCCTGCAGAATTGCTTAGGGTGATCGCGTCATCACCTAGGCCGCCATCGGCAACCTGCGTCAGCGCCACTCCGGAAGGCCCTGTATAAGTGAGATTCAGACTGTCGTTACCCTCGCCACCATAAAGCGAATCGTTCCCGCTGCCATCCGCCAAACTGTCATTGCCCAGACCACCAACCAGCACGTCGCTCCCTGGCCCGCCATTCAAGGTGTCATTACCGTCCCCGCCATCAAGAAGATCATTACCCGCCAAACCCGACAGCGTGTCGTTCCCGGCAAGGCCG
>NZ_ATYO01000073.1 GCF_000427725.1 Mesorhizobium sp. WSM3224 | reverse complement strand
TCTCGGCGCTAACGCGCCGATCCACCTTCTCCCACAAGGGGAGAAGGGGGAGGTCGCGCGGCTTGCCCACCCGTGCTCTACTGCCCCTCGGGGACCTCACCATGATTCGCGCTCTGCTCGCCTTCCTCCTCCTCACCACTCCGGCCTTCGCCGCCGACATGTCCGTCTTCGTGCGCAACCAGCGCTCGGACGGCGTCGCGGTGGAGCTGTTCAGCCGCGACAGCCAAAAAGTCTGGCCGGGCGACGACAAGGTGTTCTTCATCCGGCCGAAAGCAAAGAAATCCGTGCCGATCTCCTGCGAGCCGGGCGAGCATATCTGCTGGGGCGCCTGGGTGAACGGCGACGACAGCGTCACCGCCGGCGTCGGCCCCGACAACGACCAGCCCTGCAACACCTGCTGCTTCATCTGCACCGAGCACTCGACCGAGACGGTGGATTTGGCGGAGTAGCGGGGCGTCGAAGCTGCTGATCTCCCCCCTTGTGGGGGAGATGCCCGGCAGGGCAGAGGGGGGCGCGAAGGATCGCCAACCTTCACGTTTGTCGAATGGGCGAAAACCAATCCAAGGTTGATCTGCAGGATTGAGAGGTCGGCGGGACAGCGCCCCCCTCTGGCCTGCCGCCATCTCCCCCACAAGGGGGGAGATCAGCTGTCGCCGGCGCAGTCGCCAACACCCCCAAATTCAGTCAGGGGATTTCACAGCCACCTCTTTAGCGGCTCCCCGCACTATGCGATGAATTCCGCGATCGGCCGTGGGGGCCGATTCTCTATCGGGGGTTTTTCCATGTCTGCCACTTTCGCGCGCCGCGCGGCCGCCGCGCTCTCTCTTGCCGTCATCTTCTCGTCCGCCGCCCATGCCGGCGATGTCACCTTCCAGATCAAGAACAACCACCCCAACGCCATGCGCGTCGAGCTCTACAGCCAGGACCGCGATTATGTCTGGCCGGGCGAGGGCAAGGATTTCTATCTCGACGACGGCGAGACCAAGCAGCTGCCGATCTCCTGCAACGAGGGCGAGAAGATCTGCTACGGCGCCTGGGTCGACGGCGACGAGGAAACCTATTGGGGCGTCGGCCCCAACAACAAGGAAACCTGCGACGACTGCTGCTACACCTGCAGCGGCGGCCAGACCGAGGAGATCGACCTGACGGAGTGAGCGCCGCGCCTCTTCCCCTTCTCCCCTTGTGGGAGAAGGTGGATCGGCGCGTAGCGCCGAGACGGATGAGCGACTATCTGAGGTGTCAAGTTGCATTTGCGAACTCG
>NZ_ATYO01000008.1 GCF_000427725.1 Mesorhizobium sp. WSM3224 | reverse complement strand
CAGATCGCCCACAATCATGCCTGCGGCTGCACCAAATGCTGGAAGCCGGACGGCGCGATATTCTCGGTGGTTGCGGTCGCCGGCACAAGCGATGTCACCGTCACCGAGAACGGCGACAAGCTGAAGGTGGTCGATCCGGCAGCGCTGATCCAGCGCCATGCCTGCACCGGCTGCGGCGTGCACATGTACGGCCCGGTCGAGCGCGACCATGCCTTCAAGGGCCTGTCCTTCATCCATCCGGAACGCTTCGAGGAGGACGGCTGGTCGCCGCCGGGCTTTGCCGCGTTTGTCTCCTCGATCATCGAATCCGGCGTCGACCCGAGCCGCATGGCCGGCATTCGCGGCCAGCTGAAGTCGATCGGGCTCGAACCCTATGACTGCCTCAACCCCGGCCTGATGGACTATATCGCCACCTGGACCGCAAAGAAGACGGGAGCCCTGGCGGCCTGACAATCGCGAATTTCATGCAAAGGGCCGGCCAGCGCCGGCCCTTTGCACATTTGGAGAGACGATTGCCCTTACCCACCATCTATGTCGACGCCGATGCCTGCCCGGTCAAGGCCGAGGTCGAGAAGGTCGCGGAGCGCCATGGCGTCGTCGTCACCCATGTCTCCAATGGAGGCCTGCGTCCGTCGCGCGATCCGATGATCCGCAACGTCGTCGTCTCCAAGGGCGCGGATGCCGCGGACGACTGGATCGTCGAGAACGCCAGGGCCAACGACATCGTGGTGACGGCCGATATACCGCTTGCCGCGCGCACGGTGGCGCTCGGCGCGCATGTGCTTGGTCCCACCGGCCGCCCCTTCACGCCGGAGACCATCGGCATGGCGGTGGCGATGCGCGACCTCAAGCAGCATCTGCGCGAGACCGGCGAAAGCCGGGGTTTCAACGCCAGCTTCACGCCAAAGGACAGGTCGCAGTTCCTCGGCGAGCTCGACCGCATCTTGCGGCGTGCCTTGAAATCCGTCACACCGGACTGATCCGAACGCCTTTCAGGAGGCCGGGCCATGGGTGACGACACATCCCTCAAGACGCCGATGCATCGGCACATGCAGTTCGCTCTGGCCGCGGCCATCGGCATCGTCGCCCTGCTGCTTGCCTTGCTGCTGCGCGCGCCGCTGCCCTACTCGATCGGCGCCAACGTGTTTTTTGTGAGCTATATCGCTCTGGTGCTCGCCTTGATGCCGAGCCTTACCGGCCGCTATCTCAGCAAGAACGCGCGCGCGACCGACCTGCCCGTATTGCTGATCTTCGCCGTCACGCTCTTCGTCGTCGGCGCGGCCATAGTCTCGCTGTTCCTGCTCATCAACCAGAAGGATGCGGCGCATTCCCTGCAACTCGTCTTTGCCATGCTGTCGATCCCGCTCGGCTGGTTCACCATCCATGCCATGGCGTCGCTGCACTACGCGCATGTCTATTGGAAGGATGGCGACGGGATCGACGAGAAGACCCAGAAGAAGATACCGGTCGGCGGCCTCGATTTTCCCGGCGGCAAGCGGCCGGAAGGTTGGGATTTCCTCTATTTCGCGACAGTGATCGGCATGACGGCGCAGACCGCCGACACGGCCGTCACCACCTCGCAAATGCGCCTTGTCGTGCTCGTCCATTCGATCCTGACCTTTTTCTTCAACACGGTGATCGTTGCGGCGGCGGTCAATCTCGCGGTCAGCCTGGGCGCCTCGTAATAAAACCGTGATCGCATGAAACATTGCCTTGCGCGGTGACGTATTGAGAGGAAGACAATGACTTGAAGAGGCCGCGAGCGATCACGCGGCTGGAGGACGAGAATGGACTCTGCTGCCTCGAGCCAACCCGCCGCCCAGAAGGACGCGAAGAACGCGACCCTCATCTACCGGCAGTCGCGCTGGACACGGCTGACGCACTGGCTGTGGGCACTCGCGCTGTTCTTCATGCTGCTGTCCGGTTTGCAGATCTTCAACGCGCGCCCGCAGCTCTATGTCGGCAAGGAGTCCGGCTTCGGATATGACAACACCATCCTCCAGATCGGGGCCGAGAATACCGATAAGGGACCGCGCGGCTTCACCGAAATCTTCGGGCATCGCTTCGACACCACCGGCGTGCTCGGCTGGTCGGGCCCCCCTGGCCAGGAGACGCCGCGCGCCTTCCCGGCCTGGGCGACGATCCCGTCCTATTACGACCTCGGCACAGCGCGCGTCGTGCATTTCTTCTTCGCCTGGGTGCTGAGCGCAACGCTGCTTATTTGGCTGGTCGCGAGCCTTATCAACGGCCATATCCGTCGCGATCTGGCGCCGCGTGTCGAGGATCTGCGCAAGCTGCGGCGCGATATCGTCGACCATGCGAAGCTGAAATTCCACCACACCCGCGAATACAACACGCTCCAGAAGATGGCTTATGGCGGCGTGCTCTTCGTGCTTCTGCCGCTGATGATCGTCACCGGCCTCGCTATGTCGCCGAGCATGGATTCGGTGCTGCCCTGGCTCAACGAAATCCTTGGCGGCCGGCAGACGGCGCGCACCATCCACTTCACCGTCATGGTGCTGCTCGTGCTTTTCTTCGTCATCCACATCCTGATGATCCTCGCCGCCGGCCCGATCAACGAGCTGCGCTCGATCATCACCGGCTGGTATCGCACCGACCCGCCCGCAAAGCATGAAAAGCCAACCGAGAGGAGCGTCTGACATGGCAAAATTCCAGATCAGCCGTCGCAAGTTTTTGACCGCCAGCAGCCTTGGCCTGTCCGGCATCGCTCTGTCCGGCTGCGATGCCTTCGACAGCGGCCTCGGCATCGGCGGCGGGCTGCGCAGCTTCCTCGAAAATGCCAATGGCCTGACCTGGCGCGCGCAACGCCTGCTTGCCGGTCGCGATGCGCTGGCGCCGGAATTCACCGAGGCCGACATCCGCCAGCCACAGCGGCCAAATGGTGTCACAGCGCCCGACGATGACACCTACAAGGGTCTGCTCGCCAACAATTTCGCCGACTGGCGCCTGGAAGTTACCGGTCTTGTCGAGAAGCCGCTGTCGCTGACACGCGAGCAGCTCCAGAACATGCCGAGCCGCACCCAGATCACCCGCCATGACTGCGTCGAAGGCTGGAGTTGCATCGCCAAATGGACCGGCACGCCGCTGTCGCTGGTGCTCGACCAGGCAGTGGTGAAGCCGCAGGCCCGCTACGTCATGTTCCACTGCCTCGACACGATCGAGCAAAGCCTGTCCGGCGACATCAAATATTACGGCACGATCGACCTGATCGACGCCCGCCATCCGCAGACGATCCTGGCCTATGGCCTCAACGGCAAGCCGCTGCCGGTCGAGAACGGCGCGCCGCTGCGCGTGCGCGTCGAGCGCCAGCTTGGCTACAAGATGCCGAAATATGTCTACAGAATAGAGCTGGTCGACAGCTTCGCCACTATCGGCGGCGACCGCGGCGGCTATTGGGAGGACAACGGTTACGACTGGTATGGCGGGATTTGACGGCCCCTCGCCTGCGGGCCGAACACGATCTTCCGGCAGCCGAGCTTGGCGCCATCGAGGAGCAGCTCAACAGCGGCAACCGGCGGCTAACGGGGCGCAATGACGACCGCAACCTCGTCTATGTGCTGCGAGACGAGGCGGGGCGCGCGATCGGTATCGCCGCCGGTTATTCCTGGGCCGGCATCGCCGAGCTCGAGCTGATGTGGGTCGATGAGAGCTGTCGAGGGTTTGGCCATAGCGGAAAGCTACTCGATGCCTTTGTCGCCGAGGCCGCCGCGCGCGGCGCGCGGCGAATATGGGTTTCGACCCATGACTTCCAAGCGCCCGGCCTCTACGAAAAAGCCGGCTTCGAGCGCATGGCCGAATTGACAGGATGGCCCGAAGGCCATTCCAACATCATCCTTTGCAAGACGATTGTTGAGAGCGGCTAAGCCACTTTCTCAAGCAGCGGCTTTAGCGCCGGATGGATTTCCGGCGAAGCGTGCTTGATCAGCGTCAGCAGGGCGCGTTCGTTGTCGCGCAGCGGCCGCTGGCCGCCGCCGACGCGCTCGACCAGCCATTCGGCCTCGTCGGCGTCGACCGTCTCGGCGCGGCGGGCAAGCGCTTCGGCTGCCCGGTTCCTGGCTTCCCATCCAGCCTCGATATCGCCGGGCGAATGATAGGCTTCGAGGATCGCGGCAAACCCGCCCGAGACCATCCGGCTGAAGAAACCGCCAAGCGTCGGCGCGGCCTCGTCGAGGAAGTTTCCGTGGCGCAGCGCCGCTTCGCGAGTCGGCGGCTCGTAGCCGGCCGAGCACATGACATAGTTGGCGATCGCCTTGACGAAGAGGTCGTTCCAGGACGGGTCGTTGTCGATGGCCGCGGTCCGGTCATTGATCCTGAACAGGACCTCCGCCTCGACCTTGCTGATGGCGATATTGCCGTCGCCGCCATAGGCATAAAGGATGCGGCGCAGGAGATCGACCTCGGCCTTGGCGATATGGCCGGGAACCAGGCTGCCGCCTTGCATAAGCGGACCCTTGCCGTCGACCACCGCATGTGCGACCTGCTCCAGCGCATAGGCTGAAAGCTGTCCTGGCGAGGATTTCGCTTCCTCCAGTACATGCACCAGCAGTTCGAGCTCGGTGCGGCTGTCGACCATGCCGTCGCGTGAGACGGTGCGGACCAGCCAGTCGGCATTCTGCTCGGAGATATAGCCTTCCGGCTTTTCCTGGCGGACGATGTAGTCGGTCACGGCCTCGACAAAGAACGGCGCCCATTCGCCGCACTTGTCGCGCGCCGTCTGGTCGAGCGCGAACAGCGCCTCCGCCTCGCCGCGGCTCACCACGCCGTCCGCGAAAACCTCGCGCCGCAGCATCGTCACGTCCTCGGCCGTGATCTTGTTTTTCGAGGTCAGCCCCGCCACCGGAGCGCTCATGATCAATTCGCCCATCTGCCATCCCTGCCCGTCGCCTGTTGCCGGCGAACTTAATGCGTCATCGCAACAGTATGTCAGGAGTGTCTTGAGAAACCGGCAAACGGCGTGGTTAGCGAAGACTTGTCGGCCAAGCGCGGTGCAGCGTGCTTTAGATGTCGCTGGGAGGTGACAAGGTGTCGCCGACGGGCTATGGATGGCGCGTCGAGGGCTCAGGTGACTGAGTCCTACCTGTTTGCGGGAGAGAACAGCGCAAGCTGTCGCCGAAGGGGAAATCGCCCGAAATCTCTCAGGCAAAAGAACCGTGGACGGGGAAGACAACTCTGGAAAGTCGGGAATCTTCCCGCGCCGAAGGTGTAAGCGCTGCCGACAGAGTTACGGGGCGCAAGTCTCTCAGGCTTCAGACAGAGGGGCACGACTAGGCCGCATTTTGCGGTCGATTGCCGTGCGACTCTGGAGAAGACATGACCGACGAAGACACCAGGCATCTACCCCTCGAGGATTTTCATCAGGTCGCAGGCGCGCGTTTCGGCGCCTTCGCCGGCTGGTCGATGCCGCTCACCTACCCGCCCGGCGTGATGAAGGAACACCTGCACACGCGCGAGCATGCCGGCCTGTTCGACATCTCGCATATGAAGCTTTTTGCGCTCAGCGGTCCGGCCGCCACGGCGTTGCTGAACCGCGCCTGCCCGCTTGACGCCGGCGCGCTGGAAATCTCGCAGTCCAAATACACCTTCTTCCTCAACGAGGCGGCAGGCATCATCGACGACCTGATCGTGACGCGCCTTGGCGACGACCGCTTCATGGTGGTGGCCAACGCCGGCAACGCCGTCGAGGACGAAAAGCACCTTCTGACGCTCGCCGCGGATTTCGACGCCAGGGTGGAGCCGCTCGACCGTGTATTCCTGGCGATCCAGGGTCCGGACGCCTGGGCGGCCCTTGCGCGCACCGGCGTCGAGACCGGCTCGCTGCTCTTCATGCATGGTACCGAGCCCCGGCAAACCTGGTTCATGAGCCGCTCTGGCTACACCGGCGAGGACGGGTTCGAGATCGGCCTGCCGGAAGCGGATGCCCGCGATCTCGTCGCCAGGCTCCTGGAAGACGAGCGCGTGCAGTGGATCGGCCTTGCCGCCCGCGACAGCCTGCGCCTCGAGGCCGGGCTCTGCCTGCATGGCCAGGACCTGACGCCCGAGATCGATCCGGCAAGCGCCGGCCTGATGTGGGCGATCCCCAAGGAGGTCCGCGCCGCCGGCCATTTCATCGGCGCCGACGCGCTGCGCTCGATCCTGGAGCGCGGGCCGGTGCAGAAGCGCGTCGGCCTGAAGCCGGACGGGCGCCAGCCGGTGCGCGCCGGCGCGGCGCTCATCGATGCCGACGGCCATCCGGCCGGCCATGTCACGTCCGGAGGTTTCGGCCCTTCGACCGGCCACCCGGTCGCCATGGGCTACGTCAACACCGCGCTTGCCAAACCCGGCACAAAACTCTTCGCCGATGTCCGCGGGACGAAAATCCCGGTCGACGTCACGCCCCTGCCCTTCACCCCGCATCGCTACCGCAAAGGATGATTTCCAGATGGCAAAGACCTATTTCACTGAAGATCATGAATGGCTCCGCGTCGAAGGCGGCGTCGCTACTGTCGGCATCACCGACTATGCGCAGGAACAGCTCGGCGATCTCGTCTTCGTCGAGCTGCCGGAAATCGGCCGCAAGCTCGCCAAGGGCGATACCGCCGTCGTCGTCGAATCCGTCAAGGCGGCATCGGACGTCTACGCGCCGGTCGACGGCGAGATCACCGAGGCCAACGCCACATTGTCCGCCGACCCCTCGCTGGTCAATTCGGCGGCGACCGGCGACGGCTGGCTCTGGAAGATGAAGCTGGCCAACGAAAGCCAGCTCGACAGCCTCATGGATGAGGCCGCCTACAAAGCCCATATCGGCTGATATCAGGATTTTGGAAATGACCGCAGCACCTATTCCCTTCTCCGCCCGCCACATCGGCCCCGGCGTCAGCGACGTCAGGGCAATGCTCGCCACCATCGGCGTTCCATCCGTCGAAACGCTGATCAGCCAGGCGGTGCCGAGATCGATCCGCCTCGACCTGCCGCTCGACCTGCCCGCGCCGGCGAGCGAAGCGGAAGCGCTGGCCGAATTGTCGGCGATCATGGCGAAGAACACGGTGCTGAAGAGCTTCATCGGCGCCGGCTATCACGGCGTCTTCGTGCCGCCGGTCATTCAGCGCAACCTGTTCGAGAACCCCGCATGGTACACGGCCTACACACCCTACCAGGCCGAGATCAGCCAGGGCCGGCTGGAAATGCTGTTCAACTTCCAGACCTTGGTCGCTGAACTCACCGGCCTGCCGGTGGCGTCGGCCTCGCTGCTCGATGAAGCCACCGCCGTCGCGGAAGCTGTCGGCATCGCGCTGCGCCACCACCGCGACAAGCGCACCAAGGTAGCACTTGCCGGCACGCCGCATCCGCAGACACTGGATGTCGTGCGCACCCGCGCCGAGCCGCTCGGCATCGAGGTCGACGGCGAGACGATCGACGACAACACCGCCGCGCTGCTCGTCTCGTGGCCGGACACGTTCGGCGTCTACGGCGATCACAAGGCGGCAATCGAAAAGGCCCGTGCCTCCGGCGCTTTGGTCGTCTTCATAGCCGACCCGCTGGCGCTCACCCTGACCGACGCTCCGGCAGCGCTTGGCGCCGATATCGCCGTCGGCCCGATGCAGCGCTTCGGCGTGCCGATGGGCTTCGGCGGTCCGCACGCCGCCTATTGCGCCGTTTCCGACAAATTGACCCGCCTGATGCCCGGCCGCCTCGTCGGCCAGTCGACGGACACCAAGGGCCGCCCCGGCTACCGGCTGGCGCTGCAGACGCGCGAGCAGCATATCCGCCGCGACAAGGCCACCTCCAACATCTGCACGGCGCAGGCGCTGCTGGCCAACATGGCGACGGCCTATGCGATCTGGCATGGCCCCGCCGGCCTGCAGGCGATTGCCGGTCATGTCCACGGGCTGGCCGACCGCCTTGCTTCCGGCCTCGAGGCCGCGGGCGTTGCCGTGCTCGGCGCGAGCCGCTTCGATACGGTGACGGCGCAGGTGAAAGGCAAGGCCGCTTCGCTTGCCCAAGCCGCCGAGAAGACCGGCCGGCTGCTGCGCGTCATCGATGCCGACCATGTCAGCATCGCCTTCGACGAAACCTCGACGCAAGCCGATCTCGAGGCGATCGCCGGCCTCTTCGGCGCCAAGCCGGGCGCGGAACGCGGCTCTATGCCCGGCAAGCCGCGCGGCAAGGAGTTCCTGACCCAGCCGGTCTTCCATGAGAACCACTCCGAAACCGAGATGATGCGCTTCCTGCGCCGGCTGGCCGACAAGGACCTGGCGCTCGACCGCACCATGATCCCGCTCGGATCCTGCACCATGAAGCTCAATGCCGCCGCCGAGATGATGCCGGTGAGCTGGCCGAATGTCGCCAACCTGCATCCCTTCGCGCCGGCCAGCCATTCGGCTGGCTACCGCGCCATGGCCGGCGACCTTGAGGTTTGGCTGTCGGAGATCACCGGTTTCGACGCGGTCAGCCTGCAGCCCAATGCCGGCAGCCAGGGCGAATATGCCGGCCTGCTCGCCATCCGCGCCTATCACCGCGCGCGTGGAGAAGGCCATCGCACCGTCTGCCTGATCCCGTCTTCCGCGCATGGCACCAATCCGGCGAGCGCGGCGATGGCCGGCATGAGCGTCGTCGTCGTGCGCTGCCTGGACGATGGCAACATCGACATGGACGATATGAGGGCCAAGGCCAACGAGCATTCCAAGAACCTGGCAGCGCTGATGTTCACCTACCCGTCGACGCACGGCGTCTACGAGGAAGGCGCGCGTCACCTCTGCGCGCTGATCCACGAGCATGGCGGCCAGGTCTATTTCGACGGCGCCAACCTCAACGCCCTGGTCGGCCTCGCCCGCCCCGGCGATATCGGCGCCGACGTCTGCCACATGAACCTGCACAAGACCTTCTGCATCCCGCATGGCGGCGGCGGCCCGGGCGTCGGTCCGATCGGCGTCAGGGCGCATCTGAAACCCTATCTGCCGGGCCATGTCACGGAAGGCTCGGCGCATGCCGTGGCGGCGGCACCCTTCGGCAGCGCTTCGATCCTGCCGATCACCTGGATGTATATCCGCATGATGGGCGGCTCCGGCCTTAAGCAGGCGACCGAGACGGCGATCGTTTCGGCCAACTATGTGGCGACGCGGCTCGCGCCGCACTACCCGCTCCTCTACAAGGGCCGGAGCGACCGCATTGCGCACGAGTGCATTCTCGACACCCGCGTGCTCAAGGAGAGCGCCGGCATCAGCGTCGACGACATCGCCAAGCGCCTGATCGACTACGGCTTCCACGCGCCGACAATGTCGTTCCCGGTTGCCGGCACACTGATGGTCGAGCCGACCGAGTCCGAGCCGAAGCGCGAGCTCGACCGCTTCTGCGAGGCGATGATCGCCATCGCCGGCGAGGCGGCGAAAGTGGCCAAGGGTGAGTGGCCGTCCAACGACAACCCGCTGGTCAACGCCCCGCACACCGCGGCGGAAGCGCTTGCCGGTGAGTGGAAGCATCCCTACTCGCGGCTGGAGGCGGCCTATCCTGCGGGCGACGCCGATCTGGCGGCGAAATACTGGCCGCCGGTCTCGCGCATCGACAACGTCGCCGGCGACCGGAATCTCGTCTGCTCCTGCCCGCCGCTGTCGGAATATCTCGGCGCCGCAGAGTAGACACTGACGTTTGCTCAGGCCGAACGTAGCGCCGGCCCGGCGTCGGGCTGGTCCGCCTTGTCGTCCTGGGCGATGACGCGGTTGCGCCCTGCGCGCTTGGCCGCATAAAGCGCCGCGTCGGCTTGCGCCAGCACTTCGTCCAGGGAGCGGCCCGCGGCCGAGCCGAATCCCATGCCGCCGCTGACGCTGCTGCGCAGCGGGCCGCGATGGGTCGGGACGATCTCGGTGCCGAAAGCGACGCCGATCCGGCTTGCCGTGTCATGCGCCTTTTCCGGCGTCACGCGCGACATGACGAGCGCGAATTCCTCGCCGCCCAGCCGGAAGGCATCGACCCCCGACTTGCCGTACTTCTTGATCACCGCAGCGAAGCGGCAAAGAACCTGATCGCCGACGGGATGGCCGAAGACGTCGTTGGTCGTCTTGAAATGATCGAGGTCGAACATCGCGATCGCCATGAACGGACCGAAGCTGCGATCGCCGTAAAGCTCGTTGAGCGCCCTGCGGTTCATCAGGCCGGTCAGCGGATCGGTCATCGTCTCGGCCTTGAGCTCGATCTGCGCCTGCAGATGGTGCAGCGAAAGCGTCAGCGCGCCGAGGCCGGTCATGCAGGCGACCGCGATGACGGAGTTCAACCGCTCCGCCCAATTGTCGGGCGCGGCGCCAAGCACCCAATGCCCGTGGACGAGCAGTTCCAGGGCACATAGCGCGAAGGACAGGCCGCAGGCTCCGCTGAGGAAGGAGACGACCAGGAGGATGCGGCGGTCATGATCGCCCTTCATCCAGAACATCGTTCCGATCGCCGCGAGCAGCGCCGTCACGGCCGCGTAGGTGATCTGGAAGCCGATGCCATCGAAACCGAGATAAGTGACGATGGCGCAGGCGGCCATCGCAGCCAGCGTCGGCGCGACGGCGCGGCGGAAGTCGCGGAAGCCGAGATACTGCATGGCCGACATGCAGATGACCAGGAACCCCAGGGTCAGCAGCGCGAGCACGACCTGACACAGCCAGGGGCTGGCATCCCTGGTGTAGCGCCAGAACGCGACGACGTGGGCGACGAGCACGAAGATGCCGCAGGCAACCGTAAGCACGAAGCGCGCCCGCGGCGTGGTGAGCCAGATCGCAAACATGGTGATGCTGAGGCAGGTGCCCGACAGTGCCGCCGCGAGCAGGAGCGAACTGAAATCCAACATCGGTGAAGAACTGCCTCTAGCGAGTGCCCGTCGCCCCTCAATGTAGGCAGGCGGCGGTGGGCGCAAACCGTTTTCGGCGGATGCCCAACGCTACCTCGATACAGGGTTTACAAAGCGTCGACACGTGAGGCGAAATCCCTTGACAGTACACGGGATACGAGAATCTGGAGCACGATCAGCCCTTGTCGAGCAGCGCCAGATTGGCATCGACCACCGTCCGGTCGGCCATGCCGGCCTTGGCCTCGAGCAGCAGCGCGCGCGCCTTTTTCTTGTTGCCGCGCAGAAGCTGCGAATAGCCCATATTGTTGACGATCTGCGGCTTGCGCCCGGCGACCTTCAGCAGCTGCGCATAGGCGCGGTCGGCGAAGTCGAAGCGGCCGAGCTCGTCATAGGACGCGGCAAGCCCCATCCAGGCCTCGGCATTGTCGGATTTGAGCTCGACCGCCTTGCGGAAATGCTGTTCGGCAAGGCCGAAATTCGCCTCGCGGAACTGCGCCTTGCCTTCGACGAGGTCGCTGGCGCTGACATCCTTGGTCACCGGCTGGATCGCCGTGGTTTTGGTCGTGTCGACGTTTGCGTCCGTCGTGCAGCCGGTGATCATCAAGACGGCCGCCAACGCCGCCGCTGCCCTGGGAAGTCTCTGACGCATGCCCCTGCCCCATCGCCCGATTTGCCGGGTCGTTCTTCAGGAAAGACCATACAGCGGAGCGATTAAGCTTCGGTGCCGAAACGAAGCTAAATTTCGGTTGCATGCCAAGGATGCGTTAACCAGTGCTGCACCCTGAGCCATGCCCAGATTCAGGTCAGGCCGAGTCGAAAACGGTGGCTTCCGAGAACCGGCCTACGCCGACCGTAGCTTTCAAAGGGCGGAGACATTTATGAGGGCTTCGGCCGGCGAAGGCCGGAAGCGCAGGAAGCCGCCATTTGCAGGCCGGGCTCACCTGAATCCCTAGTGCGCCGTGAGTTTCACGATGATCGGTATGATGGCGATCATCAGCACCACCGGCAGGATGCAGACCGTCACCGGGACCGACATCTTGGCCGGCAAGGCATGTGCCTTCTCCTCGGCCAGCGACATGCGCTTGTGCCGCATTTCGTCGGAAAAGACGCGCAGCGAGCCCGACAGGCTGGTGCCGAGTTCCTTGGATTGCTGCAGCAGCGTGGCGAAGGAGCGCACCTCGTCGAGGCTGAGGCGGTCGGCGAGCGCCTTCAGCGCGTCGTCGAGGCTGCGTCCGGCGCGCAATTCCAGCGACACCAGCATCAGGTTCTGGCTGAGCGACGGATAGGTCCTGGCAAGCTCTTTAGAGACTCGCTCGATCCCCGCCTCCATGCTCATGCCGGCATCGGAGCAGACGATCATCAGATCCATGAAGTCGGGAAAGCCGTTGCGGTATTCGCGCATCTTTTCCCGAACCTTCTGCGTCAGCACCAGGCCAGGCAGGAAATAGCCGCCGGCGCCGGACAGGATAATGAAGGTCCAGCGGCTGGTCATGGTCGACTCGGCGCTCGCCGCCCAATGATTGATGAGGAAGGCGCCGAGCGCCCCGCCGACCAGGGTACCAAAACGGACCAGGAAGAACATGCCGACGGCGCGCGGCTCCATATAGCCGGCCTGGATGAGCTTCATGCGCAGCCGCGCGACATTTTCCGGGTCGCTCTTGGCATAGAATTCCTGTGCCCGTTTCATCGCCTTCTCGCGCACGGCATTGGTGTTCTTCTTAGGCGTGGGCTCGACCTGCTCGACCGGCCGCACTGCCTCCACCTTCAGCCGGCGCTTGACGTCGCTGCGATCGCCCTTGGCAAGCACCAGCGGCCAGGCGACAGCGCCGCCGCCCAGCACAAGAAGCAGCACGGCAACCGGCATCAACGAGGCCGGTGCGAGCGAAGCGAGGAAGCGGATGACGTCTTCCATCTCAAAACCTGAAATTCGACATCTTGAACATGATGGCGTTGCCGAGCAGCAGCCAGATGATGGAGCCGCTCAGCATGTACCAGGTCTTCGGCACGTCCCAGACATCTCGGTAGAACTGCGGCATCAGCACCATGATGGCGGTGAACAGAAGCGCCGGCACCGCGGTCAGGATATAGGCCGACATGCGGCCTTCCGTCGAAATGGCGCGCACCTTGCGGCGCAGCTTGCCGCGATCGCGGATCGTCGCGGACAGGCCGTCCAGGATCTCGCGCAGATTGCCGCCCGAACTGCTCTGGATAGACACCGCCGTGACGAACAGCGGCAGGTCCTCGTGACCCACGCGGTCGAACAGGTTGTTCAGCGCCGAGACCAGGTCGGAGCCATAGGTCACCTCGTCGGCGACGACGCCGAACTCGGTGCCGATCGGGTCGGCCATTTCGCGCGACACCATGGCAACGGCCACCGGCACCGGATGGCCGGCCTTCAGGCCGCGCGTGATCAATTCAAGCGCCTCGGGCAGTTGCACGCCGAACCGCTTGTGCCGGCGCTTGCGCATGAAGCGCATTGCCATCACCGGCAGCACCGGCAGCAACACCAGAAGCAGGATCAGGCCGAACAAGAGCGGCAAGCCCTTCCAGATCGCCAAAAGCGCCAGCGCGAGAGCGATCCCCGATGTGATCATCAGGAACTTCGGCATCGGCGTGGTCATGCCGGACTGCGTGCGCAGGGCGCGGAAGCGGTCCGGCGAAAAGATGGAGGTGGCACCGTCGATCCCGCGCTCCTTGCGAAGCTGGATCAGGACCTGCTCCTGGCTGATCTTGTTCTCCGCGAGTTTCATGCGGCGGTTGATCGCCGTGCGCTTGTCGCTGCGCCCGGCATAAAGCAGGTAGCAGCCCTCGGCGATCATGATGCCGGTGAGCGCCGCCGCTGCGTACACGACGTAGATCGGGCTGAAACCCTCCAACACCGGCCTAGTCCTGCGGCCGGCCGGGCTCGAAATACCTGCCCGGGAATTCGATGCCCATGTTGCGCAGGTCCTCGAGGAAGCGCGGACGGATACCGGTCGCCTCGAAGTGGCCGAGGATCTTGCCGTCCGCCTCCATGCCGGTACGCACGAAGCGGAATATCTCCTGCATCTGGATGACGTCGCCTTCCATGCCGGTCACCTCGGCGACGCTGGTCACCTTGCGCTTGCCGTCGGAAAGGCGCGTCAGCTGGACGATGATGTCGAGGGCGCTGGAAATCTGGCTGCGGATCGACTGCACCGTCATCGGCATGCCGGTCATGCCGAGCATCTGTTCCAGACGCGAGATGGCGTCACGCGGCGTGTTGGCATGGATGGTGGCCATCGAGCCTTCATGGCCGGTGTTCATCGCCTGCAGCATGTCGAAGGCTTCCTCGCCGCGGCACTCGCCGAGGATGACGCGGTCAGGACGCATGCGCAGCGCGTTCTTGACCAGGTCGCGCTGCTTCAACTCGCCATGGCCTTCGATGTTGGCCGGGCGCGTCTCCATGCGCGCCACATGCGGTTGCTGCAATTGCAGCTCGGCCGCGTCCTCGATAGTGATCAGGCGCTCGTCTTCCGGAATGAAAGCAGACAGTGCGTTGAGCATCGTCGTCTTGCCGGTGCCGGTGCCGCCGGAGATGATAGTGGTCTTGCGGGCATGCACCGCCGCCGCCAGCACCTCGGCCATGTTCTGGGTGATGGCGCCGAATTCGACCAGCTTGTGCAGGCCGAGCTTGTTCTTGGAAAATTTGCGGATCGACACCAGCGGGCCGTCGACGCCGACCGGGCGGATGGCGGCGTTGAAGCGCGAACCGTCGAGCATGCGGGCGTCGACCATCGGCTGCGATTCATCGACGCGGCGGCCGACAGCCGCGACGATTTTGTTAATGATTCGAAGCAGATGCGCTTCATCCTTGAATGGGATGTGGACCTGCTGCAGCTTGCCGCGCTTTTCGACGAAGCAGTTCTGGTGGCCGTTGATCAGGATATCGTTGATCTCAGGGTCCTTGAGCAGCGGCTCCAGCGGGCCGAGCCCGACCATCTCGTCGACGATGTCGTCGACCAGCGAGTCGAGCTCGGCGATGTTGATCGCCATCCGCTCCTCGCGCGTCTTTTCCGAGACGAACTCATGCACCTGCCGGCGCATCTCATCCTTGGGCAGCCGCTCCAGCGCCACGAGGTTGATCTCTTCGAGCAGCATGCGATGGATACGCACGCGCGCATCGAGCACCTTGTTTGCACTTTTTGCCGGCGCGGCTTCAGGCTTCGGCGGCGCTGGCTTGCGGGTCGTCGGAATGACCACGGCATGGTGTGCGACGGGCGCTGGTTCGGGCGCCCGCAGCGGGCGGACGTCGCGGCTCTGCAGGTTGGAAAAACGACTGGTCATCCTGCCTTCCTCTTCAGCAAGCCCTTGCCCAGGCCGAACAGCGACTTCGACCTGACCGCGGTCTGGACGGCCTCTTCCGGCAGGATGATCTTCTTCAGGTCGTTGACGACATTGGCGTTGGGGTCGATGGCGTGCAGCGGCACGCCGCGGTCGACGGCCTCGCGCACCAGCCGGTAGTTGTTGGAGATGCCTCCGACGAAATGCTCGCCGAGTATGTCCTGGACATCGGCCGCCTTGATGCCGCTGTCGAACATCTTCTGCTCGAAGCGGTTGACGATGACGTTCGGCTTCACTTCCTTGCCGGCGGTCTCATAGACGGCCTGGATGAGACGCTGCGTGTGGCGCAGGCAAGGTACCGTCATCTCGGCGACGATATAGAGCTTGTTGGAGCCCAGCAGCACCGTCTCGGTCCAGGGGAACCAGGTGCGCGGCATGTCGATGACGACATTGTCGAAATAAGCCGCCACCAGGTCGAGCATGCGCACCACCACATCGGTCTTGAACGAGCGCATGTCCGAGGGGCGCGTCGGCGCTGCAAGCACGCACAGCCCGCTCGCATGCTTTGACAGCATCACGTCGAGCAGCTGCCGGTCGAGGCGTTCCGGCTGGTTCTCGATTTCGGTGATGTCGAAGCGCGGTTCGAGGTCGAGATATTCGGCGCAGGCGCCCTGCTGGAAATTGAGGTCGACCACGCATGTCGAGGCGCCGCGCGTCACCGAATGATGCAGCTGGAAGGCCGTCTGCAAGGCGAGCGTGGTGGTGCCGACGCCGCCGGCGGCCGGCATGAACGTATAGATGTGCGATTCGGTGTTTTCTTCCCGCCCCGGCCCCTGCAGCGCACGGATGGCAGAGCGCACGAGGTCTGCCGTCGTAATCGGCTTGACCAGGAAATCGGCGACCTTGAGCTGCACCAGGATGCGCACCGCCGCCGCGTTGAATTCCTGGGTGACGACGACCACCGGAATGCGGCCCTCCAGCCGGCGCATGACGCGCTGCAGCGACTCGATCTCTTCGAGCTTCGCCGCATCCATGTCGACGATGACCGTGCCGAAATCCGCCTCGAGGATCTCGCCGCGCAGCTCGTTGATGCTTTTCTCGACCGTCAGAAGCTCGATGACCTCGGACGCGGTGAAGGCTGTGCGCGTGTCCTGCACAAACGCCCTGTCGGTGGAAACGAGCAGGATCTTCTTGGTCTTGGTACCAGATGCCATCGTCGTCAGCCCATCAGTCCGATGTCGTTGATGATGATGTCGTCGGTGCCGGCCCGGAGCCGGCTTTCGCACCGACGGCAGCGCTCTCGGAACCCGGACGCTGGGCCGGCACCAGAAGCCTGGTGTTCTGCACACCGTACTTCCAGGGATCGACCATCTGCATGGCCGTGTTGGCCGCCTGCGCGTTGCCGACGCCCGGCGTCACGCCTTCGGTGCGCACATAGTCGTCGCTGGTGCAGCCGCTGGCGAACCCGGTCAGCAATAGAACAGTCCAAAGGGCGGTGCGCATGGCCTTAGTCCTTCGGCAGGTCGAGGAAGTGGCCGGACGTGCTGGCGGCCACCGGGCGGGCGGCGCTGCCGTCGGCCAGCGCCACCGGGCGCTTCGGCGCTGAGGCGTCCACCTCGTCGGTGTTGTTGAGGAAGTAGTCGGCAGGACTTGCCGGCTGGGTGCCATCGGTCGGTACGGCCATCTTCTTCGACGGATCGACCGGCTTGACCAGGTAAGGCGTGACGATGATCACCAGATCGGTCTCGCGGCGCTGGTAGGATTTCGAGGAGAACAGCGGACCGAGCACCGGCAGCCTGCCTATGCCCGGCACCCGCGATGTCGTGATGTCGTTCTGCGACTGGAGAAGACCGGCGATCATGAAGCTCTGGCCGTTCTTGAGGTCGACCGATGTCCTGGCGCGGCGCACGATGAAGGCCGGAATGGAAATGCCGCTGCTGACCTGGATGGAAGCAGACGGGTCGATCGAGGACACTTCCGGCGCGATGTCGAGGCTTACCAGCCCGTCCTTCAGCACAGTAGGCGTGAAATCCAGGCCGACGCCGTATTTCTTGTAGGTGACGCTGATCTTGCCATTGTCTTCGGAAACCGGGATCGGGAACTCGCCGCCGGCAAGGAAGCTCGCCGTCTGGCCCGAACGTGCAATCAGGTTCGGCTCCGCAAGCCGCCGCGCCAGACCGCGTTCCTCGAGCGCCTTGATGGCGATGTCGATTGAAACGCCGTTCGACAGCAGGCTGCCGATAATCTCGCCTGTTCCGGCAGCCGTCAGGTCTCCCCCGCCCGGGTTCAGCACGACTTTGCGGTTGCCGATGCCATAGGCGAAATTGGCGGCGTATTTGGCGCCGAGATCCTGGCCGGCCTGGCGGTTGATCTCGACGAAGCGGACGTTGAGCTGCACCTGTTGCGAGGATGAGATGTTGACCGAGTTGATGACTTCCTCGTTGCCGGAAAAGCGCGACGCGATCTTGCTGGCCTTGTCAGCGGCGACCGCATCGTCGGCCTCGCCCGACAGCACGACGCGGCCGTTTGCCGAACCGACCTTGATCTTGGCGTCGGGCACGCTGGCGCGGATGGTGCTGGCCAGTTGGTCGGTGTCCAGCGTCACCTCGATATCGATGGTGCCGACTAGCTGCTTGTTCTGGTCGAACAGGGCGATACCGGTGGTGCCCAGATTGTTGCCCAGGACGTAGAAGGACTTGTCGGTCAGCGGGTTGACGTTGGCTATCTCCGGATCGCCGATGACGATCTGGTAGAAGGCGGCACTCGTCATGATGGTCTTCGGCTTGCCCTTGGCGACCTTGATCGAGGCGTTCTTGTTCGCCGAAACATAGACGACATCGTTGTCCGCCCTTGCCGGCGCGGTGAAGCCAGGCATCGCCAGCAACGCCGCCAGCGTGATCGCGCCGAGAAGGCGCCATCCTCCGGTCGTCCGAAATGCATCAAACCCAAACATCTTGCCCCGTCCCGCCGGTCCCCACCGGCTATTGCTGCAGTTCCTGCGGCGGTTCCCGTGAGGGAACCTTGTATTCCTCGACCTTTTCGCCACGCGTCACGATCACTGTCTTGAATTTCGGCTCGTCCGATTCCTTGGTCACCGCATTGACCAGCGACGCGGCGCTCGCCTGCGCGTCTGCGGCAACCGAACCGCCGAAGGACGAGATGGTCGTAAGCCCACTATTGCTGGCGGTTGCGTCCGCGGCCGACCGCAGCGACAACGACAGCGTGCCGACGGTACGGGCAAGCGCCACTTTCTGCGCCCCTTCGTTGGTCACCTCGAGGGTGACGGAATTGGCGACCTGCGGCTCGGTCTTGCGCTCGTCGGCGCCCTGTCCGACCGAAAGCACCTTGGCGTCGGAGACGACGATCTCGGACGTGACCGTCGAGCCGGCAGCGCCCTGAGCATTCTTGGACACTTCCTGGATGTCCCCCGCGTCACGCGTCAGGACGACGTCGACACGATCTCCCGGCGTGATGAAGCCGCCGACACCGGCGATTTCGTCGGTGCGGACGGTGACGGCCCGCATCCCCGCCGACAGCATGTTGGAAAGCGTGGCGCGACCGTTCGGTCCCGACAGCTTGGTGAGCAGCACCGGCTCGTTGACCTCGATCGGCGACAGCACCACCCGGTTGCCGTCGGCAAGCAGCTTGTCGATGGTCGGGAAGGCGCCTTGCGGCACGGAATCCTGCGGCCACGGAATCTCGGCGAGTTGCGGCCGAGCGAGCTCCATGCCGTAGCGCAGCGGCGCTTGAGCCACCACGATGGTCTTGAACTCGATCTTGGGCTGTTGCGGCGCCGCGACGACCTTGACCTCGGGTTGGGCCCTCGCCTGGCTCTTGACCCAGAAGTCCGCCGCAAAGATCGAGATCGCGCCGAAGACGGCGGCGATGCCGATCATGGTTATGGCCCTGCCCCTCACAACGAAACCCCTGACGCCCGTGGTCTTTTGTTAGTTGGGCTTGACGCTAGGCATCATTGTTAAAGAATCAGGAATACCGGGGCGCCCGGACCGCTCTATTTCGGCCGGCTTGGTTATCGAATGGTTTTGGAATAAGAGACAGTTTGATCCCTGAACGGAACAGGAACTCGTTCGCCCGCCAAAAGCGTGGCAGTATCGGCGAGTGATTCGCATTACCGGACGCTAGGCCCAGCATGGACGACAGCAACGACCTTTTCGGCAAGATGGAAAAGCCGGCGCAGCCGGTGCGCGCACCGTCGCGCCCCGCCGATCCGCTCGTGCAGGCCGCCAAGCGTCCGGCCGCCGCCCGCGACGCCAGCGAAAGCTACAGTGCGGCCGATATCGAGGTGCTGGAAGGGCTCGAGCCGGTCCGACGCCGTCCAGGCATGTATATCGGCGGCACCGACGACAAGGCGATGCATCACCTGTTCGCCGAGGTCATCGACAATTCGATGGACGAGGCGGTGGCCGGCCACGCCACCTTCATCGACGTCGAGCTCTCCGCCGACGGCTTCCTGACCGTCACCGACAATGGCCGCGGCATCCCGGTCGATCCGCATCCGAAGTTCAAGAAACCGGCGCTCGAAGTCATCATGACGACGCTGCATTCGGGCGGCAAGTTCGACTCGAAGGTCTATGAGACTTCCGGCGGCCTGCACGGCGTCGGCATTTCGGTCGTCAACGCGCTGTCCGACCACCTCGAGGTCGAAGTCGCGCGTGGCCGTCAGCTCTACCGCCAGCGTTTTTCGCGCGGCATCCCGGTCAGCGGTCTTGAGCATCTCGGCGAGGTCCACAACCGTCGCGGCACGAAGACCCGTTTCCATCCCGACGAGCAGATTTTCGGCAAGGGGGCCGCCTTCGAACCGGCGCGCCTCTATCGCATGACGCGCTCGAAAGCCTATCTTTTCGGGGGCGTCGAGATCCGCTGGACCTGCGATCCGTCGCTGATCAAGGAAAAGGACCAGACACCGGCCAAGGCCGAATTCCATTTCCCCGGCGGCCTGAAGGATTATCTCAAGGCGACCCTCGGCGACGAATTCCAGGTCACGCGTGAGATTTTCGCTGGCAAGAGCGACAAGCAGGGCGGTCACGGTTCGCTGGAATGGGCCGTGACATGGTTCGGCGGCGATGGCTTCCTCAACTCCTACTGCAACACCATTCCGACCGCAGAAGGCGGCACGCATGAGGCCGGCTTCCGCAACGTTTTGACGCGCGGACTTCGCGCCTATGCCGACCTGATTGGCAACAAGCGCGCCTCGGTCATCACCACCGAAGACGTCATGATCTCGGCAGCGGGCATGCTGTCGGTGTTCATCCGCGAGCCTGAATTCGTCGGCCAGACCAAGGACAGGCTGGCGACGATCGAGGCGATGCGCATCGTCGAAAACGCCATCCGCGACCCGTTCGATCACTGGCTGGCGGACAATCCGCAAGAAGCCTCGAAGCTTCTGGAGTGGGTCATCGCGCGTGCCGACGAACGCGTGCGGCGCCGCCAGGAGAAGGAAGTCTCACGCAAGAGCGCGGTGCGCAAGCTGCGCCTTCCGGGCAAGCTCGCCGATTGCACGCAGAATGCCGCAGCCGGCGCCGAAATCTTCATCGTCGAGGGCGACTCGGCCGGCGGCTCGGCCAAGCAGGCGCGCGACCGCGCCAGCCAGGCGGTGCTGCCGCTGCGCGGCAAGATCCTCAACGTCGCCAGCGCCGGCAACGACAAGCTTGCCGCCAACCAGCAGATCTCCGACCTGATCCAGGCGCTCGGCTGCGGCACGCGCTCGAAATATCGCGACGAGGACCTGCGTTACGACCGCGTGATCATCATGACCGACGCCGACGTCGATGGCGCGCATATCGCGTCGCTGTTGATCACCTTCTTCTACCAGGAGATGCCGAACCTGATCCGCGGCGGCCACCTCTTCATGGCCGTGCCGCCGCTCTATTCGATCAGGCAAGGCGGCAAGGTCGGCTATGCCCGCGACGACGCGCACAAGGACGAGTTGCTGCGCACCGAATTCACCGGGCGCGGCAAGGTCGAGATCGGCCGCTTCAAGGGGCTCGGCGAGATGATGGCCGCGCAGCTCAAGGAGACCACGATGGATCCGAGGAAGCGCACGCTTCTCCGGGTCGACGTGAGCGAGGCCGAGCAGGCGACCAAGGATGCCGTCGACGCGCTGATGGGCACCAAGCCCGAGGCCCGCTTCCGCTTCATCCAGGAGCGCGCCGAATTCGCCGAGACGGACGTGCTGGATATCTGATCGTCTGCTGGTCCATAACAGGCCGGCACGGAGACGATTGTGACCTGGACGCGGCTGAAAGAGCTTGTCGAGACACCGTTAAGCGGTCTGACGCAGCCGACCCGTTCGGACTGGATTTTCGCCCTGCGCACGGTTTCGGCCGGGCTGATCGCGCTTCTTGCGGCCTACGCGCTGAAACTCGATCATCCGCAATGGGCGATGATGACGGTGTTCATCGTCGCGCAGCCGGTGGCCGGCATGGTGCTGGCGAAGGGCTTTTACCGGCTGCTCGGCACGCTGGCCGGCGGCCTGGCCGCGGTCGGCATCACATCGCTGTCCGGCGCCAATCCCTGGCTGCTGGTCACGGTGCTGGCGCTCTGGATTGGCGTCTGCACGCTCGTCTCGTCATTGCTGCGCAACCCGGAAGCCTATGGCGCGGCACTTGCCGGCTACACGGCGATGATCATCAGCCTACCGGCCCTCGGGCAGCCGATTGTCGTCGTCGACCTAGCCGTCGCGCGTTGCGCCGAGATCGTGCTTGGCATCGTCTGCGCCGGCGTGACCAGCCGGCTGATCCTGCCGAAGCTGGCGGCCGACGCCATCATCTCAAGGCTGAAGCGCAGCATCCTCGACCTCGCCGAATATGCCGGCGGCGCCTTTGCCGGCGGCGATCCGGCAAGCCTCGCCGCGCTCCAGCGCAAGCTGATCACCGACGCGCAGACGCTCGCCGAGATGCGCACCTATGCGCGGCTGGAGGCGCCGAGCTTCGCCACCCGCGCCCACCCGGTTAGGCGCACCATCGGTCAACTCCTGTGGGCGCTTTCGGCGGCGCGCGCGCTGCATAGCCATCGCAGGCCCAAGAACGCGGCGCTCATTCCCATGCGCAGCGAATTGAAAGCCTTTGTCGCCGAATTGGCGGCGACGCCCGGCGCGCTCGACGACACCGGCCCCTGGGTGGCACGGCTCGATGCGATTGCCGGTAAGGCAAGGGAAGTTCCGACCCTCCCCGACGACATCGGCCCCAACGATACTGGCGAAGACAAGGTAGGCACCATCACCCGCCTGACAATCGCCGGCGATTTCGCCGAGGCGCTGAAGCAGGTGATGCGCGGCCTTGACGCGCTTCGCTCGCCCGTCTCCCGGAAATCGAACGAGCGAAGCCAGCCGGCGCTGGTCGTCCACCGCGACTATCAGGCCGCATGGCGCAACGCCTTGCGCGCCGCGCTCGCGACATTGCTTGTGGCAATCTTCTGGCTGACGACCAAATGGTCGGAAGCAGCCGGCACCGTCATCCTCGTCGCCGTCGTCTCCAGCCTGTTTGCGGCGCGCCCCGATCCGGTGCAGTCCGCCTGGGGGTTCTTCACCGGCACGCTGATCGCGCTGCCTTTTGCCTTTCTCGTCGGCCAGGTTGCGTTGCCGGCGCTGCCCGGCTTCGGCTGGTTCACGCTCTTCGTCGTGCCGATCCTGGTGCCCGCGGCACTCGGCATGGCCAATCCACGCCATGTCGGCGTCGCCACCGCTTTCGCCATCAACTTCCTCGCCTTCCTCAGCCCGCATCAGCAGATGGTCTACGATCCAGGGCCGTTCTTCGCCGGCTCCGCCTCGATCCTGGTCGGCATCCTGATTGCCATCGGCGTCTTCATCGTCGTGCTGCCTGCCGATCCGTGGGTCACCGTGGAGCGCATCTCGCAAGCCATGCGCGAGGATCTGGCGCGGCTTTGCCTGCATGAGCGAATACCCCGGCGCTCGGCCTTCGAAAGCTTGGCCTACGACCGGATCAACCAGTTGATGCCGCAGGTCCAGCAGACGGGCCGCAAGGGCGACCCCGTCCTGGGCGGGAGCATCGCCGCCGTCACCGTCGGGCTGGAGGTGCTGCGTCTGCGCCACGCGCAGCTGAACTCCGCCATCCCGCACGAGACGGTCGAGTCAATCGGCAATTTCCTGCGCGGCCTGGCCCGCGAATTGCTGTTCCGACAGCCGGGCGAGCCGCAGACTGCGACAGTCGCGGTGGCGAGGCAATATGCAGCCAGCATCGCCGAACGCAGCGATCGGCTCGAGATGCTGCAGATCGCCGCCTCGCTGCGCATCATCGCCGCGGCGATGGAAGATTATCCGGATTTCTTTGCGAGGAGCCGCGCGTAGACCGATAAGGGCATGTCGAGATTCAGGTCAGGCCGAGTCGGAGTCGAAGACGGGCGCGAAGCGACCAAACTGGGTGGGTTCCGAGAACCGGAGCGGAGCGTACTTGAGTACGTGAGCACCGGCCTACGCCGGCCGTAGCCTTAATTTATGCGCCACGCCACCCACGAGTGCTTCGGCCGGCCGGAAGCGCAGGAAGCCGCTATTTGCAGGCCGGCCTCACCTGAATACCGACATGCCCTAAGCTGCAGCTATCGCCAGCGCATGCCCGCGCGCGTTTTCGCGCAGTGCGTCGAGATGGATCGACTTCACCAGCCCGGCGAGATCGCCCTCGGCGGATTGGCCGCCGAGTTCTTTCAACATCAGCCAGCTCACTTCCTGCACGCCGGCGACACGCCGGCCATTGGCGACCTCGCGCCAGATCTTGAGCGCACGCAGGATGATGCCGTGCGTCGCCGGCGCAAGTCCGGCGCTGCGGAACAGCGCTTGCAGCGCGACGTCATGCCCGCCGGCGAGAAGCGCCGTCACGCGCTGCTCGGACTGTTGAGCGAGCGCCACCAGCATCGAGCCGAAGAAGTCCACCTTGCCATGCGCGATGGTGCGGATGATGAAGCTTGCGGTGAGATCGCCGCGCAGTCTCAGATGCTCGATCAGCGCGGCATGCTCTTCCATGCGCGTTCCTTCGATCAGCGTCACCGAGGCTTTCACGCAAGCGTCGCGCATCACGCGATCGGCGCGCACGGCGCCCATCATCGCCAGCACCAGCGGCGAACCCTTCAGGGACTCGCCGAGCTTGACCAGCAGCATGTGCCGGCAATCGGCGGGCAGGCGCCGATCGGCAATCAGCGCCTCGCGCACCAGCGGCAGATGGCCATGCCGCTCGGCCATGCGGCGGAAGCTCAGCGAGGCAATCTCGGCGCCGCTGTTGCCGACCAGCGCGGCACAGGCTTCCGGCTCGCCGATCTCGGCGATTGCCGCCGCCAGCGACATCGAGACGACCGGACGGTTGGCGATAAGCTTCTGCGTCGCCTTCTGGCCGCAAGCGACGCGCTCGACCAGATCGGCATCGGTGAGCAGCGGCGAACGCGCCAGCACCAGCGCCGCCACTTCCGGCTGGTCGGCCGCCAAAGCGCTGATCACCTGCGGCGGCGCGTGATGGCTCATCGACAGCGCCTCGGCGAGCGCTAGGCGCACCTTGGAGGAAGCGTCATCCAAAAGCAGCGTGAGCGCCGCCTCGGCGGCGCAGCGATCCTCGAACGGCAGATCGGAATCGATATAGGCGCGCGCTAGCGCGCTCGCGGCGGCGGCACGCTCGGAAACCCTCGCCGTATCGATCCATTTTAGAAAGTGCGAAACAACCATGCCAACCAGCTACGCCCCTGCCGGAATGTTCCCGACCCCGTTGTGAACGGTAGGCTGCAAATGGTTTACGAACGGTTCACCATGTTTCTTAACCGGCTTGATGGAGCCGCGACCAACGCCTATCAAGCAAGGAAATCGGAGGAGATCGACCATGGCCGGGCTTTATCTGGAAGAATTTGCCGTCGGCCACGTCTTCCGCCATACGCTGCGCAAGACCGTGACCGAAAGCGACAACATGCTGTTTTCGGTGATGACGCTGAACCCACAGCCTTTGCACATCGATTTCGACTTCGCCGCGAAAACCGAGTGGGGCAAGCCGCTGGTCAATTCGCTGTTCACGCTCGGCCTGATGATCGGCATTTCGGTGAACGACATCACCGTCGGAACCACTGTCGCCAATCTCGGCATGAAGGAAACCGTGTTTCCGCACCCGGTCTTTCACGGCGACACAATCCGGGTCGAGACGACGGTCGTCTCGGTGCGCGAGTCCAGGTCGAAGCCCGACCGCGGCATCGTCGAGTTCGAACATCGCGCTTACAACCAGAATGACGTTCTTGTTGCCAAATGCACCAGGCAGGCGATGATGCTGAAAAAGGCTGCCTGATGCGCTCGTTGCTCTTCGTGCCCGGCGATTCCGAACGGAAGCTGGAAAAAGGCTTCGGGGCGGGGGCCGATGTGGTTATCGTCGATCTCGAGGATTCCGTTGCTGCCGCCAACAAGGCGGCGGCACGCGCGACCGCGGCTGATTTCATCTCGAGCCAAAGGCGCCACACACGTTGCGCGATCTATGTGCGGGTCAACGACCTTTCCACCGGCCTCACCGACGACGACCTCGCGGCTGTTGTCCCCGTGAAGCCCGACGGCATCATGCTGCCCAAGTCGAACAATGGGCAGGACGTCCAGCGACTGGCGGCGAAGCTTCGGGTCCATGAGGCCGAAAGCGGGTTGCCGGACGGCGGCATAAGGGTCCTGCCGATCATCACCGAGACCGCGGCAGGCGTGCTGGCGGCGGCAAGCTATGCCGGGACGAGCGCGCGGCTTGCCGGCCTGACCTGGGGTGCGGAGGATTTGTCGGCGGCGATCGGCGCATGCTCGGCCCGCGACGAGAACGGCCGCTACACCGACGTATTTCGCCTGGTGCGAACCATGACCATTCTGGCCGCCGGCGCGGCTGAAGTCGCCGCTATCGACACCGTCTTTCCCGATTTCCGTGACATGGCCGGTTTCGGGCAGGAATGCCGCGAGGCCGAGCGCGATGGCTTCACCGGCAAGATGGCGATCCATCCCGCGCAGGTGCCGGTCATCAACGCCGCCTTCACGCCATCGGCCGAAGCGGTCGAGCGATCGCAGGCGATCGTCGACGCCTTCGCCGCGGCCGGAAACCCGGGCGTCGTCGGCATCGACGGCAAGATGTACGACCGGCCGCATCTGCGGCTGGCCGAGCGCTTGCTTGCCCGCGCCAAGGCGGCCCGCATATCTGCCTGAAGCCTGCTACCAGACCATCGGGATCAGCTTGTAGCGAACACGCGCGGCGTAGTCGTCATAGCCCTGCAGGCCGGTCCGCAAGGTCTGCTCCTCGATGAAGGTGCGGATGCCGAGCAGGACGATGAAGACGAGCACGGATGCCAGGCCCCACCAGGAACCAAGCAGCAGCGCCGTGCCGGCAAAGAAGAAAATGGCGCCGGCATACATCGGATGACGGACGTAAGCGTACGGCCCTGTGGTGATGACCTTCTGTCCGCGTTCGTCCTGGATCTTCACGACAGGCGCCGCGAAGCTGTTTTCCATCATCGTCAGGTAGGAGATCCAGATTCCGAGCAGCAGGACGATCGCACCGGCCAATTGCAGCCATAGCGGAACGGCTGACCAGCCGAAGCGGAAGTCGAGCCCCATCAGCACCAGCCAGGCAAAAATGCCGGCGAGCAGGATGGAAAGCAGGATCTTGTCGGCCGCGGTCTGGCGCTTCTGGATGGGAGGGCTGAGCCGCTCATTCATCAGCCCGGGATCGCGCCGCGCGAGCGCCACGCCAAGCGTCAGGCTGAGCCCGACCATCAACACCAGATAGACCCAGGCTCCCGGCCAGCGCAGCGTGCCGGCCGACGCGAAGAGCAGTGCGCCCATGAAGCCGAACCAGAGGAATGTCTGGACAATCAATCTCGAGATCATGACCACCTTCCACGATGTTTCGCCCCGCAATTTTGGCCGAATCCGACCGTTGGTCTATTATACCGACCACCGGTCTATATCTCAAGGCGCTTCGGCACTCTGGACGGGAACGGTCGCCGCGTGCACAAGGTTTCGCCATGCCCCGCATCATCAGGCACCCGGAACTCAGGCGCGAAGAACTGCTGGACCAGGCCCAGGCCCTGTTCCTGATGCATGGCTACGACCGGGCGAGCCTCAACGACATCATCGCGGCCGCCGGCATCTCAAAAGGCGCCTTCTATCACTACTTCGCCTCCAAGGAGGCCCTGCTGGAGGCACTGGCGGAGCGTTTCGCCAGACAGGCGCTCGCCGGCGTCCAGAAGATCGTCGATGATCCGAACCTCGATCCGCTTGGACGCTTGAATGCCCTGCTGGCTGCGTCTCGCCAGGCCAAGATCGATACCGCGCCGGAAGCATGGGCGCTCTTCGAGACGCTGTTCCGGCCTGAGAATCTTGTGCTTTTTCATCGCATCAATCTCGCGGCCAGCAAGTCCTTCTCACCCGTGCTGGTGGAGATCATCAAGCAAGGCGTCGAGGATGGCGCCTTCCGCACTTTCGACCCGGAAGGCGTCGCCGAAATTGTCATGCAATTCGGTCTGGCGACATACAATGTCACCGCCAAGGCGCTCGCAGGCAGCGATGCCGATATGGATATCGCCATCGAAGCCCTGGAGAAGCGGGTGCGGCTTTATGAGATCGCGCTCGACCGCATCCTCGGCCTTCCCGACGGCAGCATCCGGATCGGCGAGCCCGGCTTCGTGCGCGCCGTCATGACTGCGCGCCGCGGTAATCCTGCAGGGCCGGCCGCGGCTTCCAAGCGCGCAGCACGTGACTAACCGGCCCAAGGACCGGTGTAATCGGCATAGAGCTTCGCCGGATCGGGCCGCGGCCGTTCCGGAGCCGGCCCCTGATAGGAGCCGATATGGACGAAACCGATGACGCGCTCCTGCGGCGACAGGCCGAGGATCGCCCGGCCCTCGGCAACGTCGGAATACCAGTTGCTGATCATGTTGGTGCCGTAGCCCAGCGCGTTGGCCGCAGTCATCAGGTTCATGGCCGCCATGCCTCCCGACAGGAACATTTCCCATTGCGGGATCTTCGGGTTCTCCTTCGGCACCGACACGACGCCGATCACCAGCGGGGCGCGCGAGAAGCGCGCCAGTTCCTGGTTGCGCCGGCCCTCGGGCAGCGGCCCCTCCCGCTGCTCGGCAAGCGCCGCCAGTTTCTTGCCGATCTCGACCCGCGCCTCGCCACGGTAAAGGATGAAGCGCCAGGGTTCGAGCCGGCCGTGGTCGGGAACGCGCGAGGCCGCCGCAATCATCGTCGCGATCTCGGCATCGCTCGGCGCCGGCTCCTTGAGGTCGGGGATCGGCGCGGAATTGCGGGTGAGCAGGAAGTCGATGATCGGCGACGCCATGGGCGCAAGTCTCCTGGAAAGCATTCGATTTTGAGCTGAAGCACGCCATCGGGAGGTCGGGCGGCTCGGGCGGTGGCGTTTTGCGCCGGATAAGGAGCCGCTGCGGGAAGCAACGCACTCCTAGGCCTTGAAATTGCCACCGCCTTGGGCTTCAACGCAAGGCATGTTTGAGGGGATCCTGCGCCTTTTCGTGATCGCACTGGTCGCTGCGTCGTTCGCGGTGCCGGTTTCCTTCGCGCTGGCCCAGAACGCCAACGATATCGGCGACATCAAGCTTCCAGGCATTTCAAGCTACGCGACGCCGAAGACAGAGGGACCGCTGGCGCTCGGCAATGGCGGCGCCATCACGCTGTCGGCGCAGTTGACCGACAAGGGCGCCGACATCACCCGCGGCATCGTCTGGCGGGTCTTCAAGCCGCAGCCCACGAGCGACGGCAAGCTGCCGATGGTGGCATCCGCGCATGGCGGCACGGCGGTCTTCCAACTCGACCCCGGCAGCTATCTCGTCCATGCCTCCTATGGACGCGCCGGCGCCACCAAGCGCATCACCGTCGGCAAGGAAGCCCGGCGCGAAAGCCTTGTGCTCGATGCCGGCGGCCTGAAGCTCGACGCGGTAACATCAGGCGGCGCGCCCATCCAGTCAAAGAAACTGCGCTTCTCCATCTATGAAGGCCAGGCTGCGGCCAATGGCGACCGCCCGCTGATCGCCCCCGACGTCGCGCCGAACACCGTGGTGCGGCTCAACGCCGGCACCTACCATGTCGTCTCCACCTACGGCGCGGTCAACGCCGTGATCCGCTCCGACATCCGCGTCGAGGCCGGCAAGCTGACCGAGGCAACCGTCGAGCACCGCGCCGCCGAGATGACGATGAAGCTGGTGCGCGAGCCCGGCGGCGAAGCCATCGCAGACACGTCCTGGTCGCTGCTGAACGAGAGCGGCGATCCGATCAAGGAAGCGGTCGGCGCCTTCGCCTCGATGGTGCTGGCCGAGGGCCAGTACACCATCATCGCCAAGAACCGCGACCGCATCTACCAGAAGGATTTCACGGTCGTTGCCGGCCAGAACCAGGAAATCGAGGTTGTGGCCAATGAATCCTCGGCCATCGACCCTGAGGAAGGCGCGGATTAATCGCTTTTACTCACGCGGCCTTGCGCATCCGTTTCGGCAGGAACGGCACGCTACGCGACGCAGCCGGCATCGCCAGGTCGAAGACCGAGCGATAAAGCCGATCGAGCAGCAGCTTGCGGTCGCGCAGCGGCTCGAGGTCGCTCCATTTCAACACATCGCCGATGCGCACCTCGATCGCCTTGCCGGACAAACGGGCGAATTCGCGGATCAGCAGCGAAGTGCGCAGCGTCAGCGATGCCTTGCCGATGAATTTCGCCACGCGGTTGTCGCGCTCGGCCATGTTCATCGGGCCGCTGACGAGATGGAACAGACGGCCGTTCTGGCCGGAGAAATGCATCGGGATGACCGAGGCTTTGGCGTCCTGGATAAGCTTGGCCGGGAACATCTTCCACGGCAGGTCGATGGCGCGGCCGAACCCCTTGGGCGCCGTCGCCACCCCGCCGGCCGGAAAGACGACGATGGTGACGCCTTCCTTCAACAGCCGCACCGCTTCATGGCGCACGGCCATGTTGTTCTTCAGGGCTTCCTTGGTCTCGGAAAAATCGATGGGCAGCGAATAGGGCTCCATCTCGCGGATCCTGAGCAGGTCCTTGTGGATCATCACCCGGAACGGCCGGCCCAATTGCTCGGCAAGCGACAGCACCGCGATGCCGTCGCCGATACCGAAGGGATGGTTTGCGACGATGACTAGCGGCGTGTCCGGCAGCGCTGCCGGCGGCCATTGCACGGCGTTGCGGACCTTGACGTCGATCAATTCCAGCATGCGGCTGAAGACGCGATCGCCGGTCGGCACCACCTGGCGGCGCCAGAAATCGTAAAGCACGGCGAAGCGGTCGCGGCCTGACAGGCCCTCGACGGAATGGATGAACCAGCGTGTCAGCACCGGCTGATGCGGGTTGGCGTAGGAGAGCTCGGGAAAACGTCTTTCCCGCAGTTTCAGTTTGAGCATGGCGGCTCGTTACAAGGCTGGCGTGACAGGCTTATGAAAATGGCGGTGGACACGCCACCGCCATCTAAGGGCAGGCTGGAAAGTCAGGCGGCGCGACGCTTGCGGTCAGGCGAGACCGCCTCGTCGGCAAGAGATTTCACCGCATCGTCGAGCTTCTGCGATTCCTGGTCGCGGGAACCCAGCCGGCGGACATTGACGGTCTCTTCTTCCGCCTCGCGCTTGCCGCAAACGAGGATGACCGGCACCTTGGCAAGCGAATGCTCGCGCACCTTGTAGTTGATCTTCTCGTTGCGCAGGTCGGCTTCGGCGAGCAGTCCCGCCGCCTTCAGCCGCTCGACCACCTTCCTTGCGTAGTCATCGGCATCGGAGGTGATGGTCGCCACCACCACCTGCAGCGGCGCGAACCACAGCGGGAAATGGCCGGAATAGTTCTCGATCAGGATGCCGAGGAACCGCTCCATCGAGCCGCACACGGCGCGGTGCACCATGACCGGCTGCTTCTTCTCCGAATCCGAGCCGATATAGAAGGCGCCGAAGCGCTCCGGCAGGTTGAAGTCGACCTGGGTGGTGCCGCATTGCCATTCACGGCCGATGGCGTCCTTCAGCACATATTCGAACTTCGGGCCGTAGAAGGCGCCCTCGCCCGGATTGATCGAGGTCTTGATGCGGTTGCCGGAGCGCGTGCGGATCGTCTCCAGCACGTTGCCCATGATCGCCTCGGCATGATCCCACGCCTCGTCGGTGCCGACGCGCTTGTCCGGGCGCGTCGACAGCTTCACGGCGACCTCGTCGAAGCCGAAATCGGCATAGGTCGAAAGGATCAGGTCGTTGATGCGCAGGCATTCTGCCGCGAGCTGCTCCTCGGTGCAGAAGATATGCGCGTCGTCCTGCGTGAAGCCGCGCACGCGCATCAGCCCGTGCAGCGCGCCGGAAGGCTCATAGCGGTGTACATTGCCGAATTCCGCAAGCTTGACGGGCAGTTCGCGATAAGATTTCAGCCCATGCTTGAAGATCTGCACATGGCCGGGACAGTTCATCGGCTTGAGCGCGAAGACGCGGTCGTCGTCGGTGTCGTCACCGGCGACCGTCACCTTGAACATCGCGTCGCGATACCAGCCCCAGTGTCCCGACGTCTCCCACAGGCTTTTGTCCAGGACCTGGGGCGCGTTGACTTCCTGATAGCCGTGCTCGTCGAGGCGGCGGCGCATGTAGTTGATCAGGTTCTGCACCATCTTCCAGCCCTTGGCGTGCCAGAAGACGACGCCCGGTCCCTCTTCCTGGAAATGGAACAGGTCCATCTCGCGGCCGAGTTTGCGGTGGTCGCGCTTTTCGGCTTCCTCCAGCAGCGTCTGGTAGGCCTCGAGCTGCGCCTGGTCGGCAAAGGCCGTGCCATAGATGCGCGTCAGCATCGGATTGTTGCTGTCGCCGCGCCAATAGGCGCCCGCCACCTTCATCAGCTTGAAGGCGCTGCCGATCTGTCCGGTCGAAGCCATGTGCGGACCGCGGCAGAGGTCGAACCAGTCGCCCTGGGCGTAGATCTTGAGATCCTGGTCCTCGGGAATAGCGTCGATCAACTCGAGCTTGTAGCGTTCGCCCTTGTCGGCGAAGACCTTCTTCGCCCTCTCGCGCGACCAGACTTCCTTGGTGAACGGCTTGTTGCGCGCGATGATCTCGCGCATCTTCTTCTCGATCACCGGGAAATCATCCGGCGTGAACGGCGCGTTGCGCGCGAAGTCGTAGTAGAACCCGTTCTCGATGACTGGCCCGATGGTCACCTGCGTTCCCGGCCAAAGCTCCTGCACTGCCTCGGCCAGCACATGCGCGGCATCGTGGCGGATGAGTTCCAGCGCGCGCGGATCCTCGCGGGTGATGATCTCGACCTTGCCGGATTTGGCGAGCGGATCGGAAAGATCGCGAACGGTGCCGTCGAGGCTGTAGGCGACAGCCTTCTTTGCCAGCGACCTGGAGATCGATTCGGCAAGGCTGGCACCGGTCAGCGCCGCGTCGTAATCGCGGACGGAGCCATCGGGAAATGTCAGGGAAACGGAATTCGGCATCAGTGTTCTCCTATCCAGTCCCGCAAACGAGCGCGGGTGGTAAAATGCATGTCGCAGGATGCGGTGCGGCATGCAGAGGGTTAGCCGGAGGCGCCAATCGCATACATGACGACCAGCGGCGCGGTTTTAGAGGCAGTGTCGCGTCAGGTAAAGAGCGGCCGTCAGGAAATGTCGCCAGCGATGTAGCAGACGCCTCGCGGAGGCTTGTGAACGCAACACGGCGCAGCTTGTATAGAGGCATGAAAGACGCATCACCCAGCCGAACCGCCCTGCGCGTCGCGCGCCTGAGAGCCCTTCATCAATTCTCACCGCAGGTGGCGCTGTTTCGCGACCCTTATGCGAGCGCAATCCTGGGCGATGCCGCACCCGCGCCACAGGAACTCCAACAGGAGGACGAACATGGCCGCCGCATGCGCCTGTTCGTGGCCGCACGCGCCCGCCTCGCCGAGGATTGGCTGGCGGCAGCGGTGGGGCGCGGCGTTCGCCAGCTCGTCGTGCTCGGCGCCGGGCTCGACACGTTTTCGCTGCGCAATCCCTATCCGGGTCTCGCGGTCTTCGAAGTCGATCACCCGGCGACGCAGGCATGGAAACGCCGGCGCATCGCCGAAGCCGGTCTGGCCGAACCACCCGGCGCCATCTTCGTGCCGGTCAATTTCGAACGGCAGCGCTTGGCCGAAGAACTGGCCGCGGTGGGCCTGAAAGCGACCGAACCGGGCTTCTTCATCTGGCTGGGGGTCGTGCCTTATCTGACGCGGGAAGCGATCTTCACCACGTTGTCCTATATTGCCGGCATTCCGGGCTCCGAGGTGGTGTTCGACTACAGCGAGCCAGCCGAGAACCGCGACAGCTTGGGACAGGCCGCCCTGGCCTTCCATGCGGCGCGCGTCGCGGCCATCGGCGAACCCTGGATCAGCTTTTTCGTTCCCGATGAATTGGCGAAGTCGCTCACCGACCTCGGCTTTGACGAAATCGAGGATCTCGAAAGCGGCGAGATCGCCACCCGTTTTGCCAGGTCCCCCGGCACGCGAGGCAATTCCGGCGGGCACATCCTGCGCGCCCGCCGCAGCGTCTGAGAGAAGCTACTTCACCAGTCGCGGCAGATCCTTCAGGAAAGCCGCCCGCGTTGCCAGGCCCTTCGGTTTGTCGGTATGCTTGGCATCCACGACCAGTCTTGCAAAGACGATGCGGCGGCTGTTCTTCTCGGCCCAGCCGACGAACCAGCCGAGCGAGCGCTTGCCGTCCGCGCCGAGCCTCGTGCTGCCCGTCTTGCCTTGCACTGTCCAGTCGCCTGCTGCGAAGGCCGGAAGGGTCGCCTTTGTCAGCTCATGCGCCTTCGCCGAAACCGGCATCTTGCCGGCGAGCAGCTGGCGCAGGAAGGCGATCTGTTCGGCCGGCGATATTTCGAGCGAGGAATTTATCCAGGATTGCGTAAGCCCATTGTCCTTGCCGGCATCGCCCGAGACATCCTTATTGCCGTAGCCGAATTTCGACACATAGAAGGCAAACTTTTCAGCACCGAGCCGTCGCGTGATCTCGCGCGAGTACCAGACGATGGAATCGCGCTCCCAGATCGTCGGATCGACCGTCTTCTGGTCGCGCTTTGCCGCCTTGAACTCCGGCTTGTAGTCCCAGCTCGGCGTGTGCTGATCGCTTAGGATCCCGGCATCGTAGCCGATCAGCGCCAGCGGCACCTTGAAGGTGGAAGCGGGGCTGACGCGCTTGTCGCAGACACCATCCTGATAGAGCGTCTCGCCGCTTTGCTGATCCTGGATCAGCGTGCAGTGGATGTCGTCGAGCGGCGCCGATTGCGCCCGCACCGGCAGGCCCAGTGTCCAGGCCAGAAGGAAAAGGACGATGGCAAAAATGAAGGGATAGCGGTCCATCTGGCGCATAGCGAAGTCACTCCTGAACGGGATTGCAGGCAGCGGCTTAGCGGCGCGTCTTGTCTCGATTTTGTCTCAAATTGGCAGTGTTTGTGCAGCTTCGCGTTAACCCTACCGGATCGTAAAAATTCTATGATCGGTGACCGCGAAGCAATCAGGTTCCGAGTTCGCCGCGCTTCTTGCCGATCCGCCAGTAGCGCCAGGGCATGAACCAGACATAGCGCGCCGCGAGCGTCTCCGGCACCCGGTCGATGCCATGCGTTCCGAACGGCCCGCAGCGCAGGACCCGGAACAGTCCCATCCAGCCGCCGGCCCAAAGGCCGTGGCGGGCAATGGCCTCATGCGTATATTCGGAACAGGTCGGCAGGTGCCGGCAGCTGTTGCCGACAAAGCCCGAGAGCGTCAGTTGATAGAGGCGCACGAGCGACGTGCCCAGGATGCGCCCGGGCGTCTTGCGCCATGGCCCCTGCCAGTTGCGCCCGGGCTGGGTCGGCCGGGCGCCATGCATATGTCCAGGATGGTCGCCCATCTGTCTCCGCCGCCTGTTTCACTGCGCGATAGATGTGGGCTTTGGCGCTGAAACGCAATGCTTTTGCCCTCAAGGCCTGAAGCGCCGGATGGGATATCTGTTGGCGGGCGGGACGTGGTGGCAGGAGGCATCTCGATGTCCGCGACAGTCGCCACCGCGCAAGGCTCCGCCGTGCCACTGAAAGGTGGCGATCCGCATGACGTCGTTCAAAATGGCCAGGAATTGGTTCATGCCAGCGCTCCTTTGAGAAGGATTAGACTGCCGCTGGCCTTCATCCTCAAACGAGTATAATTTCCCTGTCGGATAACCTGAGGTTATGCGAAATGAAGCGAGGGCGGTTGCCGCTGACGGCGCTCAGGAGCTTCGAGACGGCCGGCCGGCATTTGAGCTTCAGCCGGGCGGCCGAGGAGCTTTATGTGTCGCAGGCAGCTGTCAGCCGGCAGATCCGCGAGCTCGAGACTTTCTTGCGCCAGCCGCTGTTTCTGCGCCTCCATCGCCGCGTCGAACTGACGGATGCGGGGCATCGGCTGCTCGGCCAATTGGTCAGAAGCTTCGACGATATCGACCGGGTGCTTTCGGAACTCACGGCCTCACCGGCGCAGTCCGTGGTCCGCGTCAGTGTCGAACCGTCGCTTGCCGCCGTATGGCTGGTGCCGCGGCTCAATCGATTTCGCCAGCTTCGGCCCGATATCGATGTATCCCTGGAAGTCGATCCACGACCGATCGAGTTCCGCAGCGATCAGCCCGAACTCGCCTTGCGTTTCAGCGCGCACGCCACGTCATGGCCGCGCAGCGAGGCCGAGCACCTGGCCTCGACCGTCGATTCACCGGTTCTGTCGCCGGGGTTGCTGGCGTCGGGCCCTCCCCTGGAAAAGCCGATCGACCTTCGCCATTACACGTTGCTGCACGAGGAAAACCGGCAGGGTTGGGCGCGTTGGTTCCAGGCAGCCGGGGTGTCCGCGGACGCGGTACCCGCGCGTGGCCCGATGCTGGCCGACGTCTCGCTTTCGAAACAGGCTGCGCTGCTCGGCCATGGCGTAGCGCTCGGCGATCTCCTGCAGATCGGTGAGGAGCTCGCGTCAGGCACGTTGATCAAGCCGTTCGATATCGATGTGGCTTCCGGCGCCTATTGGCTGGTGGCCAGGAGCTTGCGGGACCTCTCGGAGCCCGCCAGAGCGTTCGCCGACTGGATCCGAAGCGAGTTCGCTGTGACCAGGGGGCGGCCTGACGCCTATCCTTAGGCCGCCTGTCCGGCGCGCTTCTTCTCGATCTGGCCGATCGCATCGACCACGGCGTCGAAGGTCAGCATGGTCGAGGCGTGGCGCGCCTTGTAGTCGCGCACCGGTTCCAGATATTTGAGGTCGGCGAAACGGCCTTCCGGCGGCGCGCCGTTCTCCTTGAGCATCTTCAGCATGGTTTCGCGCACGGCGCGCAATTCGTCGGCGCTGGCGCCGACCACATGCTGGGCCATGATCGACGACGAGGCCTGGCCGAGCGCGCAGGCCTTCACGTCGTGGGCGAAATCGGTCACCACATCGCCGTTCATCTTGAGGTCGACGGTGACGGTCGAGCCGCACAATTTGGAATGCGCCCTGGCCGTCGCGTCGGCATCGTCGAGCCGGCCGATCCGCCCTATGTTTCCGGCGAAACCGAGAATTTTCGCATTGTAGACGTCGTCGATCATATTTTTCCAATCCGTCGCCGCCCAGCGAACAGGCTTTGCCGCTCTGGCGTCTTCCTTTCGCTCAGCTACAACCATATATAATGGTCGCAGTCGGGCATCGACAAGGCGACTACAAGCCGTTGTCCCTGCCCATACGTTCACGCCGCTTGCGGGATGGAAATGGGCGATTTTCACCCAAAAGGTCGTGGTCCGTTCAACTCGTCCCACCTTTGAGTGGGACTACGGGAGACGCCTTTATGGATGCCGTCATCAAGAAAATCATGCCCCCCTCCGACTATATGGAAAAGCCCGTCACCGACCGGCCGAGCGAGGCCGAGGTCGAAGCCGCCGTGCGCACGCTTTTGCGCTGGACCGGCGACAACCCGGACCGCGAAGGCCTGGTCGACACGCCCAAGCGTGTGACCAAGGCCTTCCGCGAAATGTTCAACGGCTATGACATGTGCCCGGCCGACGAGCTGGGCCGCACCTTCGAGGAAGTTGCAGGCTATGACGATCTCGTCATCGTCAAGGACATAAACTTTCATTCGCATTGCGAGCACCACATGGTGCCGATCATCGGCAAGGCCCACGTCGGCTACCTGCCGGACGGCAAGGTCGTCGGCCTGTCGAAGATCGCGCGTGTCGTCGACATCTTCGCGCATCGCCTGCAGACGCAGGAAGCGATGACGGCGCAGATCGCCGGCGTCATCCAGGACGTGCTCAATCCGCGCGGCGTTGCCGTCATGCTCGAAGCCGAGCATATGTGCATGGCCATGCGCGGTATCCGCAAGCAGGGCTCGACCACGCTGACCTCGACCTTCACCGGCGTCTTCAAGGACACGCCGGAGGAGCAGGTTCGCTTCGTCACCATGGTGCGCGCCGGCTGATCTGCCGGCCGTCGCCGGCCCATCAGACCATGATCCCGAACCGAAGGGCCGCGTCAGCGAAAAGTGGAGACCGGTTTTCGGATAAGATCATGGTCAAACGGAAAGATGGACCGGCGATGTCGGCACTGCAATTCCCCGAAGCCCCGTCAGACAAGAAAGCGCTGGAGGAAGGCGCCGTCCTTTCCCCGCGCTTCGATGCCGCGGGTCTCGTCACCGTCGTCGTCACCGATGCCGGCGACGGCATGCTGTTGATGGTCGCGCATATGAACGCCGAAGCGCTGGCGCTTACACTCGAGACCGGCATTGCCCACTACTGGTCGCGCTCGCGCAACGCGCTGTGGAAGAAGGGCGAGACCTCCGGCAATTTCCAGCACGTCGTCGAGATGCGCACGGATTGTGACCAGGACGCGATATGGTTGAGCGTCAAAGTGTTGGGCCACGACGCAACTTGTCACACCGGCAGACGTTCCTGCTTTTATCGGACGGTGGGGCTCAGCGACGGCAAGGCGGTGCTTGCCGACGACGGCAGCAAGCCGCTGTTCGATGCGGACCAGACGTATCGGAAGCCGGTGTGAACCATTCAATATTCACAAACCACTCACATTCACTATTCTCAAATATCCTTGCGGTAGAAGGGATATGGGACAAGGGAGATCATGATGCTCGAATGGGCGTCATTGCGCAGCAGACCTGACGTTCGGGAGGCCAACGGCCCCGCATCGTCCGGCGGCGCGTCTGAGCAGAAATCTCAGAAGAAAACCGGCATTTCGCTGGCGCTCGGCGGCGGTTGCGCCAGGGGCTGGGCTCATATCGGCGTGCTGCGCGCGCTGGACGAGGCCGGCATCGAAGTGTCGATGATTGCCGGCACCTCGATCGGCGCCCTGGTCGGCGGCTGCTACCTCGCCGGCAAGCTCGACGAGCTGGAAGAGTTTGCCAGAAGCCTGACCAAGCGGCGCATTTTCGGCCTTCTCGATCTCAATCTGCGCGGCAGCGGCCTGTTCGGCGGTCTGAGGCTCGATCAGCGCCTGCGCGAGCACCTCAATGGCGCCCGCTTCGAGGATTTGCCGAAACCCTTCGTCGCCGTCGCCGCCGAAATCCGCACCGGCCATGAGATCTGGCTGTCGAGCGGCTCGCTGGTCACCGCCATGCGCGCCTCCTATGCGCTGCCGGGCGTCTTCGAGCCGGTAGCCTGCAATGGCCGCATGCTGGTCGATGGCGCGCTGGTCAATCCGGTGCCCGTCTCGGTCTGCCGCGCTTACGAGCAGCCGCTGGTCGTTGCCGTCAACTTGCATTACGACCTGTTCGGACGCGCCGCCGTCATCAAGCATAGTGCCGGCGAGCTTCTCGTCGAAAGCGATGCGCCACGCCCCGGCCAGATCAATCCCCAATCGCACCAGACGCGCCTCGGCATCACAGGCGTCATGGTCGAGGCCTTCAACATCATCCAGGACCGGATTTCGCGGGCAAGGCTCGCCGGCGATCCGCCCGATATGTCGCTGCAGCCAAAGCTCAGCCATATCGGCCTGACCGAATTCCACCGCGCCGACGAGGCGATCAGCCTCGGCTACCAGGCGACCAAAGCGCAGATCAACGAGCTGACCCGGCTGCAGTCCGTTCTGGTCTAATCGCAATCCAGCACCGCCTTTCTAAGGTATGTTGAGATTCAGGTCAGGCCGAGTCGAAAATGACGATTTCCGAGAACCGGAGCGGAGCGTACTGAAGTACGTGAGCACCGGAAGCGCAGGAAACCGGCATTTGCAGACCGGCATCACCTGAATATCGACATACCTTAAGCCAGCGCCGCATCGCTGATGCGAAACTGCACCTTGCGGTTGCCGTTCCAGTAATTGCCCGACAGCGAGCCGGCGATGTGCACGGTCCTGCCCCTGTTCTTGAACAGGAATTCGCCGAGCGCCGTGTCGACGGCACGGAAGGCGATCGCCTGGATGTTGCCGCCGCTTTGCGACTGCAGATCCACTCGAATGTGGTTGGTGCCGACCGCACGTGCGTCGGCGAGCCGGTGACGCGGCAGCACGAACACGGGCGCGATGTGTCCGGCGCCGAACGGGCCGGCCTTCTCCAGCGCGTCGAGCAGCGCGATCGTGGCGCCCTCGGCCGCCAAAGCGCCGTCGATCGCCAGGCTTTCCTCGTTCTGCAACCGGAAAACGTCGGCCGCGGCGCGCTCCTCGAAGAAGGCGCGCAGCTCGCCGAGCTTGGCGCGCTCGACGGTGATGCCGGCGGCCATCGCATGGCCGCCACCCTTGACGATCAGCCCGGCATCGGCCGCCTCGCGCACCAGCCGCCCGAGATCGAAGCCGGTCACCGAACGTCCTGACCCCGTACCGATGCCGGTCGAATTGAAGGCGATGGCAAAGGCGGGCCGGCGCGCATGGTCCTTGAGCCGCGAAGCGATCAGCCCGACGATGCCTGGATGCCAGGTGTTGCTGGCGGTGACGATGACGGCGGGACCATTGCCGCCGGCAAGCTCCGCATCGGCTTCGGCACGCGCCTGGGCCAGCATCTCCTGCTCCATATGCTGGCGTTCCTGGTTCAGCCGGTCGAGCGTCTCGGCAATGCTCGCCGCCTCGACGGGATCATCGGTGGCTAAAAGCCGGCTGCCGAGCGCTGCATCGCCGATGCGGCCGCCGGCATTGATGCGCGGTCCAATCAGGAAGGAAAGATGGAAGGTGTTGATCGGCTCGCCGATGCGCGAGACCCGCGCCAGCGCCGCCAGCCCCTCATTCTTCTGCTGGCGCGCCACCTGCAAGCCTTTGACGACGAAGGCGCGGTTGACCCCGGTGAGCGGGACCACGTCGCAGACCGTCGCCAGCGCGACGAGGTCGAGCAGCGAAAGCAGATCGACCGGCGCGGCGTTCGGCAGCCTTTCGCGCAGCACCTTTGCCGTCTGGACAAGGCACAGGAAGACGACGCCGGCGGCGCACAGATGCCCCTGCCCGGACAGGTCGTCCTCGCGATTGGGATTGACCACGGCATGCGCCGCGGGCAGCGGGCCGCCAACCTGGTGGTGGTCGAGCACCACGACATCGGCGCCGGCTTCTCTGGCCGCCTCGATCGAGGTCGCGCTGTTGGTGCCGCAGTCGACGGTGACGATCAGCTTCGCGCCGCGTGAGATCAGCTCCCGCATCGCTTCCGGATTGGGTCCGTAGCCTTCGAAGATACGGTCCGGGATATAGATTTCGGACGGCACCGAAAAATGCGTGAGAAAGCGCTTGATGAGCGACGACGAGGCAGCGCCGTCGACGTCGTAGTCGCCGAAGATCGCCACTTTTTCGCCGGCGACGATCGCATCGGCGAGCCGCGCCGCCGCCTTTTCCATGTCAGTCAGCGATGCCGGATTCGGCAGAAGCTCGCGAATAGTCGGATCCAGGAAGCTCTCGGTCTGCTCCGCGCTGACGCCGCGCCCGGCCAGCACCCGCGCCACGATATCGGGCACGCCGTGGCCCTGCGCGATGGCCAAAGCGGCCATGTCCTGCCGCTCGCTCAGCCGGTGTTCCCAGGAAACACCGGTCGCCGACTGCCTGACATCGAGGAAGAACCGTTTCTCGCCCGCCAAGAAAAACTACACTTTCCGCTTTTCAGCCTGGCGGCGAAGCCATTCGTCCGCCGCATCACCCATGGTCCTTTCCGTACCATCCTTAAGCCAGGCCATGAAAGAGCGGTCGAACCGGAATGCACTGCCGCATTCGCGCGTGAGAAAGCGGCGCACATTCTGGGTGTTGCGATAGGATTTGGTGATGGCAGTGGCACGCGAAATCGGATCCGCGTGCCAGTCGAACGCCTTCATCGTCAGATCCTTGCGGCCAGTGTCGTTGTCGCCGAAATGGCTAACAACTGCGATCCGGCCTCGCAAGGGGCGTGAAACGGCGAACCCTCTAGAACTTATCCAGATCCTGATGTCTGGCCTTGATTTCGCGCACCGTGCGCGAGGACGAGCGCAGCACGATGGTGTGCGTGGTGATGAAGGTGCGGCCGAACTTCACCCCGTCGAGCAGATTGCCGTCGGTGACGCCGGTCGCCGCGAACAGCACGTCGCCGCGCGCCATGTCCTGGGCGCGATAGACGCGCTTCGGATCGGAAATGCCCATCTTTTCGGCCCGCGCTACCTTCTCCGGTGTGTCGAGGATCAGCCGGCCCTGCATCTGCCCGCCGGTGCAGCGCAAAGCAGCGGCAGCCAGTACACCCTCCGGCGCGCCGCCGGTGCCGAGATAGATGTCGATGCCGGTCTCGTCCGGATCGGTGGTGTGGATGACGCCGGCGACGTCGCCGTCGCCGATCAGCCGGATCGCGGCGCCCGTAGCGCGCACGGCGTCGATCAGCCTGGCGTGACGCGGCCGGTCGAGGATGCAGGCGGTGATGTCGGAAACGGCCACGCCCTTGGCCTTGGCCAGGTTGGCGAGGTTCTCGGCCGGTGAGGCGTCGATGTCGATCAGGCCTTCAGGATAGCCTGGGCCGATGGCGATCTTGTCCATGTAGACGTCCGGCGCGAACAGCAGGCTGCCTTTTTCCGCGATCGCGATGACGGCAAGCGCGTTGGGCAGGTTCTTGGCGCAGATCGTCGTGCCTTCGAGCGGATCGAGCGCGATGTCGACGGCCGGGCCTTTGCCGCTGCCGACCTCTTCGCCGATATAGAGCATCGGCGCCTCGTCGCGCTCGCCCTCGCCGATCACCACCGTGCCCTTGATGGCCAGCCGGTTGAGCTCCTGGCGCATCGCGTCGACAGCCACCTGGTCGGCTGCCTTCTCGTCGCCGCGCCCGCGCAGCCTGGCTGCCGCGACCGCGGCCCGCTCGGTGACGCGCACGACTTCCATGGTGAGGATCCGGTCGAGACCGGCGGCGATGTCTTGGGCGATGTTCATGGATGGGCATTCCTCTGTTTGCTTCGAGCAATTCCAGAACGGTTGAGCATCGGAATTGATCCGCCTCCCACCAGAGGCCGGCTTCTTCTGGCAAAGCTCCATGACAACGGCAAGACTTGCCGGGTGATTTTTCGAAATGACAGCAAAATCAATCGATTGAAGGCGGAATGTGACTCGCTTTATTCCGCCCGCTCGATGCGGATCACCTGCGGTTTGTCGGTCAGATGACCGTCCTTGGTGATGCCTTCGACAGCCTTGCGCACCGCCGCTTCCGTCGTCTCATGAGTGACGAGGATCACCGTCTTTTGCGCCTGTGTTTCGGTGCCGGCCGCCTGCTGGACGATCGATTCCAGCGAGATGTCGTTGTCGGCCATGCGCTTGGCGATGGCCGCGAAGACACCGGTACGGTCATGCACGGTAAGGCGGATAAAGTAGCCGCCGGCATGGCTGCGCATCCGCGCCTTCTTGTAAGGCTTCAGTTCCTTCGCCGGCCAGCCGAACACCGGAGCGTGCTGGAACCCGGGCCGGCTCTTGGCGATATCGGCAATGTCGCCGATCACCGCCGACGCGGTGGCGTTGCCGCCAGCGCCTGGACCGGAAAGCAGAAGCTCGCCCAGAATGTCCGTCTCGATCGCCACGGCGTTGGTGACGCCATGCACCTGCGCGATGACCGAGGCTGTCGGCACCATCGTGGGATGGACACGCTGCTCGATGCCGCTGTCGGTGCGCTGCGCGACGCCGAGCAGCTTGATGCGGTAGCCGAGATCGCCGGCGGCGCGGATGTCGGCCTGGGTGATGTTGGAGATGCCTTCCATATAGATGTCGTTGGCGGCGATCTTCGTGCCGAAGGCAAGGCTGGTCAGGATCGACAATTTGTGCGCGGTGTCATGGCCTTCGATATCGAAGGTCGGATCGGCCTCGGCATAGCCGAGCCGCTGCGCGTCCTTCAGGCAGGCGTCGAAGGAGATGCCTTCGGCTTCCATGCGCGTCAGGATATAGTTGCAGGTGCCGTTGAGGATGCCGAAGACACGCGTCACCGCGTTGCCGGCCATCGCCTCGCGCATCGTCTTGATGACCGGGATGCCGCCGGCCACCGCCGCCTCGTAGTTGAGCAGCACGCCCTTCTTCTCGGCGATCTCGGCCAGTTGCACGCCGTGCTTGGCAAGCAGCGCCTTGTTGGCGGTGACCACATGGCGCCCGGCCTCGAGCGCCGCCTTCACCGACAGCCGCGCCGGCCCTTCGTCACCGCCGATCAGCTCGACGAAGACATCGATATCGGCCTTTTCAGCCATCCTGACGGGATCGTCGAACCATTTCGCGGCGCTCAGATCGATGCCGCGATCGCGCTTCGGATCGCGGGCCGAAACGGCAGTCACCACGATGTCGCGGCCGCACTGGCGGGTGAGCTCGGTCGCCTTGTCGCGCAGCACGCGCGCCACCGAGGCGCCAACCGTGCCGAGGCCGGCAATTCCAATACGCAACGCTTCAGCCATGTCCGGCGACGCCCCTCAACGAGAGCAATTCCGGGAAAAGCGCGAAGCGGTTTTCCGTTCGGAATTGCATAAAAACAAATAGTTAGAGCAGGCCGGCGATTTCGACAAACGCTGAGCTGCCCTAGCGAAAAATGTCAGGCAAACTCAACGCCGAACGGGGAGCGGCACCACATTGTTGGGCTGCTTGGCGGTCGAGGTCAGGAAGCGCTTTATGTTACGCGCGGCTTGGCGGATCCGGTGCTCGTTCTCGACCAGCGCCAGGCGCACATAGTCGTCGCCATGCTCGCCGAAGCCGACGCCCGGCGCCACCGCGACATCCGCATGCTCGATCAGCAGCTTGGAGAATTCGAGCGAACCGAGGTGGCGGAACTGTTCGGGGATCGGCGCCCAGGCGAACATCGAGGCCGCCGGCGCGGGAATGGTCCAGCCGGCCCGGCTGAACGAATCGACCATCACGTCGCGCCGCTTGTGGTAGACTTCGCGCACCTCGGCGATATCGGCGCCGTCGCCGTTCAGCGCATGCGCCGCCGCCACCTGGATCGGCGTGAAGGCGCCATAGTCTAGATAGGACTTCACGCGCGTCAGCGCCGAAATCAGCCGCTCGTTGCCGACCGCGAAACCCATGCGCCAGCCAGGCATGGAAAAGGTCTTCGACATCGAGGTGAACTCGACGCAGACATCCATCGCGCCCGGCACCTGCAGCACCGAAGGCGGCGGATTGCCGTCGAAATAAATCTCGGAATAGGCAAGATCGGACAGGATGATGATGTCGTTCTTCCTCGCGAAGGCGACCACGTCCTTGTAGAAGTCGAGCGAGGCGACGAGCGCCGTCGGGTTCGACGGATAGTTGAGGATCAGCGCCAGCGGCTTCGGGATCGAGTGGCGAACACCGCGTTCGAGCGCCGGGATGAAGCCGTCATCGGGCTCGACCTGCAGCGAGCGGATGACGCCGCCCGACATGATGAAGCCGAAGGCGTGGATCGGATAGGTCGGATTGGGGCACAGGATGACGTCGCCGGGCGCGGTGATCGCCTGCGCCATGTTGGCGAAGCCTTCCTTCGAGCCAAGCGTCGCCACGACCTGCGTGTCGGGGTTGAGCTTCACGCCGAAGCGGCGCTGGTAATAGTTCGCCTGGGCACGGCGCAGGCCCGGAATGCCGCGCGAGGACGAATAGCGATGGGTGCGCGGATCGCGCACCACCTCACACAATTTGTCGACGATGGCTTTCGGCGTCGGCAGGTCCGGATTGCCCATGCCAAGGTCGATGATGTCGGCGCCGCGCGAGCGGGCACTGGCCTTCAGCCGATTGACCTGCTCGAACACGTAAGGCGGAAGCCGGCGGACCTTGTGAAATTCTTCCATTTCAGTTCCAGACCATCAAGTTTCGGCGCGCGATATAAACCTAATTGCAGCTAGGGTCGAGGGCAGGGTCGCATTTGCCCTCGATCTGCTTCAGCGTGTCGGCGCCATGCGTCTTGGCGAGCGTGTTGAGCGCCGCCGAGTTGGCGCCGGGCTTGACGCTGCCGCCCTTGGCAATCTGCGCCTGCTCTTCGGCCTTGAGCTGGGCGAGGTTCGCCGCGGTCTCTTCCTTGGTGAGCTGCTTGGCGGCCACCTGGGGCGGGACGTTGAGGTTCGGATAGGAGCCGGTGTCCTTCGGACCATCGCTCAACGCCGTCGGCGCCGCGCTGTTCGTGCCGGTGCTCGTGCAGCCGCCCGCGGGCAGCAGCACGCCAAACAGCCCTGCCACTGCGGCCATGCGGCAAATCGAACCCACGCCGAGAAAAAAAGTCCCGCCGACATTAATCGTCATATTGTTTTCCTGGCAGCCGGGTTAGAGCGAATTGGACCCGGTCAGATGTCCCATGGTAATATGTCAAGAAAACGCTCCGGGAGGAACCCCGCGAACCATGTCCAAACCTGACGATTCGGACAAAGCGGAGAATGGCGGACCTTCGACCGTCGAGCAATATCTGGTGAAGGACCCCGAGCGCTTCGCCCTGAACATGGCGCGCATGATCGAGCAGGCTGGCAAGGCGGCTTCCGCCTGGGCCGAACCGCGCGAGAAAGGCGAAGTACGCGACCATGTCGCCGAACCCGTCGTCGACATGGTCAAGACCTTCTCCAAGCTCTCGGAGTACTGGCTGGGCGACCCGCAACGCGCGCTCGAGGCGCAGACGCGGCTGTTCGCCGGCTATATGACCGTCTGGGCGAACGCCATCCAGAAGGCCACGCCCAACGCCGAGGCTCCCGACGATGCGGTCAAGCCGGAGCGCGGCGACAAGCGCTTCCAGGACCCTGAATGGGGCCGCAATGCCTTCTTTGATTTCCTGAAGCAGGCCTATCTCGTCACCTCGCGCTGGGCGAACGAGCTTGTCGAGCACGCCGAGGGCCTGGACGAGCACACCCGTCACAAGGCGAGCTTCTACGTCAAGCAGGTGTCGAATGCGATTGCGCCGTCAAACTTCATCCTGACCAATCCGGAACTGTTCCGCGAGACCGTGGCCTCGAACGGCGAGAACCTGGTGCGCGGCATGAAGATGCTGGCCGAGGATATCGCCGCCGGCCGCGGCGACCTGAAGCTGCGCCAGGCGGACTACGCGCCCTTCGAGATCGGCAAGAACATCGCCACCACACCCGGCAAGGTCATCGGCCGCAGCGATGTCGCCGAGATCATCCAATACGATCCGGTGACTGAAACCGTGCTGAAGCGCCCGCTGCTGATCTGCCCGCCATGGATCAACAAATTCTACATCCTCGACCTCAACCCGCAGAAATCCTTCATCCGCTGGGCGATCGAGCAGGGCCACACCGTCTTCGTCATCTCCTGGATCAACCCGGACGAGCGCCACGGCGCCAAGGGCTGGGAAGCCTACATCCGGGAAGGCCTGCAATACGGTCTGGACATGGTGGAGAAGGCGACCGGCGAAAAGGAGGTCAACGCCATCGGCTACTGCGTCGGCGGCACGCTGCTTGGCGCGGCCCTCGCGCTGTTGGCGCAGGAAGGCGACCGCCGCATCAAATCGGCCACCTTCTTCGCCACGCAGGTCGACTTCACCTATGCCGGCGATCTCAAGGTCTTCGTCGACGAGGACCAGATCGCCGCCGTCGAGCGCTCGATGAGCGAAAAAGGCTATCTCGACGGCACCAAGATGGCGACAGCCTTCAACATGCTGCGCTCCGGCGACCTGATCTGGCCCTATGTCATCAACAACTACATGCGCGGCAAGGAGCCCCTGCCCTTCGACCTGCTCTACTGGAATTCGGATTCCACGCGCATGGCGGCGGCCAACCACTCCTTCTATCTGCGCAACTGCTATCTTGAGAACAATCTCTCGCGCGGCACGATGGAACTTGCCGGGCGCACCGTCTCGCTGGCCGACATCACGATCCCTGTCTACAACCTGGCCACGAAAGAGGACCACATCGCGCCGGCGCTTTCGGTGTTCCAGGGATCGCAGTTTTTCGGCGGCGACGTTGAATATGTAATGACGGGTTCCGGCCATATCGCCGGCGTGGTCAACCCGCCTGCCGCCAAGAAATATCAGTACTGGACCGGCGGCAAGCCGGTGGGCGACTTCAGCACCTGGCTTGCTGCCGCTCACGAACACCAGGGCTCCTGGTGGACGCACTGGCAACACTGGATCGAGAACCAGGACAACATCCACGTCCCTGCCCGAAAACCCGGCAAGCGTATGAAAACCTTGGGAGATGCGCCGGGCACCTATGTCAAGGTGCGTGTGTAACGGACTGTAATGTCTGGTGAGTTGACGGGCCGCCAAAACAGGGCGAAATGGAGGCGTCAATCGTTTCACGGCCTCAAATCACGTTCCGACGCTGAATAATTCCGAGGCTTGCAGATTCGACACACGTCCCGTTCCGGTTGGGAACTGGGGGGTTATCGCGACGCGGTGCTGGAGCGGCGTGGCGATGACGAACCGACCGGATATCGAGGGGGAATTTATTTTGAAATCAGCAGGTTGGCGTCTTGCACGAAGGGAAAGTCGCAGCATTGCGGCGGCGCTTTTCTCCGTGCTGCTGGCCTCCTGCACCTCGACCGGCGACCCGACGATGTCGGTCGTTTCGCCCGCCTACAATTCAACCGCCAGCGAAATGAACGCGACATCCAGCGCCAAGACCGCGGCCGCGGCCGATTCGTCGCGTCAGGCATCCGCGCCCGCCGAAGCGGCCTCGACCGTGATGAGCGAGGGCGACAAGCCGCTGCCCGAGAAGGTCGCCTATGTGCCGGAGACGCGGCCGGGCGGCACCTTCCCCGTCGCCATCCCTGCCGGCGCCCAGGCCATTGCCGGCAGCACGCCGCAACCGCTGGTTCAGCAGGCGCAAACCGCGGAACAGACACAAGCCGTCGCCCAGCAGGGCGATGCCGCCGCCGTTGCATCGAAGGCGCAGGCGACCACGCAGGCCATGAGCAATGGCGTCTATGTGACCGCGAGCGAACCGGCGCAGCCGCAAATCGCCGCGCCGAAGAAGAGCCTGTTCGCCTCGCTGTTCAGCACCACGCCGGCCTCCGCCGCGCCCGCGCCGCTGATCAACAACGCGCGTTCCGGCGACCAGCCCGCCGCGCAGGCCAAGACCACCCCGCCACCGGCCAAGCCGATCGTGACGCTGGCCTCGGCGACGCCAGGCGAAAAGCCGGTGCAATTGGCCTCGCTCGACGACCCAAGCTATCACATCACCGGCGCCGACGCCCTGCCGGGCGTGCGCCAGACCGCGCTGTTCGAGATCAAGCGCAAATCCGGCATCGACGACGAGAGCGACGTCGACCTCAACGAGGATGAGGGCAGCGGCGGGTCCTACCAGGTGGCGTCGGCCGCCGGCATGGCAAGGCTCGCCCCGAACGGCCTTTTGAAGCAGAACGAAAGCGTCGACGTCGCTTGCCTCAAGCCGTCGCTGGTGCGGGTGCTGAAGACGATCGAGGGCCATTTCGGCCGCAAGATGATCGTCACCTCCGGCTATCGCGATCCCTCGCGCAACCGCCGCGCCAACGGTGCCAAGAACTCGCTGCACATGTACTGCGCCGCCGCCGACATCCAGTTGCCCGGTGTGTCGAAGTGGGAGTTGGCGAGCTATGTCCGCTCGATGCCCGGCCGCGGCGGCGTCGGCACCTACTGCCACACCGAATCCATCCATGTTGACGTCGGCCCCGAGCGCGACTGGAACTGGCGCTGCCGTCGCCGCAGCGGCGGTGGCGAGGACGGCTGAGCCCGCCTGCCCTTCGGCCGCCTCCGCACGCGCGCAACGCAATTTTTCGTTTAAAAGTCACACGTTTCACGGCGCGGTGAAAAAAGTTGTCGCATGTGGCTGCGGATGGGTTGCCGGTTGGCAACAACGCAATTATAAGCCGCTTCGTCTGAGCGCGCCCATCGTCTAGCGGTTAGGACACCGCCCTTTCACGGCGGTAACAGGGGTTCGATTCCCCTTGGGCGTACCAGATATTTCAAGCACTTAGCTGCTTTCCAGCACAAATCATCGAATATCAGCCGAATATACGCCCGCGAATTTGCCTGAACGGCTCTGATTGATTTCGCAACGGTTCCTGCGACTATCGACCCTACGACACCAGCTTGTTTGGGGGGTAGCGCAATGCCGTCCACTATTTGGAAAGCGGTTGCGTCTGGAGCAGTAGGAATCGTCATCGGCATCGGCGGGACGGTGACGACTGGAGCGTTTGGTTATCTGAACAAGAACAGGGAACTCGATATCGAAATGGTCCGCGTCTCGCTCTCGATCCTTGCTGGAGAAAATAAGGACAGCTCCCTACCAGGACGAAGGTTCGCGCTAAGAGCTCTGGAGCGCTACTCGGGCGTCACAATTCCGGCCGATGAATTCGAAGATTGGGCACAAAGAGGAACCGTGCCCAACCTGCTTCCTTATGGCGGACCATATGGGGGACCATATAGCGGAAGTCTTGGCTTTGGCTTTCCTGGGCTACCTGGGCTACCTGGGCTACCTGGGCTACCGCCGGCTCCCGGGCAATCTTATCCTTCGCGTGAAAAAAGCCCGCCACCGTGAGGCAGCGGGCCAATTGGGTCGGCGTTGGACCCTATTGAATGCAAGATCCCGGCGGGTAGCGCCTAGAGTCGTAGCTCGACTGCGAGACTAGCCAGAAATGTTCGTCGCCCCGCATAGGCATCATGCCGAAGATGTTGCGGTAAGCGTGGTGGAACGGCACGACGATCATATCGTTGCTCGGCTCCAATAGCGGGTCGAGCGCGGCGTGTTGATTGGGGACGGTCATAGCCGCTCCCGTCCCTGCTTTTCGAGGTGCGCGTTCACAGCCTCGCCAATCATAGCGCTGTGGTTCACGCTCGTGAGGAAGCCGATTTCGATGCCCGATAGCTTTCCGGCCTCCTTGCAGCGGACCAGCATATCGTTGACGATCCAGCCCAGCAGAGGGATATTGCCGTTTGTCCGATGCTCTGCGCAGTAGGCGAGATATTCTTCGGCAAGCTGGTGGCCTTTGGCGCAGTCGGCGCTATAGCTGCCGGTTCCCTCAACAAACCACCAGACGACCTCAGTTCCCCCCTTCGGCCGGCGAGGGCGCATGAATGACAGATCGTCAGCCGGATGGGCTGGCATCGAGCGAGATAGCTTTGCTCGATACTTGGCCAGCAGGACAACGTTGGAGGATGCGCTCATGACTGCGCACTCCTGGCTGTGTCCTCGAAGTGAATTCGGATGTTTTTTCCTCTAGGAGATTCCTTGCTGCCGGTGTGAGTAATAAAACCGGCTTCATCAGGAATCTCGCCCTCGGGATAGACATGGGCGATCATCAACGATCCGTCGCCCAGTTCGATATTCCATTCCCTCAGCGGCACAGACATCTCTCTGGCGAGTCTGCGGACGCGCATGCAGGGTCGCTCCGGTGTGGCGGAGCCGGACGGGAAAGCCGCCGCAGCGGCTCCCACGACCGGCACAGAGGCCATTGCGCCAATGAGCAAGCCGCGGCGGTCGATGGATGAGGCGCTCATGACTGCCTCACAACCAGGACGTACCCGGCCACATGATTGATGTCGACGCGAAACTGCCCGCCATTGATGATCGCCAGGGAAGCGGCGATCGAGGCGGCGTCACGGTCGATCTGCCGCGCCGCCTTGGCCATTTCCTCGGCTGCTGGGCAAGGCAAAGCTCCGCCGGCCGCCGGAATCAAGGATTTCAGCATTTCCACTTCCTCAAGCCTGATTGTTAATTTGCCGGTTTCCGGCTTTCCCTGGCGCCCAGGCCCCCCGCCAAGAGGAATCCTTTGCTCATCTGAGAGCGCGGGCAAATCACTTCATCAGTCGTGCCCGCTATTCACATGTAACGCAAATCGTTATCCAGAACGGTATTCATTGCGCCTATCCGCGTCAAACGATTTTAGTTAGGATTAGCGCAAATCGTCAGGAGGCATAATGAACCCCGCACAATGCCGAGCCGGTCGGGCGCTGGTCGACATGTCTCAGGAAGATCTTGCCAAAGCGGCTGCGGTCGGACTGTCGACGGTCCGCAATTTCGAGGCCCGGCGATCGATGCCGATCCAGAACAACCTTGCTGCAATCCAGCGCGCTCTCGAATCTGCCGGCGTCGAGTTCATTCCGGAGAATGGTGGCGGCGCCGGGGTGAGGCTGAGGAAGTCATGATCTTTTGGATCAACCTGATGGGGCTTGTCGCGACCGGCCTCGCTGCAGTGTTTTGGCTCATTGCGGCGTCGATCCGCGTCCCCGACAATATCGACACGTTCATCGGGGAATTGCAGCGCGCGGGCCGATGGAATGCAGCTGGCGGCTTAGCGGCCTGCCTGGGCTTCACCTGTCAGGCTGCCCTCTTCTTGATGAATCTAACGTGAGAAGTATTCCCCCCGAGGAGCTTCTTAGGCCAGCAATTGGACCCCAACTTGCTAATGACGAGCTGCGGTGCTTCAATTGAAGAAACCGTGGGGACGGGGAAATGTTATTCAGGGCAGCATTGGCTTTTGCCGCGTGTTTGATGCCGTCTCTGGCATCAGCAAACGATGAGGTATTGCAGTTTCAAATCGAGAGTGAGCTGGCTTACTTGAAAGTCGGCTACGGCATCGAGAGCGTGGAAGTCCGCGCTGAAGGCGTCGGCACCAAAGTTCTCATCGGCGTTGATTCCGTTATTTCCAACTTCAGCGACGTCATGTGGGATACAGCGCAGCGGTCAAGTCTGATGAGCCCTGCGCCAGTACTACTGCTGGCCATCGAACAGCATTCGGCATTCGGAAGCGCGACAGGAAAGCGCCTCTGCTATTTGCGCGCCCGGAAGGGCCAAGTTTTCGAGGGGACGTGCTGATGAGGAAACTGCTCGCGATTGCCGTCCTACTGCTGCCTTTAGGCGGCTGCGCAGCGGATTACCTCAACAACTATGACACGATGACGCTGGCCGCTGGAGACGCCAACAAGCAGAACCAGCTTTTGCAGACTGTCGATCCCTATAACCCGGCCTCGAACAACACGAAGATCGAAGGCGACGGCGCGAGAAGCGTTGCCGTCGTTCAGAAGTACAGGCAGCCGCCCGGAGCATCCTCTGGCACTGCCGCATCCTCATTACCGCCGCCGCCACCACCCGGAGGCTAGAAGGGGGCAACGACCCTATGTGGCTCGTGCTGAAGGCCAATCCGTCAGATCAGAGCGATTGGCTGAAGATGTTCAAGCCGCCCTTCGACCCCTGCGTCGAACTGATACCGAATCAGTCGGGCGACCAGTTGCTCGTTCTCAAATCGAAAGAGCTGGACAGTCTCCCAACACTTAAAGACGTGCTCAACGCCGGAGACGGCATTGTCCGGATCTTGAATGGCGTCGCCGGAGGAGTCGTTTTTGGAGATTCATCGGTTGAAGCCGACGGAGCCATAGAAATGCGCGATGGCAAATTGATCCGCCACATGATGTTGCGCGCGGAAACAGCACATTTTAGATTCGGCCGGGGGTCCGCCGAATTCCACGTGATCATTCGAGGTCACGATGGCAACATCGTTGTGCCGCCTCCGGCTCCGACTTCGGCTCAGCGCCGCTACGCTGCCTCGACAACAAGCGATCTTCTGACACACGCGCTCAACTATTGTGCTGGAGAACCGGGGTGGTTCGATCTTTACAAGGCGATGGAGTGCCTAGAACAGGCAGGCCGGATCCGGAGGTCGGCCAAGGGCGAAATTGGTCGTTTCAATAGGACTGCGAACTATTTCCATCGGCACCATGACAGGAGCAACGAGCCGCCAACAAACCCAATGGACTTGCACGAAGCTCGCCGCTTGTTGCGCTCGCGAGTCAATGACGCGCTAGATGAGATTGCTCGGCAAGACCAACTTACTGACCGAAAGTGACCCCCGCGCCCCAGCTCTCTGGATGCTCTCCAGCGCGGTCTGGCGATGCCGGCAACGCAACATGATCGGCGCGACGGCCTGTGCCCTGCTGGCAATAGCAGCCCTCGGGCGTGTAGACGATGGCTGCAAACGGACCATTCTTCTTTCGTATCAGGTCGGGTTTCCCCCCGAAAGGAGCGCTGTGCGCGCGCTCGGGTGCCATAATCCGGTTCTAACAACCGGCTTGCGCTAAGCAGCCATGGAGGCCATTCTACCGGCTGGGTGGGAACGTACTCTTCCAGCCTCGGCCCGGCTGTTTTGTCCTCCCCCAGGTTGTTCGGCAGTCGGGCCGCCTCTCTGCCTACTTGTTGCGGTGAAGGTCGCTTCGATGGCAAAAGAAGAGTTCCAGGCAAACTGGCGCGGTTCACGAAAATATCAATTTGATGTGGAAACGCGTCTGAAGCAGGCCGCGCTCGATCGTAAGGTCACTGACACGACCCACCTGGCGCACGTGCCCACTGCCGCCGACGTGGATGGCAAACATGCAAATGCCTCGAATATCGGCCCTTGGTCGCGGCTTGATCCGCTCTGCGATCTGCTACCTACCATACTCCCTGCGCAGGCTTCGGAGCTGATTCAGCCCAAGCCACCGAGACGGCGTAGTATCTTCATCGCCAAGTTGCTTCTCTTCGCGACAGTCGCTTCCATTGCTGGCTACGTCACAACGCTGTTTCTCATCGTCGCGCCAGCGCCGATATCGACGACGGTCGCGCAGCATGAGACCAGAGCGCCAGAACCTTCCCTGCCCCCGGTGGTGCACATCCCCCCGAACCGGCCGGATAAATAAGCCAGTCGGCTAGCGGCGCCGCTTGTCGGGCGTGATCGCATGGTTTGTGAACTGAAGGTTCCGATCGTCACGGCCGGCGGCGCGGCACTCGTGGCAATAGATCACCTTGATCAGATCCCAGTGCAGGCATCCGTGATCCGGCCCGAGCCGCCTGACCTGTGCGGCAACGTCCAGGGTCGCCCGGCGCTTGCATGTCAGACAGTTTGTGCTCTCACTTCGGCCGAGTCGGCGCTTCTGATTTCGTCGAGCGCGCCCTTGCGGCGGCCCGTCGATCATCATCCACCTTTGGCCTTGGCGTAGCCGGTCGGCCTGGTATCGGGCGTATAGATCAAGCCGACGTCGTTCCCGTTGCATCTGTTGCACCGAAGCTTTGGCCTGATGTCCCATTCCATGGCTGGCGCGTCCGGGCCGAACCTATCGCGAAGCTTGGCGAGATCGAGCACTTGGTGGTGGTTGCACGCGGAATTGTGACAGTGAGCCGTCACCGTCATCTTGCCGTCGATCAGGGATTGCAGCGTCCAGCCTTTTGTCATCGATTAGCGGCCCAGAGGTTGCCTTGAAAGCGCGATCAGCTCCGCTTCGTCAACCACGCCGGTCATAAAATTGGCGATGATCCGCGAGGCCAGTCTGCTCTGAGACTCAGCTGATTGGTCAGGGGTTTTCATTTGCGCGAAAACCCTCCCGAGCAAGGCCAATTCGTCCGGATCAAAAATCCCGGCATCCACGGCTTTTCGTCTGATAGGCATGTCTAATGCTCCTCCCGGAAATCTTGCAACGAAGCGTGCCGCAAGTCCTCTTCGCCGCGGAGATGCTTCACGCGGCCGATCAGCCCCGGCTTGACCCATTGGGTCGCCGGCCGCTTCATGCCCTTTGGCGCCGGCCCGGCGTGCTCCTGGACACGCTTCCACAGGCGTTCGCGGATAGCTTGGCTGGAGTTGATGAACGCCGATCCGACATAGCGTCCAGTGCCTCGCTCTGCCATCAATGCAAAGGCTGGCTTGCCCGCCTCGCGCTCCACGCCGAGCAGCTCATATTCATCGATCGAGTAGCATTTCGCCTTCAGCCAATTGGTCGACGGGCCGCTGCGGTATCTGCTGTCGCGGCGCTTCGACACCATGCCCTCGAGCCCGGCCTGGTCAAGTAGGTGATAGATAGCCTTCGCATCGCCCGGCAAAGGCTCGCTGAACTGGATACGGCCGCCGGGCTCGATCATGCTGGCCAGGATCTCGCGCCGCTCCTCCAGCGCCATGTCGCGCAGATCGTGGCCGTTGAGGTGGAGAAGGTCGAAGGCCACGAAATAGAGGTCGTGCTGCCGGCGGGTGATCGCCTTGCGCAACTCGCCGAAGTCGGACAGGCCGGCCTCGTTCAGGACGATGATCTCGCCGTCGACGATGGCGCTTTCCGCGCCGAGGCTCGCGGCTTCCTTCACCAGGTCGCGATACTTCGCGGTCCAGTCATGGCCGTTGCGCGTGTAAATCCGGGTGCCGTCTTCGTCGATGACCAACTGCGAGCGGTAGCCATCGAATTTCACCTCGTGCAGCCAGTTGTCGCCTTCCGGCGGTTGCTCGACAAGGGTCGGCATCAAAGGGGGGACGAACTTCAAACGCATGCACCGGACTCACAAGGCGCGATTCAATCAGCTTGCGCTAAAATAGTTCCCGGAACATTTTAGACGAATTGCATGTTTGAAGAGTCATGAAGATCGAAGCCGACGAATGCCGGACGGCACTGACGCTGATCCGGCGCACGATCGAGGAACACTGCCCGCCGGGCGTGCTGCCCAGCGAAGAAATGGTCAACGGGCTTTATGGGCCGGAGTTGATTCATGAGGCCGAAGCGCTGGCGACCGCTATCGTGGCGACGGTCGACAAACTCACCTTACAGGCACACGAGATGCCGCCGGCAAGCAGCATCAAATAGTAGGATCGGAAAAGGCGCGCCATGCTAACCAAGCCTGTTCGGCATCATGTCGATAACCGGGAGGCATGGATTGCCAATCGGCCGGCGCAATCCTCATGCACCATTTCGGCTCGCGGAAGCCCCAATGCTCGATCCCGACCATCTCGGAACCGTCAAACCAGACCGACACATTGAGCTTGGGAAAATGCAGCACCTTGCCTGCCACCATGTGCGTTCGATCTCATATTCGCCGGTGCCTTCGGCCCACCGCGTCCAGCCCTTGCCGGGCCGCTCGGTCAGATCACAATCGCGCATGGCTTCAATTTAGCCTCTTGCTCGCCGCTCTGAAAATAGGAATTCTATCCTTGATGGGGCGATCACCAACAAAGAGGCGGTCGCAATGGTCCGACGCAACAAACCGAAAGAACTCTCAGAGACAGAGATAGCCGAATTCATGGCCGCGGCAGCGGCCATGCACGAAGCCATCGTTACGCCGCTGATATCGACGCAATGCGATCACTACCGATTGATGCAGGACTTGCACCAGGCGCTGCTTAAGGCGGTGAAGGACATCACCGGGAAGGACGCGGCGTTCATCCGCTGGTTTGGGGCTGGATCGCGTTGAGCAGCAATTCACCATTCGTTCACGACATTAGCGCAACCTAACGTAAGGTCATGCTGGTACAGCGTACATGGCTAAAGCCCTAGCGCCGATCCCCCTCAGCGCTGGGGCTTTTTGTGGATAATCCATTCCACCAGATTGGGATCAACGTATTCGTCACCCGTCACGATGCGAACCAGGTTCGTAGCGCGTGGCCGCCATTGATCCTCTGGCACCTTGTCCTCGACAACCCAACGGTTGAACGCTTCGCGCATCGCTTCGAATTCAAAGTATGGGGTGTTGTCGTTGGAGGGATTCCGCATTGGCTCGCAACGCCGAAGCGGTTCAGTTGGTTCCTATCTGGCAAGTACCGGCCAGTTCTACTCCCCGTAGCCCGTCAAACTGATTGAGAAACGAAACAGGCCTGCCCGGCGTGGGCAACCGGACAGGCCCGTCTCGGAGCCAAAGGGGATTGAGCTCCTAGCGGCCGGAGATACGAAGAACCGTGCCGCGCGACCCGAACCGGCTGGCCGGTCGATTGTTCCATTAGCGATCGCTTTAGAACTAACTCGCCTGTTCGGAGTTAAATGCGCATGGCTAAGGGCAGCATCAAAGTTGGCGACGAGGTCGCGATCACGGCAACCGTGCGCAAGCGTGTGACAGAGGATAGGGTCAGCGTACTGATCCCCTCCTACAGCCAACCGCACTCGATCGTGGACACCACACCGAACATCAGCAGCGGTCAGCAGATCGAGTTGAGAGGCCCCGTCACGCGCGTCGACGATGACACAGTGACCGTCGGCGGCAAGGATCTCGGGATCACGGTCAAGCGTAGTGCCGTGCGGCTCGTAACCAGCCATGTGGCGCCTAAGCAGGCGAAGGCCTAGTCCGTCTGGTCCATATATTAGCGAATGCTTGTATTAAATCTCGCCCAGGAGCACAATGCAGATGGAACTTTTGAGGGAGGTTCCGATGCGCTTGCCCCTGGTCGTGATTGCGTTGATTGCCGGCTTCATCCTGTGGGATCAGTTCGGCAATGATGGCGCTTATAGCGCCTATGTGCAGCGAAGCTTCCGACTAGCGTCTGCGGATTTGCCTGGAAGTGGTGGCTGGTGGAAGCCTCCTACAATCACCCTAAAACGGGACGCGCTTAAGCCTTGAGGCTTTGGAAATTAGCGCGCGCTAAAAGAGAAAATTTACCATCCTCGGGCATGCTCTTCGCATGATCGAAAAGAGCCGCGAAGTCCTGTTCATTCTGCTGATCGGCGCCGCCCTCGGGGTGCTAGCGACGACGATCGTCCATGATTGGTGGACCGGCGCCAATGCTTTCTACGAACCGGCTGGGCCCTGGAAGCAGCCAGTCTAATTGCTTCAGCTTAGCGTGATCTTCGGATCGATATAGAACGTGCTCGAGGCCTTCGCGGCCTTCACGCGAAGCAGGATCCAGCCCTTCTGCTGTGGCGTAAAACTGACGTTCAGCTTGAACTTCGTTGTGGAGCCGCCCCATGTGCCTGAACCGGCATCCTGCGCTGCATTGGAGGCGAGGATGTCGGCCTTGCCGTCATTGACGAACGAAGCCAGGGGCGAGCCGCTAGCACCCAGATATTCGACATCGCACCAGATGTCGTCATTGTTCGGAACGGCACCACCACCCCAGATGCCCTGCACCGTCGCCGTGACCGATGAACCGGTGGTATCATTCCAGATGGCGATCGGCAGGCTTTCGAAGGGGAAGTGCTCAGAGCAGTTGGCAGTCGTGACGATCTTCCACGAAAACGACGTCGTTCCGTCGTTGGCACCGCCTGTGAGGACGATCGTCGTTTCGACCGATTGGGTGCCTTCGTACTTGATGAGCCCGTGCTTGTAGTTCGTGCCGCCGGAGTCGACGCGGGTGTACCGGATGTAGCCATACCGCGTCGGGGTTGAGCCAATGGTCGCCGATGCATTGATTTTGCAGTCGACCATCTCGGCGCGCATCACCTGGTTAGAGGCAGCGCCGAACAGAATTCCGGTAAGCGCGCTGAGATCGACGCCATCGAGATAGATGTTACCGATCGCGGTGGAAAAGAGGGTCGACGGGAGCGTCGCCCCCTGGATGGCAGACGGGGTATTTCGCCAGACGAACTCGTTATCGATCAGCATGGGCTGCGAGACCGATCCAAACTGCAGCGTCGTGTTTTCCAGAATGGTTTTGGTGCCGCTCTGCTGCTGCGCGTAGTTGCCACCGGAGCCACTGAGCCTCAGAGCGCAGTTACGGAACTTCAGGAAAACGCGCGGATTCCAGCAGAGGTTGAACATAGCCGCCGAGGTGATGGCGAAACCATCATAGACGGTGAAACTATCTGAGGAGTCGAAGGCCAGTCCCGATCCCGATGATGATGTGATTACCGCAGTGGTGCGAAGATCGGCCGAGACTGGCGGTACGGAGCCGGCATGGTCGACGCAGATCACCTTGACCGGCGCCGTAACGGTGCCTGGCGAAGTGTGCTTGAGCAGCGTGGCAGATGTCTCGGAATGGTCTTCCGACACATAGATGGTATCGCCGGCGGCTGCCGCCGTGAGCGCCGCCAAGACGGTCGTGTAGGCGTTGGCCCAATTCGTGCCGTTGGCGGATCCGGCTGCGCTGGAGCGGACGTAGCGAAGCGTCATGAAAGGCGCGCTCCTAGGCCGAAGTGACCGACGACCGTTCCCCAGGCATCGGCGATCTGTTTTTGTTGAGGGGGGATTGGGGTTGCGGCGGGTTGCTTCTCGACGCGCTCGGCATCGGCCGGCTGCGAGTCCGCTGGCTCGATGACCAAGTTCACCCGATCGGCCGCGCCCATGGCGTCAAATCCTCCCGCTGCGGCCGAGCAGCGCAAGCTCGTTCATGTATGCGCGCATCTGGCCGTGCTTCGAGGCGGGGAAGCGCGCCGGCCATGCCTCGAACTCCTCCCAAAGCGAACAGAATGCGACGGCACAAGGCTCCCTGAAAATGTCGATCCAAGGGGCGGGTGCGATGAACCTGTCCCAAGCTGTGCTGGCACCGCCACGCAGCCAAGCGGGCTTGATCAGTCGACCCTGCGCAATACCGTGGTCGGCTGCGACCAGCCCATGCCGATCGGCGCGATAGCTGCCTTCGATCAGCCTCAACCTGCTCGGAAGAGGTCGCTTACCGCGCTTCATGAATTAGGCCTCCAAAATTTTAATTTGCCAAAATGCGTACTTTCGATCGGCGAGCGGTCTGACGTTTTGCCGGTTTTGAACCGAAACGCCCGCCCCCCTATCCGAAAAGTAGAGGTCGGCGTTTTGGCCCCGGGGGTGCAACGTTTGACTTCAAAACATGCGCCTCCAAGGTCCTGCCGGCTCTGCCTCATCCATTGCCGCTTGCGGGAACAGATCCTCGACATACCGAGGCGCATCGTAGTCGGCTGCGATGCTGGCTAGAGCGTCTTCCCATTTGGCCGGCTCAAAGTGGCGGTAGAAATCGGCGCCGGCATAAATGTGGATGTCTGCGTCTTCGGCGACCTCGACATTCATGTGGATGCTTATGCCGTCTTCGCAACGCACCACTGACACCCAGTCGACCGTCATGCCGTCGCGCACCACTCTGGTTATGTCCGGCAGCAAGCGCACCCACAGGTGACGCAATGTTGCGAGTTCGTCCGACGATATGGCCTGCTGCTGTTCAATGTTGGCAGGTTGGTTTGCGGTATCTGCCTTGACGCATTGATCGATCGCCCAGCCGCACAGTTCCTTGTGGCGGGTCTCGATGGCGTACCGATCGGCGCCTCGTGCCTGAAGCACTGAAAGCTCACCGGCAATATGCGTGTCTAAGTCCGCCATGAACGTCACCACATCCATCGAGGCCCGCTCAGACCCGCTCGCCGTAGCGGCGCTGATAGTTGTCCTTCAGCAATTTGACGGCCTTGCTGTTTCCTTCGGTCAGGCCAGCACGTTCAAGTCGACGGATATGTTCCAGATCGACGGTCTTCTTGGCTTGGTCGTACAGCCGCACGACGCGAACTGGCTTGGGCTGTGGCCGGACGCTTGTCAGTTTCACCGGCTTCAAAGGTGCGGTGAGCCTAATCGGCCGCAGCGGCGCCGCCGCCTTCGCATCTGCGGGTCGCTGCATCTTCCCGGCGCTGCTCATATCGCGTGTCAAATAAGTCATCTCTCGATCTCTCCTTCAGTCAGTCGACGGCGTTGAGGATCTTGCGCAGCATGCCGATGCAGTGCGGACCAAGCAGGGCCTCGCATCGGCTGGGCATTTTGCTGGGAAGCTTTGTGCGCGCCTCAATGCTGGCCGCATAGAACAGGGCTCCGATGCCGATAAGGTCTTCGAGCTCGTCGATCTTCGCGGCTATCGCAGCGCGATAGCCATCGATCTTTGGCCTAAGCGCGGCCAATTCATCGTCGAAGGCCTTGCGTTGCGCTTCGAGCGACTGCTGCGCCTCCCGTTCTTTAGCCTGGAAGGGCGCGATCTCCTGGCCGGCCTGGTCGACTTCCGCGGCGGTGATCGTCGGCGGTATGCCCGGCTGCTGGCCAAAATACTGTCGGTGCATTTCGCGATGCCTGGAACGAGCGGCCTCAAGCTCTGCGGCCGACTCGCGCCACGCTCGCTCCGCCTCGGCGATCGCCGCTGGCTTCGGCGGGATCTTCAGAATTTTGGCGAAGTCCATGTCGGCCGCCTTCGGTGTTTTCGCGAGCATGTTGCCCCTCCTGTTCGATTGAGAATTTACGCCCGGAAGCGACCGCGGCGGATAACGCGTTAATGGCTGTTCGAATGATTGCGCTTGCTAGGCGCTTACGGTTACGACTGCCGACCTCGTCGACCGCGCCGGCCTCGAGCATCAGGCTGACGATCAGGTGATCTATTTCGAGCGGAAGAACGATCGCGCCTGTCGCCTCACGCACTTTGCGACGCTCGCCGCGCGCGTGACTGAGCCGGCGCTGCCGCTCAAGCCGCTCTTCCGGCGTTCCTATCGGCGGGCGCCCGCGAGCCATCAGGCGATCCCGAAAATCACGGCCAAAATGGTGGCAAAGGCCAAGGCGGTCAGGACGGCGGGGGCGATCATCATCCGCCCCTCGATGCTGTCGCGTAGGTGTTGGCGGCGTCGTCACCGAGCGCGCCTGTCTTCCGCAGATGCTCCTCCGCTTCTGCCATTGACATCGTGAGAACGTTGGCTTCTCTCGCGCGCGTAAGCGCTACTTCATCTTCCTTTCTTTCCGGAGCAGAATCTTCTGGTGCTGGTGCTGGTGCTGGTGCTGGTGTGCATTGCTCAAGCATTGCTTTAGGCATTGCTTCGAGCATCCTTGGAGCATTGCTTGAAGCATTTCGCCTCCATCGAGCATCCGCACCTTTCCTGGCTCGATCGATGGCGATTTCACGCTTTACTGCTGCTGCTTCCCGCTCATCGTCGAGCCGCGGCAACCGCCATCCGTCATCGAACAGCGAGCAGATTGCGGAGCGGACGGCCTCCCAACGATCGGCATCGACGCCGGTAATCCGCATCAGTCGGACATCGTCATCTGGCAACATCGCGTGCTGCCAGTAGTGCCGGCGCAACCGCTCAAAGGCGCCGAACTCTTCGGCGCTAAGGTGCGAGGTCATGGCAGCCTCGTCGCCGATGTAGGTTTTCATCCAGGCCAGATCGGTCATGCGGTTGCGACCTCCCTGAATGTGTTTCCGGTGACGAACGGCGCCAAGACGATTATCGGGATCTGACGATCCACCTCGCCAAACCGCCAATCGGCGATCGGAAGGGAGAACCGGCGGGTCAGGAAGTGCACGATGATGTTGATCGGACGATCGCCTGCGACCTCTACGAAAGGCAGCATCGGCCGCCTCGATACTATGCACTCCTCCTCGCTGTCATCCCCGGTCACGATCATCCCGGCGTGGTAGTAACCGCGGTGCTGGTGATCTTCCCAGACGTAGGCGATGCCGCGACCTACTGGCGTCTCGCCCTCTTCGGCGTCGTAGATGAAAAGCGCCTTCTCAAAGGTCGGCAGTTGCCATTTCGACATGAATGCCAAAGCGGCGCCTATGCCTCCCAAATCGGACACGGTGTCCGATTCGAGCCCAGACCGGGCAAGCTGCATCAGGCGGCGCGCGCGGCGCTCATGGATGCCGGCGCGGCCGAGAAACGGCAGCCACTCGCCATGCTGGCAGGCGGCTTTCGCATCGATGAGCATCTGGCCGGCATCCATGGCTCTCAAAACGCTGGTGCGCTCGGCCGTGTCTGCCTCGACTGCAGCCATACGTACACGCTCGGCAAGGTCGGCCAAGATGTTCGAGAGTTGAAAAGACGCGGCATTCCCGCTATTTTCCACACCATCAACTGCTTTCTGATCTGCTTCGAAATCCACCCGGTTGCCGCCTGCCAGCGGCGCCGGGTGTTCCATGTCAGGCGGCTGCATCGGCGCCTCCTGCCCTGACCGCGTTGGCCAACCTGACCGCAACGCAAGCCGCCTTGGGATCAAGGCCGAAACGGCGACGCAGCTCCGGTACAGCCGGACCGCGCTGCTGGCGCGCAGTTTCGACGAGGAAACGTGCGGCTTCTTGGATGATGAAGTCGTCGGGTTCGCGATCTTCTTGCGGGGCCATTATGCGGCCTCCCGAACCGGGAGCGCTTTTAGGAAGGCGGAAAGATCGTCGGACAAAATGATTGTCCGGCGGCCGGCCTTTCGCGCAGTCAGTTTGCCGAGCTTGATGTTTTCGAAAATCTTGGTGCGTCCGAGGCCGGACCGGGCAACGGCCTCATCAATTGTTAGGCCTAGCTTGCCGTCGTTCATTAGCGTGCTCCATGACGTGGTGAAGTTCATGGAGCGGTAAAATACTCAGGCTTTTCCTGAGCGCATCAAGTCTTTCTGAAAATGACAGGCGCGATTTCAGCGTGACTTTTTCAAATAGCCCAAGATAGGGGTCACGATCATCACCACACTGCTCGGGGCCTCACCCGAAGCCACAAGGAGAATTTCGACCAATTGACACAGAGGCCCGCCGGGCTTTTTGTCAACGGCCAGTCCCGCGTCTCTAACAATAAGACCGAGCCGGAGTGCCAGAAGGTGGCGCGGGTTTACCTGTTGTCCTTTCGGAAGGTACTTCCTCCCGTGTGGAAGTAGCGCGCCGACGGTAGAAAGGGCATCATAGAGCGTTTTGAGACAGTCGCTGTATTCGGGCGGTCCTACTTGCTCTACCGCCACCCCAAGGTTGTTGCCTCTGAGCCAGGCAACATCTTCGATCAGATCGGCAATACGCTCCTGCATGCCGGTATAACGTTTTTCGATTGCCTGGCCGTCCGGCTGCGCGTCAGACGCATCCCGCTGTAGAAGATACCAACCGAATTCGCTTTCGATTTTGGCCATCGGCAGTTCGGGCCACCGCGTCGCGATTTCATCGCGCGGTCTTTTCGGCAAGGGTGCCAGCCAGCCGGCGACGTTCTCGACTTGGAATTGTTTACGCGTCATCACTCCTGACCCCGGCGCATCGAAACTACGTTGTCGCCTTCCTTCGGCAAGAGAGGTACGACGGCTGCCGCTGCAAGGTCTTCCAAGCCATCAGCAATCCACCGGCCATAATGCCGTTCTATCATCGGAACGGACGTGTCGTGGAGCGCCGCGACAAGCCTGATCGGCAAGTTTGCCCGGATGCCGCGTACGATCGAGCTGTGCCGGAGGCCGTAGGGGATCACAGCCGGCATCCCTGCCCTGTCCCGGATTTCATGCCACGGGCGCTGCAACTCGCTTGCGAACTGCCAGGGACCACGCCCTGCCCTTTCCCAACCGATCGATCCGGGAACCTGTTTGCTGCGCCAGCGCTCCAGCAAAATCTCGTCGTTGCCTCGGCCGGTCGTCGCCGGGAGTAGCGCATCCAGCACATCCTTGCCGACCGGAACCGGGACGCTGGCGATTTTGCCGCCACGTCCTTTGCGAGAGCTTGGGACCATGAGGCGAGCCTGCGCCCGCTGCACGTCGCCGACCTTCATGCGGGTGATCTGCGAGAAACGGGCACCGGTGGCGGCGAGCACGACGACGAGCCGGAATAGATCGCCATCCCAATTCCCTTCGGTATCGACTGCCCGGGCGGCGGTGAGCAGTTTGCCGACCTGGCCGGCCGTGAGGATCTGATTATCTCTGGCAAGCGGCGCGGCATCTTCGCTGTCGATCTTTTCGGCTTTCAGGCCATGCTTGATGATGGCCGGCAACGTCGGGTCCAAGCGCTCGCGATGCGCGGCATAGGCGCCGTTCAGAGCGGCTTTGAGATCATTGATAAGACGTTGCTCCGTCGAGCCCTTCAACTCCCGCGGCAAAGCCTTGCGCCATTCCAAGAGGTCGCTCTCCTTCAGGGCATGCAAACCGACATTGGCAAGCGGCGCGGCCGGGACGGCTTCCTGCTTCCCGCGCTTCCCCTGGCCGAGCACGTACCGCCGCAATCGCTGGCCAGCGTCTGACCGCACTGTACGGCCCTTCCGCCGGCTATCCCTGGCGTCACGCTCGGCGACATAGGTTTCGACGGCGAGGCGCACCGTAAGCACTGGACCGGCAGCGGCGGCCTTCGCGTCCTGCCGCGCCTTGGTGACGATCTGGCGACCCTGTGCTTCCGCCTGTGCGAAAGTCAGCAATCCGTCCGTAGGCTTGTCGTTGACATCGTTGGCGGGTCCGATCGGCGCCTGAAGGTAATTTGCACCAGCGCTGTGGTTTCGCCACCGCGCGAACCATACGCCACCGCGCCTGCCTCGCCGATACCAGATTGCCGCATCGGCATCGAGCCGGCGGGCATACTCCCCGGCAGGCAGCTTTGAGCGCGCGCTTGCCGTGGTGATCGGGGCTTCTTTGAGGGTCTTGGCCATCGCGTTTCCGCCGTGTTGTTTCGAGAACACGTCGAATATACGTCGAATAAACGTCGGTGTACAGCGGTGAACGCTAGAGAACGAAACCCTTGTGAAATAAGGATTTCAGCGAACTTAGGTGAATAGGAAATGGTCGAAAAGTCAGCCCTTTCACGGCGGTAACAGGGGTTCGATTCCCCTTGGGCGTACCAGCTTCCAACGGTCTCGATTCGAAAGCATGAAGTTCTCCTCGCTCAGTCAAAGAGGCGAGAATGAACTTGCGCGCGGGCTACGACCTATCTTACGGGCACCCGCAGTTCGAGCCTCCGATCGATCGGGAACCATAGGGCCGGCTCCTCGCACCGGGTCGGGACATCGTCGACCATTGGCACGTAAGGAGCATCGCACTCATTGCCGAGCTGGCGGACATAGCGATCGTAAGTGTTCGGTCTCGCGGACGAGAACGCCAGAGCACGCGTTCAGCGAGGGGGACCGTTTTCGCTCGTACTCAGTCGAGTGCGTCGAGGTCGATGATACTGCCAACGGAATCCGGAACCGCAGCAGGTGTTGTCCCGCCCGGGAACAAACTGCGCAACGCTCCGACCGGGTCGCGGCCGGAACCGAGCGCCAACCGACAGGTCGGAGTCACGCGGGCGTTGACTTCGATCAGATGCGCAGCACCCTCAACATCAAGAATAAAGTCTATCCCGACGAGTCCCGTCAAATGTAGGTGATCCATAATCTTGCCGGCGGTAGTAACAATTCCAGGATGGTCGATCACGCGCACGATCCTGGCCGGGCCGTTTTTATACTGAGTCTCCAAAACCTCCACAGCCACTGCCGCCAACACTCTCCCGTCCTTAACCGCGAGGGCAACGTTGGCATCTCGCCCCGCCACGTAGACCTGGGCATTTACGCCAGGCCTGCGGCGATGCCACAGGTCCCGCAGGCAGTTGGGATTCGCATGGACAATGGCGCGTTTTATGATGCGGAGTGGGCTCGGGCCACGCGCGAGGCGTCGCCATGCCCGGACAGCTTCTGCTCGGTCGTTGACGATAGCCACTCCTCTGCCACCCCAACTTCCGTCCGTTTTTAGCACGACTGGGAATCCGTGGTCTTCGATCCATTTGTCGAGTTCGGCAAGGTTGTCGACAGGTCGCATTGGCGGCGCATCAACTCCAGCCGCGCGCGCGATGTCGATCATCTCCGAGCGAGAGATATCCGGCCAGAAACTTTGAGATCCGGCGCCCCCAATACTCCGAACCAGGTCCAAGGCAGGCTCATCACAGGGAAGGACCAGATCCGGATCACTGCACTCGATCAGGGACTTTAGCGTGCGCTCGGGATGCAGCCATGGCATGCGGTACAATACTGGATTTGACTGGCGATGCATGGGATGCCGCCACGGACAAAGCGCTGCTACCCGAAAGCCTGCGCGAGTGAGGGACTCGGCGAGATCTGCGGTTGCCGACCATCGAAAGGTAGTGACGATGAGAGCAAGAGGCTGTTGCCCGCGTCCTCCTTGCGCCAAGTGCCTGTCGACCGCCCGTCCCAGGAGTTTGAGCGATGTTGGATTGCGCACGAGGTCAAGGTGATCGCCGGCGATATCTTCGACGAGGAGTTTCCTGCTTATTGGCCGCCAGAGGTCTGACGGCCGGCAGCCAAACATCGTCGTTTCGGCAGCCTCCACGAGCGCGAGGGAACTCGGATAAAGCGAAGGAGCGTAGGCGCGCAACGCGGCGACGTTAGCGGCAGCAATTGTCGTTGCGGTGGACGTGCCAGATACTGGTGGCAATTCCCGCCATCTCGACCAGAACCGTTGCGCTAGCCGTCCGGCTCGGAAAGCAAACTCCCTCAGGGCAATGGCCGGCGGCTGCCGGCGGATTTGAGCGAGGTGGGCTCCGGTCCGGCGTGCTTGCCCGATCCACCACGCCTTGGCAGGCCAGAACTTCTGATCGTAATATGCATCGATTAGGATCGGCGGTTCCAACACCTCACCTGCCCGCCTCAACTGCCGTGCCACTTCCACGGCAACGAGGGCCCCGAATGAATAACCGACCAGCCGATACGGGCCATGCGGCTGGATGCGGCGCAAGGCGGCGACAGCATAAGTTGCCTGGCGATCAACAGCTTCGGCGCTTTCGCCGTCGGGCAAGTAGGAAAGGCCGAAAATACGCCCGGACGTGGTCAGCCGTTCAGCCAAAGGCGCCAGTTCGCGAGCCTCGCCTCCCGTGCCTGGAAAGAGGAACACAAACTCGTCGCCTGCGCCATCGCGCAAGAGTTCCAACGGCAACACTACCGCTCGGGCTCTGTCGGCTGTCAACGTTGGACCATCTTCAAACTCGAGAGTGGCGGTGTCATTCATGATCGGATTGCTTGTGGCACCCTGGCGCCCGCTACGAGAGCATGCCGGCTCCCCCGGGCCTTCTCTAAATGCCTGCTAAGCCGTCGAGCTGCATAATCCGCGCCAGCAACAAAACGCATCAAGGGACCGAAACTCCCAGCAGCGGTCAATCCTGTGGCGTAAAGGCCGGCAACCGAAGTCTCGAAATACTGCGATAGGATCGGCACGCCTGCCGAATGGCGGATGGCTTGTCGTAATCTCCGGTCGAGAAAATGAAGGCGCTCGATTTGAGGCCAATAGCCTGTCGCAGCGATCACATGCTCGACCTCAAGGCTCTTCAACGAACCCGATTCGTCTCGCAGTTTTAGGCAGATATGATCGCCGGCCAATCCAGCTTCTTCAAGGTGTTGTGCGACAAGGACGTTGGCTCCGCTGAGCACTTTGTCACGAAGATACCATGCTGATCGGGGGCCGAGGTGGCGACGCAGGATGGCCAGCCGCAAGCGATCCGGCAACTGGCGGTACATCTGCGGCATATTGCACGCAAAATGGGATCGCCAACCCGGGCCCAGCGGGGTTCCAGGGTTCGTGAACCGGCTCAGCAGTGTCGGCCGACCTCCGGTTGGCTCCGAATTAAAACGAATGCTGCCCGCCCGCGCGACAATTGTCGTGGTGGCCCCCACGTCAATTAAGGCCGCGGCCAGATCGATCGCGGAGGCGCCTGCTCCCAAGATGGCGACGTTGCGCCCAGCGAACCGATCCACACGGCCGCAGTCGGCGCTGTGACTGACTAACGAAGCAGGTAGGCCCATCAATTGTTTCGGCATTACTCTGAAGTGCGTTACGCCCACCGCCAAGACGACGCATCGGGCGAGCAAAGTTTGGCCTTCTCCGACCGTCAGCCTGAACCCGTCGCCGCTTCGCTCGACATGCTGGACATCTGCGGTCTCGAGATAGGGTACAAACCGTCGCTGAAATTCGAGACCGTACGCAACGAAAGTCTCGAGTGATACCGGGCGTTCGGTATCGTGGTAGGGAATGCCCCTATCCCGGCAAAACTCGGCCAAGCTCGCCCCTGGAGCAGGCGCCGACAGGTTGGACGCGAAGCCATCGGATTTAAGCTTCATGCCGGCCGGCATGGCATCGGTCCAAGTCTGAAGCGGCCGTCCGAAGATCCGAATACTGCGGTCGCTCGCGCCAATATTTGCGGCGACGGACAGACCATACGGGCCCGCCCCTATAACGGCGACATCTATGCTCGATTGGCCGACTACGGTCATTTTTCACCTCAGGCCGTGAAGCCCCTCATTGCCACAGCACCGCTCTCTCGCCGGAGAACTTAAACACTCTGAGTGATTCCCGACCCCAACTAGGAGAACCGCCTGCCAGTGAACACGACGCACCGGTCTATTCCGTCCTCAACAAGTAATGTTTCGATATCATCGCCGCCCGCCCAACGACCGAAACAGTGAGCGGTAGAGTGCTACATCGTTAGTTTGTGTGCTGTACCACCGATGGTTATAAGGGCTCTGTCGCAGACCTGAAGTGTTGAGGCGGTTTTGCCACTTTGGCGATCCGTCAGGCAGCGAGAATTTCGAGCCAGTGCGGCCCGGATCGGCGACCATTTTCTTTGCAACCCGGCCAACGCTTAGTCCCGATGAGGGATCCGAAAGGCGGCCTGTCTTCTTGCCGTTTCACCAGGCCGCGCCCAGAGGTGGGCCTGCAAAGGTCAGGCCGAAACGCGATCCGATGGCTGCGATCTGATCCATGTCTTCAGGGATTCGGCATTTGTGTTTCGCCATCTCGGCGAAGAAGCCTTCGAAGCCGCCGGGTGTCATGATGGTGAGCATCCTGGCGGGTCGGTCGCCAAGCACCCGGAATGCATGCTCGGTTCCGCGCGGAACGTGCACGACACAGCCCGGGCCGACTATGCGCGTTTGACCGTTCATCCAGAACTCTACTTCGCCCGACTGTATTTGGAAGGTCTCGTCTTCGTCGTTGTGGATGTGGCGCGGAGGGCCATAGCCAGGCTGATCGAGGCTTTCGAACATTCCGAGCCGCGAAGCCGTTTGTTCCGCGGTCAGGCAAATCCTGTAAGACGTGCCGAGCCACTCGACGCTATAGGGTACCGAAGCACCAGCCACCGAAACCTCCCGCCATCCGACGCATTTCGATGCGGGAAATTGCCAGAATCGATTTCATAATTGAAATCGATAGGTCTTATAAAATATATTTGGCAGATGAATTTATCGAATTTCGACCTCAACCTTCTGCGGGTACTCGACGCACTGCTGCACGAGCAATCGACCGTAAAGGCCGCGGAAAGCATCGGACTGTCGCAGCCGGCGGTTTCGGCCAGTCTCGGACGGCTCCGAAATTTTCTGGGCGATCCGCTGTTTGTGCGCGAAGGGCAGCGCATCGTGCCGACGCAATACGCCCGGGGTCTCGAACTTCCGCTTCGCCGTATCCTGGATGAATTGTCGGCGCTGCTTGCCGGGCCTGGCAGCTTCAATCCAGCCGACGCCGAGCAAAGTTTCAAGATCGCAGGTTCGGATTTTTTTGCCGAGATGCTGATGCCTCCCTTGGCCAATGCAATCTCCCAGCTTGCTCCAAAAATACTGATCCAACTGGTGGACCTTGTGCCCGACGACTATGTCGGCACGCTCGAAAAGCATGGCATCGACCTTGCCCTCGTTCCCAAGACCGATTTCCCCACCTGGATCGACTATCTTCCTGCCTTCCGGTCGACATTCGTGTCGATTGCCCGCGCGGGGCATCCAAGGATCGAGCGCGCAAAGGTGAAGCCGGGAGACGTTATTCCGCTCGACCTGTTCTGCGACCTCGGCCATGTCGTCTTTTCGCCCGAGGGCAAGCTCAAGGCCATGGGCGACGCCGCGCTGGCTCGGATGGGGCGCGAACGACGAGTGGCCATGACAATGCCGGTGTTCGGCGGCGTCTGTAACGCAGTGGCGGGAAGCGATCTGGTCGCGCTCGTACCGGAACAACTCGCGCGCAAGGTGGCATCCCGCTTGGGGCTGGCGATCTACATTCCGCCCATGCAGATCAATCCTGCCCTCATCTGCGTCGTGTGGCACAAACGCAATACGACCGATCCTACACACCGCTGGCTTCGGGAAGTGGTGCTGAAGCTGCTCTCGCAACTGAGTGCCGGCGAAACCGACAGCCCGAGCCTATGAACCGCCACACCTGACATGAAATGGCGGGCCAACGAAATGCGCCGTCACGGCGCCCCGCATTGTCGGAACCCAGCGGAACCATTTTCGAGGACAGGAAGACAGCAGCATATTCCGGCCCACGGATCGAGCATTTACAGGCGATCGGCCCACCAGCCTCAGTAAGCGGAAACGCGCTGTTAACGTCGTTCGTGGCCGAGAGGAGCCGGCGTCAACCCGAAGGTGTAATCTTCTGCTCGCCCTTCAGCCATGGAGGCGGGAATGAACTTGCTTCGAACAGTGCTGTTTTGCGCGGCCATGACCGGCCTGGCGGGGCTGCAGCCCGTCCGCGCCGAGGACAAGCCTGCCCAGCCGAACGGGGACGCGGCGCAAAAGCAGCTGCCGGCCATACATTGCGAGGGGCAGAATTGCCTGCCGCCGAAGAACGACCCCGCCCTGGAGTGCAAGGGACAGGATTGCACGCCGGCTCCAGCGACCGACCAGCCGAGCGGCCCGGTGATTGAAAAGGCCAAATAGGCAATCGGTCCCGTTAGGAAACGACGTCGAAGACCACCGTCTGCTGCAGTCCTCCCCCCGCCTGTTCTCCAGCGTGATCGTTCCGCCGTAGCGTTCGATGATCTCCTTGGCGATGGCGAGACCGAGACCCGCGCCCGCGATGAATTGCGTACGCGCCGAATCGACCCGGAAAAACGGCTCGAAGGCTTTGTTCAGGAGGTCCACCGCCAGGCCCGAAATCATCGATGTCCGCACCGGTCCGCGCTTCGCATCGAAGGCCCAGTGAGACCCGAGGCACGATGTCTATCGGCCGTTAACGGCTCGAACAAATCTCCGTGAGGGATGCCGGCAAGCAATATCCCACTATATAACAGCGTCGTCGAGGTAATGAGATGTCGAGCGCCTACGATCTTGGAACCGGTCTGGTCCGCCGTATCTATGAAAAGCGCATAGATGCACCGGCGATTCTTGATACCGGTACGCATTTTCCCAATGCGGCGAAGTTCACCGCCGCCTGGCAGAGCATCCGCGATGAAGCTCTCGCGGTTAAGCTGAACAAGGTTCCGCGCTTCCACGACATCATGCCCGAGCAGGCCGGAATCTCGGCCAATGACGGTCTCGACTGGCGCATGTTCGTGCTCAAGGCGTACGACATGTCCATCCCGGAAAACATCGCGCGCATGCCGATCCTCAGCAGGCTGCTTTCGCAATGCCCCGAGGTCAAATCGGCGGCTGTCTCGTTCCTGGCCCCTCGCAAGCACATACCGCCACACCGCGGACCTTTCCGCGGCATCATTCGTTTCCATCTTGGCCTGGTCATTCCGAAACAGCCGGACGGCCGACCGGCAACGATCATGATGGTCAACCACCAGGAAAGGCGCATCGCCGACGGCGAATGCATGCTCTGGGACGACACTTTCGAGCACGAAGTCATGAACAACTCGGACCAGCCGCGCGTCGCGCTCCTGCTCGACGTGTGGCGTCCGCAAATGCCGCTGGATATGGAAATCCTGTCACGCGTGATCGTGCGCGGCGTGCAGGTGGGAATGCGTTATCGCGGCGTGTCGTTCGGCGGCTGATAGCTGTGATCGCGCGCTAAGCGCGCGTCGCGATACGCCCCTGCCCTGCTGCCAAGCTTGCCGGGGAACATCGCGTCCCTCGCAAGCAGGCCGCTGACACGGCAGTAAGCCGCGAAGGCGCGGCAGGCTTCCTCGGTGCCGGCGACATCGACCGTCGCGCCGAAGCAGGCATTAAATGCGGCTTGGTAGACCTTGCCTTGCCGGCGCTTCGGCCAGTCCTGCAGGAAATCGAGCGCCTGCTCGACGCTGTAGATTTCCTCGACGGGCAGGCCGGGCGCGGGCGTGATACGCACCGGCACCTCGAATTGCAGTCTGTCCATTCCCTGTCTCCCGAACGGCAGCCTCAGCAACGCCGTTCGACATGAAAAGTTGCTTGAGCGGTCTTCTGACTCAGGAATGTGACCTCAGTGCGATCAACACTTCGTTCGCCGGTAGATCGGTACCCGGCCCCGGCCGCCTCAACGCGCATTGCCGATGCCGGATTTCCAACGTATTGCCGGGCCGGCGCAGCTGTCGTGGGCGGAACACAAGCGAAATCCGGGTCGAGTCCCTCATCAAGAGCTATGGCGACACGACCGCGCTGGACGGCGTTTCGCTGGACTTTTCCGCAAGGCTCATTCACGGCTACTACTGGTTGGCCGGGTCAGTCTCCGCGGGACCCGCCCTGACCCATGGAATGGCCGAAGGAAAGCCACGATGGACGCCGCAATCGCACTTCGTCCTTGAACCTTGCGGCTTCCGGTGCCAAATCTGGAACAGATTTCTCGCTCTTCGCTCCCTTCGAAGCCGAAGCCGGCAAACGGACAAAAATGGTTACCTATCTCGACGCTTCCACGGCCCCCCTTCGAAATACCGGCCAGATCCGCCTCTATGCTGAGGAAGGCTTTGCCGGCATGCGCAAAGCCTGCGATCTCACAGCGCGCTGTCTTGACGAGCTTGTGCCGATGGTGAAGCCCGGCGTGACGACGGAAACCATCGACCGCTTCGTCTTCGAATTCGGCATGGACCATGGCGCGCTGCCGGCGACGCTCAACTATCGCGGCTACACCAAGTCGTCCTGCACCTCGATCAACCATGTTGTCTGCCATGGCATCCCCGACAACAAGCCGCTGAAGGAAGGCGACATCGTCAACATCGACGTCACCTACATCCTCGACGGCTGGCACGGCGATTCCTCGCGCATGTATCCGGTGGGTACGATCAAGCGCGCCGCCGAGCGCCTGCTCGAAGTGACCTATGAATGCCTGATGCGCGGCATCGCCGCGATCAAGCCGGGCGCCCGCACCGGTGCCATCGGCGCCGCGATCCAGACCTATGCCGAGGCCGAGCGCTGCTCGGTGGTGCGCGACTTCTGCGGCCACGGCGTCGGCCAGCTTTTCCACGACGCGCCGAATATCCTGCACTACGGCACCGTCAATGAAGGCGTCGAGATGCGGCCCGGCATGATTTTTACCGTCGAGCCGATGATCAATCTCGGCCGCCCGCATGTGAAGGTGCTCTCCGACGGCTGGACCGCCGTGACGCGCGACCGCTCGCTGTCGGCGCAATACGAGCACACGATCGGGGTAACCGACACCGGATGCGAGATCTTCACGCTGTCGCCGAAAAAGCTCGACCGCCCCGGCTTGCCGGGATAGAGCGGATCATCGTTTCATGGAAACGATGGCCCGCCCTATCCGCTTGTTTTCGCGCAATTCCGAACGGAAAACCGCTTCACACTTTTCCTGGAATTGCTTTAAGTTTCAGCCAAGCCTTTTGGGGGGACAGGCAGGAATGGGCAAAGTCGAGGACGAGCGGGCGTTCTTTTCCGAAGGCTGGATCGAGCCGCCGCAAAAGTCGGTGAAAAAGGCGGCCGCGGAAGACAAGCCCCACTATCACGGCCACCGCGACCGCCTGCGCGAACGCTTTGCCGCCGGTGGACCGGACGCCCTGCCTGATTATGAACTGTTGGAACTCCTGCTTTTCCGTCTGATCCCGCGCGTCGACACCAAGCCGATCGCCAAGGCGCTCATTGCCCGTTTCGGCTCGCTGGCCGAAGTGCTCGGCGCGCCGGCATCCCTGCTCGAGGAGGTCAAAGGCATCGGGCCGGCCGTGGCGGCCGATCTCAAGGTCATTGCCGCGACGGCCCAGCGCATGGCCCGCGGCGAGGTGCGCGGCCGCGAAGTTCTGTCCAACTGGACGCAACTGCTCGACTATTGCCGCTCGGCCATGGCCTTCGAGAGCCGCGAGCAGTTCCGCATCCTGTTCCTCGACAAGAAGAACGGGCTGATCGCGGACGAGGTGCAGCAGACCGGCACCGTCGACCATACGCCGGTCTATCCGCGCGAGGTGGTGAAGCGAGCGCTCGAACTCTCCGCCAGCGCCGTCATCCTGGTGCACAATCATCCTTCGGGGGATCCCACACCTTCCCGCGCGGACATCGAGATGACCAAGGAGATCGTCGAGACCGGCAAGCGGCTGGGCATTGGCGTGCACGATCACATCATCATCGGCCGCAAGGGCAACGCCTCGATGAAGGGGCTGCTGCTGATCTGACGCATGTCGCCCAAAAGTGCGCAGCGGGTTTTGGGAAAGCGACATGCGCAAATACAAAAGTTTGAAGCGCATCGCCTGAATCCGTTTCAGCGCGACGCGCTTCAAGGCCCAGCCCACCGCCCGAAGCTACGGCGCAAAAGCAGCGTTTTGCCAATCACATAGTCGGCTCTGGAATTTCAACGGGAAATCGAGCATGATGCGGCTTGGTATTTCGGTCGGATGTTTCGCGCTCCGGTGAAATACCGGGAGGACGGGACATGGCCGTTGTGCTTGTACTCGTTTTGGTCGTCGTGGGCTCGGTGTTATTCCACCTCCTGAGCCCATGGTGGTGGACGCCGATTGCCTCGAACTGGGACTATATCGACAACACCATCATCATCAGCTTCTGGATCACCGGCATCGTCTTTGCCGCTGTCGTGCTTTTTATGGCCTATTGCGTCTTCCGCTTCCGGCATCGGGAAGGCAGCCGCGCGGCATATGAACCGGAGAATAAGCGGCTCGAATGGTGGCTCATGGTCGTCACCGCGGCAGGCGTCACTGCCTTGCTGGTCCCCGGCCTGTTCGTCTGGAGCCGCTTCGTCACCGTCCCAAGCGATGCGACCGAGATAGAGGTTGTCGCGCAGCAGTGGCAGTGGAGTTTCCGCTTGCCCGGCAAGGACGGCAGGCTCGGTACTTCGGACACTCGCGACGTCACCGCTGACAATCCGTTGGGCATCGCCCCCAAAGATCCAAACGGCCAGGACGACGTCGTGGTCGAGGCCACCGATCTGCATCTTCCGGTCGGCAAGCCGGTCAAGGTGCTGTTGCGCTCGATCGACGTGCTGCACGATTTCTACATCCCGGAATTCCGCGCCAAAATGGACATGATCCCCGGGTCGGTTACGTATTTCTGGTTCACGCCAACGAGGACCGGGACCTTTCAGGTTTTGTGCGCCGAACTCTGCGGCCAGGGACATCCGCTGATGCATGGCGTGGTCATGGTCGACACCGAGCAGGACTATCTGGCTTGGCTCGGCCAGCAGCAGACCTTTGCGCAATTGTCTGCGCCCAAGCAAACGGGCTCGGCGAACCAACCGTCAGGAAAGACGATGGCGTCCGGTTTGGACGTCGCGGCAAAGCTCGAAACGCTTGAGGCTCGCTGAACAGGGCGCGGAGGTGCTCCCATGGTCGACGTCACACCCGCAGATGCCGTTCCACCCGCCGAAGTCGGGGAGATGGAACTCTACCACCCGCATAGTTGGTGGACCAAATACGTCTTCTCGCAGGACGCCAAGGTCATCGCCATTCAGTATTCAGCGACGGCAACGTCGATCGGCCTGGTGGCGCTGGTGCTCTCCTGGCTGATGCGGCTGCAGCTCGGCTTCCCCGGCACGTTCGACTTCATCACCCCAGAAGCCTACTACCAGTTCATCACCATGCACGGCATGATCATGGTGATCTACCTGCTCACGGCGCTTTTCCTTGGCGGCTTCGGCAACTACCTCATCCCGTTGATGGTCGGCGCCCGCGACATGGTTTTCCCCTATGTCAACATGCTGAGCTACTGGATCTATCTGCTGGCCGTTCTGGTTTTGGTGTCGAGCTTCTTCGCGCCGGGCGGGCCGACAGGCGCCGGGTGGACGCTCTACCCGCCTCAGGCCATCATGTCCGGAACGCCGGGCGGCCAGGACTGGGGCATCATACTGATGCTCTCTTCGCTCATCCTGTTCATCATCGGCTTCACCATGGGTGGTCTGAACTATGTGGTGACGGTGCTGCAGGGCCGCACGCGCGGCATGACCTTGATGCGCCTGCCGCTCACCGTCTGGGGCATCTTCACCGCCACCGTCATGGCGTTGCTCGCCTTCCCGGCACTGTTTGTCGCGTGCGTGATGATGCTGCTCGACCGCGCGCTCGGCACTTCCTTCTTCATGCCGGCGATCGTCGAGATGGGCGAGCAGTTGCAGCACAATGGCGGCAGCCCGATCCTGTTCCAGCACCTGTTCTGGTTCTTCGGCCACCCGGAAGTCTACATCGTGGCGCTACCGGCCTTCGGCATCGTGTCCGACCTGATCAGCACGCATGCGCGCAAGAACATCTTCGGCTATCGCATGATGGTCTGGGCCATCATCGCCATCGGCGCGCTGAGCTTCGTGGTCTGGGCGCACCACATGTATGTCAGCGGCATGAATCCCTATTTTGGCTTCTTCTTTGCCACCACCACCTTGATCATCGCCGTGCCGACCGCGATCAAGGTCTATAACTGGGTGTTGACGCTCTGGCGCGGCGATATCCACCTCACCATCCCCATGCTGTTCGCGCTCGCCTTCATCGTCACCTTCGTCAACGGCGGCCTGACGGGTCTTTTTCTCGGCAACGTCGTCGTCGACGTGCCGCTCTCCGACACAATGTTCGTCGTCGCCCATTTCCACATGGTCATGGGCGTCGCGCCGATCCTGGTGATCTTCGGCGCGATCTATCACTGGTATCCGAAGGTCACTGGACGACTGCTGGACGAGACGCTCGGCCGCTTCCATTTCTGGGTCACCTTCATCGGCGCGTACCTGATCTTCTTCCCAATGCACTATCTCGGCCTGATGGGCGTTCCGCGGCGTTACGCCGAGCTGACCGACATGACCATAATGACGGAATCGGCGCATCATCTGAACTCGTTCATCAGCATCATGGCCTTCATCGTCGGCTTCGCGCAGATTGTGTTCGTGTTCAACCTGATCTGGAGCATCCGCCATGGTCGCGAGGCCGGCGGCAATCCGTGGCGTGCAACGACGCTCGAATGGCAAACGCCGCAGACGCCGCCGGCGCACGGCAATTTCGGCAAGGAGCTGCCGATCGTCTATCGCTGGGCCTATGACTACAGCGTGCCGGGCGCCAAGGAGGACTTCATCCCGCAGAACGTGCCGGGCGCCTTCGCTCCGTCCAGGGAGCCGGCATGAGCGTCATCCTGGTCTTCCTGCTGGTGATCGCCGGCTTTGCCGGATGGTGGCTTTCGCACCAGCGGCTGATGGCCAAGCCATGGCTTGAGCAAGGCATGGCCGGCGACTTCGTCGGCTTCGACCGATCGGCCCTGCCTACCGCCAAGATCGGTCTCGGCGTCTTCCTCGCCGTCGTCGGCTGCCTGTTCTCCCTGTTCACCAGCGCCTATTTCATGCGCATGGGCCTGCCGGACTGGCAGCCGCTGCCGCTGCCGCGCCTGCTCTGGCTCAACACCGGCGTGCTCGTATTGAGCAGCGTCGCGCTGCAATGCGCGGTGATCGCCGCGCGCAGAGGCCAGACGGACATGGTCAGGCTCGGTCTTGCAACGGCCGGACTGACCGCCCTCGCCTTCCTTGCCGGCCAGCTGATGGCCTGGCGGCAGCTGACCGAAGATGGCTACCTGCTGGCGTCCAACCCGGCCAACAGCTTCTTCTATCTGATCACGGCAATGCATGGCCTGCACATATTGGGCGGTCTGATCGGCCTTGGCAGGACGAGCGCCAGCGCCTGGAACGGAGCGCGGCCGCAGCGGCTCAGCCTCAGCGTCGAGCTCTGTGCCATGTATTGGCATTTCCTGCTTTTCGTCTGGCTCTGCATCTTCGCCGTTTTGGCCGGCTGGGCGGCGACGTTCATCGACATTTGCCGGAAATTGCTGACCTAGGAGGCAGGCGATGACGGAGACGACCGTGACGCATACCGGCCAACCGGATCGCCCCAAGGGCTGGCGGGGAATTACCGCCGACTGGGCCTCGGATCAGCGCGCATTCAAGAACGTGTCCTGGGGCAAGGCCATGATGTGGATCTTCCTGCTCAGCGACACCTTCATTTTCGGTTGCTTCCTGCTCTCCTATATGACCGCGCGCATGTCGACACGTGTGCCCTGGCCGAACCCGAGCGAGGTCTTTGCCCTTCGCATCGGCGGCTCCGATATCCCGCTTATCCTTATCGCCATCATGACCTTCGTGCTGATCTCGAGCAGCGGAACCATGGCCATGGCGGTCAATTTCGGCTACCGTCACGACCGCCGCAAAACTGCGATCCTGATGCTTTTGACCGCCGCGCTCGGCGCGACCTTCGTCGGCATGCAGGCCTTCGAATGGACCAAGCTGATCACCGAAGGGGTCCGGCCCTGGGGCAACCCGTGGGGAGCCGCGCAATTCGGCTCGTGCTTTTTCATGATCACCGGTTTCCACGGCACCCACGTGACGATCGGGGTGATCTTCCTCGTCATCGTGGCGCGAAAGGTCTGGCGCGGCGACTTCGACACCGGTCGTCCCGGCTTCTTCACCAGCCGCAAGGGCCGCTACGAGAATGTCGAGATCATGGGACTCTACTGGCACTTCGTCGATCTGGTCTGGGTGTTTATTTTCGCCTTCTTCTATCTTTGGTGAGAGGCAGGCTTTGTCGAGAGGAAGATATGGCTGAAGCAACCGCAAACGGTCTCGGACAACACGCACTGCACGCCACCCATGCGGAGCAAGCGGCTGCGACAGCGGTCGCTCGCCCCGAGGTCCATCAGGAGCACCCGATCAAGCTCTACCTGGTGGTCTGGGCGTGGCTGTTCATTCTCAGCACCTGCTCCTATCTGGTCGACTATTTCGGTATCCACGGCTACCTCAGATGGTCGCTGATCCTGATCTTCATGATGCTCAAGGCGGGACTGATCGTTGCCGTCTTCATGCACATGGCCTGGGAGCGGCTGGCGATGATGTATGCGATCATCCTGCCGCCGATACTGGTGCTGGTTTTCGTGACGATGATGGTCTTCGAGGCCGACTATACGCTGCTGACCCGTATCGCACATTTCGGGCCCGGCCCCTGACGGTTCGGACACCGCCGCAACAAACCAGCCGGGAATAGCCGATGCCTCGAAACAACAGGCCAGCGGGTTCGTTTTGGTATGCGTCGTGAAACTCGAGCAAAGGACGCGGAAAATGACGATAGCAAACAGACTGAGGAATTTTATCGACGGCAAGGGAATTCCGTACGACACAGTCGCCCATCATCGGACCGCCACCAGCAGGCAGGCCGCCATCGCCGCGCATGTGCCCGGCAGTATCATGGCCAAGTCCGTGGTCGTTCACCACGAGCTCGGTTATGCGCTGGCCGTGGTTCCAAGCACCCACAGGATCGAACTCGCCAGGCTGCAGGACGTCATGGACAGGCGCCTCGGGCTCGCTTCCGAGGACGAGGTGGTATCGCTCTTCGATGATTGCGACATCGGCGCCGTGCCGCCGATCGGCGCGGCCTATGATGTGCCGGTCATCCTGGACGAAAGCCTCGGCGACGCCGCCGATATCTATTTCGAGGGCGGTGACCACAAGACGCTCGTGCATGTCAGCGGCAAGGATTTCCGCGAGCTGACTACAGGCGCGCGTCAGGCACGGTTCAGCCACCCGGCCCCGTGAGAGCGCCAGCGCTCCGCCGGTGCTCTCAAAGGTTCGCTCAGTTCGCGGGTCTTGGGGCGGCCGGCGGCTCCAACACCTTGCGGTACACATGCCAGGTGGCATGGCCGAGGATTGGCAGCACTACCGCCAGCCCCGCGAACACAGGCAGCGAGCCGATGATCAGCCCAATGGCGACGATAAGTCCCCAGACCGCCATCGCAATCGGGTTGGCCAAGACCACGCGCACCGACGTGTGGACGGCTTCGTAGGCGCCGACATCGCGATCGAGCAGCAGCGGGAAAGCGACCACGGTAGTGCACAACACGACCACGGCGAACACAAACCCGATCGCGTGACCCAGTATGATCAGCGTCCAGCCGCTCCCGGTCGCGAATATCTCGGTTATGAAACTGGACAGTGACGCTGGCGGCTCGGATCCGAACAGATACTCGTAGAAAAGCTTTGCGGTCAAAAGCCACATGATGAAGATCGCAAACAACATGATCCCGACTGCGGCTATGGCCGGCACAGCCGGGGAATTCCTGACCTCGAACGCGTGGCGCCAGGACGCATCGAGCCCGGCCTCCCGTCTGCGGCTGATTTCGTAGAGTCCGATCGCTGCGAATGGACCGATCAGCGCAAAGCCGGACACGAGCGGAAACAGCAGCGGCAAGGCGTTTGCTCCCGATGTCCAGGTGGCAAGCACCACGCCGACAAGTGGATAGATCATGCACAGGAACACGATGTGCGAGGGCTTGACCATGAAGTCGTCGACACCGTGTCTGAGCGCATCGAAAAGATCGGAAACGCCGATCTTTCTCACCCTGGTATGCTCCAGCGTTTCGCTGGCGCCTGCAATCACGTGAAAGCTTGCCATGGCCATCCTCCAGATAGGCTCCGGCAAGGTCGCGGATTTCACGGTGCTAGCGCTCTGCGAGACTGGCCACGCAAACCGCGACCTGCACTGACGCCAACATACTTCTTTACGCCCGATTTGTCGCCTTCCGTCAGCGCCGGCTAATGGTCAGCCGCAGCGGGTGCTGGCTCCAGAGGTTCTTTTTCGGTATTCTCGGGGTGCGAAGGTGAACGTCATGGATACTCGGACGCTTCTCATACTCGGCCTTGGCATCGTCATTCTGCTGTTGTTGGGGTTCTTCGCGCTGCCGGCATAACGCGACATCTCAACAGCGCAATTGCCGGCCTTGTCCTTCGGCGGGCGACCACCAAATGGGAACCTGCAACGGCTGCCTACTTGGAAAACTGTTTCAGGTAAGCGATGACGTTGGCAATGTCCTTGTCATCCTTGAGGCCGGGAAACGTCATTTTCGTCCCTTTGACCATCGCCTGGGGGGCGTGAAGGTAGGTCGTCAGGGTCGGTTCGTCCCATTTGACGCCGGATTTGCCAGCCGCGGTCATGGCCGCGGAATAGCTGAATCCCGGATGCGTGCCGGCCGTGCGGCCGATGACGCCGTTCAATGAAGGACCGACTTTGTTCTGGTCCTTGTCCGCGACATGGCAGACCTTGCATTTGGTGAAGACCTTCTCGCCCGCCGCAGCATCCTGGGCCTGCGATGAGCTCACGAAGGGGGTCGTGGCGGACAAGACGATGAAAAGCGCAATTGCACGCATCGCATTTCCTCTCTGATGGTCGTTTACGTCGGACGATCCGCGCCAGGCCGGCCCGCTGGCATACCCTGCATAGGAGGCGTCCGCGTCTCTTCAGTGGAATTGCGGCACCTACATACCACAGAATCGACCAAACAGGTAAAAAAAGCCAATTTTTGCGAAGGCTTAGGTGTGCTCCGGGGAGACTAGCTGCCCCAGAGGGGGCAAAGCGGTGCAAGCCTGTTCTGAACGGCAACGCTCAAGGCGGATCGGTTTTGCAGCTTGCCGCGATCCGGCCGATCGCCTCCGAGAGACCCGCAAGTTCGAAATCGGCCTCGCCGCGTCCCGACAGCAGGCCGAAGCGCCATGACAGTGTCAGCCGGTTCGCTGAAACCAGACGCTTGATGCCGTCGTCGCCATCCCTGACCAGCGTTCTGCGGCGTGGGCCGACCTCCCAGCTTTCATCGGTTTTGCCGCCACCGTCGACAATGACGGAGATGGTGATCTTGCGGCTGGCGGAGACGGCATCGTTGAGCTGAAGCCATTCGCTCCAGCGTGGCTCGCCATCCGGCCGGCAAGCCAAAGTCAGCACCGGACTGTAGCCCAATGCCCCACCGCCGGTGATCAGCTTGTTGCTGGCATGGAGCGACGCCGTGATCTGGCCGTCATCGCCGGCGCCGACGCTCCAGTTGCCGAGATTAGGCTCGGCCCTGGCGGCGCCTGCGGCGGCAAACAAGAACGCCGCGGCAACGACCACGTCTCTCATCATGAACCCCAGCCTCACCAATGCCTCCAGATGCCCGCGGATGCGATGAAGCGCAGATAATGTTCAACGGTTGGTATCGCCAGCGTCAGACCATCAAGACAAGTTGCCTGTGTTGCCGCGCCGCCACAATGAGATACTCCGCAATGAAAAAGGCCGCCCGGAGGCGGCCTTCGAAATCGCGGTATTGAAACCTGTCACTCGGCTTCCTTGGCAGCCTTCTTCTTCGGCGTGGCCTTCTTCTTCGGCTCTTCCGCCTCATCGGTAGCTTCGCCCGCCTTCGCTTCACTTGCCTTGGCTTCGGTCTTCTTCGAAGATGCCTTCTTGGCCGGCTTTGCCTTGGTCGTGGTTTCGGCCTCTTCGTCGTCGGCCATCAGCTCGTCCTTGCTGACCTTGACGTCGTTGACCGAAATCTGGCCGAGCAGATAGTCGACGACCTTCTCCTCGAACATCGGCGCCCGCAGCGCGTTGATGGCTTCCGGGTTGCTGCGATAATACTCGAACGCTTCCTGCTGCTGGTTGGCCGGGAAGCGGCGCACCTGTTCGAGCAGGCCGCGCTGAAGTTCCTCGTCCGACACGGTGACGCCGGCCTTCTCGCCGATCTCGGCCAGAACCAGGCCGAGGCGCACGCGGCGTTCGGCAAGACGCATATATTCGGCGCGCGCCTCTTCTTCCGTCGTCTCCTCGTCGGTGAAAGTACGGCCCGCGGCTTCGAGGTCACGGTTGACCTGAGCCCAGATGTTGTTGAACTCGGCCTCGACGAGCTTCGAGGGCGCTTCGAAGGAATAGGCGGAATCGAGCTGGTCGAGCAGCTGGCGCTTCACCTTCTGGCGTGTCATCGAGCCGAACTGGTTCTCGATCTGGCCGCGCACGATTTCGCGCAGGCGCTCGAGCGATTCCAGGCCGAGATTCTTGGCCGTCTCGTCATTGACTTCGAGCGCACCGGGCGCCGACACTTCTTTCACCGTGACGTCGAAGGTGGCCTCCTTGCCGGCCAGATGCGCCGCCTGGTAGTTTTCGGGGAAAGTGACGGTGACCTGCTTCTCGTCGCCGGCCTTCGAGCCGACCAACTGGTCCTCGAAGCCCGGGATGAACTCCTTGGAGCCGAGCACAAGCGGCTGGTCGTTGCCGGCGCCGCCGGCGAAAGCCTCGCCGCCGATCTTGCCGACATAGTCGATGCTGACGCGGTCGCCCTCGGCGGCCTTGCCGGTCTTCGGCTCATAGCTGCGCGCCGATTCGGCAACGCGCTTGACCTGATCCTCGACTTCCGATTCCGGCACGTCATAGACCTGACGCGTCACCTTGATGTCGGAAAAGTCCTTGATTTCGATCGCCGGAATGACTTCGTAGTTGAGGCTGAATTCGAAGTCGGAGCCGCCGGCCAGGATCTTCTCGGCCTCTTTCTCGTCCTCGGTCATGATCACTTCGGGCTGCATCGCGGCCTTTTCGCCGCGCTCCGAGATGATGGAGCGGGTCGAATCGTTGAGGATCTCGTTGACGACCTCGGCCATGAACGACTTGCCATACACCTTGCGCAGGTGCTGCACCGGCACCTTGCCGGGGCGGAAGCCGTTGATGCGCACCTTGGCGCGGGCATCGGTCAGCCGCGCCATCAGCTTGGCTTCCATGTCACCGGCCGGCACGGTGATCTTGATCTCGCGCTTGAGACCGGAGTTGAGCGTTTCGGTGACCTGCATCCTAGAACCTTTGTTTCACAATGAGACTGCCAAACGGTCTTAGCCGTTTACAGCCTGCCGGTATGATGTTGCCGGAAATGGCTTTTGGTACGGAACCTGGCGATTTGACCGCTGATGCGGCTCAAACTCCCTGAACTGCGCCTTGCCAAATGCGAATAAGTTTTTGTTTTTCCTGGAACTTTTCACATCTTGCAGAAGCGGAAATTCACTTTCCGTCACATTCGACACGCCTTTTGTCACAGGCTAGGCTAATTTTCAACTATCTTCGCTCCAATGCATGTCGCCCAAAACCGCGCAGCGGTTTTGGGCGAACGGCATGCATTAAAACAAAGACCAAAGCGCGTCGCCTGAATCCATTTTTCGACGCGCCGCGCTTTAGCCGGATAAGCATGACTTGGGCGCCGACATTGACAGAATGATGGCTACATGGGATTGCCGGGGAAAGCGGATGTGGCGGAATTGGTAGACGCCCTGGATTTAGGTTCCAGTGCCGAAAGGCGTGGGGGTTCGAGTCCCTTCATCCGCACCATCCTTCGCTCTTGTCCTCCGAAGCCTTGGCGAAGGAGGACGGCGCGTCCCCAGAGTCAACGCCAAAACCTAACCCTAATAAAGCGGCTCCTCGAACAGCGCTTTCTCGCCATCCATCAGTGCCTTGATCTGTGCCGTGCCGTTGGCCGCGAGCGCGAGCTTGATGCCGAACGGCCGCACGCGCATGTCATTCTGGATCGCCATACCCTCGCCTTCCGGCAGGTAGAAGCGTCCGATTCCATAGTCCGGCGCGATCGTCGCGTCGGGACTGCGAAGATCCCAGCCCGCCGCGACATGACCGGCGATATCCGCCTCGTCCGCGCCGGCCGGAGCAGGCGCCTTGTCGAGCCAGGCTGCCGTCGGCTGCCAGTAGCCGTCGCCGCCCTTCTTCAAACGCACCATGATCGAGCTGTCGTCGCTGGAAAATGCGCCTTGCGGGACGTTGGCGATCAGCTTCACCGGGATCCGCGAAATGTTGTTGTTGAGCGAGATATAGTCGCCGCGCAGGAGATCGCGCGGATCGACCGGCTCGACTTTCAGCAGCACTTCCTTGCCGTTGCGCAGGATCGCGGCGCGGCCGGCGATGATCCAGCCGAGAAAGCCGATCTGGACAAGCGCCAGCACCAGCGCCGAGATGATCAGTTTCTTGCCGGTCATGCCGCTGCTCCCGTCTCGGCCGGCGCTCTCATGCGCTTCTCGATGCGGATGATGACCAGCGCCAGAATGCCGAGCAGCACCGCCGCCGCCAGGAAGAAGCCGGCCGTATCCAGCATCGACTGCAAGGTGACGCTGTAGATGATGGCAAGCTCGAAGGCGAAGCCGGCATAGGCCAGCCAGCGCAACCCCCTGCTCTCGCGGCCCGCCAGCATGATCGCCGCGACGATGCCGGCCAGCGCCACGATCGAGGCGACAGCGAAACCACTGTTGTAGGTGCTTTCATCCGCCAGCTCGAACTGGATCATGGCCAGGCCGGTCAGGAAGCCGAGCAAGGCGTGCAAGGGCAGGCGACCGCCAAGCTGAAGGATCCTGTCGATCGGGTCGCCCGCAAAAACCGCCGCGGCAAACAGCAACGCTGAGACGACAACCAGCGGAACGGCGATCCGCAATGTGCTGTGATCCCCGACCAGGAGCACGAGATAGAAAAGCACTGACAGGATGATCAGATGACGCGAGGCCTGGCTGCGTGTCCAGAACGAAATGGCGAACAGCACGATCGCCATGACGATGAAGAAATGCAGAAACTCGGCGCGGCCGAAAAAGTCGAAGCCCTTGAGGAACAGCCAGGCATCCGCGATGCCGACCGCCGCCACCGTGAGCGGGTTCGAGCGCAACGCCACGGCGGCCAGCGCCGTACCGGCGCACCATGTCACCAGCGCCGAGGCTTCATCACCGGAGAGATGATACATCTGGCCGATCAGCGCGATCGATCCGCCGAAGGCCGCGGCGGCAACGATCCACAGCGCCTCGCCGATCGCGGCGTGGTCGCGCGTCTTCAGCACCGCGCCGCCGACATAGCCGGCAATAATGACGGCGAACAGCGCCGCAACTCGTGCCAGGCGCGGGATGGCCTCCCAATTGGCGGCGACGAAAATCAGGATCGCCGCGCCGAACAAGAGCGCAGCCATCATCGCCAGGATGGAGCCGAAACTAAGCGACGCGCGCTCGTTGGCGGCGATATCTTGCGTCAATGCTTCCGCCGTGGCGGGATCGATCAGCCCTGCCTCCCGCCAGCGGGCGATATCCGCCCTCACCCGTGTCGCATAGCCCGCCATGCAAATCCCCAAAGCCCGGTCGTTTTCTAAGCCGGAACCGCCAAACCGTTGACGCGGCGGCATTTTCCGATTCGGCCTTCTTTGTGACGCAGGCGTGAATGGCCGTTAATGCTGCATTGCACAATTTGCATTGCTGCCATGCGCCAACGGCACTTTTAAACCGATATGATCCCACCTATTTTCTGTTCGTACACAAACGGAATGATCCGAAGCAAAGACGAAACGAGAACTACCATGAACCTGATCCGCAACTACCGCAACTGGCGCCGCTACCGGGACACCGTCTCCGAGCTGACCCGCCTGTCGAACCGTGAACTGACCGACCTCGGCATCAGCCGCAGCGACATCCACTTCGTCGCCCGCAAGGCGGTCTAATCCGCTTCGGACCGCAAATGGTCCGAACCAGTTTTGAAGAGAGTAACGACAATGAACCTGATCCGCAGCTATCGTAACTGGCGCGTCTACCGCGACACCGTTACCGAGTTGGGTCGGCTTTCGAACCGCCAGCTCCATGATCTCGGCATCGTTCGCGACGAGATCAAGATGGTCGCCCGCAAGGCGATCTAACCAGGGATTTCGCCAGGGTCGACCTCCTCCCCGACCCTGACGGATACGGTCAGCCTTCACCTCCTCCCGAGGGTTGACCACCAAAACGGCGCCCGCCGGACCTCCTCCCCCGGCGGGCGTTGTTCAGAAGCGAACGAAGTTCGTCTTCCAGGGGTTTCGCTCCCTCTAAAAAGCGAAATGAATTTCGTCAAAGCCGACCTCCTCCCCGGCAATGACGAATAAGGTCGATCTTCACCTCCTCCCGAAGATCGGCCCCCAAAACGACACCCGCCGGACCTCCTCCCCCGGCGGGTGTTGTTTTTTTGGCGTCTGATTTCCCGCCACGTCCGTTGCCGCCCGGCAATTGCAATCGGGCCGCCAAGTGATTATTCCGGCGCTCATGAGCAAAAATCCTGTACACGTCATCGGCGGCGGCCTCGCCGGCTCCGAGGCCGCATGGCAAATCGCCGAGGCCGGCGTCCCCGTCGTGCTGCATGAAATGCGCCCGGTGCGCGGCACCGACGCGCACAAGACCGATGGTCTGGCCGAGCTTGTCTGCTCAAACTCCTTCCGCTCCGACGATGCCGAGAACAACGCGGTCGGCCTGCTGCACGCCGAAATGCGGCTTGCGGGCTCGCTGATCATGAGCGCCGGCGATGCGCACCAGGTTCCGGCCGGCGGCGCGCTGGCCGTCGACCGCGACGGCTTTTCGGACGCGGTCACAGCGAAGATCGAAGCGCATCCGCTGATCACCATCCAGCGCGAGGAGGTGCCCGGACTGCCGCCCAAGGAATGGGACCAGGCGATCATAGCTACCGGCCCGCTGACGGCGCCGTCGCTGGCGCAGTCGATCGCGGAAGCCACCGGCGCCGATGCTCTGGCCTTCTTCGACGCGATCGCGCCGATCATCCATTTCGACACCATCGACATGAATACCTGCTGGTTCCAGTCGCGCTACGACAAGGTCGGCCCCGGCGGCACCGGCAAGGACTACATCAACTGCCCGATGGATAAGGAGCAGTATTTTGCCTTCATCCAGGCGCTGCTGGATGGCCAAAAGACCGAGTTCAAGCAGTGGGAAGGCACGCCCTATTTCGACGGCTGCCTGCCGATCGAGGTGATGGCCGAGCGCGGTGTCGAGACGCTGCGCTACGGCCCGATGAAGCCGATGGGTCTGACCAACGCCCACAATCCGACGGTCAAGGCCTATGCGGTGGTGCAGCTTCGTCAGGACAATGCGCTGGGCACGCTCTACAACATGGTCGGTTTCCAGACCAAGCTGAAGCATGCCGAGCAGGTGCGCATCTTCCGCACCATTCCGGGGCTCGAAAACGCGGACTTCGCCCGGCTCGGCGGCCTGCATCGCAACACCTACATCAACTCGCCGACGCTGCTCGATCCTTCGCTGCAGCTGAAATCGCGGCCGGGCCTGCGCTTCGCCGGCCAGATCACCGGCTGCGAAGGCTATGTCGAAAGTGCCGCGATCGGCTTGCTCGCCGGCCGCTTCGCCGCCGCCGAACGACTTGGCCAGCGGCCCTCGCTGCCGCCGTCGACCACCGCCTTCGGCGCGCTGCTCAACCACATCACCGGCGGCCATATCGTCTCGGATGACGAGCCAGGCAAGCGCTCCTTCCAGCCGATGAACGTCAATTTCGGCCTGTTCCCGCCAGTCGAAGCGCCGAAGGCCGAGGGCAAGCGCCTGCGCGGCAAGGACAAGACCGTCGCCAAAAGGCACGCCATCACCTCGCGCGCGCTGGCCGATTGCCGCGGATGGCTGGGGCTGCCGGCGCAGGCGCAAGCCGCGGAATAAGCTTTTCGGTTCCGGTTGGACGATCCATATAAAGTAGGATATCGTCCTACTTTATATGGATGGAGGCAATGCCATGGAAACCGCCGAGAAACTGTCGATCACCGTCACGCCTGCCATGGCACGAATGATCCGTGAAAAGGTCGAGGACGGCTCCTTCGGCTCGGCAAGCGAAGTCATTCGCGCCGCGCTTCGCGCCTTTCAGCGCGAGGAACAAGAGCATTCAGAACGCATGGCATCGATCCGAGCGCGAGTGAAGGCATCGATCGAGGACAAGAGGCCAGCCGTCCCGCTCGATGAGGCAGTCGACCGGGTAAAGAGCCGGATTTCGCAACTGGCGCGAGACAATGATGATCCAGCGTCTCGCCGTCGTTCTTAGCGAAGCAGCCATAGCCGACCTCGAAGCCATTGCCGCCTATATCCTTGAGAGCGGAGGCAGCGAAAGCGTCGCCACAACGGTTTCATCGATCGGATAAGAGAGCGCTGCCAAAGTATCGGTAATGCCCCACGGGGCGGCCGCCTCCGCGAGGGTATAATGCAGGGGCTAAGGACAGTTCCGTTCGAGCATTCAGCGGTAATCGCCTATGTCATTGAGGGTGATAGCGTATTTATCGTCAACGTCTTCTACGGCGACCGCGACTTTGAAGCGCTCATGCGTGGCGACAATCCATCCTGACGGGGCTAACTACTCCGCCGGCTCTGCACCCGCCGCCGGCAATCCCGGCTTCCCCGCCTGTGACGGATTCCTCCGCACATAAGCCGCCTTCAGCGTTTCCGACGTGTCGCGCGAGCCGTCATGGCTCCAGCCCGGCGGCTGGATGAGATAGTTGAGGCGCTGGCGCAGCGTCAGTCCCGGCGTCAGCGCATCCTTGAACATGCCGATCCATTCGTGGAACGCCACCTTCAGCGGGTTGAAGGTGCCGATGTTCTTGACGATGCCGTAGCGCGGCCGATCCTCCTCCAGCTCCTCGACGAAAGTGCCGAACATGCGGTCCCAGATGATCAGCGTGCCGGCGAAATTGGCGTCGAGATAGCGCGGATTGGTGGCGTGGTGGACGCGGTGGTGCGACGGCGTGTTGAAGATGAATTCGAACCAGCCCCACATCTTGCCGATCGTCTCGGTGTGGATCCAGAACTGCCAGACAAGGTTGAAACCGAAGACGAAGGCGATCACCGCCGGGTGGAAGCCGAGCAGCACCAGCGGCGCCTGCAGGATGAAGGTGAAGGTGAACAGGCCGGTCCAGCTCTGCCTGAGCGCCGTCGAGAGGTTGTAGTGCTGGCTGGAATGGTGGTTGACGTGCTCTGCCCACACCCAGCGCACCCGATGCGCGATGCGGTGATAGACATAGTAGCGCAGGTCATCGAGCAGGAAGGCGGCGACGAACACCCAGATCGACAGGCCGAGATTGAAGAAGCGGAACTGCCACAGCCACAGCAGCGCCCAATAGGACACCACGCCAAGCAGGAGGCCGGCGACGACATTGCCTGTGCCCATCATCAGGCTGGCCAGCGTGTCGCGTGTCTCGAACGATCCCTTGGCGCGGCCGGTGCGCACCAGCCAGAGCTCGATCAGGATCGCCGCGACGAAGAACGGGATCGCGAGCTGGGTGACCTGCGGGAAATTATACTGGTCCATCACGCGGCCTTTCGGATCTGATCGCGGCCTTGCAGCGCCGCCGCCACGGCACGCGCGCCGGCCTGGTCGGCAAAGACGAAACTGCCGCCTTTCCAGGTGAAATCATTCAGCCGCAGCGAGACCACGTTCCCTTCCCTGGCCAGCGCCAGGATGTCGTGCGGCGTGACGATACGCGTCAGAAAACAGTCGCCGATGCTCTGGACGATGCCGCAGCGCCGCGGCCCGAGGTCGAGAAACGCCGCATGATTGTCGGCGGTCAGCCACACGGTGCCCGGCTCTTCGTCGGGAAAATCCTCGGCAAAGCGTGCAAGCGCCTGATTCGCGCCGGCAAGCGTCGCGGTTGTCGTGCCGCCGGTGAAATGCACGGCCGCGACGGACAAAGCGATGCCGAAAACGACTAGGACGACCAGGACTGGCAGGCTCATGGAAAACGCGGCTCCTCCGGCGGCCCGCATTTCTTTGACGCGAGTCCACGCGACGGAATCCCTAGCACGATTGACGTTTACGTCAAAGGGGTGCCCAGCCCCGCATCGCATGACGCAAGAGCAGCCAGTGCCGGCGCAAGGTGGAGAGCGTCGCCGTCGCGTTGAGCGGCGATCCGCCGGCTTTCTCCATCCTATGGAGATAAGCGCGGGTCAGCGCCAGCGGCAGGAAGGCGGGTCGCAGCGCGACGGGGAGCGCCGGCGCGCCTTTCTCGAAGGCGTTGAGATGCTCGCGCGCCAATGCGATCATCGCCGCGACCGCGCGCTCCGCGGCGGCCCCGCCCTCTCCTTTGATGAACTCGTCCGGCGCTGCGCCGGCCGCCGCCAGGATGTCGGCGGGAACAAAGCACTGTCCGCGCCGGCGATGCAGCGGCAGCAGCAACAACAGGCCGGTGATGGCCTGCGCGCAACCGGCCCTGCCCGCCAACTCGGCAAAGCGAGGCGCCGCGACCGGATCGAGCACCATTGCCGCAAGCTGGATCAGTGCTGCGGCCGTTTCGCCGCAATAGCCCTCCAGATCGGTCCGCGACGGCATCGGATCGTCATAGAGATCGAAAATCCGCGCCTCGAGCATGTTGTCGAAAGCAGCTTTCGGCAGCCGGTTGGCGATGATCGCAGCGCGCAGCGCATCGGCGGTCGGATGGCCTGTCCCGGCATCCCCGTCGGCCGCGATGACGTCGCGCCACCATTGCAGCCTCACCTCGCCCGGCAGCGGCTCGTGGATGCGATCGCGCACGCCGGCGATTTCGGCGTTGAAGGCGTAGAGCGCAAGCAAGGTGTCGCGCTTGTCGGCCGGCGCGTAGAGCGCCGACAGATACCGGTCATGGTCGGCGGCGCGCACCGCATCCATGACGATGTCGCCATTCTTGACGATGTTGGAAGTGCCGGCCATTCAATCGACGGCAATCAGCGCCGCGGCCACGGCGCGATCTTCGGCCAGCAGCACATTGTAGGTCCGCACCGCCGCTCCCGTCGACATCGGGTCGGCCGAGATGCCGGCCTCCTTGAGCGCCGCGCGCAGCGCCGCCGGCAATGGCCGCAGGTCCTTGCCCATGCCGACCAGCAGGATCTCCACCTTGCCGGCCTCAGCGAACAGCCTGTCGAAGTCCGAGGCTTTCAGCGCCTGCGGATCGGCCGGCTCCCAGCCATGGATGCCGGACGGCAGGACGAGCAGCGATCCGCGATGCGACATGTCGGCGAAGCGGAAGCCGCCATTGCCATACGCCTCGATAGGCGCCCTGCCCGGGTAATGCGCCTCGCGGATGATTATGCCTTTGGCCATGGGTCTAGAGCATGATGCCGAAGAGTGTGGAGCGGTTTTCGGACGACATCATGCTCTATCTCTTTGCTTGAGAGCCGGATCAGATTTCAGGTCGACTTGAAATCATCCGGCTCCGACGGCGTCAGGTCGCCACGGCCTTGCCGTTCACCGGCTTTTCCTCGTCCGTCGTCGCGGCCTGCGGCCGCAACTTGAACAGGATCAGCAGCGGCGCGGCGATGAAGATCGACGAATAGGTGCCGAACACCACGCCAAATAGCATCGCCAGCGTGAAGGAGCGGATCACCTCGCCGCCGAACAGCACCAGCGCCAACAGTGCCAGGGACGTCGTGACAGACGTCAGCGTGGTTCTCGACAGCGTCTCATTGATGGCGTTGTTCAACAGCTGCGGCAGCGGCATCTTTTTGTATTTTCGCAGATCCTCGCGGACGCGGTCGTAGACGACGATTGTATCGTTCAACGAATAGCCGATGATGGTCAGGATCGCAGCCAGCGAGGACTGGTTGAACTCCAGCCCGGTCAAGACGAAGAAGCCGATCGTCATCACCACATCGTGCACCGTGGCGACGATAGCGCCGACCGCGAACTGCCACTCGAAGCGGAACCAGACGTAGAGCAGGATGCCGGCCAGCGCGACCAGCATGGCGATCGTGCCCTGCTTGGCAAGCTCGCCGGAGACGGTCGGTCCGACCACCTCGACCCGGCGGAAGTCGTACTGGTCCTGCAATTCGCCCCTCACCTTGTCGATGACGGTCTGCTCGGCATTCTCTCCGGCGTCCTGCGTGCCGACGCGGATCAGCACATCGTTCGGCGCGCCGAATTGCTGCACCTGGATCTCGCCGATGTTGAGCTCGGAAAGCCTGTTGCGGATGTCACCGAGATCGGCGTCGCCCTGTTTGGACTGCACCTCGATTATCGAACCGCCCTTGAAGTCGATGCCGTAGTTGATGCCGAGGGTCAGGAATCCGACAACTGAGAGGATGGACAACGTGCTTGAAAGCGCAAAGGTCCAGCGGCGGATACCCATGAACGGGATCTTGGTGCCCGGCGGAATGAACGTGACCGGAGCGCGCGGCAGTTCCTTCGGGCGGGCGCGGCGCAGCCAGATCGACACCAGCATGCGGGTGAAGGTGAAAGCGGTGAAGACAGTGGTCAGAATGCCGATGGCGTAGGTGATCGCGAAGCCCTTGACCGGACCCGTGCCCAGCCAGAACAGCACCACGGTGGCGATCAGCGAGGTGACGTTGGAATCCACGATCGTCGCCAGCGCCTTGGAGAAGCCCGTGTCGATTGCCTGGATCACCGAGCGGCCGTTTCGCCGCTCCTCGCGGATGCGTTCATAGATCAGAACGTTGGAGTCCACCGCCATGCCGATAGTGAGCACGATACCGGCGATACCAGGCAGAGTGAGCGTGGCGCCCAACAGCGAAAGCGCGCCGACGATCATCGCCACATGCACGGCCAAGGCGATATTGGCGAGAAAACCGAGGAAGCCATAGGCAACGAACATAAAGGCGACGACGAGGATCGAGCCGATCACGCCCGCCACCTTGCCGGCATGGATAGAGTCCTGGCCGAGGCCAGGACCGACCGTGCGTTCTTCGATGATGGTCAGCTTCGCCGGCAAGGCGCCGGCGCGCAGCAGCACGGCAAGGTCGTTGGCGCTTTCAGCGGTGAAATTGCCAGATATTTGGCCACTGCCGCCAAGGATCGGCTCGCGGATCACCGGCGCCGAGATCACCTGGTTGTCGAGAACGATGGCAAACGGCTTGCCGACATTCTGCTGGGTCGCCTGGCCGAACCGCGTCGCCCCGCGCGAATTGAAGGTGAACGAAACGACCGGCTCATTGGTCTGCGAGTTATAAGTCGGCGTCGCATTCGACAGGTCTTCACCCGACACGATGACGCGGTTCTCGACGAGGTAAGGAACAGGAGGATCGTCCTGTGAATAGAGGACTGAATCGCCCGGCGGCGGGCGGTTCTTCATCGCGTCCTGGACCGGCACCGACGTATCGACCATCTGGAACGTCAGCTTGGCGGTCTGGCCGATGATGTCCTTGAGCCTTTGCGGATTCTGAAGCCCGGGCACCTGGACCAGGATGCGGTCGTCGCCCTGCCGCTGCACGATCGGTTCGGTGGTGCCGAGCGCATTGACGCGCCGCTCCACCACCTCGATCGCCTGCGACAACGCCGTCGATGTGCGGTATTTGATGCCGGCATCCGTAACGGTGAACTTCAACAATCCAGGCTCGGAGTCGTCCAGCGTCATCGACTGCACGGCGCCGCCGGCAAAGAGGCCAGCCGTGACCGGATTGGTTATCGGCTTCAGCGCCGTCTTCGCGGCTTCGACCTGGCTCCGATCGTTGATGCGCACCTGCACGATGCGGCCCGTTCCACCAAGTCCGGTATATTGGATCTTGGCGTCGCGCAGCAGCGTCCTGATCTCGTCGCGCGTCGTCTCCAGCTGATCCTTGACCAGATCGTTCTGATCCATCTGCAGCAGGATGTGCGAACCGCCCTGGAGGTCGAGGCCGAGCGTCATCTGCCGCTTCGGCACCCAGCTCGGCAACTGCGCCAGCATGCTCGCCGGGAAAAGGTTGGGCGCGGCGAGGATCACTGTGATGGCCACGGCGAGCCAGATCAGGATCATCTTGAGGCGCGAGAAATAGAGCATTCTTCTTATCCGTTCAGGCGTACAAGCGGCAGCATTCCGCCATCGGCTCGGTTGTTAGCTATCGTCGTCATTTCAACCACGGCCGGCCCTATCGTGCTTCCTCGACGATTGTCAATCGCGCCGGCAACGCACCGGTGCGAAACAACACGGCAAGTTCGTTAGCGCTTTCAGCCGTGAAATTGCCCGATATCTGGACTGTGCCATGTTCGATGGGCTCGCGGATGATCGGCGCTGAAATCACGTGATCGTCAAGGATCACGGCAAATGGCTTGCCGATATTCCGCGTGGTCGCCCATTTGAAACGTTGCGTACCCTTCGAATCGAGCCGGAATGCGACGACAAACTGTTCTGTAGACCCGTCGCGGGTCGCTTCCGCGTCCAGCACACTGTCGCCCGAGACAAGCACCCTATCTTCGACCAGATAGGGAACTGGCGGATCATCCAGGGTGTAAAGCACCGTTGAACCGGCAGGCGCCTGGCCATTGACCGCATCGTCCACAGGCGTCGAAGTATCAACCAATTGGAAGCTCAGTCGGCCTTGCCGAGCGAGGGTTTGCGCCAAGCTGTGCAAATCCGCGACGTTTGGCGCCTGAACCAGTATGCCGTCATCCGTCAATTGGACCGCGGGATCGGCCACGCCAAGTTCGTTGAGGCGATTTTTGATGATCTCAATCGACTGTGTGAGCGCGGCATAAGTTCGATACTTCGCGCCGGCATCGGTCATTGTAAACTTCAACAGGCCGCGCTCGCTGTCGTCCAGCGCAAACTCCTGGACCGGACCTTCCTTGCCGGCAATGGGATCGACCGCCGCCTTGAGCGCCGCTTTGGCGGCCTCGGCTTGCCCTGGATCGCCAATGCGCAGTTGAACCGTGAGGCCCGATACAACAAGGCCGCTATAGCTGATCCTGGGTTCGGCGTCGCGAAGCAGCGCCCTGATCTGGTCGCGCATTGCTTCCAGCCGGCGGCTTTTTACCTGGTCAGTATCGAGGTGAAACAGAATATGCGCACCTGGCACGGCGGCAAGAACATTCGACGCGCCGAAGACCATCGAGATCAGGGCAAGCCCCATCATCATGACCCTCAGGCGCGAAAGATAGACCATATGCCGCCGTTCGTCAGAACTCTGCCCGCGGCTGTCGCCGCCGGGATTTCACCTACTTCTTGGCGTTCTGGTTCGCCACCGGCTCGCCCTTGACGCGCACCTCCGAGATCGTCGAGCGCAGCGCCGTCACTTTGGTTCCGCCGCCAAGGTCGACCTCAAGCTCGTTGTCGTCGATCACCTTGGTCACCTTGCCGACGAAGCCGCCGCCGGTCACCACCGTATCGCCGCGGCGCACCGCCGATAGCATTTCCTGACGCTTCTTCAACTGCGCGCGCTGCGGCCGGATGATCAGAAAATACATGATCACGAAAATCAGGACAAACGGCAAAATCGAGATGAACATGTCTGGCGAGGCGCCGATGCCCTGGGCGTATGCCGGTGTAACAAACATCGAGAAACTCCTGGATATGAAATACCGCCGGGGCGGCCCCGCGAAAATTTGGCCGGAATATAGTCGGTAACGTTGCCAATGCAACTGCGCTGCGAGCCGAATCCGTTGCTTTTCCAGCCGTTTGGCGCGTGCTAGAGCGTCGCAGTCGCGTTCGCCGAAAGATCATGCTCCAACAAAAGCTTGGGGCTGGTTCTTGCAGTACCGCCGCGAAACCTGCTTCGACAAACCGCAATGCCTGAACAAAAGACCTGATATGACCGACAGCCTGGACGTCCTGAACAAGAAACTCGACCGCCTGATCGAGGCGGTTTCCCGCCTCGCCTCGCCGCCCGTTCCGCAAACCGATCTCGGCGTCGCCGAATGCTTCGTCTGGCAGGCTGAACCCGGCTATCTGGAGCCGGTGCGCAAGGTGAACCGCGTCGATATCGGCTTGATCCGCGGCGTCGACCGCGTGCGCGACATCCTGCTCGACAACACCGAGCGCTTCGCCTCGGGCTATGCGGCCAACAATGTGCTGTTGTGGGGCGCGCGCGGCATGGGCAAGTCGTCGCTGGTCAAGGCCGTGCATGCCACCGTGAACGCTTCCGACAAGCTCGACCGGCCGCTGAAGCTGATCGAGATCCACCGCGAGGATATCGACACGCTGCCCAAGCTGATGGGCCTGTTGAAGGCGGCGCCCTACCGCTTCATCCTGTTTTGCGACGACCTTTCCTTCGACCATGACGACACCTCGTACAAGTCGCTCAAGGCAGCGCTCGAAGGCGGCGTCGAAGGCCGGCCCGCCAATGTCATCTTCTACGCCACGTCCAACCGTCGGCATCTGTTGCCGCGCGACATGATCGACAATGAACGCTCGACCGCCATCAACCCTTCGGAAGCGGTGGAGGAAAAGGTCTCGCTCTCCGACCGTTTCGGGCTGTGGCTAGGCTTCCATAAATGCTCGCAGGACGAATATCTCGACATGATCGACGGCTATGTCCGTTATCACGGCCTGGAGACCGACCCGGAGCAGTTGCGTGCCGAGGCTCTGGAATGGGCGACGACGCGCGGCAGCCGTTCCGGCCGCGTCGCCTGGCAGTTCACGCAGGATCTCGCCGGCCGGCTCGGAAAGCCGCTGAAGGATTGAAGCGTCATGTCATTTGGGCGAGTGTGCCCTGCGCACGTCGCGCGGCGTTTGGCCAATCTCGCGGCGCATCCAATGCGCCAGATGTGACTGGTGCGCGAAGCCCGTCAATGCCGCAACCTCGCTTGTGCTGAGGTCGCCTCGCCGCAGCAGAACGCGCGCCCGTTCCACGCGACGTCGCAACACGTAGCGATGCAAGGTGACGCCCATCGCCGCCTTGAACCATGTCCGCAGGTGCGAACTGCTCGCGCCGGCGACTCGGCTCAGTCGATCAATCGAAAGCGGCTCGTGGAGAGCGGTCTCGATGTGCTCCAGGACACGCTTGAGCTGGATGTCCGACAACCGGTCCATTCGAACCAGGTCTGAACCATCGAGGCCAAGCAGCCTCACCGCAAGCGCGGCGCCAATGCTGTCGGCAAACAAAGGGCCACTCGGCGCGTCTGCATTGAGATCGCTCTGCAGTGCTCGAGCGAGATGTTGGATACGCTGGTCGCGAAGCAGATGGCGCATCTCGAGCCGCGATGCTCGCGCCCTGTCGCCAAGTTCCGCGGCGACCCTTTCCATCAAGGCCGGCTGCAAGACGATCTCCATCGTGTCGAAAGGGGTTTCAGCCTCGAAACCGCCCTCCTCGCCAGCCGGCACCAGGTCGATATCGCCAGCGCGCCTGACGAAATATCGCCCGACCTGATTGCAGTAGGAACGCGTCGCGGCGCTTCGGCTCGTGAGAACGACATCATGGCCTTCTTCGCCAAGCAGGCGGGCCGTCTCGCGTCCAACCGGGCCCGCACCGACAACAACATAAAAACTCATGGCAACCGTAGCTATGGTTTCTCGGCATATTGAAGCGGGCGTCTATCGACTGCCCCGGGCGCCACACCATCGCATCATGGTGCATGCAAGCGTCGGACGGGGACCGGGCCGGAGCGAATTGCGGACGCATGCTCTCTCTATTCATGGCAAAACCTGCTCAAGATTTGGCAATTCCCGCGCGATTTTCAACGCCGCGAACTTGTACTTCCGCCTCTCCTCAAGCTTGGAAGAGAGGTCGGTTCGAACGCGTTGCGGAACGTGCGGGCCATACAGGCCGACGCCACGGATGCTTCAGAACTGCCGCGTATCTGCCGAGGCGCCGATGCCATTTTCATGTGCGCCATGGCCACATATCATCGGTGGCCAACCGACTTTTTCCCGATAATCGACGGCACCGTGCGCGCCGCGGAAGCGGTAGGCGCGAAACTCATCGTGCTCGGAAACCTCTATGGCTATGGGAAAAATACCGAGAGTCCGCTTCGCCCCGACATGCCTCTCGACCCGAGTTCGAAGAAGGGAACCGCCAGGACGATTATGTGGCAGCGGGCGGTCCGTGCCAGCGTACCGGCGATCGAAGTACGGTCCAGCGACTATCTCGGACATGGCGCGATCAGCTACTTCTCACTGGTCGCGCTGCCCTCCATCATCGAGAGCAAGCCTGTCGCCTTCATCGGAGACCTCGACGCGACTCATGCCTGGACCTTCACCAAGGACGTCGCCAGGACACTTGCCGCGGCCTCTCGCTACACGGGTGAATGGGGACGGGCACTTCATGTCCCCTCCCAACACGCCTCACCCCGCGAGCTCATTCGGAGGACCGCGGCGATGCTCGGACGGGAGATTTCAGAGACACGCTCCTATTCCGTCCCCGAGATGGAAGCGCTGGGCATGCATGAGCTCATCGAGATGAGGTACCTCTTCGAGAGCCCCTTGCTGGTTGATTCCTCAGACGCCGAAGCGCTTTTAGGCGTGAAGGCAAGCAGCCTTGAAGCGATGATCGCCGACACGCTCCGTGATCATCTCTAAGCCCTGCGTCAGGGGCATCTTCCGCATCTGAAAAAGCCCGCCCCTTTCGGAGCGGGCTGGAGACGGCGGGCCGGACTGGAGGTCAGACGGCCCGCAAGGGTTCTTGTTCTATTCGAGATAACCGGACGGATCGACCGGGGCCGAGTTCTTGCGCACTTCGAAGTGCAGCTTCGGCGAGTCGGTGGTGCCGCTCATGCCGGACAGCGCGATCTCCTGGCCGCGCTTGACCTTCTGGCCGCGCTGCACCTCGATCGAGCTTGCGTGGCCGTAGACGGTGACCAGGCCGTTCTCGTGCCGCACCAGAACGGTGTTGCCGAACTCCTTGAGGCCGTCGCCGGCATAGATGACGACGCCGTTCTCAGCCGCCTTGATCGGCGTTCCTTCCGGCACCGCGATGTCGACGCCGTCCTTGCCGGAGCCGAAGCCGGAGATCACCCGGCCGCGCACCGGCCAGCGCATCTTGCCGATGCCGGTCGCGTCGGGCGCCACCGCGTCGTCATCCTCGGCCTGCTGGATGACCTTGGCATCCTTCTTCGGCGGCGTGTAGGAGGCAAGCGTCTCGGTGTTCTTCGCCGGCGGCTGCGTCGTTGCCGTCGTCACCGGATCGACCGCAGCAGGCTTGGCCGCGGCAACAGTGCCGCCGGCCGGGACCTTGAGTGTCTGGCCGATCTTGAGCAGCCCGGCTTGCATGCCGTTGGCCTGCTTCAGCGCCACGACGCTGACGCCGGTCTTCCTGGCGATCGACGACAGCGAATCGCCCTGCTGGACAGTATAGGTGCCTCCAGCGCCGGCCGGCTTGGCCGCAGCTACCTGCGGCGCGGGTTTGGGGTTCTTGGAACCCGCGGCCGCCGCCGACGTATCGACCTGGGCAGCCGACTTGCCGTCCTTGATCTTCGGCTGCTGCGGCAGCACCGCGACCTTTTCCGGCGCGCCGGCAGGCTGCTTCGGGGTATTCACCGGCTTGCCCTCGGCGACCTTCGGCTCCGCCTTGCTCGAATAGGCATAGGCGGGGATGACGATCTTCTGGCCGCTGCGGATGCCCTTCTTCGGATCGATCCCGTTGACCTTGGCGATGGCGTCGGCCGGCACGTGGTAGTGCGCCGCCAGGCCCGAAAGCGTTTCGCCATCCCGGACCACGATTTCGGTCGCGTGCGGCGTGGCGCTTGCATTGCGCACGGCATCGGGCTCGGCGGTCTTGAACGGCTTGGCCGGCGCGACGGTGCCGGTGGTCGCCCTGTCGACATGCGGCGCGGGCGCAAGGGCTGGAGCCGGGGCAAGGGCGGGAGCCGAAGCGGTGCGCATCGGCTTGACGGAAGCCGGCGCCGATGGAGGCGGCAGCTGCTGGGCCGTGACCGGGTCGAGGCTGGAGCGGCTCACCGACTGGGTGTGAGTGCGGTCGACCGGCGCAGGCGCGGCCGTGTCGCCCGGATAGGGCTGGTCGGCATTCTGCTTGTTGATGATGGCGCGCTGATTGTTGGTGGATGACGTGAAGACGTCATCGACACCGTTGAAACGCATCGACTGGGAACTGCACCCGGCCGCCGCGCCCGCAATCATGAGCACCGCGCAACCGCGCGCCAGATTGCGTCTGTTTGCCTTCAAGTGATTGAATTGCATCGCACTAACCCGCACAGACCCGGTACAAACTGGCCATGATTAAAGCGCGTTAATGTTACTGGCCGGTTAACCCATTAGAATCCGGCGAAAATTTTCTTAAAATATTTGGGCCGGCGTCGGGGCGAGCTGAGATTCAGGTCAGGCCGGCATCACCTGAATATCGGCTTGCCCTAGATCACCGCAGCGACGCTGCGCAGTATCGGCTGTAGCCTGACCATGCCGATGTCCTCGCGCTCGAACCGGCTGCCGACCTTGGTGAGCTTGGCCAGCACCTGCTCACCCTCCTCCGGGCCCATCGGAGCGATGACAATGCCGCCGCTCGACAACTGGTCGAGCAGGAAGCGCGGCAGGCTTTCGAAGGCCGCCCAGGCGACGATACGGTCGAACGGCCCTTCGTTGGGCAGGCCATTGGAACCGTCGGCCTGGCGGACGATGACGTTGGTTATGGCGAGCGCCTCGAAGCGCTGCTTTGCCTGCTCGGTCAGGGTCTTGTAGCGGTCGATGGTGATGACGCGCGCGGCAAGCCTCGACATGACCGCGGCCGTGTAGCCCGAGCCGGTGCCGACCTCGAGCACGCGGTTGCCCGGCTCGACCTGGAGCGCGGCGATCACGGCCGCCTGCAGATCGGCGCCCTCGATCGCCTCGCCGCATTCGATCGGCAGCATGCCGTCCGACCAGGCGATCGCGTGGAACTGGGCCGGCAGGAAACCGCGCCGCGGCGTCGCCTCGAAGGCGGCGACCAGCGCCTTCGGCGCCGTACCCCTGCCCCGCAGCCGCAGCAGGAAAGCGGCGAACCCTTCACGGTCGTCGATGGCCATGTTCATGCCAAAACCTCATTCATGACAACGCCTTGGTCAGTTGGTCGCGGAGTTCATGGGCGGTGAGGTCGAGTTGCAGCGGCGTCACCGACACCAGCCGGTTGCGCAGCGCGTGGAGGTCCGTGCCTTTCTTGCCTTCGACCGGCTCGCGGCCGAAGCGCAGCCAGTAATAAGGCAGGCCGCGCCCGTCGCGCCGTTCATCGACCCACAGGCTATGCACCAGCTTGCCCTGTGCGGTGACGACGGTGCCTGCCACCTCGTCGGGCGCGCAGTTCGGGAAATTGACGTTGAGCAGCACACCTTCCGGCAGCGGCGCCGCGATCAGCTTCTTCAGAAGCGCCGGTGCCAGCGCCTCCGTCGTCTCGTAAGGAACGACGCGGTCCTCGCCGACATAGGAATAGGCCTGGCTCACCGCGATCGAGCGCACGCCGAGCAGCGCGCCTTCCATGGCGCCCGCCACGGTGCCGGAATAGGTCACGTCGTCGGCGATGTTGGCGCCGGAATTGACGCCGGATAGGATGAGGTCCGGCGGTCCGGGCAGGATCTTTTTCGTGCCCATGATGACGCAGTCGGTCGGCGTGCCGCGCACGGCGTAATGTTTCTCGCCGATCTTGCGCAACCGTAGTGGCTCCGAGATGGACAGCGAATGCGCATAGCCCGACTGGTCCTGCTCCGGCGCGACCACCCAGACATCATCCGACAGCGTGCGGGCGATGCGTTCCAGCGACGCCAGCCCCTCGGCGTGGATGCCGTCATCATTGGTCAGGAGAATGCGCATGGATTCACTTCGGACCGATCTTGGCGAGACCACCCATGTAAGGCCGCAGCACTTCAGGAATGGTTACGCTGCCATCCTCATTCTGGTAGTTTTCGATGACAGCTATGAGAGCGCGGCCGACGGCTGTGCCCGAGCCGTTGAGCGTGTGCACGAAGCGGTTGCCCTTGCCGTCCTTGTCCTTGTAGCGGGCATCCATGCGCCTGGCCTGGAAATCGCCGCAGACCGAGCAGGACGAGATTTCGCGATAGGCGTTCTGGCCGGGCAGCCAGACCTCGATGTCATAGGTCTTGCGCGCGCCGAACCCCATGTCGCCGGTGCAGAGCGTCATGGTGCGGAACGGCAGGCCGAGCCGCTTCAGCACTTCCTCGGCGCATTGCGTCATGCGCTCATGCTCGGCGATCGAGCTTTCCTGGTCGGTGATCGAGACCAGCTCGACCTTGTAGAACTGGTGCTGGCGCAGCATGCCGCGCGTATCGCGGCCGGCCGAGCCCGCTTCCGAGCGGAAGCACGGCGTCAGCGCCGTGTAGCGCAGCGGCAGTTTTTCGTGCGCGGTGATCTCTTCGCGTACTAGGTTGGTCAGCGGCACTTCGGCCGTGGGGATCAGGCCCAGGCGCCCATCACCATGCGGCGTGAAGAACAGGTCTTCCTCAAATTTCGGCAGCTGGTTGGTGCCGAATAGCACCTCGTCGCGCACCATCAGCGGCGGGATGATCTCCTCATAGCCGTGCTCGGTCGTGTGCAGGTCCAGCATAAACTGGCCGAGCGCGCGCTCCATGCGCGCAAGCTGGCTCTTCAGCACCGTGAAGCGTGAGCCCGACAGCTTCGCCGCCCGCTCGAAGTCCATCATGCCGAGCGCTTCGCCGATCTCGAAATGCTCCTTCACCCAGTTCGGGCGCGTCGGCAACTCGCCGATGATGCGCTTGACGACATTGTCGTGCTCGTCCTTGCCGACCGGCACGTCGTCCAGCGGCACGTTGGGCAGCACCGCGAGCGCGTCATCCAGCGCCTTGTCGAGCTCGCGCTCGCGCGCCTCGCCATTCTGGATGAACGCCTTGATGTCGCCGACTTCGGCTTTGAGCTTTTCGGCAAGTGCCGCATCGCCCGAACGCATGGCGTTGCCGATCTCCTTGGAGGCCGCATTGCGGCGCTCCTGCTTGACCTGCAACTCGCTGAGATGCGAACGCCGTGCCTCGTCCCTGGCGACCAGATCGTCGACCGTGGACTGCGCTTCGTCCGCCGACCACGAGCGCTTCACCAGCGCCTCCACAAGGGCCTTCGGGTTATCGCGAATCCATTTGGTATCAAGCATGGTCGATCCTCAAAAGTAAGGATCGAGGGCGTAAACCGCATCCGCCATCGATGCAAGACGGCGGCTATGCGGGCTGCCGCGATTTTCCCGGCTTGACCGGCTCTGGCTAGGTCGAGGAGGCGTCCGGCGTATCGCTCGCGACCGACCCCCCCGCCTCCGCCTTTTCGCGCGCCAGGCGGTCGCGTGCCTGGCTACGTTCGATCATGCGCGACGACCAGATGGCGACTTCGTAGAGAATGATGGTCGGAATAGCGAGGCCGCACTGGCTCATCGGGTCGGGCGGCGTCAGCACCGCGGCGACGACGAAGGAAAGCACGATCGCCCATTTGCGCTTTTCGGCCAGCGCCTGCGACGACAATATGCCGACGCGCGTCAAGAGGCTGGTCACCACCGGCAGTTGGAACACCAGGCCGAAGGAGAAGATCAGCGTCATGATCAGGCTGAGATATTCCGACACCTTCGGCAACAGCGAGATCTGCACCTGGTCATTGGTGCCTGTCTGCTGCATGGCCAGGAAGAACCACATCACCATCGGGGTGAAGAAGAAATAGACCAGCGAGGCGCCCATCAGGAATAGGATGGGCGACGCGATCAGGAACGGCAGGAAGGCGCTGCGCTCGTTCTTGTAGAGGCCCGGCGCGATGAACTTGTAGATCTGCGTGGCGATCAGCGGGAAGGCGATCACCATGCCGCCGAACATGGCAAGCTTCACCTGCGTGAAGAAGAATTCCTGCGGCGCGGTGTAGATCAGCTCGACCTTGTGCGGGTCGAGGCCTGCCCACTGCGTCGCCCATTTGAACGGTACGACCAAAAGGTTGAAAAGCCGCTTGGCGAAGAAGAAGCAAACGAGGAAGGCGACGAAAAAGCCGCCCAGCGACCAGATAAGGCGGCGGCGCAGCTCGATGAGATGTTCGATCAGCGGCGCCGACGATTTCTCGATTTCTTCCTTTTCCTTGTCCGAAACGCTCACTTGGCGGCTCCCGCCGTCTTCTTGGCGTCAGTTGTCTTCCTGGCGGCCGGCTTCTTCGCGGCAACGGGCTTTGTCTTGGTCGTGGGCGCCGCCGCTTTGGCCGGAGCCGGCGCGGCGGTTTCCGAAACGGGTGCAGTGACGGACGCGTCGGTCATGGCCGGAAAGGTCGGCGCCGCCGGGTTGATCTCGGTTCCGTTGATGCCGGGCATGTCCGTCGCACCATTCTTGAGCGACTCGGCGGCCTGCGGCGTCTCTGCCGCCGGCGCCGCCGGATCGGTGGCCGGCTTCGGCTTCATCATCGTATCGACGCCTGCCCGCACATCGGCGGCGGCCTGCTCGAACGGATTGAGCTGCTTGCGCACCTCGTTCATCGGATTGAGGCCGCGAAGACTGTCGATCGAACTCTTCACGTCATCGAGTTCGGCTTCCTTCAATGCTTCGTTGAACTGCTTCTGGAAGTCGCCGGCCATGGCGCGCAATTTCGCCGCGGTGCGGCCGAAGGTGCGCAGCATGTTGGGCAAATCCTTAGGCCCGACGACCACGATCATGACGACCGCGATCACCAGCAGCTCGCTCCAACCGACTTCGAACATGGCAATCTATTCCGACGAGTGCATGCCGCCCAAAAATGCGAAGCGGTTTTGGGACAACGGCCTACTCAAAGCAACAACCGAGATCAGCTCTTGCTGACCTTTTCCTTGGCCGGCGAAACAGTCTCGTCAGCGCGATGCTCGACGGTACGCTTGTCGTCGGCGTCGTCGTCAGCCATGCCCTTCTTGAAGCTCTTGATGCCCTTGGCCATGTCGCCCATCAGTTCCGGGATCTTGCCACGGCCGAACACCAGAAGCACGATGACCAGCACGATCATCCAGTGCCAAATCGAAAATGAACCCATAGCCAATCTCTCTCGAATGTTTTCCCTGGCGTTGATCTATGCGTTTTCGCTCGGGGATTCAAACACAACCGCCATGAAGTTGATAAAATGGCTAGCGGATGTCACGCACTTTCAGCGTGAGCGTCTTGCTACCAATCCGCGCAGTCTCTGCTAATAGACCATTCGCGGCGATTTGATAGTCAGTCGTCGGTGACGCGTGGCGTCAGCAGCCCGAGTTCCTCGAGGTCGATATCAGTCAGCGCGTCCTCGTCCTCGGCGAGCGCGTCGGGATCGGCCGGCGGCACCGGCATCGAGAAATTGGCCGGCATGCGCGTCGACAGCAGTCCTGCGCCCTTCAGCTCTTCCATGCCGGGCAGATCGCGGATTTCCTCCAGCGCGAAATGGTCGAGGAAAGCATCCGTGGTGCCATAGGTCACCGGCCGTCCGGGCGTACGGCGGCGACCGCGCATCCTGACCCACTCCGTTTCCAGGAGCGTGTCGAGCGTGCCCTTCGACGTTTCGACGCCTCTGATGTCCTCGATCTCGGCGCGTGTGACCGGTTGGTGATAGGCAATGATCGCCAGCACTTCGAGCGCCGCGCGAGAGAGCTTTCTTTGCTGGACGGAGTCCCGGCTCATCAGGAAAGCCAGGTCGCCGGCGGTGCGGAAGGCCCAGGCATCGCCGACCCGCACCAGGTTGACGCCGCGCTTGGCATAGATTTCCTGCAGGTCGGCCATTGCCGCGGCGATGTTGACGCCGTCCGGCAGGCGCGCGGCAAGCTGCTTTTCGCTCACCGGCTCGGCACTGGCGAAAATGATCGCCTCGGCCATGCGCACGGCCTCCGACAGCTGCAGCCGCTCGGCGGGGTTCTGGGGGGAGCCCTGCTCGGCCATCTCTTCTTCCGGTTCGTCATCGACCTTGAACGGGATCACCGAAGCGTTGGCGCGTTCGCTCATGATACCACCTCGACTGCCCTGACCCCTTGCGCGCGGCCGCGCAGATAGATCGGCGCGAACACCTGATCCTGCCGCACTTCCAAACTGCCCTCACGCACCATTTCGAGCGTCGCCGCGAAGGAACTGGCCATCGCCGTGCGCTTCTCTTCCGGCGCCGCCAGATACTCGATCAGAAAGCTGTCGAGCGTGGTCCAGTCGCTGACGGTGCCGATCAGCCTTGCCAGCACCTCGCGCGCATCCTTCAGCGACCACACGGCGCGCCGGGCTATCGTCACGTTGTTGATCGCCTGCTTCTGGCGCTGCTGCGCATAGGCGGTGAGCAGATCGTAGAGCGAGGCCGAAAAGCTGTTGCGCTTCTCGATGATGACCATTTCCGGCATGCCGCGCGCGAAGACATCGCGGCCGAGACGGTTGCGGTTCACCAGGCGTGCCGAGGCGTCGCGCATGGCTTCAAGACGCTTCAGCCGGAATTGCAGCACCGCCGCCAGTTCCTCGCCGCTTTCGCCCTCCTCGCCCGGCTGCTTCGGGATCAGCAATTTCGACTTCAGGAAGGCCAGCCACGCCGCCATCACCAGATAGTCGGCGGCAAGCTCCAGTCTGAGCACCCGCACCTTCTCGACGAAGGCCAGATACTGCTCGGCTAAAGCCAGGATCGAAATGCGCGCCAGATCGACTTTCTGGTTGCGGGCAAGATGCAGCAGAAGATCGAGCGGACCTTCGAAGCCCGCCACGTCGACGACCAGCGACGGGTCGCCGGTCAGGCGTGAATCGTCGTTCTCGGCCCACAGACGGTCCATCGGTGCGGCCTTCGCGGCCTTGCTTTCCAATGTCTCCGCCACTTGCCTTTCGTCCCTTCGGTTCAGGCCACCGCTTCGAAATAGGTGGCAAATTCAGCGCGTATCGCCATTTCGTCGGCGACATCGCGGTTCTTTATATAGGTCAGCGCCCGCTCGGCGCGCTGCAAGGACTTGCCGGACAGCGCCGTGGTGCGCGACGCGATCCCGGACATCTCCTCGAAAACGCCGTTGCAGTGAAGGACGAGATCGCAGCCCGCCGCAAGGATCGAGGCCGCCTTTGTCGGGAAATCCCCAGAAAGTGCCTTCATCGAGGTGTCGTCGCTCATCAGGAGCCCGTCAAAGCCGATTTCGCCGCGGATCACTTGATTGACGACCTTGGCGGAAGTCGTCGCCGGATTGTCGGGGTCGACGGCGCTATAGACGACATGCGCTGTCATCGCCATCGGCAGTTGGTTGAGCGCCTTGAACGGGGCGAAATCATGCCGGCGCAGCTCCTCGATTGGTGTATCGACGGTCGGCAGCGCGAAATGCGTGTCGGCAAAGGCGCGGCCATGGCCGGGAATATGCTTCATCACCGGCAGCACGCCGCCCGACATCAACCCCTCGGCCGAAGCCCGGCCAAGCTCGATCACCGAATTGGGCTCCTTGCCATAGGCGCGCGCGCCGATGACGTCGCTGGCGCCTTCGATCGGCACGTCGAGCACCGGCAGGCAGTCGGCGGTGATGCCCAGGCGGGAAAGATCGAAGGCATGCAGCCGCGCCATCAGCCAGGCGGCGCGGCGGCCGGCCTCACGATCGTCGCGCCACAATGCGCCAAGCGCGCCGCCGGCCGGATAGTTCGGCGCCAGCGGCGGACGCAGGCGCTGCACCCTGCCGCCCTCCTGGTCGATGAAGACCGGAGCGTCCGGGCGACCGACACAGTCATGCATAGCGGCCACCAGGTCGCGGATTTGTCCGGCCTCGCCGATGTTGCGTGCAAACAGGATGAAGCCCCACGGACGTTCGTCGCGATAGAAGCGGATTTCGTCCTCGGTGAGGGATTTCCCGGCGCAGCCGAGGATCATGGATTTTGATTCGCTCATGCTCGCAAGCTTAAGGCTTTGGCCGGGCAAAGGGAATCACCCCTGGCCTCGCACCAGCCAAAGCCCACAACCGTCCACAACGAAAAGCCGGCGCGGCCTTAGGCGACGCCGGCTCTTTAGAAGCTGAAATCGATCAGCGCGATACGAAGCAGTTGCCGCCGGCCGCCTTGTAGCTGGTGCAAAGCGCGATCGCATCGTTGCGCGACTGGGCCGGAACACGGACGCGATAGAAGGTGCCCTTGCCCGCGACCTCGGCCTTGACAATGTTGGCGGTCCGGCCGGAGAGCACGCCGCCATAGCGGCGCTGCAGGTCCTGATACGTCGACTGCGCGCTTTGGACCGTCGGCTGCGAGGCGATCTGCATCGACCACGAGCCGCCGCCGGCCGCTACCGCCGGATCGATGGAAGCGACCTGGTCCGGCTTGACCTCGCCGACGATATCGACCGGCTGGTCGGACGGGCGTGCCGGCGCCACAGGCACCGTTGCCGGTGTGTTGGCCGACTGCGCCTTGGCTTCGGTCTTCTTCGCGGGCTTCACCGGCTTGACTGCCGGTGGCTCGGCCTGGTCCGCGTCGGAAGCCACGGTGCCCGTCTGCTGGCCATCGGAGGCCGCCGCGACATGCTGCGGCGCCGGATCGCTCGGCTCGGCCGCTGCGACTTTCGGCGGCGCGGCTGGAGCCGGGTCCTCACGCGCCACCAGCGAGCCGTCAGGCTTCACCATCATGGTCTTCACCTTGCGCGGTGCGACGGCTACGACGTCGTTGTTGGCGGTGTTGTCGGCATCCTGCTGCAGCACCTGGGCGATGCGGTCTTCCGACTTCGGCGCCGGCGCTGCGGGCTGCGCGCTTTCCGGCGCGGCCGCCTGGGTGTCGCGAGCAGGTACGGCCGTTTGCGCGACGCCGGGCAACGCTGCGTCAGGACTGTCGGCGGTATTGGCGCCAGCCGAAGCGTCGGTATCGCTGGGTGAAAGATCGACCACCCGGCTCGGCGGCGGTTCCTTCGATGCCAAATCCACGGGTTGCTCGGTGGTGTTCACCAGCTTCTGCTGCGCCGGCTCGGCGGGCTTGGCCGCGCCACTACCCTTGGCCACCGCGTCATAGACCTTGTTGTCCTGGTTCGGCACCACCGCGCCGCCCGGATTTTCGGGCTTCACCTTGATCGGCGAATTGTCGGCCTTGACGATCACCGGAGCCTCGCTGCCGCCTTTGCCACCGAAGGAGAAGGCAAGCGCACCAAGGCCGCCGAGAACCACCACGGCACCGACGAGCCCCGCGATCATCATACCGCGCCGGCGCGGCTGTGCCGCCTCGCGCTCGCCGAGCCCGGGGATAGCCATCGCTTCTTCGAGATCGGGATCGTAGTCGAGCTCGTCGGCAGCGAAACCGTCCGACTGCGAAACCGGCCGGCTGCCGGGCAGGTCGTCAGCGTCGTGATCGTTCGCCACGGCAAACGCAGCCGGGGCCACCGGAGCCGCCTGGGCCTCGGAACGCAAGTCGCGACGGTCATAGCCGTTGAAGCCCGCATTGTAGGATTCGTCACCATAGCCCCGGCTCTGTGCGGGCGCCGATGCGATCTCAGTCGCGTTCATGTCGGTGAGCAGGCTGGCGAATTCCGCATCGAGATCGTCGTATGCGGCTGCGGCCGGCTGGTCCTCTTCGAAGCTGAGCTCCGGAATGTCGAGGTCGTCGGCGAGCGCGACCACGCGCTCCGGCACATCGACGGTCTCTACATCCGGCATGTCGTCATGCTGGTGGGTTTGCGGCGCAGGCGCCTGCGCCGGCTCGGCATAGGCGGAATAATCCATTGCCGGCTCGCTGCGATAGGCAGGCGCTGCCATCTGCAACGGCGTCGAGGGCGCCGGCTGCGCGGCAAACGAAGCTTGCACTGCGGGGGCTGTAGTCGGGGTCGAACGGCCCCACGACTTTGTCTGCTCGACGGACGTTGAATGCAGCCAATCGGACGAATTTTCCAGAGACTTCGCCCTGGCGGCGGCCTCTTGCTCGGCCTCGATACTCCGGTCGAAAGCCGCACCGAAAGCGTCGTCGTCGAAATCGACACCCAGCTCGGCACCGGAAGGTTCAGCCTTGGCCGACGTTGCAAAATCCTGCTGATCGAGCTCGCTGGCGAGCAGGTCGTCCAGGCTGCCCTCGGCTGGCTGGACGCCCTGGCCGCTCTGCACCGGCTCGTGTTCGTCGAGATCCCAATCGAGATTGTCGGCCTCGGCCTTCTCGCTTTCATAGCTGGCAGGTTGCGCAACCAGCCGTGGCGCCGGAGCAGGCTCCTTGACTGTCGGCATCGGCCGCGCGGTCATGGCGCCAAGCAGCGCATTGAGCTCATCTTCCAGGCTGCGCTCGCTGGCGGCAGGCTTTGCCGGCTCGACGGCAGCGACCGGCGGAACCGGAGCAGCGACGACGGGAGCCGGCTCGACCGCGGCCGCACGCACCGCCGAGGACTCGACGGCCGGAGCTTGCGGCTCCTCGCCCAGCGCATCGCGGAAGCTCAGTTCGAAATCGTCATCAAGAGACAGCGCGGCGGCAAGATCAGGCTCTGCAAGCTCGGGCTCAACGGCCAAATGCTCCGTCTCGATCGGCGCCATCGGTGCCGGCTCGTCGTCGATCGACAGCTCCGGCTCTTGAACATCCTGATCCTGGCCAAGATCCTGGCCGAGATTGATGTCGACATCGGTCATCGCCTGGTCGAACTGACCGGCAAAATCTTCTTCGGAAATCAGCGGGGCGGCCGCCTGAGCTTCAACCGGCTCGACGGACTGCGCATCCTGCTCCGGCTCTTGGCTCTCAAACTCTTCGCTATCAAACTCTTGGCTCTCAAACGACAGCTCGTCTTCGAGCGACATCTGGACCGCGTTGTCGAAATCGGCGTCGAACGCCCCTTCGCTCGCGGCCTGCACCGCTTCGGCGGCACCCTGGTGGGCGTCAGCCGGCTCGTGATAGTCGAGGTTGGCCGGCTCGTGATGGTCGAGCTGGAAATCCTGGTCCAGCGAAGCCGCCATTTCCTGATCGATCGGCAGATCGTCTTCGAGCGGCGAGACATCGAGCGAACTTGCGACCGCCCTGTCGAAATCATCGTCAAACGCGACTTCCGGCTCGACTGCCGGTTCCGGCGCGACTTGGGGCGTCGGCAAGACTTGCGGCGCCAGAGCGAAATCCGGTTCCGGTGCGCGAGCCACGGCGAAGTCGGCATGATCGGCCGCGTCGTCGAAGACGAAATCCTGTTCGAAGGACGCGGTCAACTCGTCGTCATTCGCGGCGACGCTGGCAGCCTCGAAGGCCGGCTCATTGCTGATCTGATGCAGGACAGCCTGCTGAGCCACCGGCGCGCTTTCCTCGACGGAATCGAATTCGCCCATCAACTCCTTCTCGAGGTCGATGTCGAAATCGCCTTCCTCGGCGCCATGATTAGCCGGCACGGCTTTCTCGGCCTCGGGGGCCGGCTGCCTGACGGGCTGGCGCGGATCGAAACCCATGATCCGGGTCAGCTCCGCGAACGGATCGTCGTCGGCGATATCGTTGTGGTCGGTTACTTTCAGCGGGGTTCTGTCTGCCATTATTGTTCCCGAACTCGCACACAGTCGGACGCCATGGACGTCGCGCAGGGTTGGCCCTTACCAGCGCAATGTGGGCAAAAGGTGACAGGTTTTTTAGTTAAACCTAACGCATTTCGGTGGGCGCGTCTGCCCCGATCAGCGTCAGGCCGGAAGTCAAGACATCCGAAACAGCCTGCACCAGCCCTAGTCTGGCATAGGTTGATTCTCGGTCGTTAACCTTAACAAAACGTAAGTCCGGGTTGTCGTTGCCGCGATTCCACTGTGCGTGGAAGCCGGAAGCCAGATCGTAGAGGTAGAATGCGAGCCGGTGCGGCTCCAGCGAAAGCGCGGCGGATTCGATCAGCCGGGGATATTCAGCCAGCTTCCGGATCAGCGCGATTTCGCCTTCGTCGGTCAGCGCCGCCACGGAGGCCGTGAGCCGGTTGCGATCGAAGATCGCCTCGCCAAGCTGCTCGCTCGCCTGCCGGAACACCGAATGGCAGCGCGCCGAGGCGTACTGGACGTAGAACACCGGATTGTCTTTCGACTGCTCCGTGACCTTGGCGAAGTCGAAATCGAGCGGCGCGTCATTCTTGCGGTAGAGCATCATGAAACGGATCGGGTCGCGGCCGACCTCTTCCACCACTTCGCGCAAGGTAATGAAATCGCCGGACCGTTTCGACATGCGCACCGGTTCGCCGTCGCGGAACAGCTTGACCAACTGGCAAAGCAGGACCGTCAGCTTGACCGTATCGCCGGCAACTGCCCGCGCTAGCGCCTCAAGCCGCTTCACGTAACCGCCATGGTCGGCGCCGAGCACATAGATCAGGTCGACGAAGCCGCGCTCGACCTTGTCCTTGAGATAGGCGACGTCGGCGGCGAAATAGGTGAACGAGCCGTCCGATTTGACCAGCGCCCGGTCCATGTCGTCGCCGACCGCGGTCGAGCGGAAAAGGGTCTGCTCGCGGTCTTCCCAGTCGTCGGGCTTCTCGCCCTTCGGCGGCGGCAGCTTGCCTTTGTAGATATGTCCTTTGAGTGTCAGGTCGGCGATTGCAGCCCGGATCTTCTTGGCATTGTCGGCATGCAGCGTGCGCTCGGAGAAGAACACGTCGTGATGCACGTTGAGCAGCGCCAGATCGTCACGGATCATCGCCATCATCGCATCGACGGTGCGGTCCTTGACGATCGTCAGCGCTTCCTCTTCCTGCATCTCGAGCAGGCCGCGGCCGAACTCCTTGACCAGTTCCTGGCCGACGGGGACCAGATAGTCGCCCGGATAGAGTCCGGACGGGATCTCGCCGATGTCCTCGCCAAGCGCCTCGCGATAGCGCAGCAATGCCGAGCGGCCGAGCACGTCGATCTGCGAGCCGGCATCGTTGATCACATATTCCTTGGTCACGTCGTAGCCGGCGAAGGACATCAGATTGGCTAAGGCGTCGCCGACCACGGCGCCGCGGCAATGGCCGACATGCATGGGGCCGGTTGGGTTGGCCGAGACATATTCGACATTGGCCTTGCGGCCGCCGCCGATACTCGAGCGGCCATAATTGCGCCCCTCGCCGAGGAGTGCTGCCAGATGCCTGTGCCAGAACGCGTCCTTGAGCCTCAGATTGACAAAGCCCGGCCCGGCGACATCGGTCGATGCGACATCGACGTCGGCGCGGATCGCTTCGGCCAGTTTCTCGGCAAGCGCGCGCGGGTTCTGGCCGGTAGGCTTGGCCAGCACCATCGCCGCGTTGGTGGCGAGATCGCCATGGCTTGCATCGCGCGGCGGCTCGACGGTGACGCGCGACAGATCCGGTGACACGCCATCCTTGTCCCTCAGGTCAAGGGCTTCGACGGCCTTTATGATCCGCGCGTTGAAATCGGCGAAGATATTCATCGGAACTGCTCTGGGCTTTAAGAGGCGACCGGATCGATGGCCGGCAAAATCGAGGCTCGCCCTAGCTCAAATCGGGCGTATGGTCAAACAGACGCCGATGTTCCTTGAGCGCATAGGTGTCGGTCATGCCGGCAAGGAAGTCGGTAACGCTGCGCGCCTTGATACGATCCTCGGCCCGGTCGAGCCCTTCGCGCCAGCCATCGGGCATGGCGCGCGGATCGGCGAAATAGACGTCGAACAGCTGGCGCACGATCCGCTCGGCGTCGGCCCGCACACGCATGACTTCCGGGTGCCGGTAAAGATGCTTGTAGAGGAAAGCCTTCAACTCCTTCTCCGCCGCGGCCATGGCGGCCGAAAACGTCACCAAGGTCTCGCCGGCCATCCGCACCGCATCGGCGCTGTCCGGTTTGAGGCGTTCGATATTGGCGGTGGTCGATGCGATGACATCTTCGACCATCATCGTGATCTGCCGTCGCATCAGCTCGTGACCGGTACGCACGTCATCAAGCCCGGGATACCGCTCACGAACGCCCCTCAGGATCGAGCCGGGCAGGCCGACGCCTTGCAGCATGTCCAACGTCAGCAAGCCGGCGCGCAGGCCGTCGTCGATGTCATGCGTGTTGTAGGCGATGTCGTCGGCGATCGCGGCGCACTGCGCCTCGATGCCGGCGAAGCGGTCGAGCTCAAGGTCGTGCAGTTCCGAATAATCGCGAATCGCCTGCGGCACCGGCCCCTTGAGCCCCTTGCCGCTCGCATCGGCCAACGGACCGTTGTGCTTGACCAGCCCTTCCAGCGTTTCCCAGGTAAGGTTCAGCCCGTCGAACTCGGCATAGCGCCGCTCGAGCCGCGTAACCACGCGCAGCGACTGCGCGTTGTGGTCGAAGCCGCCCCATGCGGCCATCTTTTCGTTGAGCGCATCTTCGCCGGTATGGCCAAACGGGGTGTGGCCGAAGTCATGCACCAGAGCGACGGCCTCTGCCAGATCCTCGTCGCCGCGCAGCGCCCGTGCCAGGGCGCGCGCGATCTGGGCGACCTCGATCGAATGCGTCAGCCGTGTGCGGTAGTGGTCGCCCTCATGTGCGACGAAGACCTGGGTCTTGTGTTTCAGCCGGCGAAAGGCAGTGGAATGGATGATGCGGTCGCGGTCGCGCTGGAAGGGCGTGCGGGTCGGACTCTCGTCCTCCGGGAACAGGCGTCCGCGTGAGCGCGCCGGGTCGCTGGCAAAGGCGGCGCGCGGCCGATAGCCGAACCCGATGTCGCCAAGAGCACCCTTGCCCTGCCGCTCGTCCATTGATCCACCAGTTGACTTGGCCACGCCCGCTTCATACCTATCATGTGAAACCGAAAGCAAGGTGACGCCGATGGGCGCGGATGCCAAGACTGCCATGAAGGTCGAAATGACCGATGCCGCGGCAAAGCGGATCGCCAGGATCGTTGCCGGCGAACCGGGCAAGACGGCTCTGCGTGTCTCTGTCGAAGGCGGTGGCTGCTCCGGCTTTTCCTACAAATTCGATCTCGTCGCAGGTGCGAATGATGACGATGTCGCCATCGAGAAGGACGGCGCGACCATCCTGATCGACGACCTGTCGCTGGTCTATATGGGCGGCTCGGTGATCGACTTCGTCGACGACCTGATGGGCCAGTCCTTCCAGATCAGGAACCCGAACGCGGTCGCCTCCTGCGGCTGCGGCACCAGTTTTTCCATATGAAGATATGAAGTCGCTTCTCGAGGGCAATGAGGATCCAAGGTCGGTTCTTATCGCTCGCGAGATAGGCGCAATTTCCGATGCCGACATCATTAACTGGGCGAACCGTCACGCGGCGCCGCAAAGCTACGCCGAAGATATCGACTATTTGTGGCTTGTCCGATGCAACTCACGAAATGCCACTACCCTTGGGAGGGCCCACGGCCATCTGAGATCGCTGATCAAGCGGCTTTTTCCCGATTTCAGCGATACTTCTATGGAGGCCAGTGAAATAGCGCGCGAGATGTTCCTCCGACGCCTGCGCACCTACTTAAAGGACGACGTCGACCCCTTCCACGTCTGCCGAATGGTTGCTCCCATCGAGGGTCGATACGAATTCCCGCATTGGCTTGGCGATCTCTATAGCGCTTGTGACTGGACGGATGAGCACACGACGCGCGAGCAGGCACCGCATCTTAGGGATGCAATCCAACGAATACTCGCAGACAACACCGAGAACCTGGCAAACGGGGGTTTTTGAAAATGCCTGCCATTGGCGCGGTCCGACAGGTCGCGCTGTCGGCTGGGCGCGATCTCGATGCAACGCTTGCCTTCTGGCAGGGCGTCCTCGGCATGAAGGTGCATGCGCGCTACGATCCGCCAGGCATCGCCTTCATCCTGGCCGGTGATGTGCGCCTGCTCTTCACCGACGGCGTTCCGGCTGGCACTGTCTATCTCGATATTGCCGGGCTGGAAGCCTTCCACGCGGAGGCGAAAGCCGCCGGCGTCCCCTTCACCGCGCCGCCGACGCTCGTCCATCGCGATACCGACGGCCGGTTCGGTCCGGCGCGGGAAAGCGAATGGATGGCCTTTCTAAAGGACCCCGCAGGCAATACGATCGGCCTCGTCGAACGCCTTCCGTCAGAACCGCATTGAGGTTGCCATGAAGATCGTCACCTGGAACATCAACGGCGTTCGCGCCCGCATTGGCAACCTCACCCACTGGTTGACCGAGAGCGCGCCGGACATCGTCTGCCTGCAGGAGATCAAGACGGTCGACGACCAGTTCCCGCGCGCCGAGATCGAGGCGCTGGGCTATAATGTCGAGACCAACGGCCAGAAGAGCTTCAACGGCGTCGCCATCCTGTCGAAGCTTCCCTTCGACGAGGTCAATCGCGGCCTGCCGGGCGACGATGCGGATGACCATGCCCGCTTTATCGAAGGCGTCTTTTCGACCGACCAGGGCGCCTTGCGCGTCGCTTCGCTCTATCTGCCGAACGGCAACCCGATCGACGATGAGCGGAAGTTTTCTTACAAGCTTGCCTGGATGGCCAGACTGGAGCGCTGGGCGGAGGAACGGCTGCGCCTCGAAGAGGCGCTGGTGCTGGCCGGCGACTACAATGTCATTCCGGAACCTGCCGATGCCCGTTTTCCCGAAAACTGGCTGGGGGACGCGCTGTTCCAGCCGCAGACGAGGCAGGCCTTCCGCCGGCTGAAGAATCTCGGCTTCACCGAAGCGGTGCGCTCCGTGACCGACTCGGCCGGCGTCTATACCTTCTGGGATTATCAGGCCGGCGCCTGGCAGAAGAACAACGGCATCCGCATCGACCACCTCTTGCTCTCACCGGAGGCCGCCAACCGCTTCTCGTCGGCCTCGGTGGAAAAGCATGTCCGCGCTTGGGAAAAGCCTTCCGACCACGTGCCGGTCGCGATCGATCTCAGCCTGCGGCCGGCCTGAGAAGTTCAGGCTTCCCTGGACCCTGATATCGCCACAAATCCCGTTTTTGATGCGGGTTGCTGTGGGGGTTGAATGGCGATCCGATTTCTTTTCTGGCCGGTCGGCCTTGCTTTGGCGCTTGCCGTGGCGACGCCATCGCTGGCGGCTCCGACCTGCCTTGCCAATGGCAAGTCTTACAATGTCGGCGAGACGGCGTGCCTGACACTGGCCGGCGAGAGCCATCTCGCCCGCTGCGACATGGTCCTCAACAACACGTCCTGGACCAGGATCAAGGACCAATGTCCGGGAGAAGCGCCAAAACCGCACCCGACATCGCTCTCAACCCCGACGCCCGGCCCAACGCCAACGGAGCCGAGCGAGAACTGAGGCGCTGCCGATCTCGCCCATCCAGGTTGCGCTATACACAAACCTTCTGTGGCAGGTGTGACTGATCGGGCCTCTGCTTGATTGCCACGTGGTTCCCCCAATCCGTCGCTGCTTCGCAGCGCCACCTTTCCCCCTCCGGACGGAAAGGAAGGGAGCATTGCTGGACGGAGCGTTGACGGCAAAAAGCTTGGCGCCTTCCTCTACCCCGTCGATCGGGGGAGAGGTGGCTCGGCGAAGCCGAGACGGAGTGGGGGTTGACCAGCGCTACACTAGACAATGCATGCGCCAAGCTACCACGCACGCTATCGCCAAACCTGCGCTCACTGGTCGCCGTTATTGCCCTTGGTCAGGATGTCGTCGGCGAGCGAGATCGCGGTCCGGCGATCGGCCTCGCCGGCCGCGGCGAAAGCCTCTTCCTGCATGTTGCGGATCCAGGGCTGGTCGGCCACCGGAGCCCGCTGCAGCGCCGCCGTCATCATCGCCAGGCCGCGCACGACTTTGCCGCTCTGGAACAGAAGATTGCCGAGCGTCGCCTGCGCGCCGGCATGGCCCTTCTCGGCCGCCAGCTGCAGCCAGCGGCCGGCCTGCTTGACGCTGGCCTTCACGCCGCCCTCGCCCTTGAGGAACATCTGGCCGATCTCGAACTGGGCGTTCGGGTTGCGGTAGTTGGCGGCGGCGCGCATGTAATATTCCTGCGCGGCGACCTCGTTTTCCTCGACCGGGCTGCCTGGAATGCCTTTGCGCAGATAGTCGCCGAGCGCGACAAGCGCGTCCGAGACATAGCTTTCCTCCGGCGAGCCGGGCTCGACATCCTGGTCGACGATCTCCGAGAAGAACTTGAAGGCCGCATAGTCGTCGCGCGCCACTCCGTCGCCTTGGGCATACATGCGCGCAAGCTTCCAGGTGGCGCCGATCTGGCCATTCTCGGCGGCATATTTATAGGCCTCGACCGCCTGGTCCTTGTGGCCGTTCTTGTAGGCGGAAAAGCCGAACTGGAACACCGCCCACGGACTCGACTGCGGCTTCACGCCGGTCTTGTCGTCGAACACCTTGTCGTCGAAGGCCATGGCCTGCCCGGCGGCTCCCAAGGTCGCAATCGCGACCAGTGCCGGCAAGACAAACGACCTCAACACCTCAGATGTCCGCATAGCAGTGCGTTTCTTTGGCGGCACCCGGATGGGTCACCGCGCCATCGCGGGCCGACCCTACGGTCTGCGCATATTTCCAGATCGCGCCGGACTGGTAGTCGGTCTTGCGCGCCTTCCAACTCTTTGCCCGGGCCGCCAGCTCGGCGTCCGACAGGGCCACTTCGATCGTGCCTTTCAGGGCGTCGATCGAGATCACGTCGCCATCCTTGATCAGCCCGATCGGTCCGCCGACCGCAGCCTCCGGCCCGACATGGCCGATGCAGAAGCCGCGCGTGGCGCCGGAGAAGCGTCCGTCGGTGATCAGCGCCACCTTGCCGCCCATGCCCTGGCCGTAGAGCGCCGCCGTCGTCGACAGCATCTCGCGCATGCCCGGACCGCCGCGCGGCCCCTCATAGCGGATGACGAGAACCTCGCCTTCAAGGTAGTTGCGCTGCGTGACCGCTTCGAAGCACTCCTCTTCCGAATCGAAGCAGCGCGCCGGGCCTGTGAATTTCAGCTCCGACATGCCCGCGACCTTCACGATCGCGCCTTCGGGGGCAAGGTTGCCCTTCAAGCCCACAACGCCGCCTGTCTTGGTGATTGGCCGATCGGCGGGACGCACAACATCCTGGCTCTCATTCCAGGAAACGTGCTCCATATTTTCGGCCAAAGTGCGGCCAGTGACCGTCATGCAGTCGCCATGCAGATAGCCGTGATCGAGCAGCGTCTTCATCAGCAACGGAATGCCGCCGGCCTCGAACATGTCCTTGGCGACATATTTGCCGCCCGGCTTCAAGTCGGCGATATAAGGCGTCTTCTCGAAGATCGCCGCCACGTCGAACAGGTCGAACTTGATGCCGGCCTCATGCGCGATCGCCGGCAAATGCAGCGCCGCGTTGGTCGAACCGCCGGTGGCTGACACGACAGTCGCGGCATTCTCCAGCGCCTTCAGCGTAACGATGTCGCGCGGCCGGATGTTCTTGGCGATCAGTTCCATGACCTTTTCGCCGGAGGCGAAATTGAAGCGGTCGCGCATTTCGTATGGCGCCGGCGCGCCGCAGGAATAGGGCAGCGCCAGGCCGATTGCTTCAGCAACGGTCGCCATGGTGTTGGCGGTGAACTGGGCGCCACAAGAGCCGGCCGAAGGACAGGCAACCTGCTCGATCTCGAGCAGCTCGGCATCGGAGATTGCGCCGACCGAATGCTGGCCGACCGCCTCGAACACGTCCTGCACCGTGATCTGCCGGCCGCGATAGCTGCCGGGCAGGATCGAGCCGCCATAGATGAAGATCGACGGCACGTTGAGGCGCACCATCGCCATCATCATGCCGGGCAGCGACTTGTCGCAGCCGGCAAGCCCGACAAGGGCGTCGTAGCAATGGCCGCGCATTGTGAGCTCGACCGAATCGGCAATCACCTCGCGCGACACCAGCGACGACTTCATGCCCTGGTGGCCCATGGCAATGCCGTCGGTGACGGTGATGGTGCAGAACTCGCGCGGCGTGCCGTTGGCGGCCGCCACGCCCTTCTTGACCACTTGCGCCTGGCGCATCAGCGAGATGTTGCAGGGCGCCGCCTCGTTCCAGCAGCTGGCGACACCGACGAGCGGCTGCGCGATCTCGGCCGCCGACAGGCCCATGGCATAGAGATACGAGCGATGCGGCGCGCGTGCCGGACCTTCGGTCACGTAGCGGCTGGGCAGCTTGGCCTTGGAGATTACCTTGGCGTCCATCATCGTCCTTGCCGCACACCCCGCGGCCGGTCCCATCGCCGGGCCAAACTGGCGCGCATCCCGAGACCTCTCCGGGTTGCTCCGGGTTTATGGCGGGAAATGGGCGGTTCCCTCGGCCTGACCTTTAGCGCGGGGGTTGTTCATAAACTGTTGCCAAAACATCACAATCGTATGAGGCGCCGGTTGCGCGGCGAATCTGCAACAGCGAGCGGAGAGACGAGGCCAAAGCATCAGTCACACAACGAAAAAAGGCCGGGCGATGCCGGCCTTTTCGTTGAATTTTCCGAAACTTAGAACTTGATCTTGATTCCACCAGAAAGCGCCGTGACCAGATCGTTGCCGACGTCATAGGTAGCGTCTTCGCCCGCGACGAAGCCATTTTCGTCGGTAAGCGTTCCAGAATGGCCGCTGGTCATAACGCCGATAGCACCGGCCAAGCGAAGCTCGATGTTTGGCCGAGGCGTGTAGGCAACACCGCCGCCGAGAGTCCAGGTATCAGTTTGGACCCCATAGCCATGCGAGGTGCCGCGATCCCAAGTAAGTTGGCCGGCAGCACTCCATTCGTCATTGAATTTGTGGCCAATGCCGCCCGAAACAGTCCAGCCGTCACGATACATCAGGTCCAGCGAAGTCGGCCTGATAGCCGGGTTCGTCACTCCACTGTTGCAGGCGGCACCTAGCGCCTTCGACTGCTCTGTACAAATCGGAACAATCTGCAGAACGCTCCAATTCACCCATTTAATCGAGCCGAAAGCGAGCCAGCCGGGCGCGATGCCCGACTGCAGTTTCAGTTCGAGCGAGTCCGGCATGGACTCGGTTGGACCGTAGATCGGGGTGGAGACGATGCCACCGATGTCCAAGGTGCCGGTAATGTTGTCGAGCTTCACCTGCGAATTGTAAACCAGGCTAGCGCGCAATGCGATGTCTGGGATTTCATACGCGATGCCCGCACGCCACCCCCAACCGCTGCTGTCAAGATCGACACGCCCGACCATGGGGCCAAAGCCGATGTCGGTTAGACCTTCCTTGAAGCCGTAGACCTTCTGGTAGAAGACACCGCCGAGGAACCGAAGCTGGCCTTTGCCCGCGTCAAACTTGTAGGAGCAGGTCGCGGCGTAGTTGTCGCTCTTGATGTCAGTTTCAATGTTCGAAACCGCGCCGTTCCAGTTACTACCCGGCGCAGTATGTGCACCCCAAGGCTGTGAGTAGTCGACCATGCAGTCGACGCCCTGGACAACCTGGGCTTTGACGCCGATGCGCGGCACCCAATAAGGCTCCGCTCCATCTGCCGTGCTGCTCAAGCCTAGATTGACGCCTCCCGGACCAAGTGCATTCTTGTACTTGCGGTCCGGCATCACATAGGTCGCTTCCGCTTCCGTCGCGACCGGCGCCGGATCGAACAGCAGATCGATGTCGTAGCCGCCGCGCTCCAGGCCGCCGGCATGCGCGGGATGCACCGCGGCGCCGATCAGGGCGATCGAAAAGCAGCCTGCCCCCGCCAGAGCTTTGAGCCGCAAAATGTTCATGGAAATCCCTCCCCGAAATACAAGTGGCTCAAGCTAGAACCAATTCGGGTTAACGACGCAACAATGTTTTCAAGGGCTGTACATGTACATCTTGACAGGGCGTATTTTTGCCGTGGTGACCGGCGCCGCAATCAGCGCCTAAATCGCGACAACCGATGCCAAACGGTCGAAGAAATCCGAAAAAACCACCCAAAACAGGGCAAAAATAGTCGATTTTAGGGCTGAGAGGCCCCATTGTTACATTATGGCAACAATGGGCGCAAACTTTCCGTTTACGTCAAAATTAACGTAGCGGCACGCCTGTTTTCGAGGCAGCTAACGTACCGGAAAGCGCCTCTCCGCCGGCACGCGAATCCCGCCGCTCAGCCGGCGTCGCGGACCCTGGTCAAAGCCACAGAAAGCTTCTCTTGCGCCTCGCGGTATTCGGCGAGTTTCTCGCGCTCGGCCCCGACCACTTCTTCCGGCGCGTTGGCGACGAACTTTTCGTTCGAAAGCTTCTTGTGCAGGCGCGCGATCTCTTCGGTCACCTTGGCCAGTTCCTTCTGCAGCCGCGCGGCCTCTGCCTGGAGGTCGATCAAGCTGCCGAGCGGCAGGCTCACCGTCGCCTCGTTGAGCACGATCTGGGCCGAGCCCTTGGGCGGCGCATCGACGAGCGCAATATCGCCGACGCGCGCCAGCCGCTTGATCGCCTGGGCGTGACGCTCCAGCCGCTCCTGCGTGAGGGTGTTGGCGCCGATCACCATCAGCGGCGCGATCGCCGCTGGCGGCACGTTCATTTCCGAACGCACCGAGCGGATGCCCGAAACCAGATCGACCAGCCAGTTGATGTCGCCGGCCGCCTCGTCGTCCTCGAAGTCCGGCGACGGCCAGGCGGCATGGCAAAGCAGCGAGGAGCGCTCCTTGCCCTCGCCCGCGGTCTGCGCCCACAACTCCTCGGTCATGAACGGCATCATCGGGTGCAGAAGCTTGTAGATCTCGTCCAGAACGAAGGCGACACAGGCCCGGCTCTCGGCCTTGGCGGCCTCGTCCGTGCCCATGAACACCGGCTTCAGCAGTTCCAGGTACCAGTCGCAGAACAGGTTCCAGACGAAGCGGTAGGCCGCTCCCGCCGCCTCGTTGAAACGATAGCTGGTGATGCCCTCGGTGACCGCGCGCGCCGCCCGCGTCAGTTCCGTCAGGATCCAGCGGTTGACCGGCAGCTTGGCGTCGTTCAGCCAGAACTCGTCGTTGCGCGCCACCTCGTTCATCTCGGCGAAGCGCGTCGCGTTCCACAGCTTGGTGCCGAAATTGCGGTAGCCGGCGATGCGCGCCGGATCGAGCTTCACGTCGCGGCCCTGCGCCGCCATCACGGTCAGCGTGAAGCGCAGCGCATCGGCGCCATATTCGTCGATCAGCTCGAGCGGATCGATGACGTTGCCTTTCGACTTCGACATCTTCTGCCCGTTCTTGTCGCGCACCAGCGCGTGCACATAGACGGTGTGGAACGGCTCCTCGTGCATGAAATGCAGGCCCATCATCATCATGCGGGCGACCCAGAAGAAGATGATGTCGAACCCGGTCACCAGCACGTCGGTCTGGTAATAGGTCTTGAGCTCCGGCGTCTGGTCGGGCCAGCCGAGCGTCGAGAACGGCCAAAGCGCCGAGGAGAACCAGGTGTCGAGCACATCCTCGTCGCGGGTCAGGATTTCGCCCGGCTGGAAATTCTCCAGCCTGTCCTCGACCCAGGCCTTCCACGGCCCTTCCAGCGCCAGGTAATATTCAATGGCGGCGGCAAGCGCCTCTTCCTCGGTCTTTTCGACGAAGACACGTCCGTCCGGCCCGTACCAGGCCGGGATCTGGTGACCCCACCAGAGCTGGCGCGAAATGCACCAGGGCTGGATGTTTTCCATCCAGTCGAAATAGGTCTTTTCCCAGTTCTTCGGCACGAAATTGGTACGGCCCTCGCGCACCGAGGCAATCGCCGGCTTGGCGAGTTCGGCGGCGTTGGCATACCATTGCTCGGTCAGGAACGGCTCGATCGGCACCCCGCCGCGGTCGCCATGCGGCACCGTGTGGCGATGCGGCTCGACCTTGTCGAGGAACCCGCCCGCCTCCATCAGCTCGACGATCTTCTTGCGCGCGGCGAAACGGTCGAGCCCGTCGAGTTCGTCCCAGACGGCCTGGCGCTCCGGCGTAACCTCGAGACCGGCGAGGAAATCCTCATTGTCCTTCAGCTTGACGGCCGCTTCGACCGTCAGGATGTTGATCGCCGGCAGCTTGTGGCGCTTGCCGACCTCGAAATCGTTGAAGTCATGCGCCGGCGTGATCTTGACCGCGCCGGACCCTTTTTCCGGATCGGAATACTCGTCGGTGACAATCGGTATCTTGCGGCCGACGATCGGCAGCACGACGTTGCGGCCGACCAGATCGGTGAAGCGCTCGTCGTCGGGATGCACGGCCACGGCCGTGTCGCCGAGCATCGTCTCGGGGCGCGTCGTCGCGACCGTGATGAAGGTCTTAGGATTCTGCGGGTCGAACGCCTCGCCTTCGATCGGATAACGGAAGTGCCAGAGATTGCCGTTGACCTCGTGCTGCTCGACCTCGAGGTCGGAAATGGCGGTGAGCAGCTTCGGGTCCCAGTTCACAAGGCGCTTGTCCTTGTAGATGAGGCCTTCCTTGTAGAGCGTGACGAAGACTTCCAGCACCGCCTTGGACAGGCCTTCGTCCATGGTGAAGCGTTCGCGCGACCAATCCGCCGAGGCGCCGAGCCGCTTCAGCTGGTTGAAGATCGCGCCGCCGGATTCGGCCTTCCACTCCCAGACTTTCTCGATGAACTGCTCACGCGTGAGATCGCGGCGGTGGATCTGCTTTTCCATGAGCTGGCGCTCGACCACCATCTGCGTGGCGATGCCGGCATGGTCCATGCCGGGCTGCCAAAGCACGTTCTTGCCGCGCATGCGCTCGAAGCGCACGAGAATGTCCTGCAGCGTGTTGTTGAGCGCATGCCCCATATGCAGCGAACCGGTGACGTTCGGCGGCGGGATGACGATGGTGAAGGCTTCGGCCCCCTCCTCCGCGCCCGCGCCGGCCCGGAAGGCATCGGCCTCTTCCCAGATTTTGGCGATCTTCGGCTCGACGGTTTTGGCGTCGTAGGTCTTTTCAAGCATGGAGGAAGTCCGAACTGTCGGGAACAAGCGTCCGGTGTAAATCGGAAGGCCTTGGCCGAGTCAACCGCGAGAGCAGCGATCGCTCCCACAGATAGGCCTGTGCGCGACCAGCGGCAATGCCGGACGAGCGGCGCCGACCGAGCGGGCAGCACCGCTCCCCCGAGCAGTTGAACGAAAGCACCGCCCCGAAGGCGGTGCTTTTCGGCCTGCGTATTGCGGCAGCCTACTGCGCCCCGCGCGCCACGCGCTCGATCTCCTCGCGCACCAGCCTTTCGACCAGCGTCGGCAGGTTGTTGTCGAGCCAATCCTGCAGCATGGGCCGCAGCATCTCCTCGGCCATTTCATCGAAGCTCTTCTTGCCGCGGCTGGCAAAAGCGTCGGAAAGCTCGCCAAAGGCGGCGGCAACCTGCCTGCCCGTATGCTCGGAAAGGATCGCAGGTCGAGCCGGCTGAACCTCCGGTGCGGATGCCTGGGGAGCGCCGGCATGCGCGGAAGCCTCCGCCGTCGGCTCTTCTTCCTCGATCTCCACCCGCTGCGCGGCTTCCGGGGTCCGGACGGCCGGTTTCGCGGTGACCGTGCTGCCGCCTGCTGCCGCGATTTCCCGCCGCCAATCGGCAACAATGGTCTCGGCGTTCTGCGGTGCGTTTGCCGCGGCGGGCTTGCTCGCGGCCACCGGCGCACTCGACTCGGCAGCGCTCCTGGCCCCGACCTCCGCCAGCGTCGTCGGCGCGGCTTTCACCGGCTCGGGGCGAGCCTCGGCGCGTGCAGGCACCGGATCGGCCACTGCAAGCTGGGCCTGGACTTCCGCCAGCGTCACCGGCTTGCGGGGGCCGGCATCGGCATGCAATTCGGAACGAAAGGCGTCGACCTCGACATTTGGCAAAGTAGCGGGGGGCACGGCAACCGCGGCGGCCGGTTCCAAATCCTGGCGCAGATCACCGGCCTCGGCCGGCTGCTTGCGCCCGGTGTCGCTGTCTTCGATAATCCTTCGGATGGAAGCCAGTATCTCTTCCATGGAAGGTTCGCGCTGCGCGCTGCTTGCCGTCGCCATCGTCACATCCGCCGCCCTAGTGACCTGGTCAAGAACTGACCTGTTCAAGAATTCCGGTCCTGCCCGGGCCGGAATTCGAATCAATATCGACAGCGTAACCGACCGATGGGCATCCGAGAATCCCCAATCTGGGTACTCCTTGGATTTCAACAGATTAGGCGCCGTGCGGCCCGATGAGCCGCGCCGTCCACAAAGACAAACGCCGCGCGTCCATGGGACACGCGGCGTTCGCCGGAAGCCGGTATTCGGAAATCAGCGCCCGTCAGGCGTGCGCAGGCCGTACCATTTGTCCTTGACGGCGTTGTAATGCTCTTCTGGCTTGTACTTGGTGACCCCCAAGCCAAGACGATCGACCGACAGCCGGCCTATCGCCGACAGGATGGCGTAGCTCGCCACGACCACGTCGCGCTCGGAGCTCGCCTGGTTGATCTTGGCGGTGATGACCGCGTTCTGCGCGTTCAACACGTCGAGCGTGGTGCGCTGGCCGACATTGCGCTCCTCGATGACACCGTTGAGCGCCAGTTGCGCGGCATCGATCACCTGCCTGTTGGCATCCACGCTTTCGCGCGCGGCGACATATTGCGTCCAAGCCGACACAACGGCCTGGCGCACCTGGTCGCGGCTGACATCGACCTGGATACGGGCCTGGCTCAGCGATTCCTTGCCTTGCCGCACCAGCGCCGAGGTCCTGCCGCCCGAATAGATCGGAATGGTCAGCGTGGCGCCGATATTGGCTGAGGTCGAGGTGCCGTTGGTGCCCCTGATATCAGGAGCGGAGTGGCTGTAATTGTCTGAAATGCCGGCGGAGGCCGTCACTTGCGGCAGCAGCGCGCCTTCCGAGGATTTCACCGAGAACGCCGCCGCATCGACCAGATGCTGCGTGGCAAGGATGGCCGGATGTTCGGCGGAAGCAACGGTCAGGGCCGAATCGACGCTCCCCGGCAACAGCTTACCCAGCGGCGAGGCCGCCTTGAGCTTGCCCGGCTCGTCGCCGACGATCTGGTGATAGGTGGCGGCGCTCGCCAGCGCCGTCGCGCGGGCGGCGCTCAACTGCGCCACGGCCGTGGCGCGCGAGGCATCGGCCTGGGCGACGTCGGTGCGGGTGCCTTCGCCGACCTCGAAACGCGAGCGGGCGGCGCGCGCCTGCTCGGTCAGGAATTGCAGGTTCTGCGCGGTCAGAGCCGCGACCTGGCGGTCGCGAATCACATCCATATAGGCGCTCGCCGCGTTGAACAGGATGTTCTCTTCGGTGTTGCGCAGGCTTTCGACCGAAGCCTTCACCTGCGATTCGGCGGCGGCGACGTTGTTCCTGGTCTGAAAGCCGTCGAACAGCGTCTGGTTGATCTGCACGCCGAAACTGCCCGTGGTTATGTTCTGGGTGGCGCCCTGCGCGTGGGTGCTGGTGTAGTCGATGCTGCTCGAACCCGTGACGGTCGGGCGCCAGCCCGACTTGGCGATGGCCACGCCTTCATCGGTGACACGCACGCCGGCGCGGGCGGCGTTGAGCTGCGAATTGTACTGGTAGGCTTTGGCGAGAGCGCCCGTAATGGTCTCGGCGGAGGCGGCCAACGGCGACAGCGCCGTGGCGGAAACGAGGATAGCTGCTAAAATTCTCTTGCGTACGGACGGCACGTTATATCCCTCATTCGTTTTGCATGGGAACCACGCCACGTCAGCCCACCCTTACAGATCAGCCGGCGCCGCGTTGTTTATCGTTCCCCCGCTGACGGCATCCCGATAACTCCCGGTTAACCAATCAGCAACGACTGTTCGGCGCAAGCGACCATGTAAGTGCCTTCGCTGCAAGGCAAAAACGCTCAGAATTCAAACGCGTGAGCACGTTCGAAGCCCGGTAGTGGCTTAATTGCCGCATTAAAGGCCCGTCTTCCGGTTACAACCCCCCCTGCCTTGAAAAACAGCCGGGCCACGCCAGAGTTGCCGCGTCCTTCGACTGCAACCAGGCGTCCTTCTTCCGCGAGCTGGTCGAGCAGCGCCGGCGGCACTTCCTCGACGCTGCCGCCGATGAAGATGACGTTGTAAGGTCCGTTGGCGGCGTGTCCCTGCGGCAGCGGTCCGGTCACCACCGTGACATTCTGGCAGCCAAGGCTGGAGAGCGTGGTTTTCGCGGCCTCCGCCAGCGCGGGATCGCTCTCCAGCGCTACGACTGAACGCGCAAGCCGGGACAGCAGCGCCGCGCAATAGCCGGTGCCGCAACCGACGTCGAGCACCGAATCGCCGGCGTCGATTTCAGCCAGCTGCAGCAGCTTGGCGAGCGGCGACGGCTCCATAAGGTAGCGCGCGCCGGCGCCATTGGCGCCATCCGAGATGCGGATGTCTTCGTCGATATAGGCCAGATCCTGCTGTCCAGGGCCGACAAAGGCCTCGCGCGGGACGGCGAGCATGGCTTCGATGAGCGGCGCGCTGGTTACATCGGTGGTGCGGACCTGGCCGTCGACCATTTTCACGCGGCGTTCGGAGAAATCAGCGCTCATGTCCCAACAATCCGCTCCCCGCGCCAAATGCGCGGCTAAATTTCGACCGGAACCCCGCTCCGGCGCGGTTGCGCTGGAGCCCGCAAGCATCTGGAGGCCTCGCCCGGAATCGAACCGGGGTGCAAGGATTTGCAGTCCTCTGCGTAACCACTCCGCCACGAGGCCTCGCAATGCTCCCGGCGTTCCGAGCGAACTCATTATGTTGGTGCTCAAAGGTCGTCAAGCGCCCGCGCGTCATTCCCGACGCTTTCATATGGAGCGGCGAAAGTGGTGCTTACCAATCGGTTGAGACGGGTTCGGCATCGCTGCGGCGCAGCCGCCGAGGCTCTCAGTCGGGCCGGCGCCGGCGCTCCCACCAGATGACGAAACGCCGCCGGTGGCGCCGGATCATCGCGAATTCATAGGACAGAACCAGGAGACCGAGCGGAACCATCCAGAAACCGAGAATCGGCAGAAAGCCCAGAAGCCCGCCAAGGGTAAGCAGCATGCCGATCGCGATTCGCCAGCCGCGTGACCGGGGCATGGCGAATTCGCGGCCGAAAACCGTGATCTTCCGCGCCGGGGCGCTGTTGTCGTCCGCTGCCGTCATTCAAAACCAATCCCATCTGCTGGCGAAGCCATACCAAAAGGCGACAACCGACCGCTTTGTTCCGTGCCGGTGTGAAGCCCTTCATATGTGGGCATGCCGAAACGATGCCACAAATAGCCGCATTAAAAACTGGAGAAAAATTGCGAATTGCTTCTTTGCAAAGGTGAAAGGTGTTTGCTATAGGCTGCGCCACTCACATCAGAGCCTCCGTTCCCCGGTAGCTCAGTGGTAGAGCAACCGGCTGTTAACCGGTTGGTCGCTGGTTCGAATCCGGCCCGGGGAGCCAAGTTTTCCAAGCACCTAGCATAACGCGAAAAGGCCGAAAAATCGGCTGATGTACGGTATATGTACGGCGATCTAGGATGCAAAGCCCGCCACCATGGCAGCGGGCCACCAGCCAACCCGAGGATTGACCGTTCAGTTTATCGGCGAATGCGACTTGCCTAGGAGCCGGTCCGCTGCTTCCCGTAGGAGAACGTGGCGAACATTGCATAAGTCACGGCTTATGAGCAAAGTTTTAGCCCACCGCCCCATTCACGGCAGCGGTGGGCACCCCATGCAAAGCAAGGGGCATAGCCAGGGGAGAGGTGCGGCCGCCCCCCGAGCTATACCCGGTGACTTTGCAAGATCTGCGCCATGGATATTTTCCCAATATGAGACAGTCCATCCCCACGGTACTAATTAGGACGTACTAATACACGCATTGCTTGTCCGGCCTACCTCGTTGTGCAGCCTATGGATGGCCGGGGCGGGAGTATAATCGCCTTCAGCCGGCGCCATGTATCGTGTGCCCCCCGCCGGCCAGGGCCCGGCTCGTGCTGCACGCTTCCCCCCGTAGCCGGCCGGGCCGCTGCACTATGGCAAGGCGTCCAGCGTCTGCGCTTCTCAGGCGTCAGGCGTGATTGATGAACTACAGGTTCCGATCCTCTCGACCGGCGCCGCGACACTCGTGACAGAAGATCACCTTGATCAGATTCCAGTGCAAACACCCATGATCCGGCCCGAGCCGCTTCACCAGTTCGGCAACGTCCAGGGTCGCCTTGCGCTTGCAGATGAGGCAGTCCACCGGCAGGCCCGTTCCGGCCTGCAGCTTCTTGCCTAGCCCTGCTGCCAAGAGGGTACGCGATCACACCATGTCCAAACGACCTAATTTAGCCAATCTGAATGTGCGGCGGACTCACGGTTCGCCAGGCCGGCGCCCGCTTTCAGGCAATCTCCCCAACGAGAGGCGCCGGCCACCTTAGCCCGTTGCGGGTGGTGGTGGCACATCCGCAGCGGGCTATCGGAGCGGGGCCTTTTCATTGCTCGCGAACATGGTGAGACTGGTGACGCGCTACGTCCCGCCAAAGCGGAAGACGCCACTAAAAGGAGCCCGCCACCATACGGCGGCGGGCGAGCGATGGTCTGAGGCTCGTCCCCACCAAGAACGAGCGCAGGCATCGTGCAACGGAAGGCAGCGCTCGCGCCAACATTATTATATTAGCAATTGCTTGCATTCAGACTAAAGCAGGATCATGCTTAGGGCTTCCGTTTGGGAGGTGGTCCGATGCGACCGGTTCTCTTCATCATCGCCGCCATTGCGGCGTTCTTCGTTTGGGACGGATTCGCCAACAAGAGCGCTTATAGAATTGCGTTTGTGAAAAACCTTGAGCAAGCCGAGACCTTCCCGGGCATGGTCAAAGTTTCTTGGAACTAGGTCCGCGGGAAAGCACCTGTCGGCGCCATGATTGAGCCGTTCAGGCCTGCTCCTTCGGTTCTGCCTTGGCAAAGCGAGTTGACGCTCGCCCAACTCGTCGGATGCGCCGGCAAACTCGGTGAAGAATTGCTGCACCATCGCCGCCGGCAGAGCAAAGCGATGGATCGAACTGTCAGACCCAGACGAAGACATTCCTTCCGGGCATTCTTTGCGCTTCCTCCGCGCGCGGGGCAATCAGAGCCCAAGAGGCCAGTCGGCCCTTGGCAGTCTTATCGGCGGCCGATCAGGCTTGACCAATGCAGCCTCGACCAACTCGGCCGCGGCCTTCAGGACCAGATCGGCACCGTCGTTGATTTGGTCGAGGCGCTTGATTACCCGGTCATGCAAAAGCAAAAGGCGCGCGGCTCGGTGAAGAGCGGCTCGCCTTTCGCCATCTCGATCCAATGGTTCAAAACGCATAACAGCATCTACTCGAAACGCAGTGGTAGTGACGGCTACCGTCGCTCAGATCGATCATGCCGACGACATCGCCATATGGCTGTCAGCCACACACAAATGGCGTACTCGGCCACAGCCACAGTCGAGGCACACTGCACATTCTCTTTTTGGTGACTCCTGAGCGAAGTCAGCCCCGCCACGACGAGCGGGCATCACAGCGGCGGTCTTACATTAGCAGAAGGGATCGTTGACCACGGCGGTCTGTGACCTAGCTTAAAGCTCACGATGGACCGTCCAGACTCTGAAAATGGCGGAATGGCGCGCACCGTGGGAGACTCTCGGGGCGTTGAGGAATGCAGGTCGGGCTGTTCGGAGCGCCGCGCTCTTGGCGACCCGTGCTCTTGGCGACCGGGAACGGCGGCCACGGCATCTTCAAGTTCGTTTTCAAGCCGAAATCATCAGCGCCGGCATGTCTGTCAGCGCACGACCGGCGTTTCGCTATGCAACAACGAATCCGCAGCACTGGAGGACCCGAAGCAGTGACAGCTTCGAGAGTAAGCAGAGGCTTTAGCCAGCACCAAGGCTAGCACGGCGATGCCAAATCTTGCCGGAATTTACATGAACAACGCAGATCTCGCCATCCTGGGCGGGATAACGGTATTTGTATTGCTGGGCGTCTATCTTGTGCTCCGACGTATCCTTATCGCAGTGCGACAGCGACGCCTGAAACCAAATCCCTATCTGAGCGAATACAGGCCTACCCCCCTCGATGAGGTTCCCTGGGTTTGGGAGCGACCGGTCGAGCTGGCAGGCGGGCCTGCTTCTTCTCAGAGTGCCGTGCCCTCAGACCCGGACGCCCTGTCTCGGGATGCCAACCACCGTCAGTTCGGGGTGCGAATCGAGCATTTCGACATCTCCGAAGCTGGCGAGAGCTCGCCCGGGGGCCAGCCCAGTGCTATCGCTTCCACGACAAACATCGCTACGGCCTCACCGCCTCGTGTTCGCAGGCAGATCGGTCTTGCGACACGCCTGGGCGTCACCATAATCTGCCTGGTCGTGCCGCTTGGTTTTGCGATGACCAGACAAAACCAGGTCGAAAGCGCTCCCGCCATGTCGCATGCCCAGGGCGATCTTTCGCGGCCCTTCGAACTTCCGGCCAGTTCTCCAGTGGGTATGCGTGGACCAGCGCAGGCAGATGAGCGCACCCGTGTCGAATTGCTTGGCCCGGATTCCGCGGCGGCCAAGGCACAAGTCAAGGCAGCTCTTGCTCAAGCAGCCGCCGCGAGGGAATTGGCCGGACAAGAACACCGGGCGATGGAGGGCGAGCGCGCCAGGAGCGCCTCTCTGCAGAGCGCGCTCTTTGAGTCGCGCAGACAGATCGACGCGCTGAAGACAAGCATGGCAGCCGCCGACAACGCCAACGAGGAGCGTTTGCGCAACGAACTCGCGGCAGCTCGCACACTCGACGCATTGCGGTGGATTGCTCAAGACGCCCGTGCGTTGCTGGGCAAAACCATGAACTATGTGTTTGTCCAGATGCCTGCTGCTCGCCTTGAACGTCAGCGAACCGAACAGATGGCGCGCGACCTATCGCAAGCGCGGGAGCAAATTGAACAGCTCGAGGACAAGGCCACCGCGGACCGCGCCAGAGCCGAGGTTTCGCTGGCGCAAGCGAGCGGAATGCTCGACGAGGAGCGCCGGAAGTCGGCGGATCTTCGTGGCAACCTCGCTGAAATGCAGCAGACCAGGGCCGCAGCCGCGGATATGACTGAGCGGGAACGGACCGGTGCAGCCACAGCGAGAGCGCGTGCCGACCAGACCGCTGCCGAGACGGCGCAGACCCTGGCACGAGAGCGCGCTGCAACAGCCTCGACCCACGAAGATCTCAACAAGGCCCGCCTCGAGCGCGACGCGGCTGAACAGGAACGAACCAGGGCTGTCTCGGCCAAACAACGTGCCGAGCAGACCGTGGCCGAGACCGCGCAGGCTCTGGCACGAGAGCGCGCTGCAACAGCCTCGACCCGTGAAGATCTCAACAAGGCCCGCCTCGAGCGCGACGCGGCTGAGCAGGAACGAACCAAAGCAGTCACAGCCAGAGAACGTGCCGAGCAGACCGCGGCCGAGACGGCGCAGGCCCAGGCACGGGAACGCGCTGTATCAGCCGAGGACCTCAATAAAGCCCGTCTCGGCGCGGCCCAGGCACTTTTGGGACAGGTCACCAGGCTGAACGAGGCCCTGGACCAGCAACGTGAATCCACCGTTTCTCTAGCTCGCGACCTGGCCGCCGCGCGCGCGGACAATGACCGACTTAGGGCTGACCGCCGTAGCGCGCAGATCGAGCCGCCGCTGAAGCCGCGCTCCGGCCGTCCATCGGCGGGCACGGGCCAAGTCAAGGCTGTCAGCCAGAAGACCACGCGCAGCAAGGCTCGCAACCCGTCGCGGGTGATCCGCGTGCGTTCTATCACGCTTCCCTTTTCGCTCCGGCCGAGCCACTCGACGTTGGATTGAGTTCCAAACGAGTGCCCCCGCAGCCTCTTGCAACCACACTTGAGGCAGCAAGAGACCACCACGTGGTCTCTTGCTGTGAAAACCGGGAGCAGGCGGGATGAATTCGACTTCGTCGGCGCCGCGCTGTGCGCTACGTCAGCCCGATCACGCTGCCTTTCGCGTTCAATTTGCACCCGACCGACGCCTGACGCGTCTCCACGCTGTCTTGACGTACATAGTCGATGCTGACCTGAACGGGGGCCGAGATCGTATGTCGGCTTAACTGATGCATGGAACCTGCGCTGACGACGCGCACACTGGCCGCGCCAAACGGGGCGGCGGCCTGCTCGATTGCGTCATGGCAGGCGCCAACCACGTCATCGGGAACGCCCGGCGCCGCTTCGATCGGATTGACCGCTGGTGGAATGATGTTGTCTTCAGGAGGCTGCAGGGCGGGCGGGAGGTCGAGCGACCCTCCGCCGTCTGCGGACGGGGCGACAGCCGTGGTTGGTGCCACTGCCCCCGTTGTAATGGTGCTGATCCCATCATCGTCCGACGGTGGATCGCTGGTGGGGTCGCCGGGATCGCCAAGTCCTTTGTGCGGGCTGCCATTGTGGCCCTCGTCGTTGTGGCTGCCAGGGTCATGACCGCCGTCCCCACCATGATTGCCGCCACCGTCATGCCCTCCGCCGTGCTGGCCGCCGGCTGCGGCCCCTGCACAAGCTATCGCGATCGAGCAGGCAAATGCCAAATATGCCAAGCTGGCTCCAGGGGATTGACGCATGGCAGCCTCCAAAAAAATGCGTCGGCTCAGCCGTCCTTCCGCGGCATGCGGTCAGAACGTCGGAAACCGCCGCTGCCCCCAAGCAAACTTGCGACTACGGCGCCCACGGGATTAACTAGTCGATGAATCCGGCGTATCAAGGACATGCATCACGATGGCCGGCATCACCCACCGCCCGATGATTTCACAAGGCGGTCATGGGCAATCATCCTCTGGAGCGATGGCGTCCTGGACCCTTGAAGCCACCGGCCTCCAGTTGGAGCGCGCCGTCCTTCCGGCCCTAGGCATCCTGAATGTCCAAAAACTGGCGCGCGACCGTCTGGCCCGACTAGCCGTTGGATAAGTCAAGCTGCCTCGCGGCAAGTGGACCATGCGGGCTATGTCGCCGAAATAGTGCCACCGTCGGACCCAGTTCCTTGACGAGGCTTCGCACCCGTTCGTGCCCTAGCTGTCGAGACCCCAAAGCTGCGGGTTCCGTTTGAAATACTCGGTCAGCATTTCCGTGAGCACACGCACTTTCCGCGTCGGATGCTGACCCGGCGGGCGTACGATATACGTGGCCCCCGGAGGTACCGGATAGCGTGTCATGATCGGGACCAGCGCGCCGGAGGCCACATATTCATGTGTGATGCAATCGGGCAGCCAGGCGATGCCGAGACCTGCCGCCGCCGCCGCGGCCAGCGCCGTGGCACTGTCGGCCTTGAACCGGCCCTGCGGCTGGACTGTGACAATCTTGCTGCCATCCATGAACTGCCAGGCTTCTGTTCCCTGCATGAGGGCCTGATGGGTGACGAGTTCGTCCAGGGTCTCGGGTGACCGGTGCGCCTCGATATAATCTGGGCTTGCGACGAGCTTTCCATGGATCGGCCCAACGCGCTTCGCGATCAAGTTGGAGTCCTGAAGGTAGGCGCCCCGGATCGCGCAATCGAAACCCTCCGCAATGAGATCGACGAAGCGATCGCTGTAGGAGGTATGGATTTGAAGCTTCGGATGTAGCCGCGCCATTTCCGCGAGCACCGGGGCGAAGTGGGTTGGGCCGAAAGTAAGCGGCATGGCAACCCTCAGGCGGCCGCGAAGGTCGCCGGTCGGGAGGATCGTTTCCCTGGCTGTGTCGATCTCGGCGCTGGCCCGGGCCGCATGGTCCCTGAACGTGATCCCCGCCTCGGTGAGAGCGGCGCCGCGGGTCGTTCGTGCAAGAAGCTGGGCGCCAAGTTCCGCTTCAATCCGAAAGAGCCGCCGGCTGACGATTGACTTGGAGACGCCGAGCCGGCGCGCGGCCGCCGATACGCCTCCTGCATCGGCCACAGCGACGAATGTCTGCAGATCTTCGATGTCCAATTCGGTGTTCCCCGTTTCGCGACACAGCTTGCCTGACTATGGCGCTACCGTGTCACCAAAAGGAACAGCAAATTGCGTCCAGGCAACGTCGCCAGCTGGCGCATGTCTCCCTTGAACCCATCGCCGTCCATGGCGCAGAGAAAGGAAGTCTTGATGACCCCCCGTAACGGCCTCGATTCGCTTCTTCGTCCCGAAGATTCCGTCCTCGTCCTGATTGACCATCAGCCCTATCAGCTGGCCAATCTGAACAGCCACGACCCGCACATGGTGGTCAACAACACGACCGCGCTGGCGAAGCTGGCAAAAGCCTTCAATGTTCCGACGATTCTCACCAGCGTGATCGCGGCGCGCGGTGGACTTCTCTTTAAGCACATCACCGACGTGTTTCCGGACCAGGAAGTCATCGATCGCACCTGGGTGAACACCTGGCAGGACGAGAATGTGGTGAGCGTCGTCAAGGCGACCGGCCGCAAGCAGCTGATCATCGCCGGCCTGTGGACCGAGGTCTGCGTCGCAATGCCTGTCATCCAGGCCGCCGGCGAAGGCTGGGACGTGACCGTGATCACCGACGCGTCGGGCGGGATTTCGAAGGAGTCTCACGAAGTTGCCATCCAGCGAATGATCGCGGCCGGCGCGAACGTGATGACCGTGATGGCGCTCGCTGGCGAATGGCAACGCGATTGGGCGCGCACCGAGCATGTCGAGGAACTGACCGAGGTTCTCATCCAGCACTTCGGCGGCAGCGGCATCGCGTATCTTTGGGAGCAGCAGCTTCTCAACACGCCAGTAGCTGGCTGATCCCGGCCGGCATGGCGAGCATTTCGGTGAGGGTCGGAATCGATCCGTTTGCCGGCCATCGCCGCCCTCACCTCACAGGGAAGCCTTCTACCGAAACAAATCCGCTCATGTGCGGCGATTGCCTGTGACCCGCCCGCCGCCTTTTGAATAACTCGCGGAGTTCCTCGATGCCTCCCACCTTCGCCCTTGGCCTGCCGCTCAACCGCCGCGACGTCCTGATCTCGGCCCCGGCGCTTGCCGCAAGCTTCGCCTTTCCATTGGGTCCTGCGCGTACCGCGGGGCCTGCCACCCACGATACTCCAGAAGGAGACCACACCATGGGTTTTGTCACGACCGACGACGACGTGCGGATTTTCTACAAGGACTGGGGTCCCAAGGACGCCCAGCCTATCGTTTTTCACCATGGCTGGCCGCTCAGCTCCGACGACTGGGACGCGCAGATGCTTTTCTTCCTGTCGAAGGGCTATCGCGTCGTCGCGCATGACCGGCGCGGCCACGGACGCTCGGAGCAGGTCGCCGACGGTCACGACATCGATCACTATGCGGCCGACGCGTTTGCCGTCGCCAAAGCGCTGGATCTGAAGAGCGCGGTTCACATCGGGCATTCCACCGGTGGTGGCGAAGTGGCGCGGTACGTGGCGCGACATGGCGAACCTGCGGGCCGGGTGGCCAAGGCCGTCCTCGTCGCCGCCATTCCGCCGCTGATGCTGAAGACCGACGACAACCCCGAAGGCACGCCGATGGAGGTCTTCGACGGCTTTCGGACGGCACTGGCCAGCAACCGTGCGCAGTTCTTCCGCGACGTCCCGTCAGGCCCGTTCTACGGCTTCAACCGCGAGGGCACGACGGTCCATGAAGGCGTGATCCAGAATTGGTGGCGGCAGGGCATGATGGGTAGCGCCAAGGCGCACTACGATGGCATCAAGGCCTTCTCGCAAACCGACCAGACCGATGACCTCAAGGCGATCACCGTGCCAACGTTGGTGCTGCACGGTGAGGACGACCAGGTCGTCCCCATCGCCGCCTCGGCTTTGAAGGCGGTCAAGCTGCTGCCGCACGGCTCGCTGAAGACCTATCCGGGTTTCTCGCACGGGATGCTGACAGTGAACGCTGACGTGCTGAACGCCGACCTTCTGGAATTCGTCACGAACTGAAGCGGTTGCGGGCGGAAAGCTGCTACTACGGTGACCGTGCACTTTTTTCTTTTCCGGCTCGTGGCCACCTCGCTGCCGCCCGCGTGCGTGGCGTCCAGCCCTTGCGCTATTCCGGCGTCACCGCGGAAGGCAGAGCGAGAGTAGCGACGTTAGGCCCAATGGAGTCGGGCACTCAGTCCAAATTGCTGGTTTTCATCACGCCAAATAACGTCTTGCTGGGAAAGGCAGGGCACATGGCGGGGAAACGGGCAATTGCAGTCAAAGATTGGTCTTGCGCCACGAGTGACGAGATTGGCCGCGTGGTCTTGGCCATAAACTCGACCGAAGGTGAAACGACCTACGTTCTTATGACAATCTTCCAAGCGGCAAAGATGGCCCAGGAACTGCGGTCGCCGAAGTTGGTCCCCCGATACGACATGTAGCCATCGCTGGCCGACCGGCGCCCGCGTGGCGCCCTTTTGGGGAGCTTCATTCCTTCCCACTATTCCGATCTCCACTGGAGCAGGCTACATTACTCCTGCTTGCGCTCGGCCGCGGCTGGGGGGATGGCTTGGGGAAATACGAGGGCGCCAATCAAGCCGATCGTTGGCGAAAACGCATGAGGCAAGGTCGCCGCTGGCGCCTGTCCGCGAACGTGGTGATTTGGACATTGATCGTGCTTTTGATGACAGTCTCGATCACGCTGATAGCGACTAAAGCTGGCTGGCCCGGCTGATTGAGGAAAGAGACCGCCGCCGCCTCCCCCGCTTGGGCCAGATTCCCATAGTCATTGTGCCGGCGAATTTTGCTTTGCGGCTCTGTCGCCGTGCCATAGCTTTCCTCTTCACAACACCTTGCCGACAAGCCGCTTAACAACCGCGACAGCCGCTTCTCCGATCTCTCGGCGCTGCTCTACGATCCTCCCAAGGCCTTGCCGAAGCGATGAGCGGCCTTTGCGCGCTGGACCTGAGACCCCAAAAATTCGGCGCCGACGATATCGCGCAGACCCGCGTCGGCCATATCGAGGCTGTCACGTTCCGTTCGCCCGCGGGTTTCGACATACTCTTCGACATCACCGCTTCGGCCTGCTTCGCCCGCGCCGTCGCGGCGGTGGTCGGCCACTTCGACAGCATCATGCATAGAGGACATCCATGACCCGCCCGCAAGGAACCATCGCCCCGATCCTGACGCCGTTCGAAAACGACGGCCGCATCGCGCGCGATCTCTGGATATCCCACGCCAAATGGGTGCTCGGCCAGGGTGCGCATTTCCTGTCGCCATTCGGCACGACGGGCGAAGCGTTGTCGGTTTCCTTGCGCGAACGCATGCGGGCGCTGGAATGGCTGGTCGAGGCCGGCATCGCGCCGAACCGACTGATGCCCGGTACCGGCGTCACCGCGCTTCCCGAAACGGTGGAGCTGTCGGCACATGCCGTCGGTCTCGGTTGTGCCGCGGTCATGGTGCTGCCATCCTTCTTTTACACCGGCGCCGGCGACAACGGCCAGGCGCGCTACTACAGCGAGCTGATCGAGAAGGTGGCAAAACCTTCGATGCGCGTGATCCTCTATCACATCCCGCAGAACTCGGGCGTGCCGGTCAATCCCGCGCTGACGGCCAGGCTGAGCAAGGCGTTTCCGGAGACCGTCGTCGCCTATAAGGACAGCGCCGGCGACTGGAACAACACGGCCGCCGTCATCGCCGCCGCGCCCGACATCGCGGTCTTCCCGAGCTCGGAGGCGCAACTCACCAGGGGTCTGGCGAGCGGCGCAGCCGGCTGCATTTCGGCGACCGTCAACCTGAACGCCGCCGCCATCCGCCGCCTCTACGACGCAGCTTGCAAAGGCGAGGACATCGCCGAGGCGGATGCCGCCGTCAAGGCGTTCCGGAAGGTGATCCAGGACGCCGGCCTCATTCCGGCGATGAAGGCGGTGCTCGCGGTCAAATCCGGCGACCGGCGCTGGCTGAACCTGCGCGCGCCGCATGAAAATGTGACACTGGAAAGCGGCCAGGCTCTGCTTGCCGCGCTCGGCAGCGCCGCCGACCACATCGGCCATAGCTGAGGTCGCGATGTCGGCGCGCCCAACCGTCATCCTGCACACCGACAAGCCGGCCGGCGCGATAGCCGTGCTGGCGGAAACACGCCAGATCGCGGTCGACCATGCCGATGATCTCATCGCCTGCAACGCGATCGCCCCGGGCAAGATCATCACCGGCAAGCCGGGCGTCGCCAACGACCCTGATGCGCTCGACTATTCGCGCCGCCGCACGCCCTGGCCGCGGCTCGGGCAGCCGGACGACGTGGCGGGCGCGGCGCTGTTTCTTGCCAGCGACATGGCCAGCTACGTCACCGGCATAAACCTGATGGTGGATGGCGGCTGGATGGCGGGCTGACGCCGACCGACGGGCCGCTGCCTGGCATCCGGCGACAGGAACCTTTGCGGAAACCGCCCGTTGACCCTGTTGCGAGGGGTCGACGATATCTGGGATCCGTTGCCTTGGACGCAAAATCTGAAAGAAAAGGGCGCGAAACCGCTCCTGCCGAAGAAGCGCGGGCCCGGCCCCGGTCCGATCGGCGGCGACGCCCGCCGAGCGGCGACAAGCCCGTCGAAAACAAGCGCAGCAACGACAAGCGAGCGCAAGACATCCAGGCGAATGACAGCCCGTCCGACGGCAACAAGCCCAGCCTGGTGAGGCGCCATCCCTTTGTAGCGGCGGCCGTCGCGATCCTTGTCTTGTTGGCGATAGCCGCCGTGGTGACCTGGTGGCTCAATGCGCGCCAATATGAATGGACCGATGACGCCTTCATCGACGCGCGTACGGTGACGGTCAGCGCGGAAATTTCCGGGCGCATCACCGATGTTGCCGTCACCGACAACCAGCCGGTCGAGGCCGGCGCCGTGCTTCTGCGCATCGACGACAGCGACTATCAGGCCTCGCTCAAGCAGGCCGTGGCAGGCGTGGTGGCGGCGCGGGCCGAGATTGCCGATGTGCAGGCGCAGATCAAAGCGCAGAACGCCAAGATCGACGCCGCGCAAAAACAGGTGGCGCAGGCGCAGGCGACGCTCGAATTCGCCAAATCCGAGGACCAGCGCAACCGCGAGCTCCTGGCCAAAGGCACGGCCACGCAACAACAGGCGCAGCAGGCCGCTTCAACCCTGCGCCAGGACCAGGCCGCGCTTGATACCGCCAACGCCAACGCCGAGGCGGCGAAAAGCCAGGTTGCGGTTCTGCAGGCACAGGTCAAGAGCGACGAGGCCAAACTGCAGCAGTCTGAGGCCGCCGAGGACCAGGCCAGGACCACCCTTACCCGAACGACCATCACGGCGCCGGTCGCCGGCCATGCCACCAACATCACGGCGGCAAAAGGCACCTATGCGCAGCCTGGTCAGGTGCTGATGATGTTCGTTCCCAAGGACGTCTGGGTGAAGGCGAACTTCAAGGAAACGCAGCTCGACCTGATGCGGCCTGGCCAGCCAGTCGATATCGCCATCGACGCCTACCCGGAAAAGGCCTTCCATGGCCGCGTCGACAGCGTCCAGGCCGGCAGCGGCACGGCGTTCAGCCTGCTCCCGGCTGAAAACGCCACCGGCAATTTCGTCAAGGTGGTGCAACGCGTGCCGGTCAAGATCGTGTTCGATGAGCCCCCCGGCGTCTATCTCGGTCCCGGCATGTCGGTGGTGCCGACGGTCAAGGTGCGATGACGGATGCGGCGACAGCCCCAGGCGGCGAGAGCCGCTCCGCCGCCGGCGGCCGCAACCCCTGGCTGATCGCGATCGTCGTCTCGATCGCGACCTTCATGCTGGTGCTCGACACCTCGATCGCCAATGTCGCGCTGCGCAACATTGCGGGCAGCCTGGCCGCCGGCATGGACGAGAGCACCTGGGTGATCACCACCTATCTGGTCGCCAACTCCGTCATCATTCCGGTCAGCGGCTGGCTCGCCAGCGTCATCGGCCGCAAGCGCTATTACATGTTTTGCGTCGCGACCTTCACACTCGCGTCGCTATTGTGCGGACTGGCCCCCAATCTCCCGACGCTGATTGCCTTCCGCATCCTGCAGGGGCTCGGTGGCGGCGGCATGGCGCCGAGCGAGCAATCGATCCTCGCCGATACTTTTCCGCCGGAGAAACGTTCACAGGCCTTCGCGCTCTACGGCATCGCCGTCATCGTCGCGCCGACGGTGGGGCCGACCATCGGCGGCTGGCTGACGGATAATTTCTCATGGCACTGGATCTTCTTCATCAATGTGCCGTTCGGCATCATGTCGCTGGCGCTGGTGCAATGGCTGGTGATCGAACCCGACATTCTCGAACGCGAGCGCCGAGGGCGACTGGACAAGGGACTGAAGGTCGACTGGATCGGCTTCATTCTGGTGGCAATGGCGCTCGGTTGCCTCGAAGTCTTTCTCGACGAGGGCCAGCGCAACGACTGGTTCGCCTCGACCTTCATCACCACCTTCGCGGTGGTCTCGGCGGTGTCGTTCCTGCTGCTCGTTCCCTGGGAATGGACCCGGCGCGATCCGGTCGTCGACGTCCGCCTGCTTTTCAGCCGGCAGTTCGGCATGTCGTTCCTGGTCATGATGGCGGTGGGCGCGGTGCTTTTCAGCACCACGCAGCTGATGCCGCAGCTGCAGCAGACGACCTTCGACTACACCGCCACCCTTTCCGGCCTGTCGATGATGCCGGGCGGCATCGCCATGCTCATGCTGATGCCGATCTCGGGCTTTGTGGCCGGTTTCGTTCAGCCGCGCTATCTCATCATGATGGGCATGTCGGTCGTCGCGGTCGCGCTCTGGCACATGAGCTCGCTGACGCCCGACGCCAGCTTCGGCTTCTTTGCCTATGCGCGCATCTTCCTGATGATCGGACTGCCGTTCCTGTTCATCCCAATCTCGACCGCCGCCTATGTCGGCCTGCCGCCGCAAAAGACCGACCAGGCATCCTCGCTGATCAATGTCGCGCGCAACATTGGCGGCAGCATCGGCGTATCGCTGTCCAACACGGTGATCGCCCAGAACGCCCAGTTCCACCAGTCGGTGCTGGTCGGCCACACCGCCCAATCGAGCGAGGCCTATCAGCAGACGCTTCGCCAGGTGACGGACCATTTCGTCGCCGAGGGCTCGCCGCTGGTCGAAGCCAGGCAGCAGGCCGTGAGCTGGATCGGGCAGGAGATCGGCCGGCAGGCGTCGCTGCTCGCCTATGTCGATGTTTTCTTCTATTGCGCTGTGGCAACGGCAGTGTTCGTGCCGCTCGCCCTGCTGCTGCGATCACCTAAGCCGGGAGCAACCAAAAGCCATGGATAATCCCGCTTGCGCCCTGTTGTCCGCCACGCCAAGCTGGCGGCAAGGGAGGACTCAATGCGCAACATCCTGGCATCGGCGCTGCTTTTGGCGGCGGCATTTTCCACGACCACCGCCAACGCGCTCGACAGTTCGGCAACACCTGTCGTCGTCACGCCGCTGGCCTCCAAGACGACAACCGCGTCCGGCCAGCCGATCACGCTGCCGCAGAAGAACGTCGAGGTCCAGGTCTCATCCTACCAGATCGCGCCAGGCGCGACCTTGCCCGTCCACAAGCACCCCTTCCCGCACTACGCCTATGTCGAGGCTGGCACGCTCAAGGTCACCAATGTCGAGACCGGGGCCAGCAATACTTACAAGACCGGCGACTTCATCGTCGAGATGATCGGTCAGTGGCACCAGGCCACCAACATCGGCACCGATCCGGTGAAGCTTCTGGTCATCGACCAGGTCGAGCAAGGCGCCAAGAACACGATCTTGAAGCAGTAACCTGACGAGCAAGGCTGTTTCACCAGCAAGGCGCCCGCCCCAAAGGCAGGCGGACGCCCGATCATCCGCTCTCAGCCCCAGGCGCCTACCGGTTGCTTGGTCGTGGCGTTCAGGCGGTTGAACGCGTTGATCAGCGCGATCTGGATCACCAGGGCGGCGAGCGCCTTGTCGTCATAGTGGCGCGCGGCCTCGTCCCAGACATCGTCCGGCACCGCGTCGGAGCGGTCGGCAAGGCGCGTCGCGGCTTCGGTCAGCGCAAGAGCGGCGCGTTCGGGGGCCGTGAAGTAAGGCGTTTCGCGCCATGCGGACACGGCAAAAATCCGCTCGTCCTTCTCGCCGGCTTTCTTCAGCTCACGCGCATGCATGTCGACGCAAACGGCGCAGGCGTTGATCTGGCTGGCGCGAAGATGAATGAGCTTGCGCGTAACGTAAGGCACTTCGCCGGCTTCGGTCGACTTGTCGAGCGCCATGAGCGCCTGCAGCGCGCCGGGAATGAGCATCACCGGGTTCTTGATCCTTGCTTGCATCATATTTTCCTTCGTCTTTCGGGTGTGCTTCAGCGCCCCGGATGCCGCGCATCCAGGACTTGTTCTTCAGTCAGGTGTGTCAGTTATCGGCCGCCATAGACGGGCGCACGGTGGGCCTTCAGCCTTGTTTGCCAGCTACCTGCTCAAGCCGCTCGAGGATACGCGGCCAGCCGCTGCCCATGCCGACATATCCGCGCTCGTCGGCGGGCCGGAACCCCGAATGCTCCATGCGCACCCGGGTCGCCGCACCCTCGGGCGTGAGCGACCAGGTCACCAGGGTCTTCAGCCCGCTGTCGGATTCGCTTCCGTCGCCCCAGCTATAGGCCAGCAGGCGCGGCGCCTCGACTTTCAGCACCACGCAGTTCGTCGTCCCGGACCAGCCCGGCACCGGTGCCGCCCGGAAGGTGAAGCGATGCCCCTCCTCCGCCGCGAAATCGTTCTGCATGAGCCAATCGGCGACGAGTTCGGGCACGGTCAATGCGCGCCATATCTTCTCCACCGAATGCGGAATCAGCCGCTCGACAACGATCGATTTGGTTTGCGTCATAGTTGCTTCTCCTTGTCGTGGCCACGTTGCCCCCACGAAATCAATAACCCACCGGCTATGGATTTAACCCATAACCCCACAGTTATAAAACTGTCAAGCGTTGAAATGCCGCTTGGCCCAAAATAGCGGCTACCGTTCAGGCTTTCGCGCCGGCCCGCACGATGCTAGGGCTGCCCATCTCCTCGCAAGCATGGATGGAAACGGTGGCGGACACGCAAAAACCCTTGATCGAAATTTGTGTCGAAGGCATCGATGGCCTGCTTGCCGCGCAAGCCGCCGGCGCCGACCGGGTCGAGCTCTGCGCCAGCCTGATCGAGGGCGGCATCACGCCGAGCCTCGGCACGGTCCGCGCCGCACTGGAACGCGCGACCATTCCGTTTCATGTCATCGTGCGTCCGCGCGGCGGCGATTTCCTCTACAGCGAGACCGAATACCGCTCGATGCTGGCCGATGTCGAAGCGCTTCGCGAACTCGGCGTGGCCGGCGTCGTCGTCGGCTGCCTGACCGCCGACGGCGCCATCGACGAGGAACGCATGAGCGCGCTGGTTGAGGCTGCCGGCTCGCTCAACGTCACCTGCCACCGCGCTTTCGACATGACGCGCGATCCGGCCGAGGCGCTCGAAGCCTTGATCCGCTGCAAGGTCGGCCGCGTGCTGACCAGCGGCCAGCGCGACACGGCGGTCGAAGGTATCGAGCTTCTGGCTGAGCTCGTTCGCCAGGCGGGCGGGCGCATCATCATCCTCGGCTGCGGCGCCCTGGTCCCCGACATTATCGGCGAAGTGCGCAGACGGACCGGATTGACCGAGATGCATTTCGCCGCGCTCGCGGACGTGCCAAGCGCCATGCGCTACCGCAACCCGAATGTCGGCATGGGCGGCACCGACCTCGACCGCGAATACCGCAACACGGTGACCGATGAAGCCCAGGTGGCGGCGACGATCGCGGCCGTGAGAGCCTGATGACCGGTGCGATGACCAAGGAACCGCTGCCGATCGAACAGGTTTTGACCGCCGACCAGACCGCCATCCTAGCGCTCAACAACGAGCATGCGGCGGAGCTGTCCTGGCTCGAGCCGGAACGGCTTTCAGTCCTGCTCGGCGAAGCTTTCTACACCCGCCGCATCGGTGCGCTCGAAGCCTTCATCATGTGCTTCGACCAGGACGCAAGCTACGACAGCCCGAACTTCTTCTGGTTTCGCGAGCGATATGCGCGCTTCGTCTATGTCGACCGGGTGGTGGTCGCAGCCGGGGCGCGTGGCCGTGGCCATGCCCGCCGGCTCTATGAGGATCTGTTCGATCATGCCCGGCGCGGCGGCCACACGATCGTCACCTGCGAGGTGAATGCCGATCCGCCCAACCCGGCTTCCGACGCCTTCCACGCAACGCTCGGTTTCGCCGAAGTCGGCGACGCGGTGATCCACGGCGGCAAGAAATCCGTGCGCTATTACGCCAAATCCATCGCCGCCTGAGCACGCTCCGAACGCTGCTGGCCAGAAAAACAAGCCGCAGCTAATATAGCCGCTCCGCTGGCTGGGGCGCGACATCATGGCAAGCAATGTCTTCCGCTTCGACGAAAGCTGGGACATCCCTGAAGTCACACCCCAGGAAGTGTGGGACGTGCTGTCGGACGCTCAGCTTCTGCCGCTCTGGTGGGGCGATGCCTATAAAGAGGTCGAGCCGCTGGACAAAAAGGGCAAGGGCGTCGTCGGCGCCAGGGCCAGGGCGCGCGGCGCCCTGCCCTATGAGCTGAACTTCATCATCGAGGCCGCGGAGCTCGAGCCCGGCCGGCTGGTGGTTGTGAAGACCTTCGGCGATTTCGACGGGCTGTGGCGGGCCGAACTGGCGCCGTCGGGAACCGGCACGCATGTCGACCTGGTCTGGCAGGTCACGGTCGAGAGGCCGATCCTCAGATTCCTGGCGCCGCTGCTCAGGCCAGCCTTTGCCTGGAACCACCGCTGGACGACACCACGCGGCGAAGCCGGGCTTCGCCGCTACCTGGCCGCGCAACGAGCGGCAAAACCAGATTGATCACCAATTGCGGTTGAGCCAGCCGCGGGCGGGTTTCTCGACGATGTAGTAGCTCGCGAGCGCGCAGGCGAACACCGCCGCCACCATCGGCACCGCCGCGCTGCCACGCTCATCGACGAATTTGTAGAAAGGCTGCTGCCAGAGATAGAGCGAATAGGACCACAGGCCGAGCATCACCATCGGCCGCGATGACAACAGCCCGGTCAGGTACCCGCCGGCGAAATCGAGCGTGTTGACGGCCAGCGCCAAGAGCGGCACGCCAAGAAGATAGTGGATCGTGGTCGGCACCGGATCGAGGAATAGCAACACGCCGCCAGCCGCGGCCGCAAACGCCACATGCGGGCTTTGCAGGAAACCCGGCAGGCGGCCGTCGGCCTTGAGCAGGCAGATCGCGGCGGACAGCAGGATCGAGGCGATGTGCACGTCGGTGCGCCAGTAGCTGGTCTCGTAGCCCATGCCGAGAACGCCGTAGGAAATGGCGCCGTTGGCCATCGCCAGCAGCGCCAGCACCACGAGCAGCCGCACCACATTCGTCCTTCCGGAAACCAGCACGCTGATCAGCGCCAGGAGGATATAGGAATGCTCTTCGACGCAGAGCGACCAGATGTGGTCGAGCGCGCCGGCGCGGGTGACCAGGACGCCGGCATAGTTGTAGGTGAAGGTCAGCGCCGTCAGTGCCGCCTTCCATTTGAAGGCGATGTAGGTGCCGGCGAGGCCGATCATGACCGCGACCACGAACACCAGCAGCGCGGGATAGATGCGCGCGAAGCGGCGCTTGAAGAATTTCTTCAGCGGAAAACGCTCGATGAACAGGATTTCGCCCATCAGCCGGCCGCTCAGCACGAAGAAGAATTCGACGCCGAGAACGCCAAGATTGATGCCGGGAACCGGGAAAAAATGGCCGATCAGCACCAGGGCGATCGACAGGCCGCGCCAGCCGTCGAGATAGGCCAGCCTTGTCCGTGCCGCTTTGTCGGCTGTGGCTCGCGGCAGGACAACGGACGCAGCGGAGATGTCGGTCATGCCGTGCTTTCGCAACTCGAGGTCTGAAACACGGCAGCCGCCATGCGTTTTGGACCCGCCTCGTATTCCCGCCTGCTTTATTTTGCAGTGCGGGATAACTTTGTGCAAGTGCGAAGCTTCGATTTTGGCAGGGCTCGTCGGCCAAGCCATTGCGGTTGCAAAAGAAAAAGGGGCCGTGACGACCCCTTTCTTTCAGTCAGGCCGAGAGCGTTCAGGCGTTGGCCGCGGCAACCGCGCGCTTCGCCATCACCGCGATCAGATTGGCGCGGTAGTCGGCGGAGGCATGGAGATCGCTCATCAGCCCCTTTGCCGGCACTTTGAGGCCGTCGAGCGCCGAAGCGTCGAAAGTCTTCGCCAGCGCCGCCTCTATTTCCTTGGAGCGGAAGACGCCATCTTCGCCGGCGCCGGTCACCGCTGCCCTCACCCCGTCCTTGCCCTTGGTGACGAACACGCCGACGATGGCGTAACGCGAAGCCGGGTTGCGGAATTTCTGGTAGGCCGCCTTGGCCGGAGCGGTGAAGCTAACCGCCGTGACGATCTCACCCTCCTTCAGCGCCGTCTCGAACAGACCCTTGAAGAATTTGTCCGCCGTGATCTCGCGCTTGTTGGTGATGATCGTCGCACCCAACGCCAGCAACGCCGCCGGATAATCGGCCGCCGGATCGTTGTTGGCGATCGAGCCGCCGATCGTGCCCTTGTAGCGAACGGCCGGATCGCCGATCAGCGATGCCATATGCGCAAGCGCCGGGCAGGCCTTCTTCAGCTTCTCGTCGGTGGCGACGTCGTAATGAGTCGTCGCGGCGCCGATCGTGACCGTCTTGCCGGACACCTTGACGCCCTGAAGGTCCTTCAGCCGCGACACGTCGACCAGGTCCGACGGCGCCGCGAGCCGCGTCTTCATGGCCGGGATCAGCGTCATGCCGCCGGAGAGCAGCTTGGCGTCGCCGTTCTTCAGCAGCTTGGCGGCGTCGGCGACGGAGGAAGCACGGTGATAGTTGACTGCGTACATGGGATCCTCACTTAAAAGTGCTTAGTCAGTAGTGAGTAGTCAGTAGTGAAGCCTCAGCTACCCTTGTCGATGAAGCGCTTTCCTATTCACTACTCACTCATTTCAGTGCTTCGTCGCGCGGATCGCCGACCACACCGTCGCGGGCGACGCCGGCATGGCGATGTCGACGACGCCGAGCGCATCGGTGATGGCGTTGATGACAGCCGGCGGCGAACCGATGGCGCCGGCCTCGCCGCAGCCCTTGACGCCGAGCGGATTGCCCGGGCACGGTGTGTTCGAGGTCGACACCGTGAAGGACGGGAGGTCGTCGGCGCGCGGCATGGTGTAGTCCATATAGCTTGCCGTCAAAAGCTGGCCGTTGTCGTCGTAATGCGCACCTTCGAGCAACGCCTGGCCGACGCCTTGCGCGATGCCGCCATGCACCTGCCCCTCGACGATCATCGGATTGATGATGTTGCCGAAATCGTCCGCAGCGACGAACTGGACGATTTCCGTCAACCCGGTCTCCGGATCGATCTCGACCTCGCAGATATAGCAGCCGGCCGGGAAGGTGAAGTTGGACGGATCGTAGAAGGCGGTTTCCTTCAGGCCCGGCTCCATGCCGGCGGGCAGATTATGGGCGGTGTAGGAAGCAAGCGCCACCTGGAACCAGGGCAGGCTCTTGTCGGTGCCGGCGACCTTGACCTCGCCATTCTCGATGACGATGTCGCCCTCATCCGCTTCCAGCAGATGCGCGGCGATCTTCTTGGCCTTGGCCTCGACCTTGTCCAGCGCCTTGACGATAGCCGACATGCCGACCGCGCCGGACCGCGAGCCGTAGGTGCCCATGCCCATCTGCACCTTGTCGGTGTCGCCATGCACGATCGAGACGGAATCGATCGGCACGCCGAAGCGCTGGGTGACCAGTTGCGCGAAGGTCGTCTCATGGCCCTGCCCATGGCTGTGCGAGCCGGTCAGCACTTCGATGGTGCCGACCGCGTTGACGCGCACCTCCGCCGATTCCCACAAGCCGACGCCGGCGCCGAGCGAGCCGACCGCCGACGACGGCGCAAGGCCGCAGGCTTCGATGTAGCAGCTCATGCCGATGCCGCGCAGCTTGCCCTGCTTGGCGGCGTCCGACCGCCGCTTGGTGAAGCCGGCATAGTCGGCCGCCTTCATGGCGGCATCGAGCGAGGCGTTATAGTCGCCCGCGTCATAATTCATGATCACCGGCGTCTGGTGCGGGAAGGAGGTGATGAAGTTCCGGCGCCTGAGTTCCGCCGGCGACATGCCGAGTTCGCGCGCGGCGGTCTCCATCATGCGCTCCAGCACGTAGGTGGCCTCCGGTCGCCCCGCCCCGCGATAGGCATCGACGGGCGCGGTGTTGGTGTAGACGGTGCGCACATTGGCGTGGATCGCCGGGATGTTGTACTGCCCGGACAAGAGCGTGGCATAGAGATAGGTCGGCACGCATGACGAGAACAGCGACATGTAGGCGCCGAGATTGGCGATCGTGTCGACCTTCAGCCCGGTGATCCGGTTGTCCTTGTCGAAGGCCATTTCCACCGTCGAGACATGGTCGCGGCCATGCGCGTCCGAAAGGAAGCTCTCGGTGCGGTCGGCCACCCATTTGACCGGAACGCCGGTTTTCTTCGAGGCCCACAGGCAGACGATCTCTTCCGGGTAGATGTAGATTTTGGAACCGAAGCCGCCGCCGACATCCGGCGCGATCACGCGCAGCTTGTTTTCCGGCGCGACATTGTAAAAGGCGCTCATCACCAGTCGCGCGACATGCGGGTTCTGCGACGTCGTCCAGCAAGTATAGTGGTCCTCGGCCTTGTCGTAATGGCCCAGCGCGGCGCGCGGCTCCATCGCATTCGGCACCAGCCGGTTGTTGACGATCTTCATGCGCGTGACATGGGCCGCCGACTTGATCGCCGCGTCGGTCGCCTTGCCGTCGCCGAGTTCCCAGTCGAAGATCAGGTTGTTCTCTGCCTCGGCATGGATCTGCGGCGCGCCGGGTTGGATCGCCTTCGTGGCATCGACCACGGCCTTCAGTTCTTTGTAGGTGATCTCGACCGCTTCAGCCGCGTCGCGTGCCTGACCCTTGGTGTCGGCGACGACGATGACGACCGCGTCGCCGACATAGCGCACCTTGTCGACGGCGAGCGGCGACCAGGCGCCCATCTTCATCGGCGTGCCGTCCTTGGAATGGATCATCCAGCCGCAGATCAAATTGCCGATCCCGTCGGCCTTGAGCTCCTTGCCGGTGAGCACGCCGATGACGCCAGGCATCGCCTGCGCCTTCTTCACATCGATCTTCTTGATCTGCGCATGCGCGTGCGGGCTGCGCACGAACACGGCATGCTTCATGCCGGGAACCACCATGTCGTCGACATAACGGCCGCCGCCGGTGATGAACCTTCTGTCTTCCTTGCGCGCCACGCGGGCGCCGACGCCTTCGATACCCATTAGGAAATTCCTCCCGAAACGGAGGGGAGTAGGGCAGTAAGGCAATAAGGCAGTAGGGAATTCCTCGACCCCTGACTTGCTTACTGCCCTACTCCCTTACTGCCCTACTCCCTTGATCTCTATGCTGCCTGTTTCGCCCTGCCCTTGGCCCCCTTCGCCATCGCTTGCGATGCGGCGAGGATCGCCTTCACGATGTTGTGGTAGCCCGTGCAGCGGCAGATATTGCCGTCGAGCTCGGCGCGCACCGTCGCCTCGTCGAGGCCCTCGGGATGACGCGCGATCATGTCGGTCGCCGTCATGATCATGCCGGGCGTGCAGAAGCCGCATTGCAGCCCGTGATGTTCCTTGAACGCGGCCTGCACCGGATGCAGCTCGGCGCCGTTGGCCAGCCCTTCGATTGTGACGATGGTCGAGCCCGAAGCCTGCGCCACCAGCATTGTACACGACTTCACCGCCCTGCCGTCGACTTGCACCACGCAGGCGCCGCATTGCGATGTATCGCAACCGACATGCGTGCCCGTGAGACCGAGATTTTCTCGCAGGAAATGAACCAGCAGCGTTCGGTCCTCGACGTTCCCGCTGACCCGCTTTCCGTTCACCATCAACGAAACGTCAGACATGAGCCCCTCCCTGGGTATCAACCTTGGTCGTTCAGCCGCCAGCGTGTTCTAAATGCCGGCAATCGATGTTTCCAATGCACGGCAAATGTGCCTTGGACCTCCCCGAAATGCGAGAATGCAGTTCGCCCGAAACGCCGCATATTGTACTTTCGGTCACGCCTCACGTGGAGCGCCCATTGCCAAAGTGAGTCGCCGAGACAACAATGCCTTCGACGCGAGCGCGCCGGCATGCGCATAAAAACAGCGTTGGAGGAACTGCGGGAGGAAGGCAGCTGGCCAGTTCGAGCACACGCTATGCATCGGGCCTTTCGGCGCTCACCACGGATGAGCCCGACCCAAGCGCCTTTGCCCGGGCAATCGCGGCCGAAGCCGCGATCGTCAACGCCGGCTTCGCGCTTCTGTTCTTCTCCCAAAGCCTGGTCGACGCGTCAGCGCTCGCCCAGGCGCTGAAGCTGCATGCGCCATTACTCGCCTATGCCGGCTGCTCGACCGCGGGCGAGATCACGCCGCAGGGACTGGAGGAAGGGCATATCCTTGCCCTGCTCCTGCCGTCGGCGTCGTTTTCAACCGTCTGCACCATGGTCGAAAACCTGTCCTCGTCAGGCATGGACGGAATCACCGGAGAGGTCGCGGCGCTGCGGCGCCTGCTGCGCGGGCGCGTCGGCGATGATCGCTCCAAGGGCATATTCGCGCTCTGCTTCATCGACGGACTGTCCTATGCCGAGGAAGCAGTGACCTCGGCCATCCACTGGGGGCTGGACGACATTCCGCTGATTGGCGGCTCGGCCGGCGACGACCTGAAATTCGAGACCACCAGTCTGATCGCCAATGGCAGGGTTGCATCCGACTGCGCCATCATCGTGCTGGTCGCGACCGAGATCCCCTTCCACGTCTTCAAGACGGACAATTTCATCCCGACCGATGAGAAGCTGGTGGTGACGGAGTCCGACCCCGACCACCGGGTCGTGCGCGAATTCAACGCCACCAACGCGGCGGAGGAATATGCAGCCTCCGTCGGCATCCTGCCGCAGATGCTGACGCCGCTCAGCTTTGCCTCGCACCCCGTCGTGCTAAAAGTCGGCGGCGAATATTATTGCCGCTCGATCCAGCGCATGCACGCTGACGGCTCGCTGTCCTTCTTCTGTGCCATCGACGACGGCGTGGTGCTGTCGATCGCCCAGCCGAAGAACATGGTGGAATCGACGCGCACCGCTCTCCAGGATGTCGAGCGCAGGCTCGGCGGCATCGACATGATCCTCGGCTTCGACTGCGTGCTGCGCCGGCTCGACGCGCGCAACCGTCAGGTCTTCCGCGACATTTCCGAGCTCTATCGGACCAACAAGGTCATCGGCTTCGGCACCTATGGCGAGCAGTACCGCTCGATGCACCTCAACCAGACTTTTACCGGCATCGCCTTCGGCGAACGCCGCGCGGCCGAGTGAGCGAGATGCCGCTTCGCGACATCAACGACCTCGAAAAGCTGAAGAAGATCAACGCGGCGCTTGTCAGCCGCGTCGAGCGCTCGATGGACCAGCAGGGCAACGCCTTCTCGCTGTTCCAGACCGCTATTTCGCTGGAAAACCGGGTGCGCAACCGCACCGAGGAATTGCACGCGACGCTGCGCCGGCTCGAGCAGTCGAACATCGACCTCAGCGCGGCGAAGGAGAACGCCGAGCTGGCGAACCTCTCCAAGACCAGGTTCCTTGCCGCCGCCAGCCACGACGTGCTGCAGCCGCTGAACGCCGCTCATCTGTCGGTCTCGGCGCTGGCCGAGGTCCAGACCAGCGACGAAGGCAGAAAGCTGGTGCGCCAGGTCGAGCGCTCGCTGGAGACTATGGAAGACCTGTTGCGCACGCTGCTCGACATCTCCAAGCTCGACGCCGGCGTTGTGCAGCCCGAAATCGGCGACGTCAGCCTGGAGGCGCTGTTTTCCTCGCTGCGCTCGGACTTCCACCCCGAGGCGGAAAAGAAGGGCCTGATCCTGAAGTTCCGGCCGGTCAATGTTGCCGTGCGTTCCGACCGCACGCTGTTGCGCCGCATCCTGCAGAACATCCTCTCCAACGCGCTACGCTACACCCGCTCCGGCGGCGTGCTGGTCGGCACCAGGCACCGCGGCGACACCATCCGCATCGACGTCGCCGACACCGGCTGCGGCATTGCCGAGGACCAGCGCGAGGCGGTGTTCGAGGAATTCCACCGCGGCACCGCGACGCTGGCCGATGCGGGGCTCGCCGGCGGGCTGGGCCTGGGCCTTGCCATCGTGCGCCGCATGGCGGCCGCGCTAGGCCACCCGGTGACCTTCTCCTCGAAGGTCGGACGCGGCACCATCTTCCACATCGACGTGCCGATCGGCCTGGCGGCGGCCGAACCGGCGACGGCGGTCGCGGACCTGGAGCGGCCGCGCGGCTACGGCCTGTTCGGCACCAAGGTGCTTCTGGTCGAGAACGATGCCGACGTGCTCTCCGCCATGACCTCGCTGCTCGAGCGCTGGCAATGCCTGGTGCGCGCCGCGACCTCGACCGACGATGCGCTCGACCTGCTCGGCGATACCGACTGGATGCCCGACATCGTCATCGCCGACCAGCATCTCGACGGCGGCGATCTGGGCACCGCGACCATTGCCGAGGTGCGCGACTATCTCGGCCGTCCCGTGCCGGCGCTGATCGTCACCGCCGACGGCTCCGAGCCCGTCGCCAAGGCGGCGCGGGCCGCCGGCATCGAACTGATGCGCAAGCCGCTGAAACCGGCGCAGCTAAGGGCGCTGCTGGCGCATCTGCTGGCTTAGAACTGCACCCTCAAAACCCCGCCTGATCCCGAAACAGCTCCGCATTGTCCAGCTTCGAGACCTCGATCACCGCTTGCGTGCGGCTGTACACATTGAGCTTGCGCAGGATCTCCGAGACATGCGCCTTCACCGTGGTCTCGCCGACCTGCAGCTCGTAGGCGATCTGCTTGTTGAGCATGCCCTGGCGCAGCATCTGCAGGACCCGCAATTGCTGCGGCGTCAGCTTGGCCAGGCGCTGCACCATGTCGGCGCGGTCCGTGCTGTCGGGATCTGGCGGCTGGCCTTCGTAATTTTCCGGCACATAGACGGCGCCGTCCATGACCGAACGGATGGCGGCGGCGAGATCGCTCTTCCTCGCCGATTTCGGGATGAAGCCGGCGGCGCCATAGGACAGCGCCTCGGAAATGATCTTCGGCTCCTCATAGCCCGACACGATCACGACCGGCAGGCGCGGATAGCGGGTCCGAAGCTGCAACAGCCCTTCGAAGCCATGCACGTCGGGCATGCTCAAATCGAGCAGCGCGAGGTCGAACGGCTTTGCGCCGGCGAGAAGATCGATCGCCTCGGAGATCGAGCGTGCTTCGACCGTGTCGACATCCGGATAGGCCATCTGCACGGCGCTGTGCAGCGCCTCGCGAAACAGCGGGTGGTCGTCGATGATCAGGAAGCGGGCGCGATCGCTGACGGAGGTCATTGCATGGGTTCGGGCATCGGTTCGGTTTGGTCCGGCGCAGGATAGTCCCGCGACCATGGCCAGATTATTGCCAAATAGTATATCGGCCAATGGTCTACAGCCTCGACGAGGCATAACGCTGTCGCCGAAACGACAGGGTCAACGCTTTCGTGGCCGTCATGCCTTGCCCACCTGGCGAAATCGGCCGAATGTGCTGGCGGATTCACGACAACGCAGAGACAGTCCATGACAGACTTCGTCCTTCCGCCGCCGGCAATCGCCTCGGTCGCCGTTGCCGGCTCGGCGGAACGCTTTGCCGTGCGCCGCATCTTCTGCGTCGGCCGCAATTACGCCGCGCATGCGCGCGAGCTCGGCAATGACGAGCGCGACCCGCCCTTCTTCTTCACCAAGCCGGCCGACGCGGTGGTCGACAGCGGCACGGAAATCCCCTACCCGCCGCTGACCTCGAACCTCCACCACGAGATCGAGCTGGTGGTGGCGATCGGCAAGGCCGGCTTTCGCATTGGGCGCGAAGACGCGCTCGCCCATGTCTGGGGCTATGGCGTCGGCGTCGACCTGACCCGCCGCGACCTGCAGGACCAGGCCAAGAAGGCAGCGCGTCCCTGGGATTGGTCGAAGGCGTTCGACCAGTCCGCGCCTTGCGGTCCGCTGGTGCCTGCCGCGAAAACGGGACATCCGGACAAAGGCCGCATCTGGCTCGCCGTCAACGGCGCGGTGAAGCAGGACGGCGACCTTGCCGAATTGATCTGGCCGATCGTCGACATCGTCTCGATCTGCAGCGAGGCGGTCGAGCTTAGGCCCGGCGACCTGATCTTCACCGGCACGCCGGCTGGCGTCGGCGCGGTTCAGGCGGGTGACACGATCACCGGCGGCGTCGACGGCATCGGCGCCGTCGAAGTGACCATCGGGCAGCCGAGGCGATGAGCGATCTCGTCCTCCACAACTACTACCGCTCCTCCACCTCCTATCGGGTGCGGATTGCGCTGGAGATGAAGGGGCTGAGCTACACCTACGTGCCGCACCATTTGCGCCACGGCGAACACCTCGAGCCCGCTTATCTGGCGGTCAACCCGCAAGGCCTGGTGCCGGCGCTGGTGCTGGATGACGGCAGGCTTTTGACGCAGTCGCTGGCGATCATCGAATATCTCGACGAGATCCAGCCCGAGCCGCCGCTGCTGCCGAAGGATGCGCTGGGCCGCGCCAGGGTCCGGATGCTGGCGCAAATGATCGCCTGCGACATCCACCCGGTGAACAATCTGCGTGTGCTGACGTCGCTGCGCACCCTGTTCGGCGCCGGGGACGAGGATGTCGTCAACTGGTTCCGGCACTGGGTGAACGAAGGTTTCCAGCCGCTTGAAAAGATTCTGGCCTCCTCGCCCGAGACCGCCACGTTTTGCCATGGTGACACGCCGGGCCTGGCCGACATCTGCCTTACCGCACAGGTCACCAACAATGCCCGCTTCGGTGTCGACATGACCCCCTATCCGGTGATTGCGCGCATCAACGCCGCCTGCATGGCGCTGCCGGCGTTCCAGAAGGCAGCGCCGCAGAACCAGATCGATGCCGAATAGGCCGGCTTAGCGCCCAACCCGCAACGTCAACGCCCAGAACGCCAACGCCGCCAGGCCGATGCCCGCGCCAAGCAGGCAGACGCCGCTCCAGCCCCACGCGCCATAGGTCATGGTCGAAGCGATCGAGCCGAGCGCGCTGCCCAGTGAGTAGAAGATCATGTAGCCGCCGACCAGCCGGCTGCGGGCGTCCGGGCGCCGCGCAAAGATCAGGCTTTGATTGGTGACGTGCACGGCCTGGATGGCGAGGTCGAGCATGAGGATGCCAGGCACCAGCAGCCAGAGCGACCTGACCATGAAAGCGATCGGCAGCCAGGCAGCAGCCATCAGCAGCAGGCTGAGGCCGGTGACCAATTGGCCCTGTCCGCGATCGACAAGCGTGCCGGTCCAGCGCGCGCCGAGCGCGCCGGCGACACCGGCCAGGCCGAACAGCCCGATCTCGGTATGCGACAGCGAAAACGGGGGTGCCGCCAACGGCAGCACCAGCGGCGCCCACAGCACGTTGAAACTGGCGAAGATCAGCATGGCGAGCAAAGCGCGTACGCGCAACAGCGGTTCCTCCACGAACAGAAGCAGCACCGAGCCGAGCAGCCGCGTATAGGATGTGCGCGGCCGGCGGGCCTCATGGCGAGGCAGGACACGAAACAGGATCGCCGCCATCGCAAGCGTCAGCACTGCCGAGGCGAGATAGACCGAGCGCCAGCCGGCGAAATCCGCCACCAGCCCCGAAACGAAGCGCGCGAGCAGGATGCCGAGGATGACCCCGCTGGTGACCGTGCCGACCGCCCGCCCCCGCTCGGCCGGCGCCGCCAGGTCGGCTGCATATGCCACCAGAACCTGGACGACGACGGCAAGCACGCCCACCGCCGCGAGGCCGGCGAGCAGCACCGCGGCGCTCGGCGAAACGCCGACGAGGACAAGCGCCAGAGCCGAAAGCACGGCCTGGGTGGCAACCAGCTTGCGGCGATCGAAAAGATCGCCGAGCGGCACGATGAAGAACAGGCCGAGCGCGTAGCCGATCTGCGTCACCGTCACCACGATGCCGACCGAGGCGGGGTCGATGGAAAAGTCGCGCGCGATGGCGTCGAGCAGCGGATGCGCGAAATAGACATTGGCGACGCTCAGGCCGCAGGCAATCGCGAAGATCAGCGCGGTGAGGCGCGGCAATCCCGCTTTGCCCTTCCCGGCCGCGCCTTCTCCGAACTGCCGCAGGTCGGTGCTTTGCAGTTGCAGATTCATCTCGCTGGCTCCATATCGGTTTCAACTTGAAACCATTGCGGAATAGAGAGGAAGGTTTTATCTTGCAACCACAAATCGGAAATCTGGACGAATTGCATGGTTAAACGGACGAGCCATCAAAACGCGGATTGCCTCATCGCCCGGCCGCTCGATGCCATCGGCGACTGGTGGTCGCTGCTGATCGTGCGCGATGCCTTCGACGGCATGCGGCGCTTCGGCGAATTCCAGAAGAGCCTGGGCGTGGCCAAGAACATCCTTTCGGCGCGCCTGCGCAATCTGGTCGCGCATGGCATCCTCGAAACCGTCCCGGCTCCGGATGGCAGGGCGCATCACGAATATGTGCTGACCGAAAGAGGCCGCGGGCTGTTCTACGTCCTGGTGGCGCTGCGCCAATGGGGCGAGGCTTATTTCTCCGGACCGGGCGAGCCCTACACCTTCATGGTCGACACCCGGACCGGCAGGCCGATACGGCGCCTGGAAGTGCATGCGGAAGACGGCCGTCTGCTTGCTCCCGGCGAAACGCGGCTGGCCGACTTCCGCCAGCAACCCCAATAGCGGGATCGGTCGATCCCGGCATTGGCAGAATCGATTTCCGGTCAACCGACAGCGGAATCGGCTATCGTCGCTCCCGCACAAGCGAAGGGTGGAGTTGCCTATGAAAGCGGTGGTCTTCGAAAAATTCGGCGAGGCGCCAACGATCCAGACCGTGCCCGATCCGAAGCCGGCAGCCGACGGCGTCGTCATCAAGGTCGAGGCGACCGGCCTCTGCCGCAGCGACTGGCATGGCTGGATGGGCCATGATGACGCCATCACATTACCGCATGTTCCTGGCCACGAATTGGCGGGCGTCGTTGTCGCCGCCGGCAAGCAGGTCAGCCGCTGGAAGGCCGGCGACCGCGTCACTGTCCCCTTCGCCGTGGGCTGCGGCCGCTGCTTCGAATGCACCTCCGGCAACCATCAGGTCTGCGAGCACCAGTCGCAGCCGGGCTTCAACGCCTGGGGCTCGTTCGCCGAATATGTCGGCATCGAACACGCCGACACCAATCTTGTGCGCCTGCCCGAGGAAATGGAATTCGCCACCGCCGCCAGCCTCGGCTGCCGCTTCGTCACCTCCTTTCGCGCCATCGTCGACCAGGGCCGGGTGACGCCGGGCGAATGGGTGGCGGTGCATGGCTGCGGCGGCGTCGGCCTTTCTGCGATCATGATTGCCAGCGCCATGGGCGCCAATGTCATCGCCATCGACCTCACCGACGACAAGCTGGAGTTTGCGAAGAAGATCGGCGCGGTGGCGACGATCAATGCGGCGACGACGCAGAACGTGGTCAAGGCGGTCAAGCAGCTCACCAATGGCGGCGCGCATATGTCGATGGACGCGCTCGGCCACCCGACCACCTCGTTCAACTCGATCGCCAACCTGCGCCGCCGCGGCCGCCACGTTCAGGTCGGGCTGATGCTGGGCGAGCATGCCCGTCCGCAAGTGCCGATGGACAAGGTGATCGCCTTCGAGCTCGAAATCCTCGGCAGCCACGGCATGCAGGCTTACCGCTATTCCGCGATGATGGACATGATCCGCACTGGCAAGCTGAAGCCCGAGCTGCTGGTCGGCAAGAGGATCAGCCTCGAGGAAGCGCCCGTGGCGTTGATGGCGATGGGCGGTTTCGAAGGGATTGGCATCGGGGTTGTGACGAAGTTTTAGAGTAAGCGCTACCGCGCGAACTTCTTCGCCCCGAACACGCAGGCCACGACACCGAGCGTGACGACCATCATCATCGGACTGACCTGTTCGTGCAGCAGGCTCGCCGCCAGCGCCAGGCCGAAGAAGGGCTGCAGCAGTTGCAACTGCCCGACGGCCGCGATGCCACCCTGGGCCAGGCCACGATACCAGAACACGAAGCCGATTAGCATGCTGAACAGCGAGACGTAGGCAAGACCGATCCAAGCGCCGGATCCGACGCCGGCGAAGGATGGCGGCAGCGTTGCAAAGGTCAGCGCCAGCATGACCGGCAACGACAGCGCCAGCGCCCAGCAGATCACCTGCCAGCCGCCGAGCCGGCGCGACAGCGCGGCGCCCTCCGCATAGCCCAGCCCGCAGACGATGATGGCGCCCAGCATCAGGCCGTCGCCGATCGGCGACGCGGTCACCCCTTGCGACAGGGCAAAGCCCGCGACTAAGGCGCTGCCCAGGCATGAGAACAGCCAGAAGGCCGGGCGCGGACGGTCGCCGCCGCGCAACACGCCGAAGATCGCGGTCGCCAACGGCAACAAGCCGACAAAGATGATGGAGTGCGCTGAGGTGACATGCTTCAGCGCCAGCGCCGTCAGCAATGGGAAGCCGACCACGACACCCAGTGCCACGACGACGAGCGAGGCCAGATCCCTTCGCTCCGGGCGCTTCTCGCGAAACAGCAGCAGCATGGCGATCCCCAGGAGACCGGCGATAGCCGCCCGGGCCGACGTCAGGAAGGTCGGGTCGAAATCCATCACCGCCACTCGCGTCGCCGGCAGCGACCCGCTGAAGATCAGCACGCCGATGAAGCCGCTGAGCCAGCCGTCAAAACTCTTTTCCATCATCTGCTCCGTTTGCGCTTCCGTACGCGGTTGGCCATGGCGCCACCAGAGACAATGGAGTACAATTCCGCAGAACTGTAATGGCCTGCGGGGAAGTACGGATGGACGCAAACCGCCCAAATGTCAGCGGCGCAACCCTCGTCGAAACCGTCATGGCGGCAATCCGCCAGCGGATCGCGGCGCGTACGCTGACGCCCGGAGCCCGCCTGCCGTCGATACGGGCCATGGCCAAATCCATGCAGGTTTCAAAATCGACCGTGGTCGAAGCCTACGAGCGCCTCGCGGCGGAAGGCGCGATCCGCTCGCGCCCTGGCTCGGGTTTCTACGCCGCCGGCCAGCTTGCGCCATTGTCGCTGGCCGAGATCGGCCCTCGGCTCGACCGGGCCGTCGACCCGCTCTGGGTCTCGCGGCAATCGCTGGAGGCGGGCGAGGACATGCTGAAACCAGGCTGCGGCTGGTTGCCTGCGTCCTGGATGCCGCAGGCGGCCTTGCGCCGGGCGTTGAGAACCGCGGCCCGCGCGGACGATGTGGCGCTTGCCGATTACGGCACGCCGCTCGGCCTGCCGCCTTTACGCCAATTGCTGGCGCGGCGCATGGCCGGGCACGGCGTCGAGGTGTCGCCCGACCAGATCATGCTGACCGATTGCGGCACCCAGGCGATCGACCTTCTGTGCCGCTTCCTGCTCGAGCCCGGCGATGCCGTGCTGGTCGACGATCCCTGCTATTTCAACTTTCACGCGCTGCTGCGCGCCCATCAAGCCAAGGTGGTCGGGGTGCCTTACACACAGTCGGGGCCGGATATCGAGCTCTTCGGCCAGGCGCTCGCCGAGCATCGGCCGCGCCTCTACATCACCAATTCCGGCATCCACAACCCGACCGGCGCGGTCCTGTCGCCGGTCACCGCGCATCGGCTGCTGAAGCTCGCCGACCAGGCGGAACTCACCATCGTCGAGGACGATATCTTCGCCGACTTCGAGCACGCTCCTGCCCCGAGGCTCGCGGCCTTCGACGGGTTGCAGCGCGTCGTCCAGATCGGCTCCTTCTCCAAGACATTGTCGGCCTCGGTACGTTGCGGTTTCATCGCAGCGCCAGCCGACTGGATGGAAGGCCTGACCGATCTCAAGATCGCCACGACCTTCGGCGGCGGGCGGCTGTCCTCGGAACTGGTGCTGACCTTGTTGAAGGACGGCAGCTACCGCAAGCATGTCGAGCAGCTGCGCACCCGCCTGTCGCGCGCCATGGCCGAGACCGCCGGCAGGCTGAGAACGATGGGCATCATGCCCTGGATCGACCAGCCGTCCGGCATGTTCCTGTGGTGCCGCCTGCCCGACGGCATCGACGCCGCCGACGTCGCGCGCCATGCGCTCTCGGATAATATCGTGCTGGCGCCCGGCAATGCCTTCAGCCTGTCGCACACCGCCGGCCGGTTCATGCGCTTCAACGTCGCCCAGTGCGGGGATGAGCTTATCTTCAAGGTGCTTGAAAAAGCGATAGCCGCGTCTCGTCGCAAAGCCGCATAGACAGGGGTAGTGCCTCAGTTTGAAGGGTCACGTTACAATGCGCAGTCGCGGACGTGTCGGTTCGTTCCGGTCGAGCGAACCGTATAGTTCCTTGAACTCCCACTCCCGCAAGCGCGACATCTTAACAAGCTCAGCCACATCAAAACCAAGATCGTCAACGTGAGACCGAAGTATGCTCGGGAGCACCGTCGGCGCATCAAAGGAAAAATCGAGAGCCGCCGGCTCCCTCGTTCTCCATCCGCGCGCGCTTATTTGTTGCCAAAGGTATCTCGCTTGATTGTCTGAAACCGCGTTGAGTGACTGCGCTGACATCAGCAAACTTTGCATCGATACGCGCCATTCTTTCTTTAGTGACGCAAGCAGTTCCAGTGTGACCTTGCGCCCTCGGAAGGCTTCGACCATTTCTTGTGGCGGCAGGAGAAACGCCGACGCAAATTGATTTGCCTCGTCCTCCATATGAGCAGTTGGGAATCGATGCATGACCAAATGGCCCAGCTCGTGCGCCAGGGTAAATCTAAGCCTATCGGCCGGATGATCGCGGTTTACGAGTATGAGCGGGGGCCGCCCTGGCGCAGCGAACGTGACACCGCTCACAGGCGCGCCGTGAAAGGATGACTCGCCAACAATGATGCCAGCCTTCTCCATCAGGAGTGTAAGGTTCTTAATGGGGCCGTTCACGACCTTCCAGTGGGATCTCACCACCGACGCTATCTTGGGAATGGAGCCGTACACTTCGACATCTAATACAGGCAGTTCATTGACAGGGTTAAGGTCCACATTCTCCATAAAGCGACGAAGGTGAAAGAGCCGAATATTCAGTTCGGCTGTTATCATATCCACGTCTCGCGCAGACACTTCCGACTTTTTCCCACGCAACATTGTATGAACGCTGACCGGTGGGCCGTACACCGTATCTTGAATAGAGAAAAACTCGACGGGCAGGTCAAAGACACTGGCAGCCCGTTCCATAAACTGATGATCGGGCTCGACTAAGCCGTTCTCCATCCGAGAAAGAACCGCTTGTGCGATGCCCAAATCCTCAGACGCTTTCTTCTGCGTGAATCCTCGCAACTGCCGCGCTAGGCGCAGCAAATCTCCAAATGTGGCCATAGCTATTCGCCTTTGGCAGATTCGTCGTCGGTCTTGATCTTCGGCGTTACGAGCGGGCCGTCGTCGTCCGGCCGGCTGCTTGGCAAGATAACGACACCGCTCCCGCCGCTTTCACCTGCATCATCGATTTCGTAGGACCACAAGACACGATCATTATTTCGCGCCACCACCAACATGCTCTGAACTGCCGTACCGATGTCGTTCGCGGACCACACGAACTCGACTTTCGCGGCCTGTGGCGGAAACCCCGGCAAATTCATCTGGGGATCAATGAAGTCCAAGACGGCCAAGGTAAGAATGTTCTGCCCTAGGTTGTCGTCATCACCCTTCTTGAACCGGGCGATGACCTTGCCGTCGAAGCAAAACTTTACGGTCTGACTCTCATCAAGCGTCCGCACAGATTTATCCAAGGCGAACTCAGCGCGGGCATAGCGGGCAATGGCATCGAAAACGTAGTTCGAAACGGTGCGCGGATAGAGAACCGGGGAGAAGCCTTTCGACGCCCGGCATTCCGACACCGACAACCATTCGGCAAATCCGTGCTCGATAACTGCCCTTATTCGCGCGTGGTATGGCGCCAGCGCTTCGCGGACGTCCGCCTCCGAATATTGGTCCATTTCGATTCGATCCCCTGTTTCGAAGAAGACCTTACGCAACCGTTTTGCAAAATCAACAAAAAATATTCACATTCTATTTTTACGTTTTTCTTCAGTGACTTACACCCGCCATCCTGGCCAAGAACAGAAGCGCAGGAAACCGCCGTTTGCAGGCCGGCCTCACCTGAATATCAGGCGCCTGCCCGTTTGCGGCGCTCATACATCATCACCAGCGTTTCGGCGGTCAGGGCCGGCGTGTGCTCGCCTTCGATCTCGACAATGTTGGCCGCCTTCATGAGATACTGGCCGGGGCCGCGATCCTCCATGGAAAGCAGCGTGATGCGCAGCCTGATGCGCGCGCCGGCCTTGACCGGCGCCAGGAAACGCACCTTGTCGAAGCCGTAGTTGAAGGCGGCCTGCGTGTTTTCCGGCGCTATGTCCATCTCCAGCGCCAGCGCGCCGGTGATCGACAGCGTCAGATAGCCATGCGCGATCGTGGTGCGGAACGGGCTCTGCCGTTTTGCGCGCTCGGGATCGACATGGATCCACTGATGGTCGCCCGTGCATTCGGCGAACTGGTCGATGCGCAACTGGTCGACCGTCGTCCAGTCGGACACGCCGAGCTCCTGCCCGGACATCATGCGCAGCTGTTCGAAGGTCAGCGGCGTTCTCCGCCGTGTTTCCGTCATTCCGACTTTCCCGTCACTTTTGCCTGCTCCCGACCATGCAGCGGCGGCCTTAGTCAATTCGCGGCTTCGCTATTTCCACCGGCAAAGTTGATGCTTTTGCGGCAAGCCGAGAACGCGCGGCGCTTGGGCGGGTTGCATAGCGTGTCAGTCGACGGTGGAGCCGAAACCGCCGAATTTCCTACTTCTTCCCGTAACCGGCGCGGATTTCCGCCATCGCGTCCCTGATCCGGTCGCGCAGGATTTCGACGGACTCCGTACTGGATCTTCGCACAAGGTCAGCCACTTCGCTGGCATTCTTCAGCGTCGTCTCGAAGGATCTGCGGGCAAATTCGGCCTGTTTGCTCATCAGGTCCTGCGGATTGCCGGGCGTCTGGTAGTTCTGCGCCATCGTCGTGACCTCATGCAGGGCGTCCTGCACCATTTCGTGCTGTCGTGCCAGCACCGAGGAGGTGCCGGCAGCGCTTGCCCTTGCCGACTTTTCCAAGGCTTCGAGGTTCTTGCGGTGATGATCGAGGATCGCCTGAACATCGACATTCGGCAATTTGAGGTCGCGGCCGAACCTGCTGAACATGTCGAGGAACGAGTCGGAGTCCGGTTGTTTTGCCATACTATGCCTCCCGATTGCCGCGTTTTGCGGCGCCCTTGAAGGAGAATAGTGCGCGGCTGGCCCGCGTCAATCGACCAGGAACAGCAGCTCCGCAGTATAGAGAACCAGGCCGGCAAGCCCGCCGATGATCATGCCGTTGAAGCGGATATATTGCAGGTCCTTGCCGATGTTCATCTCGATCAGCCGCGTCAGTTGCGCCAGGTCCCAGCGCTTGACCTGGTCGGCGATGAATTTCGAGACGCCGCTCTTCTGGCTCTCGACGAACGAGGCCAGCGCCACGACAAAGCCCTGGTTCATGTCGGCCCTGATCTGAGCGTCGTCGGCCAGATGCCGGCCGGCCTCGACGAACATGTTGGCGAGATGCTCGCGGATCATCGAATTCGGCGCATCGATGTCCTGCTCGATGAACAGGCGCAGGCTTGTCCAGGCATCGCCGGCCAGCGCCCTCACCTCCGGACGTCCGAGAAAGTCGCGCTTCAGCTTCTCGGCGCGCCTTGCATATTGCTTCGAGGTCCTTAGCCGCTCGATGAAGCCAAGCGCGAAACGGTCGAATTCGGCGCGCATCGGATGGTCGGGATCGGCCCTGACCTCATCGAGCAGCGAACCCGCGGAGGCGACGATCTTCTTCAAGAGATAGGCATCGGCGCGGAACAGGTTGAACAGCGACGGCAGTTCCTCGCGGATCTTTTCACGCATTGTCGCCAGCGCCCGCTCGTCATTGAGGAAACGCCCAACGACCCTGGTGAATTCGTCGAACAGCTTCTGGTGACGGCGATCGTCGGTCAGCGCCGACAGCAGATCCGCCGCGAGCGGCGCCAGCGGCACCTTTTCGATCTGCTCCAGCATGCGGCTGGTGACGAAGTCGCGCAGGCTGGATTGCTCCACCGCCGACAACGTCTGCGGCACCAGCCGCGCGACGAATCGCGACAGGCCGGCGGCGCGCTCGGCATCGGCCAGCCAGTCCGCGACCAGAGCGGCGAAGTCGACCTCGGCCAGCTTTTCGCGCACCGGCTCCGGCGCCAGGAAATTGGCCTCGATGAAGCGGCCGAGATTGTCGGCTATGCGGTGCTGGTTCTCGGGAATGATGGCTGTGTGAGGAATGGGCAAGCCAAGTGGCCGCCGGAACAGCGCCACCACGGCATACCAGTCGGCGAGGCCGCCGATGGTCGCCGCCTCGGCGAAGGCCGCGACGAAGCCGAGCCATGGATGTCTGCCCTGGAAGGACTTGGCGAGCGCGAAGACAAGGATGCAGAAGGCGAGCGCCGCGGCGGCGATGAACTTGGTCCGTCGCAATGCCGAGAGCTTCGCTTGCGCATCGGCGTCGAAACGGACCGGCGCGAGGGCCGGAGCTGACTGTGACATGAAGGGCCGTTTCCTGTTTGCACCCGCATCTATCTAGTGGCTGCGCCGACGAAACGCTCGCTGAAGCTCAGGAGGCATATCGGGATCGCCATAGGCGGCATGCACAAAAAGTTGACACGATTGTTCAGCTATGTGGCGGTCCAGTCTGGAATTGTTCCAAACTATGGGCCATATTCGGCTCAAGCTAATGTTTTCGCGAGGATACCATGCGGCTCACGCGCCAGACCAATTATGCGATGCGCATCCTGATGTATTGCGCCGCAAATACCGACAGGCTGAGCCGCATCCCCGAGATCGCCGCCGCCTATTCGGTGTCCGAACTGTTCCTGTTCAAGATCCTGCAGCCACTGGTCGAGGCCGGCCTTGTCCAAACCGTGCGCGGCCGCAACGGCGGCGTGCGTCTCGGCCGCGCGGCCGAGCAGATCAACCTGTTCGATGTCGTGCGCGTCACCGAAGAGAGTTTCGCCATGGCCGAGTGCTTCGAGAACGACGCGGCCGAATGCCCGCTGGTCGACAGCTGCGCCCTGAATTCGGCGCTGCGTGAAGCGCTCAACGCGTTCTTCGCCGTGCTTTCCCGCTACACGATCGCCGATCTCGTCGCCGCTCGTCCGAACGTGCGCCATCTGCTCGGCATCGACCTTCTGGAGCAGCGCGCCCCGGCAGCCTAATTTAAGCGGCCGATTGCGGCAATACGAACGGCACGCTTCCCGCAGGCAGCGCGCCGACCTTCAGACGGCAGTCGAAGACCTTTTCAATCAGCTCGTCCTTCAGCACGTCTTGAGGTGAGCCGGCGGCGGCCAATTCACCACGATGCAGCACGAAGATGCGGTCGGCATACATGGCCGTGAGGTTGAGGTCGTGCAGGATCGCCACGACGCCGCCGCCGCGCCGGGCGAAATCGCGCGCGATGTTCATGATGATGAGCTGATGCTTGACGTCGAGGCTGGAAACCGGCTCGTCGAGGAACAGGTAGCGCGGCCTGCCCTCCAGCACCGGTGACCAGACCTGGCACAGCACGCGGGCAAGCTGCACGCGCTGCTGCTCGCCGCCGGAAAGCTCCTGGTAGAAGCGGCCGGCGAAGCCGTCGAGGTCGACACGCGCCAGCGCCCGCTCCGGCAGGCGCGCATCCTCTCCCGGCAACACGCCCGAGCGCCCGCCGACCAGGCCGAGGCGCACGATCTCGCGCACGGTGAAGGGAAAGGACAGCGCCGTCGACTGCGGCAGCACCGCGCGCAGCGTCGCCGTCTCGACCGGCTTCATGGCCGACAGGTCGCGGCCGTTGAGCGTGACGGTGCCGCTATAGGCAAGCTCGCCGGTCAACGCCTTGAGCAAAGTCGTCTTGCCAGATCCGTTCGGCCCGACGATGGCCGAGACCTCGCCGGGTCGCGCCGCGAAGTGGACATGCGACACGATGCGCTTGCCGCCGATCGCCACTGAAATGTCGCGAGCTTCGATCATGGCAAACTCACAAATCGACGATGCCGCGCCTGCGCAGCAGGATCCACAGGAAGAACGGCGCGCCGGCGACCGCGGTGACGATGCCGATCGGCAGCTCGGCCGGCGCGACGATGGTGCGGGCGACCGCGTCGGCGATGAGAAGCAGCGACGCGCCGAGCAGGGCCGATGCCGGCAGCAGGTAGCGGTTGTCCGGGCCGATCGCCAGGCGCAGGACATGCGGCACGACGATGCCGATGAAGCCGATGCCGCCGCTGACCGCAACCGAAGCGCCGACCGCCGCCGATACGCCGACGATGGCCGTGTATTTCAGCCGCTGCACCGGAGTGCCGAGATGGCCCGCGGTCGCCTCCCCGAGCGCCAGCGCGTTGAGGCCGCGCGACAGGAACGGCATCGCCGACAGCGCCAGCACGATCACCGGCCCGATGGTGCCGATCTTCGGCCAGGTTGCGCCGGCAAGCGAGCCGAGCTGCCAGAAGGTCAGGTCGCGCAGCTGGCGATCGTCGGCCATGAAGATGAGGACGCCCGTAAGGGCCATGGCCAGGGCGCTGATGGCGATGCCGGCGAGCAGCATCGTGGCGACGGACGTCCGTCCCTGGCGCGTGGCGATGGCATAAAGCCAAAACGTCACCGCCAGACCGCCGGAGAATGCCGCCAGCGGCAGCGCGAGCGTGCCAAGCGCAAGCGTGACCGGCGCAAGCCATGTGGTGCCGAGCACGATGATCGCCACCGCGCCGAGGCTAGCGCCGGCCGAAACGCCGATCAGGCCGGGATCGGCAAGCGGATTGCGAAACAGCCCCTGCATCACCGCGCCGCACACGGCGAGCGCGGCACCGATGAGCACACCGAACAGGACGCGCGGCATGCGGATGTCATAGACGATCAGCTGGTCGCGCGCCGCGAGCGCCGCGTCCACCGGCACGGCTCCGGTAAACCAGTCGCGGATGACGCGGACGGCGGACGCATCGGAAGCCCCCGACGTTAGCGACAGGAAAACGGAGAGCGCGAGCGCCAGGCCCAACAGCAGGATGACAAACCTTGCCCGTGCCGAGCGGTCGCCATCGGCCGTCATCACCCTGCCCGCCGCGCCGGCAATAGACTGTTCGGCCATGGCCGCTCAGTCCGTGACCTGGTTGCCATAGAGCGATACGGCAAGATCGTGGATGGCTTCCGCCGTGCGCGGCCCGAAGCCCAGCAGATAGCCGCCATCCATGCTGATCGCCTTGCGGGCGGCACCGGCCGGCGTCGAAGCGATCGACGGGTTGGCGAACAGCTCGTCTTCCGAGATCGGCGGCCCGGCATTGCTCATGGTCAGGATCACGTCCGGCCTGGCGGTGACGATCGCCTCGTCCGACATCTGCTTGTAGCCGGAAAAGCCTTCGACCGCGTTGACCGCTCCGGCAAGCTTGATGATGCCGTCACCGGCGGTATCGCTGCCCGCGGCAAGGATCTTGCCGCCCTGCGTCGAAAGCACGAACAGGATGCGCTTGCGCTTCTTGATCGAGGCCGTCTGTTTCTCGGCCGCCGTCAGCTTCGCATCCATCTCGGCTGCCAGCTTCTCGGCCTTGGCGTCGACGGCGAGCGCCTTGCCGACGATACGGATCTTTTCGAGGATGCCTTCATGGCTGTAGTGCTCGGGCACCTCGATGAAAGGCACGCTCGACTTCTTCAGCACGTCGACCGCTTCCTTCGGGCCGCTGCCATGCAACGCCAGGATTCCGCTCGGATTGACCGACAGCACACCCTCCGGCGACAGCGCACGCATATAGCCGACATCGGGAAGCTTAACCGCCTCCTTGGGGTAGGAACTCGTCGAATCGCGTGCCACCAGGTGCCTTTCCTCGCCGAGCGCATAGACGATCTCCGTGATCGAGCCACCGATGGATGCGATCCGCGACGCATCGGAAAACACGGGCGCGCTTTCGTTGGCGCCGGCCGGCAAGGCAGCAAGCAAAACACCGAGCATCGGCGCAAGCGCCGCGCGAAAACGGGAAACAACACGCATTGGGTGTTACCTTATGCAGCGGTCGGATTGGGGATACGGGGCAGGTTCTCGGCCAGGAAGCGCCAGTCCTCGCGCTCGCTTTCGCCTTCATGGCGCTTGCCGAAGAACTGGATGATCATCCCGCCATTGGCGTCATAGGCCTCGAGCGAAGTGACATGGCCGTCCTTGGTCGGCTTGCGCACCGCCCAGACTTCGTGGATGTGATCGGTCCTCAGATGCAGGTGGAAGGTCTCGTCGAGCACGTTGATCCACGGCCCCATCGGCTTGACCGACCGGATCGGGCCGGAATGGATCTGGATGCAGCCGCGATTGCCCACGAAACACATGATCGGCGTCCCGCTTTCGGCCGCGTGGTGGAACATGGCGCTCACCGCGTCGTTGTCGAGCAGCCAGGCATAGTCCTGGCCGACCATGCGCACCGCCTCGCGGCGGCTGAGCTTCAGCGTCTTCAGCATGCCGAAGAACTGATGCACGTCGGTGAGCCGGCTCCAGCGGTCGCGCAGGTCGTCGATCGTCGCAGCCGGGCCTTGGGCCTCGCCCTCTCCATCCGCGGCGCTTGGAAGGATCGCGGCGGTCGGTTCCTGGTTCGACGATTCGAGGCCCGCCACCAGCTTTTGATACGCATAGAGGTTCGACGCCGGCCGCAGATGCACCTTGTGCACGGCCTCGCCCGCCGCGTCGAAGAACTGCAGGCTGCGGCGTATGTCGCCGCCGTCGCGTTTCTCGACGGCGAAGCCATGCGCCCATACCTTCGGGAAGATGCGCAGGTCGATGTCTTCGCCCAGCACCATGGCGTTGTGACTGCCGGTGACGACCTTGTCATAGACGCCGATCTTTTCGTGCACGGCGCTTTCGTTGCGGGTCAGCGCCATTACCTCGCCGACCGCCTCGAGGCCGGTCAGCAGATCGTTGACGCGCGGCTCGACGCGCACGGCGCCGACACCGCATTGCGCCGCGACCAGTTCCGCTTCTGAAATGCCCAATTGTACCGCGAGATCGCGCTCCCGCATTTTCGGATTGTCCTGCCTTGCCCGCCGGATTTCCTCCGGCGACGGCTTCACGCGCTGGTCCATATCGTCACCTGTAATGCCTGATGTTTGCTCGTCTACCGCCTGCCGGTGCCTATCATTTGTTGAGGATCAGCTTGCCCTGGCGGGTGATCTTCAGGCGGTAGAGCGCGCCATGATGCTCGATGCCGATCTCATGCTCGCCCTGGAACAGGGTGTTGCTGGAGAGCGTCCTCACCGCCAACGGCACCCGTTCGTAACGCATCTGCATGTCCTCCGGACGGCGAACGCGATAGCGGAAATCATTGGGATTGTGCGTGTTCATCGGGTCGGTCCCTTTCCTCTGTCGGCCACCTTGGCCGCAGCCTCACAAAATGCCGATTCATTTCTTGACTAGAATGATCATGTTTACTAGTCAGTGCATTACCGGACTAAATGAGTCAACATTTAAGACGCCGGATATGATCAAAAATGCGAGCGAGCCCCTGGCCAGCCAGCTACGAGCCTGAATCTGGAGTTGGGGCATGGGGTTGGTGACTTGGGGACGGACGGGCCTGGCGGGCAACAGCGCAGGCTCGGACTTCCGATCGTTAGCGCGGGCAATGGCTATATTGATGGCCGGCTCAGTGGCAATCGCGCTTGGCGCACCCGCGGCAAAAGCACAGCAGGCTGCGCTGCCGACCGATCAGCGGGCTGACCAAAAGAAGAAAACCGACGAGAAAGCATCCGGCGACACCACCCTGCTCGACAAGATTCTCGTCATCAGCCGCACCGGCGAAACGGCGATCCAGTCACTGGCCTCCGCCAGCCATGTCGATCAGGAGCAGCTTGAGCGCCGCATGGCAACCACGCCGAACGAAATGCTGCTCGGCGCTCCCGGCGTTGCCGTGCAGGCCGACGCTCGGCGTGTCAGTTCGAGCATCAACATCCGCGGCCTCCAGGATTTCGGCCGTGTCGCCGTAATCGTCGACGGCGCAAGGCAGGATTTCCAGCGCTCCGACCATGGCACGCAGTCGACCTTCTATGTCGATCCCGAGCTCATCAGGTCGGTCGACGTCATCCGTGGCCCGGTCGCCAACACCTACGGCTCCGGCGCTATCGGCGGCGTTGTTTTCTTCGACACCAAGGACGCCGAGGATTTCCTCAAGCCGGATGAGACATGGGCCGGGTCGCTGACCGGGCGCTATGAGAGCAACGGCAAAGGCTGGACCACCAGCGCCACCGGCGCCTACCGGATCAACGAGAACTGGGACGTTCTAGGCAACATCGTCTACCGCGACTATGGCGACTACAAGAACGGCGGCGGCGACACCGTTGCCGGCACCGGCTTCGATGTGCTGAGCGGCCTGCTCAAGACCACCATCCGCCCGACCGAAAACAGCCAATTGAAGCTCGGCTGGGTCGGCTCCAGCGACGGATGGACGGAGACCAGCGGCGCCGTGCCGGCCAATGACGTCGACTTGAAGTCGAACACCTTTACCGCCCGCTACAACATCACCGACGATGCAAAGAGCTGGCTCGACCTCCACATCAACGCCTCCTACAACAAGACGGTTCTCGACCTGACCACGCTGGTCCCGCAGAACCGTTTCGATCCGGTCACCGGCCTGCCCGTGGTGCTGCCGGTCGGCTCAACCTCCGCCTTCGATGTCGGCACGACCGGCTTCGACATCTGGAATACCTCGCGCCTCGAGACGGCGAACGTCGCGCATGAACTGACCTATGGTGGCGACTGGGTCGGCGACGATGTCGATACCGGCGGCACGGCCGGCGGTGATTCCTTCTATACGCCGTCGGGCAAGCGCAACGTCTCGGGCGCGTACGTTCAGGACAAGCTGACCTGGGAATGGCTCGAAGTCATAGCGGGCCTGCGCTACGACAATTACAGCCTGAAGGACGACACCAATGAGGCCTCCGGTGACCGGGTCTCGCCGCGCATCACCGTCGGTGTTTCGCCTTTCGAAAGCGCTGGCCTGGCAGGACTGCAATTCTATGGCACCTATGCGGAAGGTTATCGCTCGCCGTCGCTGACGGAGACGCTGATCAGCGGCAACCATCCGGCCGGCGTCAGCTTCCCGTTCCTGCCCAATCCGAACTTGAAGCCCGAGACCGGCAAGACCGTCGAGTTCGGCGTCAACTACAAGCAGAACGACATCATCGAGGGCGGCGACGCATTCCGTTTGAAGGCAGCATATTTCAACAACAATGTCGACGATTACATCGACGGCGTGACGCTCTCGCCCTTCGACCCGACCAGCGGCTGCCCGTTTGGCCCCGGCATTCCGATCTGCTTCCAATACCAGAACTTCGCCAAGGCCAAGATCAACGGTTTCGAGCTGGAAAGCGTCTACGATGCCGGCTGGGGCTATGCCGGACTGTCGGCATCCATCATCAACGGCCACACCATCTCGTATGAAGGCGAGCGAGCCGACCTGGCCACGATCCCCTCCTCGCAGGTGACGGCCCAGCTTGGCTTCCGCTTCCTCGAGGACAAGCTGACCGTCGGCGGCGAAGTGCAATACAACGGCAAGCCCAAGGGCAATGCCGTGGCCAAGGACTATACGCTGGTCAACGCCTTCGCCAGCTACCAGGCGACCGACAATCTCAAGCTCGACTTCCGCGCCGACAATCTGTTCGACGTCAAATACACCAATCCGCTCAACGGAAGCACGACCGCCGTCCTTTACGAACCCGGCATCACGCTGAAGCTTGCGGCGACCATGCGCTTCGGAGGCTGAGCCGAGATGCGCAGCCTGACAACATCGCTTCGTCTCTTGACCTCGGCGCTGGCGATGTCGCTGGGCCCGGTGCCGGCGTGGGCCCAGTCCGCGCCGGCCCCTGCCCCAGGTCCGGCCCAAGGTCCCGCATTGAGTCTCGAGCTCAACGCCGCGCAGCCTTCGGAAAAAGGCTGCCGGCTGACCTTCGTCGTCAACAACGCGCTCGGCGCCGATCTGTCGAAGGCGGCTTTCGAGATCGCGCTGTTCAACGAGGCCGGCGTCGTCGACCGCCTCACCGTGCTCGATTTCAAGGACCTGCCGGCCGGCAAGACCAAGGTCACGCGCTTCGACCTTGCCGGCGCCGACTGCGCCAAGCTCGGCCGCGTGCTGATCAACAGCGCGACCGAATGTGCCGGCAATGGCCTCGAGCCGGTGGCCTGCATGCGCGCGCTGAAGACGTCGACCAGGACCGCCATCGCTTTCGGCATATAAAGGTGGGATTGCATCCGGCCTTCCCGCATGACGCCGTGGCGTGGCCTGCGTCCGATCCGCCGCAATGGGCGGCAACCGATCTTGATTTGACAACCCCATATCGCGCACGGCAGGTCTCGGCGCGAGACATGCAGGACATCAACAACCTCTCCGACGCAGGCAGTGAACTGGCGATCGCGCCGGCCGAGCCGCTCATGCAGGCGCGGCAATCCGCCGGGGACCGCAGATGGACGGTGGCGATCATTGCCTCCGGCCTGCTCCATGGCGCCGCTGCGGCGGCGTTTCTGATCGCGCCCGCCGGAACATTCGATTCCGCGGACGCGATACGAGCCGAGGGCGCCGACCAATCCGGCGCCAACGTCATCGGCAGCGCCCTGGATGAACAGGCGCCCGGCGCGGTGGATGTCACCTTGGTGCCGGATCCGCAGCCGGCGAAACGCCAGGCCGTGCGGCCTGCTCCGCCGGCCGAGGCGCAACCGGCAAGCGAACCGCCGACGCCTCAGCCTGCGCCGGAAGCCGTCAAGGAGCCCACCGCCCCCACGCCGGATATCCTGGCAGCCGCCGCGCCGCGCCAGGACGATCAGAGTGTCCCCACGGGCAGCGAACCGACGCCCGCGATCGAGCCACAGAGCACGCAAGCGCCCCCTGCCGAGCCCGAGCAGCCACCGGCCGCGAGCGCGACATCGAGCGCGCCAGCCGGATCGGCGGGGCCAAGCGAAACCATGGAACAGCGCGGCACGGCGGATGGCGATGCGCGCGATGCGCCGATCATCGCCAGCAAGGGCAAGAAACAGGCCGCCGGCAATGCCCTGGAATCCCGCTACAGCGGCGAAATCCAAAAGAAGCTGGCCCGCGCCAACCGTCGCGTTTCGAAATCCATCCAGGCCAAGGCTCGCAACAATGCCAGGGTGGTTTTCGTCGTCGCGGCCGATGGCAGCGTCAGCGACCTGCAGCTTGCCGAAAGTTCAGGGTCTGCCGAGCTCGATCAGTTCGCTTTGACGCTGGTGCGCAAGCAAGCGCCGTTCCCTCCCATTCCACCCGAGACCGGAAGGTCGAGTTGGGTGTTCAGAGCCCGGATCGGCCCTTTTTAGGCCTTCGCCATTCTAAACGTCGGAATTCATCCATTTCGAAAGGAAGCCAATGTACATCGCCATGAACCGCTTCAAGGTCCAGAACGGCTCGGAAGGAGCCTTCGAGGACGTCTGGAAGAACCGCGACTCCAGCCTTTCCGAAATGCAGGGTTTCAAAGAATTCCATTTGCTGCGCGGTCCGGTCAACGAGACCGAAGGCTACACGCTGTTTGCTTCGCACACGGTCTGGGCAAGCCAGGAGGATTTCGTCGCCTGGACGAAATCGGAGAATTTCCGCGCCGCCCATCGCAATGCCGGCACCTCGAAGGTCCATTACCTCGGCCACCCTCAGTTCGAGGGGTTTTCGGTCGTCGAAGGCGCCTGACTTCTGACGCGCAAAGTCAATCTCCGCCAACGGTCAGGGTGTGTTGAGATTCAGGTCAGGCCGAGTCGAGAATGGTGGCTTCCGAGAACCGGAGCGGAGCGTACTTAAAGTACGTGAGCACCGGAAGCGCAGGAAGCCGCCGTTCGCAGGCCGGCATCACCTGAATATCAATACACCCTAAGCAGCCGCAAGCAGGCTCGCATTGCCTCCTGCCGCCGTTGTGTCGACGCAGACCGCGCGCTCATGGGCGTAGGCCGCCGGGTTGAGCACTTCGCTGACCAGCGGCACGATCGGCCCGGAGCGCTCGGCAATCACCTTGCGCACGATTCGCGCCACCTCCGGCGTGCCGGAGAAGGCGACGACATCGACACGCAGCGAGCGCGCCTCCACCGGATCGGGCCGGCCGTCGATGGCCGCGAGCGGTAGGCCCTTGCCGGTCAGCGCCGACAGCGCCGCCGGCGCGCCTGGCGCCACCGCGAGCACGGCATTGCCGGCCGCGAGGGCCTGGATGGTCTGGGAAAGCAGCGTCTCGGCATCCGGGCCGAGGCAGAGCACCCGGCCGCGCGGCGCCAGCGACAGCGTGTTGGCCTCGCCGGTCGGTCCCGGCAGGTCGACTTGGCCGAAATCGAGGCTGGCCGCGGCAGCGATCGCAGCCGCGCCCTTGCCGCGCAGATGCTTGCGCAGGATCGCCACGCGATCCGGCCGCGTCGACCAGCCGCCCAGCGCCGGATCCGGCAGATTGTCGGCAAGCTCGGTCGCCGTCACCTTGTGACCCTCGCCGACCTCGGTGCCGGCCTCCGGCCCCTTGCGGAAGCGGCGCAGGTAGTGCGGTCCACCTGCCTTCGGGCCGGTGCCCGAAAGCCCCTCGCCGCCGAAAGGCTGCGAGCCGACAACGGCGCCGATCTGGTTGCGGTTGACGTAGATGTTGCCGGCATGGATGCCGTCGACGAAATGCTGGACGCGGCCCTCGATGCGGGTGTGCAGGCCGAAGGTCAGGCCGTAGCCCTTGCGGTTGATGGCGGCGATCACCGCGTCGATCCCGTCGGCATCGAAGGTCGCGACATGCAGCACCGGGCCGAACACCTCGCGCTCCATCTCCTCGATGCCTTTGACGCGGAAGACATGCGGCGCGACGAAGCGCCCATGCTTCGGGGCCTCCAGTCTGGCGATCAGCCGTCCCTCCAGCCCCTTCTTCTTGCAGTAGTCGCTGATCGCGCCTTGAGCCTCGTCGTCGATAACCGGACCGACATCGGTCGAGATCAGCCAGGGGTCGCCGACCTTGAGCGCTTCCATCGCGCCCTTCAGCATTTCCAGCATCTTCTTCTCGACGTCCTTCTGCACATAGAGCACGCGCAGCGCCGAGCATCGCTGACCGGCGCTCTGGAAGGCCGAAGCGAGGATATCGCGCACCGCCTGCTCCGGCAGCGCTGTGGAGTCGACGATCATGGCGTTGAGCCCGCCCGTCTCGGCAATCAGCATGGCGTCTGGCACCGCGGTTTCCGCCAACTGCTTTTCGATCAGCTTGGCGACCTCGGTCGAGCCGGTGAAGCAGACGCCGGCGATGCGCGGGTCTGCGGTCAGCGGCGCGCCGACCGACGGACCGTCGCCCGGCAGCAGCTGGATGACATCCTCCGGCACGCCCGCCTCGCGCAGCATCTCGACAGCGCGGAAGGCGATCAGCGGCGTCTGCTCGGCCGGCTTGGCGATCACCGAATTGCCGGTGACCAAAGCCGCGGCGATCTGGCCGGTGAAGATCGCCAGTGGAAAATTCCATGGCGAGATGCAGACGATCGCGCCGCGCGCTTGCGTGCCCACCTCGGCATTTTGTGCCTCGGCCGCGTAGTAGCGCAGGAAGTCGACCGCCTCGCGCACTTCCGCCACGCCGTCGGCCAGCGACTTGCCGGCCTCGCGCGTGGAGAGAGCGAAGAACTCGACCGCGTTGGCCTCGTAAAGGTCGGCGGCGCGGTTGAGGATCGCGGCGCGCTCGGCAACGGGGCGCTTTGCCCAGGCCGGTTGTGCGTCGACGGCAATGCGCACGGCGGTCGTCACCTGCTTGGCCGCCGCTTCATGCACCGTGCCGACGACCTCGTCGGGCTTGGCCGGATTGACGATCTGGCGCAGCTTGCCGTAGCCGGCGGCGCGCGTGACCGGCTTGGCATGCCAGCGATCCGCTCCCGCGAACTCCGCCCTCGCCTTGTCGACGGCTGCGAGCGTCACCGGATCGGTGATGTCGAAGCCCTTGGAATTGCGGCGCCCAGCGCCGAAGATCGCGGCGGGGCGCGCAATTGCCGGATTGGCGGCGGGACCCTGTGTCTCGACAGCCTCGAGCGGGTCGCGTGCGATCTCCTCCGGCTCGACCTCGTCGTCGGTCAACTGATGCACGAAGGAGGAGTTGGCGCCGTTCTCCAGGAGCCGCCGCACCAGATAGGCAAGCAGGTCCGAATGCGCGCCGACCGGCGCATAGATGCGGCAACGCGTGCCCTCGGCCTTGCGCACCGTCTCATGCAGCGCCTCGCCCATGCCGTGCAGGCGCTGGAACTCGAAACTATCGCGATCCTTCGTCATCGACAGGATGGCCGCCACGGTGTGCGCGTTATGCGTGGCGAACTGCGGATAGATACGATCGGTCATCGACAGCAGCTTTTTCGCGCAGGCGAGGTAGGAAACATCGGTGTTGGCCTTGCGGGTGAAGACCGGATAGCCCGTGAGGCCGAGCGCCTGCGCCCGCTTGATCTCGGTGTCCCAATAGGCCCCCTTCACCAGCCGCACCATGATCCGGCGGTCATATTTTTTCGCCAGCGCATAGAGCCAGTCGATGGCGAAGGCCGCGCGCGGGCCATAGGCCTGGACGACGACGCCGAAACCGTCCCAGCCGGCAAGTTCCGGCTCGGCCAGCACGCGTTCGATGACGTCCAGCGACAGGTCGAGCCGGTCGGCCTCCTCGGCGTCGATGTTGAGGCCCATGCGCGAATGCCGCGCGGCAAGCGCCAGCGACAAAAGCCGCTCGGCCATCACCGGCAGCATCGTCTCCCGCTGCGCCACCTCGTAGCGCGGATGAAGCGCGGAGAGCTTGACCGAAATGCCGTGATTGTAGCGGATATCAGGGCCGTTCGACCCGGAATCGAGCGAGGAAATTGCATCCGCATAGGCCCGGTGGTAGCGCAGCGCGTCGGCTTCGGTGCGGGCCGCCTCGCCCAGCATGTCGAAGGAATAGAGATAGCCCTTCTGCGTCATCGGCCGACCGCGTTTGACCGCCTCGGCGATGGTGCGTCCGAGCACGAACTGCTCGCCCATCTCGCGCATCGCGGCCGCCACGGCCTTGCGGATCACTGGCTCGCCAAGCCTGCGCACCATGGCGCGCAGCGTGCCTTCGACGCCGCCCTCGCCTTCGTCGAGCACGCGGCCGGTCAGCATCAGCGCCCAGGTCGAGGCATTGACGAAAATCGAGCTTGAGCCGCCCGAATGCGCCGACCAGTCATGCGGCGCGATCTTGTCGGCGATGAGATCGTCCATCGTCTCGGAGTCGGGCACGCGCAGCAGCGCCTCGGCCAGGCACATCAGCGCCACGCCCTCCTTGGTCGACAGGCCGTAGGCCGAGAGAAAAACCTCCATCAGCCTGGGGTCGGTCGAGCCGCGCACCGCGCGCACCAGATCGGCCGCGCGGGCCGAGATCGCGTTTCGCTCTTCTCCCGAAAGCCCGGCCGCCGCTGAAAGCCGCTTCACCGCCTCATCTTCGTCGGGCAAATAATTGGCACGGATCTGCTGGCGGATGGCGTCGAGCGGCATGTCGGGTCCATGAAAGCGAGCGTTAGGGAGCGGTCTGGCCACTGCCGGACCGATTGCCGCAAGCTAGCACAGCTGGGGATTTCAGGCGGTCCAAAGAAATCGACAATATAGTCCGATCGATCTATCATATAGGTCAAAGCCTTCCCATTTCGACCGCGATTTCGATGACCGAAGACCAATTGGACCGCATTGACCGTAACATCCTGTCCGCGCTCGGGCGCGACGGCAGGCTTTCGATGTCTGAACTGGCTTTGAAGGTCGGACTGTCGAAGACGCCGGTGCAGGCACGCGTGAAGCGGTTGGAGAAGGACGGCTACATAAGAGGCTACCGCGCCGTCATCGACCGCGAACGCATGGGCGAAGGCCATGTCGCCTTCGTCCAGGTGAAGCTATCCGACACGCGCTCGGCAGCGCTCGATGCCTTCAATCGCGCGGTGCAAGCTGTGCCGGAAATCGAGCAATGCCACATGATGGCGTCGAGCTTCGATTATCTCCTGAAGGTCCGCACCACCGACATCGCCGCCTATCGCCGCGTGCTCGGCGAGCGCATCTCGGCCTTGCCCCATGTCGCCCAGACCTCGACCTTCGTGGCAATGGAGACGGTGAAGGACCGCTAATCCGACAGCGTCTTGAGGAACGCCACCAAGGCCGCCCGCTCACGGTCGGACAGATCGAGCGGATGGACTTCCGAGACGCCTTCAACGGCAGGCGGCGCCTTTGAATAATGCGCCACCACCTCATCGAGCGTCGAGAACTGCCCGGCATGCATGTAAGGCGGCCGGCCTGCGGCGCCTCGCAATGAAGGCGTCTTATAGGCGCGCACGGTTTGCGGCCCGTCCTTCACCATGAAACGCAGCTCGCGGCAGGCGCTTTCATCGCCGTCCCGGAATTTGCCGAGACAGTTGAACGGGTCGGCCTGAACTTGCGCTACGGCATCCACGCGGCCACGGTCCAACGGCAGGCCCTCGACCGGCGCCACACCGGTGTTGTGGAAGGAATTGTCGGTGAAGCGCGTGCCGTTGTGACAGGTCACGCAATTGGCTTTGCCGATGAACAGCTTCAACCCGAGAATCTCTTCGGGCGAGAAAGCAGCGTCACCTTGCGGCGCTGCGCCGGTCGCGAGATCGATGGCAAAGCGGTCGAAGCGCGTCTGCTCAGGCTCGATCGACCGCTCGAAGGCGGCGATCGCCTTGCCGATATTGGCATAGACGCGATTGATGTCCTGTTGCTGGCTGGCGGGCATGGCGTTCCACGCCGCCTTCTCGGTCTCGCTGCCGAGCGGGCTGGCATTGGCCGGCACGGTCGAAAGGTCGGGCAGCGGTCCGAAGATGCGCTCGTAGCGCTCGCCGAACCGCTTCTTGATGTAATGCGCGAAAGCAGCCCGGTTGCCGGCCTGCTCCAGCGGACTTTCAAGCGGCGTCAGCGCCTGCGCCCACAGGCTGTCGCGCCTTCCGTCCCAGAAGAACCACGGATTGCGCGCCACGCCCGCCAGCGGCATGGTGCGCCGGTTGGTGTGGCCGATGCCGACCGCCTGTGGCAGGTCGTCCTGGAACTGGCGGTCGATCTTGTGGCAGGTCGAGCAGGACACCGTGCCGTCGCGGCTCATGCCGACATCGAAGAACAGCGTCGAGCCAAGCGCGGCAGCCGCCGGCACGTCCGCATACTGGTTCGTGGTGTCCGCTTTGAGCGCAGGCAGCGTGTTCAGCGCCAGCGATGCGATGGTCTTCTTCTCGGCATCGCTGAACTGAGGCTTGCCGCAGCCGCCCAGCAAGGCGAGAGCGGCCAAAGCCAGCAGGCTTACGACGCTGGCCGGATGCCTCATTGCCCGCTCACAACACGACGTTGAAGACGACGGAATCGGAGCCGGCTGTCGCCGAGATGGCGAAGCGCAATTGCCACCAGCCGCTCATCGTGAACTTCACGCCGTCGATGCGGTAACGCCCGCCGCCCAGATAATCGGTCGCCTGCGGACTGGTCGGCAGGCCGTGATCGTGCTGCGGCATCCCGCCGGAAACGGTGATGGCCGCCCCCTCCACCGGCGCGCCGGCGGCGGTCTTCAGCGTCAGCAGCCAGGATTGCAGCTCGCCTTGCCGGATGACGCCGCGTTCCGGCTCGAAGCTCGCGACGAAAAGGCCGTTCGCCGTCTTTTTCGACCGCGACGTGTCCGGACCGGAAGCCTGGTGCGGCAGCGTCAGATAGACGGCAGCCACGATACCGACCAGCAGAGCAGCCAGACCAAGACCCGCTAGAATGTAACGCCATATCGATGCCAAGCCCGTTCCTCTTCGGCTGCTAACGTCACGGACCGCGTATCGCGTCCCGCCCTGCCTGTGGGAAATCGCTTCTGGCGCAAAATTCAGCCTTCGCCAAGCATGGCGCTGCCCGCCGCAAAAAGCTACAGCAACAAGGTCTTAGGAAGGGATGGGATAAGCCGCATGGCCAATGGTGTCGCGTCGATCGGCGAATGCATGCTGGAACTGTCGGGCCAGACCGGTTCTAACTGGCGCATGGGCTTTGCCGGCGACACCTTCAACACGCTCTGGGCATTGCACGCATTGAGCCCGGATCGGCCCGCGACCTATGTGTCGGCCTTCGGCGACGACCCCTTCTCGCGCGACCAGATTGCCTTCTTTGCCGAGAACGGCATAGGCATCGGCAACAGTCCGGTCATTGCCGGCGCACGCCCAGGCCTTTACGCCATCACACTCACCGGGGCCGAACGCGCCTTCACTTATTGGCGAAGCGATGCGGCCGCGCGCCAGCTCGCCTCCGATCCACCCGCGCTGGCAAAAAGCCTTGAAAGCCAGGCGCTTGTCTATTTTTCCGGAATCACCTTGGCAATTCTGGACGCGGCGGCGCGCAAAACCCTCCTGTCGGCCGTGGCGGCTGCCCGCAAGGCCGGCTCGCTCGTCGCCTTCGACCCGAACTACCGGCCGCGCCTGTGGCCGAGCCACGAGGCGGCGCAGGCCGCGATCCTGGAGGCGCTCGCCGTCGCTGATATCGCGCTGCCGACCTTTCCGGACGAGCAGATGCTGTTCGGGGATCCGACGCCGCAGGCGACGGCGTTGCGCATTGGCAAGCTGACCGGCGAGGTCGTGGTCAAGAATGGCGAGCAGCCGGCCTTGATTGCGCTGAACGGCGCTTCACGGACTGTTGACGCGGTGCATGTGGCCGCCCCGGTCGACACCACCGGCGCGGGCGATTCCTTCAACGGCGGCTATCTCGCCGCCAGGCTTGCCGGCCATGCGCCCGCCGACGCCTCCCGCCGTGCGCACAAAGTCGCCGCCGCGGTTGTGCAGGTTCGCGGCGCACTCGCTCCGTTCGACACGCTGAAGAAGGCCTTCGACAGTTAAGCGCCGTCGAAGCTTAGGCGGATGTCACTTCAATATCGGAAACCTTAGGGAAGTCGGAACCGGTATTCCGTCACCTGATGGTAGATCTGTCCCGGCCATAGCGTGGCCTGCGGGAAATAAGGCCGGTTGGGCGCGTCCGGCCAGGTCTGCGCTTCGAGGCAGAGGCCCGAAAACGCCTCATAGTGGCGGCTTTCGAGCCCCGGTGATGTCGGCGCGACATACTGGCCGATGTAGAGCTGGAGGCCGGGCTCGGTGGTCCACACTTCCATCTCGACGCCGGAACTGGCGCCTTGCACCCAGGCCGCCTGGTGCAGCGGTCCACGGTTGGAGGCCAGGCAGAAATTCTGGTCGTAGCGAAGCTGCTCGCCTTCCATTTCCACACGGAGCGGCCGCGCCTGCCGGAAATCGTAGGGCGTGCCGTCGACCGGCTTCACTACGCCGGTCGGGATCATCTCGTCATCGACGGGCGTGTAGGCGCCGGCGTTGAGCATCAGCCGATGGTCGAGGATGTCGCCGGCTCCGCCATCGTCGAGATTGAAATAGGAATGCTGCGCGAGATTGCACAGCGTCGGCTCCTCGCAAGTCGCGGTCAGCTCCATGCTGAGCGTGCCGGGGATTTTCAGCCGGTAGGTGCAGGTGACATCGAGCGCGCCGGGAAAGCCCATCGCGCCGTCCGGATCGTGCAAGGTCAGCGTCACGAAATCGCGGCCGTGCAGCGAGACGCTCCATGGCCGGTGGAAATAGCCTTCAGAGCCGCCATGCAGCGTATGCTTGCCGAGAAAGTTGCGCTCGGTCTGGTAGCGCTTGCCGGCAATGGTGAAGCGGCCGCCGCCGATGCGGTTGGCGAAGCGGCCGACGACCGCCCCGAAAAAGGCGCGGTCGGTCTCGTAGGGCTCGAAGCTGTCGTAGCCCAGCACCAGCGGCGCATCGTGGCCGGCGAGACGCAGGTCCTGGACGATCGCGCCGAGGCCGATGATGTTGGCGGTGAGGCCGCCGCCCCGGATTGTGAACCGGCGCACGGCCTCGCCCGCCTGTGTCGTGCCGAAGACCTCGCCGTCTTTCATCGCTTTGCCCGAAACCTCGATTGCAGATCCGTGTTTAGGCCGGCGGCGCCTCGTCCGGCAAGGGCAGGCCCGACGCCTGCCCTTGTTTCTGGATGGCTGTTAGAGCCCGAGGCCGCCGAAGCAGGCATATTTGGTGTCGAGATAGTCGTCGATGCCCTGATGCCCGCCTTCGCGGCCGAGACCCGATTCCTTGACCCCGCCGAACGGCGCCTCGGGCGTGGTGATCAGGCCTTCATTGACGCCGACCATGCCGTATTTCAGGCCTTCCATGACCCGGAAGGCGCGCCCGAGGTCGCTGGTGTAGAAATAGGCGGCGAGGCCGAACTCGGTGTCGTTGGCCAAAGCCACCGCCTCTTCCTCGGTCTCGAACTTGAACACGGGCGCGACCGGCCCGAAAATCTCTTCCTTCATGAAGCGCATCTTCGGGGTGGCGCCGGCGATCACGGTCGGCTGGAAGAACGAGCCGCCCAACGCATGACGCTTGCCGCCGGCGACGACCTTGCCGCCCTTGGACGTTGCGTCGGCGATCAGCTCCTCGACCTTCTCGACCGCTTTCTCATCGATCAGCGGTCCCTGCTGCACGCCTTCCTCCAGGCCCGAGCCGACCTTCAGATTGTCGCTGGCCGCGGCGAGCTTCTCGACGAACTTGTCGTAGATGCCGGCCTGCACGAGGAAGCGGTTGGTGCAGACGCAGGTCTGGCCGGAATTGCGGTACTTGGCGGTGATGGCGCCGGCCACCGCACGCTCGACGTCGGCGTCGTCAAAGACCAGGAACGGCGCGTTGCCGCCAAGCTCCATCGACACTTTCTTGACCGTCGAGGCCGACTTCTGGATCAGGATCTTGCCGACCTCGGTCGAGCCGGTGAAGGTGATCTTCTTGACCAGCGGATTGGCGCAAATCTCGTCGCCGATCTCGGCTGCCGAACCGGTGACGACATTGACGACACCCTTCGGGAAGCCGACTTCCTCGGCAAGCGCGCCCCAGGCGAGGCCCGAATAAGGCGTCTGCGAGGCCGGCTTGACCACCGCGGTGCAGCCGGCGGCCAAAGCCGGGCCGATCTTGCGGGCCAGCATGGAGGACGGGAAATTCCACGGCGTGATGGCGGCGATGACGCCGACGGGCTCCTTGGTCACCAGGATGCGGCGGTCGCCCCATGGCGACGGCACGATGTCGCCATAGGTGCGGCGGCCTTCCTCGGCGAACCACAGGATGTAGGCCGCGGCGGAGCCGATCTCGCCCTTGGATTCGAACAGCGACTTGCCCTGTTCGATGGTGAGCAGCTCGGCGAGCACGTCCTGATTGTCCATCATCGCGTCATGCAGCTTGCGCAAAAGCTTCGAGCGCTCGAGCGCGGTGGTCTTGCGCCAGCTCTTGAAGGCTTCCTCGGCGGCCTCGATGGCGCGGCGGGTTTCGGCCCTGCCGGCCTTCGGCACGGTGCCGATCTTCAGGCCCGTTGCCGGATTGTTGACGTCGATGGTCTGGCCGCTGTCGGCCTGCACCCATTCACCATTGATGAGATTGGCCTGGCGCATGAAATGAGCGGTTTTCTGAAGCATGGTCTGGCCTCCGTTCGGCGCGCTGATTGGGCCGTTTTTTCTGAATGTGCGTTGAAGCGTGCTTAAGAGCCGCACGCCGGCGCATTGCTCTTACCTAGGGAAAGGCGGGCAAGCAATCACAAGATGGCATATAGGGGTTGGGCCAGCGAAATCGAGCGGGTCCCGGCTGCTCTACCCGAAGACGTGGATGACCACCGTCAGCCAGAACGATGTGGTCAGCACCGCGCTTGCCGTGGCCAGGGTCATCTGGTTCGAGGCCAGCGCCTGGCCAGTGTTGAACTGCACCGCGATCAGGTAGGAATTGACGCCGGATGGCATCGCGGCCACCATCACCGCCACCTTGGCCGTCAAGGGTGGCAGGCCGAGCAGCCAGACGAAAACCAGGACCAGGGCCGGCATCAGGAACAGTTTCAGTACCGACAGCGCCAGCGCCGGCCTGACATTGCCCGAAATGCCGAAGCGGCGCAGGCTCAGCCCCATGCCGAACAACGCCACCGGCCCCGCCGTACCGGCCAGCGCATCGACCAGGCGCATGGCGACATCGGGCAGGGGCGCACCGGTGATGCGCCATGCAAGCCCCGCCAGAATGCCGATGACCAACGGATTCATGAACAGCCGCCTGAGGAAGCTACGGATAACGCGCAAAGGATGCACGGGTTCGCCGCTGCCGCGGCCGAATACTTCGAACAGCACAATCGAGGCCATCAGCATGATCGGCAGATGCACCGCCACCAGCAGAGACAGTACCTCAAAGCCATCTGCTCCGAATATGCCGAGGATAAAGGGCGCGCCGAGCAGCACGACATTGGAAAACGCCGACGACACGCCGCCGACGACACCGGCGCGGGCGTCCCGGCCGAAGACGCGCGTCGTGACCAGGTGGCCCGCCGCCCAGGTGATGGCGGCGGCCGCGAAATAAGCGCCCCACAGCGACCATGGCGCCACACCGTGGAAGTCCGATTTGACCATCGTCTGGAACAGGAGCAGCGGCATCGCCACGTTGATGGCGAATTCGGAAATGCCCTCCCCGCTTGCCGGCTTCAGATAGCCGGTGCGCCCGGCCAGATAGCCGAGCGCCACAAGGCTGAAGACGAAAAGGACGGTTTCTGTGAGCGGAGTCATCTTTTGGGCGGAGACATTTTTCCCGTGATAGGCGAGCCCTGGCCGCCGTGCAATTGCGCCGCGCACCATTTGCCAGCTCCTCCGCTTGTTTTCCGGCCGGCTTTGCGGTCCCTATATGCCAATCACGGCCTTGGTCCCGCCGGGCCGCCAAAGGACTTCTGATGCTGCGAATTGTTCTGGCGCTTTTTCTCCTTGCTGCTCCGAGCCTTGCCCACGCGACCGACGCCGGCTGGGCGCTGCTGCGCGACGGCGGCCATGTCGTGCTGCTTCGCCACGCGTTCGTCACCGGGGCAACCGATCCGGCGAATTTCGACGTCGACAATTGCGGGACCCAGCTCAACCTGTCGGAGCGCGGCAAGCAGCAGGCAAGCCGCATCGGCGCGCTGTTCGCGGCCCGCGCGGCCCCGATCGATCACGTGCTCTCAAGCCGATACTGCCGCTGCCTCGACACCGCCCGCATCGCTTTCGAGTCCGAGCCGAAGCCTTTCGCGCCGCTCGATCTGCTGAAAGCCGACCCCGCAGAGAAAGCCGCGCAAATCGCTGCCATCATGAAGGAGATCCGCGGCTATTCGGGTTCCGACAATCTGGTGCTCGTGACGCATCTCGAAGACATCGAGGCGCTCACCGGCGTAGCGCCACGCGAGGGCGAAGCCGTGGTGGTGGCGCCGGAAGGCGATGGCCTGAAGGTGCTCGGGCGTGTCACTTTCTGATGGCATCAGCCTGCACGGGTCAGCGCCGTGGCCAAATTGCCACAGTCGAAGGAAGCCGCAAATCCGTTGCGACAATGCCGCTTGCGACAACCCGTCGCAGGGTCTATAGGCGCGCTCCCGGTCACGAAAACCGAAGCGAGCACAACGGTTGGAGCTTTCGTCTCCGCCCGTGCAGGCGGCTTTGCCGCCCTGTATACGGCGCCGTTTCGGGTGTTGGGATCGCCGATGTAGCTCAGAGGAAGAGCGCCGGATTTGGGTCCGGAGGTCAGGGGTTCGACTCCCTTCATCAGCACCACGGATAGCTCAGTTTGGTTAGAGCGTCAGACCCCGAATCTGATTGTCGAAGGTTCGATTCCTTCTCCACTGGCCTGTTAAGCCATCTGAAAAACGGTCCGGGGACCGGAATGCGGGGACTTCACGGACGGCAGGGCTTCGGCCTCGCCGGCCCGCGATGTCCTGCGCCATCGGCTCGCGGCCAGGCCCGCGGTGACGATCAAGGCGCGGCAATGCCGGCAAAGGAAGCTTCGGCTTCCGGCGCCCGCTTCGCCGCCCCGCGATCCGCTCCCGAAGGCCCGCCGTGGATCGATGCCACCGGTCCCCGGATCATTCGTGCCCCCGGGGCATGAAGTACGACGACGCGAAACGAGAAACGAAAGGATGATCGACGCATGACGTGACGCCTCGCATGGGGCCATGCCCGACAGGAGTAGAGACAATGAAGACCATTCTCGAAAAGCTTCTTGGGCGCCACCGCGTCCTCGTGAAGGAAAACGAACGTGCCGTCGCCCTTTACAAGGGCGAGATCCAGGCGATCCTGATGCCGGGCGAGCATTGGCTCGCCAACCGGCGCGGCAACCTGGAAATCTCCAGGCACGACCTGAAGAACCCGGAATTCGTTTCGGCCTACGAGAAGGCATTGTTCGACAAGCTCCCGGAAGTGGCCGCGCGTCACTTCACCGTCGTTCGCACCGGGCGCACCGACATCGCCGTCATCGAGCGCGATGGCGCCCTCCACGCCGTTCTGGCGCCGGACCGCAAGCTCGTGCTGTGGACCGATGCCGGTCCGTGGAAGGTGACGCTGGTCGATACGGTCGCTGAACTGGCGATCGATCCGCCGGTCATGCGCCGCCTCGGCCAGGCCCGGAAGACGGAACTGATGTCCGTCCATCCGGTCGTCGACGGTCAGGTCGGGCTGCTGTTCGTCGATGGCGTGCTTGCCCGCACGCTTGAAGCGGGCGTGCACGCCTTCTGGAATGTCGGCCGCATGGTGCAGGTGAAGGTCGTCGATATCAAGCGCCAGTCGCTCGATGTCGCCGGGCAGGAAATGCTGACCAGGGATCGCGTGACGATCCGTATCAACATCGCCGCTGAATACCGGGTCGTCGATCCGGTCAAGGCGGTGAGCACGGTGAAGGACTTCTCGGAAGCCCTCTACCGCGCCCTGCAGTATGCCTTCCGCAAGACACTTGGCGCGCTCACGCTCGACCAGATCCTCGACAGGAAGATCACAGTCGACGATGAGGCGGCGGCCAAGGTGCGTGCCGACATGGCCGCGATCGGCGTCGAGGTCAGCGATATCGCCCTCAAGGATGTCATCCTGCCGGGCGATATGCGCGAGATCCTCAACCAGGTGGTTTCGGCCGAAAAGCAGGCCGAGGCCAACGTCATCCGCCGCCGTGAGGAGACGAACGCCACGCGTTCGCTGCTCAACACGGCCAGGGTGATGGCCGAGAACCCGGTGATGCTGCGGCTGAAGGAGCTTGAGGCTCTCGAAGCCATTGCCGGAAAGATCGAGCGGCTGACCGTCCACAACGGGACGGGCGGGCTGCTCAACGACCTGGTCAAGCTCCGCGACAGCTGATGCATGTCGCCCAAAAGTGGTTCCGGTTTGGGATAGTGACATGCATCGAAACAAAGACTGATGCCACGTTAAATGGAAGGGCCGCCGGGCCGACCGGCGGCCCTTCTTGCGTTTCCCAAGCCCTCTACCCATCTGCGCCCGGCGCATCAGGCCTTTTCCTGCCGGGAAAAACCGATTAGACAGCGCCCAAACAAGATGCGGACAGATTCCGCCCGCAACCGAAGGAAGAGCCCTTGTCCACCACGTTCGAGAAAGTCGCCAAGATCATTGCCGACACCAGCGAGATCGATATCGACACCATCACGCCGGAAAGCCACACCATCGACGACCTCGGCATCGACAGCCTCGATTTCCTCGATATCGTCTTCGCCATCGACAAGGAATTCGGCATCAAGGTGCCGCTCGAGAAGTGGACGCAGGAGGTCAATGACGGCAAGGCGTCGACCGACGATTACTTCGTCATGAAGAACCTCTGCGCGAAGATCGACGCCCTGGTCGCGGCCAAGGCCGCCTGAGCCGGCTCGGGCGCGGTCTTGACGTGCCCTGTCGCCTGACCCACAACAGCAGCCGCCCCCCACAATAGGCGCCCATGAGTTCCCACGACGTCGTCATCACCGGCATAGGCCTTGTCTCTTCGCTGGGAGAAGGCCCGGAAGCGCATTGGCAAAAGCTGACCCAGCCCGGCCTTGAGCCTGTCCTGGAGGCTGAGCTCTTCGCGCCTTATACCATTCATCCCTTGCCCGAGATCGACTGGAACCTGCAGATCGCCAAGCGCGGCGACCAGCGCCAGATGGAAACCTGGCAGCGCCTCGGCACCTATGTCGCCGGCCTTGCGCTGGACGACGCCGGCATCAAGGGTAACGACGCGCTTTGCGCGACCATGGACATGGTGGTGGCGGCCGGCGGCGGCGAGCGCGACGAAGCCGTGGACGCCGCGATCCTTGCGGCCTCCGAGAGCCGCAACGACCGCGACGTGCTGCTCAACGAGAAGCTGACAACGGAATTGCGGCCGACGCTATTCCTGGCCCAGCTCTCCAACCTGCTCGCCGGCAACATCTCGATCGTCCACAAGGTCACCGGCTCTTCCCGCACCTTCATGGGCGAGGAAGGCGCAGGCGTCTCGGCCGTCGAGACGGCGGCCGCGCGCATCCGTTCCGGCCAGTCGACCCATGTGCTGGTCGGCGGCGCCTTCCAGACCGCGCATTACGACATGCTGCTTGGCTACGAGCTCGCCGGTTACCTGCATCGCGGCGCCTGGAAGCCGGTCTGGCAACGCCAGGGCAGCGAAGGCGGCGGCGTGGTGACGGGCTCCGGCGGCGCCTTCCTGGTGCTGGAGCAGCGCGAGCACGCGAAAAGCCGGGGCCGCAAGATCTACGCCGAGCTTGGCCCCGTCCTGTCCGGCCGCGCCAGGCGCCGGCACGGCGAGTTGAACGCAGAGATCGCCGCGCTGCTGAAGCAGGCGGCCCTTCCCGATGGCGAACTGCTTACGATTTCGGCCGCCTCCGGCGCCCACGCAGCCACGGCCGCAGAAAAGGCGGTGCTCGACGCCAATCCGTCGCTCGCCGTACGCGCCTTCTCGACGCTGACCGGCCATATGAAGGAAGCCCAATTCCCCTTTGCGGTTGCACTCGCGGCAATGGCCGTCGACCGCGGAGCGGGTTACCCTGTCTTCGATGCCACACTGGAGCGCCCATTCGAAGGCGCCCCCAATTCCGTCCTTGCAACCGCGATCGGCTATCACCAATTCGAGGGCCTGGGGCTGGTTAAAGCCGCTTAGATCGGTTTTCCGCAATTCCGGGAAAACCGCTTCACACTTCCTGGAATTGCTCGACAACGAGGCAGACAAAGCATGGCCAATCTCCGCGACCACATGGGCAGGCCGATCGTCGCCGTGACCGGCATCGGCGTCGTGACCTCGCTGGGCGTCGGCAAAAAAGACAATTGGGCGGCGCTGACCTCGGGCAAATCCGGCATCCATCCGATCACGCGCTTTCCGGTCGATCACCTCAATACGCGCATTTCCGGCATGGTCGACTTCCTGCCGTCAAGTTCGAAGGGTGCCAGTCACCTCACCTACGAACTGGCGGAAACCGCCGCCCAGGAGGCCGTCTCGGAAGCTGGTTTGGATTCGGACGATTTCGGCGGACCGCTGTTCCTGGCCTCGCCGCCAGTCGAACTCGACTGGGCCGACCGTTTCTCGCTCTACAATTCGGACAAGCAGGACGCGGGCGCCGAAAGGCTGCTCAGGGTCGCGCGCGGCCTGAAGGAACTCGACATTTTCGACACCACCCAGTTCGGCTCGATCGCCGACCGTCTCGCCGACCGCTTCGGCACGCGCGGCCTGCCGATCACGCTCTCGACGGCCTGTGCCTCCGGCGCCACCGCCATCCAACTCGGCGTCGAGGCGATCCAGCGCGGCGAATGCGACAAGGCGCTGTCGATCGGCGCCGACGGCTCGGCCACCGCCGAGGCGCTGATCCGCTTCTCGCTGCTCTCGGCGCTTTCCACCCACAACGATATCCCCGGGAAGGCATCAAAACCCTTCTCCAAGGACCGCGACGGCTTTGTGCTGGCGGAAGGGTCCGGCGCGCTGGTGCTGGAATCGCTGGAAGCAGCCCTTGCGCGCGGCGCGACGATCCTCGGCATCATGCGCGGCTGCGGCGAAAAGGCCGACGACTTTCATCGCACCCGCTCCAAGCCCGACGGCTCGCCAGCGATCGCGGCCGTGCGCGCCGCCCTTGCCGATGCGGGCCTTGGCGAAGACGAGATCGACTACGTCAACGCGCACGGCACCTCGACGCCGGAAAACGACAAGATGGAACACCTGTCGCTGTCGACCGTGTTCGGTGAGCGCATCGGCTCGATGCCGATCTCGTCGAACAAGTCGATGATCGGCCACACGCTGTCGGCCGCCGGTGCGGTGGAAGCCGCGTTCTCGCTGATGACCATGCGCGAAAGCGTCATTCCGCCGACGATCAATTACGACAATCCCGATCCCGCCATTGTGCTCGATGTCGTGCCGAACAAGAAGCGCAACGCCGAAGTCGGCACGGTTCTGTCGAATTCCTTCGGCTTCGGCGGCCAGAACACTTGCCTTGTCATGGCGCGGGAACCGGTCTAAGCGGTCGTTTTTCCGCTTCCACATTACCGACAGGCCAAATGCGCGCATTGCAACTTATCGAGGACCGCCGTCTCGAAACGGTGGACCTGCCGCCGCCCCCGCCGCCTTCGCTCGGCGAAGTGACGCTGCGCATCAAGGCTGTGGCGCTCAACCATATCGATGTCTGGGGCTGGCGCGGCATGGCCTTCGCCAAGCGCAAGCTGCCGCTGGTCGTCGGCGCCGAAGCCGCCGGCGAGGTCGAGGCTGTCGGACCGGGCGTCTCCAATCTCCTGCCGGGACAATTGGTGTCGATCTACGGCGCGCGCACCTGCGGGCTGTGCCGCGCCTGCCGCGAAGGCCGCGACAATCTCTGCGAGCATGTGTCGGGCGTCCACGGCTTCCATCTCGATGGCTTTGCCCAGGAAAAGATCAACCTGCCCGCGCGCCTCCTGGTGCCCGCTCCGCCCGGCGTCACGGAAATCGGCGCGGCTGTCGCTCCGGTCACCTTCGGCACGGTCGAGCATATGCTGTTCGACAACGCGAAGCTGGAACCCGGAGAAACCATACTTGTCCATGCCGGCGGTTCCGGCATCGGCAGCGCCGCGATCCAACTGGCCAAGAAGATGGGTTGCACGGTCATCACCACGGTCGGCTCGAACGACAAGATCGACAAGGCGAAGGCGCTCGGCGCCGATCACGTCATCAACTACCGCGAGGATCGTTTCGAGGGCGTAGTGCGCAAGCTGACCAAGAAAAAGGGCGTCGACGTTGTGTTCGAGCATGTCGGCACCGACACTTTTGCCGGTTCGATGCTGTGCTTGAAACGCGGCGGCCGCCTCGTCACCTGCGGCTCGACCTCGGGCGTGTCGACGCAGGTCAATTTAATGCAGCTCTTCCAGCAACAGCTGAAGTTGCTCGGATCCTTCGGCTGCCGCATGGAGAACATGGCCAATGCCATGCAGAAGATGGCGGCGGGGCAGGTCGCGCCGGTCATCGACACCGAAGTCGGCTTCGACGGTATCGACACTGCGCTGAAGCGCATGGAAGGCCGCGACGTGTTCGGCAAGATCATCCTGCGCGTCTCCTGAAGCAAGATGGTCGGCAAGGTGTTCAGGAAAGCCCGCCGGGACTTCATGTTCCGCTACGGCCGGCGGCTGCGCCAGCTGGAGCACTGGCTGGTCGCCAGGCTGGCCATGGTGATGCTCTCGCTGCTGCGTCTTTTGCCGCCGGACAGCGCGCTCAACTTCGCCGACCGCGCCGCCCGCCGCATCGGTCCGCTGGTCGGCCGGCATCGGGTCGCGGTCAACAATCTGCGCCTTGCCTATCCGCAAAAGAGCGACGCCGAGATCGAGGCCATCGCGCTCGACATGTGGGGCAACATGGCTCGCCTGGCGGCCGAGTACATCTTCCTCGACGCGCTGTTCGACTTCGATCCGAACGCTTCGAAGCCGGGCCGGGTCGAGGTCCGCGGGGCCGGGCATTTCGCCGAAATCGCCGGCGAGAAGAAGCCGCACATCCTGTTCACCGGCCATCTCGGCAATTTCGAACTGCTGCCGGTGGCCGCGGCCACTTTCGGCATGAACATCACGGCGCTGTTTCGCCCGCCGAACAACCCCTACCTCGCCGATTACATCCACTCGACGCGCCGCTCATCGATGGGTGCGTTGCTGCCCTCCTCCGCCGGTGCGTCGTTCGCCCTTGCCGCGATCCTGGAGAATGGCGGCAATATCGGGGTGCTGGTCGATCAGAAATTTTCAGGCGGTGTGGAGACGACTTTCTTCGGCCGTCCATGCCAGAGCAATCCGATGCTTGGCATACTCGCCCGCCACTATGACTGCGATGTCTACCCCGCGCGCTGCGTCCGGCTGCCGGGCAACCGTTTCCGTCTGGAAATCGAAGACAAGCTGACCTTGCCGCGCACCCAGGACGGCAGCGTCGACGTCGATGCCGCCACCCAGCTTCTCACCGATGTCGTCGAGCGCTGGGTGCGCGAGGACCCCGGCCAGTGGATGTGGTTCCACAAGCGCTGGGAAATCAGCGGCCGCCGCCGCAAGCGCGGACAGGCCAAGGCCAAAGCCGGCCGGTAGCTGGCCGGCTTTGCGTTCTCGGGATCAATTGGCGACGACGATCCGCGTGTTGCCGAAGCCGGCTTCCTTGACCATCGCATAGAAGGTCGCGGCGTTGGCCGGATGCAGGCGCACGCAGCCATGCGACGCCGGGCGCCCCAGATTTCTGACCGCGCCGGTGCCGTGAATGGCGTAGCCGCCGTGGAAGAACACCGAATAGGGCATCGGCGAGTTGTCATACTTGCGCGAATACCACATCCGGGCCGTCCATTGCGGCCGGTAGTTGCCGCGCGGCGTGAAGTAGCCCTTGCGCGCGGTCGACACGTTCCAGCGGTAGAGCACCTGGCCGTATTTGGTGACGGTCATGGTCTGCGACGAGACGTCGATATTGGCGACCAGGTTGGCGGCCCGACTTGCGATAGACATGCCGAACAACGCGGTTGCCAGCATGGTTGCCATGAAAACGAACTTTTTCATGCGATCAAACCCCTTTGATTGCCCCCTGCCATTCGCGCGGTTTTTCCATCTTTTTGCCGGCAGTGGCGTTAAGTACCACACACTCGTTGACGATTTCGCCAATCCAATGCGACGAATTTGAACGATTTTCCCGGCATAGTTGCCGCCTCGACACGCACCCTCTGGAGTTTAGGCACGAGCGTAGGGCCATGCCTGGATCGTCGTGTGGCAATGAACGACTGGTCGCTTGCAAAAGCGCCGCGTTCCTTCTTCAATCCGCCGGATGAATGAACGACTTCTCAAGGCGGTCGAGGACAGGGTCGACGACCTCGTTGCGCTGACCGCTGACCTGATCCGCTTCCCGACCGTCAACCCGCCAGGCGAAGCCTACCGGCCATGCGCCGAGTATCTCGGCGCGCGTCTCAGGAAGCTTGGCTTCGAAACCGAGTTCATCCGTGCCGAAGGCGCGCCCGGCGACAGCGATCGTTATCCGCGCGTCAATGTCGTCGCTCGCTTCGACGGCCGCTCGCCCGGCGCCTGCGTGCACTTCAACTCGCATATCGACGTGGTCGAGGCCGGCGACGGCTGGACCGTCGATCCCTTTGCCGGCGTGGTGAAGGACGGCAAAGTCTATGGTCGCGGCGCCTGCGACATGAAAGGCGGTCTGGCAGCCTCGGTCATCGCCGCCGAAGCCTTCATGGAAGTCTATCCCGACTTTCCCGGCGCCATCGAGATATCGGGCACGGCGGACGAGGAATCGGGCGGCTTCGGCGGCGTCGCCCACCTGGCAGGGCTCGGCTATTTCTCGAAGCCGAAGGTCGACCATGTCATCATCCCGGAACCGCTGAACAAGGATCGCATCTGCCTTGGCCATCGTGGCGTCTGGTGGGCCGAGATCGAAACCAAGGGCGAGATCGCGCATGGCTCGATGCCGTTCCTCGGCGACAATGCCGTGCGCCATATGGGCGCCGTCCTGCAGGCTTTCGAGGACGAGCTGTTCCCGGCGCTCGATCGCAAGATGACGCGCATGCCGGTGGTGCCGGAAGGCGCCAAGCGCTCGACGATGAACATCAACTCGATCCATGGCGGCCAGACCGAGGATTTCCGACCGGGGCTCCCTTCGCCCAACGTGCCGGATTGGTGCCGCCTCACCATCGACCGGCGCTTCCTGCTGGAAGAGGACATCGCCACCGTCAAAGGCGAAGTCACCGGCATCCTCGAGCGGCTGAAGCGGGAGCGGAAAAAATTCGACTACGAGATCCGCGACCTGATGGAGGTGCTGCCGCTGATGACCGAGCGCGACGCTCCGGTGGTGAAGGCTGTCGCAAGAGGCATCATGGAGGTGTTCGACCGCGAGCCCGACTACGTGATCTCGCCCGGCACCTACGACCAGAAGCATGTGGCGCGCATCGGCCACCTCTATGACTGCATCGCCTATGGCCCCGGCATTCTCGACCTCGCCCACCGGCCGGACGAATGGGTAGGTATCGCCGACATGGTGGAATCGGCCAAGGTGATGGCGATCGGCCTCAACGTTTTGCTAAGAGGTACGACGGACTGAGCTCCGTACCGGCTGAAAAAACATTCCCCCAGGAACCATCCGGCAGCACGAAACGCAATTTACTCGCGAGCGAAATCACGCTTCTATCCGCCGGGCTTGAGCGCATTTTCAGCAGATGGGGAGTTCAGCGATGAAACTGTGGAAGACCATTCTGGCCGCGGCCGTCCTGTCGTTCGTCGCCGCCACGTCGGCCTTTGCCGCCCGCACCGATCTCACGCTCGGCATCGTGCTCGAGCCGCCGCATCTCGATCCGACCGCCGGCGCGGCCGCGGCCATCGGCGAAATCACCTATGCCAATGTCTTTGAAGGGCTGACGCGCATCGACGACAACGGCCAGGTTCAGCCCGGTCTCGCCGAGAGCTGGGCCGTCTCCGACGACGGCAAGGTCTACACGTTCAAGCTGCATTCCGGCGTGAAGTTCCACGATGGCTCAGCCTTCAGCGCCGACGACGTGAAATTCTCGCTGGACCGAGCGCGCGCCAAGGATTCGCTCAATCCGCAAAAGCCGCTCTTTGCGCACATCACCGATGTCACGGCGGTCGATCCAGCGACAGTCAAGGTCACCCTCGACGGTCCGCAGGGCAATTTCCTCTACGACATGGGCCAGGTTGCGGCGGTGATCGTGGGGAAAGGATCGGCCGACGGCAATAAGGACAAGCCGATCGGCACCGGTCCGTTCAAGCTCGATCACTGGGCCAAGGGTTCCGAGATCACGCTCGTCAAGAACCCGGACTACTGGGGTACACCCGCCGCGCTCGACAAGGCGACATTCCGCATCGTTCCCGACGCCGCCGCGGCTGTCCCCGCCTTGCTCTCGGGCGACATCCAGGCTTTCGCCAACATGCCCGCACAGGACGCGCTCGGGCAGCTCCAGTCCGATCCGCGCTTCAGCGTCGTGATCGGCTCGACCGAGGGCGAGACGATCCTGTCGATCAACAACAAGAAGCCGCCCTTCGACAAGCTTGCGGTGCGGCAGGCGCTCGCCTCGGCGATTGATCGCAGTGCCATCATCGACGCAGCCTCGAATGGCCTTGGAAAACCCATCGGCTCTCATTTCTCGCCAGGCGATGCGGGCTATGTCGATCTCACCGGCGTCTATCCGCACGATATCGCCAAGGCCAAGGAGTATCTGAAGGAAGCGGGGCTGGAGAACGGCTTCTCGGCCACGATCAAGCTGCCGCCCGTGCCCTATGCACGCGACGGCGGCCAGGTGATTCAGTCCCAACTGAAGGACATCGGGATCAATCTGCAGATCATTCCGGTCGAATGGGCGGAGTGGCTGAGCCAGGTCTTCACCAACAAGGACTACGACCTGACGATTGTTTCCCATGTCGAGCCAAACGACATCGATATCTATTCGCGGCCCGGCTACTATTTCCAGTACGACAATCCGAAGTTCAACGATGTCATCAAGGAGCTCGGCGCCACGGTTGACAAGGACAAGAGGCTGGAGCTGCTGGGCGCGGCGCAGAAGATTCTCGCGCACGACGTGCCCGCCATCTACCTGTTCGAGCTGCCGAAGATCGGCGTCTGGGACGCCAAGCTGCAGGGCATGTGGACGAACTGGCCGATCGAGGCGGATGACCTGACCAAGGTGAAATGGACGGACTGAGGGTTGGCCGACAGGCGCGATCGCCCGATCGCTTCCCATGACCGCCTACTTCGTAAAACGCCTCATCATCGCGGCCCTCACCCTGGTGCTGGCCTCGATGGTGGTGTTCGCTGTCATGGAGATCCTGCCCGGGGATCCGGCGCGCCTGATGCTTGGCTTGAATGCCAGCGCCGATCAGGTTGAACAGCTGCGCAACCAGATGGGGCTGAACGCGCCGCTGGTCCTGCGCTACCTGCATTGGGCGGGCGGGCTGCTCAGCCTCGATTTCGGCCGCTCCTACACCTATTCGGTGCCTGTCATCGACCTGGTGCGCGAACGCATTGCCGTTTCCCTGCCGCTGGCGCTGATTGCGCTGGCGCTCTCGACCATCATCGCCATTCCGGTCGGCGTGTTCTCCGCCAGCCGCCAGGGCCGGGCCGGCGACACGCTTGCCATGGGTGCCGCCCAGCTCGGCGTCGCCGTGCCGAATTTCTGGTTCGCGCTGATGCTGATCTACCTGTTTGCCGTCTGGCTGCATCTGGTTCCCGCAGGCGGTTTTCCCGGTTGGAGCGCCGGCATCTGGACGGCATTGAAATCCCTGCTGTTGCCGGCCGTGGCACTGGCGCTGCCGCAGGCGGCGATCCTGGCGCGCGTCGCCCGCTCGGCGCTGATCGAGGTGCTCAACGAAGATTATATCCGCACCGCGCGCGCCAAGGGCCTGCCCTATCGCGCCGTGCTCTGGCGCCACGCGCTGCGCAACGCCATGATCCCCGTGCTCACCATCCTCGGCCTGCAATTCGCCTTCCTGCTCGCCGGCACCATCATCATCGAGAATGTCTTTTACCTGCCCGGCCTCGGTCGGCTGATCTTCCAGGCCATCACCCAGCGCGACCTGATCGTTGTCGAGAGCATCGTCATGCTGCTGGTCGCCGCCGTGATCCTCATCAACCTCATCGTCGATTTCTCCTACGCCGTCGTCGATCCGCGCCTGCGAGGCCGGCAATGACCATGCGCATCGACCTGCCCGAAGAAACCCTTGCCGGCGTGCTGGCCAAGGCCTTCGGCAACCGCTCCTTCGTGATCGGGCTCGTCATCACGCTGCTGGTCGTGGCCGTCGCGCTCGTCTCGTTCCTATGGACGCCTTCCGACGTCACCAGGCTGGTGATCGCCGACAAGACGCAGTCTCCCTCGCATGTGCACTGGTTCGGCACCGACCATTTCGGCCGCGACATCCTGTCGATGATCATGGTCGGCGCCCGCAATTCGATCGCCGTGGCGCTGGTCGCCGTCGGCATCGGCATGGGCATCGGCGTGCCGCTCGGCGCCTTCGCCGCGGCACGCGGCGGCATGGTCGATGAGGCGCTGATGCGCGTCAACGATCTCGTCTTCGCCTTTCCGGCGTTGCTTTCGGCGATCATGATCACCGCGATCTTCGGTCCGGGCGCCGTCAACGCCATCATCGCCATCGGCATCTTCAACATCCCGGTTTTCGCCCGCGTCGCCCGCGCCGGCGCGCTGGCAATCTGGCCGCGCGAATTCATCCTTGCCGCGCGCGCCGCCGGCAAGGGCATGACGCGGATCAGCATCGAGCACATCCTGCCCAACATCGCGACGCTGCTGCTGGTCCAGGGCACGATCCAGTTCGCGTTGGGCATCCTGGCCGAAGCCGGGCTTTCCTATGTCGGCCTCGGCGCCCAGCCGCCGATGCCGAGCTGGGGCCGCATGCTGTTCGATGCGCAGACGCGCATGGTGACCGCGCCCTGGATGGCGATCTTTCCCGGCATGGCGATCGTCATCACCGTGCTCGGACTGAACCTGCTCGGCGACGGCATCGCCGACATCCTCGATCCGAAATCGCGGCGGCGCAGATGAGCCTGCTCGAAATCGAGAACCTGTCGCTGGCGATCGGCGGCACACCGATCCTGAAAGGCGTCGATCTCGCCATCGCGCCCGGCGAAGTTGTCGGCCTGGTCGGCGAATCCGGCTCCGGCAAGTCGATGACGGCGCTGACAATCATGCGGCTGCTGCCGTATCTGGCGCGCGCCGAAGGCCGCGTCGCCTTCGACGGCATCGACATCCTTGGCGCCACCGAGGATCAGATGTGTGCGTTGCGCGGCGACGATATCGGCATGGTCTTCCAGGAGCCGATGACGGCCCTCAATCCGGTCAAGACCATCGGCGAACAGGTCGCCGAAGGCATTCGCTGGCACACCAGGGCGAACCGCGCTGAGGCTGAGGATCGTGCGCGAAAAATCCTCGACCGCGTAGGACTGCCTGAAGCCAAATTCCCGCTGTCGCGCTACCCGCACGAACTGTCCGGCGGCCAGCGCCAACGCGTCGTCATCGCCATCGCCTGCGCACTGAAGCCGAAACTCCTCATTGCCGACGAGCCGACGACGGCGCTCGACGTCGTGCTGCAGGCGCAGATTCTCGATCTGTTGCGCGATCTGGTCCGCGAAAACCGCATGGGCCTACTGCTCATCTCGCACGACCTCGCCGTGGTAACCGAAATGGCCGATCGCCTGACCATCCTGAGCCATGGCGAGGTGACGGAGGCCGGCGACACTGCCCGCACACTGTCCGAGCAGCAGCATCCCTACACACGCGAGCTGGCGCTTGCTTCCATGCATGTGCCGGCGCGTCCCAAACCACACCTTGCCGGGTCGGCAAAGCCGTTGCTCGAAGTCGAAGGCGTCGGCCGGGATTATCCGGGCCGGCGCATATCTTTGTTCCGGCCGGCGCAACCGATCAGCGCCGTCGACGATGTCTCGCTCACCATCGAGCCCGCGCAATCGGTGGCGCTCGTCGGCCGCTCGGGCTGTGGCAAGTCCACCCTCGCCCGCATGATCCTCGCATTGGACAAGCCGACGACCGGCACGATCCGCTTTCGCGGCGAGGCCATCACCGGCAAGCCGGAGTCGGCGCTAAGGCCGGCCCGGCGCGACATGCAGGTCGTGTTCCAGGATCCTTACGGCTCCTTCGACCCGCGCCAGAAGGTGGAGAAGCTGGTGGCCGAGCCGCTGCATCTTCTCGAAAGACAGCCGGCGAAGGCTGAGCGCCGCGAAATGGTCGCGCATGCGCTGCACGAAGTCGGGCTCGGTCCGCGCGACATGGACAAATACCCGCATGAATTCTCGGGCGGCCAGCGCCAGCGCCTGTCGATCGCCCGCGCCATCATCACGCGGCCGAAACTGGTGGTCGCCGACGAGCCGGTCTCGGCGCTGGATGTCTCGATCCGCGCCCAGATCCTCGACCTCTTCGCCGAGCTGAACCAGAAGCTCGGCATCGCCTATCTCTTCATCACCCACGACCTGACGGTCGCCCGCGCGTTTGCCGACGAGGTGCTGGTCATGCATGAAGGCAAGATCGTCGAGCGCGGCCGGGCCGCCGAGGTGCTCGACCATCCGCGCTCTGAACCGGCGCAGGCGCTTGTTTCGGCAATGCCCGACCTCCACCGCGCGATCGCACGGCGCCTGCAGGAACAGGGGTGAGCCAGACTACTTGTTTGACGCAATTCCGAACGGAAGGCTACGGCGAAGTCGCCGAGCCCAAACGCTCACACTTTCCTGGAATTGCTTTAGCCCTCCGGCTTCACCAAATCGACGGGGCTGATATCGAGCAGGTCAAGCGTGCGGCGCAGAAGCTTCACCTCGCTTTCGGCGAGCTTGGCGTCGGCCTTGGCGATCTCGGCCATGTGGCGCGCAAGGAGTTTCCGACGCTCGACATCGAGGTCGCGGAACAGCGCAATCGCCTGCGAGCCGTTGGTCTCGTAGCCAAAATCATTGAGATATTCGACGACGCTGTCGATCGAGGTCTCCGGGATGCCGAAGGCTTCCTTGCAGATACGACGGAACACAACCATCTCGCTCTCCGAGACCGAACCGTCGGCCAGGATCATGCGGAACAGCATCAAAAGTTCCGCCGACAGCACAGGGTCGTCCGCCACCTTGCGCACACCCGGGTCGCCGTCGAAGATCGAACGTATCTGGTCGAGCAGCGCCATCGCCACCAAGCTCCCTTTGCGATTCCGATCTGATTGTTAGAGCAATTCCAGGAAAAGTGTGAAACGGTTTTGCGTCCGGGATTGCGCCAAACAAAGGATAGAGCGGTTCGGCGTTTCCGTGGAGCGGTGAACCGTGGATTCGCTCTTGCGCAAACGGGGAGAGCGTGATGGAAGCTGCGGCCTCCCTCCTCGCGACCCTCCCGATGATCGACCTTACCCTGCAGACCGTCCTGATACTGATCGCCGCCGCCTTTGCCGCCGGCTTCGTCGACTCGATCGCCGGTGGCGGCGGGCTGATCACGATCCCGGCCCTGCTGCTCGCCGGCTTTTCGCCGGTCGCCGCGCTCGGCACCAACAAATTGCAGGGCATGTTCGGTTCCGGCTCGGCCACCATCCATTATGCCGCCAACGGCCAGGTCGACCTGCGCCATCAGCTGCCGTCGGCGCTGCTCGCGCTTGTCGGCGGCGCGGTCGGCGCCCTGTTGGCGACGGTCGTGCCCGGCGATTTCCTGCGCGCCCTGCTGCCGCTGCTTCAGATTGCCATCGCGCTCTACTTCGCCCTGAAGCCGAACATGGACGATGTCGACCGCGCCGAGCGGCTGTCGCCCTTCCTGTTTGGGCTGATCATCCCGCCGCTGGTCGGCTTCTATGACGGTATCTTCGGTCCCGGCGCCGGCTCCTTCTACATGCTCGCCTTCGTCACGCTCGCCGGCTATGGCGTGCTCAAGGCAACGGCGCACACCAAACTGCTCAACTTCGCCTCCAACATCGGCGGCTTCATCATCTTCGCCGCCGTCGGCGTCATCGACTGGAAGATCGGCCTGATGATGGGCGTGGCGCAATTCATCGGCGCTCGTGTCGGCGCAAGCCTGGCCATCCGGATCGGCGCGAAGCTGATCAAACCGTTGCTGGTGATCGTGTGCGTGGCGCTGGCGATCAAGCTGCTGGCCGACCCGGCCAATCCACTGCGACAGCTCATTGGTGTGTGAGGCTCCTCCTGGTACAGTTCGTGCGTTGCGAATCATGTTGGAGGGATAGACATGAATCTCAGTGCACCCACCCAGCTCGTGTTCATTATTTCGTTGGTCATCGCCATCATCGGCCTTCTCGCCGCTCTTGGTGTTCTTGCATTCATTCCGCTTGCGTCCGTTTGGATCATGCTCATCGCCTATATCGTGCTCGCCGCCGGCTGCCTGATGCGCGGCGCTTGAAAGCAATTCCAGGAAAAGTGTGCAGCGGTTTTCCGTCCGGAATTGCGTGAATCACTTTAGGCAATCTCAGGCAACTCGGAGCGCCCGGCCTTGCCGGGCGCTTTTGATTTTTGAGAACGTAGTCTGATAGTCTGGCGTCATGTCCGACGAGACAGAGCGTCATCGGCTAGACAATCGGTCCCCGGCTCTTCACTTTGAGATGGTCCGGCGCGCTGCTCCTGTGTCGCTCAACGGCATCGTCACGGATATCTGCGGCTATCGCGAGATACATCCTGGCCATTTCCGCATTGTCGAATATGCCTCGCTGACCGTGCCGCTGGTGATCAGTTTTGCCGATGCCTTCGCCATCGGGCTCGGCCACACCCCGGGCGACAACGACCGCTACGCCAGCTTCGCCGCTGGCCTCTATGCCGGTCCGGTGATGATCAAATCCTTCGGCGGCTCATGCTGTGTCCAGGTCAATTTCACGCCGCTTGGCGCCAGGCAATTCTTCGGCGTTCCGATGAGCGAGTTGCGGGACCGCATGGTCGGGTTGGACGATGCGCTTGGCTTTGAAGGCATCGCGCTGCGCGAGCGGCTTGGCGAGGCGTCGGATTGGGACAGGCGCTTCGACATAGCCGAGGGCTTCATCGCTGGCCGCCTTGCGGCGGCGAATGCGCTTTCGCCGGAAATCGCCTGGGCCTACAAGACGGTCATCGCCTCGGGCGGCCGCACGCGCATCACGGCGATCGCGGACGAGATCGGCTGGAGCCGCAAGCATCTGGCGGCAAAATTCACCGACGCGATCGGCATCGGGCCAAAGACATTGTCGCGCATCGTGCGCTTCAACCGCGCGCTCTCGCTGTCCAAACAGCAAGAAGATGGCTGGGTCGGCATCGCCGCCGATTGCGGCTATGCCGACCAGGCGCATCTGGTTCGCGAATTCCGCCAGCTTGCCGGCGAAACGCCGACCGCGCTCACCGCGTTGATGTAGGCCTGAGCGAGGTAACATTTCTTCAAGACGCGGAATCCGCCTTCGCGCAGACTGGCATTCATCAACCGACACAGGGGAGATTGTCATGTCAGCAGCAAACGAAGCACCCCGCCTCTATCCGGCCCTTCGCTACAGGAACGCCTCGACAATGATCGACTGGCTCTGCGAGGCCTTCAGCTTCGAGGTCCGCGCCCGCTATGGCGAGGGCGACATCGTCCACCACGCCGAGCTGATCTTCGGTTCCTCGATGATCATGCTGGGCACCGCGCGCGACGACGATTACGGCAAGATAGTCGGCGAGCCCGGTGGTGGCGGCGGCAAGTCGATCTACATCGCCGTCGATGACGCCGATGCCGCCTATGCACGGGCCAAGAAGGCCGGCGCGAAAATCATCCAGGAACTGGTAGACCGCGACTATGGCAGCCGCGAGTTCATCTGCCTCGACCCGGAAGGCAATGTCTGGTCCTTCGGCACATATTGGCCGAAGGCCGGAGAGAAGGCGTAGCTCTATCATCGCCAGCGTTCGAGGTTGGCGAGGACATCTGAACTTCGTCATCCACGGGCGTAGCGACGCGAAGCGGAGCGCAGACCCGAGGATGACGACGGGATAGACGTTTCGGCTAATCTTGGAGGTAGCCGCCACATCGAAGTCGACTCGTCAAAGCCTCTGCATCGAGCAATCAGCGAGCCAGCCCAAAAATCGCGTCGCAGTCGAGATGCGTTTCCAGCTCCGCCGCGACCTCGTCCAGCGCCTTCTCGACCTCGGCGCGGTAGTCGATGCCGCCTCCCCTGACACCAAGGCTCTCCAGATACGCGGCGCGAAAAGCGTCGGCGGAAAACAGCCCGTGCAGATAGGTGCCGACCACCTTGCCGTCGGCGGAAACCGCGCCGTCCTCGACGCCGTTGAGGATCGCCGACGGCCGCGCCGTGTCTGGGCCGGTGGTGCGGCCAAGATGGATTTCGTAGCCCTCGAGCGGCAGGCCGAACTGTACCGAATGCGCGCTTGAATTGCGCACTGTCTTTTCAGGCTCCATCACCGTTTCGATGTCGAGCAGGCCGAGGCCCTCGGCCTCGGTCACGCTGCCTTCGATGCCGTCTGGATCACGCACCGCGCGGCCGAGCATCTGGTAACCGCCGCAAATGCCGACGACATGGCCGCCGCGCTTGCGATGGGCGGCAAGATCGCGATCCCAGCCGTTCTCGCGGAATTTGAGGAGGTCGCCGATGGTCGATTTCGATCCGGGGATGACCACCAGCCCGGCATCTTCCGGCAATTTCTTGCCTGGCGGCACGAACACCACCTCGACCTGTGGTTCGGCCTTGAGCGGATCGAGATCGTCGAAATTGGCGATGCGCGCCAGCATCGGCACCGCCACTTTCAGCGCCCGTTTCTCACCGGAAGCGAGGCGCTCGAGCACGACCGAATCCTCGGACGGCAGCCGACCGGCCGCCTTGAGCCACGGCACGACCCCGAAGCAGCGCCAGCCGGTGAATTTCCCGATCGCGCCTATCCCGTCGTCGAACAACGAAACATCGCCGCGAAACTTGTTGATGAGATAGCCGGCGATCATGCGCCGGTCGTCCTCGGGCAGGATGAGATGTGTGCCGGCGACAGAGGCAATGACGCCGCCGCGATCGATGTCGCCGACCAGAATCACTGGCACATTGGCGCGTGTCGCAAAGCCCATATTGGCGATGTCGCGGCTCCTGAGGTTGATCTCGGCGGGCGAGCCGGCGCCCTCGACGATGACCAGGTCGGCGCCCTCGCCCACCCTGGTCCAGGAATCGAGAACAGCGTCCATCAACCCGGCCTTCATCGCCTGGTAGTCGCGCGCCCGCGCTTCGCCATAAACCTTGCCCTGCACCACCACTTGCGAGCCGATGTCGCTCTGTGGCTTGAGCAGCACAGGGTTCATATGCACCGTCGGACGAACCCCACAGGCCAGCGCCTGCAGCCATTGCCCGCGGCCGATTTCACCGGCGGCGGCCTTGTCGTCGCCGGGAATGTCGGCGACCGCGGCATTGTTCGACATGTTCTGCGGCTTGAACGGCCTGACCTTCAGCCCACGATTCCGCGCCGCGCGGCAAAGCCCCGCCACCAGCACGGTCTTACCGACATCCGAGCCGGTGCCCTGCAGCATGATCGCCCTGGTCATCAGCCTCGCCCCCCTGAGCCGATGGTCGACTTTTGCGCCAATGGCCCGCCGCGCCAGATATAGAGCGCCATCAGCGGCTCCTTGCCCGTACGCATGGCATGATTGACGTTGGAGGCGTGGTGGATGACCTCCCCGGCCGCGCGAATATGGAAGCCGCCCTCGCCCATGCGCCATTCCGCGCCGCCGGTCAGCGGAATGTAGACCTCCTCGGCAATGTGATGATGGTCGGGATAGACGATGTCGGGCCCGAGGATCAGCAGGCCGGCGGCGACCTCGTCATTGACGAAATGCCCGCGCGTGCCGAACACTTCCAGCCATCCGTAATTGTCGATGAAGCCCTGCCCGAAATCGGCGGCGGTATAGGTTTGCCCCCAGCGTAGCTCATTGCGATGGTCGGCAACGAACTGGGTGAGCGGCTTGGTGTCCGCCGATGCAAGCTCGGCAATGCTGTCGAGAAGGCCAAGGCAGCCAAGCGCGCGCGGTTCGAGGGAACGGGCAGGCATATCCCAGCCAATACGCGCGGCTTCGCCCGCGACCATTGCGCTGTCGATGCTGGCGAGATAATCGCGAAACCGGTCCAGCAACCCATCGAAAATTGTCGACACGCACGAGCTCCGTTCGTCATTTCACGCACAGCCGGTCCGCAGCAAGCCGGGTTGCGCGGCGGCATCATTGGTCTAGATTGAACGGCGCGCAAAGCCAAAAACGACAGGCCAGAAGGCCTGACACGACAGGGAGCACGCCATGGACGCGACAGTCGATGCGGGCGCTGGCCAATTCGAACTCAACGAGGAACAGCGCGCCATCCAGGAGATGGCCCAGGCCTTCGCGGCGGACCGCGTCGCGCCCAATGCGCTCGACTGGGACCGCGCAAAGCACTTCCCCGCCGATGTGATCCGCGAGACAGGGCCGCTCGGCCTTGGCGGCATCTATGTCCGAGACGACGTCGGCGGCTCCGCGCTCGGCCGGCTGGACGCGGTGCTGATCTTCGAGGCGCTGGCCCACGCCGATCCGGCCTTCTCTTCCTTCATTTCCATCCACAACATGGCGGCCTCGATGATCGACCGCTTCGGCTCAGATGAGCAGCGCCAGCGCTTCCTGCCGAAACTGACTTCGATGGAATGGCTGGCGAGCTATTGCCTGACCGAGCCCGGCTCGGGCTCGGATGCCGCGGCGCTGAAGACGCGGGCGGTCAAGAGCGGCAGCGATTATATCCTGAACGGCGCCAAGCAGTTCATCTCCGGTGCCGGCGACAGCGACCTTTACGTGGTGATGGCGCGCACCGGCGCCGACGGTCCGAAGGGAATCTCCACGTTCGTCGTGCCCAAGGATGCCCCCGGGCTCTCCTTCGGCGCCAACGAGCACAAGATGGGCTGGCACATGCAGTCGACCCGGCAGGTCATCTTCGAGGACTGCAAGGTCCCTGCCGAGAACCTGCTTGCAGCGGAAGGCGCCGGCTTCGGCATCGCCATGGCCGGGCTCGATGGCGGCCGGCTCAACATCGCCGCCTGCTCGCTGGGCGGCGCGCAGTCGGCGCTCGACAAGGCGCTTGCCTATACGGCCGAGCGCAAGGCCTTTGGGTCCAAGATCAACCAGTTCCAGGCGCTGCAGTTCAGGTTGGCCGACATGGAAACGGAACTGCAGGCGGCTCGTATCTTCCTTTACGCCGCCGCCTCGAAGCTCGACCGCAAGGCGCCGGACGCCGGCAAATGGTCGGCGATGGCCAAGCGCTTCGTCACCGATATCGGCTTCGACATCGCAAACCAGGCGCTGCAATTGCATGGCGGCTATGGCTACCTGCACGACTACGGCGTCGAGAAGCTGGTGCGCGACCTGCGTGTCCACCAGATCCTCGAAGGCACCAACGAGATTATGCGCGTCATCGTCGCGCGGGCGCTGATTGGGCGCTGACGGCTTAATTCAGGAGAAAACAATGGCAACGATTGCCTTTATCGGCCTTGGCAACATGGGCAATCCGATGGCCGCCAATTTGGTCAAGGCGGGGCACACCGTGCAGGGGTTCGATCTCGTGCCTGAGAACCTTACAGTTGCGAAAGAGCACGGCGTGACGGTGATGGCGAATGCCGTCGCCGCTGTGAAGGGCGCCGACGTGATCATCACCATGCTGCCTGCCGGCAAGCATGTGTTGTCGGTCTACGAGGATATCGCGCCCAAGGCGAAGAAAGGCGCGTTGTTCATCGATTCATCGACCATCGATGTAGACTCTGCGCGCAAGGCTCACGCCATTGCCGCCAAACATGGTCTCCCGTCGATTGACGCCCCGGTTTCCGGCGGCACCGGTGGCGCTACGGCCGGCACACTGACCTTCATGGCCGGCGGCTCCGATGATGCTTTCGCGGCCGCCGAGCCGATCCTGAAGCCGATGGCCGGGCGCGTCGTCCACTGCGGCGGCGACGGTGCCGGACAGGCCGCCAAGATCTGCAACAACATGATCCTCGGCATCTCGATGATCGGCGTCGCCGAAGCCTTCGTTCTGGCTGAAAAGCTCGGCCTGTCGCACCAGGCGCTGTTCGACGTCGCCTCGACCTCGTCGGGCCAGTGCTGGTCGCTCACCACTTACTGCCCGGTGCCCGGCCCCGTTCCATCCTCGCCGGCCAACCGCGACTACAAGCCTGGCTTTGCCGCGGCGCTCATGCTGAAAGACCTGAAATTATCGCAGGAAGCAGCACTTGGCGCCGGCGCCGTGACCCCGCTCGGCGCCGAAGCCACACAGCTTTATGCCTTGTTCAACGCGCAAGGGCACGCCGGCGCCGATTTTTCCGGCATTATTAATTTCCTGCGCGGCAACCTGACGTAAGCCACTGCTTTTCAAAGGTTATTTTCATAATTTGCCGGTACCAAGCCGGCAAATTTAGATTTGCTTAAGGTCTCGCTAACTCACCGGTAACGATGTGCCTTTAAAACGGATTGCGAGGCGGACATCGCGTCCGCCCGGCGCTCCGGATCAGGTCTCGCGTACCGGAGCCCGTAAGTTTCGCAAGTATTCTTGTAGCGAAATGCCATGTGTATCTGGCAAAGCCGCGTTCCCGTCGGGACGCGGTTTTTGCGTTTCTGGAACATCGAAGATCGAGCGGGCGCCCCGGTTCGAAGAGCGCCCGAAGTCCAATTACCGCTTTTGCAAATCGGTATCCGCGAGGTCGAGCGCCTTGGCGATGCGCTCGCAGGCCATGTCGATCGTGTCGCGCGTCCAGATCAGCGGCGGCGACAAGATCATCGTGTCGCCCGTGGCCCGCAGCATCATGCCCTGCGCGACCGCATGGTCGCGCACGATGACCGCAGCACTTCCCGACGGCAAATAGCGTTCCTTGGTCGCCTTGTCCTTGACGATCTCGATCGCGCCCATCAGGCCGATCGAGCGCACCTCGCCAACCAACCTGTGGCCGGCAAGATGCTCCTGCAGCGCCTGCGCGAAATACGGGCCGGTGTCGTTCTTGACGCGCTCGACCAACCCTTCGCGCTCGATGATCTCGAGGTTCTTCAGCGCCACCGCGCAGGCTACGGGATGACCGGAATAGGTGTAGCCGTGATAGAACTCGCCGCCCTTGTCGACCAGCGTCTTGGCCACGCGGTCGCCGACCAGCAGCGCCGACAGCGGCTGGTAGCCGGAGGTCAGCGCCTTGGCGGTGGTGATGGTGTCGGGCTCGATGCCGAAAGTCTGCGCCGCGAACCATTCGCCGGTGCGGCCATAGCCGGTGATAACCTCGTCCAGCATCAAAAGCACATCGTATTTGCGGCAGATGCGCTCGACTTCCGGCCAATAGCTCATCGGCGGGATCTTCACTCCACCGGCGCCCATCACCGGCTCGCCGATGAAGGCGGCGACCTTGTCGGCGCCGGCTTCGAGGATCGCGTCCTCGACCGCCTTCGCCGCGCGGATGCCGAAATCATGGTCGCTTTCGCCGGGCAGCGCGAGCTCATAGGCATAGGGCATCATCACATGGACGATGTTGGGCACGGCGCCGCCGAGCTGCTTGTGCATCGGCTCCATGCCGCCCAGCGACGTGCCGGCGATCGTCGAGCCGTGATAGGCCGACTTGCGCGAGATGACGCGGTTTTTCTCCGGTCTGCCCTCCAACGCCCAATAGTGGCGGACAAGCCGCAGCGCCGTGTCGTTGGCCTCCGAGCCGGACGAGCCGTAAAAAACCTGGCTGACATGCTTGGGCGCCAACTCCGCCAGCTTCTTGGACAAGAGCACCGGCGTCGGCGTCGAGCACTTGAAGAAGGAGTTGTAGTAAGGCAGCTCCTTCATCTGCGCGTAGGCGGCCTCGGCCAGTTCGTCGCGGCCATAGCCGACATTGACGCACCAAAGTCCTGCCATGCCGTCGAGGATTTCGGTGCCGTCGGCATCGTAGATGAACGGGCCGTTGGCGTGGGTGATGATGCGCGAGCCCGTTTCGCGCAGTTCCTTGTGGTCGGTGAAGGGATGAAGGTGATGCGCGGCATCGATCTGCTGAAGCTGCTTCAGCGAATAGTTCTGATAAGTCATGGATTTGATCTTTCCTCTTGAATCAATCCGGCAACGGCCGGGGCGGATTCGTCAGAGGAGGGCGGGCGGCGAATAGCCGATGCGGGCGCATAGCCGCAACAGCTCGGCGCGAAGGGTCCGCGGTGACGGCGTCACCGCGACCCCGAAGGCGCCAGATGTGCTGATATAGACCATGACGACAGCTTATGCCGCCTCAGGCCTGGAATTCAAGCCATTCCGGTCAGCGCACGCTGCAGGAACATGTAGCGCATCGCCGTCTGTGCCGCCTGCGGCCGGCGGTCGCCGCGCCCGCCATGGCCGCCTTCGGTCTCCTCGAAGAACAGCGTCCTGCCGTGACCTGCCTCCTGCAGACGCGCCGCCATCTTGCGCGCATGTCCCGGATGGACGCGGTCGTCGGCAGTGGACGTCATCAGCAGCACCGGCGGATAGGCAACATTCGCCGCGACGTGCTGATAGGGCGAATAGGCGCCAAGCCAGGCCGCATCCTCCGGCTTCGACGGGTCGCCATATTCCGCCATCCACGAGGCGCCGGGCGGCAGTTCGGTGTAGCGCAGCATGTCGAGCAGCGGCACGTCGATGATGACGGCGCCGAACAGTTCCGGCCGCTGCGTCAGCGACGCGCCGGTGAGCAGGCCGCCATTCGAGCCGCCCTGGATGCCGAGCTGCGCCGCCGTGGTGATGCCGCGCCGGACCACATCCTGCGCCACCGCCGCGAAATCGTCGAAGGCGTTCTGGCGCTTGCCCTTGAGCGCCGCCTGGTGCCAGGCCGGGCCGAACTCGCCGCCGCCGCGGATGTTGGCTTGGACATAGGCGTTGCCCTTGTCCAGCCAGAGCTTGCCGCGAATGCCGGCATAGCCGGGCAGCAGCGGCACTTCGAAGCCGCCATAGCCATAGAGCAGCGCCGGTACCGGCCCTTTCTGGTCGCGGCGCCGCACCACGAAATACGGGATCATCGTGCCGTCCTTCGAGCGCGCCTCGAACTGCTCCGAAACATAAGGCGAGGCATCGAAGCGGGCCGGCTGCGATTTCACAGTTTGCAGCGTCTCGCCATCATCGTCCGACCAGATGATCGAACTCGGCGTCAGGAAGTCTGTGAAGGAGAAAGACACGCTCGAACCGAAATGCTCGACATGGCTGATGCCGACATTGCCGTTGTCGGGCAGCGCCACCGGCTTTAGCGACCAGCCATCGGCGGTGCGGTCGCAGGCGATGACCTTGCCGCGAACATTGTCCATCAGGTTGATGAACAGCCGGTCCTGCGTCCTGGCAAGCCCGGCGATCGAGACACGATGCGCCGGTTCGAGCACGGTTTGGAACGGGCCGAATGCACCGGTGTCGATCCAGAGGTCGAAATCGACTGAATAGAGTCCGTCAGGCAGGCAGCGCGTGCCGTCGGGCGCAGTCCACGGGCTGCGCACGCCGAAGATCAGCTGGCCCTTGAAGATTGCCGTGTCGGTGGCGTCGTCGGGCAGCGGAATGCGCCGGTTCTCGCCTGAAGCCAGCCGCAGAAAACTATGCGAGGTGAAGAAGTCGATGGTCTTGCCGAGCAGCACATGCCGCTTGTCGCCGTCATATTCGACGCCGCCGCCGACCGCGAGATCTTGCTTCTCGCCTTCGAGAATCGGGGTCGCCTCCTCAAGCTTGGTGCCGCGCCGCCAGAGCTTGATCACGCGCGGATAGCCGGATTGGGTCTCGTCTTCTTCCTCGAAAGCCGCCGAGACGATCACCGTGTCCTTGTCCAGCCAGGAAAAGCCCGACTTGGAGGCCGGCGCGCGAAACCCGTCCTCGACGAAGGATTTGGTCGCGATGTCGAATTCGCGCATCTCGCTGGCGTCGCCGCCATCGGGCGACATGTAGAGCAGGCAGCGATTGAAATCGGGATAGAGCCGGCTTGCTCCACCGAACACCCATTTGACGCCTTCCTTTGCTGAGAGCTGATCGAAATCGATGATCGTCTCCCAGTCCGGCTTGTCGGTCTTGTAGGAAGCGACCGGCGTGCGCCGCCACAGGCCAAGCGCATTGGTCTTGTCCTGCCAGAAATTATAGACGTATCCGGCCAGCGCCGCCCCAACCGGCATATTGTCCTCGGCGGTCATCAAGTCGAGCGCCGTTTCGAATGCCGGCTGATAGGAAGGATCGCCCTGCAATTCGGCGGCCGTCTGCGCATTCTGGCGATGGACCCAATCGAGAGATTGTTTGCTGTTGCGGTCTTCCAGCCAGAGAAAGGGATCATCCGCCGCCGATTTGGTCTGTGTTTTGGTCATTGTGCTGGTCATGCGGGTCTCCATCTCGCGGCCCCGCCTACATCGCGTTCGCCGCGTTGATATTCAAGAGCCGTGGCCGGATCGATTACAAAACCCGCCTGCGAATGATGGTCGCCGCTGCCAGCGCCGCGCAGATTGCGCCGAGTGTGACCGGCAGCCCCGCGGCACCGATCACATCCATCACGCTGCCGGTGAGCGGCGGCACGATGATGCCGCCGAGACCCCACATTAGCGAGAAGGCGGCATTGCCTGCGACCAGCGCCGAGCCCGTAAAACGCTCGCCGAGCTCGATGATCGACATCGTGTAGATGCCGTAGGAAACGGCGCCCCAGATGAAGACGCAGGCCCAGATCAGCGGCGTATCGATCAGCGCCGGCAACAGCACGCATCCAAGGACGGTCACCGCCACGCAGCCAAAGCGCACCAGGCGCGCCGTCAGCTTTTCGGCAAGCAGGCCGAGCGGCACCTGCATGGCGATGTTGCCCGCGATCATCACCGAAAGCAGCGCCGACATGCGTGCTTCGGCAATGCCGTGATGCGTGCCATAGACCGGCAGCAGCGCCAGTATCGCCTGCTCGAAACCGGCCGCGACGACAACCGCCGACAGAAGCAGCCAGGCCAGCGGCATGAAGCCCAGCACCGAAACCTTGTTTTCGGCCTCTTCGACCTTCGGCAATCGCCGCACCACGACCGCGAGGCAGGCGCCACAGAACAGGAAGGCGAAGATGCCGACCAGGAAAGGCGGCCAGCCTTCGGTGCCGACGGCGAGCAGGCAGAGCGGCCCGGCCGCGAAGCCGGCCGAGATGATGGTGGAATAGACGCCCATGACGCGCCCGCGCCGCGCCGGGGGCGCCAGCGCGATCACCCAGATTTCGCTCAAGACATAAAGCGGGTTGGTCACCACGCCGATCAGGAAGCGCAGCGGGAACCACAGATAGACATCCTGCATCCAGCCGATCAGCGCCAGCACCAGCGCCGAGAGCGCGGCGCAAATGAGCGCGGTCCGCCCTGCCCCGAACCGGCGCGCCAATCCCGGGATCAGCGGTGAAGACAGGATGAACCCAACCGGCGTCATCGCCGCCGACAGCCCGATCACCGCAGGCGAAACGCCTTGCCGCTGCAGGATGAAGCTGAGCAGCGGATAGGAAAGTCCTTGCGCGATGGCGAACACCGACACGGTCGCGATCACGCCGGTGATCGCGGCCCACTGCACCGTCTCGCCGGTCTGTGATTTCGCCAGAGCCATCATTCCTGCTCCATTCGCCTGGAGGCTTAGCCGCTACCAACGACAGCCGTAAGAGCCAACCGGCGGCGAAAGCGCATATTCCAGCCACTTGCTGTCAGGAGCGTCTGCGCTGCGAAGAACGGCCACCAGCAGCGTGTGCAGTCCAGCAATCGCCCCGGGTAGGAGCGGCAACTTGGCGAGCCAACCGTCTGCCCTTCCGGCATGTCGCTTCCCTCGCCCTAGTGGTCGCCGCCTCCTCACCGGCAACCTGGCCGCCAGTCCATTATGCCGCCAATTCGCATCCTCACGAGGCTTCCCATGACTGCCGCCCTCCATCCAGCCGAACCGACAGTGGCTACCGATCGCGCCCGCCGTGGTGGCCGCGCCGGCAAGCGCGCCGGCGGCTCGGCTGCCTTCGAGCAGCCCGCCTTCCGGCAGTTGAAGAACCCGCTGACGCCGACCAGGCTGGTCTCCGACGACGAATTGGAATCGATCCACCTCGCCTCGCTGCGCGTGCTGAAGGAAATCGGCGTCGACGTCCTGCACGACGAAGCCCGCCGCATCATGAAAGCGCATGGCGCCGATGTGCGCGAAGGCAGCGAGCGCGTGCGCTTCGACAGCGACATGATCCTCGAGCTTGTCTCCCACTGCCCGTCGGAATTCACGCTGCATGCCCGCAACCCGGCGCATAATCTGCGTTTCGGCGGCAACAACGTTATCCTGTCGATGATGGCCTCGGCGCCAAACTGCTCCGACCTCGACCGTGGCCGCAGGCCTGGCAACCAGGCCGACTACCGCAACTTCCTGCGCCTGGCGCAGATGCACAACATCCTGCATTGCACCGGCGGCTATCCGGTGGAGCCGATCGACATCCATCCTTCGGTCCGGCACCTCGAATGCATCCGCGACCTCGCCATGCTGACCGACAAGGTCTTCCACATCTATTCGCTCGGCAAGGAACGCAACGTCGACGGCATCGAGATCGCCCGCATCGTGCGCGGCATCAGCCACGAGCAGCTGCTCGAGCAACCGTCGGTCTTCACCATCATCAACACCAATTCGCCGCTCAAGCTCGACGTGCCGATGATGGAAGGGATCATCCAGATGTCGAGCAAGGGTCAGGTCGTCATCGTCACGCCGTTCACGCTCTCGGGCGCCATGGCGCCCGTCACCGTCGCCGGCGCGCTTGTGCAGCAGAATGCCGAGGCGCTCTCCGGCATCGCCTTCGCGCAGATGGTGAGGAAGGGCGCGCCGGTCGGCTATGGCGGCTTCACCTCCAATGTCGACATGAAGTCGGGTGCGCCGGCCTTCGGCACGCCCGAATACATGAAGGCGCAGCTCGTCGGCGGCCAGCTCGCCCGCCGCTATCAAATTCCCTACCGCACCTCCAACACCTGCGCCGCCAACACGGTCGACGCGCAGGCCGCCTATGAGAGCGTCTTTTCGCTGTGGGGCGCCATCCAGGGCGGCGGCAATCTGATGATGCACGGCGCCGGCTGGCTGGAAGGCGGCCTGCGCTGCTCTTACGAAAAGACCATTCTCGACATCGACCTGCTGCAGATGGTGGCCGAATTCCTCACCCCGCTCGATCTCTCGGATGACGCGCTCGGCTTCGACGCAATCCAGTCGGTCGGCCCGGGCGGCCATTTCTTCGGCACCCAGCACACGCAGGAGCGCTACAAGACCGCCTTCTACTCGCCGATCGTCTCCGACTGGCGCAACTTCGAGACCTGGGCCGAGGCGGGCTCGCCGACGGCGATGGAGCGCACCAACAAGGTCTGGAAGGAACGTCTTGCCTCCTACGACGAGCCTTATATGGATCCGGCCATCCGCGAAGAGCTGAACGACTTCGTCGAGAAGCGCCGCGCCGAAGGCGGCGCGCCGACGGATTTCTGATCGTTTGTGTTGGGCTGGATGCACAGTCGACCCCACTCCGTCGAGCTGCGCTCGACACTTTGCTTTCACATCCCGTTCACTCGATTAAGTCTCTATAAAACGGACCTATCTACATGAAATCTCACGTAAAAGCGGTTGTCATCGGCGGCGGCGTTGTCGGCTGCTCGGTGCTTTATCACCTCGCCAAGGCCGGCTGGACCGACATCATGCTGATCGAGCGTTCGGAGCTGACCTCCGGTTCGTCCTGGCATGCGGCGGGCGGCTTCCACACGCTGAACGGCGACCCGAACGTCGCCAAGCTGCAGGCCTATACAGTCCAGCTCTACAAGGAGATCGAGGAGATTTCCGGCCAGTCCTGCTCGCTGCATCTGACCGGCGGCGTGATGATGGCCGATACACCGGAGCGCATGGACTTCCTGCGGCTGGCCCACGCCAAGGGCCGTTATCTCGGCATGGATACCGAGCTGATCACGCCTTCGGAAGCCAAGGCGATGTTCCCGTTGATGGACGAGAAGAATTTCGTCGGCGCCATGTGGGATCCGGTCGAAGGCCATCTCGACCCTTCGGGCACGACCATTGCCTACTCCAAGGCGGCCAAGAAACTCGGCGCCGAGATCGTGCTGCGCAACCGCGTCGTCGACCTGACGCAGCAGCCGGACGGCACCTGGAACGTCGTCACCGAACAGGGCACGGTCCACGCCGAGCATGTCGTCAACTGCGGCGGCCTGTGGGCGCGCGAGATCGGCCGCATGGTCGGCGTCGAGCTCCCGGTGCTGGCGATGGAGCACATGTACCTGCTGACCGAGCCGATGCCGGAGGTCGAGGAATTCAACAAGTCGACCGGCCGCGAGATGATCGGCGTGCTCGATTTCAAGGGCGAGATCTACACCCGCCAGGAGCGCAACGGCATCCTGCTCGGCACTTACGAAAAGGCTTGCAAGCCGTGGTCACCGGTCAACACGCCCTGGGATTTCGGCCATGAATTGCTGCAGCCCGACATCGACCGCATCGCGCCGTCGCTGGAGATCGGCTTCAAGCATTTCCCCGGCATCGAGAAGGCCGGCATCAAGCAGATCATCAATGGCCCCTTCACCTTCGCGCTCGACGGCAACCCGCTGGTCGGCCCGGTGCAGGGCCTGACCAATTTCTGGTGCGCCTGCGCCGTCATGGCCGGCTTCAGCCAGGGCGGCGGCGTCGGCCTCGCGCTGTCCAACTGGATGGTGCATGGCGATCCTGGCTTCGACGTCTGGGGCATGGACGTCGCCCGCTTCGGCGAATGGGCGAGCCTGCGCTACACCAACGCCAAGGTGCGCGAGAACTATTCGCGCCGCTTCTCGATCCGCTTCCCCAACGAGGAATTGCCGGCAGCCCGTCCGGCACAGACCACGCCGCTCTACGACACCATGCTCGCCAACAACGCCGTCATGGGCGACTCGTGGGGTCTGGAGACGCCGCTCTGGTTCGCGCCGAAGGGTAGCGAGCCGAAGGACATCGTCTCCTTCCACCGCTCCAACGACTTCGGCCCGATCGGCGAGGAAGTGCGCGCCACACGCGAGAAGGTCGGCGTCACCGAGATCGCCAACTTCGCCAAATACGAGGTCTCGGGTGCCGGCGCGGAGGACTTCCTCAACCGGCTGATGACCAACCGCATGCCGAAGGTCGGCCGCATCGTGCTGACCCCCATGGTCAACGAGTTCGGCAAGCTGATCGGCGACTTCACCATCGCCAAGTCGGGCGAAGACCGCTTCATGATCTGGGGCTCTTCGGCGGCGCAGAAATACCATATGCGCTGGTTCGAGAAGCATTTGCCGAAGGATGGATCGGTGCGCATCCATCGCTTCGACCAGACGCTGGTCGGCCTGTCCATCGCCGGCCCCAAGTCGCGCGACCTGCTGCAGAAGCTCGTCGATGTCGACGTCTCGACCAAGGCTTTCCGCTTTATGGATTTCCGCGAGATGGCGGTCGGTGGCGCGCCTTGCATGGTCAACCGCATCACCTATACCGGCGACCTCGGCTACGAAATCTGGATGGCGCCGGCCTATGAACGCCTGGTCTACAAGGCGATCAAGGAAGCCGGCGCCGAATTCGGCATCGTCGATTTCGGCATGCGCGCGCTCTTGTCGATGCGCCTGGAGAAGAACTTCCCGACCTGGTTCCGCGAACTGCGCCCGATCTATGGGCCGTTCGAAGGCTCCATGGACCGGTTCATCAAACTCGAGAAGAACGATTTTATTGGCCGCGAAGCCGCAGCCAAAGAGCAGGCGGAAGGGCCAAAACTGCGCCGCGTCTCCTTCATCGTCGACGCCGCCGATGCCGACGTGATGGGCGACGAGCCGATCTGGGCCAAGGTCAGCAAGGACTATGGCACGGTCGAGAAGCCGCACGGTTACGGCGCGCCTCGCTTCGACACGGCGGGCAAGGAAGTGCGTGGCTCCAAGGCCGCCGAAGGCGCCTCCGCCGTGCGCGGCATCGTCGATGGCGAATGGCGCGTCGTCGGCTGGGTGACCTCGGGCGGCTACGCGCATTACGTCCAGAAGTCGATGGCGCAGGGCTATGTCCCTGCGGCCCTTGCCGAGGATGAAAGCGCCGGCTTGTTCGAGATCGAGATCCTCGGCCACCGCCGCCCTGCCCGCATCAATGTCGAGCCGCCCTTCGATCCAAGCGGCGAGAAGATGCGGACCTGACGCGCGGCAATTGTTGGATTGCGCCGGTCGCTATGGCATGGTCGAGCCCGCTACCGGCGCATCAACATGAGAAGACGATCCCCTTGCGGCAACTAGAGAAATGGACCGATTGGCTCTGCGGTGAACGGGTTGGTCCATTCAGCGCGGCGGTCGCGTGTGTCCTCGTCTATTGCCTGGCCCAGATCGTGGTGATGGTGCTGCTGTCCCATTTTGCGGGCACGGGCGTTGGCGTCGACGATTCCGAGCAGCTGATGGAAATGCGCTTCCTGGCCGCCGGCTACGGCAGTTCGCAGCCACCTTTATACACCTGGCTCGCCATGCTCGCGGCCTCGCTGGTCGGAACCAGCGTACTTGCCCTCAAGATCGTCAAATACGGACTGCTGGCCGCAGGGCTGACCGCGTATTTCACCGCCATTCGCCGCCTCGGCTATTCGAACCGCGCCGCTGCCGCCGGCATGTTCGGGTTGCTCCTGTTTCCCCAGATCTTCTGGGAAATGCAGCACGCCCTCACCCACTCGGTCGCCGTATTCTGTTTCACCTCGGTGCTGCTTTTGGCGCTGGTCGAGGTTGAGAAACGCCGATCGGCTATCGCCTATGCGCTGTTTGGCCTGGCGACCGCGGCCGCGATGCTGTCGAAATACAACATCGTTATCTTCCTTGCCGCCTTGTTCCTGGCGGCCCTCTCGGTTCGCGAAACGCGCGAGGCGATCTTCGACCGCCGCTTCCTCATCAGCGTGGCCGTAGCGATCCTTGCCTGCCTGCCGACGCTTTATTGGAGTCTTACGCACCGAGACGATCTGCTCGCGCACCAGGGCGGCCTCGGCGTCGCCGAAGGCGGGAGCGTTGTGAGCACGGCATTCCTCGGCATCCGGAGATTGGCCAACGCGATCGTCAACTTCGCCGGATTGCCGGTCGCGATACTTGCCGTCGCGTATTTCCTCGCAGGAAAGCGCACGCAACCACCTGAGCCGGTACGGTGGCCGGAAAAGCTGTTGTGGCGAGCGATCGCCTTGGGCGTGGTGGTTATGGTGGCAGTCGTGCTGGCAGCCGGCATCACGCAGTTTCGCGACCGCTGGATGCTCCCCGTGTTTATCCTCCTGCCCGCAGCCCTTGCCATGCGTTTCGACGCCATCGGCCAGAGGGGCCGAAAAACGCAAGCCACCATCGTCTTCGTCGCTGCCGTCCTTGCCATAATGGTGCTGCCGTTAAGCTGGTATATGCACTTGAAAGGCGGCGACAGCCGCGGCAGCATCGTGCGCATGGACTACCGGTCGCTCTACGACCAGATCACCGCCGACGGACCGGTCAGCACCGTGGTCTCGAGCTGGTTCTGGGTCGGCAATCTGCGCCTGGTCGATGCCGACCTTATCGTGCTCGACGATGAAATACCCGACTTCGCTCAGTCGATCCGCGAACCGGCGGTGCTCGTCCTGACCGACGACAGGGAAACGTCTTCGGACGTTTTCCTGGAAATAGCAAAGGCCGGCTACGCAATGGACACCGTCCACCGCACTGTCGAGGTGCCGCAGGCGCTCGGCCTTCCGCCGCGCCAAGTCACGCTTACCAGGCTGCACAAGAAGACCGCGCAGTAAGATTCGGGGGGCAAATGGACAAGCAACGCTTCGGCCGTCACCGCAAGATCATGCCTTTCGTACCCGGCTCGGTCGAAGCGCTGCGCGAGGCCTCCCGCGAGAAGGCAGCCTCGCTCAACCAGCATGTGCTGGGTTATGGCGCGGTAGCCGAAGCGGAATGGGCACAGGCAGGCGTCGCAGCGCCCAATCTGCCCGCCATGCGCAAGTATCGGCTCGACCGCATTCGCGCCGAACTGAAGCGCCGCGACTATGCCGGCGCCCTGCTCTACGACCCGGTCAACATCCGCTACGCGACGGACTCGACCAATATGCAGCTCTGGGTCGCGCATAATCCGACGCGTCATTGTTTCGTCGCCACCGAGGGACCGGTGGTGCTGTTCGATTATTTTTCCTGCGAGCACCTGTCCGACCATTCGGGCATCGTCGACGAAGTGCTGCCGGCGGTGTCATGGATGTATCTCTACAGCGGCGAACTGACCGATGAGAGGGTCCGCCGCTGGGGAGCCGGCATCGCCGAGCTCATGGCCGAGCTTGGCGGCAACCGCCGCATCGCGGTCGACCACATCAATCCGGAGGGCGTGGAAGAACTCGCCCGCCGCGGCATTTCCGTCGGCAATGGCGAGGCGGTGATGGAGAATGCGCGCCTCATCAAATCGCCGGACGAGATCCTCGCCATGCGCCGTTCGATCGTCGCCTGTGAAGCCGCGATGAGCGAGATGGAAGCGGTGCTGAAGCCTGGCATCTCCGAGAATGAGCTATGGGCGGAACTGCATCGCGGCAACATCGCGCGCGGCGGCGAATGGATCGAGACGCGGTTGTTGTCGTCCGGCCCGCGCACCAATCCCTGGTTCCAGGAATGCTCCTCGCGCATCATCGAAGATGGCGATCTCGTCGCCTTCGACACGGATCTGGTCGGCCCTTATGGTTTCTGCGCCGACCTTTCGCGCACCTGGCTTTGCGGCGACGGAAAGCCGTCGAACGAGCAGCGCGACCTCTTCCGCATTGCGGCCGACCAGATCGCGCACAACACGGGTCTGATGCGGCCGGGTGTCTCCTTCCGCGACCTCGTCGATCACTCGGCGGTGCCGCCGGGCGATTGCTATCCGGCGCGTTACGGCGTGCTCTATCACGGCGTCGGCCTGGCGGACGAATATCCGACGCTGCCGCATCCCGGCGACTGGGCCGCCGACACGCCGGACGGCGTGCTCGAACCCGGCATGGTGCTTTGTGTCGAAAGCTATATCGGCCGGCTTGGCGGGCACGAAGGCGTCAAGATCGAAGAGCAGATCCTGATCACCGAGACCGGCAACGAAAAGCTCTCAACCTACCCGCTGGACGAGCGGCTGGTCAGCTAGGCCGACAATGGCTTCGCGCATCGCGGCAATGATTTTTCCCGGCGTCGTCCTGGCGGTGATATAGGGCAGGCCCTTGCGCCGTGCCGTCCAGCCGACCACCTTCGCGCCTTTCGACGCCGGCTCGAAACGCTGCGCCAGCGCCCAGCTTTCGCAATCGATCGCCGCGACATCGGCCCTGCCCTCGGTAATCGCGACGATCGAGGCGCGATGCCCGCCGGTTTCGAAGTGCGCCGCGAAGGTATCGAGGCTTTTGCCCATTGCTTCCAGATCGTGTTTCAGCCCGAGCAAACCTGACATGGAATCCGGATTGTTGAACGCGAAACACTTGCCGCGGATCAGATCGAGCGGGATCGAGGGGCTGCCGTCCTCCGGCGATGCGACATGCGGCCCGCCATCCGCCCGCATGACGATCGCGCTGGAATAGAGTTCGCCCCGCCCGCCTTCGAACGCGTCATAGCTCGGCTGGCCGATCACCTGAACATGCCTGGACAGCCAGATCTCCATCGGTCCCCAGCAGGTCTGCCCGAAGAGCAGTGCCGGATGCAGCCAAAGCTCGTGAAAGTCGAGTTCGTCCGGGGGCAACGTGGCCGGATCGGGCGCGATAACCTCGCCGGCGCCGTCGCGGATGCCGCCAGGCACCGGCGGCAAGTCGCGATTGCTGCGCGCCATTGCCTCCGGCGCATCGATGCCCTTTTGCCGGAAGGCGTCGCGGAGCCGCGCCCATTGCGCGTCGACCTCGCCGCGCATCTCGGGCCAGTCATACATCGGCAACGCCGCAACGAACTTACTCATGACGAATAGCTCTCAAAACAGGCGGCCATCGGCGCCCGCGTGCCGCGACGAAAAAGCAGTCGCGGAAAGTCAAACTTACTCCTTCGGCGGCTCAGCCGGCACCGGAGCGGTTCCCAACCCGCTGACATTGCGCGCGCGGACACGCGGCTTGAAGGCGCGGCCAGGTTCCGGCGCGCGTCGCAGCACCGGATGGACGATCGGCTCCTTCGCCTTGAAGGCGTGGGCTTTCAGCATCGCAAAATAGTTCGGATAGGCATAGCCGTTGTTCATGCGCAGCCATTCCTCGCGACGCTCGCGAAACAGCTTCGGCAATCTGTACCAGGCAATCGTCGGGCTCTTGTGATGGACGAAATGCAGGTTGTTGTTCAGGAACAGGAAGGAGAGCGGCGAGCGCTCGACGATCACCGTGCGCCCTTCCGGGTGTTCCGACCATTGATGCTCGGCATAGGTGCGGATCGAGATCAGCGACTGGCCGAGCCATACCGGCACCAGGATATAGAGCCACAGCGGAATGCCGAAGCCGAAGGTCACCACCGGCACCACCACGGCGAGGCCGACGACGTGCAGCAGCCACGCCTTGCGGATCGCCTTGTCGCCGGCGGCGATCTGCTTGGCATCGTCGATGAAGAAGCCGATCGAGGACAGCCACGGGCCGAGAATGAGGCGGCCGATCATGGTATTGTTGACTTTGAGCAGGAACTTCATTGCCGGCGGCAGTTCCTCATGCATCCAGAGCGCCTGGTAATAGCTTTCCGGATCGTCGAGCGGGTCGGTCAGCCGCTCGTCGGCATGATGGCGAAGATGGATCGTCTTGAAACGGCGGAACGGCCAGACCATGCCGATCGGCAGGAAGACGAAGGCTTCATTGATCCTGGCGTTGCGGGTCGGATGACCATGCAGCACCTCGTGCATCAACGAGGATTGCAGTGCCGCGATCAAGGCCAGAAGGATGAGGGCGAGAAGCGGATAGGATGGCCAGAGAAGGAAGCCGGTGGCGAGCCAGGCAGCGTAGCAGAAGAGGGTGAGGAAGACGGTCGGCCATTCGACCGACGGTGCGCTGCTACGTCTCTTGTTCATGCTCGTCATGCTATCGACCACTGCCTTCCAGTCGCCGGAACCACTTTGATTCCTGACAACATTGTGTCAGGAGCCTGGCGTTGTCGCAACGCGACAAAGCGCACAAACTGTTGCGAATGCGCATTTATCGCCGCATATGTTATACATTGTAAACAAACATGGGGATTCATTTCCGCTTGAGCCACGTTCAGACCAGCTCCGGCGCAAATTTTTCCTCCCCGAAGCAGGAGCAGCGTCATGGACAAGCGCGATCTGTCGACCCTCTTCCGAGAGCGGCTGAAATTGCTCTTGACACGGTCCGACTTGAACCAGTCCGCCTTCTCGACGGCCGTCGGCATTGACCGTTCGGCGCTGTCGCAGCTCCTGTCGGGCGCCTCGACCCGCCTGCCCCGTGCCGAGACGCTTCTCAACATCGCGGCCGAGTTCAAGGTGTCGCTCGACTGGCTGCTCGGCCTGTCCCAGGACGAGGGCGTCACCGGCGAGATAAGAGAGAGCCTGGAGATCGAGGAGGCGCCCGACGGTTTTGACCGCACGCTGCTCGCCAAATGGCATGCGGAGGCGGCCGGCACGAAGATCCGCTATGTGCCCGCCGGTATTCCCGACCTTCTGCGCACCGAGGCGCTGGTCGAATATGAGGCCGGCATCACCAACAAGAGCCGCGAAGCACAGGCCGGCGAAACGCAGTACCGTATCGATTACAACCGCCGGCCGGAGACCGACATGGAGGTCTGCATGCCGCGCCACACCCTGGAGATCTTTGCGCGCGGTCTCGGCGTCTGGGATCGTTTCCCCGAAGCCGACCGCCGTGAGCAACTGCTGCACATGGCAGCGCTCCTCGACGATCTTTACCCGACCTTCCGCCTGTTTCTCTATGACGGACGCATGCGCTATTCGATCCCATATACGATCTTCGGCCCCTACCGCGCCGCGATCTATGTCGGAGACATGTATCTGGTGTTGAACGCGACCCAGCCGATCCGCACCCTGACCAGCCATTTCGACAATCTGATCCGGGCCGCCGACATCAACGCGCACGAGGCGGCGAGTTTCGCGCAGAAACTGGCCGCAATGTCCTTCCCGTCAGGCTCTGTCTGATCGCGCGCATCGACATCATCTTGACGGTCGGCGACAATCCTGGCCGCCGCTCATCATTTCAGGGAAACCCATGCAAGAACCAGGTCGCATCGTCGTTCCTCCTCAATCGGGCCGTTCCATGCGCGTCAGGCGCGGCGATCTGGTCCGCATCATCGATCCCAAGGGCCGGCAGGTCTCCGACCTCTGGGCCTTCTCGACCGAGGGCAGGCTCGACTGGCTGAGCACATCGCAGACCCGCGACATTACCGAGCGGCTGTTTCCGAGACCTGGCGACCATTTCTACAGCGCGGCCGGCAAGATCATGCTGACGCTGGTCGAGGACGCCTCGCCCGGACCGCACGACATGCTTTACCCGGCCTGCGACAGCGCGCTCTACGAACGGGCCGGCCTGCCGAACCACCCGAACTGCCGCGACAATCTGATGAAGGCGCTCGCCTCCGAAGGCATCGAACTCCCCTTCGCGCCCGATCCGGTCGACCTGTTCCAGAACTCCTTGCCGCAGCCTGACGGAACCTTGGTGGTCGAGGCCTCGATCAATCCACCGGGTGGCTCCGTGACGTTGCGCGCCGAACAGGACCTCTTGCTTGTCGTCACCGCGTGCTCGGTCGATCACCATCCGACCAATGGCGACGCCTGCACCGAGATCATGGTGGAGATCACTCCCGGACCGTAGAGGCGAGAGACCGTTATTTGAGGCGGCAAATTCATTGACTAGACATAAAGACTTCTTTATATCGTTATTTGAATTCGGAACACGAAAGCCATTCGAGGCAGGAAATTCAGGCTATGACCGTGAGCAATCCCATCGACGCACTGCTGGCCGAAAAGGGCGTGCTTCTGGCCGACGGCGCCACCGGCACCAATCTGTTCGCGATGGGTCTCGAGGCCGGCGAAGCGCCCGAGTTGCTTAATGAGACTTCGCCCGAGACCATTGTCAGCCTGCATCAGAATTTCGTCGACGCCGGCGCCGATATCATCCTCACCAATTCCTTCGGCGGCACCCGCCACCGGCTCAAGCTGCATCATGCGCAGGACCGCGTCCACGCGCTGAACAAGCGCGCCGCCGAGATTGCCCGTTCCGTCGCCGACAAGGCCGGCCGCAAGGTGATCGTCGCCGGCTCCGTCGGTCCGACGGGCGAGCTGCTGGTGCCGCTCGGCGCCATGACCTATGACGACGCGGTCGATGCCTTCGCCGAGCAGATCGAGGGCCTGAAGGCCGGCGGCGCCGAAGTCGCCTGGATCGAAACCATGTCGGCGCCCGACGAGATCCGTGCCGCGGCGCAAGCCGCTATCCGCGTTGGCCTGCCCTACACCTACACGGGTTCCTTCGACACGGCCGGCCGCACCATGATGGGTCTGCTGCCAAAGGACATCCACGCCGTCGCCGACGGGCTGTCGCAGGCTCCCCTCGGTGTCGGCGCCAATTGCGGCGTCGGCGCTTCCGATATCCTCGCCTCGCTCCTCGACATGACTGAGGCGAAGCCGGAGGCGACCGTGATCGTCAAGGGCAATTGCGGCATCCCGGAATTCCGCGGCGCCGAGATTCACTATTCCGGCACGCCGGAGTTGATGGCCGACTATGTCCGGCTGGCGGTCGACGGCGGCGCAAAGATCGTCGGCGGCTGCTGCGGCACCTCGTTCGCTCACCTTGCCGCCATGCGCAAGGCGCTCGACGCGCACACCAAGGCTGAGCGGCCGACCATCGGGACGATCGTCGAGCGCATCGGCCCGATGCGCAACAAGGTGGCGACGGCAAACACTGCCGAAACCAGCGAAGGCCGCCGCGAACGCAGGCGCAACCGCGCCTGACAAGGTTTTCCTGACGGGCCTGCTTATTTGCTATTTTCGGCGTAGCTCGACAGCGCGGTGTTGAGATCGGTGCCGGCGCTGCCCTCGGCGCTCATCGTCATCAAAGCGCCCGAGGAACGCGGATCGCTGATCTGCTCCAGCATCGAACGGAAGCGGTCGTTGTTGAGCGCCGAAAGCGCCGTGTTGCGGGCCGCGTCGACATCATTTCTGATGCGTGTGGATTCAGCCGACGGAGCGGCCTCTCGCTGGAGCGGCGCGCTCGTCGCCGTCGAATGGGCGTTCCCGGTTGTCGTGATATGCACTGCTATTCCCTCAACCCCTCTATCAGCATGGACTAACAGAGGGTCATTGCGACGAGGTTCCGGAAAAGCCACGCAATTTAACGATCGCAAAAAGGCCGGCGGGATTTGTCCCACCGGCCCTTCATTCAATTCGCAATGTCTACTTGTTTCCGTCCAGCGATGAGGCCAGCCGCACCAGCGACAGGAACTCCGCCCTGTAGCCGAACGGATCCGCGCCGCGCGCGGCATTGGCGATCTCCGCGATCCGGCCGTAGCCGAAATTCGCCGTCTGGTCCTCGTCGCGCAATTTCTGGCCGAAGGCCGCGACCGCGACCGAGAAACGCTGGTCGGCGCCGGCGGCGTCGAAGGACGGAACCTCGTTGGCGGCGGTCACCGGCGTGGTGATCAGCTTCGAGACATTCTCGTTCGGCAGCTTGTAGCGGATCTTGACGAAGGCATATTCGCCCGCATTCGCAACGCCGCCATTGTCGACCTTGGCCTGGCCGTAGCGCAGCGAATCGACCTGTTCGCCGCCGCTGCCGTTAGGCGTGATCTCATAGACCGCCGTCACCGAATGGCCCGAGCCGATATCGCCGGCATCGACGCGGTCGTTGTTGAAATCCTCGCGCTTCAGAGCCCGGGTCTCATAACCGACGAGACGGTACTCCGAAACCTTGGCCGGGTTGAATTCGACCTGGATCTTGACGTCCTTGGCGATGGTGAACAGCGTCGAGGAGGCATCCTCGACCAGCACCTTCTCGGCTTCGGCCAGCGTGTCGATATAGGCGGCCGTGCCGTTGCCGTTCTGGGCGATGGTCTGCATCATCTGGTCGTTCAGGTTGTCGCGGCCGAAGCCGAACACCGACAGGAAGACGCCGGTCTTGCGCTCGCTTTCGATCAGCCGCTTGAGGTCGTCGTCATCGGTCTGACCGACATTGAAGTCGCCGTCGGTTGCGAGCATCACCCGGTTGACGCCGTCCTTGACGAACGACTGCTGCGCAAGCTTGTAGGCTTCGCGGATACCTTCCTCGCCTGCCGTCGAGCCGCCCGGCGACAAATTGTCGATGGCGGCGAGGATCTTCTGCTTTTCCACCGCCTTGGTCGGCATCAGCACCGTGCCGGCATTGCCGGCATAGGTGACGATCGAGACAGTGTCGTCGGCCTTCAGCTTGCTGACCAGCAGCCGGAAGGCGGATTTCAGCAGCGGCAGCTTGTCCGGCTCGTCCATCGAGCCCGAGACGTCGATCAGGAAGACCAGATTGGCCTTGGGCTGCTCGGCCGGTTTCACGTCGAAACCCTTGATCGCGACATGCATGAGCTTGGTGTGCTCGTTCCAAGGCGTCGGCATGACGGTGACGGTCGAGTTGAACGGCGTCGCAGCCGAATCCGGCCCCTTCCAGTCATAGGGGAAGTAGTTGATCATCTCCTCGACGCGGACCGTGTCGGCCTCAGGAAGAGTGCCTTCCTTCAGCGAGCGGCGCACGAAGGAATAGGAGGCCGTGTCGACATCGATCGAAAAGGTCGAGACAGGATCCTGCGCGGTTTCGTGCACCGGATTGGTCTTGAAAGTCTCGATGCGGTCGCGGTTTTCCTCTTGCGGCTGCAACTGGTCGGCCGGCATCGGCGAAGCCATCAGCTTGGAATCGGCGACGGCGCCAGCCGGCACCTGGGCAGACTGCATGGCGTTCGCCGGCGCCTGGACATTCGCGCGTCCGCCGGCAGCGAGTTGGCCGACCTCTGCGGGTGCCGGTGGCGGCGCCGGCAACGCTTCGGGCACCGTCTCCTGCTTGGCATAGTCTTTCAACGTTCCATTTTCGCGCTTCGCCTGGCTGTCGGAGGAGCTCGATTTAGAACTCGGCGGCGATGCCGGCGCGACTTGCGCTTCATCTTCCACCCGCCTTTCGCTGTCGGCGTCGGTCTTCTTCTCCTTGGCGGGCGCCGGCGCCAGCGGCTCGTTGATCGCCGGTTGCTCCGGCGCAGGCTTTTGCGCCGCCGGCTTGTCGGCCACCGTCTCGGTGATCTTGCCGTTGCCGCCGATGACGGACGGCTGCTCCTTCAACATCTCGAAAGCGGCGTAGCCGGCGATAGGCAGCGCAACCAGCGCGGTGATGGCCGGCGTGGCAATGAGTTTCCGTTGCATGATTTCTCTCCAGAGCTTTCTTGCTCGCTCCGTGAGACGAAGGCCTGCAGACGTTCCTTGGGGGACAGCCGAAATATTTTCATCGAGGTCGAAGGCCTGCATCGCGGCGGCGAACGCGCGCGCCTTCGCCTCGCCGTCCGGTGCCGGTACCGCGATGTCGCGCAGCCTTTCGAGTTCGTTGTCGTCGACCATGGTCACACTTCCCCGGCTGAACGCATCAGCACCTTCAGCCGTTTCTTCGCTTCATGGATGTGCCAGGAAACCGTCGTCTCCGAGATCGCCATCACCTCCGCCGCAGCCGCGTGGTTGAGCCCTTCGCCATAGACGAGCAACACCGCGTCACGCTGCTTGTCGGGCAGCATCCGCACCGCCGCCCACATCGCTTCGGCCGGATCGTCGGCCTCCGGCGGCGCCTCGCCCGCGATCGACGCATAGGCGCCGTAGGCATCGGTCTTGGCGGTGTCGCGGGCGCGCTTGCGCATCATGTCGCGCGCCGCGTTCAGCGTCATGGCGTAGAGCCATGTCGTGAACGCGCCGTTGCCCTGATAGTCGCGGATCGCCCGGCCAAGCCGCACGCAGACGTCCTGGGCGATGTCCTCGGCATCGGCCTTACGGCCGCACCAGCGATAGGCGGCGCGATAGACGAAGCCATAGTGCCTTTCGAGCAATTTGCCGAAAGCCCCCCCGTCTCCGCCCCTCGCCCGCCCGATCAATTCCGCATCGGAGGCTTCGCTGTCGTCCAGCATCATCGCCATCATTTGCCTGTTGGACGAAGGCTAATGGCCAATCCTTGGGGCGATGCAAAGATTTTTTATAAACATTTCCTTCTCCCCGTTCACGGCAGGGCAGCGCGGGCATCTGAAGGCCCGTACTACCCCCAGCGATCGGCGAGCGAAGACCTATCCGAGTGTTTCGCCAAAAAACGCCGTCAGCCGCTTCCAGTGGCGCTCGGCGCCGGTCTCGTCATAGACGCTGTGGTCCTTGATGCACCAGCCATGGCCGACGCCGACATAGTTCTCGATCGTGTGGTCGACCTCGGCAACGCGCAGGGCCTCCGCCAGCCGCGCCGACTGTTCCGGCGGGAAACTGCGGTCGACGCCGGCAACGCCGACATAGACGCGCGCCTTGATCGAGGCAGCCTTGCGAAGCGGACTGTCGGCGGCATCGCTGGCGAGATTGCCGCCATGGAAGCTCGCCGCGGCAGCGATGCGGTCGGGATAGGTCGCGGCTGCATTGAGCGCCCGCGCCCCGCCCATGCAATAGCCGACGACGCCGATCGGTCCGTCAATGCCTTCGGCTGTAAGCGCATCGAGAAAGGCTTCACTGTCGCGAATACTCATCTCCTGCGTCGTGCCGGTGATCAGCGCCATCAGTTTGGTTTTGGTTTCCTCCACTGTGAAGGCGGTCTTGGCGTCGAAAGGTCCGTAGGGGGCGTTGCGGTAAAAGAGATCCGGCACCAACACGGCATAGCCGTGCCCGGCGAGCCGCTCGGCCATCTCGTCCAGCACCGGGCGTGGCCCGAAGGCGTCCATATAGAGGATCACGCCGGCCTTGGCCAAGGTGGACGGTCGGAAAAGTCCCGCCCTTGCCTTGCCGTCACTGGTTGCGATCTCGATCTGCTTTCCGGTCATGATGCGCTCCGTTGCCTGTCGCGCGTTAGATATCGGCACGCGCCGTTCCGGCAAGCCATTCCCGGAGCCTGATGTTCAAGATTTCGTGCGAACGGCAGCCGCTCTCGTCACAGCTTGGCGAACGCCGCCATATGAAAGGCCTGCACCTCCGGCGGGTAGCGATAGTCGGTGCCAAAGGGACAAGCGTTGCGGTCGAGGCAGCCACCGCTGCGGCAAGGCTCGCCGCGAGGGCCGCGGACATGGCCGAGACAGGCCTCATGGGCAAAGCCCTGCCCTGAATAGGCGTCGACCGGACAGGATTTCAGGCAGGGTTTTTCGACACATATGTCGCAGAGATGAATCGCCTCATGAACTTCGGGGGGAGAAATCTCGTTCTCGAACAGCAATGCGCCGCGATAGGCATGCCAGAGCCCATATGTGGGATGCATGAGGATGCCGAGCGGCGACGGTTTCAGCCTCTCCGCCCGCATCGCCCAGTGCTGGAATGGCAGATAGGGCCGGTCGGAGGGCGATACGGCGCGCGCGCCAAATGCCTGCGCGACCTGGCCGATCACCTCGCGCGACCAAGTGTCGAGCGGATTGGCGGTCGGCTCCACCTGTTGCCCAAGCCAGCGCTGGAAATACGGCCAGGGCGCCGCGCCCGCCTGCCCGACCAGCAGCACCGATTTGGCCGGAGCGCCGGAACCTGCCGCTGGCGCCACCTCATCGGCGCCGAAGCTGAAACCGCCGCGAAGGATCAGGCCGTTGGCCGCGAGCGTGCTCGCGATCTCCTCGACCCGGTCGCGGGAAAAAGTCATTCCTTCCGGTCCGGGTCGGAGAACGCGCTCCGCCAGACTTCCTTGTGGATGATGTTGGCGACTTTAGCCCCGCCTGACTCGGGCTCCTTTCACGTGAAGGCGTCGGGCATCGAGCCCTTCTTCTTGGCGATGAACTCCTTCAGCGCTTCGTCGATACCCTGGTCGAGAGCCGGCGCCTCGTAGCTCTCCAGCCAGCGACGGGCGAGCTCGTTGGCGCGTTGCGGCGCGGTCTTTTGGCCTTCGGCCAGCCACTGCTCGTAGGAATTGTTGTCGGCGATGTTGGAACGGTAGAAGGCCGTCTGGAAATTGGCCTGGGTGTGGTCGCAGCCGAGATAGTGGCTGCCAGGACCGACTTGGCGGATGGCGTCCATCGCCTGACCGTTCTCCGACAGGTCGACGCCCTCGGAAAACTTCTGCGTCATGCCGAGCTGGTCGATGTCCATCATGAATTTTTCATAGCAGGAGGCCAGCCCGCCCTCGAGCCAACCGGCCGAGTGGAGGACAAAGTTGGTGCCGGCAAGGATCGTAGAGTTCAGCGTGTTGGCGCTTTCATAGGCTGCCTGCGCATCGGGGACCTTCGAGGCGCAGAGCGAGCCGCCGGTGCGGAACGGCAGGCCGAGCCGGCGGGCAAGCTGGGCGGCGCCATAGGAGACCAGCGACGGCTCCGGCGTGCCGAAGGTCGGCGCGCCCGACTGCATCGAGATCGACGACGCGAAGGTGCCGAACAGCACCGGCGCGCCGGGCTTGATCAGCTGCGTGAACGAAGCGCCGGCGAGCACCTCGGCGAGCACCTGCGTCAGCGTGCCGGCGACGGTCACCGGGCTCATCGCGCCGGCCAGGATGAACGGCGTGACGATGCAGGCCTGGTTGTGGCGAGAATAGACCTTCAGCGCGCCGAGCATGGTCTCGTCGAACACCATCGGCGAGTTGGCGTTGATCAGGCTGGTCAGCACTGTGTTGTTCTCGACGAAGTCGTCGCCGAAAACGAGCTTGGCCATCGCCACCGTGTCCTCGGCCCGCTCCGGCGCGGTGACCGAGCCCATGAACGGCTTGTCGGAATATTTGATGTGGCTGTAGACCATGTCGAGATGGCGCTTGTTGACCGGCACGTCCACCGGCTCGCACACCGTGCCGCCCGAATGATGGATCGACGGCGCCATATAGGCGAGCTTCACGAAATTCTGAAAATCCTCGATCGTCGCGTAGCGGCGGTTGCCGTCGAGATCGCGCACGAAGGGCGGGCCGTAGACCGGCGCGAACACCGTAGCATTGCCCCCGATCTGCACCGAACGTTCGGGATTGCGCGCATGCTGGGTGTAGATCGAGGGAGCGGTCTTGAGCAGTGAGCGGCAGAGCCCTTTCGGGAAATGCACGCGCTCGCCTTTCACATCGGCGCCCGCTTCCTTCCACAGCGCCAGCGCTTCGGCGTCGTCTCGGAAAATGATGCCGATTTCCTCGAGCACCGTGTCGGTGTTCTTCTCGATCAGCGCCAGGCCTTCCTCGTTGAAGACCTCATAGACGTTGATCCTGCGCTTGATGTAGGTGAGCTGCGTGCCCGGACCGCCGCCCGAACGGGCCGCCCGGCGCGCAGCCGCGCCGCCGCTGGCGCCGCGTCCGCGCCGTGCGTTTGACGCTTCCTGGTCGACTGGCGCGTTCTCGCTCATGATCGTTCTTCCCTGAATTTTGTTCTGGCCTGAATGGGTTGCGGCCGCACACTGCGGTTTCTCGCCGGATCGTAGCCATGCACCCTATTCGAAACGGCCAGCCAGCGCCAACGCCTGTCGCAAAATCGACAAGAAAACCAATAGATTTTCAGTCGCTTTCCTTTTGCGGGAAGTCGCAAATCAGCTATGGCTACGTTGCCCTCGCGGGTTAGGTATTGGCGCATCGTTTTTTAGGCTGCCGCAGTCATTCCGAGCAGCAAGGAGCCCGAGAAAATGTCCGACGACGAGATCATCCTTTCCGAGCTTTCCGACGACGAACTCGTGCAGCAGATGCATGATGACCTCTATGACGGTCTGAAGGAAGAGATCGAGGAAGGCACTCGAATCCTGCTCGAGCGCAACTGGGCTCCCTACAAGGTGCTGACCGAGGCGCTGGTCGAAGGCATGCGCATCGTCGGCGAGGATTTCCGCGACGGTATCCTGTTCGTGCCGGAAGTGCTGCTGTCCGCCAATGCGATGAAGGCAGGCATGTTCATCCTGCGCCCGCTGCTTGCCGCCACCGGCGCGCCGAAGCAGGGCAAGATGGTCATCGGCACCGTCAAGGGCGACATCCACGACATCGGCAAGAACCTCGTCGGCATGATGATGGAAGGCGCCGGCTTCGATGTCATCGACCTCGGCATCAACAATGCGGTCGAAAAATATCTCGATGCGATCGAGCAGCACCAGCCCGACATCATCGGCATGTCGGCGCTGCTCACCACCACCATGCCGTATATGAAGGTCGTCATCGACACGATGAAGGAAAAGGGCATCCGCGACGACTATGTCGTGCTGGTCGGCGGCGCACCGCTCAACGAGGAATTCGGCAAGGCCGTCGGCGCCGACGCCTATTGCCGCGATGCGGCGGTGGCGGTCGAGACCGCCAAGGACTATATGAAGCGCAAGCACAACGTTCGCGCTTCCGCCTGATCCAAGGCATCAGGATGGATCGATAAGAAAAGCCGCGCCTTGCAGCGCGGCTTTTTTGTTCCCAGATGGTAGATTAGGCTGCCGATCAGTTGACAGTGTCTTTGACCGCCCTTGCCGTCGATTTGACGTCCTTGCCGACGCCTCGAATGGTATTGGCGCAGGCCGTGAGTGCAAGCGCGCAGGCAAGGATCGCCATCGGCGCGATGCGTAGCAGTTTCATGGACGGTGTCTCCCTCGACAGATATTAAGCCCCGTAGCGAAAGCCGGCCCGACTTGGTCAAAACGCAAAAAACGGAACCGAATCAAACAGACAGGCTGCTCGTCATCGCCTGCGGGATGATTGCGCGCGAAGTTTTGGCCGTCAAGCAACAGCTAAAGCTCGACCATCTCGAGCTGACCTGCCTGCCGGCCGAGTTCCATTTCTATCCGGACCGCATCGCGCCGGCCATGGATAAGGCGATCGAAAAGGCCAAGTCGGAAGGCTACCGGCACATCTTCGTCGGCTATGCCGATTGTGGCACCGGCGGCCTGCTCGACGGCGTGATCGAGAAGCATGGCGTCGAGCGCATGGCAGGGCCGCATTGCTTTGCCTTCTACCAGGGCATGGACGCCTACGCGAAGGTCGCCGAGGACGACATGATGTCGTTCTACATGACCGACTTCCTTTGCCGCCAGTTCGAGTCTTTCTTCATCAAGCCGCTTGGCCTCGACAGGCATCCCGAGCTGATCAAGGATTATTTTGGGAACTACGAGAAGCTGATCTATCTCGCCCAGACCGACGATCCCGAGCTCGACAAGGTCGCCGAGAAAGCCGCGGCCATGCTCGGGCTCGTCTATGAGCGCCGCCCGACCGGCTATGGCGACCTGACTGTGGAACTGGCACGGGCATCCGCACATTCGGCGGAAGTCCGTTAGGCTCCGTCGTTCCGACTCTCCGACTGCCTATCCGAGACGAGGTCGACAACACGGCCGCTTTCAAGCCGGAGTGGCCCCCTTGCGGTTGGATCCTTGCGTATAGCATCGGCAATCATGGCTTCGACAATGTCGAGGTTGCCCTGCAGAACTGAACGATCACCGGATTCCCAGTACCCGCCTTCATCGAAAACGTCGAGCTCGCGGAAAAGGGGCGCAACTTTGCGAAGCAACTCGATAACTTCGATATGCACGTCAGACCCGGCAAACTGGGTCTTGCAATACTGCTGCATAAAGAGATGCCGGTCGAATTCGAACGGTAGCGGGTCCGACCTGGGGTGGGGCAGAACTTTTATTCCTATGACCGGGCCAAGATAATCCACACTGCGCTCGTCGATGACTCGACTGAGAGCTATTTCAGCCTCTTCTATTTTGCGAACCGGCCATCCTCGGGTGACGGCGAACGCTTCGACTTCCCGCAACAGCGCGACATATTCCTCCTCGCCGGGCAGCTGTCCCTCAAAATGAATCGTGACCCCCATACGCGCCTCCCGCGGAAACCTTCATGACGATAGCCGCGCTCCTACTCGACCGCCAGCGCGGCAAGCACATCGGCGAAGCTGGTCTTGCAAACAAAGCCGAGCCGCTCCCTCGCCCCCGACGGATCGTAGACGCGGCCGATCGAGGAGAACATCGTCCAGCCCTTCCTGGCATAGAGCCTCGGATAATCCGGGAAATAGCGCGCGACGACGGCCGGCGCGTCGGCGATCAATTCCGCGCAATCCTGCGGCCGGAATGGCGTCGGCGCCGAAATGATAAAGGTATCGAAACCGAGCTGCGGGGCTTTCTCCAGGGCCGCGACATGGGCCTCGGCCGCATCCTCCACCGTTAGCCGACGGAACAGCAACTCGTTTGCCTTGGTGTTGGCATCGGACTGTTCGATCGCATGCGCCATGTCGTCGGCTTCGGGAAAGAAGCGCGCCGTGCGCAGCACCACCACCGGCAGCCCATGGTCGATATGATAGAGACTGCACAGATGCTCGGCTGAAAGTTTCGTCACGCCATAGATGTTGCGGGGCTCCGGCGACATCTCTTCCGTCAGCCAGGCCGCCTTGCGCGCGCCGCCCTGGAAGCCGGCGCGGATCGCCTGCGAGATCATCAGCGACGTCGTCGAGGTGAAGACGAAGCGCTGGACGCCGCAGGCCACGGCCGCATCGAGCAGGTTGAGCGTCCCTTGCACATTTGTCGTGACGAAGGCCGTGTTCTCATATTGCTCGATGTTCGGCTTGTGCAATGCGCCGCTGTGAATGATGGCCTCGACGCGATTCTCCCGGACAGTCTTCAGCACAAGATCGCGATCCGCGATCGAGCCGACGATTTGCGTGCGCGCCGAAGCGACCGGATCAAGTCCGATGACCCCATGGCCGAGCGCTTCGAGCCTTGGCGCAAGCGCGCTGCCCAGCCAACCGGACGATCCTGTGAGCAAGATCCGCATAGACCCAACCACCTTTTTTCCGAGCCGCCGCTGTTAAGCACGGATGACAGACGATCGCGAACCGGTAAGTTGTGCGCCAGCGATAGAAAGAAACTGTTCCAGCCACTGATTTGAGGAAACACATTTCATGATCCGTCGCCTGCTCCTTGCCGCCTTCGGCCTTGTCGCCCTCACTTTGCCGGTCCGAGCCGACGGCGAAGTACAGAAGCTGATCACGGCCGCCGACAAGGCGCGACTGGATAAGTATGGCGAAACGCGCAAGGCAGCCCTCGACGAGGCCAAGGCCGGCGATCCGTCCGAGGTCAAGCAACTGGACGAACTGCTCGCCAAACCTCTCGTCGCCTTCTCCGACAAGGACCTGACCGGCAACTGGAAGTGCCGCACCATCAAGGCGGGCGGCTTAAGCCCGCTCGTCATCTATGGCTGGTTCAAGTGCAAGGTCACCGACGACGGCTCGGGCTGGAGGCTTGCGAAGATCAGCGGCTCGCAGCGCACCGCCGGCCGCTTCTTCGACGACGGCGAGAAGCGCGCCATCTATCTCGGCTCGTTCACGGTCAACGACGACAAGGCCAAGCCCTACGGCAGCGGCCCCGAAAGCGACCAGGTCGGCTACGCCTTCCGCAACAGTGCCGCCGAATGGCGCATCGAATTCCCCGCGCCCTATTATGAATCGAAGCTCGACATCATGGAATTCAAGCGTTGAGCCTAGTGCATGTCGCCTAGAAGTGTGCAGCGGTTCTGGGACAACGACATGCATAAAAACAAAGACTTAAAGCGTGTCGCCTGAATCCGTTTCAGCGCGACACGCTTTAGAGCACGATGCCGAAAAGTGTGCAGCGGTTTTCGGACGACATCATGCTCTGTCTCCTTGATTTGAAGCCTTTGACGCGTCGCTGAAAGGCCTCCGGCACACCAAGGATTAACCCGCCCCGCATAGCATGCGCCCGGTCTACAGAGCGGGTGCTTGCCATGGCAGCGTCGGAATCGAATACGCCACCGATCGTGGTCGTCACCGAAGGTGGCCCGCATATCTGGGCCATCGTCAACGCGATCGCCGACCGCATCGGCCCTGTTAGCGTAGTCCTCGAAGCCCCTGAATCCAAAAAGCGTTTGCTGCTCGGCCGCGCGCGGCGCCAGGGCTGGATCTCGGCCATCGGCCAGCTCGGCACCATGGTGTTGACCAGGTTGGGCAAGCGGTTCCTGGCTGGTCATACCGAGCGACTGATCGCCGAGGAGAAGCTCGACACCGAGCCGCGGCAAGGTCAGACGATCATTCATGTGCCTTCCGCCAACGGTCCGGAATGTCTCGAGGCCGTCACGAAGATCAATCCCGGCGTCGTGCTGCTTGCCGGTTGCCGGCTGCTGTCGAAGGACACACTGGCGAAGATGCCCTGCCCGGTGCTCAACTACCATGCCGGCATCGCGCCAAAATATCGCGGCATGAACGGCGGCTACTGGGCGCTTGCGTCCGGTGACGCGCAGAACTTCGGCACGACCGTGCATCTGGTCGATGCCGGTGTCGACACCGGCGGTGTGCTCAAGCAGGCACGAGGCAAACCTAAGGCGGGCGACACCATCGCCAGCTATGCGCTGCGCCAGGCGGCATTCTCGCGCGATATCTGCGTCCAGGCGGTGAAAGATGCGCTGGCGGGCAAACTTACGACGATCGATCCCGGCCTGCCGTCGAAGCAGTGGTTTCATCCCACGATCTGGTTCTATCTCTGGACCGGCTTGACCAAGCGCGTCTGGTAATCAGGCGGCGGCGGATTCCAGCATTCGCTTTGCGTCATCGACAGCGTCGCTTTTGAAGGCGCGCGCGTCGTCCCATAACAAGCAGCCCAACAGCGCTTGCGGCAATGCTCCATGACTTCGAGGAGTGAGAATTCATGGCCGATCTGATCGTCGTCTATTGGCGCGACATCCCTGCCCAGGTCATCGTCAGGAAGGGCCGGCAAAACGCCAAGCGCGAATTGCCGCTGCGCTTCACCGAGGCGATCGACATGTGCGCTATGCGCACCGGCGCCGGCGGCACCGACGATTATCTGGCCGAGTGGCGCAAAGCCGACCCGGTCCCGGTCAGCGACGATCTCGAGGCGGAAGTCGAAAAGGCCTACCAGGAACTCGACACGAAATATGACCGTGAGCGGCTGGTCGCCCTCGTCAAGGCAGGTGGGAAAGAAAATGTCTGAAACGACTCCTGCCAAAAACGGGCCGGCGGTTACCCAGGCCACTTTGGTCAAGAAGGCAGCGCCGAAATCCGACTACAAGCCTGCCGATGTGTCGCCGCAGCGGCGCGTCCAGCGCACTTTCGCCGTGAGACTGTGGTCCGTCCGGCATTCGCGACTGCTCGAATGGTTCTACAGCAGGTTCGCCGATGTTTTCCTGCTCCTGCATCCTCTGTGGAAGGGCATCGGCTACGGCCGCGTCGAAGCCCCGGTGAAGTTCGTCGAAAAGCGCGTCAAGGGCTTCATGTTCGACTGCCGCATGTGCGGCCAGTGCGTGCTCTCCTCCACCGGCATGTCGTGCCCGATGAATTGCCCCAAGCAGTTGCGCAACGGCCCCTGCGGCGGCGTGCGCGCCAACGGCAATTGCGAGGTCGAGCCGGACATGCCTTGCGTCTGGGTCAAGGCTTGGGAAGGCTCGCGCAACATGGTGCATGGCGACAAGATCCTCACCGTGCAGAAACCGGTCGATCAGTCGCTGCGCGAGACCTCGGCCTGGCTCCGGGTGACCGCGCAGGCCGCCGCCACGCGTGAGACGACAAAGAACCCCGGAGCTTCGGCATGACCGGCCGCCAGCGCGACGAGAACCCGGCCGGCATCCACCTGCCGCTCGATCCCCTGCCTGGCCACACGTCGCGTGGCCGGCTGGAGCGCGTGCTGCGTCGCGGCGAGTTCGCGGTGACGACCGAGCTCAACCCGCCCGACAGCGCCGATCCGGAAGATGTCTACAACCGCGCCAGGATCTTCGATGGCTGGGTCGACGCCATCAACGCGGTCGATGCCTCGGGCGCCAACTGTCACATGTCGTCGGTCGGCATCTGTGCGCTGCTCACCCGTATGGGCTATGCGCCGATCATGCAGATCGCCTGCCGCGACAAGAACCGCATCGCCATCCAGGGCGATGTTCTGGGCGGCGCCGCGATGGGTGTCGCCAATATGCTGTGCCTCACCGGCGACGGCGTGCAGGCCGGCGACCAGCCGGGCGCCAAGCCGGTGTTCGACCTCGATTCCATGTCGCTGCTCGAAACCATCCGCATCATGCGCGACAACGGCAAGTTCCTGTCCGGCCGCAAGCTGACGACGCCGCCGCAGGTTTTCCTGGGTGCTGCCGTCAATCCTTTTGCGCCGCCCTACGACTTCCGCCCAATCCATCTCGGCAAGAAGATCGCCGCCGGCGCGCAATTCGTGCAGACGCAGTACTGCTTCGACGTGCCGATGTTCAAAACCTTCATGCAGAAGGCCCGCGATCTCGGCCATACCGAAAAGGTCTTCGTGCTCTGCGGCGTCGGACCGCTCGCTTCCGCCAAGACGGCGAAATGGATCCGCTCCAACGTGCCGGGCGTCCACATCCCCGATGCGGTGGTGAAGCGGCTGGAAGGCGCACAGGACCAGAAGAAGGAAGGCAAGCAGCTCTGCATCGACATCATCAACGAGGTGAAGGAAATCCCGGGCGTCTCCGGCGTCCATGTGATGGCCTATCGCCAGGAGGAATATGTCGCTGAGATCGTCGATGAATCGGGCGTGCTGAAAGGCCGCCAGCCGTGGAAACGGGAAATCCGTCACGACGACCAGATGGTCGCCGACCGGCTCGACCGCATATTGCATGACGAGATTACCGAAACGCAGGTGGACATGGTGAAGACCGCGCATTGACCAGCGCGGAGAACCACCATTCGCTTGATCGAAATCAGATAACGATATAAAGAACTCTTTATATCCCGACGGAGAGATTTCATGACCCGCACCATCGTCGCCTCGGCGACCCGAGAAATAGTCATCGGCTTCGATCAGCCCTTCTGCGTGATCGGCGAACGCATCAACCCGACCGGCCGCAAGAAGCTCGCCGCCGAGATGATTGCCGGCAATTTCGAGACCGTCATCAAGGATGCGCTGGAACAGGCGGCCTGCGGCGCCACCATGCTCGACGTCAATGCCGGCGTCACCTCGGTCAACCCGAATGAGACGGAGCCGGGCCTGCTGGTTCAGACGCTGGAGATCGTGCAGGGACTGGTCGATCTGCCGCTGTCGATCGACAGCTCCGTCACCGCCGCGATCGAAGCGGCGCTGAAAGTCGCCAAGGGCCGGCCGCTCGTCAACTCCGTGACCGGCGAGGAAGAAAAGCTCGAAGCCATCCTGCCGCTGGTCAAGAAATACAACGTCCCGGTCGTCGCCATCTCCAACGACGAGACCGGCATTTCGATGGATCCGGACGTGCGCTTCGCCGTCGCCAAGAAGATCGTGCAGCGCTGCGCCGATTTCGGCATTCCCGCCCATGACGTCGTCGTCGATCCGCTGGTCATGCCGATCGGCGCGCTGGGCGACGCCGGCCGCCAGGTATTCGCGCTGCTGCGCAGGCTGCGCGAGGAGCTCAAGGTCAACACCACCTGCGGCCTCTCTAACATCTCCTTCGGCCTGCCGCACCGCCACGGCATCAACGCCGCCTTCATCCCGATGGTGATCGGCGCCGGTATGACCAGCGCCATCATGAACCCGGTGCGCCCGCAGGAAATGGAAGCCGTGCGCGGCGCCAATGTGCTCAACGGCACCGATGAGAACTGCACCAACTGGATCCGCACCTACAAGGACTATAAGCCCGCCGAAGGCGGCCAGGCGGTCGCGGCTCCCACGGCGGTCAATGCGCCGGGCGAAGGCGGGGCCAATGGCGGCCGTCGTCGCGGCGGCCGTGAAGCCCGCATGGCCAGGGGATAAGCGTGCAATCGTGATCCGCGCCGCAAACAATGCTCGTCCGATCGCACCCCGGGTGCCGTCGGACAGGTCTGCTTTGCGGTCAAGCCATGCCCAATATGGCGTCGAACAACGCCATTCCCGCCCACGATCCGAAGATGCCGGTGACGCCGCCTACGATGAAATCATCGTCATAGGCGGGCCAGAACGCGTGGAGCAGCAGCGCACCGACGATCGCGCCGAGAATCCCGGTGGCAAGGTACTGTGGATTGCGCAGCCAAGAGCCCTTGATCACGCGCACCATAGTGAAAGCGGTGAAGACCGCGGAGAGCAGCAGATCCGACATGGTTCGCCCCTGGACCAACGGACACTCCGCCCAATAGTAGAACGATCCGTTAAACGGCATCGGCAATTGCCATCGAGACGCGTGCCAGCATGAATCCTCCCCCCAACATCACCGATCCGCTCGTCCTGTTCATGCCGTCAGGCAAGCGCGGCCGGTTTCCCGTTGGAACGCCGGTGCTCGATGCGGCGCGCCAGCTTGGCGTCTATGTCGAAAGCGTGTGCGGCGGCCGCGCCACGTGCGGGCGCTGCCAGATCGAAGTGCAGGAAGGCAATTTCGCCAAGCACAAGATCATCTCGTCCAACGACCACATCTCGCCCAAGGGCGCCAAGGAAGAGCGCTACGAGCGCGTGCGCGGCCTGCCCGAGCGCCGCCGCCTGTCCTGCTCGGCGCAGATCCTCGGCGACCTCGTCATCGACGTGCCGCAGGATACGGTCATCAACGCCCAGACCATCCGCAAGGATGCCGACACCAGGGTCATCGCCCGCGATACGGCGATCCGCATGTGCTATGTCGAGATCGAAGAGCCCGACATGCACAAGCCGCTCGGCGATCTCGACCGGCTCAAGATCGCCTTGATGAAGGACTGGGGCTTCAAGAACCTCGAATTCGACTTCTACCTTATGCCACAGGTGCAGGGCATCCTGCGCAAGGGCAACTGGACCGCCACCGCCGCCATCCACAAGGATGCCGACAGCGACATCGCGCGCGTCATCGCGCTATGGCCTGGCCTGAAGAACGAAGCCTACGGTCTCGCCTGCGACATCGGCTCGACCACGATTGCCATGCATCTGGTGTCGCTGCTCTCGGGGCGCGTCGCTGCCTCCTCAGGCACCTCCAACCCGCAGATCCGCTTCGGCGAGGATCTGATGAGCCGCGTCTCCTACGTGATGATGAATCCGGACGGCCGCGAAGGCATGACGGTTGCCGTGCGCGAGGCCATATCCGGCCTCGTCGATAAGGTCTGCGCGGAAGGCAACGTCCAGCGCAACGACATCCTGGATTCCGTCTTCGTCGGCAATCCGATCATGCATCACCTCTTCCTCGGCATCGATCCGACCGAGCTCGGCGGCGCGCCGTTTGCGCTTGCGGTCTCCGGTGCCGTGCGCATCAAGGCCTCCGATATCGGGCTGAAGCTCAACCAGGGCGCGCGGCTTTACATGCTGCCTTGCATCGCCGGCCATGTCGGCGCCGATGCCGCCGCCGTCACCTTGTCGGAAGGCCCGCATCGCCAGGACGAGATGATGCTGATCGTCGATGTCGGCACCAATGCCGAGATCGTGCTCGGCAACTCGACGCGCGTGGTCGCGGCTTCCTCGCCCACCGGCCCGGCCTTCGAGGGCGCCGAAATCTCCGGCGGCCAGCGTGCGGCGCCCGGCGCCATCGAGCGCGTGCGCATCGATCCCGACACGCTGGAGCCGAAATACCGCGTCATCGGCTCGGAACTGTGGTCCGACGACCCGGGTTTCCTCGACAGCGTGCAGGCGACCGGCGTCACCGGCATCTGCGGTTCCGGCATCATCGAGATCGTGGCCGAGATGTATCTCGCCGGCATCATTTCAGAGGATGGCGTCGTCGACGGTTCACTTGCTGCGCGCTCGCCGCGCGTCGTCGCCAATGGCCGCACCTTCTCCTATGTGCTGAAGGAAGGCGAGCCGAAGATCACCATCACCCAGACCGACGTGCGCGCCATCCAGCTTGCCAAGGCAGCGCTTTATGCCGGCACCAAGCTGTTGATGGAAAAGCAGCACACCGACCATGTCGACCGCATCCATTTCGCCGGCGCTTTCGGCTCTTTCATCGATCCGAAATACGCCATGGTGCTGGGCCTGATCCCCGACTGTGACCTCGACAAGGTCTCGGCTGTCGGCAATGCCGCCGGTGCCGGCGCGCGCATGGCGCTGCTCAATCGCGGCTATCGTCGCGAGATCGAAGAGACGGTGAGCAGGATCGAGAAGATCGAGACGGCGCTCGAGCCGAAATTCCAGGAGCACTTCGTCTACGCCATGGCGCTGCCGAACAAGGTCGACCCCTTCCCGAAGCTGGCGGCCGCGGTAAAGCTGCCGCCGCGCAAGACGGTGAGCGCGGACGGCATCGCTGGCGACGCCACCCCGCGCCGGCGCTCGCGCGAGGAGCGTGCGGCGCGGCGCGGCCGCGACTAGCTGGAGCAACTCCAGATTTTCGGCCTCACTCCGCGGCGCCTGCCGTCGCGGCGCCGGGTGCCTTCACGACGCCTTTGACACGCTGCGGGTGCAGCAGCCCGATCAATGGCTTTTCGACGATCAGATAGAGCAATGCCGAGAACGCAAGCGTGACGACAAGGATCGTTGCCGGCTGTAACGCCGCCGGGATTCCGATCCTCAAGACGACGCCGGTCGCCAGGACGCCGACCACGACATGCCATAGATAGATCGAATAGGACGCATCGCCGAGAAAGCTGGGCAGGACAGCGGGCTTGAACGGCCGGGCCCGCTCGGCAAAAACCGCGCCCGCCACGATCAGTGCTGCCGGAAGTCCCCAGCGCAAGGCGCGAGGCATGTCGGCATCGAACAGCGGGCTGGCCGCGAGGAGAAGAAATCCTACGCCAACCGTCGCCACAGCCGTTCCGAGCGGGAGCCTGGCGCCCCGGAGCCACAAGCGCGCCACGACCACGCCGGCAGCGAATTCGAGCACGACAGGATCGGTGAAGGCACGTGCGTATCCTGCGGGGAAGACGAAATGCAGCGCCACGATGGCCACGAGGGCGCCGGTAAGAACGCCGAACCGCCAGCGCTCACCAAGGAACAGGACCAGGGTGAAAACGAGATAGAACATCATTTCATAGCAAAGCGTCCAACCCTGTATGACGATGGGATGCAGCGCGTTCTCCTGCAGTACCGGCAGGAAGAACAGTGAACCCACGAAATTCTGGACACTGAAGAAATGGCCGTAGAAGAACTGCGGCTTGATCAGGATGCCCGCCGCGGTCAGCAGCGTGACGATCCAGTACAGAGGCACGATGCGGGTGATGCGGCGCCCCATGAAGCGCCAGGGATCGGCCGGCCTGCCAGCCGTCGTCACCCACATGATGAAGCCGCTGATGACAAAAAAGATGTCTACGCCGGCTGCTCCGACGTCGAACGGGCCACCGAACTGCTCGCTGACGTGAAAGCAAATCACCGCGCACGCGGCGAGGCCCCGCAGATATTGGATGCTGTGGATGCTCGTCACGATGCTCCAGTCCAGATCGCGCCATGCTGCGGCGCACACATTCGACATCGCATTGCACAATAACAATGCAGCCGGCCACCGCTGTCAACCGCTGATGATGGCTCTCCGGATAAAAACCAGCACGCCGGTCTGCTCAATTCGTTTGTATGCAAATGTTTCCTAATTGGCGCGATCCGGAAACCGAAACGCTGTTTTCGTGAAATCGATCCGATACATACGTGACGCATTTAACGGACATCGCAACGGCGGCCGAAGAACGGTGCATGTCGCCCAAACTGCTTCGCGGTTTTGGGGGAGCCACATGCACGCAATGGTCCTTGGCCGCTCTTCAAGGGAGACGAAAAATGTCGATGTTCGGAAATCTCGGCCGCTTCGGTGTGACCATCAGGCAGGCTCATGCCAGGAACAAGGCGATCCGCGCGCTCAACGATCTGCCGGCGCATGTCCAGAAGGATATCGGTTGGCCGGCTTCGCCGCCGAGCGACCCGCAGGCAGCCCTTCATGCGCTGCTCCTTGGCACGCCGCGCTGATGACTTTCGCCGACAAATGCAAGCTGCTCGGCAAGCGCCGGGGCCCGAACACGGCCTCGGCGACGGCCGACAACAAATTGCGCGTAGCCCTGCTACCGAAGCGGCGTTGACACTGGCACCATCCGATCACGCCGATGTGCCAGCGTGAATCCTTGACATTTTTAACTGAGGTACAATTTTCAGAGCGAGGGGGAATTCTCTTAGTCGGCTCTGCCGAAATCCGTGTACCCGCATGCCCAGTTTGAAAAGCCATCTCGTTTCGTTCGTTCTCAGGCACAGCCGCAAGAAGGCGTTTTCCAGTCCCGAGAACCTGCAGCGATGGATTGCCTACGCCCGCAAGACCGAGGACTATCGTCCGCCGGCCTTGCTCAAGGCACGGCTGGACATCACCGAGACCGAAATCGACGGCTTTCCGGTCTACGAGGTAGCCCCGAAAGCGGGCGAACGCCGGCGCATCCTTTACATGCATGGCGGCGCCTATGTCTTTCAGATCACGTCCTACCATTGGGGACTGATCGCCGAGATGGCCGAGCGTCTCGGCTTCGGCGTTACCGTGCCGATCTACCCCATCGCGCCGGAGCACGATTTCCATGACATGTTCGGCATGGTTGGCAACCTCTACCGGCGCATGCTCGAAGAGACCGACGCCGAGGACATCGTCTTCATGGGCGATTCCGCCGGCGGCAACATGGCCGTCGTGCTGACCATGATGGCGGCCGAGGAGGGCCTGCCCTTGCCATCACGCCATGTGCTGATCTCGCCCGGCCTCGACGTTTCGCTTGCCAATCCCGAAGTCTTCGAGGCAGAGCGGCAGGACCCGTGGCTGGGTATCCCGGGCGGGCTGGAAGCGGTGCGGCTCTATAGCGCCGGCTTCGACCGCAACGACTGGCACATCAGCCCGCTTTATGGCGACCTCTCGGTGCTGCCTAAGACGCTGCTGCTGACCGGTTCGCGTGATATGCTGACACCGGATAATCTTATCTTCGCCGAAAGGGCGCGCGCCGCCGGCGTGGAGGTGGAGGTGGTCTACGAGGAAGGCATGTTCCACGCCTGGCCGCTGATCGAGATGCCGGAAGCGCGCCGCGCTCGCGACTCCATCGTCGATTTCCTCAGCGTTCCGGCGCCGGCCCGAGTTCGCGCCCGACGCAGGACAAAGGCAGCTTTCGCAGCCCGCTCGGCACCTGCGGCCGAATAGCTCAGAACTTGCCGGTTTCGCGGAACAGTTCGAACGTCGCCCGGATATGGTCTGCGACGGCCTTCACCGGCGCGCTCGCATCGGGTGCCACCACCATGGCGAGATTGTAGGTGCCGATGTCCGGCATGCCGTCCTTGGCGCCCAAGGACACCATCTCGTCGCCAAGGAACGACTTCGGCAGCGGCGCCACCGCAAGATCGGCCATGATCGCGGCGCGCTGGCCGGCCGTGTGGGCGCTCATGTAGGCGATGCGGTAATTGCGGCCCTCGCGGCCAAGCGCTTCCAGCGCCCCTGCCCGCCACGCGCAGCCCTCTTCCCATAGCGACACCGGAAGCGGCTCGCGCAAATGCGCGCAGCCGCCCTTGGCGCCGGCCCACACGATCGGTTCGGTCAAAAGCACCTCGGCGCCGATCGCGCTGGTCTTGTAGGAATTGGTGAGCAGCGTGATGTCGAGCGCGCGGTCGTCCATGCGGCGGCGCAAATTGATGCTCTGGTCGATGGTGACGTCGACGGCGATCGAGGGATGCGACTGCGCAAAACGCTTCAGCACATGCGGCAGCACGCGCTCGCCATAGTCGTCAGGGGAACCCAGGCGTACCACGCCGACGATGTCGGGGATGATGAACTTCGACACCACCTCGCGATTGATCGACAGAAGCCGGCGGGCATAGCCGAGCAGCATCTCGCCGTCCGTGGTCAGCGTCACCGAACGCGCATCGCGCGCGAAGACGGAACGGCCGAGGATGTCCTCCAACTTCTTGATCTGCATGGAGACGGCCGACGGCGTGCGGTACACCGCATTGGCGGCGGTGGTGAAGCTGCCCGTCTCGGCAATCGCCACGAAGGTGCGCAGCACATCGAGATCAAGCAGCGGCAAAGGATGATTGAGCGGGGCGTTCATGGGAGCTTGCCTTCAATTTTTCTGATGCAATCGATCATTCCATTTCGTTTGATTGAACATCACTCCAGGCGCATAGTCAACTTGATCGATGCAGGATGCTGCCAAAAGCAGCCATCAAACGACCATGACACAATCCTGCAATCGACATGAAATGAAGCTGAAACAGACCTGACTTAACGCAGTGACGGGCGCCCTCCCTGCCCGCATAGAGGAGAAAGAAATGTCTATCCTGTCGTCCATCGGTCGGCTTGCGACCGAATTCAGCGCGGCCCGTGCCCGCTACCAGACCGAACGCGCCATCCATGCGCTGCCGATCGAACTGCAGAAGGATATCGGCTGGCCGGAAGCCGCCGATGCTAGGACCAGTTCGCGCTTCGGCGTGGGAAGCTGGGCCGGAGCAAAGTAATCAAGTGTGTATGGAGTTCTGAAGGCCTGCCGCGTCAGCTCGGCAGGCCTTTTTGTTTGTTTTAGGCCTTTCGTTTGCACTCAAACGACTTTTCAAGCCATGCGGCGGCTGCATGACGCATATGAACCACTCGCATAGCGGGTTAATTTTCAAATTAAGCCATTGTAAATAAGAGAAAATTTTGGGCACGTCGCCCAACAATGTCGCAAATCATGTCGCTTTTCATATCAAGTGCTTCGCATTTGCGATTTAGTTTCTGCTGAAGTGAGCCTATATCCACGCCAGCAAACGAGCTGCCCCACTCCATCAAGCGAAGGCGACCCGTCTGAGCAACCGATTGGAGATGATCATGAAGCTTTTTGCCCGCCTCTTCGCCCGCCGCGAAATGAACCTGACGACTGCCCTCGAACGTCAGCGCCTTGCCAACACCATGCCCGGCCAGACCGGCGCCATGAATGCCGCCCGCCTCGGCTTCGTCGCCTGAGGCAATCGGCATCCAAAGCTGAATTCAACGCCGCCCGGTTTCACCGAGGCGGCGTTTTCGTTTGCGCCGACATTCATCGGCCAGCCGGGCGACGCCTTGAGCTGGCGCTGATTGCCCATTTGCGACCCGTGTCGCAAATTTAATCTTCACTTAGCCGCCTACCCGATTGACAGGAATGGTTTTTCCTGATGTCGCTATGCTGTTCGCGACATCCTGTTCGCGTCATGGCTGCGTGAGGTTTCCCCGTGAATGCCGTAAAGCATCCGATCAAAAGATCGTTTGTATTCTTCCTCATTCCCGATTTTACCATGATCGCCTTTGCGACGGCGCTCGATCCGCTGCGCTCCGCGAACCGGATGCTCGGCTACGAGGCTTATCGCTGGCGTCTGGCTAGCATCGACGGCAAGCCGGTGCGCGCCTCGAACGGCGTCGAATGCGCCGTCAACACCTCGCTCGAGGAAGAGCGCAAGAAGATGGCCGGGCCGGACAGGCCGAACATGGCGATCGTCTGCAGCGGCATCAACGTCGAGCGCTACCACAACAAATCGGCCTTCGCATGGCTGCGCGAGGAGTATAATCGCGGCGTCGCGGTGGGTGGCCTTTGCACCGGCGCGCATGTCCTGGCCGCCGCCGGCCTCCTCTCCAACAAGCGCTGCGCCATCCATTGGGAGAACCTGCCGGGCTTCTCCGAGGCCTTCCCGAAAGCCAATGTCTTTGCCGATCTCTTCGAGGTCGATCAGAACGTCTACACCTGCGCTGGCGGCACCGCCGCGCTTGACATGATGCTGAAGCTGATCGGCGACGATTTCGACGACAGCCTCGTCAACCGCGTCTGCGAGCAGGTGCTGACCGACCGCGTGCGCAGTCCGACCGATCGCCAGCGCCTGCCGCTGCGCGCCCGCCTCGGCGTGCAGAACTCCAAGGTGCTCACCATCATCGAATTGATGGAGGCAAACCTTTCCGAGCCGCTGTCGCTGATCGAGATCGCCGATCATGTCGATCTTTCCCGCCGGCAGATCGAACGCCTGTTCCGCACCGAGATGGGCCGCTCCCCTGCCCGCTACTATCTGGAGATCCGCCTCGACCGCGCCAGACACCTGCTGATCCAGTCGTCGATGCCCGTGGTCGAAGTGGCCGTGGCCTGCGGCTTCGTCTCCGCCTCGCACTTCTCCAAATGCTACCGCGAGCTTTATGCCCGCTCGCCGCAGCAGGAACGCGTCGACCGCAAGCAGTTGCTGGCGGCCTGAGCAGGCAGAAACCTTTACGCCGATTGGGTTTGTGCCGTCCGCATCGCCTCGATGCGGATGTCCTCGGTGAGCTGCGCTTTCAAGGTGGAAAATTCCGGGCTGGTCTTCAGCGTGTAGTGGCGCGGATGCGGCAGGTCGACCGGCACGTCCGACTTGATGCGGCCAGGCCGCGCACTCATCACGATTACCCGCGAAGCCATGAAGATCGCTTCCTCGATGTCGTGGGTGACGAACAGCACCGTCTTCTTGCGCCGCTCCCAGATGCCGAGCAGCAATTCCTGCATCAGCCCGCGCGTCTGGTTGTCCAGCGCCCCGAACGGCTCGTCGAGCAGCAGGATTTCGGGATCGTTGGCAAGCGCCCGCGCGATCGCCGTGCGCTGCTGCATGCCGCCCGACAGCTGCTTCGGCCAATGGTTCTCGAACCCGTTGAGCCCGACCAGATCGACGTAAGAAGCGACGATGTCGCTGCGCTCGCGCTCCGGCATGCCGCGTTCACGCAGGCCGAAGCCGATGTTTTGCGCGACCGTCAGCCAGGGAAACAGCGTGTAGGACTGGAACACCATGCCGCGGTCCGGTCCCGGCCGGGCAACCGCCTTGCCGTCGAGCAGCACACGGCCGGTGCTCGGCGCCTCCAGTCCGGCGACGATTCTCAGCAATGTCGACTTGCCGCAGCCGGACGGTCCAAGGATGGTGATGAAGTCATTCGCCGCGACGGCGAGGTCAACCGGCTGCAGCGCCTGCACCGGCTGTCCGCCCCCGACCCCGGCAAAGGTCCGCGAAACGCCTTCGATGAGAAGCTTGCTCATGCCAGGCTCCATGGATAGAGCCAGCGGTTGAGCGCCTTGAAGGCGAAGTCGGACAAAAGCCCGATCAGCCCGATGACGATGATGCCGAAGATGATCTGCCCGGTCGCCAGCCGCGACTGGCTGTTGATGATCATGTAGCCGATGCCGGAGGACGAGCCGATCAGCTCGGCGACGATCACATAGGTCCACGCCCAGCCCAGAACCAGCCGCAGCGTTTCTGCTATTTCCGGCGCGTTGGCCGGCATGATGACGCGCTTGACGATGCCGTTGTCGGTGGCGCCGAGCGTATAGGCGGCCTCGACCAGGTCGCGCCGCGTGCTGCCGACCTTGACCGCGATGATCAAGATGATTTGGAACACGGAGCCGACGAAGATCACCAGCAGCTTTTCCAGCTCGCCGATGCCGGCCCACAGGATGAGCAGAGGGATGAAGGCGGACGCCGGCAAGTAGCGCGCGAAGGACACGAACGGCTCGAGGAAGGCTTCGACCGGCTTCCAGGCGCCCATGGCGATGCCGATCGGCACCGCGACGACCGAAGCCAGCATGAAGCCGCCGAAGACGCGCCAGATGGTGATCAGGATATCGAGCCAGAAACGATCTTCGACCAGCAGCCGCCAGCCATCCTTGAGCATCGACAGCGGGTCGGCGAGAAAGATCCGGTTCACATGGCCGCCGAGCGTGATCCACGCCCAGAACGCCACGAACAGCACGAAGAAGGCGACACCGAGCACGGTTCGCGTACCCGGGCGAACGGGATACAAGGGACGCAGCATCAGGCCCTGTCCTTTAGAGCAATTCCAGGAAAAGTGTGACGCGGTTTTCCGTCCAGAATTGCGAAGAACCGCGCCAAGTGAGATGACGGCGGCTGATCGCCGCCGCCCATAGACGGATACGCGATCAGTTGGCGACCGCGCTGGTGTCGGCGAGCGTCGTCACATCGGGCACTTCCTTGATCAGCCCCATCTGCAGCAGCAACTCGGCCGCGGTCTTGGAAAAATCCTGGAAGTCCTTGGTGAAGAACTGCTGGTTCTCCGCCTTGTCGGCCCATTTCAGGTATTTGGCCGAGTCCTCGAACTCCTTGGCCGACTGCTTCACGTCGGCGCCCATGATCTCATAGGATTTCTGCGGGTCCTTCTTGATCATGTCGAGCGCGTCGAAATAGCTGTCGGCGAGCGCCTTGGCGGCATCGGGATTGGCCTTGAGGAAGTCCGGCGTGCAGCCGACGGTATCCAGCACCATCGGATAATCGAGCGTGGTGGCCAGGATATGGCCCTGGTCGGACTTGTCGCGGACGGCAGAAATAAAGGGTTCGTAGGTGACGGCGGCATCGTTCTGGCCGGCCAGAAAGGCTTGCGCCGCTGCATCCGGCTCCAGATTGACGACGGTGACGTCCTTGGTCGACATACCGTTCTTGTTGAGCACCCAGGCGAGCAGGAAATAGGGCGAGGTCCCGGGCGCGGACGAGGCGACATTCTTGCCCTTGAGGTCGGCGACGGTCTTGATGTCGTTGCGCACGACGATGCCGTCGGCGCCATAGGATTTGTCGAGCTGGAAAATCTGCTTGGTGGTGACGCCGCTGGCATTCCACACCATCCAGGTCTCGACCGTGGTCGCCGCGCATTGCAGGTCGCCGCTGGCGATGGCCAGCGGGCGGCTCGCCTGCGGCACCTTCTTCAGCGTGACGTCGAGCCCGTGCTTTTCGAAGAGCCCGGCCTGCTTGGCTAAAGTCAGCGGCGCAAAACCGGTCCAGCCGCTGATGCCGATGGTCAGCGACGTGGCGGCCATCGCCGGCGCGCCGAGCACAGCGGCCGCCGTCAGCGCCGCCGCGAAAATGGTGGTCCTGTTCATTGTAGTTCCCCTTTTTTATGTGGTGAGCGCAAATTGTCTCACAGACGCCAAAAGGCTTGTCAATGAAGCAGGCGCCGCACTGGACGATGGTCCAAGCCGGCTTCGCGTTTCAGCGGCTGTCCAGACCCCAGCCGCGGCTGCGCCACATCTTCTCGCCGGCCAGGCAGTCGGTGGCCTGCTTGTCGTCGGCGAGTACGACCGGCAGATGCGCGGCCTCTTCCGCCGCCCAGCGCGGCGAAGCGGGACCGGCAAGTTCGAGCACCAGCTTGCGGCGGATCGCTTCCGGAAACTGCGTCCAGTCATTGACCGGGATCATGAAGGCGCCCGGTCCGCCGATGACGCAGTCGCTGTAGTAGCGGTCGAGATTGGCGACATCGAAGGCGCTGCTGAAACCGCCGCGCGTCATCAATGGCAACCCGTTGATGGTGATGCCTTGCTTGACCACCTCGTCGCGGGTGAGATTGACCGGCGCCCCCTGGTTGTTGGGCCCGTCGCCCGAAACGTCGATGACGCGCTTGGTGCCTTGGAAACCGCTCTCGGCGAACAGGTCGCTGCCGAAGCTCAGCGCGCCGGAGATCGAGGTCCGCCGGGCGCTGTCCGGCGGGCGGGCGTTGAGCTGCGCCACAACCTTCTCGGCATCGGCGCGGTTGGCGATCACCGTCCACGGCACGATGACGCGCTGCCAGGTCGTGCCCGCCCATTCGACATAGGTGACGGCGATCTTGCCATAGGCGCCGTCGGCGATCGCCTTCAGCACATTGTCATGCGTGAGCGCCGCCGCGTAACCATGACGCTGGATCTCCAGCTCGGCCGGCGACATCGAGAGCGAAACATCGACCGCCAGCACCAATTCGACATCGACGGGTTCGGCGGGAGACGCTGCCGACGTCAGCCAAAACGCCAGCGCCAGGGCGGCACTGCCGCAGACAATATGCCTTGCACGGGCATAAGCGGACATGGAGGAAGGTTAAGCGAAAATCGTCCCGCGCAAAAGCCGGGAATTTCCTGAGCGTCGGATTTCCGCCGGCGCGGGAACCTTCTTAAAAATATCGCGCGAGATTCGAACGGATGCGTTCCAGCACGGTCTCTCCGGAGACGTCAGGAACGAACTTCGCGCCGGTGATCGCCTCGTAGGCCTGGATATAAACCGCCGAGGCCTGGTTGATGATCTCGTCGGGTATCTTTGGGATCGGATCCTTGTAGGGATCGCACCGCGCCGACACCCATGAGCGGACGAAATCCTTGTCGAAACTCTGCGGCCGCCCGCCGCTTTGGAACGCCTCGTCGTAGCTCTGCGCGATCCAGTAGCGGCTGCTGTCGGGTGTGTGGATTTCATCCGCCAGCACGATGGCGCCGTCCGGCGCGGTGCCGAATTCATATTTGGTGTCGGCAAGGATCAGGCCGCGCTCGGCTGCGCGCTGCTGGCCGCGGGCGAACAGTTGCAGCGCATAGCGCGATACGGTGTCCCACTGCGCCTGCGTGAGCAGCCGCTGGTCGATGATCTCCGCCTCCGACAGCGGCTCGTCATGGCCGCCGCTGGCGGCCTTGCTGGTTGGAGTGATGATCGCCGAGGGCAGCTTTTCATTGTCGCGCAATCCATCCGGAAAGGTGTGTCCGTAAAAGCTCCGTTCGCCTTTCCTGTACTTGGTCAGGATCGAGGTGCTGGTGGTCCCCGCCAGATAGCCGCGCACCACGATCTCGACCGGCAACATGTCGAGCCGCGTGCCGACGACAACATTGGGGTCGGGATATTCCAGCACATGGTTGGTACAGATGTCGGCGGTCTCCTCGAACCAGTAACGAGCAGTCTGGGTGAGGACCTGTCCCTTGAAAGGTATCGAGGCCAGGATGGTGTCGAATGCGCTTAGACGATCGGTGGCGATGATGATGCGCCGCCCGTCCGGCAGGTCGTAATTTTCGCGCACCTTGCCATTGTAGCGATTGGGGAGTTCGGGAATGAAGGCGTCGGACAGGATGCGCATAAGGCGTGTTTGCTCTTGCGGGGCTTCTGATGGGGCCACATAAGCTGTTGGCCTCGCGCACATCAAGCCGGATGCTGCGGGACGGGCTTCTTACTGCCGGTAGCGCGAAACGCCCGCCAGTTCGGTTTGAAGGACGGCGGGATCCACAACAGAATTCCGGCTGTTGCCGCAGGCACAATGACCGCGAAGCGCAAGATCGATAGCACGACGCCGCAGAAGCCGACGATCCGTGCGGCGGTGTCCGCGCCGAAGCGCGGCGCAAGCAGATGCCTGGCGATCGCTCCGCCATCGAGCGGATAGGCCGGAAGGAGGTTGAGAATGGCCAAAACCGCATTCACCAAGGCGCCGAGCCAAAGCGTCCACTCCAGAAATGCGTCCGGCCTCGGCCCGACAGCCAATAAGGGCCGGGCCAAAAGGCAAAAGGAAGCGGCAAAGCCCGCCGCCAGGACGATGTTTACCAAAGGTCCGGCGAAGGCGATCCATGCCCAGCCATACGGCGAGGCCGCGCCGCGCTTGAACCACGCAATTCCACCGAAGAGATAGAGTTCTATCCTTTCAGTACCGATGCCCTGCCGGCGCGCCGCCCACACATGGGCAAGCTCATGCAGGAACACCGACAAGAACAAAAGCGCGGCAAGGATGACCGTATGGGTCAGGGCGCTCCTGGGATGCCGCGACCATTCATGCACGAACGGCAGCATGGCGGGGACGGCAAAGGTCCAGCTGACATGAACGGGGATGTTCCCTTTCATCCTGAAGACGAACGCGTCGTTCTTCCTGTCCCAGCCGAACCGTTGCAAGCTACCCACTCCGCCTGTCGCAACGCTACGCGAGAATCTCGGCCCGCACAAAAGCAAAAGCCCGGCCTAAGCCGGGCCTTGCATCTTTCTGCGTCCGCGATCTCAGCTCCTCGGCTTGAGGTTCTCCGGATCGTAGAGCGGCTTGTAGCCGACGCCCGCGACCTCGACCGGATAGGTCTCGCCGAAATACTCCACGTTGAGCTTGCGGCCCTCCTGGGCATAGGCCCATGGCAGATAGGCAAGCGCGATGTTCTTGCCGATCGTCGGACCGTAGGCGACCGAGGTGGTGAAGGAACGGCGGCCAAGCTCGTCGACCAGCGTCGCGCCGGTGGCTGGATCCATCACTGGCATGATGCCGACCGGATAGCGGGCGACGCCCTTGGCATCCTTGTTGTCGGTCATGACCAGCGTGCACAGCATTGCCGGCTGGTGCTCGCGAGCGCGATATTCCAGATGCTTGGCCTTGCCGCAGAAGTCGTTCTCCTTGACCTTCGGGCGGGCAAGGTCGGCCTCCAGCAGATTATACTCGGTCAAGAGATCGGCGTTCTGCAGCCGCAGGCTCTTTTCCATCCGGCGCGTGTTGGCATAGGTCTCGACGCCGAACGGCATGACGCCGGTGGAGCGCAATGCGTCCCAGACGGCGAGGCCGTCCTCGTAGCGCATATGCAGTTCCCAGCCCTGCTCGCCGACATAGGAGATGCGGAAGGCGGTGACGTCCTTGCCGCCGATCTTGACCGGCTTGATCGCCGCGAACGGGAAATTCTCCGGCGTCAGCCCGTTCGGGTCCTCGACCACCTTCTGCAGGGTGGTGCGGGCATTCGGACCCCAGATGCCGATGGTGACGTATTTCTCGGTCACGTCGGTGATGGTAGCGTCAAAACCCTTGTCCTGCGCGGTGCGCTGCATATAGCGGAAGTCGCGCGGGCCGGCATCGGCGCCGTCGATCACGCGGCAGCGATCGGCCATGCGGATGACGGTGAAATCGGCGCGCACCATGCCTTCCTCGTCGAGGAAGTGGGTGTAGATGCCCTTGCCGATATTGTTGTCGCCGCCGATCTTGGCCGCGCACAGCCATTCCAGCAGCGCGACATGGTCGGGCCCTTCGACGTCATACATCGAGAAATGCGACAGGTTGACGATGCCGCAATCCTCGCTCATCGCCAGATGCTCGGCATTGGAGACGCGCCAGAAATGGCGGTTGTCCCATTCGTTCTCGCGCACTGGCACGCGGTTGCCGTATTTCTCCAGCAGATGCTCGTTGGCGGCATAGCCATGGGCGCGCTCCCAGCCGCCCAGTTCCATGAAATAGCCGCCGAGCTCCTTTTCGCGTTCCCAGAACGGTGAGCGGCGGATGTTGCGGCCCTTGGAGAAGGGCTCGCGCGGATGGACCGCCGGATTGTAGACCTTCATCGCCGTCTCGGTGCAGCGATCCCAGATGAACTGTTCCTGCGTCTGGTGCGGGTAGAAGCGCGAATAGTCGATGGCATGGTGGTCGATCGCCGTGCGGCCATCCGTCATCCAGTCGGCGATGAGCTTGCCCATGCCGGGGCCGTCCTTGACCCAGATGGCGACGGCGTACCACAGGCCCCTCACCTTCTGGCTCTCGCCCATCGACGGTCCGCCATCGGCGGTCACCTGCAGTAGGCCGTTGAAGGAATGGCCTTCATTGTAGCCGAGTTCGCCAAGGATCGGCGCCAGCTCCATGGCACGCTCCAGCGGCGCCATGATCTGCTCCATATCGAGATCGCGCTGCGACGGCGACAGCCGCGCCTGGTCCTTCTCCAGGAGATCGCGGGGGTGGCAGAGTCGCGGGTTGGTCTCTTCGTAATAACCCCACTCGATCTGCCCGCCTTCGGCGGTCTTGGGATCGCCGGTGTCGCGCATATAGGCCGAGTTGCCCTGGTCGCGCAGCAGCGGCCAGCCGATCTCCTTGCCGGTGCCGGCGAACTCGTTATAGGGGCCGAAGAAGGTGAGCGGGTGATCGATCGGCATGACCGGCAGGTCTTCGCCGACCAGCGCCGCTGTGAGCCGGCCCCAGATGCCGGTGCAGACAACCACATAGTCGGCCTCGATCGTGCCGCGCTCGGTCACCACGCCCTTGATGCGGCCGTTCTCGACGACCAGATCCTTGGCCGAGGTGTTGGCAAAAGCCTGGAGCTTGCCGGCGGCGACACCCTGGTCGACCAGCTTGCCGGCGACCGTCTGCGAGCGCGGAATGACGAGGCCGGCGTCGGGATCCCACAGGCCGCCCTGCACAAGGTGCTCCTCGATCAGCGGGAACTTCTGCTTGATCTCTGCCGGCTCGATCAGGCGCGCGCGGGTGCCGAAAGACTTGGCCGAGGCGATCTTGCGCTTGATCTCTTCCATGCGGGCGTCGTCGCCGACACGGGCGACCTCGATGCCGCCGACGCGCGCGTAGTGGCCCATCTTCTCATAGAAATCGATGGAATAGAGCGTCGTCCAGCAGGACAGAAAATCGTGGCTGGTCGTGTAGCAGAAGTCCGAAGCGTGCGCCGTCGAACCGATATCGGTCGGGATGCCCGACTTGTCGATGCCGACAATGTCGTCCCAGCCGCGCTCGATCAGGTGATGGGCGACCGATGCGCCGACGATACCGCCCAGGCCGACGATGACGACCTTCGCCTTTTTCGGAAACTCTGCCATGGCCCGCGACTCCAAAGTAGTAAAGCGGGCTTGCTGGCGCCCGTTCGAATGGCGCACAATATGCAGAGGACACGGATAGAGCTACCGCCTGTTTGCGACACGCCGCAGATGCGTCGCGACCCCGCACGCCGACCGTGCATCGAGATCATATCGATCAGGCGAAGGCCCAGATGTCCTCTGCCTGGAAGCCGACCTGGTAGCCGGCGGTCTTCAGCTTAACCACAACCTGGCCGATCTCGGCAGCCGGCAGCGCGCCGACCTCGACCTTGATCATGCCCGGACGGTAGCGCTGGAGATCGAGCTGCTCGAACACCATCCAGTCGGCACCTTCGCAGTCGACCAGGAACGCGTCGATATCGGTGACGCCGTTGCGGTCGAGCAGCGCCTGCAAGGTCTCCGACGGCACCTCGATGTCCTTCAGATGCGGCGCGAAGTTGTTGAAGTTGGCGTCCGCCTCGCCCCAGGCGTTCTTGCCCGACATCAGATTGGTGTCCGTGACCGACGAGCAGCCGATGAACTCGATGGGCAGCGTGCCCGCCTCGAGTGCTGCGGCGTCGAAGGTATGGACGGTGATGGTTCCTTTGGTCCTGGTCACCGCCACCGGCTCGATGACGAAGCGCTCCGCATCGGGATAGTTGGCGCGAAGCCGCTTCTGATTATAGGGGATCGGCTCGACCAGCATTGCCTTTGCTCCCGGGATGCGATGCAGCCAGGGCGTCACGTCGTCGAACAGCGCGCCGTCGCAGGCGCCGACATTGACCATCTGGAACGGCCGGCTGTTGCCGAAGCGCGCCTTCAGCGCCGCCTTGGCGAGGAACTTCGTGCCGTGCAGCGCCGGCCCGCGATCGAGCACGCCGACAGGTAAGCCGAGCGACAAAAGCACGCGCGCGAGGCTGGAAAGCGAGCTCATGATTTGTCTCCGGGAATGACCTGCGGCGCGGCGCGGCGGCCGCCATGGCTCGCCGCTGCCCACAACGCCATCAGCGGCGCAACGAGCAGCAGGAAAGGCGGCAGAAGGTTGGGGAAATAGATGCGGGTATCGTGGATCGGGAAGACCGTAAACTTTGCCAGCACGCCAAGCACGAGCGCCGCAAGCAGGATGCCGGCGCGGCGGTCGAGCCGGAAGCCGGCGCGATCGAGCCCGTACCAGCCGGCCAGCGCCAACACCGAAACACCGACCCAGCTGTTGATGCTGATGGCGCGTACCACCGATGCCGCAAAGGCCTTCAGATAGGCCGCCACCGAAAACGGCGGTTCGAACCCGTCCATATTGTAATGCTGCTCGATGCTGGAAAACCACAGATGCGGCCACCAGCCCGGATGCTGCGCCCAGTGCGAGATGGCGAAATAGGCGACGAAGGACGCCGCAAAGCCGGCCAGCGCGCCCCATGCCTTTTGGCGGTAAGCGACGAGCAGGACGGCGAAGATGGCGAGGAAGACGATGTTGTCAGGTCTGGCCATGAAGGCGAGGAAAAGCAGGATGGCCGTCGCCGCCTCACGCTTGCGCATATAGGCGAACAATCCACCCATGAACAACGCCGAACACAAGAGATCGGGTGTCGAAGCACGGGCCGCATCACCGAAATCGGCCATGATCAGGATCGCGCCAACGATCGGCGCCAGCGCCAGCGCGCCTTCCGCGCGCAGCCAGGCGAGCGTGATGGCGCCGAACAGAAGCACGGAAAGCACCTGCACCAGCCGCATCGCCTCGACCGGCGAGACGACTTGGCTAAGGCCTGACAGGATTTCCGCGTAGAGGAACTTGATCCGGTACATGCCGAGCAGCGAATGGAAGTCGGCGGCATTCTGCGCCATGTGGCTGCGAAAGCCGCCGCCATCGTCCGTCAGCGTCTTGTAGTCGGCGGTCGATACGCCCGCCTCGACCGTGCTGTAGGCATAATCATGCAAGGCCTGCGGATCGGGATAGGTGCCTTCCTCGGCGATCGCCAGGTAAGGCAGCATGTCCCAGTTGGCGTCGGGCATGAACCACGCGGTCGCCGCAGTGAGCAGTATATAGAGCGAGAAGGCAATCGCGCCGATCGGCGCGGCCCATCGCGCATAGGTCCCCTCGCCCCAAGCCAGACCGGCGCCGGTCAGTCGGTCGAGCGTCCGGGTTGTTGGCGGGCGGGTCAGCATCGTTCGCCTCCGCAGCCTCTATTTACCGACCTGGCTTTTCACGAAATCCTTCACGATCGCCACGATGCCGCGCGACAGCAGGCTGTCGAAGGCATCGACGAAGCGGTCGACATGCTCGGGCTGGCAGATCAGCGGCGGCTCGAGCCGGATGACGTTGCGGTTGTATTCGGTGAAGGCGACTAGCACGTCGTAGTCGCGCAGCAGCAGCGAGCCGACGAAGCCCGACAGCGAGCCCTTCAGCTTGTCGTCGAGGATGCTGACAACCGGACGCATCACCATCGGCAGGGTCTGCGAGAAATCGTGGAACTCGAGCCCGATCATAAAACCCTTGCCGCGCACGTCCTTGATGATCTTCGGATATTTTTCCTTGATCGCCCGCAGCCGCTGCAGCAGGTACTCGCCGGTCGAGGCGGCGTTGTCGATCAGCCCGTCGTCATAGAGCACGTTGATGCCCTCGATCGCGGTGACGCAGGCCTCGCCCATGCCGCCGAAGGTCGCCATGGCGTGGATCATCGCCGTCTTCGGCGTGCCATAGGCCTTCATATAGACATTGCGCTTGGCGATCATCGCGCCGACCGCCGCCTTGCCAGCGCCGAGCGATTTCGCCAGCGCCGTCACGTCCGGCACCACACCGTAATGCTCGAAGGCATAGAAGCGGCCGGAGCGGCCATAGCCGCACTGCACTTCGTCGGCCACCCACAGCACGCCATGCCGATCGCAAAGCGCGCGCAGCTTCTGCCAGTATTCCGCCGGCGCCTGGATGATGCCGCCGCCGCCCTGGATGGTTTCGAGCACGATGACGCCGATCTCGGGATCGTTGCGGAACAGGCGCTCGACGGCATCGATGTCGGCGAACGGCACGCGCACGACATTGTCGGCCACCTTGAACTCGGCGCGGTAGAGCTGGCCGTCGGTGATCGCCAGCACGCCCTTGGTTTTGCCGTGGAAGGAATTCTCGGCATAGACGACCTTCGGCCGCTTTGGACCGGCGGCGCGCTCGGCAAGCTTCACCGCCGCTTCCATGGCCTCCGAACCGGACGAGCCCAGGAACACCATGTCGAGCTCGCCGGGCGAGCATTTGGCGATGTTGTGGGCAAGTGCGGCCGCATATTGCGACATGAAGGCGATGGCTATCTCCTGGCGCTTTTCCTCCTGAAACTTGCGGCGAGCTTCAAGGATGCGCGGATGGTTGTGGCCGAAGGCCAGCGAACCGAAACCGCCGAAGAAGTCGAGGATCTTACGGCCGTTCTGGTCGATGTAGAACATGCCCTCGGCGCGTTCGATCTTGACCTTGTGGAAGCCGAGCAGCTTCATGAAATGCAGCTGTCCAGGGTTGAGATGCGCCTTGAACAGGTCGGTGATCCGGGCCACGTCCATCGCCTTGGCCTGCTCGACGCTGATCAGGTCGGGCTTGGCTATTGCCGTGGGTGAAAGCGTCGGCGCATCGACCAGCGTGCGCGCGCCCGTGTGTTCAGGCTTGGCCATGACGGTCATCTGAAAAATCTCCCCTTCACCGCCTTATTCGGCAGGCACGTGTTTGGTGGCGACGGCGTGGCCGTCCTTCTTGGCGCGGTACTCGCTGTAGGCGGCGATCAGCATGTCCTCGTCGCGATATTGCGGCACCCAGCCGAGCTGGCGCTCGGCCTTGGACACGTCGAGCACGCATTCCTCGTCGGCGATCAGATACTGTTCCGGATCCATGATCGGCATGTTCATCAGGTCGAGCAGGTCGAGCGTGCGCTTGACCGCCCAGCCGGGCGTCGGCAGCAGGATCGACTTCGAACCGGCATGGCGGATGAGGTCGCCCAGCAACCTGCGCACCGGCGGCGGATTGAGCGAGCCGAGATTATAGGCCTCGTTCGGCACGCCGGCCTTCCAGGCGGCGCGGGCGGCTTCCGCGCAATCGAACACCGAGATGAACTGATAGGGGTTCTTGCCCGAGCCGATCATCGGCACCGGAAAATTCCAGTCGATCAGCTTGAACAGTTTTTCCAGGATGCCGAGGCGTCCAGGCCCGATGATCAGGCGCGGCCGAAACAGCGAGATCGACATGCCGCGCTTGCGCCATTCGGCGGCGAGCTCCTCGGTCTTGAGCTTCGACAGGCCGTACTCGCCGAGCGGCGATACCGGATGATCCTCGGTCATCGGCAACACCACCGTGTGGCCGTAGATCATGTCGGTCGTGTAGTGGACGAGCTTCGAGGCCCCTGCCTTGTCCATTGCCTGAATGATGTTCTCGGTGCCGTGGAAATTCACCGGGAAGAAGAAATCGTGCCGCTTGGCGCGTACCTGGATCGGCGACAGCATCTTGGCCGAGAGGTTGTAGACCATGTCGTCGGCCTTGAGCCCGACCGTAGCCACTGAGGCCGGATCGGTGACGTCGCATGTGATGAAGCGCACCGACCGGTAATGCGGCAGGTCGCTCTTGACGATGTCGGCGACGACGACTTGCTCGCCGTCCGCAACGAGCTTGGGCGCAAGGTGACGGCCGACGAAACCGTCGCCTCCAAAAATCACATGTCTCATCGAACGATCTCGCTTGTGCCGATCTTGTCGGGAGTGATGGATGCCGTCTGCTCCTCGTGCCCGCGCCCACTTTGCGCAATCAGCACCGTGCCGACGCAGATGCAGGCGATGCCGGCGATCCGCCAGCCGTTGAGATCCTCGCGGAAGACGAAATAGGCAAAGATCGCCACGGCGACATAGGCGAGGCTGAGGAAGGGATAGGCGAAGCTGAGCTCGACCTTGGACAGCACATAAAGATGCGACGCCATCGAGATGACGAAGGTGCACAGGCCCAGGAACACCCAGGGGCTGAACACGATCTGCAAGAGCCTGACGAGCGGATTGACGCCTTCGAAGGAGATCGGCCCGATCGACATCATGCCTTGCTTCAGCATCAGTTGCGCTGCCGCATTGGTCATGACTGTGAAGAGAATGAAGATTATGTATTTCATTGTTGCCACCCCGCCCTTGAGCGGTCCTATTACAAACCTGCAAAAATTTCGTGAAGTCACAAGAGTGTTTTGAGTAAATCACGGTTTAACGCTTCATTTACCATGATTTATTCAAACCTTACCTATTCTGCGGCTTCCGCGACTCCTCTTCTCGCATCCAGTCTTTTGGCCGTTCGCATCCAGAAGCTCGACATGAAAGCCGGGTCGCGAAGCGCCTCCAGCCGCTGCCATTGCGGGAACGACGCGGCGAAAACCTCAGGACCCATCCGGGCGTCCTTGTAAGGGTTGACCGCCCCGCCCGCCTCGATCGTGATGCGGTCAAGCTCGGCGAGCAGGCTGAGCGTCCTTTCGCCCTGGTTGGGGAAATCCAGCGTCAGCGTGTAGCCCGGCCGCGGGAACGACAGCAGCGCCGGCGAGCGGACATCGCCGAAGCGCTTGAGCACCGTCAGGAACGATCCCTGCCCCGCTCGCCGCGCGGTCTCGAGCAGCGTCGGCACGACGCAGCGCGCATTTGCCTCCGGCACCACGCTCTGGTGCTGGAAAAGTCCACGCGGCCCGTAGAGCCGGTTCCAGTCGCGGACGCCGTCGAGCGGAAAGAAGAAGCTCTGATAGCCCGCCTGGCGCGGGGCCGGAGAGTTGCCCTTTTTCCAGCGGTAGGCCGCGTTGAAGACAGTGAGGAAAGGCCGGTTGAGGACATTGAAGGGCGGCTGCACCGGCACGGCAAGCCGGCTGCCGGCGCGGGTGGCGGCGTGCGAGCCGTGCTCGGCATGATTGCCGGTGAACAAGAGGCCACGCCCGCGCCCGTGGCCGTCGGCAAGCTGATCGATCCAGGCGACGGCATATTCGTTGGCCTGGTCGGCGGCCTCGGCAAGATCGAAGAATTCGCCGAGGTCGCGAAACCGCGTGGTCCTCTCCATGATGTCGAGCGACGGCACGCGCATCAGCTTGATCGATGCCGAAAGGATCAGCCCGGTCAGCCCCATGCCGCCGATCGTTGCCCTGAACAGCCGGACATTGTTGGTCGCCGAGCAGCGATAGGTCCGGCCGTCGGACCTGAGCAGCGTGAAGGCCTCGACGTGGCAGCCGAAGGTGCCGCGCCGATGATGGTTCTTGCCGTGGACGTCGTTGGCGATCGCGCCGCCGAGCGTCACGAACTGCGTGCCTGGGACGGCGGCCGGAAAGAAGCCGCAGGGTGCGGCATAAGCGATGATGTCGCAAAGCAGCGCGCCGGCATCCGCTTCGAGCACGCCGGTCTCGACGTTGAAGGATCGGATGCGGTCGAGCGGCCGCATGTCGACCACCATGCCGGCATCGTTCTGGCAACTGTCGCCGTAGGAGCGGCCATTGCCATAGCCTATCAGCGAGCCCGGCCCGGCCGCGCGGCTGTTCAAAAGCGCGATCGCCTCATCCGCCGGAATCGCCTTGCGCGCCGGCCGCGTCGCCAGTCCGAAGCTGCCGAAGCGCTCGATACCCATCACCAGCCTCCGGCGACGAGGAAGACCGCGCCGATGGCGACGACGATCTGGCTGCGCCAGTCGCGGATGATGAAGACGACCGGATCGTCATGCATCTCGTCGCGCCGGGCGAGAATCCAGACGCGCATCGTCAGGTAAAGCACGATCGGCGCCAGCGGCCATATCAGCCATGGATGCGGATAGAGCTCGCGCACGGCGGGGCTGTCCATATAGAGCGCCAGGACCAGAGCCGAGGAGAAAGCCGACGCCATGCCGGCCTGGGCGACGATTTCCTGGTCCTCGGTGCGATAGCCGCGTCCGGCGATGCGCTCGCCCGGTGGAATGGCCGTGGTGCGCAACTCGACGAAGCGCTTCACCAGCGCCAGCGACAGGAAGAAGAAGATCGAGAAGGCGAGCAGCCAGAAGGAGACGTCGACGCCGGTGGCGGCTGCACCCGCCAGCACGCGGATCGTGTAGAGACCCGCAAGCGTCAGCACATCGACGAGCAGCATGCGCTTGAAAGACAGCGAATAGGCAGTGGTGACCACCAAATAGCCGGCAAGCACGCCAAGGAATTCGATCGGAAGGAACAGGCCGGTGGCGACGCCGATCGCGAGCAGCGCGACAATCGCGCCCAGCCCGAACGGAATGGACAATGCGCCGCTGGCGAAAGGCCGGTTGCGCTTTGTCGGATGCTTGCGGTCGAGCGCGAGATCGAAGAAATCGTTGAGGATGTAGATGGCGGACGCCACGGCGCTGAACGAAACGAACGCCAGCAGGCACTGCCAGATCATGTTCGCGTTGAAATATTCGTGCGACAGCACCATCGGGATGGTGATCAACGAGTTCTTCAGCCACTGATGCATACGCAGCATCTTGACGTAGGTCCTCAGCGTCGGCTTCGGCGCCGGCATGGCCTCGGCGCCGTGCGCTGCCTGCCAGCCCCGGGCGCTGCGATCGGGCGCCACCACGAGCGCGTTGCGTGCGGCGTCGAAAACCTTGAGGTCGTGGCGGCTGTTGCCGGCATAGTCGAAGCCTGCATCGCCATAGGCGGCGACCAGCGCCGCGCGCTTCCTGCCGGAAGTCATGTTGTGCGGGCCGTCGGTCGCCAGCACGTGATCGAAAATGCCGAGATACGCCGCGATCGCTTCCGCGAATTTGCGCGGCGTTCCCGTCGCCATCACGATCTTGCGGCCCTCCCGATGCTCGGTGCGCAAGCGCTCGAGCAAGTCCTGCCGGTAGGGCAGCGAGGCCGGATCTATGTCGGCGCGTCCGGCGATTTCCTGCTTCACACGGGCCGGCCCGCCGGTCAGCCAGAGCGGCAGGAGAAAGAGATAGAGCGGATTTTTCTTGAGCAGGATGAACAGGCCTTCCCACAGAAGGTCCGTTGCAATCAGCGTGCCGTCGAGATCGACCGCAAGCGGAATTGCGTTCCTGTCCGACCTCGCGTCCATTGTCCTGCCCCGATCGAGCGCAAGATCCCGAAACTCCGATCTCGGAAAGGACCGCGCGTAATTCAACCCACGCCGTGTGCCGGCGTCCTCGGGTCGGATATAGCCGGGGATGACGCAGCGAACGTTAAAACGCCCGGTTGCAACGCGTAGTCATACCGGTTTTTCGGCGTCATCGTTAAGCGCCGGCTACCGGAAACGATAAAAGGCCGGACAACGGTCCGGCCTTTGCCAATCTTGCGCGCCAATCCTTGGCGGCGGTTACTTGATTCGGGCCGCGCCGCCCGAAATCTCGACCGTTTCCGAGCCGGTCAGGGCTTCGAGGTCACCATTGGGCAGGGTGACGAAGCAGCCGTTCGAGCAGAATTCCACCGTCTCACCGGCGGCAAGCGTCAGTTCGCTCTTGGCTCCGCCTTCGGTCACGACCAGGGTCCGCGTCTGAGCGTCCCTGTTGATCGCGCTGGCGGCGAAAGCCGAACCGCCCAGGGCCAGCAAAGCGATGGCGGCAACGACAGACTTCCACATTGCAATTCCGGTGTTTCAAACACCGCCTCTGTTCAAATTTGCAAGGCATTCTCGCCCTTTGCATCGAAGCTTATATGAGATGTTACCTGAACCGCAACTGAATGCCGCATTCATGCCACAATCGGTTTCGGCGCCGGAAACCGCCTTTTGCAGACCGGCCTCACCCGAATATCGATGCGCCTTAACCCGGGTCGGGCTTGCGGCCCTTGCGCTTCATCTTGGCCAGCCGCTCCCGCTCGGCAGCGGCTTCCGCCTCAAGCTTCTGGCGCTCGGCGAACTCGGCCTCGATCTTGTCGTCATCGATCGGCCAGGCTTCGTGCTTCTTGGTCTCGACCACGGCGCGCGGCGTCGAAGGGATCTCGATGTGCTCCTGCTCGAAGATATCGAAGATGGCGAAGCGGATATCGTTCTGCACGACGCTGCCATTCATGATGTCGGCCACGAACACGCGGATTTCGAATTCGAGCGCGGCAGGCCCGAAATTGGCGAAGAGAACAAACGGCTCGGGATTCTTCAGCACCATCGGGTGGGCGCGCGCAATGTCCGTCAATACGGCGTGGACGCGCTTGACGTCGCTGCCATAGGCGACGCCGATTTTGATATCGACGCGCCCGAGCTTGTTGCGATGTGTCCAGTTGCCCACCGCATTGTTGATGAGGTTCGAGTTGGGCAGGATCACCGACTGCCGCTGGAAGGTCTCGATCTCGGTGGCGCGCACGCTGATCTTCCGCACCGTGCCGCTGACGTCGCCGGCGACGATCCAGTCGCCGACCTTGAACGGCCGCTCGGCAAGCAGGATGAGCCCCGAAACGAAGTTTGAGACTACATTCTGCAGGCCGAAGCCGATACCCAGTGAAAGCGCGCCGGCGACCAGCGCCAGGTTGGAAAGATCGATGCCGGCCGCCGAGATACCGACAAGGCCCGCAACCGCCACGCCGGCATAGCCGACGCCCAGGCGGATCGAGTTGCGCACGCCCGCATCGACCTTGCCGCGCGCCATCACCGAGCCGTCCAGCCAGCCCTGGAACCAGCGCGTCAGAAAATAGCCGATGGCGAAGACGACGATGCCGCTGAGAATGCCGAGGAAAGAGATGGTCACCGAACCGATCGTCACGCCGGTCGCCAGCTTATAGGCCCAGGCCTCGATATCGCCCGGCTGGAAGCCCCACATCAAGAGGATGAGCGGCAGGAACACCAGCACGATCATCACGTTGATGGCGATGCTGACCACAAGGCCGAGCTGATCGAGGGCTGTGTCCTCGTAGCTGGAATTTGTCGAGAGCCACCGCCCTACGGACGTATCGGCGAAGCCGCCTTCCTCCCCGATCGCGCGTGCCGACAGGAAGCCGATATAGGCAGTCACGAGGACCGTGCCGGTCACCACCACCTGGAACGAGACGAAAAGCGCCAGGCCGATATAGCCGAGCAGTGTCGCGGCGATGGTGAACAGGCCGAGCCCGATGGCAATGAAGCGAAGCCAGGCCGGCCAGGGACGCCATGCGCCGTCGGTTGCCCTGAACGGCCGCAGCAAGCTCATCAGGATGAGGATGACGCCGATGATGATGGTGGCGACAAAGCTCCTGGCAATCGTCAGCGAAAGCGGCGAACCCATCTTCTCGTTGACGACCGACAGGAAGTAATTGAAGCCGAGCACGATCGCCATGGCGGTCGTCAGCCCGACGAGCCAGCGCGCCGGACCGGTTGCGACCGGGATCAGGCGCCAGTTGGGCAGGCGCGGTTCGAGCGCCGCATTGGTCAGCCGGTTGACGCAGAACACCATGCCGATCACGGTCAGCAAGGCGTTGAGGAACGTGCCGATATCGCCCCGCAGCACATTGTAGTAATTGAAGAAGAACACGGCCGAGGCAAAAAAGACGCCGAGCGCCAAAGTCGGCAGCAGCGTCGACCAGAAGGCCACCGACAGGCGGCTGAGATAGGATGGATCCTCTACGGTCGGATCGGCCTCGAATATGCGGCCGAACAGGCGCCTGCCGCCGATCAACAGCACGGCCGCCAGCGCCAGCGCCATAAGCGTCGCGGCAAGGATTGCCTGGAACTTGAACTTGACGGCGAAGCTCAGCCAGGACGACACCGCCTTGTAGAGACCGGTGATCTGGTCATGCGCGTCGGAAAGGGCCTGCGGACTCAGCGCGTCGGTCAGATCATAGTGTTTGGTGATGACGCTGCGGAAAAGTTCGCTGCGCTTGACGGCGATCTCGTCGACCAGTCCGTTGACGCGGATCGACAGGTTCTGCGCGCTGGCGACGACCGCGTTGATCTCAGCCTTCTCCGAGGCGAGCGCGCTCCGCTCGTTGCTGACGATCACCGGCTCGGGAGGCTGGCCCTGTCCCGGCGGCGCGCCGAGCACCTCGATGCGGTTGTTGATGTCGTTGAGGCGTGAACGGAACGCCAGCGCGCCGTTCAGCGCCGCCCGCGAAATATCCTCGAGCTGCAGCCGGATGTCGACGAGCCCCGCATCGTCCTGGTCAGGGTCGCTCAGTTTCTTCTCCAGGCCGTCGGTCCTGGCCGTCAGGTCCCGGATGACCTTTGTCTGGTCGGCGATGAGCTGCGACGAACCGTGGCCGATCGCCTGCGCCGACGCGTCGAGCGCCGGCTGCCCGAAGACAGCAACGATGACGACCAGAACCAGGCGTAGCAGTCGGAGGAGCATGACGTTATTGGCGACTCGCGGTCGAAAAATCCCCGAAATTCCCGCCCTTGATAAAGACCGCCCTATCGGGCGGCAAGCCGTCCCGGTCGTGTCGCGGCGTCGGCCTGTCGAAAAGCGATGGCGCAATCTTGGCTTTGCGCCTCCAGCCTGCTCTATAGTCTGCCGCCTCGCATCATAAGGACGACAGGAAGAATGGCGGAATATTCAGCCTTTTCGCTGCTCAAGAACGCGCTGACCGGCAACAAGGATTGGAAGCCCGCCTGGCGCAAGCCGGACCCAAAGGCTTCCTATGACGTGATCGTCATCGGCGGCGGCGGCCACGGCCTTTCGACCGCCTATTATCTTGCCAAGGAGCACGGCATCACCAATGTCGCGGTGCTGGAAAAAGGCTGGCTCGGCTCAGGCAATGTCGGCCGCAACACCACAGCGGTGCGCTCCAACTATCTCTTGCCGCAGAATACCCGCTTCTACGAACATTCGATGAAGCTGTGGGAGAACCTTTCACACGACCTCAACTACAACGTCATGTTCTCGCAGCGCGGCTGCCTGAACCTCGCGCACACGCCCGCCCAGCTTGACGATTATGCACGGCGCGGCAACGCCATGCGCCATCTCGGCGTCGATGCCGACCTGATGAGCGTCGATCAGATCAAGCGGCTCGTGCCGGCGCTGGACGTGTCGGGATCGGCGCGCTTCCCGGTTCTTGGCGGGCTGATGCAGCGGCGCGCCGGCAGCGCCCGTCACGATGCCGTCGCCTGGGGCTATGCGCGCGGCGCCGACCGCCGCGGCGTCGACATCGTCGAGAATTGCGAGGTCACCGGCTTCCTGCGCGACGGCGGGCGCATCACGGGGGTATCGACGACACGCGGCGAAATCCGCGCCAAGAAGGTCGCGCTTGCCGTAGCCGGCAGCACCGGTCGCGTCATGCAGCTTGCCGGCATTTCGCATATGCCGATCGAAAGCCACGTGCTGCAGGCCTTCGTCTCGGAATCGCTGAAGCCGATCATCGACACGATCCTGACCTTCGGCATGGGCCATTTCTACATTTCGCAGTCCGACAAGGGCGGCCTCGTCTATGGCGGCGACCTCGACGGCTACAACAGCTACGCCCAGCGCGGCAGCCTGCCGATCGTCGACGAGGTGATGAGCGAGATGGTCGCGCTGTTCCCTGGCCTGGCACGGGTGCGCATGCTGCGCTCCTGGGGCGGAGTTTGCGACATGACGATGGACGGCTCGCCGATCATCACCACCGGGCCGCTGCCGGGCATGTATCTCAATTGCGGCTGGTGCTACGGCGGCTTCAAGGCAACGCCCGCCTCGGGCTGGTGCTTTGCGCACACCATTGCCAAGGACGAGCCGCACGAGTTCAACGCGCCCTTCACGCTCGACCGTTTCTATCGAGGCCTCGTCATCGACGACAAAGGCCAGGGCGCGACGCCCAGATTGCATTAGGGTTTGGATTGAAAATGCTGATCACCTGTCCCTATTGCGGCCCGCGCGACGTCATCGAATTCACCTACCAGGGCGACGGCAACCGCGAGCGGCCGCAGCCAGCCTCGCAAAATCTCGACGCCTGGAACGCCTATGTCTACGACCGGCTGAACCCGGCCGGCGACCACAATGAGATCTGGCAGCATTCCGGCGGTTGCCGCGCGCATCTGCGGGTCGTGCGCAACACGCTTACGCATGAAGTCCTGAGCACTGCCTTCGCTCGCGGCGGACACAAGACGGAGAGCCGGTCTTGAGCCCCCGCCGTACCGAAACCGGCGGCCGGATCGACCGGCTGCGCACCATCCGCTTCACCTTCGACGGCGCGCCCTACACCGGCCATGCCGGCGACACGCTGGCCTCGGCGCTGCTCGCCAACGGCGTCACGCTGTTCGGCCGCTCGTTCAAATACCATCGCCCGCGCGGCCTGCTCGCCGCTGGCGTCGAGGAACCGAACGCACTGGTCACGGTGCTGCGCGGCGAAGTGCGCGAACCGAACATCGCGGCCACCATGGTCGAGATCTATGACGGGCTGGTAGCGGTCAGCCAGAACCGCGCGCCTTCGCTCGCCTGGGACATCGGCGCCCTCAACCAGCTCGGCGGCAAGGTCCTGTCGGCCGGCTTCTACTACAAGACCTTCATGGGCCCGGTGATCGGCCCGCTGAAGGGCACGCGCTTCTGGATGTTCTGCGAGCATTTCATCCGCCGCGCCGCCGGTCTCGGCAAAGCGGGCACCGCGCCCGACCCGGCCCGCTATGAGCGCATGAACGCTTTTTGCGACGTGCTGGTCGTCGGCTCCGGTCCGGCCGGCCTGATGGCGGCAAAGGCCGCCGCCGACCAGGGCGCCCGCGTGATCCTTGCCGATCTCGAAGCCCACTTCGGCGGCTCCGCCCACTGGTCGGGCGAAACCATCGACGGCGTGCCTGCCGCCGACTGGGCTCAACGCACGGTTGGCCAGCTCGAAGGCAACGACAATGTCCGCCTTTTGCCGCGCACGACGGTGTGGGGCTATTACGATGGCAACACGCTTGCCGCGCTGGAACGGGTGACCGACCACAAGGAAACGCCCGCCAAGGGTGAACCGCGTCAGCGCTACTGGGCGATCCGCGCCGGAACGGTGGTACTCGCCACCGGCTCCTTCGAGCGGCCGCTGATATTCCCCGGCAACGACCGGCCCGGCGTCATGCTGGCGCATGCGGCCGAGCGCTACGCAGTTGAATATGGCGTGCTGCCGGGACAGCGCATCGCGCTCTTCACCAACAATGACAGCGCCTACCGCTCGGCCGTCGCCTTGAAGAAGGCCGGCGCCGCGGTCGTTGCCATCGTCGACGTCCGTGGCGACGTCTCGAACGAGATGCGCAGGCTGGCGAGCGAAGCGGAAGCCGAGCTGCTTGCCGGCCATGCCGTGGTTGCGACCGAGGGCGGCAGGGCGCTCACCGGCCTCAAGGTGCAGCGCTTCGATGCTACGAACGGTGCGCTGAGCGGCGACGATCGCAGCATCCATGCCGACAGCCTTTTGATGTCGGGCGGCTGGTCGCCGACCATCCATCTCGCCAGCCAGGCCGGCGCAAGGGCTGAATGGGACCCGGCCCGGCAGGCCTTCCTGCCGCCGCGGCCGACGCAGCGCTGGATTGGCGCCGGCGCGTTCACCGGCAGCTTTTCGACCGCGGAAGCAATCGCCGAGGGCCGCGCCGCCGGTCTTCAGGCAGCCGGCGGAAGTGCATCCTCGGCTCCGCTGCCTATCGTCGAAGCAACCCCGGGCGATCCCGATCCGGCGCCGGTCTTCGAGATCAAGGCCAAGGGCAAGAGTTTTGTCGACTTCCAGCACGATGTGACCGCCGAGGACGTGCGGCTGGCGCATCGCGAGGGCTTCGTCTCGGTCGAGCATCTGAAGCGCTACACCACGCTCGGCATGGCGACCGACCAGGGCAAGAACTCCAATGTACCAGGTCTCGCCATCATGGCCGAGGCGCTCGGCAAGCCGATCCCCGAAGTCGGCACGACACGTTTCCGCCCGCCTTACACGGCGGTATCGATCGGCTCGCTCGCCGCCGAACGCTTCGGCGACCTCAAGCCGGAACGGCTGACGCCGATGCATGATTGGCACATCGCCAATGGCGCGACCATGTATTCGGCCGGCCTCTGGTACCGCCCGATGATCTACGGCCTTGCCGGCGAGACGGTCGAGCAGGCCTATGTCCGCGAAGCCAGGGCGACACGCGAAAGCGCCGGCATCGTCGACGTCTCGACGCTGGGCAAGATCGCGGTGCAGGGACCGGACGCGGCCGAGTTCCTCGATCGCGTCTACACCAACATGTTTTCGACTCTGGCCGTCGGCAAGGCCCGTTACGGCCTGATGCTGCGCGAGGATGGGCTTGCCTTCGACGACGGCACCACCTGGCGGCTCGGCGAACAGGACTTCCTGATGACAACCACCACCGCCAATGCCGGCAAGGTGATGCAGAATCTGGAATATTTCCTCGACGTCATCTGGCCGGAGCTGAAAGTAACGGTAACCTCCGTCACCGACGAATGGGCGGGCGCGGCGATCGGCGGACCGAAGGCGCGAGCAATCCTTTTTTCCTGCGTCACCGGCACCGCCGTCGACAACGCCACCCTGCCCTTCATGGGCATTGTCCATGGCCGGATCGCCGGCGTCCCGGTGATGATCTGCCGGCTGTCCTTCTCCGGCGAGATGGCTTTCGAGGTTTATTCCGGCGCCGGCTACGGCACCCGCGTCTGGGAAGCCTTGATCGAGGCCGGCAAGCCTTTCGGCCTGGTCACCTACGGCCTCGAGGCCCTGGGCACGATGCGCATCGAGAAGGGCCATGTCACCGGCGCCGAGATCGACGGCCGCACCACAGCGCGCGACCTCCATCTCGACTGGATGCTGTCGAAGAAGAAGCCCTTCATCGGCTCGGCCATGATGGACCGGGAAGGCCTGATCTCACCGGACCGGCTGCAACTGGTCGGGCTCATCTCGCTCGACAACCGGCCGTTCAACGGCGGCGCGCATATCGTCGAGGAATTGGACGAGGCCAATCCCCACGATTCGATCGGCCACATCACCGCCTGCTGCTATTCGCCGGCGCTCAGCAAATATATCGCCCTGGCGCTGGTCAAGGACGGCAAGGCAAGGCATGGGACCCGCGCGTTCGTCTCGGATCCGCTGCGCAACCGGTTTGGGCCGATCGAGATCGTCTCCAACCATTTCTACGATCCGGACGGGAGCCGCATGCATGGCTGAGCACCAATTGCCCGAACGCCAATCGCCGCTCGAGCCGGAGTATCATCCGGGCTCGCATGGCAATTTCGAGCACGGCGTCGACGTCATCCTGTCCGAGACGCGGCCGGGCTCGATCCTGCAGCTTGCCGCATGGGCGGGTGAAGAGAAACGGCTGATCGAGGTTGTCCGCAAGGTCACCGGTCTTGCCTTGCCCGACGGCGCCGGCGGCGGTGTGGGCAACGGTGCCCGTGCCGCCTTCGGCTTCGCGCCGGGCAAATTCACCGTGGTCGACGAAGCCGAGGGGCTGGCTCAAGCCTTTGCCGGCGCCATCACGCCGGCCATCGGCACGCTGACGGATCTTTCGCATGGCCGTACCGCGATCCGCATCGCCGGCCCGAAGGCCGAATGGGTGATGGCGAAATTCTTCGCCATCGACTTCGCCTTGCCGGCCTTCCCGCTCGGCGCCGGCCGCTCGACCAACCATCACGACATCTTCGCGCAGATCCAGCGCAGCGGCGCCGATCAGTTCGATATCTACGTCTTCCGCTCCTTCGCGCGCTCGTTCTGGAAAGCTTTGTGCCACGCCAGCGAAGAAGTCGGCTACGAGGTGCAATAGCCCGCCGGCATCTGGCACTATGGACGGCTGCAACTGCTGCTTGAGCGCTGGACCAACAGCGATGATAGATAAGGAATCATCGGCGTTTGCCCGGCAAACGTCCGCTCAGGCAACCAGTTCGACCATACCCTTCCATGACTGTTGAGACTTCGGCGACGGCCACGACCCGCTTTGCTCCGGCGGACGGTCCGTCGATGCTGCTGCCGGCAACCGTCGCTTGCGGCGTGTTCATGACCAGCCTCGACCAGAACGTCGTGGTCACGGCGCTGCCCGGCATCGGCGAGAGCCTCGATCGTCCACCAAGCCAGCTTGGCCTGCTGATCACCGTTTATGTCGCGAGCCTGATCGTCACCATGCCGCTCGGCGGCTGGCTGGCCGACCGCTTCGGCTTGCGCAACGTCTATTGCTTCGCGCTGCTCGTCTTCGCCGGCGCCTCGGCATTGTGCGGCCTTTCGGAAAACATCTGGATGCTGGTCGGCTCGCGCGCCCTGCAGGGTTGCGGCGGCGCGCTGATGGGCACGCTCGGCCAGGTCGTCGTCCTGTCGAGCTTCCCGCGCGACCGCACGCTCAAGATCAACATGTACATCTCGCTCGCCGGCCAATCCGGACCGCTGGTCGGACCGCTGGTGGGCGGCGCGCTGACCACTTATGTCTCGTGGCGCTGGATCTTCTACATCAACATTCCGATCGCGCTGACGGCCGCGCTGCTTGCCGCCTCGCTGTTTCCATCGACGACCAAGCCGGTACGCGCACCGTTCGATTTCCCTGGCTTCCTGCTCGTCGGCAGCGGCATGGGCCTCTTGGTCTTCGGCATGGACTCGCTTGCCGCCAGGGATGCCGCGAGCAGCCTCATCGGCATCGAGCTTGGCCTGGCGATCGCCATCCTGGCGGTTGCCGCCTTCTACTGCCTGCGCGCGCGCAACCCGCTGCTCGACCTTAATCTGCTGCGCATTCGGACCTTCCGCATCTCCTTCCTCACCGGCGGCGCCCTCGATACGATCGGCCTGAGCTCGGTGGTCTTCCTCCTGCCGCTGATGTTCCAGCTCGGCTTCGGCATGAGCGCCGTGCAGGCCGGCTCGCTGACCTTCGTCGCCGCGATCGGGTCGTTGATGATGCGCTTCTTCATGCCGCGGCTTCTGAACCGCTTCGGCTTCAAGCGCGTGCTGGTCACCAACACGCCGATCGTCGCTTTGCTGGTCGCGGGCTTTGGCCTGATGCACGATAGCCTGCCGGCCTGGATCGTGCTTGCCTATATCTTCGCCTTCGGCGTCTTCCGCTCGGTTCAGTGGGCTTCGACCGGCAATCTTTCCTATTCGGACATCGCGCCCGAGCAGCTCGCGCGCTTCAGTGCACTCTATTACATCCTGTGGCAGCTTGCGGTGGCGATCAGCGTCGGCCTTGCGGCCGCGCTGCTGTCGCTGCTTGCCGGCGGCGGCAAGGCCAGCGTCAGCGACTACCGCATCCTGTTCGTCATCGAAGGGTTGATCACGCTTTGCGCGCTGTCGGCCTATCTGAGGCTGACGCCGCGGGACGGCGCCCATGTCAGCGGCCACGGCGCGCATATGAGCACCGACTGAGGTCGATATTCAGGTGATGCCGGTCTAACCTGAATATCGACAGAGCTCACATCGCCATTATTCCGCGAACGTCACCCAGTCCTCGAGCGGCGCGCGGTCAGTGCGGAACTCGTTTTCGGGCTTCGACGTGTCCTCGTAGCCGAGCGCCATGCCGCAGACGACGATCTCCTCGTCGGGAATATCGAGCACCGGCCTGATCTGGCGGTGATAGGGCGCGAACGCCGCCTGCGGACAGGTATGCAGCCCCCTGCCCCGCGCCGCCACCATGATGTTCTGCAGGAACATGCCGTAGTCGATCCACGAACCCTGGTTCAGCCTCCGGTCGATCGTGAAGATCATGCCGACCGGCGCGTCGAAGAAGACGAAGTTGCGGTCGTGCTGCGCGCGCATCTTGTCGACCTCGCGCCGGCCGATGCCCAGCACGCCATAAAGACCGAAGCCGTTGGCGCGGCGGCGCGTGAGGTAAGGTTCGAAGAACTGGTCGGGATAATAGCGGTACTCGTCCCACTCGGCCTTTTCGGCGCGAATGCCTGAGTTGAGGATGGCATCGCTGATGCGCTGCTTGACCTCGCCCTTGGTCACATAGACACGCCAGGGCTGCATGTTGGTGCCGGACGGCGCCCTCGCGGCGACCGCCAGTATGGCGCGGATCGTATCCTCGTCGACCATATCGGGCAGGAAGGCGCGCACCGACCGGCGCGACGTGATCGCCTCGTCGACGATCGCCGCTTCCGATGCGATCCGGATGTTCTTCTCAAGCATGGGCCGTCCCTTTGCGCATGGCCGGAAACCGCAAACACGGTTTTCCTGACGACCATCCGCAGACTCTAAGCTAAACTGGTCCCCGACCGGGCGCCCCACTCGCCGCTCGTGCGCGAGCCTTTGCATCAACCGCCGAAAACGCGCAAGCAAATCTTGTGGCCTATGAAAATCCTCTTGATTTTTTCATGATTTTACCGTCTCATGAAATTTAACCAGATTTTTTCACGAGCAACCCTTTGACCCCGACCGCGACCAAATCGGAGCAGGACAATGGCGACCGGCTGCTGGCCGGCGACATCCGTGCGCTCCGCAAGGCGCGCGGCCTCACGCTCGCAGAAATTGCGCTCAAGTTGGGCCGTTCGGTCGGTTGGGTCAGCCAGGTCGAGCGCGGTCTTTCTATCCCCTCGCTCGGTGACCTCAGGGCATTCGCCAGCCTCTTCGATGTTCCGATCAGCCTGTTCTTCAGCCATGATGTGCCTGTCGAAGAGGAGCGCGGCGTGGTCGTGCGCGCCGGCAGCCGCCGTTCGCTTGGCACAAGTGAATCCGGTCTGGTGGAAGAGCTTCTGTCACCCGATCTCGGCGGTAGCTTCGAGATGCTGCGCTCGGTCTTCGCGCCGGGCGCGGAACTGAAACCCGAAGCGCGCCGTCCGACGGAAGAAGCGGGCTATGTCGCGTCGGGCACTTTCGAGATCGAGATCGGCGGCGTCTGGCATCGTCTCGGCGAAGGCGACTCGTTCCGCTTCGAAGGCAAGCCGTTCCGCTGGCGCAATCCTGGCGTCGAGCCGGCGGTCGTCATCTGGGTGGTTTCGCCGCCGGTATATTGAGCCAGTGCATGCCGCCCAAAAGTGTGCAGCGGTTTTGGGACGACGGCATGCATGAAACAAAGAATCAAAGTGCATCCTGACGCGCTTTGAAGTTCGGGAGGAAAAACATGGCCGGTTTGCCGACCACGGCGCGCGTGGTGATCATCGGAGGCGGTGTCGTCGGCTGCTCCTCGCTCTACCACCTTTGCAAGGCGGGCTGGACCGACTGCGTGCTTCTGGAAAAGAATGAGCTGACCTCCGGCTCGACCTGGCATGCCGCCGGCAACGTGCCGACCTTCTCCTCGTCGTGGTCGCTGATGAACATGCAGCGCTATTCGACCGAGCTTTACCGGGGCCTGGCGGAAGCCGTCGACTATCCGATGAACTACCATGTCACCGGCTCGCTCCGGCTTGCCCACACCAAGGAGCGCATGCAGGAATTCCAGCGTGCCAAGGGCATGGGCCGCTATCAGGGCATGGACATCGATATCGTCGGCCTCGACGAGATCAAGCGCTGCTATCCCTTCATCGAGACGCATGAGTTGAAGGGCGCGCTTTACGATCCGAGCGATGGCGATATCGATCCGGCGCAGCTGACGCAGGCGCTGGCCAAGGGCGCTCGCGACATGGGGGCGAAGATCATCCGCTTCTGCCCGGTCACCGGGGTGCGCCGCGAGAACGGCGAATGGGTAGTCACGACGCCGCAAGGCGAGATCCGCTGCGAGATCGTCGTCAACGCGGCCGGCTATCGCGCCGCCGAAGTCGGCAAGATGTTCGGCCGACAAGTGCCGATGATGGTGATGAGCCATCAATACATCCTGTTCGAGGAAATCCCCGAGCTCGCCGCCTGGACGAAGGAGCAGGGCCACAAACTGCCGCTGCTGCGCGACGTCGACACGTCCTATTACCTGCGCCAGGAAAAGAGTGGCATGAATCTCGGCCCCTATGAGCGCAATTGCCGCGCGCATTGGGCGACCCACAACGATCCGATGCCGGAGGATTTCTCCTTCCAGCTGTTCCCCGACGATCTCGACCGTCTCGAGCACTACCTCGCCGACGCTGTCGCCCGCGTGCCGATCCTGGGCACCGCCGGCCTGTCCAAGGTGATCAACGGACCGATCCCTTACGCGCCGGACGGCAACCCGCTGATCGGGCCGATGCCGGGCGTGCCGAACGCCTTCGAGGCCTGCGTCTTCACCTTCGGAATCGCCCAAGGCGGCGGCGCCGGCAAGGTGTTGGCCGAATGGGTGACCGAAGGCCAGACCGAATGGGACATGTGGTCCTGCGATCCGCGCCGCTTTACATCCTTTGCCTCGGCACCCGACTATTGCGTCGCCAAGGGCATGGAAATCTATGGCAATGAATATGCCATCCAGTTCCCGCGTCATGCCTGGCCGGAGGGGCGCAACCGCAAGCTTTCGCCGCTGCATGATCGCATCACGGCGCTAGGCGGCCAGTTCGACGCCTATAATGGCTGGGAGCGCGCCACCTGGTATGCCGGGCCGGGCGACGATACGTCCGAGCAAGCGACGCTGACCTTCCGCCGCGACGGACCGTGGCAGAAGCGCGTGCGCGAGGAATGCCTGGCCGTGCGCGACGCGGCCGGCATCCTCGACCTGCCCGGCTTCTCGCGCTTCAATCTCGAAGGTCCGGGCGCGGCCGACTGGCTGTCGCCGCAGGTCACCGGTCTGGTACCCAAGCCCGGCCGCATCGGCCTCGTCTATTTCGCCGACGACAAGGGCCGCATCGTCACTGAAATGTCGATCGTGCGCCATGGCGAGGAGCAGATGACGCTGATCACCGCGGCGGTGGCGCAGTGGCACGATTTCGAATGGCTGAAATCGCGCATGCCCGCCGACGCGGCCTTCACGCTCACCGACCGGACGGAGGAGTACTCGACCCAGATCCTCGCCGGCCCGAAGTCGCGAAAAATCCTGGCCGGGGTCTGCGACGCTGACCTGACGCTGCCCTGGCTGACGCATCAGGAGACCACGATCGCCGGACGCTGGGCAAAGCTGGTGCGCGTCTCCTTCGCCGGCGAGCTCGGTTGGGAAATCCACACAAAAGTCTCCGACACCGCGACGGTCTTCGACTCAGTCTGGGCCGCCGGCCAGAAGCACGGCCTGAGGCCCTTCGGCATGTATGCGCTGGATTCGCTCAGGCTCGAAAAAGGCTACCGGACCTGGAAGGGCGACCTGTCGACCGATTATTCGATCCTGCAGGGCGGGTTGGAGCGCTTCGTCAAATGGGACAAGCCCGACTTCCGCGGCAAGGCGGCTTTGCTCAACGAAAAGCAGCAGGGCGTGACGAAGCGCTTCGTTACGCTGGTCATCGAGAACCCCGGCGACTGCGATGCGCCCTACATGTCGACGCTCTGGCATGACGGCGGGATCGTCGGCGAGACGACGTCGGGCGGCTGGGGCCACCGCGTCGGCAAGTCGATCGCGCTCGGCATGCTGCGCACCGATCTCGCTGAACCCGGAATCGCCGTCGAGGTCGAGATTTTTGGCGATCGTTTCAAAGCCGTCGTTCAGAACGACGAGCCGCTATGGGATCCGAAGAATGAGAGGTTGCGAGCATGACCTCCGTCATCCTCACTGACGGCGGCATGGGCCAGGAACTGGTCCGTCGCAGCAGGTCCGAGCCGACGCCGTTGTGGTCGGCCAGGGTGCTGATCGATGAGCCGGAACTGGTGCGCGACCTGCATGCGGAATTCATCCGTGCCGGCGCGCGTGTCATCACCATCAACACCTATTCGGCAACGCCGGAGCGCCTGGCGCGCGAGGGCGCAGAAGATCTGTTCAAGCCCTTGCAGAAGCGCGGCATCGAACTGGCGCGCCAGGCTCGCGACGAGGCGGGCGACGCTGCCATCGCCGGTTGCCTGTCGCCTCTATTCGGCAGCTACGCGCCCGCGCTGACCATCTCCTTCGAGGACACGCTCGATATCTATCGCCGCATCGTCGCCGAGCAGACCGACGGCGTCGATCTGTTCCTCTGCGAAACGATGGCTTCCGCCGAGGAGGCGCGCGCGGCGGTCACCGCGGCTTCGGAAAGCGGCAAGCCCGTATGGGTGTCCTGGACACTCGCCGATCATGGCGCGCCGCGCCTGCGCGGCGGCGAAACCATTGCTGCCGCGGCCAACGCCCTCGGCGACCTGCCGGTCGCGGCTCGGCTGCTCAACTGCTGCCGGCCCGAAGCCATCGCCGCCGCCTTGCCCGAACTCGTCGCCCTGGGCGGACCGGTGGGTGCCTATGCCAATGGCTTCACTTCGGTGGAGGCATTGAAGCATGGCGGGACGGTGGATGTGCTGCACGCCCGCCATGATCTCGATCCGCAAGCCTATGCGGACCAGGCCGCCGGCTGGGTCGATGTCGGCGCCGGCATTGTCGGCGGCTGTTGCGAGGTCGGCCCCGCCCATATCGCCGCCCTGCGCGACAAGCTCACGCGGGCCGGCCACCAGATTACAGGAGTCTCCTGATGCCGAAACCATCAAAGCGCATTACCGGTATCGTGCCTTCGGGCAAGGATGGCTGGGAAGTTCACTTCGCCGCCTGGACCCGCAAGCAGGCCGGCGACGACATCATCGTGCTCTCGGTCGGCGACCACGACTTCGACACGCCGTCGCAAACGATCGAAGCCTGCGTCAACGCGGTACGCGGCAGCAACCACCACTATACGCCGCTGCCCGGCCTGCCGCGCCTGCGCAAGGCGATGGCCGCCGCCGCGACCGCCTGCACCGGCGTCCCGACTGAACCCGACGAGGTCATCGCCACGTCGGGCGGCCAGGCTGCGCTCTTTGCCGCCGTGCAAGGCGTGCTCGACCCGGGCGATCACGCCATCGTCGTCGCGCCCTACTACGCCACTTACCCCAACACATTCAGCGCCGCAGGCACCAGTTTCACCGTAGTCGAGACGCCGGCCGAGGACGGTTTTCAGCCACGCGCCGACATGATCCGCGCCGCGCTCAAGCCCAACACCCGCGCCATCCTGATCAACACGCCGAACAACCCGACGGGCGCCGTCTATTCGCGCGAACGGCTCGAGCAACTGGCCGAAATCTGCAAGGAGCGCGATCTCTGGCTGCTGTCGGACGAGGTCTATTGGACGCTCGGCGGCGGCGAGCACATCTCGCCGCGTTCGCTGCCCGGCATGGCCGAGCGCACGCTGGTCATCAATTCGATGTCGAAGAGCCATGGCATGACCGGCTGGCGCATGGGCTGGCTGACCGGCCCGAAAGCGATGATCGCGCTGATGACCGATCTCAACCTGGTGACGACCTACGGGCTGCCCGCCTTCATCTCGATCGCCTGCGCCGAAGCCCTGGAGAACCACTACGGCGTGAAGGACATCGCCGAACGCTATGCTGGCCGCCGCACCGTCTTCCTCGATGCCATACGCGGCGCCAATGAGGTGACCGTGCGCGGCTCCGAGGGCGGCATGTACATCATGCTCGATATCTCCGCCATCGAGCCCGACGACGAGAAATTCGCCTGGGCGCTGCTCGACAAGGAAAAGGTCGGCGTCATGCCCGGCTCGAGCTTCGGCGAGGCCGCCGCCGGCCACATCCGCATCAGCCTCTGCCAGTCCGAGCCTATCCTCAAGGAAGCGGCACTTCGCGTGCGCCGCTTCGCTTCGAACTATCGCCGCGAGGCCGCATGACCAAGACCATCCCGACCAAGGCCCGCGCGGTGATCATCGGCGGCGGCGTCTCCGGCTGCTCGGTCGCCTATCACCTGGCCAAGCTCGGCTGGACCGACATCGTTCTTCTCGAGCGCAAGCAGCTCACCTGCGGCACGACCTGGCACGCGGCGGGTCTGATCGGCCAGTTGCGCGGCTCGCAGAACATGACGCGACTGGCGAAATATTCCGCGGACCTCTACGTCAAGCTCGAAGCCGAGACCGATGTCGGCACCGGCATGCGCCAGGTCGGCTCGATCACCGTGGCGCTGACCGAGGAGCGCAAGCACGAGATCTATCGGCAGGCCTCCTTGGCCCGCGCCTTCGATGTCGACGTGCGCGAGATTTCGCCGAGCGAAGTCAAGGACATGTACCCGCATCTCAATGTATCCGACGTGGTCGGCGCGGTGCATCTGCCGCTCGACGGCCAGTGCGACCCGGCCAACATCGCCATGGCGCTGGCCAAGGGCGCGCGGCAGCGCGGTGCGACAATCATCGAGAACGTCAAGGTCACCAAGGTCGACACGAAGAACGGCCGCGTCTCCGGTGTCTCCTGGGCGCAGGGCGAGGATCAGGGCACCATCGAGACCGATATCGTCGTCAACTGCGCCGGCATGTGGGCGCGCGAGCTTGGGCGACAGAACGGCGTGACCATCCCCCTGCATGCCTGCGAGCATTTCTATCTCGTCACCGAACCGATCCCCGGCCTCTCTCGCTTGCCGGTGCTGCGCGTTCCGGACGAGTGCGCTTACTACAAGGAGGACGCGGGCAAGATGATGCTCGGTGCCTTCGAGCCGGTGGCGAAACCCTGGGGCATGGACGGCATCCGCGAGGATTTCTGCTTCGACCAACTGCCCGAGGACATGGACCATTTCGAGCCGATCCTCGAAATGGGCGTCAACCGCATGCCGATGCTGGGCACCGCAGGCATCCATACCTTCTTCAACGGCCCTGAGAGTTTCACGCCGGACGACCGCTATTATCTCGGCGAGGCGCCGGAGCTTTCCGGCTACTGGATGGCGACCGGCTACAATTCGATCGGCATCGTCTCCTCCGGCGGCGCCGGCATGGCGCTGGCGCAGTGGATCAACGACGGCGAGGCGCCCTTCGACCTCTGGGAGGTCGATATCCGCCGTGCCCAGCCCTTCCAGAAGAACCGCCGCTACCTCAAGGAGCGCGTGTCCGAAACGCTCGGCCTGCTCTATGCCGACCATTTCCCTTACCGCCAGATGGCGACCTCGCGCGGTGTGCGCCGCTCGCCCTTGCACGAGCACCTGAAGGCGCGAGGCGCAGTCTTCGGCGAGGTCGCCGGCTGGGAGCGCGCCAACTGGTTTGCCCGCGAAGGCCAGGAGCGCGAATACCGCTATTCCTGGAAGCGGCAGAATTGGTTCGACAACCAGCGCGAAGAACATCTCGCCGTGCGCAACGGCGTTGGCCTGTTCGACATGACCTCCTTCGGCAAGATCCGCGTCGAAGGCCGCGATGCCTGTGCCTTCCTGCAACGGCTCTGCGCGAACGACATGGACGTCGCGCCGGGCAGGATCGTCTACACGCAGATGCTCAACGCAAAAGGCGGTATCGAGAGCGATCTCACCGTGACCCGGCTTTCGGAGACGGCCTATTTCCTCGTCGTGCCCGGTGCCACCTTGCAGCGCGACCTTGCCTGGCTAAGGCGCCATGTCGCGGACGAGTTCGTCGTCATCACCGACGTGACGGCGGCCGAAGCGGTCATCTGCCTGATGGGGCCTGACTCGCGCAAGCTCATACAGAAGATCAGCCCGAACGACTTCTCCAACGAAGCCAACCCGTTCGGTACGTTCCAGGAGATCGAGATCGGCATGGGCCTCGCCCGCGCCCACCGCGTCACCTATGTCGGCGAGCTTGGCTGGGAGCTCTATGTCTCGACCGAGCAGGCCGCCCATGTCTTCGAGGCGATCACCGATGCCGGCGCGAATGTCGGATTGAAACTCTGTGGCTTGCACACACTGGATTCCTGCCGCATCGAAAAGGCTTTCCGTCATTTCGGCCACGACATCACCGATGAGGACAATGTGCTGGAAGCGGGCCTTGGCTTTGCGGTGAAGACGAGCAAAGCCGACTTCATCGGCCGCGAGGCGGTGCTGAGAAAAAAGGAAGCGGGCTTGAGCCGCCGCCTGGTGCAGTTCCGCCTGAAGGACCCACAGCAGCTGCTCTTCCACAACGAAGCGATCCTGCGCGACGGCAGGATTGTCGGTCCGGTCACATCAGGCAATTACGGCCACCATCTCGGTGGCGCGATCGGCCTCGGCTATGTGCCCTGCAAGGGCGAGAGCGAGGCGGATATGCTGGCTTCATCCTACGAGGTGGAGATCGCCGGCGAGCGTTTTGCGGCGGAAGCCTCGCTGAAGCCGATGTACGATCCGAAGGCGGAACGGGTTAAGATGTAGTGCGGTTTCCCCTTCTCCCCTCACATGAGGGCCATTGGGTCAAGAGGTTGATCTGCTAGCTGTTGGTTTGATCGTGGGGCAGCTGTTCGTCCCGACCATAGGGCGCTCGAAAGCGTCGCGCGCAGATCGGCGCAAGGCCGGCTGTCCAGCCGCCGCGCAGCGGCTTGGTCTTGCGCTGATTGAGCACGGCGCCACACTGGACGTGGCGGGATGTAGCTTTGCGTCTCCTGGCCCGGGACCTGCCTTGGCGGGACTGACGGCGCGCTCTGGA
>NZ_ATYO01000072.1 GCF_000427725.1 Mesorhizobium sp. WSM3224 | reverse complement strand
GGCCACGTAGTGATGCGTCATGGGCATGCAACTCTGGTCGATGAAAGCGCCGTCCTCGAGAAGGCGGTGAAACAAAGAAAACGCCTCCTTGAGCGAGCGGGATTCTGACCAATGCCACCCTAGCGGCATGGGCTGTTACCAGCCTCCAAAACTGCACCGCACTCGAAGCTCAGAGGGCCTTTCGGTACGCCTCCGGCGAGGGCCGCCTTGCGCGAGCATGGCATGGTAGCGAGGCTGCGCTCTTAGGTCGTCCCTTACGAGCGTAGTTAGCAGCACAGCATGAGCCATGTGACGTTATTGACCGGGCCTGAGCGCCGTCGTTGTTGGAGTGAAGGGGATCAGGGCCGGATACTGGCCGCGGCATTCGCGCCCGGGTCCACGGTGGCGGCGGTAGCGCGTCAGTACGATGTCGCGACCAGCCTGGTCTTTAAGTGGCGCCGCACGATGAGAGCGCGCGAGACGGGCTTTGCCGAAGTTGTCGTGGTTCCCGATGAGCCTGTCGCCGTGTCGAGGCCGGCGGCGCCAGCAGCGGTGATCGAGCTGGAGATCGCCGGCAAGGCGCGGCTGCGGATACCGCTGACCACGCCGCCGACATTGGCGGCGGCGATGGTGAAGGCGCTGGGCGTTTCATGATCCCGGTTCCGAGCCAGGTGCGGATCTGGTTGGCGGTCGGCCGCACCGATATGCGTCGCGGGATGCAAGGTCGCCCTGCAGGTTCAAGAGACGCTGGGACGGGATCCGCATGCCGGCGATCTTTATGTCTTCCGCGGCCGCAGCGGCAATCTGATCAAGATTATCTGGCACGATGGGCTCGGCATGTCCCTGTATGCAAAACGGCTCGAGAAGGGCCGATTTCTATGGCCGTCGCCGGCAGACGGTACGGTTTCCATATCACCGGCGCAGCTCGCCTACATGCTCGACGGGATCGATTGGCGCAACCCGCGTCACACCTTCCGCCCTCAGCGCGCGGGCTGAGTTTTTCTTTGAGTTTGCGCCATTTTCCGCGAGTCAGCGGACGCGTTTTATGATTCATTCCAGGGCATGGTTGCCACCGCCCAGGATTTTGTTCCGGACGATATCGGCGCGCTGAGAGAAGCGCTGACCGCGGCGCTGGCCAGAGCCGAAGACGAGGCCGCGCGCGCTGCGCTGGTCGAGGCCGAACTGGCGGTCGCCAGGGCCAAGGCATCGGATGATGCGGCGCTGATCGCGCATCAGGATCTGACGATCCGGAAGCTGCAGCGGGCGCTGCATGGTCAGAGTTCTGAACGTTCCGCCCGCCTGCACGACCAGATGGAGCTCACCTTCGAGGAACTCGA
>NZ_ATYO01000071.1 GCF_000427725.1 Mesorhizobium sp. WSM3224 | reverse complement strand
GAGCGTGCAATCGCCGGGCAGCGAGCGGTTGTCGCGGCACGTGCTTGCCGCGGGCGATGTGGGCGGGCTTTTGGCGCTGTTTGCGCGGCTGCGGGAGCGTGCGGAGCAGCGTCTGGGCGGCGCGGTCGAGATCATCACCATTCAGGAGGCGGGCCTGGACGGGTTCTGGCTGCATCGCCTGCTGGAGAGCGAAGGCATCCGCAGCCATGTCGTCGATGCCGCTTCGATTCCGGTGCCGCGCCGCAGCCGGCGGGCCAAGAGCGACAGGATCGATGGCGAGACGCTGTGGCGCACGCTGTCGGCGTGGCTGCGCGGCGAGCCGCGCGTGTGCTCGATGGTGCATGCGCCGAGCCCCGAGCAGGAGGACAGCCGGCGGCTGGTGCGCGAGCGCGACAGCCTGATGCGCGAGCGCATCCGCGAGAGCAATCGCATTCGTGGCCTGCTGGCGGCGCAAGGCATCCACGGCTACGACCCGTTGCATCGCAACCGCCGCGTCGCGCTCGACAAGCTGACGACCGGCGATGGCCGCCCGCTGGGATCGCAGCTCAAGAAGGAGATCATGCGCGCGCTCGAGCGCCTCGAGCTGATCATGGCGCAAATCGCCCGGGTCGAGAGCGAACGCGCCGAACTGCTCAAAGGCGATGAGGCCAATGCGGTTGCAATGCGGCTGCTCGAACTCAAGAGCATCGGCCCCGATTTCGCCACCACGCTGGCGCTCGAGGCGTTCTTCCGCCGCTTCGACAATCGGCGCCAGCTCGCCGCCTTTGCCGGCCTTGCCGGCACGCCGTGGCGCAGCGGCAAGATCGATCGCGAGCAAGGCATCTCGAAGGCCGGCAACCGACGCCTGCGCAAGACCATGATCGAACTGGCCTGGTTGTGGCTGAGGCATCAACGCCAATCCGCCCTGAGCCAATGGTTCTTCAAACGGCTCGCCCCAGACAAGGGCCGCCCAGGCAGCGACCGCAAGCCAAACCGGCGGCTCTTCATCGTCGCGCTGGCGCGCAAGCTTATCGTTGCGCTGTGGCGCTTCGTCACCGTCGGCGAGATTCCCGAAGGGGCCGCCCTGAAGCGTGCCTGAAGGCCTTGGAGCCATGATCATGAGCGACACAGACATGAGCTACATCGGCATGAGCAACATCGGCGCGACCTGATCAGCCGCGTCGATCCTGGTGGACGAGGCCCGTTTCTCCCCTTGGCTGAAACATGCCGCTCGCAAGATGGGAGCCTCGGCCGCCGAGCCCGTGCCTTTTGCGCATGAAGGATTGTGGTCTCGCCGCACGCGGCGACCGTATGTGAGGTTCTGAGGGCGCTCCAGAGCGCGCCGTCAGTCCCGCCAAGGCAGGTCCCGGGCCAGGAGACGCAAAGCTACATCCCGCCACGTCCAGTGTGGCGCCGTGCTCAATCAGCGCAAGACCAAGCCGCTGCGCGGCGGCTGGACAGCCGGCCTTGCGCCGATCTGCGCGCGACGCTTTCGAGCGCCCTATGGTCGGGACGAACAGCTGCCCCACGATCAAACCAACAGCTAGCAGATCAACCTCTTGACCCAATGGCCCTCATGTGAGGGG
>NZ_ATYO01000070.1 GCF_000427725.1 Mesorhizobium sp. WSM3224 | reverse complement strand
ACGCTTGCTCGTAGTTGACGCGGGGTGGAGCAGCCCGGTAGCTCGTCAGGCTCATAACCTGAAGGTCACAGGTTCAAATCCTGTCCCCGCAACCAAACAACAAAACGCCCGCCTCGCGCGGGCGTCTTTGTTTTTTGCCCTGCGCTTCTTTCCAACTCGACTCGGCGGAGCTTTGCAGCGATGGTCGCTCGGCGCCCGCGGGCCATACATTCGGCCGCGGCGCTGACGTAAGAGGAGTAGAAGATGCGGCAGGCGCTGATCGTATGGGGCGGCTGGGAGGGCCACGAGCCCGAAGCCGGCGCTCGTGTCGTCAAGGCGATGCTCGAGGAAGAGGGCTTTGCCGTGCGTGTCGAGAACACGACCGCGGTCTTCGCCGATCCGGCGATCGCCGAGCTCAGCCTTATCGTGCCGATCTACACGATGTCCAAGCTCACGAAGGCGGAAGAAGCCAACCTGACGAAAGCGGTCGAAAACGGCGTCGGCCTTGGCGGCTATCATGGAGGCATGGGCGACGCGTTTCGCGAATCGCCCGACTATCAGTTCATGTGCGGCGGGCAATGGGTCGCGCATCCGGGCAACATCATCGACTATAATGTAAAGGTGACGCGGCGCGACGACCCGGTCATGCAAGGCATCGACGATTTCCCCTACCGCTCCGAACAATATTACATGCATGTTGACCCGTCGAACGAAGTGCTGGCGACGACCACCTTCTCCGGCGAATATGCGCCGTGGATCGACGGCGTCGTCATGCCGGTGGTGTGGAAGCGCAGGCACGGCAAAGGGCGGGTGTTCTATTCCTCACTGGGGCATGTGGCCGCGGAGTTCGAGGTGCCGCAGATGCGCACCATCCTGCGCCGCGGGCTGGCGTGGGCCGCCCGCTGAGGCGGCGGGTACACCCCGCCTAAAGCGCGTCGTCGCGATCCTCGATCGGGCGCCGGCGTGCTTGATCGACATTTCGATTGCCGCCCGATTCGGTGGAGTCTTCCACCGAATCGCAAAGGCCAGCGAGGTTGTTCGCGCGGGCCTGCGCATGCTCGAGGATTTTGAGGCAGAGCGGGAGAAGTGGCTGCGCGAGGAAATCCCGTCGCGCATGGCCGAGCTCCAGCGGGATCCGGCAAAGGGAATCCCGGCTAATGCATGTCGCCCAGAAGTGTGCAGCGGTTCTGGGCGACATGCATCAAAACAAAGACTTAAAGCGCGTCGCCTGAATCCGTTTCAGTGCGACGCGCTTTAAAACGGTATTTTCCCGGCTGGAGGCCCGTCATCGCGCGCTGCAGGCGAAAGCCAAGTAGGGGATGGAATGCCGGATTGTCTTCCACGCGAAAACGGAGGCCGAACTCGAACAACTCTATGAGGATAGCCGAGCGTGCGTCGCCGGCGGTTGCCTGGAATTTTGTCGTGGGCATCCGCGATCATTGCCTGGGCTTGTCGACATTTCCACAGTGCGGCACCGAGCGGATGGAGATCATGCCGGGCTGCGGATCATCGGCTATCGCCGCGCGGTCAGTGTCGTTTTCGCTGTCGACGGCGAGCGTGTGCTGATCCTGGGCATCTTTCTACGCCGGTCGGACCATCACGCCCGAATTGCTCGAAGAACGGCTCTAAACGGAGGGTCAGTCGGGCGCCGTGGTCGACATTCGGCTAAGTGCTGCAGGCGATTTCTGGGTTGAACGCCTTCGCCCGGCGAAACGGTTGTGGCTGCTATCGCCGGAATGGCTGGCAACGGATCGCCGGTCAAAATTCGACGAAGCCAGCTTACCATTTTTCCCTCCGTGGATATCTCCACGAGAAATCGAAAAAAGAGCGATCCTGGCTGTTGACAGTTCGATGAGGTGGCGACTATATACGCCCCACCAACGAGGGCGGCGCGCCGCTGGCGACGAAGAAGTTCGCTTCTAGATCTGCCCTCTGCGAAATTCAAGAGAGCCGCG
>NZ_ATYO01000069.1 GCF_000427725.1 Mesorhizobium sp. WSM3224 | reverse complement strand
CGCCAACGGATAGGCGACAATGAAATAGATAATGGCGACGATTGTGAGAACCTCGACTAAGCGGAAGGTCTCGATTGCAATCAGCTGGCCCACCCCAGTCAATTCGAGCGCGCCAAAAATCTCAACATAAATGTGAGCCGCGAGCCCCACGAGCCGGTTGCCAAACCACGACAGGATCGCCAGCACAACTCCGACCCCAATCAGAGAAGCCTGCTAGGTGTGAGCTTTCAGGAGGTTGTCCATTCGGACCGGACCGAGGAGACTGGAGTTACCAAGCTTCAGCACTCACCGGAGGGTTCGAATGAACATCCACAAGAATGCCCGTCTGACGCCGCTACGTCGAGAGGAAATGGCGCAATCGGTGATAGCAGGCACCCTTTCCCAAGCCCAGGCAACGGTGCGATACGCGGTGACGGCGAAGATCGTGAAGCGGTGGGTGGAGCGCTATCAGGCTGAAGGACACGCCGGCATGGTCGATCGCCCCTCGCGCCCCCACGTGATGCCCGGCCTGACCGAACAGGCTGTGGCCGAGCGCATCGTCGCCCTGCGCCGTCAGCGCTGGACTGGCCAGCACACTGCCCATGACAGTTGCGGCCGCGCGGCGACCCGACAAAAGGCGGCAGATTTTGGCTTTGCGGCGGTTTCACGGCAAGTTCGGCTAATGCCAAAGGTGGTACCCTTCAAACTTCCGGGCGCCTCGCCGACCCATCGGGTGGTCTGCAGGCCGCAGGCGGGATAGCACCAGAGGTTTCGCCAGTCACCTTCGTCGTCCACAACGAGGTGCGGCTACCCAAATGAACTGGCGTGCATTCGCCATGCAGCCGAATTTCGATGAGCGTCGGAGATAAGGATATGTGCCGTGATCCGCTGGGAAGTGACCTCATCGAGTACAATGCCGATAGCCTCTTGGAACCCATGGGGCGGTATTTGACGCAATTCTTCTTCAGTCCATGGCCCCGCAGCAGCCCGAATGGGGCCAGATAAGCTTGTATTCATCTGGATGTCTCGGGTCACGTGTTCCGAAGGAATCCTGAATGCAGGGTGCAGATCTCCTTAAACGCGGTTTTCAGCCGGCCGAAGAAGCCCTCGCAGGCAGCATTATCTCGCGAACAGCCCTTGCGGGACATTGAGCGAACCAGCTTCGCATCGCCTATCCTGGTGAGCCAGCCCGGCCAGCGATGATGGGTGCCGCTGCTGATTCGCGAACAGACGCTGTTGAGCACGGTGTTCACAGAATTGCGCAAGCAACTGCCCTTCAAGCTTCTTGGCCTGGATACGGACAACGACACCGTTTTCATGAACGAGACGCTGAAGGCCTATTGCTCCGCCGCCAACATCGTCTTCACGCGCTGCCGCCCCTACCGCAAGAACTACCAGGCGTTCGTCGAGCAGAAGAATGGCGCCGTGGTGCGCAGGATGGTCGGATATCGTCGGTTCGAGGGGCTGGAGGCCGCCACGCTGCTAGCGAAGCTCTACCGCTCAGCGCGGCTGTTCGTGAACTTCTTTCAGCCATCGTTCAAGTGATCGCGAAGCAGCGCGACGGCGCGCGTGTGCGCAAGACGTACAGTCCGTCAGCTACACCGCATCAGCGCCTGGTTGCCGACGCTCGCACCTCACATGCAGTCCGCTCCCGACTGCAGGAAATCTCCGCCGGACTCGATCCTGTCCTGCTGTTGCGCGATCTCCGCGCCATACAGGAGCGGCTCGCTGCGCTTGCCGATACTTCGCCGGCCGTGCGCCCTGACGGGGCAGCCCAGCCGATCGACCTTTTCCTGGCGACTTTGCGGACTGCCAGGAAGGACGGTGCTATCAGGCCGACGGATCGCCCGGTCGTGAAAGCCAAAAGGGGGCGGCGTCCTGACCCTCTCGTCAAGGCGACTGCCGACTTGCGAAATTGGTTCGAAGTCGAACCATGGCGAACCGGCAGCGAACTTCTGTCACGACTGCAGGCCAAGTATCCCGGCGACTACCCGGACAACTGCTTCGAACACTTCAGCGTCGGCTCAAGGTCTGGCGCAGCGAAAAGGCGGACGCGTTGCTGTTTGGCCCCCTGGACAAGGAACAAGGAGCCGCCGATGCTGGCGATCGCAAGGCCACACTGAGGCGCCGTGGCGCTCGCGAGGAGGCCGGGAGCAAAATAGATGAGGCAACGCTTGACCTCGGGGAGCATCGTTACGTGAGGCAATACGCGCTCGCAGCTTCATTGTCGCGCCGCATTGAAGGCCGGATCGGTGCGCAGCCGACCGAGATCGTTGGCGTCTTCATAGCCGCAGGCGATGGCGAAGATGCGGGCGCGCGGGATGTCGGCCATGGCGTGCGTCACGCGCGCTGGATCGCGCGGATCCTGGATCGCAGCGGCAAGCCTGTCAGCCAGGTGCAGCGGCCGCTCGGCCGCGGCCAGAAGCATCACGCCGTCCGAGGTGATGCGTCCGCCGTCAAACGCAGCTGTGATCCTCTAGCGTCCCACGGCTGGAATTGAGAACGGCAGCAACGTATCGTCGGTCTTGGCGGGTGGGGCTCGCAAGATGTCGGCGACAGGGATGGCTTCAGCACAATCCTGCGCCACATCAATTGCTTAAGCTATATGCGCCAGCCTTTCAGACGGGTCGTCGTCCATAAGACGGGCTTCGGTAACGGGCCTCGTCTTGTCAATCCCTCGTAACTTCGTCCGCTGCCGGGGTCTTGCTTCTGTCCGCAGTCGGCGCTTTTG
>NZ_ATYO01000068.1 GCF_000427725.1 Mesorhizobium sp. WSM3224 | reverse complement strand
CGTCAAGCTGAAGAAGTGCTTGGCGGCAGGACGATTCCTCAGATGATCGAAGAACGCAATGAGACGATCATTGGATTGTTGAAGTTGCGGGAAGCAAGTCGCATTAACGCCTCCAAAACCGCCGCCTGATCTGGCACTGCTGGCGATGTCACGTTATCTGCATATAAACGCGTTGAGACCTGCGGCGCTGATGTCAGCTGACCACGGCCACCGCTTTCCATTCCGCCATGGCCTGAATATGTGTAGCGAGAGCGGAGCGTTTTGAGCGGAGCGGGACGAAGAGATTGCGCAGAGCCGAGAAGATCGAAACGAAGCGTTGCAGTGGTCCTGGTGATCGGAAGCCCTGCATCATCGGCCCCCGTTTTCGCAGCCGTATGTGGGCATTCTCTGCCCGGTTGTTCAATCCCTTGTGCGACCATGCTCGACGTCCGGCACCACTCGTCGCCTGGTGCTCCTTAGGAGCGCAGCTTGTCGGTGATCATGCGCTTCGGCGCGACGCCTTGCTTCTTTAGCAAGCGCTTGGCCGCTTGGTGTCGCGGCGGTTCTGGACTATTTCGTCGAGCACATAGCCATCTTGGTCGACGGCGCGCCATAACCAGTGTTTCCTGCCGGCGATGGTGATGATGACCTCGTCCAGGTGCGCTGCAAGCGACAACCGAAACGGTGATTCTGTCTGTGGCTCCGAATCGCAGCCGGAGCCCCGATGACCAAAGCACGTCCGCAGAATTGGATGGACGAGGAGATTGCGGAAGGTCAACTTCCCGACAAGCGCTTGGACAAGCGCCTTCGTCAGGTTTTCGACCAATTGGGCGGTGCCATGGGCCAGACCATTCCCCGAGCCTGTCAGGATTGGGCGAACACCAAGGCCGCCTACCGATTTTTCTCCAACGGTCGGGTCAATGAGCACGCGATCCTGAAAGGCCACTTCGATGCAACTCGCGATCGCGTGGCGGACGCCGAGGGGCCGATCCTTAGTCCTGCAGGACACGACCGAGTTTACGTATCAGCGGGAGAAAACCGAGGCGATCGGCATCACCAAGGTCATCAACAGCGGCAAGGACAAGGCGGGCCGACCGCGCCTACACACCGTGTGCGGATTGCTGATGCGTTCGAGCTTGGCGGCAACGACGCAAGGTCTTCCCCTCGGGCTGACTGCGGTGAAGTTCTGGACCCGCGATAAGTTTAGGGCACGGCCGCGCTCAAGCGCAAGATCAATCCGACCCGGGTGCCGATCGAGACAAAGGAAAGCTATCGCTGGCTGGAAAACCTTCGCCAATCCGACGCCTTGATCGGCGAGCCCGGGCGCTGTGTCCATATCGGCGATCGAGAGAGTGACATTTACGAGCTCTTCTGCCTCGCCTCGGAGCTCAGGACGAGCTTCCTGGTGCGCGTCCAGACCGATCGCCTCGCTGGGGGCCGGCGACCACACAGTCGCGGCGGTGATGGCCAACGAGCCGCCCTGCGCTGCTCATGTGGTCGAGATTCGCAACGACAAAGGCGAACGCCGTCACCGTGGCATTGGACGTCAAGTTCCGAGCAATCCACGTCCTGCCCCCAATCGGAAAGCAAAAGCGATATCCGCCGCTCACGCTGACCTACATTCATGCCCGCGAACGCGACCAACCGACGGATCGCGATCGAGTGGAATGGCGGCTGGTCACAAACCTGCCGGTTCACTCCGCTGAGCAGGCGATCGAAAAGCTCTCCTGGTACGCCCTGCGCTGGAAGAACGAAGTCTTCCACAAGATCATGAAGTCGGGATGCCGCGCCGAAGAGGTCAAGCTCGCACAGCGTTCTACACCAACAAAATCGCCAGGCTCGGCGGCTATCTCAACCGCACGCGCGACCCGCCGCCCGGCAACATCGTCATGTGGCGAGGGCTGACGCGCCTGACCGATATCGGGCTCGGCTTTGACCACCAGCCTGCGCGCATTCCTGCGATCCTTGCTGTCGAAGGCTGCTGCCGACCTCGTCTCGCCGATGTCGTTCCGGCCTACGCCCATTGGCAGCTTGCCGACATGCCGCGGTATCTGTCGGCCGAGCAGGTGAGCCGGCTCATCGCGGCATGCGATGGCGACGCTGTTGCGCGCCGGCGTGATCGCGCAATCATGCTGCTATTGGCACGTCCTGGGTTGCGGGCTGGCGACGTGGCGCAACTTCGCTTCGCCGACGGGGCGGCTTGACCTTCGCGTGAGCGTCACTCACGCTGCAACACAAGAACCGGGGCTATCCTCAGGTGGCCGACTTCAGATCGGAAATCAGGGCTGACATCGCGTCGGAGCAACAAGCCAACTCAGTCAGAAACTGCAGAACCTCGGCTCCCCGGCCGTTAACCTCCAAATCCTGCCCGCCGACGCGATCAGGCTTAGCTGCCACATCGTGATTCCAGATAGATGTATATCGACAATGAATTGGACCTTAACACCGCTATCGGACACGGTCCCAAGTGGCATCTCTTTCCAGGAAAGCCAAAGAGCGAGCTAAGTCGTCCTTTGCGACTTGCCAGTCTAACAAGATCCTCGCAACTCAGGGAAATACATAACGCTATGAACCGCCCAGACCCCAAAGAGGTTAAACAGATCGCGTGTATCGGCGCGGGCACCATTGGTGGTGGATTTGTAGCCCAGTTCCTGGCCAGCGGATATGATGTGATAGCACAAGATCCAGGTAGCGATGCCCGCGGTTTCCTCGAACGCCTGCTAGACCAAGCTTGGCCAGTACTGGAGAAGATCGGCCTTCGACCTGGTGCGTCGCGGGAGCGTCTGCGCTTCACCA
>NZ_ATYO01000067.1 GCF_000427725.1 Mesorhizobium sp. WSM3224 | reverse complement strand
CTCAGGCACTCCTTCGCCACGCATCTGCTCGAGAACGGCACCGATATCCGCATCATCCAGGTGCTGCTTGGCCACAACAATCTTTCCTCGACGGCACGTTACACCAAGGTCTCGAACGGCCTCATCCGGCGCACGACGAGCCCGCTCGACAGGCTGAACATCGAAGTGGTGCCGCCGGGCTGATCGGTTCCGCCCATGTCGGCGAGACTGGAGGTGGCGGATATCTTCCGCCGCCACGGCGAGGCGTATCGACAGGCCCATGACGGTCATCTCGGGCGCGTCGAGCGCCGCACGATGAGCGCGATCGAGCTCTGCCGGACGGCCGAACTCGGCGGCCATGTCGAGGGCTGCCGATCCTGCGGGGCGATCCGCGTGGCCTACAATTCCTGTCGCAACCGGCATTGCCCAAAATGCCAGGGACAGGCCTGCCGCGACTGGCTCGCCGCACGCGAGGCCGAACTCCTGCCGGTTCCCTACTTCCACGTCGTGTTCACGTTACCGGCCGAGGTCGCCGCGATCGCCTTCCAGAACAAGGCGGCGGTTTACGCCATCCTGTTCAGGACTGCGGCCGAGACGCTGCGCACGATCGCCGCCGACCGCAGGCATCTGGGTGCCGAGATCGGCCTCATCGCTGTGCTGCATAGCTGGGGCCAGGCTCTCACCTACCATCCGCACATCCATTGCATCGTGCCGGGCGGTGGCGTCTCGCCCGACGGCTCGCGCTGGGTCTCCTGTCGGCCAGGGTTCTTCCTTCCGGTGCGCGTCCTGTCACGCCTGTTTCGCCGCCGCTTTCTGGAGGAACTACGAGCCGCCTTCGACGCCCACAGCCTCAAATTCTTCGGCGATATTGCTGGCCTGACCGAGCCAGCCGCCTTCACCCACCTGCTGGCCAGAGCGCGCCGCCTCGACTGGGTGGTCTACGCCAAACCGCCGTTCGGCGGTCCAGGGCAAGTGCTGGCCTACCTCGGTCGCTACACCCATCGCGTCGCCATCGCCAATTCCCGGCTGATCAGCATGGAGAACGATCGTGTCGGATTCCGCTGGAAGGATTATCGTCAGGGCGGAAGGACAAAGGTGATGACGCTCGACGCGCACGAGTTCATCCGCCGCTTCCTGCTGCACACGCTGCCGGACGGCTTCCATCGCATCCGCCACTACGGCTTCCTCGCCAACGGCCATCGCGCCGCCAGGCTCGACCAGTGCCGCAGGCTGCTGACCAAACCACAACAGGATGATCGCGAACCGGATGCCGAAAGCGCTGCTCCTGCGGCAACGCACCGCTGCCCATGCTGTGGAGGACGGATGATCACGCTCGTCGTCTGGCGATGCGGACAGGCACCGCCCGGCCCGTTCTGGTGCGACACCTCATGATCGCCACCGGCGCCTCCTCATCACCATGCTCAGCATCCGTCACCATGGGCGCTGGAACGCCAACGCTTGGCCCATCGCACAAAGCCGCAAGCAGCCAGCCCCGCGATAGAGGCCACTGCTGCTTGTCTGACGGTTTACGCCATCACGGTTTTGCCTTCCGCCATGCTGTCCATCGCTGTGGTCGAACCGCGAACGCTGTTCATCCGCCTGGCGAAGACTATCCCGGCCACAGCTCCGGGCTACAATCCCCATAGCGCCAGTCCTGCCCGCGGCTCCGTTCAATCCGGCTTGCAATGAGGTCCGACTGCCAACCCGGCCGCTCCGTCGTGCCCGCGGACCTCACAGAAGCCTCCAGATTCCGCCTGAACTTGGATTGTGATTCAAGCTTTGGATGGAACGATTCGTACTGACGGACGCCCAATGGGCGAAGATGGAACCGCATTGTCTGGGTAAACCAGCCGATCCCGGACGAAGTGGCGGTGACAATCGCCTGTTCATCGAAGCGTTGCTTTGGATCGTGCGGACAGGAAGTTCGTGGCGCGACCTTCCAGCCTTCTTTGGGAGTTGGAACACCGTTTTCAAGCGATACCGCGATTGGGTCAAAGCGGACGTTTTCATTCGGCTTTTCGAGGCCTGTTCGGATGAACCCGACATGGAATACGCCATGGTTGATGCCACCATCGTCAAGGTCCATCGCCATGGACAAGGCGCAAAAGGGGGGCTCAAAGCCAGGCCATAGGCCGCTCCAAGGGCGGCATGACAACCAAAATCCTGGCGCTCACCGATGCACTTGGCAATCTTGTTCGCTTTGTTCTTTTGCCCGGCCAGCGGTTCGATACGGTGGGTGTCGCACCGCTCATCGATGGTGTCTGTTTTGGTGGCTTGATCGCCGACAAAGCTTTCGACAGCAACACCATCATTGCCGACCTGAATGAGCGCGGCGCCAAGATCGTCATTTCACAGCATTCACGTCGGACTTTTCCCCTGCCGCTCGACAAGGAACTCTACAAATGGCGCCATCTGATCGAGAACTACTTCTGCAAGCTCAAGGAATTCAAGCGTATCGCCATGCGCGCTGACAAAACCGACCAGAGCTTCGCGGCTTTCATCAATCTCGCTGCTGCCGTCATAAACTCACGCTGAATCTCAACAAGCCTTAGCTCGATCTCTATCCGACCAAGCTCGTGTGCATCGAGGAAAGTGTGCAGAGGCACGGTAGGAGTTTAGTATGAACTGATCCTTTACCGGAAAGCTATGTGAGTGATGGGAACTCCGCGATCGGCCTTCCGGAGGAGGTTTCAAGCCAGTCCGAGCTGCTGCGGTAAAGAGCCGTGGCGGTGAGCGTCGGATGAAAAATTCGGACAAGGTCCGAGCAGGGGATATGAGGGTCCGAAACACGAACGAAAAAGTGAACCCGCCACGCGGAGGCCGAGGTGAGCGAACCCAATCGCCGCTGCCGTGAGGTCTTGGCCGGCGCTCTCCGGCAATCCGAGGCTGTGGGGGCCAAGAGAGCGTCCTTGCACATCAATGGGACCCAACCAGTGAATTGGGCTGTCGAACGAAGACGCGCGCGGCTCAGCGGATCTCGTTGTCAAAGATCCGGAACGTCTCTGTGAGAAGCTCCAGGAAGAGATCG
>NZ_ATYO01000066.1 GCF_000427725.1 Mesorhizobium sp. WSM3224 | reverse complement strand
CGTCAAGCTGAAGAAGTGCTTGGCGGCAGGACGATTCCTCAGATGATCGAAGAACGCAATGAGACGATCATTGGATTGTTGAAGTTGCGGGAAGCTTGCCGTGCTAATGCGTCGAACAGGTTGTAGCGCATCTATAATCCGTGGGCTCTCGGCTGCTAGACGATCGCAGATGGGATGGAAATGATCCTGCGGACGTGCCCGCAACAGGCGGATTGGTAAGTTTGTTGATGCATATGCTTGAAAAGCGATTGCATCATTACCCCGATGCGTAGGACCGTGTAGGAAAAATACCTAAGGATTGGTGAGATATGATCTCCGACACAACGCAGAGCTTTTGGAATAACAATATCATTTGGGACATGCTGTTCCCAATTGACGGGCCAACTGAAAAATATGGTTGCCCTCCAAAGTACCTTCAGCATTATGTTGACGCGGGAGTATCGTTTACAGCAATCGACTTTGCTGGAGACGGGGGTAACCTTGATGATGCTGTGAAGGTGATCGCGTCACAAAGGCAGCTGATCCAATCACAGCCTCACCTTTTGATTCACGCCCTCACAATAGACGATGTGACACGGGCTAAGATTGAAGGGAAACTTGCTATCGGAATGCAGACCCACGGGACGGCGTGGTTCGGAAAGAACATCGGTGTTTTAGAGGTCTTTCGTGAGTTGGGGCTACGTGTCGTGCAGCTCGTATTTAATACTTCGAATTTTGTGGGTGGTGGGTGCGCTGATCAAGCCGACGGCGGACTGACTACCTACGGTGTGCACGTCGTGCGCGAACTCGAGCGACTGAAGATGGTCGTTGATCTCGCCCATACGGGCTATCGGACAACACTCGAAGTGATGAACATGGCGGAGAAGCCCGTAATCTTTTCGCATATTGGCATAATGGCTCTCCACCAACACTATAGAAATCTTCGCGATGACCAGATCTTAGCGTTAGCTAAAAACGGTGGCGTGATCGGCTTGTCGGGAAACAACGCTTATATTGGTGACGAATACGGTGCGATGTCAGCCATCTTCAAGCATCTCGATCACGTCGTTCAGCTTGTTGGGCCGGACCACGTCGGCTTTGGTTTTGACTTCGTGTTCGAAACAGATGTGCTGAACAAGTGGGCCGAAGCGGCGACGAGAGAGTTTCCCGCTCCTAAAGATCCGAACTGGAAAGGATATCGTTTCCAGAGACCTAAGGACGTAATCAACTTGGTGCAGCTGATGTTCGATCATGGCTATCCCGAAGAAGCAGTCAAGAAAATAGTGTCAGGGAACTTCATGAGGGTTTGCAAAGAGATATGGTGAAATTCCGAGTCTACGTCTGTTACGAACCACCACGGGCTATTGGCGTCCGATCCTTCGATCACTTTCGTAGATTGTCCTTGGCTCGAAATGTTTGGTCGCTAGTCTAGTTTCCGTCCACAAACGGACGTGTTCTGTTTTGTTTACAATCACTTGTCTTTAACCTGAGTGCCTCTGAGCCTCATGGACAGGATCGAGGAGTTGGCTATCGAGCAGAAAGGCGTTGTGGTCGCGATCACGCGCGCGCCACGAGGCCGGCTCTGGCCGGTGGGACGCAATTCCAATGCCTGCCGGCAGCTGCCTTTGACGATGATATCGGCATGGGGCTCGAACAGGCTGACCAGCTTGTCGCTGGCCGGCACCAACTCGCCGACCAACACCCGCCGCTCACTCTGTGTGATGATGCGTTCGATCAGCGGCCGATAGTGACGAACCTGGAGCTGCCACACTGCGATGAGCGGAGTGCTTGCCACGGCCAATCGCTCGGTCGCCTGCTTTAGATAGGCCAACGTCGCGCGGGTGATTGCGATCAGTTCGCGGTAGAGTTTGACCCGGTTTGGTCGACCGCGCGTGTAGTGCGGATCGCCTGGACGATGATGGCGCGTGCGGAAAACTACCGCGCGACGCCGTCAATGGCTCGAGGGTAACGACGGTCGCGCGAAATGACATCCAGTTTGGGCAGGAGAGAACGACATCAGTGATGCAGATCCGGTCAAGCCGGGGATCGGGAGAACCTAAGTGATTCAACGCGCATCGCGGCGCGGCATCTCGATGGGGGCCCGATCCACCGACACCATCATGGCCAGCGGCCTGAGGCTCCACAAAACAGGCCGAACACATGAATGAACCTGACCGCTTCAGTATTGCCGTTATCAGGATCTTCTTGCTCAAGGGCCGTACACACATGAATCATAACCAAGCCTCAGACGGAACCAATAGCCAGACGATTTTCAAAACAGATGGGGTGATTGGGGTCTCGACCGAGCCCAGATGATGGCGGCTGCTCCTGTCGAAATGTGAAAACGTGGTCGATGTGAGTCGCCACAAACATTTGGAAGGAGCAGCCATGAACTACTTTGCCGGACTTGGAAGAGACCTCTATTTGCATTGTCGACGAGATTGGCCGGATCGTGAAGGAGGCGAGAGCGTTGAGCGATCCGCAGGCGTTGTGTGACGCGCTGAAGGGGACCGGCTTGCCGCTTGAGCGGATCGGCCTGGGAGCGTGCTCGCTGACGGCCTGGCTTCACGATGGACTGCACGCCGAAGGCTTGCCGGCGACCTGCATCGAGACGCGGCAGGCCGACGCAGCGATGAAGACGATGCCCAACAAGACCGATCGCAATGACGCCCGCACTGGCGCAGATCATGCGCTGGCTGGTATCGGCAGGTGCATGTCAAGAGCAGACAGTGCCGGTTATGGCGCTCGCTGCTGGTTGCCTGCCGCACGGTGCTGAACGAGATGCGTTCGATCGAGAACGTGGTGCGGGCGATCCTGCGGGAGGCCGGCGTCAAGCTGGGCTTGCCATCGCGCATCACTTTTGCCGGCCGCGTGCGTGAGCTGACGGGCGCCGACGCCGAGGTGATGGCGATGGTCGAGCCGCTGCTTGCGATCCTCGGTGTCATGCTGAGAGAGTTCGGTAAGCGGTGCACCAAGGCACCTTTCCCGAAGTCGTCTGATGCGTGTATGGCGGTCAGCCGTTAGTCGGCTCGCCGGGGCGATCACTGCGGGTTA
>NZ_ATYO01000065.1 GCF_000427725.1 Mesorhizobium sp. WSM3224 | reverse complement strand
GGTCAGCCGTTAGTCGGCTCGCCGGGGCGATCACTGCGGGTTATCATAACGGGTGACGTAGTGGAGTTCGCGGAGGGCGGGAATGACGAGGGCGATATCTTTGTACGCCTCGTGCTCGATAAAGTGCGCGGTCTCGGGTCCCGGCCTGGGTTTGCCGAGGACGGGCCGCCCTTTTTTGTCGACGCAGTAGATCAGGATCGGCAGCAGCAGGCCGTGGTTGGGGTTCTTGAGGTCGAGTAGCCGTTTCCAGCGTTTGATGTTGAGATTGATGGCCGCGTAGAACCCTTGGCACCACGGCCGCGGGTCGATGCCGCCACTGGGGTTGGTGGTGAAGCGGGGCGCATAATCCTGCGGCCTGTCGAACAGCGTCTCGTTGATCCGGTTGTGGATCCTGGCGAGGCTGGCGAACACGGCGTGATCGGTTGCAGAGCCTTTGGCCAGGACGCCGCGCGGCAATCCCATGAGCGGGCACATCCAGTCTTGCGGATCCGCGAACCGCGGCCCGGTGACCGATGCCGTTACGAAGCCATCCAGCGCCGACATGGTGCGCACCAGCGGGCGGGGGTTGGTCTTGGCGGCCATCCACGCCTCGAGCGCCTCGTCCGACAGCGCCATGTCATCGATCGAGCTCATGCCGCCAAGGGGAGCGGCATCTCTTGGCGGCGCACCCAGTTCCAGGGCATCAGCTCGTCCCAGCGCGAGGCTGGCCAGTCGTTCTGGATGCGCTCGATGACATCGGCCATGTAGGCTTCGGCATCGACGCCGCAGAGCTTACAGGTCTCGATGATGCTGAGCACGACCGCGGACCGCTCGGCCGCGGCGAAGTTGCCCGAGAAAAGCCAATTGCGCCTGCCGACCGTAAATCCACGAATCGCCCGCTCCGCAATCAGGTTGTCGGGCTCGAGCTGGCCGTCGTAGAGGAAGCGATTGAACGCGCGCCATCGCTTGGTGCCATAGGCGAAGGCCTTCGCGATATCGGCATGGCGCGACAAACCGTTGGCCTGGCGCATGAGCTGTCGTCGCAGCGCCCGGACCAGGGGTCGGGTCCGCCTTCGTCGTGCGGCCAATCGTTCGGCCGGCGGAAGCCCCCGTATCTCTTCCTCGATCCGGTAGATCGCCTGGATACCGGCCATCGCCGTCGTGCTGAGCGCAGTCGGCTGGCTGTCGTGAACGTCGAATATCTTGCGGCGCAGATGGGCCAGACAGGCGGCTTCCCGAATGGCGCCGCCCTTGTAAAGCTGATTGTAGCCACCGAACCCATCGGCCTGCAGCGTGCCGGCAAATCCGGCGAGTTCGGTCATCACGCTCTCGCCGGCGCGACCCATGGTGGCGCGATACCAGGCGATCGGCGGCTCCTGAGAACCTGAATTGCGGTCGTCGGCGACGTAAACCCAGAGCGCGCCCTTGTGCGTCGTGCCGGTGCCGGGCGCCAGGATCGGAAGCCGCGTGTCGTCGGTGTGTATCTTGGTGCGGGTACGGCCGATCTCACGGATGCGGTTGTAGATCGGATCGAGCAAGGGGGCGGCGTAGCCGGCGCTGCGCGCCAGCGTGGATCGCTCGATATCGACGCCCTTGGCGGCCATCATCTGGCTCTGACGGTAGAACGGCAGATGATAACCCCACTTCGCCATCATGATATGGGCGAGCGCGGCGTAGCTGAGCTTGCCGCGTGCAATGGCTTTGGCGGGTACGGGCGCCTGGATGATTTTATCGCAGGTCCGGCAGCTGTACTTGGGGCGAACGGTCTCGATCACCTGCCAGGCCTGGGCGACCAGGTCGAGCATCTCCTCGTGATCTTCGCCCATGGCGCGCAGAGCGCCGCCGCAGCCAGGGCAGCATGCGCAGGACGGCTCGCGAATGATCCGCTTGCGCGGCAGGTTCGGGTTGAGCTTGCGCACCGGCAACACCCGGACCTTGTCGGTCTCAGCGACGATGGGCAACTCGATATCGGGCACGCTGGCGGCGACATCGGTTTCGAGATCTTCGAGTTCGAGCAGCATCTGGCCCAGCTTCTCGGACGAGCGGCCGAAGACCTTGCGGTTGAAGCGATCGATCCGCAGCTGCAGGCGCTGGATACGAAGTGCGGCCTCGGCGCGCTCTCTGCGCAGTTGCTCATCGCGCTCGGCGATGGTGATGTCACGGGCAGAAACGGCCGCTTCCAGGAGCGCGATCCGGGCGAGGAAATCAGCGGTTGAGGGAGCTTGTTCCGACACCCAAACTACATACCCGAAAGAGCTCCTTCACGGAAGCAGAATCGACATAAAATCAATAAGAAACGAGCAAAATCAGCCAGCCAGACGCGGCCGATAAGTCTTGCTCGGCCGGCGCCAGTCGATCCCTTCCAGAAGCAGCGAAAGCTCCGCCTTGGTGAGCGACACGGCGACCTGATCCTTCGTGGTCGGCCAGGCAAAACAGCGGTCGGTAAGCCGCTTTGTGAACAAGCAGAACCCCTGGTCGTCATGAGCCAAAATCTTGATGATATGACCCTTGCGCCCACGGAAGCAGAAGATCGCGCCAGTGTGCGGATTGAGCGCGAGCACCTGCTGCACCATCCGCGCAAGGCTATTGATCCCGCGGCGCATGTCGGTCGCGCCGCAGCAAAGGTAAATCCGGTCCGTCGGTACCACCGTGATCACCTGCTCAACTCCGCCAGGACGATGCGCAGCGCTGTCGGATCGACGGTCCCATCGATCCGCAATCGCGCGCCGTTCGCAAAGGCCACGACGATCCTGCCGGCCGGGCCCGGGCAATCGGCGACGGCGCGTTCGACCTCCGGCAGATCGTTCACCTCGATCCGCGCGAAGGTCGCCATCGCCTGATCGGCATCGAGCTCGCCGTCGACCATCTGCTTGCGCCACGCATAGAGCTGTGACGGGGCTACGCCGAACGCTTGCGCGACCTCGGTCACCGACGACCCCGCCGCGCTCGCCAGGTCGACCAACGCGCGCTTCTCGGCGCAACTCCACAGCCTCCGTTGCCGCGCGCGGCCGGGCATCGTTGCACGATCTTCGGCCGCCGCCGCACCGCTTAACTCGGCGACCACATCGCCCCCTGCATGTTCCAATGTCATGGCGCGAAAGCTCCATGTTCATCAGCCCATTGCAAGGTGCCGTGGTGCAGCGCTTAC
>NZ_ATYO01000064.1 GCF_000427725.1 Mesorhizobium sp. WSM3224 | reverse complement strand
GAAACTCGCTATCATCGCCGTCGCAAGGAAGCTCCTCGTCGTCCTCAACGCTGTCATCCGGGATAAAATCGCATTCGCATGAACACAGTTGCCATTCCGTGACTTTAATCGTAGGTGCTGCGGGGCAGATTCTGCACCGTGGCAACGCCTCAACTTCACGGAATGGATTCTATGGTCTGCGTCGCGTCGCTTCGCTCCTTGCTCCGCCATAGAATGACGAAGCGAGAGGGAGGGGCGTTCAGGCCAATCGCCCACAGTGCGCACTCTAAGCCTGTCCAAAGCGCTTGTTGGGCCAGTCGCTTTTGGCTTGCCGGCCCGCGGCGATTGCCGCAGAAGGTAGACGTCTATCTTCCTTCGGTCCGACCTTGAGCGTTCCCAAAAATCAAGACGACAGCGCAACGCCGCCCGCGGCGATGCTTTTGATGCTTTGCGTCTATGTCTGCTTCACCTTTCTCGACACCTCCAGCAAGTATCTGGTGCTGGCCGGCGTCTCGGCGCTGATCGTCGCCTGGACCCGCTTCACCGTCCACGTGCTGCTTGTCGGCGTCTTCCTGCGCGGCTGGCGCGAGCCGTCACGCTTTCGCGCCAACAACCTCCCGGCGCATATATTGCGTGGCTGCCTGCTTTTGGGCTCGACCATGTTCAACATCCTGGCTCTGCGCACGCTGCAGCTCGCCGAAACCACCTCGATCTATTTCTTCGGCCCGATGGTCATCACCGCGCTCGCCGGACCGCTGCTCGGCGAATGGGCCGGCTGGCGGCGCTGGCTGGCCATTCTGACGGGCTTTGTCGGCGTTCTTGTCATCACCCGGCCCGGCGTGGGCGTTTTCGGCATCGGCCATCTCTTCGCGCTCGGCTCGATGCTGTCGAACAGCTTCTACGTCATCATGACGCGGCGCATGTCGGCCTCGGAGACATCGGAAAGCCTGATCCTGTTTTCCGCCCTGGCGCCGTCCGTGCTGCTTGCCCCGATGCTGGTATTTTCACACGCTCTGCCGCATGGCGGCTTTCAATGGTTCGTGGTCCTGATGCTGGGCGTCTTCGGCGCCGGCGGCCACTATTTGCTGGTCCGGGCCTATCGTCTGGCCACCACGACGCAGCTCGCGCCTTATCCCTATTCGCAGATGGTCTGGATGATCATTTCGGGCTGGCTGATCTTCCATCAGTTCCCGGACCGCTGGACGCTGCTTGGCGCCGCCATCATCGTTGCCAGCGGGCTCTATATCATCCACCGCGAGCATCGGCTTCGGCTGCGCAACTCCGCCTCGCTCGACACCGAGACCGAGTCGCTGGCGAAAAAACTTTGATTTGCTCCAAATCCGGTGGCATAAGGCCGCGTTTAAAAAATTTAAAGACGTGGTTCCGAGGACCCTGGAGCCGGATGATTTCAGGTCTGATCTGAAATCTCAATCCGGCTCTAAAATCAAAGAGATAGGGCATGATATTGTCCGAAAACCGCTTAATACTTTTCGGCATCATGCTCTAGGGAGCGAGGGGCGCTGGCACAGAAGATCAAGCTTTCGACGATCGCGGATGCGCTCGGCGTCTCCACGGCAACGGTATCGCTGGCGCTGCGCGACAGCCCGCTGGTGGCCGGCGCCACGCGCGAGCGCATTAAGGAACACGCCCGCGCCATCGGCTATATCTACAACCGCCGCGCGGCCTCGCTGCGCACCTCGCGCTCCGGCATCGTCGGGGTCGTCGTGCACGACATCATGAACCCGTTTTTCGCCGAGATCCTGCGCTCGATCGAAAGCGAGCTCGACCGCAGCCGCCAGACCTTCATCCTCTCCAACCACTACGACCAGCTCGAAAAGCAGCGCACCTTCATCGACACGCTGCTGCAGCTCGGCGCCGACGGCGTCATCATGTCGCCGGCCATCGGCACGCCGGCCGAGGACATCATCATGGCCGAGGAAAACGGCCTGCCGGCGGTGCTGATCGCACGCACCGTCGCTGGCGCCGACGTGCCGGTGTTCCGCGGCGACGATGCCTATGGCACGGCACTTGCCACCAACCATCTGATCTCGCTCGGCCACAAGCGCATCGCCATGGTCGGCGGCACCGATCAGACCTCGACCGGCCGCGACCGCTACCAGGGCTATCTCAACGCGATGGAGGCGGCCGGCCTGGAGGTGAAGCCGTCCTGGCGCATTCCCGGGCCGCGCACCAAGCAGGCGGGTTTCGAGGCCGCAGGACAGTTTTTGGCGCTGAAAGACAAGCCTACTGCCGCCTGCTGCTGGAATGATCTGGTCGCGATCGGGCTGATGAACGGCATCGCGCGCGCCGGCCTCGTGCCGGGCGTCGATATTTCCGTGACCGGCTATGACGATCTCGAGGAGGCGGCAATCGCGACACCGGCCCTGACCACGGTCTGGAACGGCCAGCGCGAGGTCGGCCGCCGCGCCGCCAGTGCCCTGCTCGACAAATTGAACGGGCAGGCTGTGCGGCCCTCGCAGGAACTGATCAAGCCGGAGCTGCATGTGCGGCAGTCGACCGGCAAGCCGGTGGAGCGTGCATGACTAAGGCCGAAGGAGATTTACCGGTCGCCATCCTGGTGCCGGGCAATTTCAACGACCATGCGATCGGCCGCATCGACAAGGCGTTCAAGCGTGTTCGGGTCGAACGCGCAGATCCGTCGCTGCTGACGGACGAGATGCGCAAGACCGTACGCGGGATTGCCTGTTTCGGCGGCATCGACGCCGCCGTGATCGACGCGTTGCCCAATCTCGAGATCATCGCCAATTTCGGCGTCGGCTATGATTCGGTCGACGCCCGCCATGCGGCGACGCGCGGCGTCATGGTCACCAACACGCCCGATGTGCTGACCGAGGAGGTCGCCGACACCACGATCGGCCTGCTGATCAACACCGTGCGCGAAATGTATGCCGCCGAGAAATGGCTGCGCGACGGCGACTGGGTGAAGAATGGCAATTATCGCCTGAGCCGGCTTACCTTGCGTGGCCGCCGCGTGGGCATTTTCGGCATGGGTCGCATCGGCCTCGCCGTAGCCCATCGCATTGAAGCCTTCGGCCTGCCGATCGCGTATCACAACCGCCGCAAGGTCGAAGGCCTGCCCTACGAATACCATGCCACTTTGAAAGGCCTCGCCGAAGCCGTCGACACGCTGATCTGCATCGCCCCGGGCGGCACCGCCACGGAGAAGGCGATCAACGCCGGGATCCTGTCGGCGCTGGGTTCGAACGGCGTCTTCGTCAACATCGGCCGCGGCTCGACGGTGGACGAGGCAGCCCTTGCCGCCGCCCTTAAGGACGGCACCATCGCAGCCGCCGGGCTCGATGTGTTTGCCGACGAACCGAATGTGCCGCAGGCCCTGCTTGACGCTCCCAACACCTCGCTTCTGCCGCATGTCGGCTCGGCTTCCGAGCATACGCGCCGTGCCATGGCCGACCTTTGCGTCGACAATCTGGTTTCCTGGTTCACCGAGCGCCGGCCGCTGACGTCCGTGCCGGAGACGATCAACGTCAAGCCGCGCGCCTGACTAAGGCCTGTTTACAGTCAGGATTCCCAAAGCGGCAGAAAATTGATTCAAGGCTGGAAATGGAGACCTAGCCTTTGATTCGATTGATGTTGAG
>NZ_ATYO01000063.1 GCF_000427725.1 Mesorhizobium sp. WSM3224 | reverse complement strand
GCCAGAGATCGGCATTATCTCCAACAAGGCCATCGTCAAGCTGGCCGGCCTGGCGCCGATCGCCAACGACAGCGGCAAGCGCAGCGGTCGCCGGCCGGTGCGTGGCGGTCGCGCGGGGCCGCGCTCGCTGCTCTTCCTCATTGCCCGCATCGTTGCCAAATACGATCCGCACATGGCCGCATTCCATCAGCGGTTGCAGGCCGCCGGCAAAGAGAAAATGGTCATACGCATCGCGCTCGCNCGCAAGCTGCTCGTCATCCTCAATGCAAAAGCACGCGACGCGCGCATCGAGTTCGCAAATGCAACTTGACACCTCAGATAGTCGCTCATCCGTCGCCTTCGGCGACACCTTCTCCCACAAGCGGAGAAGGGGGAGCCCGCATCCTGGCGCCGCGATGTTCGAGACCGACCCCATCCCGCTCAATCCACGAAAATCAGCGCTGGCGTCTCCAGCAGCGCCTTGATCCGCTGCACGAACACCGCGGCATCCCAGCCGTCGATGACGCGGTGGTCGAAGCTGGACGACAGGTTCATCATCTTGCGCGGGATGAACTGGGTGCCGTCCCAGACCGGCCGCACCATCATCTTGTTGACGCCGACGATCGCCACTTCCGGATAGTTGATGACGGGCGTCGTCGCCACGCCGCCCATGGCGCCGAGCGAGGTGATGGTGATGGTCGAGCCGGAAAGCTCGTCACGGCTCGCCGTGCCGGTCTTTGCCGCGTCGGCCAGCCGGTTGACCTCGGCGGCACTATCCCACAGGTCGCGCGCCTCGGCATGCTTGACCACCGGCACCACCAGCCCGTTCGGCGTCTGCGCGGCGATGCCGATATGGATGCCGGCATGCTGGTGGATGATGCCGGCATCGTCGTCGAACAAGGCGTTGAGGCTCGGCTGCTCGGCGATCGCCTTGACCATCGCCCGCATCAGGAAGGGCAGCAGCGTCAGCTTCGGCCTCTCCACTCCCTGGGCGGCGCGCTTGTCCTTGTTCAACGTTGCGCGCAATTCCTCCAGCGCCGTGACGTCGATCTCCTCGACATAGGTGATGTGCGGGATGCGCGATTTGGCGAGCGACATCTTTTCCGCGATCTTGCGCCGCAGGCCGACGACCTTGATATCCTCGACGCCGTCCTTCCGGGCAAGACCGGTGGCGCGAGCCAGATGCGGGCCGCGCGCGACGAAGGCGTCGATATCCTCATGGCCGATGCGCCCGGCCGGACCGCTGCCCGGTACCTGGCGCAGATCGATGCCGGCCTCCTTCGCGCGGAGCCGGACCGCAGGCGAGGCCACCGGTCTCTCGCCCTCAGGCCGCGGCGCGCCGCTGGGCGCGGCACCTCCGGATGTCGGCGCCCGGCCCCTGGTCCCGCCGCGCAAGGGGGAGGGCGTTGCAGCCGCTCGCACGCCTTCAGTTCTTTGGGGACCCGCTGATGACGGTGAGGCACGCTTCGCTTCGACCTTGGAGGCCAAAGCGCCTCCCCCTCCCCCTTGTGGGGAGGGGTTAGGGGTCGGTGCCGCCATGCCTTCCGGCGATTTCGCACCCCCCAAGACATTGCCTTCGCCGGCTACTTTCAGCCGCACGATCGGCGAGCCGATCGCCACCGTGTCGCCGATCTCGGCGCCGAGCCAAAGAATCTCGCCGTCGACCGGCGATGGGATCTCGACGGTGGCCTTGTCGGTCATGACCGCGGCGAGAACCGTGTCCTCGCGCACCAGGTCGCCGACCTTGACATGCCATTCGACGAGCTCGGCCTCGGCAACGCCTTCGCCGACATCGGGAAGCTTGATGACGTGCTCGCCCATCTCAGGCCTCCAACGTTTCAATCAAGGCGCGCCCGACCCGCGCCGGACCGGGGAAATAGTCCCATTCCTGCGCGTGCGGATAGGGCGTGTCCCATCCGGCGACCCGCGCCACCGGCGCCTCCAGATGGTAGAAGCAGTTTTCCTGCACCAGCGAGACCAACTCGGCGCCGAAGCCGGAGGTCAGCGTCGCCTCATGCACGACGACGCAGCGCCCTGTCTTCTTCACCGAGGCGACGATGGCGTCGAGGTCGAGCGGCAGCAGCGTCCTCAGGTCGATCACCTCGGCGTCGATGCCGGTCTCCTCGGCCGCGGCCTGCGCGACATAGACCATCGTGCCGTAGGCAAGCACGGTGACCGCCGAACCCGGCCTTCGGATCGCCGCCTTGCCGAGCGGGATCGTGTAATGGCCATCGGCGACTTCGCCGAGCTCATGCTTCGACCAGGGCGTCACCGGCCGGTCGTGATGGCCGTCGAACGGGCCGTTGTAGAGCCGCTTCGGCTCGAGGAAGATGACCGGGTCCGGATCCTCGATCGCCGCGATCAGCAAACCCTTGGCGTCGTGTGGATTGGACGGCACCACGGTCTTGAGGCCGGAGACATGGGTGAACAGCGCTTCCGGGCTCTGGCTGTGCGTCTGGCCGCCGAAGATGCCGCCGCCGGTCGGCATGCGCACCACGATCGGACAGGTGAAATCGCCGTTCGAGCGGTAGCGCAGCCGCGCCGCTTCCTGCGTCAGCTGGTCGTAGGCCGGATACATATAGTCGGCAAACTGGATTTCGACGCAAGGTTTCAAACCATAGGCGGCCATGCCGATCGCCGAGCCGACGATGCCGGATTCGTTGATCGGCGCGTCGAAGCAGCGGCTGCGGCCATATTTGGCCTGTAACCCTTGCGTGGCGCGGAAAACACCTCCGAAGAAGCCGACATCCTCGCCATAGACAACGACACGTTCGTCACGCCCCATGGCGACATCCATGGCGTCGCGGATCGCCTCGATCATGGTCTTTCTGGGCATGGTCAGACCCCCGCCTGCTGGCGCTGCCGCCTGAGATGCGGCGGCATCTCGGCATAGAGCCCTTCGAACATGTCGCGGGTCGACGGCTTGCCGCCGGCATGCAGCGTGCCGTGCCCCTCGGCCTCCTTCTGCGCCGCGATCACCGTTTCGAGGATCTCGGCTTCCGCCTGGGTGTGCCTGTCCTCGGACCAGACACCCCGGTGGATGAGGTGGTTCTTCAGCCGGATGACCGGGTCGCCGAGCGGCCAGGCGTCGGATTCGGCCTTCGGCCGATAGGCCGAGGGATCGTCGGAGCTCGAATGCGCGCCGGCGCGATAGGTGACATATTCGACCAATGTCGGCCCGAGATTGGCGCGCGCCCGCTCCGCCGCCCATTTCGCCACGGCATGGACCGCGAGGTAGTCATTGCCGTCGACGCGCAGCGCCGGGATGCCGAAGCCAAGGCCGCGAGCGGCAAAAGTGCCGGAGCCGCCGCGCGCGATGCCCTGGAAGGTCGAGATCGCCCACTGGTTGTTGACGACATTGAGGATGACCGGCGCCTTGTAGGTCGAGGCGAAGACCAGGGCGGAATGGAAATCCGACTCCGCCGTCGAACCATCGCCGATCCAGGCGGCTGCGATCTTGGAGTCGTTCGAGATCGCCGACGCCATCGCCCAGCCGACCGCCTGGATGTATTGCGTCGCCAGATTGCCCGAGATCGAGAAGAAGCCGTGCTCCTTCGAGGAGTACATGATCGGCAGTTGCCGGCCCTTCAGCGGATCGGCCTCGTTGGAATAGATCTGGTTCATCATCGTGACCATCGGATAGCCGTCGGCGATCAAAAGGCCGGCTTGCCGATAGGTCGGGAAATTCATGTCGCCGGGCTTGAGCGCTTTGCGGAAAGCGCAGCTCACCGCTTCCTCGCCGAGATGCTGCATGTAGAAGGAGGTCTTGCCCTGGCGCTGCGCCATTTGCATGCGCGCGTCGAAAGTCCTGAGCCGCATCATATGGCGCAGGCCTTCGAGCAGTTCCTCGTCGGTGAGCAGCCCGGCCCACGGCCCGACGGCTTCGCCGGCGCGGTTCAGCACGCGGATGATCGAGAAGGCCATGTCGCGGATGCCGCGCGGATCGACGTCGATCTCGGGGCGCGGCACCGAGCCGGCCTTTGGGATGGTCACATTCGAGAAGTCGGGCGTGCCGCCGGGCCGAACCTCCGGCTCGGGCACATGAAAGCGCAACATTCCAGCATCGGCCATGACCTAACGTCCTCCAATGTTGCCGGTGCGATACTTGCACATCCGCGCCGCCAGACCAGTGCCAATTCGCCGGGTCTGGGCACGGCCCTCCTCCCCGGTCCTCGGCTTGGCGCGGCCGATGCGGCACGCATGCGCCAAGATGCAGATATGGCGGCGAAATTTCTTGTCGATGTTTTCGCGCTGCGCGCAATTTGGCGGAAGTTTAGAGGAGCGACGGCGCCAGATAACGCTATCAGCAGGTAGCGACGGCCTCGCGCGGCCTTCCCTTCTCCCCTCACATGAGGGCCATTGGGTCAAGAGGTTGATCTGCTAGCTGTTGGTTTGATCGTGGGGCAGCTGTTCGTCCCGACCATAGGGCGCTCGAAAGCGTCGCGCGCAGATCGGCGCAAGGCCGGCTGTCCAGCCGCCGCGCAGCGGCTTGGTCTTGCGCTGATTGAGCACGGCGCCACACTGGACGTGGCGGGATGTAGCTTTGCGTCTCCTGGCCCGGGACCTGCCTTGGCGGGACTGACGGCGCGCTCTGGAGCGCCCTCAGAACCT
>NZ_ATYO01000007.1 GCF_000427725.1 Mesorhizobium sp. WSM3224 | reverse complement strand
CGCAGCGGTCGCCGGCCGGTGCGTGGCGGTCGCGCGGGGCCGCGCTCGCTGCTCTTCCTCATTGCCCGCATCGTTGCCAAATACGATCCGCACATGGCCGCATTCCATCAGCGGTTGCAGGCCGCCGGCAAAGAGAAAATGGTCATACGCATCGCGCTCGCCCGCAAGCTGCTCGTCATCCTCAATGCAAAAGCACGCGACGCGCGCATCGAGTTCGCAAATGCAACTTGACACCTCAGATAGTCGCTCATCCGTCTCGGCGCTGCGCGCCGATCCACCTTCTCCCACAAGGGGAGAAGGCAAGGGCTGCGCTACTCGTCCGCCTTGAAGGTCTGCTTCTGCTGGCCGAGCCCCTCGATGCCGAGCTCGACGACGTCGCCGGCCTTCAGGAACACCGGCGGCTTCATGCCGAGGCCGACGCCGGGCGGGGTGCCGGTGGAGATGATGTCGCCGGGATGCAGCGACATGAACTGGCTGAGGTAGGAGACAAGATACTTCACGCCGTAGACCATGGTCCTGGTCGAGCCGTTCTGCATCGTCTTGCCGTTGACGGTCAGCCACATCTTGAGGTTCTGCGGGTCGGCGACCTCGTCCTTGGTCACCAGCCACGGGCCGGTCGGGCCGAAGGTGTCGCAGGATTTGCCCTTGGTCCACTGGCCCTGACGCTCGGCCTGGAAGGCGCGCTCGGAAACGTCGTGCGCGACGCAATAGCCGGCAACATAATCCAGCGCGTCGTCCTCTGAGACGTACTTCGCCGTCTTGCCGATGACGACGCCGAGCTCGACTTCCCAGTCGGTCTTGAGCGAGCCGCGCGGGATCAGCACGTCGTCATCCGGCCCGACGATGGCCGAGCTTGCCTTCATGAAGATGATCGGCTCGGGCGGCACGGTGGCGCCGGTTTCGGCGGCATGGTCGGAATAGTTGAGGCCGATGCAGATGAACTTGCCGGTGCCGGCAACGCAGGCGCCCAGGCGCGGCTTACCGGAAACCGCCGGCAGCGATTTCGGATCGAGTTTCGAAAGCATCTCCAGCGAGGCCGGATGAAGTGTCGTGCCGGCGATATCGGCGACATGAGCCGAAAGGTCGCGGATCGTCCCGTCCGCATCGAGCAGGCCGGGCTTTTCGCTGCCTGTCTCACCGTAGCGCAACAACTTCATCTTTTCTCTCCTGCTTGCGGCCTACGGCCGTTTTCTCGAACTCTTTGGCTGGGCCGGTCGGACCGTAGTCATCGACCTGATCGTCAGCAAGCGCGCATCTCACTCAAGTCGGGCGAGCGGCTGGATTTTCAGACTCTGCTAACCCCTGTGCCTATAAACGCCTGCCGTCCACCGTCTTTTCCCAAGGCAGCTGTCAGATCGACCAGCCGCCGTCGATATTATAGGCCTGCCCCGACGTGTAGGTGGCGCCGGCCAGATAAACGGCGAGATCGGCGATCTCCTCCGGCGTGCCGAGCCTGCCCATCGGCTGGCGAGCTATAAAAGCCGCGCGGGCTGCCTCATAGTCGCCCTGGGCATGCATGCGATCCTGCAGCGACGGGCTTTCGACCGTGCCCGGGCAGATGGCGTTGCAGCGGATGCCTTTGGCGACATAGTCGGCGGCGACCGCCTTGGTGAGGCCGACGACCGCCGCCTTGGTCAGGCCATAGGCAAAGCGGTTCGGCACGCCCTTCTGCGAGCTTGCCAGCGAGGCCATGTTGATGATCGAGCCGTCGCCGCGCTCCAGCATGCCGGGCAGCACGGCGCGGATGGTGCGGATCATCGAACGGACGTTGAGGTTCAGAGCGAAATCGAGGTCTTCATCCTTCATTTCAAGGATCGAGCCCGAATGGACGAAGCCGGCGCAATTGAACAGCACATCGACACGGCCGATCTCGGCGAAGGCAGCGCTGACTGCCGCGTCATTGAGCACGTCGAGGTTGCGGGTCTTTATCCCGGAAGTCTTGGCGAGATCGGCAAGAAGCTGCTCGTTGATGTCGGTGGCGTGAACGGTAGCGCCCGCCTTGGCGAAGGCCAGCGCGCTCGCCCGGCCGATGCCTTGCGCCGCCGCGGTGATGACAACCACCTTGCCTGCCAGATCCGCCATGCCTCTCTCCTCGCCTGCCTGGTGCGTCTGCCTTTATCGATGGCCCGCTACAGCGCGTCGTGTGCCAGACAGCCGGCATCGTGCGGCCTACGTCTGGATTTCACAGATAAAGATGTTTTTTCTCGTTAAAGAACACAGGCAGAAGCGTCAAGCCCGAACGGGATCATCTTCGCGATAGCAGGCTCGGCATCAGTCGCCGTAAGGCACCCAGACATTCTTTATCTCGATGGCGCGGCGCAGGAACGCCTCCCCGGCGGCCTCGCTCGAGGTCCAGTCGAGGCTACGGCCATTGCCGGTCCAGACGCGCTTGAGGTTGCCGATGGAGTCGGCCTCGGCCTTGGAGCACGTGTCGGCATCGGCGAACACCCAGAGACCGTCGACATCGTCGTGCTTGGCCAGCACGCCGCAAAGCTCGGCGCTGCGCCCGGTGACGATGTTGATGGCGCCGGCGGGAACATCGGAATATTCGATCACCTGGTAAAGGTCGGTGGCCAAAAGTGGGTGGCGCTCGGACGGAACGGCGACCACGCTGTTGCCCATGGCAAGCGCCGGCGCGACCAGCGACACGAAGTTGAGCAAAGGCTGGTTGTCCGGCGCGACGATGCCGACGACGCCCACCGGCTCGTGTAGCGCCAGCGTGACGACACGGGCCGGCGGCTGGTGGACGCTGCCTTCGAATTTGTCGGCGAGACCGGCATAGAGGAACAGCCGTTCGATGGAGAGGTCAACCTCCTCCCGCGCGGCCTTCGCGGCGACGCCGGTGAGCTGGACGAGGCGCGCCGCAAACTCGTCGGCGCGGCCGGACAGATTTTCGGCGAGATAATAGAGCACCTGGCTGCGGTTATAGGTCGTGGCATCCGGCCAGGCCTTGCACGCGCGGGCAGCAGAAACCGCATCGCGGATGTCCTTGCGGTTGCCGAGACCGACTTCGCCGGCAAGCTTGCCCTTTGCAGTGGCGACGGCCAGCGAGTAATTGCCGTCCGGCCGCACCTGCTTGCCGCCGATGAACAGCTTAGCCGTGCGGTCGATGACTGAGTCATCGGCCTGTTCGGCCGGCTGGGCCGAGCCTGCTGCAGCCGGCTTGAGGACCGGGCCAACCGGCAGTTTGGCGGCAAGATATTCGAACATGCCTTCGCGGCCGCCCTCGCGGCCAAAGCCGCTTTCGCGGTAGCCGCCGAAGCCGCAGGCGGCGTCGAACATGTTGGTGCCGTTGACCCAGACCACGCCGGCCTTCAACTGCGGCGCGACATGCAGCGCAAGGTTGACGTTCTCGCTCCACACCGAGGCCGCAAGGCCGTAGCGCGTGTTGTTGGCAAGCTCGATCGCTTCCTCGGTATTGCGGAAGCTCATCGTCGCCAGCACCGGACCGAAGACCTCCTCCTGCGCCAGAATGTTAGCCGGCGCAACAGACGTCGCGAGCGTCGGCAAATGATAGTAGCCCGTTGCCGGCAAGGCAGCGTCCGGCTGCCAGCAGATGGCGCCCTGCTTCGCGCCCTCCGCGATCAAGCCTTTGACGCGATCGAGCTGGGTGCGGTCGACGAGCGGGCCGATGTCGGTGTTCTTGTCGAGCGGGCTGCCGACACGCAGCCGGCTCATCCTGACCTTGACCTTGGCGATCAACGCCTCGGCGATGCCCTCCTGGACCAGGAGGCGCGAGCCGGCGCAGCAGACCTGGCCCTGGTTGAACCAGATGCCGTCGACCAGACCTTCGACGGCGCTGTCGAGATCGGCATCCTCGAAGACGATGAAGGCCGACTTGCCGCCGAGCTCCAGCGACAGTTTTTTCCCGGATCCCGCCGTCGCCTTCCTGATGATCTTGCCGACCTCTGAGGAACCGGTGAAGGCGATCTTCTGGACGCCGGGGTGGTTGACGATGGCAGCGCCCGCTTCCGGTCCGCCCTGGACGATGTTGACGACGCCCTTTGGCACGCCTGCCCGCTCGCAGATCTCGGCAAAGAGGATAGCAGTGAGCGGCGTGAATTCGGCCGGCTTCAGCACCAGCGTGCAGCCGGCAGCAAGCGCCGGCGCGATCTTCCAGGCCAGCATCAGCAGCGGGAAATTCCACGGAATCACCTGGCCGACGACACCGACCGGCTTGTGGTCGGGGAAATCCTTCTCGAGCGCCTGCGCCCAGCCGGCATGGTGGATGAAATGGCGGATGGCCAGCGGCACGTCGATGTCGCGGCTCTCGCGGATCGGCTTGCCATTGTCGATCGATTCCAGCACCGCGAACAGGCGCTGGTGGCGCTGCATGGCGCGGCCGATGGCGTAGAGCACTTTTGCACGTGCATAGCCCGAGCTGGCGCTCCATTTCGGCAGCGCCTTTGCGGCGGCCGTGACCGCGGCGTCGATGTCGGCGGCGCCCGCGTCCGAGACCTTGGCCAGAAGCTTGCCGGAGGAAGGCTCGCTGGTCTCAAAAGTCTTGCCGCTGACCGCTGCTTTCCAGGCGCCGTCGATGAACAGCGCTTTTGCGAAATCGCGCCCGGCGAGCCAAGCATCGGCTTCGTTGCGGGCTTCCGGCGCCGGGCCGTATTCCATGGCGTGATAGCGTTCGAGGATGTTCATATGGCGCCTCCTTTACCCTTCCCCTTGTGGGGAGGGTCGATCGGCGAAGCCGATCGGGGTGGGGGTAAATGGCTGATGGTTTCGTGCATTTTGACAGGTTGATTTGTTCTTTCGACCCCCCCCCCGCCGCTTCGCGGCGACCCTCCCCACAAGGGGGAGGGTGGCGCTACGCCATCGCGTGGCGGTGGTTGGCCGAATAATGGCCGGTCAGATGATGCTCGAGCTGGCGTTCGATGTCGGTGAGCAGGCTGGAGGCGCCGAAGCGGAACAGGTCCGGCTCGAGCCAGGGCCGTCCCAGCTCTTCCTTCATCAGCACCAGCCAGTCGAGCGAGACTTTCGCTGTCGAAATGCCGCCGGCCGGCTTGAAGCCGATGAGGTAGCCGGTCTCCTCGAAATAGGCGCGGATGGCGCGCACCATGGCGAGGCCGACGGGAAGCGTGGCGTTGACGCTTTCCTTGCCGGTCGAGGTCTTGATGAAATCCGCGCCCGCCATCATCGCCACCATCGAGGCGAGCATGACGTTGCGCAGCGTGGCGAGGTCGCCGGTGCCGAGGATGACCTTGAGATGGGCCTCGCCGCAGGCGGCGCGCATGGCGACGATCTCGTTGAACAGCTCGCGCCACTTGGCCCCGTAGACCAGGCCGCGCGGAATGACGACGTCGATCTCGTCGGCGCCATTCTTTACCGAAGCCTCGATCTCCTGCAGGCGGGTCGAGAGCGGCGCAAGCCCGTGCGGGAAGGCCGTGGAGACGGCGGCGACATGGATACCGGTGCCGCGCACGGCGTCGACCGCCGTGGCGACGAAAGGATGATAAACGCAGACCGCCGCCGGGCGGATGGTTTCGCCGGCGATGCCGAGACCCTCGACGATATCGCGGCGCAACGGATTGATCGCCTTGGCGCAGAGCCGGCGCACGCGCTCGTCCGTATCATTGGAGTTGAGCGTAGTGAGATCCATGCAGGCAATGGCGCGCAGCAGCCAGGCCGCCTGGTTGTCGGCCTTGATCGAGCGCCGCTTGGTGAGCGTGGCGACGCGGCGCTCCAGCGCCGAGCGGTTGACGCTACGGACCGATTCGAGAAAACCGAGATCGAGCTTCATGCCGGGATTGCGGGCAATGCCATGTTCCAGCGGCGCAGGCGTGTTGGCCGCGGCGCGCGCCGGCAGCGGCATAACCTTGGACGCGCCTGCGCCGGCCTCGCGGATCGTGCTCATCTCCTGCCCTTTCACTCAGCGACCTCAGCCGAAGATAACCCGTGAAGCGATGCTTCACGAGTCCTTCAAAGCGTCATAGCGGAAAAAGGCCGCTCAGGCAGCAGATTTTTGACCGCATGGTCAAAACAGCATGCCGGCGTTGGAGATTGGCCGAAACGCCCATCCCTTCGTCATACTCGGGCTTGACCCGAGTATCCATGCCGTGACCTCTGCCGCAGAGTGCAACGGTGCAGAATTCTGTAACCGCCGCAACGCCTTAGCGTAACGGCATGGATTCCAGGGGCTACGCGCGTCGCTCCGCTCCTTGCTCCGCCCTGGAATGACGAAGCACGAATGTCGTCGGTAAATCTCAGTGGCTTCCAACAGAGCTGGTGGACTGCGACGTGCGTCAGCCGACGAAGGCGCGCTCGACGACGAAGCTCGCCGGATGGCTGAGCGAGCCTTCCTGGAAGCCGAGGCTTTCGGCGAGTTCCTTGACGTCCTTCAGCATATGCATCGAGCCGCAGATCATGATGCGGTCGGTCTCGGGGTTGAGCTTGCCGATGCCGAGGTCGGAATAGAACTTGCCCGAGCCGATCAGCGCGGTGATGCGGCCCATGCGCGCCGACTCCTCGCGGGTCGTCGAATTGTAGAGCGTGACGCGGCCGCCCGTCAGCTCGCCGATCAGCGGATCGCTCTCCAGCGCCGCCACCAGCTCCTGGCCGTAGGTAAGCTCGGCATTGTCGCGGCAGGTGTGGGTGAGGATGACCTCATCGAACTTTTCATAGGTGTCGGGATCGCGCAGCAGGCTGGCGAAGGGCGCGATGCCGGTGCCGGTCGAGATCATGACCACGCGCTTGGCGGGCGTCAGCGCATCGAGCACCAGCGTGCCGGTCGACTTCTGGCGCATGATGACGGTGTCGCCGACCTGGATCTTCTGCAGCTCGGAGGTCAGCGGGCCGTCCGGAACCTTGATCGAGAAGAATTCGAGCTCGTCGTCCCAGGCCGGGCTGGCGACCGAATAGGCGCGGAAGATCGGCTTCTCGGCATTGGGCAGGCCGATCATGACGAATTCGCCGGAGCGGAAGCGCAGCGACTGCGGGCGAGTGATGCGGAAGGAGAACAGCCGATCGGTATAATGCTTTACCGACACCACGGTCTCGGCATAGACATTGGCCGGGATCGGGAATTGCAGCGGCCTGGCGCCGGCGATGTTGACCGCGGATGTCGTGTTCATCAAACCCAACTTTCCGGCGCGGACGCGAGACGCTGGCGCCAAAATTTCTCCTGCGCGCCCGAACGGTCAGGTTCCGGCGTGCTCCCTGCACACTGCCAAGCGGTAAGCTCTTGTGTCCCGAATTTATTAGTATACAAATGATATTCAGGTCAAGATGGCAGCGTAAAACGCCTTTCCAAACCAAGGCATATCCGTAGTCCTGGCATTTCGAGTTTCGGCAATGAATGAGAAATTTTCGGCGTTGGCGGGAAGCGTCGTTGCCGGTATCGATGTCGGCGGAACCTTTACCGATCTGCTCCTGATCGACGGCAAGGCGGGCGGCAAGGTGCATATCGCCAAGACGCCTACCACGGTCGAAAACCAGGCCTTCGGCGTGGTTGCCGCGCTTGGCGCCACCGGCTTTCCGATCGACGGCATCGACCTCATCGTGCACGGCACGACGACCACCACCAACGCCGTGCTGGAGCGCCGGCTGGCCCGAACCGGCATGATCACCACGCGCGGCTTTCGCGATGTGATCGAGCTTGGCCGCCGCACCCGTCCGCAGGCCTATGGCATGACGGGTACGTTCGTGCCGGTCATTCCGCGCGATCTTCGGCTCGAAGTGTCGGAGCGGGTCGAGGCTTCCGGCGCCATTCGTGTCGCGCTTGACGAAGCGGAGATGCGCGATGCGGTGAGCCGGCTTCTCGACGCCGGCTGCGAGTCGCTGGTCATCCATTTCCTGCACTCTTACGCCAACCCGGCGCATGAGCGGCGCGCGGCGGAAATCGCGGCGGAGCTTTGGCCGAACGGCCACATCACCACCGGCCACGCGCTGCTTTCGGAAGCGCGCGAGTTCGAGCGCGGGGTGACGGCGGCGGTCAACGCTTCGGTGCAGCCGATCCTGGAACGCTATGTCGAGCGGCTGCGCACGGAACTCGGCGCCAAGGGTTATGCCCGCGACTTCCTGATCATGAACGGCAATGGCGGCATGATCTCGGCGCGTTTCGTCACGCTGGAATCGGCAAAGACCGTCATGTCCGGCCCGGCCTCCGGCGTGATCGCCGCCGCCTATACCGGAAAGCGAGCCGGCTTCGGCAATCTCGTCACCTACGACATGGGCGGCACCTCGACCGACGTGGCGCTGATCCGCAATGCCGAGCCCGCCGTGTCGAACGAGATCGAGATCGAATACGCGATGCCGATCCATGTGCCGATGGTGGCGGTGCATACGGTCGGCGCCGGCGGCGGCTCGATCGCCCGCGTTGACGCGGCCGGCCTGATCCAGATCGGCCCGGAAAGCGCCGGCGCCAATCCCGGCCCGATCTGCTACGGACGTGGCGGCAGCGAGCCGACCATCACCGACGCAAACCTGGTGCTGGGGCGGCTGGCGCCGAAGAAGCTGCTGGCGGTCGACAACCCGGTCACCGTCGAGCGCGTGACCTCGATCTTCGACGACAAGATCGGCAAGAGGACCGGTCTTTCCGGCGTCGAAGCGGCGGGCGCGGTGCTCAGACTGGGCAACATGAAGATGGCGGGCGCCATCCGCATGGTCTCGGTGTCGCGCGGCCACGACCCGCGCGACTTTGCGCTGTTCGCCTTCGGCGGCGCCGGACCGCTGCATGCGACGGCGCTGGCGCGCGAGCTCGGCCTGCCCAAGGTGCTGGTGCCGGCGCGGCCCGGCATCACCAACGCGCTCGGCTGCGTGGTCGCGGATTTGCGCCACGACTTCGTCAACACAATCAACATGCCGGTCGGTGGGCTCGACGAAGCTATGCTTCGCGAGGTATTGGAACGGCACCGTAACGAAGGCGAGGCGCTGATCGCCAAGGAGGCGGTGAAGCCGGACGCGATCCGCGTCACCCATTCGGCCGACATGCAGTTCGTCGGCCAGACCCACATCATCAACGTGCCGCTGCCCTCCTCATCGGTTTCACGAGAAACGCTGCAGCAATTGTTCGAGAAAGCTTATTTCGCGCGCTTCAAGGTCGAGCTGCCGGAGATCCGTGCCAACCTCGTCAACCTCAATACCTCGGTAACCGGCGTGCGGCCGCAGATCGACCTGTCGCGCCTGATCGACCCGGCAGGCCGCGTGGCAACGCTCGATGAGGCCAGGCGCGAAATCCGGCCGGTCTGGTATAGCGGTCGCTGGCACGACACGCCGGTCTACGCCCGCGAAAAGCTGCCGCTCGACGCCGTCATCGAGGGTCCGGCGATCCTGGAGCAGATGGACGCAACAACGGTGCTCGAACCCGGCGACCACGCGCGCTCGGACGCCGACGGCAACATGATCATAGAGGTCGGGCAGTTATGATAAGACTTTCCTCGAAGAGGACCCCCACCCCTAGCCCCTCCCCACAAGGGGGAGGGGGACTTGGCCGAGCCACCAGTTCCCGGCATGGACACGCAGCGATTTGCTGCTTTCAGCGCCGCCGAGAATCCCCCTCCCCCTTGTGGGGAGGGGTTAGGGGTGGGAGTCCCTCTTCGTCAGAATCCGTATGCCAGCCCTCGGCGTACAAAATTAACGCCTGCCTCGTCCAACTTGAGGCGCGCGGATGATCACTCTCGACGCCATCACGCTCTCCGTCCTCCAGGCGGCCCTGCAGCAGGTCTGCGACGAGATGGATTTGACGTTTTCCCGCGCCGCCTTCTCGCCGGTCATCGCGGAAGCCAATGACCGCTCGGACGGGATCTATTCGGCGGTCGACGGCTCGCTGATCGCGCAAGGCAGCCAGGGTCTGCCGGTGTTCGTCGGCGTCATGCAATATTCGACCAGGACGGTGATCGAGATGATCGCCGACGGCCGCTGCCTCGCCCCGGAACAAGGCGACATCTACATCGTCAACGACCCCTATCTCGGTGGCACGCATCTGATGGACGTGCGCTTCGTCATGCCGGTCTACCGGGACGGCAAGATCTTCTGCTGGCTGTCCAACACGGGCCATTGGCCGGACATCGGCGGCTCGGTGCCGGGCGGCTTTTCCGCCTCGGCCACCGCCGTCGAGCAAGAAGGTCTGCGGCTGCCGCCGGTGAAGCTGTTCAAGAAGGGCGTGCTCGATCCGGAGATCTACGCCATCATCTGTTCGAACATCCGCGTTGCGGACCAGCGCATCGGCGATATCCGCGCGCAGGCTGCGGCCTTGCTGATCGGCCAGGACCGGCTCAATGAAATCCTGGATCGTTACGGCGACGAAACCGTCGTCGAAGCGATCGCCGAGCTGCGCCGTCGCGCCGCCGAGCAGATGCGTGCCTCGATCGCCGCCATACCGGACGGCATCTACCGCTCGCAGGCCTTCGTCGATTCCGACGGGGTGGTGAACGAGCCGCTGACCATCAATCTGGCAGTCGAGAAGAGGGGCGATACGCTGACCTTCGATTTCGCCGGCTCGTCGAAGCCTTGCGCCGGGCCGATGAACAGCGTGCTGGCGACGACCTTGTCATCGGTCTATCTCGCCATGCGCCATATTTTTCCGGAAGTGCCGATCAGCGCCGGCGCCTTCGAGCCGCTGAACGTCAGGCGGCCGGAAGGCACATTCCTGGACGCGAAATATCCGCGCCCGGTTTCAGGCTGCGCCGCGGAGGTTTCACAGCGGATCGCCGAAGCGGTGTTCGCCGCCATGGTACAGGCATTGCCGGAGAAGGTGACGGCGGCGCCGGCCGGCTCCAGCGGCAATTTCGCGCTCGGCGGCAACGATCCAGCGCGCGGCCGCGACTATGTCATGTACCAGATTTCCGGCGGCGGCTATGGCGGCAATGCCGGCCATGACGGCTTGAGCAATGGCTGCTCGACCATCGGCATTTCGAAATCGCCGCCGGTCGAGATCATGGAACAGGCCTTTCCGGTGCTCTACCGGCACTATGCGCTGCGCGAAGGCTCCGGCGGCGCGGGAAGACATCGCGGCGGCTTCGGGCTTGCCTATGAAGTCGAGATATTGCGCGGTGAAGCCCGCGCGTCCTTCGTCATGGATCACGGCCGCTTCGGCCCGCAAGGCGCGCTCGGCGGCAAGGACGGCGCTCCCAACACCGTAACCGTGTTCCGGGGCGGCGAGGCGCATGTGCCACCGCATCTCTCCAAGGAACAAGACATCGCGCTCAAGGCCGGCGACCGCGTGCGGGTCGGCACGCCCGGCGGTGGCGGCTATGGCGATCCCCGCGATCGCGATTCCAAGCTGGTCGCGGAGGATGTCAGGCTCGGCTATTATACGCCCGAACAGGCCAGGGAGATGTTCGGCACGATTATTCCCCCACCGGCCGTCTTTTAAGTATAGTTCCTTGTATTTTACATTGCTAAATTGTTTTCTCGACACCTCAAACGCGAGTTAATCCGATAACGGTATGTTAAGCCGACAACTATAGATAGAAGTCGCGGCGGCGTTTTGGGGGCGCTCATGGACTTATCCTGCAATGCACTCGATGATGCAAATTTGCCTGACCAGGCGTGGCGCCACCAAGGTCGGCAGGCGAACCTCCTGAGAATAGGCAATGTCCCGCAAAAACTGCTTGCGCTCTGCCTGGTCTATATTTCCGGAGCGGCTCTGATATGGCCATCGGCATACGCTGCGATGGTGGAAATTTATCTGCAGCGGCTCTTCGTCTTCGGGCCACCCGCCTTTCTGGTCGTGATGATCCCGGCGGCCATGATCATCTCACCCAAGGCTCCGCTCACATTCATCGCAACGTCAATCCGCACCAACGGGCTGCGGGCGGCGATTGTCGTGACCGTGTTCATCCTGTTGATTGCCGCATTCACCGTCTACAAGGTGAACATACCTGACATCGTTCCCTTTTACTGCGACAAGGCCTTTGCCGACATCGGCGAATTGCTGCACGGTCAAGCGCCATGGCGAATCGCTCACGCATTCGATTCCGATGTTTTGGCGATGGTCGTGGCGGTGACCTATGCCAATCTCTGGTTTCTAGAGTGGTTCGGCTTAGTGTTTTTTGCGGCACTATTCGCCAATCAGCCGGTGCATCTGCGATATCTCACCGCGATGGCCCTGGTCGTTATGTTGGTGGGAACCGTCTTGGCGACGCTGTTTTCCTCGGTCGGCCCAATCTTCTATGATGAGTTCCTGGGAGGCGAGCGCTACGCAGAACTTCTGGAAGTGTTGAAGCAGCACTCCTACAACGAGCATGTGCTGTCTTATTCCAACTACCTTCTTGCGGTGTACAAGGCCGACAAGCCGGCGCTTGGTTCCGGGATTTCCGCCATGCCCAGCGTGCATGTGGCGATCGCCACGCTAAACGCCTTTTATCTTGGGCGCCTCAACCGCTGGGTCGGGATTGCGGGCTGGGCATTTGCGATCGTCATCCTATTTGGGTCCGTGTATACCGGCTGGCACTATGCTGTTGATGGCTATATTGCGATGCTCGTCGTCGCCGTGATCTGGCAACGTACCGTGAGCATCAGCGACGGCAAGCTTGCTGCTTCCGGCTCGACGACGGACGCATTGTACCCCTCGCCCGCTACCTGACCGACAGACACAAGCCCGCGCGGCTTTTGTCGGCAGCAATCGCTCTAGAGCGTTTCACCGTTTCATGGAAACGGCGAACCGCCCTATCTCTTTGTTTTGACGCAATTCCGGAAGGAAAACCGCTCACACTTTCCCTGGAATTGCTCTAGGCAAGCTTCGCCAGCAGCCGCAGGAAAGTCGCGGATTCCTTTGCCGTCAGCGGCGCCAGCGTTTCCTCGGTGATGGCGCGGGCAAGCGGGATCAGCCGCTCGATGGCCGCACGGCCTTGCGGGGTCAGATTGACCAGCAGCCGCCTTTTGTCGACCTCGTGCTTGGAGACTTCGACCAGTCCGCGCGCCTTCAAGCGGTCGATGACGCCCTTCACCGTGGCGGCATCCATGGCGATCAGCGTTCCCAACTGGTTCTGCGAGGTTTCGCCGATGTCGTAGAGCTTGGCCAAGGCGGCGAATTGCGGCGGCGTCAGGTCGCCGATATGCGAGGCGAAGATCGAGACATGGCGCTGATGCGCCTTGCGCAGGATGAAGCCAACCTGGTTCTGCAAGCGGTAATCATGATCGTCAGGCTCTTCGGCCTCGACGAGCTTGAGCAGATTGTCCTCGCCGCTCATCGCAAGCCGTCCCATGCCTTGATGTCTTGCGCCGCAAGGCCGCCCATGCGGTTGTGGACGCGCGGGCCACAGGTCATGGCGAGGCAGAACAGGATTTCGTCGGGACGCGGGCCGTCGCTGATGCCGACCTCCATGGCGTCGAAATGGCTGCGCACATAAGCGGCGTTGATGTGGCCGAGCGGCACGTCGAGCTTTGACCCGAAGGCGCCGACCTTCTTGGCCGACGGCACGATCGCCTTGGCGTCGCCGAGCCGTTCGCGCATGGCGTAGCCGCCGGGCACATGCCACAGCGCGCCATGTTCCAGCTCGCCGGCGGAACCGACAATGGCGCCCTTGCCGTAGCCGTCGATCTTCTTCACGTCGCCGCCGAGCGCTGCGATCAGCTTGTCCGAGAGCAGAAGCCCGAGCGGCTTCAGATCCTCCATCGCGGCCTGCAAATCCTCGACATAGCGGCCGGCAAAGGGATTCTTTACCACGGCGAGAGCGGCAGCGCGCAGGCGCGGCTCCCTGGCCACGGGACCTCCATCGTGGAAGATCTCCTCGGTCAGCACCGCGACCTTGCGGATCGGAAAGTCAGGCATGGGCAAATTCCTCCTGGGCATGCTTGTTGGACGCGGCGAGCGCCACGGAGCCACTGATGCGGGCTTCGCCCGCCAGAAACAGCGCCGAGGCGGCAATCAGGCCGCGCCGGCGAAAATCTTCGGCGACGGCAAGGCCGTTGTCCAGCGCCCGGGCAACCTCGCCCGGTGCAAGCGCGCCGACGTTTTGCGTCACCAGTTGCTCACCCAGGTCGCTATCAGGCGACAGGTCGCGCGCCGAAACGCGCGTGATGGCGGGATGGCCGGGCAGGTCGACGGCATTGGCAATCAGCGTGGCCGCTGCGTCGGCCTCGGCGCCGGTGCGTGCAAGAACGGTGACGGCATCGGCAATGCCGAGCGAAAACGAGCGGCCGCGCCAACCGCTGGTGGCAACGCCGCGCACGCTATCCTCGGCGCGGATGGCGACGCGGTCGGCCATGCCATTCCCGGTGCCGGCTATCGCCACTGTCATCGACCGGCCGATGCCAAGATGGAGAGCGCAATCGCCGCCATTGTTGACGTAGGCACGGTCGAGCCGGCGACCGGCGAGCATTGCGCCAAGAATTTCGTCGGCTACCGAACCGGCAACGGCAGCCATCGGCGTGATAAAGCATTCCGCCAACGGCATGACGGCTGCCTCCATGCGGCGCGCGGTCGGGCCTGCGAAGTCGCGCGGCGCCAGGAAGAAGGCCGGGAGGCGCAATTCGGGAAGCTCTTCGACCAGCTCAATCAGGATCGTCTGAAAGCGCGCAACTGCCTGCTCGCATGCTCCGCGACGTTCGTCTTCAGAACCAAACGTCTCGACAATGAGGTCGATCGGCCCATGGTTGAGATGGAGCCGCCTGCCGTCGGTCAGCCAATGCACCTGCGGGCCGTTCATCACCCGGCACCGTTTGCCGCGGCGCGACGCAACTGCGCCAGCGGCGGCCAGGGGTTGCTGACCGGCGCGCCGGCGCCGCGGCGCGGATTGAGATACTCGCCGCCTTTGGCGAGGATATCCTCGACGCTGCGGATCTCGTTCTCATAACCGCCGAGCCGGACATAGTCGTCGCGGCGCATGGTGAATTCTATAGGCGCCACCAACGCCGGCGTCGGCACATAGCCGAAGGCGCCTTCCGGCACGCGGGTGACGTCGACCATCAGCGTGATGCCGCCGCCCGGCCAGACATAGACCGGCGCGCCGCCGACCGTCACATAGGTCTTCAGGCCCTGCACCGAGCGCGTCAGGTTGACCGGGTTTTCGGTGACGCCGGCACGCAGCGAGCCGCCGGCGCCGCCGATGAACAGCACGGTGCACAGTGCCGGCTCGCAATTGTCCTCGATCAGGCCGACGGATTTCTGCAGCCGCTCGGGGAAAGGCTTTTGGACCGGCTTCAGCTGGTCGTCCAACTCGTAATAGGCGAACTGCTCGCCGGTGGTCGAAACCATCAGCAACGACAAGCCGGGACGCGCGCCCTTCTTGGCGTTCCAGTCGCCGAGGATCGACAGCGGGTCGGAGATCGTCGTGCCGCCCCAGCCGAGGCCAGGCTCGGACACCTTGAAGTAGCGGCCTGGCGTCGAGCGGCGGCCGATGATCTTGATGCCAGTGTCCTGCCAGCCCAGCACCTTGCCGGCCTGATGCTCGGAGACGACGCCGGTGATGTGGTCGTCGACCACCACGACCTCATCGACCAGCCCACGCCATTGCGTGGCGAACATGCCGATGGTGGCCGAGCCGCAGCCGACGCGCATGCGGTGCTCGACCTTGCCGTCGATGACCGGCGCCTTGCCGGCCTCGACGATGACCGTCGCACCGCCGTCGATGGCGAGTTCGACCGGCTTCCTGTTGCACAGATTGAGCAGCGCGTCGCAGGTGGCGCGTCCCTCGGCCTTCGAGCCGCCGGTCAGATGATGGACGCCGCCGAGCGACAGCATCTGCGAGCCGTATTCGCCCGTCGTGACGTGGCCGATCGCCTCGCCTTCCGAGCGCACGATCGCCGTCTCGTCGCCGATATGGCGGTCGGTGTCGATCTTCACCTTGACGCCGCAGTAGGAGAAGATGCCTTCGGTGACGACGGTGACGAGATCGACGCCCTCGACCTCCTGGCTGACGATGAAGGGCGCCGGCTTGTAGTCGGGATAGGTTGTGCCGGCGCCGATCGCGGTGACGAAACGCCGGCCGGTGTTGACCAGCTCGCCGTTCCAGGCTTCGCCCTCGGCGACGAAAGGCACTACCGCGCCGCCGGTCTCGGCCGCGTGGTCGAGGATGGTCAGCGGGTCCATGCGTACGATGCGGCCGCCGACATTGCCGTAGCGGTCGCAGGCGCCGGTGCGGCCGTCGGCGATGTAGCACATGACCGGGCAGGCATCGCAGCGGATCTTTTCCGCCACCTGCTTCTCGCCAGGATCATGGGTTTCGAAACGTTCGGCAAGCTCGCTCATCGGCGCGCCTCCTTTTCACGGATCGCCGCCAGGATGCGGCTCGGCGTCGCCGGCACCTTGGTGACCAGAACGCCGGTGGCATGGCGGATGGCGTTGAGGATCGCCGGCGCCGTCGGGATCAGCACATGCTCGCCCAGGCCCTTGGCGCCGAATGGCCCCTCCGGATCCGGAACCTCGACCAGGATATGCTCGACCGGCGGCACGTCGCCGATGGTCGGGATGAGATAGTCGTGCAGGTTCTCGGTGCGGCCGGGGATGTATTCCTCCATCAGCGCCATGCCGATGCCCTGCGCGATGCCGCCTTCGATCTGGCCTTCGACCAGCAGCGGGTTGATCGCCTTGCCGACGTCGTGAGCGGCGGTGATCTTGATCAGCTTGACAGTGCCAAGCTTGAGATCGACCTCGAGCTCGGCGATCTGCGCGCCATAGCCATAGACGGCGTAAGGCTTGCCCTGGCCCTTGGCGTCGAGCGGCAACGTCGGCGGGTCGTAGGTTTCTTCGGCGACGAAGACCAGGCCGTCGGCATCGGCCTTCAGCGCCGCGAGATCAATGCGCCGAGCCGCATCGCCTTCACGAATTGCGAGGCTTGATCCTTCGAGCGCGATCGTCGCCTGACCGGAGACATTGGCGAAGCGCAGGATCTTTTCACGCAAGGCGCGACCAGCCTTCTCGGCGGCCTTGCCGGTGACAAAGGTCTGCCGCGAGGCGGATGTCTTGCCGGCATCGGGCGTGATGGCTGTATCGGCGCTCTTTAGCTTGAACTTGTCCAGCGGCAGGCCGAGCGCGTCGGCGCAGATTTGCGCGATGACGGTGTTGGAGCCCTGGCCGATATCGACCGCGCCCTGGTGCAGGACGACGTCACCCGAGGCCGAGATGCCGACCTTGATGGTCGAGGGATTGGGCAGCGAGGTGTTGCCGCAGCCATACCAGCAGGAGGCGACGCCGACACCGCGTTTGCTTGCGGTATGGTTCGCATTGAACGCCTTCGCTTCCGCCAGCGCACGCGACCAGTGCGGCTCAAGCTGTTCCAGGCACTCGCCGATGCCGACGCCCGACTCCAGGCGCTGGCCGGTGACCGTTTCGCAGCCGTCGCGCAGGCAGTTCTTCAGGCGAAAGTCGAGCCGATCCATGCCGAGCCTGCCGGCGAGTTCGTCATAGAGCGTTTCCTGCATGATGGTGGCCTGCGGCACGCCGAAGCCGCGGAAGGCGCCGGCGATCGGGCCGTTGGTGTGGATGGCGTAGCCGGTCGCCCGGTAGTTCGGTGTCAGATAGGGGCCTGAGGCATGCACCGGCACGCGGTTCGCGACCGTCGGCCCCCAGCTGGCATAGGCGCCGGTGTTGAAATCGCCCTCGAAGACCATGCCTGTGACACGGCCCTCGGCATCGGCGCCGATGGTCGCCCTCATCTCGGCCGGATGGCGCTTGGTGGTCGACATCATCGACTCGTTGCGCGTGTAGGCAAGCGCCGCCGGTCGGCCCGTCTTCATCGCCACGAGGCCGATGAGAGGCTGCAGCGAAACGTCGAGTTTCGAGCCGAACCCGCCACCGGTGGCGGTCGGCACGATGCGCACCTTTTCGACCGGCAGGCCGAGCACCTTGGCGGTGTCGTCGCGGTCCATGTAAGGAGCCTGCGTACAGGCGACGACGACCAGCGTATCGCCGTCCATGTAGGCATAGCCGGCTTCCGGCTCGATATAGGCGTGCTCGACGAAGGACGTCTCGATGGCGCCGGATGCGGTGAAGGCGGCGCCAGCCAGCGCGCCGTCGGGATCGCCGCGCTCGACATAGCCGGAGGTGAGCAAGTTGGCCGGGCGATGCTGATGGATCAGCGTTGCGCCATCGGCTTTCGCCTCACGCGGCTGCAGCATATGCGGCAGCTCGGTCCAGGCGACCGGAAAATCCGTCAGGTCGAGATCGAGGATGGCTTCGCGTTCGCCCGCCACCAGCGCCACCGCCTCGCCACGCAAGCGAGCGAAATCCTCGGCCAAGGCCGGCTGGTCGGCAAAGGGGCCGATAACGCCAAAACAATTCTTGCCGGGAATATCGGAAGCGGTGAAGACACCGGCGATACCTGGATGCGCTTTCGTCCAGGCGCCGAGATCGCCGAAGCTGAAACGGGCATGGTGGTGCGGCGAGCGGACCACCAGCACCGAAAGCGCATTGGCCGGGAAGGAGTCGCCGCCGAACTTCTCGTCGCCCGTGACTTTCGGCACGCCGTCGAGGCGGATCGGCGAGGCGCCGACGGCACGGCCGACGTCCGGCAGGCGATGGTCGACGCCGTTCATATGCTGTGAGGCCTGCATCACCGCCGCGACGATCTTTCGGTAGCCGGTGCAGCGGCAGAGCACGCCGCCCAGCGCATCCTGCGTCTCGGTCTCGCTGGGCGTCGGGTTGCGCTCCAAAAGCGCAGTGGCCGCCACCAGCAGGCCCGGCGTGCAGATGCCGCATTGCGCGGCGCCGCGCTCGAGGAACGAGGCCTGCAAGGCCGAGAGCCGGCCGTTGGAGAGGCCTTCGACCGTGGTGACGGAAGCGCCGGCCACCGAGGCCGCCGGCACAAGGCAGGCGCAGACCGGATCGCCGTCGATCAGCACCGTGCAGGCGCCGCAATCGCCGGCGTCGCAGCCGACCTTGGTGCCGGTCAGCCGCAACTCGTCGCGCAAGACCTGCGACAGCCTCCGCACCGGCGGCACCGACACGCTGACAGCCGCGCCATTGACCTCGAAGGCTATGTCGGCGCGTTCCATACCGGATTGGGCGGGGCCGGACTGGGCCATGCCGGAAGGGGCCATGCTTGATTGGACCATGCTCATGCCGCCACCTTGCCTTCGCCACGGCCAACAGCGGCGCGCACCGCGCGGACGACGATCTCGCGTGCCGCATCCTGCCGGTACTCGGCGCTGCCGCGCACGTCGGCGATCGGCGAGAGTTCATCGATCGGCGCGGTCAGCACGGCATCGGCAAGTGCAGCCGTGATGGGTTGGCCGCGCAACGCCGCCTCGACGCCGGCGAGACGGCGTGCGACCGCCGAGCAGGAGCCGACGGCAATCGCCGCATCGGCGATCATGCCATCCTCGACCACAAGCCGCGCCGCGGCCATCGCAATCGAGATGACGAGATAGCGCCGGGCGCCGAGCTTGACGAAAGCCGAGGCGCCGACCGCGGAAGACTTCGGCACGCGAATGGCGGTGACCATCTCACCTGGCTGCAGCGCGGTGCGGCGATTGCCAAGGATGAATTCGCCGAGCAGCAGATGGCGGGTGGTTTTCGCCGAGCGCAATTCGACATCGGCGTCGAGCGCCAGCAACCCCGGCACGCCGTCGGCGGCGGGCGAGGCGTTGCAGAGATTGCCGGCCACGGAAGCGACATTCTGGATCTGCACCGAGCCGACTTCGCGCGCGGCCGCCTTGAGCGCGTCGAACGCCACCGGCAGCGGTTGGCGCACAAGGTCGGTCCAGGTGGTGCGGGCACCGATCCGCCAATGATCGTCCGTCGCGGCGATGCCGCGCAGTTCGGCGAGACCGTTAATGTCGAGGACATTGTCGCGGAAAGGTTTCGCGCCCTGCGCCGGATAGAAGTCCGTGCCGCCGGCGAGAATGCGCCAGCGATCCTCGCCAAGCAAAGCCAGCGCCTCGACGACTGTGGTGGGTTTCGCGTAACGGATCACGCTCTGCCTTCCAGACAATTGGGCCTTCCAGACAATCGGGCCGTCCCCGGGCCTCCCGAAGTGCCGGTCCGGGGTGTTCTTGACGGCCCGTGGGCCGGTCAAATTCATTCGTATGCAAATGATATCAGGCCGGCCGGAATTGTCAAAGCCGGAGTTGGCGCCGCGAAGGCCTGAACGCGATTGTTATGGCGCCGGAGGTTGACGCCGCCGGCCATCTGGTCAAGGTTCTGCCTCCGGTCGCGTCAACGGCATCCGATTGGAGCCCAAGCCCGAAACGAGAAGGAAGCTGCATGGCCGAAGAAGCGCTTATCGTCATCGACCTGCAGAATGATTTTTGCCCCGGCGGCGCGCTGGCGGTGGCCGGCGGCGACGAGATCGTGCCGCTGGTCAACGACCTGATCCGGCGCAGCGAGCATGTGATCCTGACGCAGGACTGGCACCCCGCTGGACATTCGAGCTTCGCTTCCAGCCATCCCGGCAAGCAGGCCTTCGAGACCATCGAGATGCCTTACGGGCCGCAGACGCTCTGGCCGGACCACTGCATCCAGGGCAGCCTCGGTTCCGATTTCCATTCCGGCCTCGCCTGGACCAAGGCGGAAATGGTGATCCGCAAGGGGTTCCGCGCCGCGATCGACAGCTATTCGGCCTTCTTCGAGAACGACCATACGACGCCGACCGGCCTCGGAGGCCATCTGAAAGAGCGCGGCATCGATACGGTGACCCTGGTCGGCCTCGCCACCGATTTCTGTGTCGCCTTTTCGGCACTCGATGCGGTCAAGCAAGGCTTCAAGACGACGGTGCGGCTCGATGCGTGCCGCGGCATCGATCTCAACGGCTCGGTCGAGGCGATGCTGAAACGGATGCAGGACGTCGGCGTGACGCTCGAAGATCATTCGGCGGACTGATCCGCCGGTGGGGCAGGCGAAAGTTCCTTTCGTATCTTCCTGGTGGGGAGACCCCCTCACCCGCCAGTTTGCGGCGCCGGGATGCGGGCTCCCCCTTCTCCCCTTGTGGGAGAAGGTGTCGCCGAAGGCGACGGATGAGGGGTGTTCCAGGGAACGCCGACGTCTCACTCCGCTGGAGCACCCCTCATCCGTCTCGGCGCTGCGCGCCGATCCACCTTCTCCCACAAGGGGAGAAGGGAGGCCGCGCAGCGGCCTTTTCCTATTTGCCACGCTCGCCGCTGCAATGCTGCTTCCGGCACAGGCCTTCGCGGCCGAGGAACACGGACTGCCCGGCGCCGCGATGTCACTCTGGTGGGCGCTACCCTTTGCCGGCTTGCTGCTGTCGATCGCAACCGGGCCGCTGCTCTTTCATCACCTCTGGGAACATCACTACGGCAAGATCGCCGCGGGTTGGGCAGCGCTTGCCGTGGTTCCACTCGCGGTCGCGTTCGGCATTCCGGTGGCAGGCGAGGCAGTGCTGCACACGCTGCTCACCGAATATATGTCCTTCATCATCCTTTTGTTCGCGCTCTACACGATCTCGGGCGGCATCCTGCTTGCCGGCAACATCCACGGCACGCCGCTGGTCAATGCCGGCCTGCTGCTTGTTGGGGCGCTGCTCGCCTCGGTCATCGGCACGACCGGCGCCTCGATGATCCTGATCCGGCCGATCCTGCGCGCCAACGACAACCGGCCGTTCAACGCCCATGTGGTGATCTTCTTCATCTTCCTGGTCTCCAACATCGGCGGCTCGCTGACACCGCTCGGCGACCCGCCTTTGTTCGTCGGCTTCCTGCGCGGCGTCGATTTCTTCTGGACGACGGTGCACATCCTGCCCGACACGCTCTTCGTCGGCGGCCTGGTGCTGGCGGTTTTCCTTGCGATCGACATCATCCTGCACCGCCGCGAAGCCGGCATGCCGAAGATCAAGGACCCGACCCCGGACACGAAGGTGCGCCTGCGCGGGCTGGCCAATTTGCCGCTGCTCGCCGGCGTCATCGGCGCGATCTTGCTTTCGGCGAGCTGGAAACCGGGGGTGAGCTTTTCCATCCTCGGCGTCGGCCTGGAACTGCAGAACCTGGTACGCGACGCGATCATCCTGGCCCTGGCCTTTCTCTCGCTTCGCGTCTCCTACAAGAGCCACCGCGAAGCGAACGGCTTCACCTGGGGGCCGATCGCCGAGGTGGCGAAATTGTTTGCCGGCATCTTCATCTGCATCGTACCGGTGATCGCCATCCTGCGCGCCGGTCACGACGGCGCGCTGGCATCGCTGGTGGCACTGGTCACGTCCGCCGATGGCCAGCCCAACGACCTCGCCTATTTCTGGCTGACCGGGGCTCTGTCGTCCTTCCTCGACAACGCGCCCACCTATCTGGTGTTCTTCGAGCTTGCCGGCGGCGATGCAAGGCACCTGATGACGGAGGCGGCCTCGACGCTTGCCGCAATATCAGCCGGCGCGGTGTTCATGGGCGCCAACACCTATATCGGCAACGCGCCCAACTTCATGGTCTATGCCATCGCCAGGCATCGCGGCGTGAAGATGCCCGGCTTCTTCGGCTATATGGCTTGGTCGGGCCTGGTGCTGATCCCGACGTTTCTGATCGCGGGATTTTTGTTCTTCAGGTGAGCCAAGCTATTCAATTCCATCGTCTGCGCTGCCCCTCATCTGGCTGCCGCCATCTTCTCCCCGTGAACGGGGAGAAGGGAGCTGCCGCCGATTTCGCCAATCGCCAACGTTGCAGAACGAGTGACAGGGCCGCGGCCAGCTTCTTGCTCCCCGTGCACGGGGAGAAATGCCCGGCAGGGCAATGAGGGGCGGCGCGACGATCTATAGTGTTGGCACCGACAGCGAATTCATCGACTTATCCTACCCCGACATATCTCCGCACCGCCGACGGGTCGGCGCGCAGTTGCTCGACATCGACCGTCTCGCGGTTACGGCCATTTTCGATGAAGCAAACCCGATCCGCGACCGACAGCACGGCGTCGACGCGCTGCTCGACCAGGATGGTCGAGACGCCAAGTTCACGCAACTTCGCCACGGTCTCGCGGATCTTGGCGATCATCGAGGGCATCAGCCCTTCGGTCGGCTCGTCGAGCAGAAGCACCTGCGGCTCGAGGCAGAGCGCGCGGGCCATGGCCAGCATCTGCTGCTCGCCGCCGGACAGCGTGCCCGAGCGCTGCTTCAGCCGCTCCCTGAGCAGCGGGAAGAGATCGAGGACGTTTTCGCGTGTCTGCTTGCCCTTGCCGCGCGCCATCAGGCCGATCTCGATGTTTTCCGCCACACTCATCTCGGCGAACAAGCGCCTGCCCTGCGGCACATAAGCGACGCCGGCCTTCGGCACGTCATGCGCGGCGAGCCCGGTCAGTTCCTTGCCGTCCAATTTGATCGAGCCGGCCGCCGCCGGCACCAGCCCCATGATCGCCTTCAGCGTCGTCGTCTTGCCGGCGCCATTGCGACCGAACAGGCACAGCACCTCGCCCTTGTTGAGGACGAGGTCGAGGCCATAGAGCACCTGGACCTCGCCGTAGAAGCAGTCGAGGCCGGAAATGGCGAGCAGACCTCGGTCGGCCATGATAGGCTCAGCCATGGGTCGCTCCGAGATAAGCATCCTGGACCTCGGCGTTGGCGCGGATCTGTTCCGGCGTGCCCTCGGCGAGGATCTTTCCCGAATTGAAGACGGTGATGCGGTCGGCGAGCTGCATGACGACCGGCATGTTGTGCTCGATCAAAAGTACCGTTGCGCCCCTGGCGATCTCGCGCACCAGGGTGATGAAATTGTCGATCTCGCTGTCGGCGAGGCCTTGCGTCGGCTCGTCGAGGATCAGCAGGCGCGGCTTCAGCGCCAGGCCCATAGCCACTTCGAGCAGGCGCTGGTGGCCGTAGGACAATTGCCCGGCTAGCGTGCCGGCGCGGTCGGCAAGCCCGGTGCGCTCCAGCGCCGCCATGACGCCGCTCCTGACCTGCCCCTTCGAGCGGCCGTCGGTCAGCGTGCGCTGCACCGGCAGCGCGACATTGTCGAACGCCGTGAGGTTGGCAAAGACGCTGGTGATCTGGAAAGTGTAGGCGACGCCAAGCCTGACCCTTCGATAAGCCGGCATGGTGGTGATGTCGGCGCCGTCGAAGACGACCATGCCGGAGGACGGCCGGATGCGGCCTGAGAGCAGGCTGACGAAAGTGGTCTTGCCGGCGCCGTTGGGGCCGATGATGGCGCGGATCTCGCCCGGGATCAGCGCAAAGTCGACGACGTCGACAGCACGCAGGCCGCCGAAGTGGCGGGACAGGCCCTTGGTGGTGAGCAGCGGCGTCATGGCAGCCATCCCAGCCAGCGCTCACGGATGCTGCCCAGGATGCCCTTCGGGAAGAACAGCACCAAAAGGATGAGCGCGACGCCGACGATCAAGAGGTAGGCGGAGGTGAAGCCGCTGGTGATGTCGGTGACGTAGTACATGAACAGCGTGCCGACCAGCGGACCGAGCGTCGTCGCGGCGCCGCCGAGCAGCACCCAGAGCAGTGGCAGGATCGAATACTGCACGCCGGCGAAGCTCGATCCGACATAGCCGAACAGCAGCGCATAGGCGGCACCCGACGCCGCGCAGATGGCGCCGGAGGCAACGACCGCGGCGAGCTTGTTGGCGACCGTGTCGTAGCCGAGCATCTTTGTCCGCTCCTCATTCTCGCGGATCGCAACCAACACGCGACCGAAGCGCGAGCGGACGACGGTAAGGGTGATGAGCAGCACGACCGCGAACAACGCCAGCGCGCTCATGTAGCGCACGGTCGGATCGGTCAAGTCGAGCGAGGCGCCACCGAGATTGAGGGTGCGCGACGCCTGCTGGACGACCAGGCCCTGGTCGCCGCCGGTCCAGGCGGCGAAATAGAGGATGAGCAGATAGAAGACCTGGGCGAACATCATGGTGACGATCATGAAGGCGACACCGGAGGTACGCAGCGCCAGCAGGCCGATGACCAAAGCGAGCAGCGCGCCGCAGGTGACCCCTGCGATAAACGCTTCCGGCACGCCCCAGCCGAGATGATGGACCGTCAGCCCCGCGCCATAGAGGCCGGCCGAGAAGAACATGGCGTGGCCGAGGCTGAGCAGGCCGACATAGCCGAAGAGCAAGTTGTAGCCCATGGCGAAGACGGCGAGCGCCATGATGCGGGCAAACAGGCCCTGGTGGTAATCCGGCAGGACGAAGTTGAGCGCGAACAGAAGCGCGATGACGCCGACATGCAGCGCGTAGGCCTTTGCCGGCGAAGCATCCCTCATCGCGGCGTGGTCCCGAACAGGCCTTGCGGCCGGAACACCAACACCATGGCGACCACCAGCGTGGCGATGATCTTGGCCAAGGTCGGCGAGAAGAACATCGAGATGATGCCGTCGGAGAGGCCGATCAGGATGGCCGCAACCACGGTGCCGCGCAGCGAGCCAAGCCCGCCGATGATGACGACGATGAAGGACAAGAGCAGCGGGTCCTGCCCCATCAGGTAATGCGCCTGGCTGATCGGCACGATCAGCACCGCGGCGATCGCGGCCAGCATGGCGCCGACGGCGAAGACGCCGGCATAGACGCGCTCGACCGGGACGCCGAAAGCCTGCGCCGTCTCGCGGTCATATTGCGTGGCGCGCATGATCAGGCCGATCCTGGTGCGCGTCAGCACAAGCCAGGTGATCACCAGCAAAATGGCGGAAGCGGCGACGACCGAGAGCTTGTAGCCGGAATAGCCGAACCACGGCAGGAGGATGCGGTAGTTGAAGGGCGGCTCGACCGGCCGCGCCTCGGGGCCGTAGAAGGTCAGCGCCAGTTGCTGGATGATGTAGAGCATGCCGATGGTGGCGACGATGGTGCCTTCCGGATTGTAGTTGAGCCGGCGCAGCACCAGGCGCTCGGCAACCAGCGCGACCAGCCCGACGAGCAAGGGCGCGACGACGAGCGCTGCCACGAAGCCGACCGCCGGATGACCGGAAATCGCCGTCGAGATCGCCCAGGCAAGCACCGCGCCGAGCATGAAGAACTCGCCATGGGCGACATTGACGACGCGCATGACGCCGAACACCAGCGACAGGCCCAGCGCCGTCAGCGCCAGCACGGCGGAGGTGACCAGGCCTTCGAGGGCGGCGAGGAGGAGGTGGGGGCCGAAATGCATGGGTTATTTGCCGAGAGATGCGCGAGGCACCCCCCTCTGCCCTGCCGGGCATCTCCCCCGCAAGGGGGGAGATTGGCAGTTTCTGCGAAGGCGACCTCGCAACCTTGGTGATTGGCGAAACCCGCGACGACAGCTAATCTCCCCCCTTGCGGGGGAGATGTCCGGCAGGACAGAGGGGGGTGCCTTGGCGCTCACGTTTGGTGGAGCAGCGTCGCTCACAGCGCCTGCGTCGTGTAATCCCCTTCCGGCTCGTACAGGCCGTCCTCGATCTTGGTCTTGTGCACGACCTTGAGCTTGCCGCCTTCGACCTTGGAGATGTTCTGGATGCCGAAGCACTGGTGGATCTTGCCGTTGAAGGTTTTCGGCCCTTGCGGATGCTCCGTGCCCTCGGCGAATTCCTTCAGCGCCTCGGTCGCCTCGACCAACTTCGCGCGGTCTTCCGGTCCCTTGTAGCCGGCATCCTCCATCGCCTTCTTGACGACATAGAGCGTTTCCCAGCAGCCGAACATGTGGGCGGCGGTGGAGACGTCCTTGGGGTCGCCGACGGCGGCGCCATTGTCGTCGATGCCCACGGCGGCGCGGTAGGCTTTTTGCGCAGCGGAATCGTCGGGCTGCGCGTAGCGCGGCGAGCCTTCCCAGAAATGGCTGCCGTCGAGGAATTCGAGGCCGGGGCTGTTGATGTCGACGGCTTCGAGCGAATCGATGAAGCCGAAGAGCTGCGGCCGGTTGGAGCCGTAGAACTCGCCGAGTTCCTTGACGAAGGTGAGCACGGCAGGGCCGACCATGACGTGGTAGATCACCTCCGTTTCAGCCGGGATCTGCGGGAAGTATTTGGTGAAGGAGCTTTCCGTCGGCGGGATGGCGATCTGCGCGATCACGTCGGCGCCTTGCGCCTTCAGCGCCGGCGGCAGGTAGTCGCGATGGTCGTAGCCGAAGGCGAAGTCGGGGAAGATCTGCGTCACCTTCTTGCCGGCATTGGCGGCAATCCACGGCGCCATCGACTGGATCTGGCTCTTCACGTCGGTGATGCCCGGCTGGAAGACGTAGCGGTTGAGCTTGGTCGAGGCGACGTGATGGCCTTCGCTGACGACGAAATAGGGGATCTTGTTCTCACCGGCGGCCGGCGCCGAGCCGATCACGACATGCGAGAACAAGGTGCCGAAGACGATGTCGGTCTTGTGCTGCTTGGCGAACTTGGCCACCACTTCGGCGCCGCGGGCGGGATCGGTGCCGTCATCCTCGATGACCAGCTCGACCTTGCGGCCGCTTATGCCGCCGGCGTCGTTGATCGCCTTGACGGCGGCGGTACTTGTCTTCTCGTACCAGCGGCCATAGGCGGCGCCGATGCCGGTGCGGTGCGACTGGAAACCGATCTTGATCGGCGCCGAGCTCTGCGCCTGGCTGTAGCGGACGAAACCGGGCGCCAGCGCAAGGCCAGCGCCGGCGGCGATCCCCTTCAGCGCGGTGCGGCGCGAAAGCGTCGTCTTGGAGAGGTCGAAAAATCCATTCTTGTCAGCCATGTCCGTTCCCCTGTTTTTTCAGTTTTGACCAGCGATAAGGCGACTAAACCGTCCTCGCCTGGAGGATGGAAAAATTGCATGTGTACAAACTAAATCACCAAAGCCCTGACGTGGCAAGCGAGCTTCCCCAAGGACACAACCTTGTCTCATCCGGCGGTCGGCGTGGCAAGCAACCAGAGGCCGAAGATCGTGTAGGCGATCATCAACAGGGTAAGCGGGAGTTGGCTGAGCGCGGCGCGCGATGCCTGCTTGTGCAGCCGCCAGGCGAGGCCATGCGCGACGAGAACCGCCAGCAAATGGCCAGAGATGATGACGCCGGCCTGGATATTCCACAGCCACCAGGCCGACTCGGCGCCGGCGACGACGCCCGCCTCGACCATCATATTGGCGGTGCCGAACAGGTTCCAGCCGCGCGCGAACGGATCGGAAAAGGCGACCAGCGCATACTGGCCGTCGACCAGCAGCACGGTGAGGTAATGCGCGATGTGATAGGCAAGCGCGATCGGCACGATCGACCAGACCAGCAGGCCGGCGGCCTCACCGAACGAATGCCTGTCGCCTGCCAGGCGCTGGCCGAGAAAGACAGCGAGCGCGAACACCGCCGCAAGCAGAAAGAAGGTGAGCACGAGGCCGATGCTGCCGATGCCGATCAGCGCGGTGCGGCCAGGGTATTCCAGCGGATTGACGCCGGACAGGCCGAGCCAGAAGAAGGTTTTGGACAGGCCGTCGAAGGATACCGACGACAGCGCCAGCAGAAGGAAAGCCGTGCTACTCACCGGCAGCGGCTCGGCCGCCAGCAGCCTGGCGCCGGGCCAGCAGAACGAGAGGCGACCATCACGGCGCTCGAAAGGCGCGAAGCGGGCGACCATGGAGAAAAAGACGGTCAGGAATTCGCCGCGCCGGCTCCAGTCGTCGTAGCCGAAGAGAAGCATCGCGATAAAGCTCACCAGCCAGTAGATGCCGGCGGCATATGCCAACCGGGCCGGGTCGTCGGGCGCCGGATCGATCAGCTCGAACCAGGCGAAGGCGAAGAACAGCACAAAAGCCGGCCAGAAGCCGAGCCATTCAGGCAGACGCGACCGCTCGTTTCCGCTCCGTCGTCCGCCAACAAGCCGGCTTATGACGCGCCACGGTCCATACCATGGATTTACCCACGACCAGAGATCGCCGAACACGCCCTGCAGCAGCGTGAAGCCGGCCCAGAGCAGCGTCCAGATCACCAGCGGCAGCGGGTTCGACAGCGGGTCGCGGCTGCCGAAGAGGCCGGCGGCGATAAGCAGCGCGAAGCCGGCAAAGGATATCAGGCTGACGACGGCGCGTGGACTGTCGCCGAGGGTGAACAGGGAGACGCGTCGGCGCAAGAAATTGTCGAGGGCGGCAGGCGGCAGAAGCGCCAGGACAAGGAAGCTTATGGCCACGGCAAAAGCGCCGCCGGCGATATAGTAGCCGGTCGGGAGAAGCAGCACGTGGCCGCGGTCGGAGGCGTGGGCGAGGGCGGGAGTGGGGAGGAGCGGAGTCAGCGCCAAGGCGGCTGCGATAATATGAGGCCCAAGGGGATTGCCTCCAGCGTCGAGATCCTTCGCACCCCCCTCTGTCCTGCCGGACATCTCCCCCGCAAGGGGGGAGATTGGCTGTCGTCGCCGCTTTCGCCAACCGCCGGCGTCGCAGGAAAAGCGCCCCCTGAATGAACTGCTGATCTCCCCCCTTGCGGGGGAGATGTCCGGCAGGACAGAGGGGGGTGGGCGGGAACTCAACTTATCCGAAATTCCTTACAGCCGGTGCGGCTAGATCGGGCAGCCCATCACACCTTCACCAGCTGCTCGACCCGCCCCTTCTCGCCGAAGATGCGCAAATACCGCTTGATCTCCTTCGCATCCCCCGTCGCCTTGGCCGGGTTGTCCGACAGCTTCACCGCCGGCCTGCCATTGGCTTCGCTGACCTTGCAGACCAGCGAGATGGCGTCGAGGCTCTTGGTTTCGGTCGGGGCGCAGCCTTCGAAGTCGTTGGTGAGGTTGGTGCCCCAGCCGAAGGACATGCGCACCTTGCCGCGGAAGTGCCTGTAGGTTTCCTCGATGCTCTCGACCTCGAGCCCGTCGGAGAAGATGAGCAGCTTCTGCTTGGGGTCCTTGCCCTTCTTGCGCCACCAGTCGATGATTTTTTCGCCGCCCTCGATCGGCGGCGCGCTGTCGGGGCGGAAGCCGGTCCAGTCGGCGATCCAGTCCGGCGCATCGCGCAGGAACGCAGCAGTGCCGAAAGTGTCGGGCAGCACAATCAATAGATTGCCGCCATAATAGCGCTGCCAGTCCTGCAGCACCTTGTAGGGCGCCTCGCGCAGTTCCTCCTCGGAATTGGCAAGGGCGGCAAACACCATGGGCAGTTCATGCGCGTTGGTGCCCAAAGCCTCGAGGTCGTTGTCCATGGCAAGAAGCACGTTGGAGGTGCCGGCGAAGGCATCGCCGATGCCTTCCTTCAGCGCCTCGACGCACCAGCGCTGCCAGAGGAAGGAGTGGCGACGGCGCGTGCCGAAGTCGGAAATGCGGATGCCCGGCAGCGCCTTCAGCCGCTCGGTCTTGGCCCACATCTTGGCCTTGGCGCGGGCATAGAGCACGTCGAGCGCGAAGGGGCCGTAGGAACGCATCGCCGCGCGGGATCGGAGTTCATTGATAATAGCCAGCGCCGGGATTTCCCAGAGCGTCGTGTACATCCAGGGGCCGGGGAAGGAGAGCTCGTACTGGCCGTCGCGCCTGGAAAGCTCGTAGTCGGGCAGGCGGAAATCCTCCAGCCAGGCGAGGAATTCCGGCTCGAAGATCTGCTTGCGGCCATAGAAATTGTTACCGCCGAGCCAGATCATCTCCTTCTTGGAGAAGCGCAACGTGCGAGCGTGGTCGAGCTGCTCGCGCAACTCGCCCTCGTCGATGTCATCGGCGAGGCGCACCGAGGTCGTGCGGTTGATCAGCGTGAAGGTGGCGTCGACCTTGGGATACATGCCCCAGATCATCTGCAGCATCAAAAGCTTGTAGAAGTCGGTGTCCAGCAGGCTGCGGACGATCGGATCGAGCTTCCATGTATGGTTGTAGACGCGCCGCGCTATATCGGTTTTTGTCATGTCTCAATGCGCTTTCGTCGCTCGCTAGATCAGGATGACGTTTCGTTGAATCGCCATCCTGATCTAACTTTCTGTTGGAACATGATCTTTCCCGAAAACCGGTTCCCACTTTTCGGGATCATGCTCGAGCCGCGGAGATGCCTCTTAGCACTGTATTTTCGAACGCGCTTCCCGCTTTGCAAGCTGGCCCGACAAAAACCAGCTATGCAAGTCCAGCCGTCAGGATCCGGCCCTGGCGCCGATAACCTTGAGGGCGGGGCGTTTCCTGCGGCTGGGCACACGGCCGGCCACCGGCGCGTCGGCGCGGCCTTCGTCCTGCTCCTTTTCGGCGAACAGCCAGTCGATGAAGAGCTGGACGATCGGGGCCGAGCGCATTTCGTTGCGGCAGACGACGTAGAAATCGTCGACCGCCGGCACCGACAAGGTGAAGGGCGCGACGAGCATGCCCCTGGCGAGCAAGGCGCGCGCCGTCACGGAATCGCCAAGCGCCACGCCATGGCCGTGCACCGCCGCCTCCGTCGCCATACGCGCATCGCCCAGATGGTGGCGGCGGCCGCGCTCCAGATCGAGCGCGTCGGCGGCGGCCAGCCAGGTGTGCCATTCGCGGCCGTCGTCGCCATGCAGGAAGACGTGATCGGCAAGGTCTCGGACGCTGCGGATCGGCCGGTTGTTGATCAATGTCGGGCTGACCACCGGGAAGAGCTCCAGGCCCGACCATTTGCGCATCCAGCAGTCGGTCCAGCTGCCGTCGCCGTAATGCACGCAGACATCGATCTGCGGAGCACGAATATCGCGGGCATCGTTGGACGGGATCAGGGTGAGCTGTATGTCCGGGTATTGCGCGGTGAAGGAGCCGAGCCGCGGCGTCATCCAGAGCAGCAGCAGCGCCGGCACGCAGGACACGGACAGCGCACCGGCGCTTGCCGGGCGCGTCATGCGCTGGGTGGCGGCGGCGATGCCGTCGAACGCAGCCGAGACGGCGGGAAGGAATTCGGCGCCATGCGGCGTCAGCTTCACGCGCTGACCGGTGCGCTCGAACAGCTTTACGCCGAGCGACTGCTCGAGCGCCTTGATCTGGTGACTGACGGCGCCGTGCGTGACGCTGAGCTCGCCCGCGGCCTTGGTCAGCGAGGCGTGCCGTGCCGTGGCCTCGAAGGCGCGCAACGGGTTCAGCGGTGGCAGGCGCTTGGCCATGGGAGCTCCTACTTTGTGAGATTTTCTCACAACAAAGACCCTAACAATATCAATTGATTTTTCAATGCGGCTGCCCGACACTTTTGCCCGGAACAGCTTCAAGAGACGTGGAATCCGCGGGCGTCAGCGGGCAACGATCCAGCCGGGCAACAGGCTGGCTTGGCAAACAGTCCATGCGGGCAGCGCTGCAAGCAGGCAAGAGAGGAGAACCGGACATGGGTTACGATCGCGGCAAGCTCGAAGCGTTGCGTCGCAAATATGGCGAGAGCTATGGCGGCGAGATGTTCGACCCGAAATTCCGCAAGGTCGCCGACAAGATCTTCAACAAGTCGGGCACAAGGCTCGCGCCCTATTCCGGCATCCCGACCTTCCTCGCCGCGCCCTATCGCGAGATTGCGGCCGAGAACCCTGATTTCGGCGACCTGCAGGTGGCGATGATCGGCGTGCCGATGGACCTCGGCGTCACCAACCGTCCCGGCGCGCGCTTCGGGCCGCGCGCGCTGCGCGCCATCGAGCGCATCGGGCCCTACAACCATGTGCTGGAATGCGCGCCGACGCATGAGCTTCGCGTCGCCGACATCGGCGACACGCCGTTCCGCAGCCGCTACCGGCTGGAGATCAGTCATGAGGACATCGAAAAGCGCACCAACCAGATCGTCGATGCCGGCGTGCTGCCGCTCTCGATCGGCGGCGACCACTCGATCAGCCATCCGATCCTGAAAGCGGTTGGAAAAAAAGCGCCGGTCGGCATGATCCATATCGACGCCCACTGCGACACCAGCGGGCTGTTCGACATGACCAAGTTCCACCATGGCGGCCCGTTCCGCAACGCGGTGCTGGATGGCGTGCTCGATCCATCGCGCACCATCCAGATTGGCATCCGCGGTTCGGCCGAATATCTGTGGGAATTCACCTACGAGTCCGGCATGACCGTCGTGCATGCCGAGGAGGTGACCGGGCTCGGCATTCCCGCCATCATCGAGAAAGCCAGGAAAATCGTCGGCGACGGCCCGACCTACATCTCCTTCGACGTCGACAGCATCGATCCGGCCTTCGCGCCGGGCACCGGCACGCCTGAGGTCGGCGGGCTGACGACGCGCGAGGTGCTCGAGCTGCTGCGCGGCCTGAAAGGCCTCAACATCGTCGGCGGCGACGTCGTCGAGGTGGCGCCGCAATACGACGCGACCACCAACACCGCCCATGTCGGCGCCCAGGTGCTGTTCGAGATCCTCAGCCTGATGGTGTTCAGCCCGGCGATCAAGAAGGGCTGAACACCAAACAAACACGGCCGCCGCGCTGGAGCCGGCGGCTGGTTTCAACAACAAGCTTCCAGCAGGGGAATAACAATGACAATCCATGCCAAGTTCAAGTCATCCATTGCCGCGGCGATGATGCTCGCCACGGCGGGCTTCGCCCTCGCCACGCAAGCGAAGGCCGACGCCGTCGACGACATCACCAAGGCCGGCGCCATCAATGTCGGCATCTTCTCCGACTTTCCGCCCTTCTCCTCGGCCAGCGCCGACATGAGCATCAAGGGCTACGACATCGACGTCGCGCAGGCGATCGCCGATTCCCTGAAGGTGAAGCTCAACCTGGTCAGCGTCACCGGCCAGAACCGCATCCCCTATCTCACCGACAAGCGCGTCGATATCCTGATGAGCGTCGGCTACTCCAAGGAACGCGAGCAGGTGATCGATTTCGCCGTCGCCTATGCGCCCTATTATATCGCCGTCATCGGCCCGGCCGCGCTCGCGGTCAAAGGCAAGGAGGACCTCGCCGACAAGTCGATCGCCGTCAATCGCGGCACGCTTGAGGATACTTCTTTGACCCAGGCGGCTCCGGCTTCGGCCGATGTCCGCCGCTTCGACAACTACAATTCCGTCATCCAGGCCTTCATCTCGGGCCAGACGCAACTGATGGTCGTCGGCAACGACGTCGGCGCGCAGGTGCTGGCCAAGCAGGATGCGCTGAAGCCCGAACAGAAGTTCCAGCTCCTCACCTCGCCCTCGCATATCGGCCTCAACAAGAACGAGGACAGGCTGAAGAAAGCGGTCAACGACGCGGTCGCCAAGATGCTGGCCGACGGCAAGCTGGACGAGAGCTCGAAGGCCTGGCTGAAGACGCCGCTCAATCCCGACAACCTCAAGGATTGATCTCCGGAGCGGTTCAGGCGCTCTCTACTGGCGTCGAACCGCTCTCTTGCGCTCCGCGCTTCCCAACAAGGTCAAACGCCATGGGCTACAGCCTCGACTTCGGCTGGCTTGCGGGTGCGGTGGGCGCAATCGCGCGCGGCGCGGCGACGACGGTCCTTCTGATCGCCGTCACCACGCTGGCGGGAACCTTCCTCAGCATCCTTGGCGCCGCCGGCAAAAGAAATGGCCCGAAGACGCTTCGGCTGGCGATTGCGGCCTATGTCGAGGTGATGCGCAACACGCCGTTCCTGGTGCAGCTGTTCTTTATTTTCTTCGGCCTGCCCAGCCTCGGCATCAGGCTCGACCCGATCCTGGCTGCGATGCTGGCGATGACGCTCAACATGGCGGCCTATACGATCGAGATCGTCGGCGCCGGCCTCGACGCCGTGCCGCGCGGGCAGACGGAAGCCGCGCTGGCGCTGGGCCTGCGACCGCGCCAGGTGTTCATCAAGATCGTGCTGCCGCAGGCGCTCAAGGTGATCTATCCGGCGCTGACCAGCCAGATCGTGATCATGATGCTGGAATCGGCCGTGGTGTCGCAGATCGCGGTGCGTGAGCTGACCTACGAGGCCGACATGCTGCAGGCGCGCACTTTTCGCGCCTTCGAGACCTATTTCGTCGTGACCATGGTCTATCTCGTCCTGTCGATGGGGCTGCGCCGGCTGCTGGTCGGCAGCGGACGCCGCGTTCTCGGAGCCGGCGTGTCGTGATCGAGTTCACCTTCTGGGACATCGTTCGCAACCTTCTGCTCGCCGCGCGCTGGACGGTGCTGCTGTCGCTTGCAGCCTTCGTCGGCGGCGCGCTGGTCGGGCTGGTGGTGCTGTTCTTCCGCATTGCCAAGAACAAATGGAGCAAGCGGGTCGCCTCGGGCTATATCGCGCTGTTCCAGGGCACGCCGCTTTTGATGCAGCTCTTCATGATGTTCTTCGGCCTGCCGATGCTGGGCCTGCGCATCGAACCGTGGACGGCGGCGGTGCTCGGGCTCACCTTCTTCGCCAGCGCCTATCTGGCCGAGATCTGGCGCAGCGGCGTCGACGCGCTGCCGCGCGGCCAGTGGGACGCCGGCGCCAGCCTCGGGCTGCATTACCTGCAGGAGCTGAGGCTTATCATCCTGCCGCAGGCCTTCGCGATCACTCGCGCGCCGACCGTCGGCTTCCTGGTGCAGCTCATCAAATCGACGGCGCTGACCTCGATCATCGGCTTCGAGGAACTGGTCAGGACCTCCAACGCCATCAACAACGCGACCTTCGAGCCGTTCAAGGTCTACGGGCTGGTGGCGCTGATCTTCTTCGTCATGTGCTTTCCGCTGACGCAATATGCGCGGCGGCTGGAGCGCGCGGCGGCGCGCTAGCCGCAAGCATGTCGTGATTGATCGAGCACGAAACGCTCGTTCTTGACTGTGGACACGATCGATAGTGATGGCGACAGGGAGCCTGTGTCGCTTCTGATCGAACCACGTCGAACGTCGCCTGTCTCGCTGTGCGAATTTCTGCCATTCGGCGCTTGTTAACCGCGGCCGAACTCTCTTGCAGTTTCAAATAATATCCCGTATGTGTTTTTCATATGTGAAAGAAAACTCATTCAATTCTTTCCCTTTGTGAAAGCCTGGGCATTTGCGGGAACATCTCGATCAGACTGACCGGCGACTGGTCAAGCTGCTGTCGCAGGACGCGCAGCTTGGCGTCAATCGCCTTGCCGAGAAGATGGCGATCTCGGTGCCGACGGTGCGCATGCGGCTGCGCAATTTGCTCGACCGCAACCTGCTCAAGATCGTCGGGCTGCTGAACCTGACCGAGCGTCCGGAGCTGATCTCGGCGGTGGTCGGCATCAACGCGCAGGGGCGCGGCCGGGCGCGGGAACTGGCGCAGCGCATCTCCGAACTGCCATTCGTGAACTCGGCCTCGGTGGTTACCGGGCGCTTCGACATCATCGTCGACGTGACGGTGGCCGGCGACGTCGCCGATCTCTACCGCGTCACCAGCGAATTGATCCCCGGCGCAGGCGAGCCGGGCGAAGTCGTGCGCAGCGAGACCTTTGTCGTCATGGCCTCCTGCAACAAGTGGGTCAGCCTGCCGGAAGGCTGCTGGTCGGACGAAACCCCGGCACGCAAGGAAACAGCATGAAGATCGCGGTTCTCGGCGGCCTCGGCCTGCAAGGCCGGGCGGCGATCGCCGATCTCGTCGCCAGCGACGGCGTCGAACAGGTGGTCTGCGTCGATACCGCACCCGACGGTGCGGCCCGGCTTGGCGGCCTGACCGACCTTTCGCGCGTCCGCTTCGTCGTGCCGGAAGGCGCAATCGCTCCGGTGCTCGCCAACGTGCTGGCAGATGTCGACGCCGTCATCGATTTGTTACCGCAGCCGCTGATGCGCGAGGCGGTCCAGGCCGCCATCGCGACCCGCACGCCGCTGGTCACCACCAATTACGGCAAGGCCATCGCCGACCTTGCGCCGGTCGCCGAACAGGCCGGGGTGTCGATCATGACCGAATGCGGGCTCGATCCCGGCATCGACCTGGTGCTCTACGCGCGCGCCGCAAAGCAGTTCGATACGATCACCGCGATCGATTCCTATTGCGGCGGCATCCCCGAGCCGAAGGCGATGGCCAAGCCGCTATGCTACAAGGTGAGCTGGAACTTCGACATGGTCCTGGTCAGCCAGAACCGCGACAGCGTGATGATCGAGGACGGGCAACGCATCGCGGTGCCGGCGGCGCGCCAGCACGACAATCACTTTATCCACGAAATCGAGGTCGAGGGCCTCGGCAAGCTCGAAGCCTTTCCCAATGGCGACGCCCTGCATTACGTCGAGATGCTGGCCGCCGCCAGGGGACTGCGCCGCTCCGGCCGCTACACGCTGCGCTGGCCGGGATGGTCGGCGTTCTGGGCGCCGCTGAAGGAGCTCGGCTTCCTGTCCGACGACAAGGTTGCCGGCACCGGCGCCAGCCCGCGCGAGTTTCTCGGCCGGTTGCTCGGCCCGCAATTGCAATATGGCCCCGGCGAAAAGGACCTTTGCGTGATGCGCAACGTCTTTTCCGGTCTCGAAGGCGGCCGGGCCAAGACGGTGACATCGGACCTGATCATCGAGCGCGACCTGGCTTCAGGCCTGTTCGGCATGAGCCTTGGCGTCGGCTATCCCGCCAGCATCGTGGCGCAGATGCTCGCGCGCGGTGACATCGCCAAGCCCGGCCTGCTCAACCCGCTGCTCGACGTGCCTGACGGTCCCTTCTTCGACGAACTGGCCAAACGCGGCATCAAGGTTGCCGAGACGGTGGCCTGGGACTGAGAATTTTCGAACGGTGGCTGCCGCCGGCAACGGCGCCGCCGCTCAAAAAGAGCCCAAGGGAGTCCGCGGGCAAACAACAACCAACTGGGAGGAATGCCACATGAAGATTGCCAGACTTTTCATCGCCGGACTTGCGCTCGCCGGGCTCGCCACCGCGGCCAGCGCCGGAACGCTGGACGACATCACCAAGCGCGGCGAACTGCGCGTCGCGGTGCAGACGCAAGGACCGCCCTTCTCGCTGGTCGGCGCCAATGGCGAACGCACCGGCAGCTCGGTTGAACTCGCCGAGCTGATGGCCAAGGAAATGGGCGTCAAGGTCACCTTCCTCGACTTCGATTGGGACGGGCTGATCCCGGCGCTGCTGTCGGGCAAGGCCGACCTCTTGGTCGCCGACATGACGCCGACACTGGCGCGCGGCATGAAGGTCGCCTTCACCACGCCTTACATGTATACGGGCAGTACCGTCTTCACCAAGGCCGACAGCAAGTTCAAGACCACCGAGGACTGCAAGGCCAAGGGCACCAAGATCGCCGTGCTGCTAGGCGCCACCGGCGAGAAGGAAGCCAAGACCGCCTTCCCCGATGCCGACATCAAGAGCTACAAGGGCGGCGGCCCGCTGCTGCTCGACGCCGTCAACAACGGCCAGGCCGATTGCGGCGTCAATGACGTCTCGGCCGTCACGGGCCAGTCGACCGCTTACCCGGCCGGCACCTTCACCATCATGCCGGATCTCCTGTCGAAGGAACCGCTTGCCTTCGCCACGCGCTACGACGAGCCCGACCTGCTGGTCTGGATGAACCTGTTCCTCAACCAGGTCAGCATCGACGGCCGCCTGCAGAAGAACCTCGACTACTGGGTCAATTCCGACGCCTGGAAGAAGGATCACTGAGGAATTAGGGGGAGTAGTGAGTAGGAAATAGCGGATCGCCATTCCGCGCTTCGCTACTGCCTACCGTCTACTCACTACTCACTACTCCCTACTCCCTACTCGCAGTTCACCCCATGCTCGAGAACTTCAGCTTCCGCACCATCGCCGAATACCTGCCCCTTTTCGGGCAGGGCCTGGTCACGACCGTATGGCTGTCGGCGCTGTCCTTCATCGGCGCGCTTGTCGTTGGCATCGTGCTGTGCGCTGCGAATTTGCAGCGTGCATGGATGTTTCGCGCGCCGGCCAAGGCCTATATCGACGCGGTGCGCGCCACGCCCTTGCTGGCGCAGCTCTATTTCCTCTATTTCGGCCTGCCGCGGCTCGGCTTCGTCCTGCCTGAACTGGTCGTCGGCATCCTCGCTTTGTCGCTGAACAGCGGCGCCTATGTCGCCGAGATCATTCGCGCCGGCATATTGTCGATCCCACGCGGCCAGGTCGAAGCCAGCGTCGCTTCGGGCATGACCTATGCCCAGCGCATGCGCCTGGTGATCTTGCCGCAAGCCTTCAAGGTGACGATCCCGCCGCTGCTCGGACAGGCGATCGTGCTGGTCAAGGATTCGGCGCTGTTGTCGCTGATCTCGGTTGCCGAGCTGACCCGCGCCGGACAATTGCTTGCCTCCGACCGTTTCATGCCGGCGGAAGGGTTCATCACCATCGCAGCCTTCTACCTCCTGCTCTACTACGGCCTCAAAGGATTGGCTGTTCTCTCCAGCCGCTGGCTCGGCACGGCGGGGGCGCGCATATGATCTGGCAACAGTTCCTCAGCCTCGCCGGCAGCTATCCCCTCGCCTTGCGCGGCCTCGGCATGACGGTGATGCTTTCGCTGATCAGCCTGGTGCTGGGCACGGCTCTCGGTTTTGGCCTCGGCATCCTGCGGACCGGCGGCAACCGGCTGGCCGCCAGCGTCATCGGCGCCTGGGTCGACCTGATCCGCGGCACGCCGTTCCTGGTGCAGATCTTCCTGATCTTCTTCATCCTGCCGGAATTGGGCATCGAGCTCGACGCCTTCACCGCTGGCATCATCGCGCTGACCAACCTCGCCGCCTGCTTCATCTGCGAGATCGTCGCCGCCGGCATTCGGTCCGTGCCGACCGGCCAGGTCGAGGCGGCGCTCGCATCCGGCCTGTCGCGCTGGCAGCGCATGCGCCAGGTGGTGCTGCCGCAGGCGATGCGCATCGTGCTGCCGCCGCTGGTCGGGCAATATGTGCTGCTGATCAAGGACTCTTCGGTCGTCTCGGCGATCGGCCTCACCGATCTCACCCGCGTCGGCTGGCTTGTGGTGCAGCGTGTGCCGAACGGCCTGCTGGTCTTCTTCCTCGTTGGCGTCGGCTATTTCATCGTCTGCTATCCCTTGATCATGCTGGCGCGCCGGCTCGAACGCCGCATGGGTGCCGCTCATGGCGAGGTGCAGCTTTGACATCGAACCTCAAAGGCCCAGAAAACATGACCAAAACGGGCATGATCGACTTTCGCGGCGTCAACAAATGGTTCGGCGCGCTCAACGTGTTGAAGGACATCACGCTGAGCGTCGAGCCGCGCGAGGTTGTCGTCGTCTGCGGCCCGAGCGGCTCGGGCAAGAGCACCTTGATCCGCTGCATCAACGGCCTGGAGACGATCAAGGACGGCGATCTCGTCGTCGACGGACAGCGCCTCGGCGATCCCGCCACCAATATGACGCGGCTGCGCACCGAGATCGGCTTCGTCTTCCAATCGTTCAACCTCTATCCGCACAAGACCGCGCTGGAGAACGTCACGCTGGCGCCGATCCATGTCCGCAAGATCCCGCGCGCCGAGGCCGACAAGGCCGGGCGAGAGCTGCTCGCCAAGGTCGGCCTAGCCGACAAGGTCAATGCCTATCCCGCGCAGCTCTCCGGCGGCCAGCAACAGCGCGTCGCAATTGCACGCTGCCTCGGCATGCGCCCCAAGATCATGCTGTTCGACGAGCCGACTTCGGCGCTCGACCCCGAGATGATCTCGGAAGTGCTCGACGTCATGGTCGCGGTCGCCGAGGAGGGCATGACCATGATGGTCGTGACCCACGAAATGGGCTTCGCCCGCAAGGTCGCCCAGCGCGTGGTGTTCATGGATGCCGGCGCGATCGTCGAGGCCGGCACTCCGGAGGAATTTTTCTCCGACCCGAAGACCGACCGCAGCCGCGCCTTCCTAAGCAAGATCCTGCGGCACTAGGGTCAAGATCCAGTCGGCTGGCTGCCGCCGGCGTCGAACAACGGTCGCACCGAAAGTCGTGGCACGTGGCAGCACAAAGATGCCTAGAGTGGGGATTGCTGCCCAATCTAAGATCACTGGGACAGAAGATATTGAGCGTTTCCCAAGGCCTCGCGACAACATCCCTAGTCGAGTTCGATGATGCTGCAGCCATAGGCCGGGAGCGATAGCTTACCGCCGCGTACTTTGCCATCGCCGAGCAAATCCTTGCCCGCGGGGACATTGCCGATGCTTGCCGGCTCACCCAGCGTGTTGAGGATGAACAGCAGGCGGCGGTCCTCGCTCTCGCGGATGGTCGCTTCGACGCCGGCCGGCATGTCGGCGATGAGCGGCACGATACCTGCGGGCGCCAGCACTTGATCGGCCAGCACCTCGACCAGAGCATCGCTGAGGTACGTGCCGAGGTAAATCACATTGCCCTTACCGACTTTGCGCGACGTCATCGCGGCTTGGCCCTCGGCGAAGCGGCTGGCCCACCTGCCGATAACCTCCGTGCCGGGCGCGACGTTAAGCAGCTCATAAAGATGCGCCGCCGTCACCTGCGCATTCCCGATCTTGAGCTTGTATTGGCGGCTCGCCGACGTCGCCGGCAGCTTCTTGCGCACCGTGTTGGCGCCGAAGCGGCCGCCATGCTCGAACAGGCCGTCGCCGCCGATCGGCGTCAGCAACCCGAACTCCTCGACCGTGATACCGGCCAGCGCCGAGAGCGTCTTGCCCGGCGAGGTGTCGCGGATGACGTGGTTGTTAACGTCGCGTGATCCGGTGCGGCCGCCCAGGATTACCGTTCCACCCGCCTTAGCGAAGGCCTCGATCCGCACCGTCCACGCATCGGTCCATTTCAGCCAATGCGGCACATAGAGTGCCTTGAGCTTCGATAGATCGTCCTCGGGATGGATGAAGCCGCAGGCGATGTTGTGGCGATAGCAAAAGCGGTGCAGCAGCGTCGCGTCGTCCTGCGGGCTCGGCATGCCGATGGGGTAGGAGCGGTGCATCTCCTGATTGTCGAAATCTGATCCGGCGATGCCCAAATCCATGCGCACATGCGTGCCGAGTATCTTGTCCTTGAGCGCCGTGACCTCACCCGCGAACTGCTTGGCCTCGTCATAGCGCCGCCGCGGGATGTCGTCGTGATCGATGATGCCCATCCAATAGATCTCGGCGCCGAAATGCGCCGGCCGCCAGCGGAAGAACATCACGCCATCGGCGCCACGCGCCACTGACGTATAGGCCATGCGGCGCATCTCGCCGGGTTCGGGCGTCAGCGTCGAGAAGTTCGGCTGCGCACCGAAGCCCGATTGCTGCTCGGGCACGATGAAGTTGCCGGTGAAGCCGCGGCAGATGTCGAGATGCAGCGCCTGCACCTCGCCGACTCCGCCGACCCGCTGCATCTCGTCATAGAGATGCGGGTAGATGTCGAAGCCGAGAAAATCGAGATCGGTCGAGAACTCGCCGCGGAAGTCGATGTCGTCGATCCGCCCCAGATTGTGGAAGACGAACCAGTCTGGATTGGTGGCGCGCAGGATCAGCACCTGATCGTGCTGGAACCGCGCCGTGACGAAGGCGAGGAAGCGGTGATAGTCGACCACATGGGTCGGCCCGACCGGGGCCGGGGCGTAGTCGAGGGGCAGCACCACTTGATCGAAATCGTCGTAGGCGGTGGCCCAGAAATGCCCGCCCCACGCATCGTTGAGCGCGGCGATGGTCTTGTACTTGTCCTTGAGGAAGGCCTGGAACTCGGCCAGAGTCACCGGACCGTAGGACAGCGATCCAGAGGTATTGAGCTCATTGTCCGTCTGCCAGCCGATGATGTGCGAATTGCCGCGATAATGCTGGGCCATCGCTTCAGTGATGCGCTTCGAATGCTCGCGGAACACTCCGCTCGCAAGATTGGCGTGCTGGCGCGAGCCATGGCTCGTGGCGCGGCCATTGGCATCGACGCGCAACACTTCGGGATAACGCGCCGTCAGCCAGCGCGGCGGCGTCGCCGTCGGCGTGCACATGATGGTCTTGATGCCAGCCTTGCCCAGCACATCTATGGCGTGGTCGAACAAATCGAAGTCGAACGTCCCCTCATGTGGCTCGACAATATGCCAGGCGAATTCCGCAAGCCGCACCGTGTTGAAGCCCGCCGCGGCCATGCGGTCGGCGTCGCGCTGCCAATAGGTCTCATCGACATGCTCCGGGTAATGCGGGGTACCGACGAGGAAAGTGTCGGTCGCGATCGGCCGCCAGACAGAGAGCGGCGCGGATTTCGAGGCAGTCGTCATAGTCGGAAAACTCCAGGCGATAGTCTATTTGATGGAGCCGGCGGTGAGGCCGCCCTGCCAGAACCGCTGCAGCAGCAGGAACACCACGATGACCGGGATGATGCTGACCAGCGCGCCGGTGATGATGATCGAGAACAGCACCTCTCCGCCGCCACCGCCCTGCTGCGCGAGCTGATACCAGGTCGCAAGGCCCACTGTGATCGGCTGGTACTCCTGCGAGCGCAGCACGATGAGCGGCAGGAAGTAATTGTTCCAGGTCCCGACGAACGAGAGCAGCGCCACGGTCACCATGCCCGGCGCCACCAGCCGCAGCACGATCGCGCGGAAGATCAAGAACTCGCCGGCGCCATCGATACGCGCTGCGTCGAGCAGTTCGTCGTCGACGCCTTGCTCGATATAGACGCGCATCAGATAGACGCCGATCGGCGAGATCATCGAGGGCAGGATCACGCCCAGCGGATTGTCGCTGAGACCCGAAAGCGCCAGCAGCAGGAAGATCGGCACGACGAGGGCCGTCTGCGGGATCATCACGGCGCCCAAGACCAGCGCGAACAGCAGATTGCGGCCGACGAATTTGAACTTGGCGAACGCATAGCCTGCCGCGGTAGCAAAGATCGCGGCACCGAGCCCGGCGACGGTCGAATAGAGCAAGCTGTTGAACATCCAGCGCATGAAGACGCCGTTATCGCGCGCCAGCAGATCGCTCAGATTCTGCCAGAGATTGAACTCGGTGCCGAAGCCGAAGCCGAACGTGGTGAAGAGGTCGCCATTCGTCTTCGTTGCCGACAGGACCAGATAGACCAGCGGCACGAAGCTGTAGAGGAGGAACACCGACAGCAGCAGCGTGAGGATGATCCGCGAGCGCCGCCGTTCGCCGGGCCGGCGCTTGGCAGCTTCGAAAGTGGCGATGTCGATGGTCGCAGTCATCATTGCTCCGGCCGACGACGGTTGGTGATCAGGGTGAAGATGTAGGAGGCACCGGCGATCACGATGCCAAGCACGAACGAGACGGCGGCCGCATAGCCATACTGCTGGTTCGAAGTCGCCAGCGAATAGGCATAGAGGTTCGGCGTGTAGCTCGAATCGATGGTGTTTCTGGCGAGCGCGCGCATCAAATACGGCTCATTGAACAGCTGCAGTGTGCCGTTGATCGAAAAGATGATGGTGAGCAGGATCGCCGGCCACAGCAGCGGCAGCTGGATCAGCCGCGCAAATTGCCAGGCCGAGGCGCCATCGATCCGCGAGGCCTCGACGAGGTCCGACGGGATCGTCTTCAGCGCGGCGTAGTAGATCACCATATTGTAGCCGACATATTCCCACGTCACGATATTGGCCAATGAGAAGATCATCGCGCCCGGCGACAGGAAGTCCGGCGGCGGCAGGTTGAACGCCTTGGCCATCTGCGTGAACGGGCCGAAGTTGGGGCCGTAGAGATAACCCCACATGATCGTCGCGATCACGCTCGGCACGGCGTAGGGGAGGAAGAAGCCGAGCCGGAAGACGCCCTTGGCATAGACCTGGCCGCGATCGAGCACGATGGCGAACAACAGCGCCAGGCCCAGCATGATCGGCACCTGCACGATGCCGAACAGAACGAGGTTCCACACGCCGCCCCAGAATTTGGCGTCGCCCGTGACCTTGATGTAGCTGGCTGCACCCGCGAATTGCCGTCCGCCCACCAGCGTGTCGCGGTAGAGGCTCATATAGAACGCATAAACCAGCGGCGCGACGATGAAGGCGATAAATAGCAGCACGAAGGGCGCCAGGAACAGATAGGGCGCGAGCTTTCGTAACGTAAAACCGCCCGGTCGCGCTGGGCGCGTCGCTGCGGCTGGCCAATTCGACATTGTCATGGTCCCCCGTGCGGCAAGATGAAGAGATCGGGCGCGCCGATCAAGCGCGCCCGGCCGTTGCCCGGGAGGACTCAGTCTACGGTGAAGCCTTGTTCCTTCGCGTAGGTGACCACGGCGTCCTGGATGCGGTCGAACGCATCCGACAGCGTGCCCTTGCCGCTGATCGAGGCGCCGAATTCATCTTCCATCGACTGATACAAGAAGTCCTGGAACGGGCTCCACTCAAAGTTGCTGACTGCGGCCGCCGATTTGGCGAACACTTTATTGACCGCCTGGCCACCGTAGAAGTCCATCTTCTGTCCGGCGAACTCGGCGCTGGTCAGCAGAGCGGTGGTGCATGGGAACAGGAACTGCTTGGTGGTGTAGAGCTTTGTGGCTTCGGCATTCGTAGTCAGCCAGATCGCGAGTTCGGCGGCCTCGGGCAGATGCTGGGTCGCTTTCATCACGGCCAGCGCTGAGCCACCCCAATTGCCGGTCGCGAACTTGCTCGCGTCCCACTGCGGCAGATCGGCGGCACGCCACTGGCCCACGCTGGTCTTGGCGACCGAGGTCAGGAACACCGGACCCCAGCCGGCGGTGAGCCAGGTGGCATAGCGGCCCGAGTCGAGGCCGGTGTACCACTCATTGTTGAACCCCGGCTTGGTCTCGATGACACCCGCGGTAATAAGGTCCTGCCAATAGGCAGCGAAGTCCTTAGAAATCTTGTCGTTGATGTTGATCGCGAGCTTGTCGCCATCGCGGCTGATCGGCTTCCAACCCATCGGCCACAGAAGACCATTGACCCAGCCGCCATTGGTGAGCAACGCGTCCGTCAGGAAGACATTGGGGTCGGCCGCATGCAGCTTCTTGGCGGCATCGGCAAATTCCGCCCAGGTCGCGGGCGGCGTGATGCCATGCTTGTCGAGAATGTCCTTGCGGTAGAGCATCGCCATCGGACCGGAATCCCATGGCATGCCGCTGACAACATCACCCTTGCCGACTTGGGTCCACGTGCCTTCGGGGAACTCCGCCTTGTGCGGGTTTGCCCACTGGCCGATATCGGCGAACGCGTCGATCTGGCGGAAGCTCTCGAGGAACTGGAATTCGATATGGACGACGTCGGGCAGGCCGCTGCCCGCCTTCAGGCCCGCACGGACCGCCTGATACTCCGGGGCGCCCTGGCCGGCATTCACGAGTTTGACCTGGATGCCCGGATGCGCGGCGTTGAACATGTCGACCTGTGTCTGGAAATCCGGCAACCAGGACCACAGAAGCAGCTTGACGGGATCGGCACCGCGAACTGCCGCCGGCAGGGCTGCAACCGCAACGCTCGCACCCGCAACTTTCAAGAAGTCACGACGCTGCATCGTCCGCCCAAGCGGATTGAAAATCTTCGTCATTGAAGTCCTCCCACGAAAGATACGCTCCCACACGATGCAGGGCGCAGTTTTTCTTTCAGTTAGAAACTTAATGCCGACATACAGTCGCTGTCAATTGCGATCGATTGATCTTCAGTCGGCCATCACGAGGCTGTCGGCAGGGTTGAGGGTCGTCGCATCGAGCACCAGACGCACCGCTCCAAGCACGATGTCGCGGTGCCCCAGCGCGCCCATCACGAGGCGCGGCGCGTCGTACACATTGCCCATGAGGCGGTGCCGCAGCACATCGAGCACCAGATCACCGCCGCCGACGACCCGGCCCGCCAGTACGATGATTTCGGGGTTCATGAAGGCAGCAACACTGCCCACCGCCATCGTCGCATAGTCGAGCAACTCAGTGACAACCGGCGCGATTTTGTCCGCCTGCCGGTCGGTGACGGCCGCCAGGGTGAGCTTTCCCGCCGCATACTGGGTGTTGGCCTCTTCGAGCATCTTGGTCGCCTGTTCGGGGATGCCGAAAAAGCGCAGCGATTGCTTGTCGCCCAGATGTTCGAACGGCCGCCCGGTGAGCAGGGGGTCATCGAGATACCAGCTGAGCTCGCCCGCCGCATGCGAGTGCCCGCCATAGAGCTTGCCGTCGATGACGACGCCCGCGCCGGCGCCGGGCCCGATCGAGAGGCTCACGACGCTGTCGGCGCCACGCCCGGCCCCGAATCCCCATTCGCCTACGGCGGCGAGGTTGCGCCCGTTTTCGACGACGATGGGCATCTGAAAATGCTCGCTGAGCCGCGCCCGCAACGGCATGTCGCGCCAGCCGAGCCCGAGCGTCAGCACCACTTCGCCCGCCGGCTGCCTGACGATCGAGGGCAGGCCAATGCCGATGCCGCGAATGGTTTGGCCGCGTGGGCGGGGAGCCGCCATCAACCGGCGGATCAGGCCGACCAGCTTCTCGAAATTGCGCTCGCCGTCATCGTCGGCGGTCTCGTGCATTTCGGTCTGCATGACGCCCTCGAGATTGGCCACGGCGCCATAGAACTCGCCCTTGCCGGCCTCGATGCCGATGATCGCATGCGCCGCGCCGCGGAACTTGATGCGTGCCCGGGGACGGCCCCGGACATTGGCCTCGTCAAACCCGTCATACGCCACCAAATCCTCGGCAATCAGATCCTCGATCACCCGCATTACCGTCGGGATGCTGATGTTCAGTCGCTCGGCGAGGCTCGAAGGTGATGCCACTCCTTCGGTGCGGATCAAATCCACCACGGCCGAACGATTGAGTCGGCGTAACAGGCTCGACGTCCTGGGCTGGCGCTTCATTCATGGACCAGTTGCAAAAGGCCGGCGGACCGGCAACGAGCGTCGGCATAGACCAGAACCGTGCCAGAGTCCGCCTTTTTCTGAAGACGCCGAACGTCAGTTGTCGCTCCGCAGTGAAAGCTACCGCGGTAGTCCGTCCAATGATTGCGGCGATCACTAGCGGGCGCCCGAGCCCTCCGGAGTCATTACGCTTACTCGTGCAAATGACTGCCACCGGTTGCTTCAATCGCTTACGAGCTCGTCCGCCTTTGGCGCGGAACTAACATCAATGACCGCTTTTGGCGCAAAGCGGTCCGCGCAACGCTGGACGCAACGGTAGGCTTCTTGCCAGTCATCCTGAAAGCTGCCAGGCCGTTAACGGCCCCATATGCGATGTTCATCTCCTCGATGGCAGGCGTCCGGAGATGGCGCTTGGGGACGTTTTGCGACGGTTCCGAAGGCGACGTCCGATGCGCCCCAATGTTGGGACACAACAACCGCCGGACCGACGGCCGCTTGTGCTTTTTAATGCCTGAACACTGGCGGCGGCGCGATGCGGTCGCGACGCAGCCAGCGCGCCAGCAGCAGTGCCGCCACCACGGCCAGTCCCGATGCCAGGCCGATCCAGATGCCGACGCCGTTCAAGCCGAAATGGAAGGCAAGCAGCACGCCGAGCGGCAGGCCGACGCCCCAATAGCCGATCGCGGCATAGATCATCGGCACCTTGGTGTCGTGCAGGCCGCGCAGCATGCCGGCGGCCACCGCCTGCGCGCCGTCGAAGATCTGGAACAGCGCCGCGAACGCCAGGAACGACACGGCAAGCGCGATCACCCTGGCATTGGCCGGGTCGGCGAGATCGATGAAAGCACTGATCAGCGCATGCGGCCACAGGATCATCACCAAGCCCATCAGCGCCATGAACGAGACGCCGATGACAAAGGCGGTCCAGCCGGCACGCGAAACACCTTCCGGATTGCCGGCGCCATGCGCCAGGCCGACGCGCACGGTTACCGCCTGGTTGAGGCCGAGCGGCACCATGAAGGAGATCGAGGCGATCTGGATGGCGATCGCATGGGCTGCCAGCGAATCCGCATCGATCAGGCCCATCAGCAGGGCCGCCGCGTTGAAGATCGTCACCTCGAAGGCGAGGATGCCGGCGATCGGCAGGCCGAGCCTGAGCAGGCCGCGGAAACGCGGCCAGTCGGAGCGCCAGAAGCGGCCGAACAGACGATAGCGGCGGAACTTCTTCTCCAGCATCACCACGGCCGCCATGCCGACGAACATCAGCGCGCTGGACAAAGTGGTGGCGAGACCCGAGCCGGCAATGCCCATCGATTTGACGCCGAGATTGCCGAACATGAACACCCAGTTGAAGAAGGCGTTGCAGGCGACCGCGACGAAAACGATGATCAGCGCCCAGCCCGGCCGCTCAAGCGCCGAGATGAAGGAGCGCAGCACAATGTAGCCATAGAAGGGCAACACGGCCCATTGCAGCCAGTGCAGGTAGATGCCAGCCTGATGCGCGAGTTCCGGCTTCTGGCCCATGGCCAAAAGCACCTCTTCGCCATGCGAGAGGAAAATCCATATCGGCAGGGAGATCAGTATCGCCAGCCACAGGCCCTGGCGCACGGTGCGGCGCAGGTCACGCACCGAATGGCGGCGGCGGCCGAGCTCGGTCGCCATCATCGGCGAGGTGGCAAGCATCAGGCCCAAGCCGAAGATCATCGGCATGAAATAGAGGTTGGAGCCGAGCGCCCCGGCGGCCAACGTATCGGGGCCCAGCCGGCCCATCATCATGACGTCGGTCGCGGTCATGGCGGTCTGACCGAGATTGGTGAGCACCATCGGCCAGGCGAGCGCGATCGTCGCCCTGATTTCCTGACGCCAAAGGTTTTCCGGCACGCAAGCGCCGGTTTCGACCGCAGACATTGTTCCGCTCTTTCAGAACACGGCGCGTCGGCCAAAGGACCGGAAGCCGCACAGCAACGGCGCGAAATGGCGCCATTTGCGTCGCCTTGTGAACGAAATGCGACATGTTGGCAAGGGAGGAGGGCCGGGTAGCGATTGATCCAGACGGAGCCGGGTTTCCTCGGCGCCTCTTTCATTTGCCGCCCTTGGGCTGCTACGGATGCCCAGGCATGTGCGGCAGCCGGCGCACCATGCCGGGAGGAATGGATGCCGTTCAGACGCAGAAAGAACACGGCCGCGATCCCGCGCACGGCGCCCGCCTTCGAGCACATCGTGACCGAGGCGAGCGACAGTTTCCTGTGGCGGCTGGACGATTATCCGTGGGAGCGCAATGTCTGGAATTTTCATCCCGAATACGAAATCCACCTGCTCAGGAAATCGTCCGGCGTCGTGCTGGTCGGCGACCATATCGGCGAATTCGGGCCGGGCTACCTGACCATCGTCGGCGGCGGCCTACCGCATGACTGGGTGACGGCGGTGCAGCCCGGCGAGCTGATCGAAGGCCGCGATATCGTGCTGCAGTTCGACCCCGAGCGGCTGCGCGGCTCGGCCGGGCTGCTGCCGGAGCTGCGTGAGCTGGAGCCGTTCCTGGAGCGCTCGCTGCGCGGCATGGTCTTCCATGGCCGCACCGCGCTCGACGGCGCCGGACTGATGGAAAGAATGGGTGAGGTGCAAGGGCTGACAAGGTTCCGCCTGTTCCTCGAACTGCTCGACCTTCTGGCTGCCACCGACGAATACGAGCTTTTGTCGTCACCTGACTTCTCTCCGCTGCTCGACGCCGAGTCACTGGACATCATCCAGCGCTCGCTGACCTATCTGTTCCAGCATTTCGCCGAAGACCTGAAGCTGCCGGACGTGGCGGCATTGGCCGGCATGAGCGAAAGCACTTTTTCGCGCTTCTTCCAGAAGAACACCGGCAATTCCTTCAGCGACCATGTCGCCAAGCTGAGGCTCTGGCAGGCCTGCAAGCTGCTCGCCGACACCGATATCGCGATCACCGACATCTGCTTCCAGGTCGGCTACATGAACATCTCGAACTTCAACCGCGCCTTCCTGCGCAAGCACAAGATGACGCCGTCGTCCTATCGCAAGCTGTCACGGCAACGGCTGACGCTGCGGGCCTGATCGGCTACTCCTGATAGCACTGATACTCGTGTGACGGGCAGACTCTACCAGTGCCGTTTTTTGCGCTGCACAATGCATAAAAGTACATGTCTGCTGCAACGGGGCTTCTAGTCTCGCTCTTCCCAACCGCTCATTTTGGCGGCGGGTGGCAGGTCACAAGGGCGACGGTGAGGATCGCCTAGCCCGAGGACCTCCGCTTCCCGCGAGCTTTCCTGGAGGAGAAAAATCAATGAAAACATATCGGCTCGCTGCCAGCCTTGGCGCAGCGTTCGTGCTTACCGCTTCCGTATCAACCGCGGCGCTGGCGCAGGCGCCGGTCTGCCCGGCGCCGGTCAAGGTGCTGGCGCAGCCGCGCGACGGGCTGACGCTTCTTGAGGATTCCAAGGACGAGTTCAAGAAGCTCTCCGGCGCCTCGTTCCAGATCGACTACCTCAACGAGAACGATCGCCGCGCCAAGTCGCGCGCCGACGCTTCCACCGTCGGCAATTACAACGTCTACTATGTCGACGAGGCCAATGTCGCGCTGTTCGCCTCCTCGGGCTGGATCGCGCCGCTGACCGATTATTATCCTGCTGAATACGATTTCGCCGATTTCGATCCGGGCCGCCAGAAGGTCGCCACCTACGACGGCAAGGTCTGGTTCGCGCCGCTGACCGGCGGCGGCGACCTCATGGTCTACCGCAAGGACGTGCTGGAGGCCGCCGGCATCCAGCCGCCGAAGACGCTGGAAGAGCTGGTCGCCGACGTGGCGAAGCTGAACGACCCCGACAAGGGCATGTACGGCATCGCGCTGCGCGGCGCGCGCGGCTCGGGCGCCAATGTCTGGCGCTGGATGCCGTTCTTCAAGGCCTATGGCGGCAAGTGGTTCGACGGCGACAAGCCGGCTTTCAATTCGGATGCCGCCGTGAAGGCGACGGAAACCTATCTGAAGCTGTTCAAGGACTCGGCCCCGGGCACGCAGACCGGAAGCTGGGATGAATCGACCGGCGCCTTCCTCTCCGGCCAGGTCGCCATCCTGGTCGAATCGACGCCGCTGTCGGGCATGGCGGTCGATCCCAAGACCTCGCAGGTGGTCGGCAAGGTCGGCTTCCTGCCGCCGCCCTCGCCGCTGCCGGGCGGCGGCTACGGTCATGGGCTGGCCATCGGCACCAAGGCCAATGCGGACGACGCCTCGAAGAAGTGCGCCGGCCTGTTCATCGCCTGGGCGACCTCGAAGGAGAACGAGAAGCGCCGGCTCGACGCGCACCAGTTCGGCGAGCTCAACCGCACCAGCATCCTGTCCAGCAAGGAATTCGCCGACATCTACGGCGCCGATCTCGGCAAGGCGCTGGCCGATACCGGCAAAGTGACGGCGGTGAACTTCTGGCAGGATCCGCGCTGGCCCGATCTCGGCGACCGTTGGGGCATCATCCTCGAGGAGCTGGTGACCGGCACGCGCACCGACGTCAAAGGCGGTCTCAACGAGCTTGAGGCCTACGCCAACGAACTGGTGAAGAAGAAGTAATCCTCCCGCCCGTGGCGCGCGGCCCGCGGCACTCGTCGGAGTGCCGGGGCCTGCGCGCCACGGGTCCCCGCCAGCGACCCGAATGCATCCGCTATATCGAGGATAGGCAATGCGCCGACGCTCTTCCCTGCCGGTCACATTTCTCGTTCCCACCCTCGCCATCCTCCTGGTGCTGTCGATGGTGCCGACGCTCTATGCCATCGTCATCGCGCTGCAGAACCGCGAATTGAGCATGACCGGCTATTCCTGGGTCTGGTTCTCGAACTTCGCCGACCTCTTCCTCGACCGCCGTTTCCTCAACGCCGTCTGGGTTTCGGTGAAATGGGAGATCGTCACCGTCGTGGCGACGATGGCGGTGGCGATCGGGCTCGGCGTGCTGATGTTCGAGGCCGCCTCGCCGCGCCTGCGCAATTTTTACTGCCTGCTGTTCATCATCCCGGTGCTGTTGCCGCGCGTATCGGCGGCCTTCGTATGGAAGTTCGCCTATCATCCGCTCTACGGCATCGCCACCTATCCCTACCGGCTCGTCACCGGCGGACTGATCTTCGATCCGCTGTCCAAGCCCGCGACGGCCCTGTTTGCCGTGGCGTCGGTGGATGTCTGGCAATGGGGGCTGTTCTTCGCCGTCATCGTGCTGAAGCTCCTCGAGACATTGCCGCCGCAGCCGATCGAGGCGGCGCGGCTCGACCACGCCAAGCGCTGGCAGATCCACGCCTATGTCACCCTGCCGATGCTGAAAGCGCCGCTGATCAGCCTGATGTTCGTCAAGATGATCGAATCGCTGCGCTCCTTCGACCTGATCTATGTGATGACGCGCGGCGGGCCCGGCGTGGCGACCGAGACGCTCGACATGTATGCCTTCTCGCAAGGCTTCATCGAGTCCGGCAAGGTCTCCTACGCTTCGGCAATGGCGGTGCTGATGATGATCGCGACGGTCATCACCTTCACCATGCTGTGGAAGCGGGTGCAGGCATGAAGCTGTATCCGATAAGACTGGGCCGCCTGATCGCCAAGGTCATCCTGGCGCTGGCCGGATTCCTGGCCGTGTTCCCGCTGCTCTGGACGGCGCTCAACGCGCTGAAGAACAATGTCGACATCATCACCCGCGTGCCGAAGGTGATATTCACGCCGACGCTCGCCAATATCGGCTACATCCTCGGCCGCGACAGCGTGCTGACCGGGCTCTACAATTCGGTCGTCGCCTGCGGCTCGGCGGTGCTGATCGGCGTCGCGCTCGGCCTGCCGGCAGCCTATGCGGTGGCGCGCTATCCCAACCGCTTCGCCGGCGATATCCAGTTCTTCGTGCTGTCGCTGCGCTTCCTGCCGCCGGTGGCGGTCGCCATTCCGCTGATGGTGATCTGGCTGCAGGTCGGGCTCTACGACACTTTGCCGGCTTTGATCGTCACCTACTCGCTGCTCACCATCTCGGTGATCATGTGGCTCGCCATCCCGGCGTTCCAGGGCGTGCCGAAGGAGATCGAGGAAGCGGCCTTCGTCGACGGCTACGGCGCCTATTCGGTGTTCTGGCGGATCGCGCTGCCGGTCGCGGCACGCTCGCTCGCCGGCGCCATCGCCTTCAGCTTCGTGCTGGTCTGGAACGAGTTCCTGATCGCGCTGATGCTGTCGAGCTCCAACGCCAAGACCCTGCCGATCGTCGCTTCCGAGCTGTCGCAGCAAGGCATGAACGTACCCTGGGGCATCCTCAATGCCTCGGTCGTGCTCTTGTCGCTGCCGCCGCTGCTGTTCCTCGGGATTTTGAGCGGCTTCCTGAATTCCGTTTTCCGGCAAAAGAAAAGTTGATGCGAGGATATCCGATGCGGGCACTGGTGCTTGAAAAAAAAGGCGAACTGTCGCTGCGCGAGATCGCGCTGCCGCTCGATGTCGGGCCGGACGATGTCAGGATCGCCATCCACACCGTCGGCGTCTGCGGCAGCGACGTGCATTACTACACGCATGGCGCCATCGGCAGCTATATCGTGCGGGCGCCGATGGTGCTCGGCCATGAGGCGTCAGGCACGATCGTCGAGGTCGGCGCCAATGTCACCAGCCTGAAGATCGGCGACCGCGTCTGCATGGAACCCGGCGTGCCGAACCTGGCGTCGCGCGCGACGAAGCTCGGCATCTACAATGTCGACCCGGACGTCCGCTTCTGGGCAACGCCGCCGGTGCATGGGGTGCTCGCTCCTCAAGCCGTTCATCCTGCGGCCTTCACCTACAAGCTGCCGGACAATGTCTCCTTCGCCGAGGGCGCGATGGTCGAGCCCTTCGCCATCGGCATGCAGGCGGCGGCGCGGGCCCGCATCGTGCCCGGCGACGTCGCCGTCGTCGTCGGCTGCGGCCCGATCGGCATCATGATCGCCTTGGCCGCGCTGGCGGGCGGCTGCGCGAAAGTGCTGATCTCCGATTTCTCCGCGCCCAAGCTGGAGATCGCCGCCCAGTATCCCGGCATCGTGCCGGTCAATATCGGCGAGCAGTCGCTGGTCGATGCAGTGCGGACCACGACCGACAATTGGGGCGCCGATATCGTGTTCGAGGCGAGCGGCAGCCCGAAGGCCTTCGCCAATCTGTTCGACATCGTGCGGCCGGGCGGCGCGGTGGTGCTGGTCGGGCTGCCGGTCGAGGCAGTCGAGCTCAATGTGCCCGCGGCGATCTCCAAGGAAGTGCGCATCGAGACCGTGTTCCGCTATGCCAACATCTTCGACCGCGCCCTGCAGCTCATCGCCTCGGGCAAGGTCGACCTCAAGCCGCTGATCACCGGCACCTACGATTTTTCCGAAAGCATCCAGGCGTTCGAGCGCGCCGCCGAGGGCAAGCCGCAGGACGTCAAGCTGCAGATCCTGCTTACCGGCGAGAAGGGATAAGGGATGTCCGCGATCGTTTGCTCGCATGTCGACAAGGCCTATGGCGCCACCACCGTCATCCGCGACCTCAACCTCTCGATCGAGGAGCACGAATTCGTCGTGTTCCTCGGCCCGTCCGGCTGCGGCAAGTCCACTCTGCTCAGGATGCTGGCGGGGCTGGAGGACATCAGCGGCGGCGAGGTGTCGATCGGCGGCAAGGTGGTGAACGATCTCGACCCGGGCGACCGAGGCATCGCCATGGTGTTCCAGAATTACGCGCTCTATCCGCATATGACCATCTTCGACAACATCGCCTTTGGGCTGAAGCGGCAGAAGGTGCCGGCGGCCGAGATCAAGAAGCGGGTCGAGGCGGTCTCCAGGACACTCGGGCTGGAGCCCTATCTCGGCCGTAAGCCGACCGAGCTTTCCGGCGGCCAGCAACAGCGCGTGGCGATCGCGCGCGCCATGATCAAGACGCCGAAAGTGTTCCTGTTCGACGAGCCGCTGTCCAACCTCGACGCGAAGCTGCGCAACCACATGCGCGTCGAGATCGCCAGGCTGCACCAGTCGCTGAAGACGACGACCGTCTACGTCACGCACGACCAGCTCGAAGCGATGACGCTCGCCGACCGCATCGTGCTTTTGAAGGACGGCGTGATCGAGCAGATCGGCTCGCCGGCGGAAATCTATCGCCGTCCCGGTAATTTGTTTGTAGCCGGCTTCATCGGCACGCCGAACATGAACTTTATCGAAGTCACGGTCGGCCGAGCCGAGAGGGGGTGGTCGCTGAACGGTGTCGGAACGGTCCTTTCGATCGAGGGCCAGGGATTCCATCTGCAGCACGGTGAGCGCGCAGTGCTCGGCATCCGGCCTCCGGACCTAAAGACGGCAAGTCGCGATGCGGGCGGCAATCTGCTGCTCGGCACGGCGGATCTTATCGAGTTCCACGGCAATGATGCGCTGGTGACGTTCGGCTCGGGCGGCAAGGAGATCAGCGCGCTGGTGCCGGCGCGCGAATGTCCGGAGTTGCGCGCGCCTGTCCGCTATACGTTCGACGAGGAAAGCATCCATTTGTTCGACGCGGAGACCGGCGCGTCGCTGCGCAAACAAGTTAATTGATCGCGTCGAGCGCCTGCCGTTGGCGGTGCATTTCGAGGAAGATCCGGTAGTCGCGGTCGAAGCGGGCGCCGGCGGCCTTGTTGGGCGCGCGCGTCCTGCCGCCCTGCTGCATGGCGACACAGGCCGCGTTGAGATCGCCATAGAGACCGGCGGCGGTCGCCGCCACCATGCCGGTGCCGAGCAGCACGGCCTCGTCGGCCAGCGGCTCGACCACCGTGCAGCCGGTGGCGTCGGCATAGAGCTCCATCAGCAGCGGGTTCTTGGTATGGCCGCCGGTGACATGCAGCGTGTCGATCAGATAGCCGTTCTCGTTCAGCGCCTCGAGCACATGGCGCACGCCGAGCGCGATGCCGACGGCGGTACGCCAGTATAGCTTGCACAGGCTGTCGAAGGAGGAATCGAGCGTCAGCCCGCTGATGACGCCGACCGCATGCGGATCGGCGAGCGGCGAACGGTTGCCGTGGAAATCCGGCAGCACATGCAGCCGCGCCGCCAGCGCATCGCCGTCCTCGGCGCGCAGCTCGGCAACGCGCCTGGCGATCTTCATATGCATGGCCGCGTCCGGCTCACCACCGGCGCCATGCCAGCGGATGATGTGGTCGAGCAGCGCGCCGGTGGCCGACTGGCCGCCTTCCGACAGCCACAGCGTCGGCAACGCCGCCCCGTAGTAGGGGCCCCAGACGCCGGCAAAGGGCTGCGGGTCGAGCGACATCGCCATGACACAGGACGATGTGCCGGCAATCAGCGCCAGATGCCGGCTGATGTTCTTCTCGTCGCCGGCAAAGCCGCCCAGAACGCCGAGCGCGCCGGCATAGGCGTCGATGACCCCGGCGCCGACGCGGCATTTTTCGGTCAGGCCAAGTTCGGCCGCGGCCCCAGCCGTCAGCGGACCGATATCGGCACCGACCGGACTTGCCTTTTCCGGCAGATTGCCATGCTCGAACAGATCGCCGAGGCCGACGAGCTCGAAGAAATCGCGCCGCCAGCTTCTTTCCTCATGCGCGAGATAGGTCCATTTTGCCGTCAGCGTGCATTGCGAGCGGGCAAGCGAGCCTGATGCCTTCCAGGTCAGGAAATCGGCGAGGTCGAATAGATAGCCGGCTTCATTCCATGTCTTCGGCAGGTGACGCTTCAGCCACATCAGCTTCGGCGTTTCCATCTCCGGCGACATCACGCCGCCGATGTAATCGAGCACGGCGTGGCCGCTCGTCGTGCACTCATCGGCCTCGGCAATGGCGCGATGATCGAGCCAAACCATCGTGTCCCAGCGCTTCTCGCCGGTGACCGAGACGCTGAGCTGGCCGCCCTGCCTGTCGCGCGCGACCAGCGAGCAGGTGGCGTCGAAAGAGATGCCGGCGACGTCTGTGGCGGCGACGCCGGATTTCTGGAGAGCGTCCCGCACGGATTTGCACACCGCCGACCAGATATCTTCCGAATCGTGCTCGGCGTGATCGGGCTTGGGCTGATGCATGGCGATCGGATGATCGGCGCGGCCGAGCAGGTTGCCTTCGGAGTCGAGAATGCCCGCGCGAGCGCTCCCGGTGCCGACATCGACCGCGCAAACAAAGCTTTTCGTCAAGATGCTTTTACTCTCGCTCCCAGGCCTGCAATCAGATCGGGCAATTGCAGCATGTCAGCGAATATAAAGTCCGGCTCCGTCGACGCAAGCCGCGCCTTGAGGGCGGGGTTGGACGCATGCGAGCCACCGGCGAAAGCAAAGACGCGCATGCCCGCCGCGCGGGCGGCGGCGATGCCGGCGGGACTGTCCTCGATCACCAGGCAATCGCGCGGATGCGCCCGCATGCTGGCGGCGGCATGGAGGAAAAGGTCGGGGGCCGGCTTGCCACGCTTGACCATCGTGGCGCTGAAGAGATGCGGTTCGAGCAGCGGGAGCAGGCCCGTGACGTCGAGGGCGTAGCGGATGCGTTCCAGTGTGCCGGACGAGGCGACGCAGCAGGGCCGGCCGAGCTTCGGCAACACTTCCTTGACGCCGGCGATCGGCTTCAACTCCTCGCGGAATTTGCGCATCAGGTCGACGCGCATGGCGGTCAGGTGCCGGTCGCTGATCTCGACCCCGAAATCGCGGCCGAGGATCTCGCGCACGCTCTTCATGCTCTTGCCGAGGAAATGCTCGTAGGCGGCGTCCTCCGAGACGGTGCCGCCGGCGAGCTCGATCATGCCGAGCAGCGCCGAGACCGAAAGCGCCTCGCTGTCGACCAACACGCCGTCACAGTCGAAGATGACCAGCTCAGGCGTCATCGCGGCATGCTTCCGGTGTTTTTAGAGCTTGCCAGCGAGATAGCGCGTCAGGGTTTCGCGCGCGCCGTTCGCCCACAGGACCTTCAAGGCATGGGTGAAGGCCTCGGCGAAGACGGGCGAGCGGCCGACATCGCCATAGATGTCCTCCATCGCCAGCCAGGCCTTCGGGTCGTCCTTGGCCGCCTTCGCGGTCGCCTGCATGCGGTCCCAGCTCGGATCGTTCGGCTCGATGATGGCGCCGCTGTCAGTGGTGCCGAAGCAGTAGCGGCACCACAGGGCCGATTCCAGCGCGAGACCGGCAACGCCCTTGCCCGCCTTCAGCCGGTCGGCAATCGTCGGGATGATGAATTTCGGCTGGCGGTTGGAGCCGTCGAGGCAAAGCCGGCGGATGGTGTCGCCGATCTTCGGGTTGGAGAAGCGGCGCTCGATGAGCTGGTAATACTCCTCCAGGTCGGTGTCCGGCACGGGCGGCACGGTCGGGATGATCTCGTCATGCTCGAGCTTGGCAAGGAAGGCGCGCACCAGCGGCTCCTGCATGCCTTCATGGACGAAATGGATGTCCATCAGCCCGGCCGGATAGGCGATGGTGGCGTGGCCGCCATTGAGGATGCGGATCTTCATCAGCTCGTAAGGCGAGACATCCTTGACGAACTGCACGCCGACCTTCTCCAGCGCCGGGCGGCCAGCGGTGAAGTGATCTTCCAGCACCCATTGCTTGAACGGCTCGCAGAATACCGGCCAATTGTCCTCCAGGCCGAAATCGTCGGCCAGGATTTTTCGCTCGCGGTCGGTGGTGGCGGGCGTGATGCGGTCGACCATCCCGTTCGGGAACGCGACCTTGTCCTCCACCCATTTGGCAAGGTCCTCGTCGATCAGCCGGGCGAGGCCGATGACGCCGTCGGAAGTGACATGGCCATTGTGGGGGATGTTGTCGCAGGACATGACGGTGAACGGCACGATGCCGTCGGCGCGCCGGCGCAGCAGCCCGGCGAGGATGATGCCGAAGACGGTTTTCGGTACCGCGCCAGCTTGCGCATCGGCGACGATGTCGGGATGGGCCGGGTTGAACTTGCCGGAAGCCGGATCGATGAAATAGCCGCCTTCGGTGATGGTCAACGACACGATCTTGATTGCCGGGTCGGCAAGCCGCGCAATGGTCGCGGCCGCGTCGCCGGGCGTCAGGAAATCGATCATCGCGCCGGTGACGCGGGCGCTCATATGGCCCTGGTCCTGCTCCACGACCGTGGTCAGCCAATCCTGCTCTTCGAGCTTGGCGCGGCCGATCTTCTCGCCTTCGAACACGCCGGCGCCGATCAGCGCCCAGTCATGGCCCTCGCCGGCGCCGAACAGGTCGTCGAGATAGACTGCCTGATGCGAGCGGTGGAAGTTGCCGACGCCGAAATGGACGATGCCTGCCTTCAAGGCGGAGCGGTCATATTTCGGACCGGCGACCTTGGCCGGCAGCCTGGCGAGGTTCGAGGACGAGAGTTTCACGGTCATCTCATTTTACCCTTTGGCCGATCTGCAGCCCGACTGTTTCCGCCTCCTTCGGGAGAGCGAGGATGAGGGGCAGCACCTGGTGTTCCAGTATGCTGCCCCCCACCTGCCTCGCGGCGTCTTCTCCGGAGGAAAGAGAGAAGCGCCTCCCCCTCAACCCATCTCCGTCAACTCATCCATTGGCCGCCATCGACATTGTAGGTCTGGGCGACAATGTATTCGGCCTCGTCGCTGGCGAGGAAGACCGCCATGCCGGCGAGGTCCTCCGGCTTGCCCATGCGGCCGTAGGGAACGCCTTCGCCGACCAGCCGTTTCTTCTCGCCTTTCGGCCGGTTCTCATATTTGGCGAACAGCGCGTCGACCTGGTCCCACATGTCGCTGTCGACGACGCCCGGCGCGATGCCGTTGACGTTGATACGGTGCTTGATGAGATCGAGCCCCGCCGACTGGGTGAGCGAGATGACGGCCGCCTTGGTGGCGCAATAGACCGCGACCAGCGGCTCGCCGCGCCGGCCCGCCTGGCTCGCCATGTTGATGATCCTGCCGCCCTTGCCACGCGCAATCATCGAGCGGGCGGCGGCCTGCAACATGAACAGCGTGCCGGCGACATTGACGGAGAACAGCTTTTCGTAGCTCGCCCGGCTGATCTCGACGATCGGCGCCAGGTCGAAGATCGCCGCGTTGTTGACCAGTACATCAAGGCCGCCGGCCTTTGCCTCGACCGCCTTCACCGCCGCCTCGATCGAGGATTGGTCGGTGACGTCGAGCTGGACCGCGTAAGCCGCAGAACCGATCGCCTTGGCCGTCGTTTGCGCCGCTTCGAGGTCGATGTCGGCAATCGCCACCGTCGCGCCTTCGCGCGCATAGGCTTCGGCGAAGGCCTTGCCGATGCCGCGCGCCGACCCGGTGATCAGCGCCGATTTGCCTTTCAACCTCACTGTTCCATCCTCACTGGGCCAGCGCCTTGCCGTCGGCGCCGAAGCGATGGAGCTTGGACTTGTCGGGAGTCAGGTAGACGGTGTCGCCATGCTTGACCGCAACCTCGCCGTCGGCACGCACATTGATCGTGCCGATGCCATCCGTCTGGACATGCAGGAAGGTGTCGGAGCCGAGGTGCTCGGCAACGCCCACCGTCGCCTTCCAGTCGCCGGCTGTGGTCGAGATATTGACGTGCTCGGGCCGGATGCCGATGGTCTTGGCGCCGTATTTTTCCGCCGGCGCGCCTTCGATCATGTTCATCTTGGGCGAGCCGATGAAGCCGGCGACGAAGAGGTTCTTCGGCGTCTTGTAAAGCTCCATCGGCGAGCCGACCTGTTCGATGTTGCCGGCATTGAGCACGACGATCTTGTCGGCCATGGTCATGGCTTCGACCTGGTCGTGGGTGACGTAGACCATCGTCGTCTTCAGCTGATGATGCAGCTCGCTGATCTCCAGGCGCATGGTGCCGCGAAGCGCCGCGTCGAGGTTCGACAGCGGCTCGTCGAACAGGAAGGCCGAAGGCTGGCGCACGATGGCGCGGCCGATGGCGACGCGCTGGCGCTGGCCGCCCGAGAGCTGGCCCGGACGACGCTCGAGATAGTTGGTGAGGTTCAGGATGCGGGCGGCGTCCTTCACCTTCTTGTCGATGGTCGCCTGGTCCTCACCGGCCATCTTGAGCGGAAAGGCGATGTTCTTGGCGACGGTCATATGCGGGTAGAGCGCATAGGACTGGAACACCATGGCGAGCTTGCGTTTGGCCGGCGCCTCGCCGGTGACGTCGCGGCCATCGATGCTGATGATGCCGCCGCTGGTGTCCTCGAGCCCGGCGATCAACCGGAGCAGCGTGGACTTGCCGCAGCCGGACGGGCCGACGAACACGACGAACTCGCCGTCCTCGATACTGAGGTCGATGTTCGGAATGATCGTCGTCGACCCGAAGGACTTGGAGACGTTCTTGAGCGTGATGTTTCCCATGGTTTCCTCCCGGGGATCGTTTTCGTCGTCCGCTGCCTGGCGGTGCTGTTACTTCACGGCGCCAAAGGTCAGGCCGCGCACCAGCTGCTTCTGGCTGAACCAGCCCATGATCAGGATCGGCGCGATCGCCAGCGTCGAGGCCGCCGACAGCTTGGCCCAGAACAGGCCTTGCGGGCTTGAGAAGGAGCTGATGAAGGCGGTGAGCGGTGCTGCGTTGGTGGTGGTGAGCCGGATCGTCCAGAACGCTTCGTTCCAGGCCAGGATGATGTTGAGCAGCATGGTCGAGGCAATGCCCGGCACCGCCATCGGCGTCAGCACGTAGATGATCTCGTTCCATAACGAGGCGCCGTCCATGCGCGCCGCTTCGAGGATCTCGCCCGGGATCTCGCGGAAATACGTGTAGAGCATCCACACCACGATCGGCAGGTTGATCAGCATCAGCATGATCATCAGGCCGATGCGGCTGTCGAGCAGGCCGGTGTCGCGGAAGATCAGGTAGATCGGAAACAGCACCGCGACCGCCGGCATCATCTTGGTGGACAGCATCCACATCAGGATGTCCTTGGTACGCTTGCTCGGCGAGAAGGCCATGGACCATGCAGCCGGTATGGCGACCAGCAAAGCCAGGATGGTCGAGCCGACCGAGAGCAGCACCGAGTTGAAGAAGAACTTGAAGTAGCCGCTCTGCGCCTGGACCTCCGAATAGCTCTCGAAGGTTCCCGATGGGATCAGGTTGAAGCCCTGGATCGCTTCCTGTTCCGATTTGAACGAGGTGATGATGGTGTAAAGGATCGGAAAGAAGATCAGCAGGGCAACGATCCAGGCCGCGGCCGTGGCAATGGTCTTGTGCTGGGTGGTGACTGCGCGTGCCATCTTATCCTCCTACTTGTCCAGGTTCTTGCCGACGGCGCGCATGGCGAAGAAGGCAACGATGTTGGCGAGAATGACGGCGATGACACCGCCGGCCGACGCCTGGCCGATTTTGAACTCCAGCAGAGCCTTCTGGTAGACCAGGAAGGGCAGGTTGGTGGAGGCGTAGCCCGGGCCGCCATTGGTGGTGACCAGGATCTCGGCATAGACCGAGAGCAGGAAGATCGTCTGGATCAGGATGACCACGGTGATGGCGCGCGACATATGCGGCAGCGTCAGGTAGATGAAGCGGCTGACAAAGCCGGCGCCGTCCATCTCGGCGGCTTCCTTCTGCTCGCCGTCGAGCGACTGCAGGGAGGTGAGCAGGATCAGTGTCGCGAAGGGCAGCCATTGCCAGGCGACGATGATGATGATCGCGGTGAGCGGATGCTGCCCGAACCAGTCGACCGGCTCGGCGCCGAAGAAGCGCGCAATATCGGCAAAGACACCGTATTGCGGATGCATGATCATGTTCTTCCACACCAGGGCGGCGACCGGCGGCATCACGAAGAATGGCGAGATCACCAGGATGCGCACGATCCCCTGGCCCCACATCGGCTGATCTATAAGCAGCGCGAGCAGAATGCCGCCGACCACGGTGATGACCAGCACGCTGACGACGATGGTGAGCGTGTTGAGGATCGACTGCAGGAAGGCCGGGTTGGAATAGAACAGCGCGTAATTGGAGAAACCGACGAAACCATCGCGGATCGGATTGAGCGGATTGTACTGCTGGAACGAGAACCACAGCGTGAAGGCCAGCGGCACGATCATCCAGACAAACAGCAGGACGACCGATGGGGCCATCATGAAACGGGCAAGCGAACGGGTTTGCTGAGTAGCCATGATGGTCACCCTCCCAAAGTCAGCCGGATTTTCAGTGTTGCGCCAGAATTTTCCCGATTTTGAAGGGTGGCCGCCCGAACTGGGTTTCGGGCGGCCACCTGCCGGTCATGATGCGCGACCGGCATTCGGCACCGGGAGGAGCCTTACTTGATGTAGCCGCCTTCGGTCATCGCCGCGGTGGCTGCGTCCTGGGCCTGCTTCAGCGCATCGTCGACGCTCGACTGGCCGGCAAGTGCCGCCGAGAAGAGCTGGCCGACGGTGGTGCCGAGGCCCTGGAATTCAGGAATGGCGACGAACTGCACGCCGACATAGGGCACCGGCTTGACCGTCGGATGCGTCGGATCGGCGGCGTTGATGGAGTCCAGCGTCATCTTGGCGAAAGGCGCCGCCTTCTGGTACTCCGCATTGGCGTAGAGCGAGGTGCGCGTTCCCGGAGGAGCGCTGGCCCAGCCCAGCTTGGAAGCGACGAGCTCGGAGTAATGCTTGCTGGTTGCCCAGGAGACGAACTTCTCGGCGGCATCGGCCTTCTGGGTGCCGGCGGGGATCGCCAGCGACCATGCCCACAGCCAGTTGCCGCGCTTGCCGAGACCGTTGTCGGGCGCCAGCGCGTAGCCGACCTTGTCGGCGACCTTCGAGCTCTTCGGGTCGGAGACCATGGATGCGGCGACAGTAGCATCGATCCACATGCCGCACTTGCCCTGCTGGAACAGCGCCAGGTTCTCGTTGAAGCCGTTGGACGAAGCGCCCTCGGGGCCGTCGGCCTTCATCAGGTCGACATAGAATTGCAGCGTGTTCTTCCATTCGGGCTGGTCGAATTGCGGCTTCCAGTTCTCGTCGAACCAGCGGGCGCCGAAGGAGTTCGACATGGCGGTGAGGAAGGCCATGTTCTCGCCCCAGCCGGCCTTGCCGCGTAGGCACACGCCGTTCACGCCGTTGGCGCGGTCGGTCATCTTGTCGGCGGCCTGCTTGATGAAGTCCCAAGTCGGCGCGTCGGGCATCTTCAGCCCGGCCTTGTCCATCAGGTCCTTGCGGTACATGACGAAGGAGCTTTCGCCGTAGAAGGGCGCGGCATAGAGCTTGCCGTCGACCGAAAGGCCGCCGGCAATGGCCGGCAGGATGTCCTTGGCGTCGTAGTCGTCGCCGAGCTTGTCGAGCGGCAGGAGCCAGCTCTGCTTGGCCCAGATCGGAACCTCGTAGGTGCCGATGGTCATGACGTCGTACTGGCCGCCCTTGGTGGCGATGTCGGTGGTGACGCGCTCGCGCAGCACATTCTCCTCGAGCGTGACCCAGTTGAGCTTGATGTCGGGGTTCGCCTTGGCGAAGTCGTCCGTCAGCGTCTGCATGCGGATCATGTCGGCGTTGTTGACGGTGGCGATGGTGATGGATTCGGCATGCGCGGCGAACGCAAGGGCGCTGGCCGACAACAGGCCCAGGGTGAGCGTGCGAAGTTTCATCAAATTCCTCCCTTAAACCAAGATGAGCATTTGCCTTGGCTTTGAGCAATTACTCACTTGGTGTGAATTATGTCAAGCCGAAATCTATGCTGCGGCGCAGCAGAAATGACGCGACGTGACCCCGGTCCGGCGGCGCGGCCGGGCTCTTTCGGGGAGGAAGCTGAGGGCTGTTGGCCTACGGACAGGCGATCTCGGCCAGGATCCAGTCGCGGAAGGCGCGGATCTTCGGCACGTTGCGGCGCGCCGTCGGATAGACCAGCCAATAGGCATGGCCGTCATCGCCGACCAGCTCGAAGGGCTGGATCAGGCGGCCGTCGGCGATCTCGTTCTTGAACAGCGCACGGGTCAGGATCGCAACGCCATGGCCGGCCATCGCCGCGTTCGCCTCATAGGCCTGCGCGCCCATGCTTGAGCCGGGACGTTTGGCGAGGTCATGCCCGTTTACGCCGGCGGCCTCGAACCATTGCGTCCACCAGATGTCGCCAGGGTCGAGGATCGGCAAGCGCAACAGGTCCTCCGGCTCGTTGACGCCGCCAATGCTCGCGGCGAGCTTCGGGCTCAGCATCGGGGTGAAATCAGCGTCGAGCAGCTTGTGCGCCTCCAGGCCCGGCCACTTGCCGCCGCCCGAACGGATGGCGAGATCGACGTCCTCGCGCGCGAAATCGGTCAGGCGGCTCGACGTGTCGAGCCGCACGGCAAGCGCGGGATGGGCGAGCTGGAACGCGCCCAGGTGCTGCGCCAGCCAGTTCGAGGCGAAGGTCAGCACGGTGGTGACGCATAGCAGGCCGTCGGCGCCGCCGCGCGCCGCGGCATAGGCCTGGCCCAGGATGGCGAAGGCCTCGCTGACGGCGGGCGCCAGGCGCTGGCCGGGCTCGGTCAATTCGATCTGCCGTGGACGGCGCAGGAACAGCGGCGCGCCGACGCGTTCCTCGAGCAGCTTGATCTGGTAGCTCGCCGCGGCCTGGGTCATGCCCAGCTCCTGCGCCGCCTTGGTGAAGGACAGGTGCCGGGCCACCGCCTCGAACACCCGGATAGCCTGCAGCGGCGGCAGCGGCGCAAGCTGCGGAGAGCTGAGATCGGGCATAAGGCCTCCTTATGGGTCATGATCGAGGTTTAATTGGAAGCACGAACCGGCCAACCCGATATTTGGGGTCGACGATCAATACAGTTCAAGCATGGCGAAGGCTGAAGATCATGGTCACGGTTCAGGAAAAACTCGTTTCAACCCCGGTACGCGGCTGGTTTTTCATGCTGGCGCAGGAATTCTCGCGGTTTTCGGGCCGCCGACGCGGCCATATCGATGTCCGGGAATTGTCGGAGCATCTGCAGCGCGACATGGGCTTTCTCGATGGCAACGATCCACGCGGCCGCTCGCAATAGCCGGCTCTTTTAATCGGCAATCAGCTGGCGAGCAGGGCTTCGGCCGTCCGTTCATCGGTGATGAGGCCGTTGACCAGCCGGCGGTTGACGGCCGCCAGGATGCCCGGCAGCTTGCGTTCGCCCATGGCCAAAGCGATGACCAGCGACTTTTCCCGCGACGGCAGCGCGGCGGAGGAGACACGGTCGTTGGTGATGCCCTCGATCATGCGGCCTTCGCGATCGAAGACCCAGCCGACGATCTCGGCGATGCCGCCGGCCTTCTGCAGCGCCTTCAACTCGCTTTCCGAAATGAAGCCGTCCTCATAGAGCGGCGCCCTGGGGCCGAGGTCACCGATGCCGACGAAGGTGACATCGGCCTCTCCGGCCAGCGCCAGGGTCGGCTGGATCATGGGCTGGTTGAGCAGCATCTCGCGCTCCTCCGGCGAGGAGGCGATGACCGGCAGCGGCATCGGGAAGGACCTTGCCTTGACGCGGTCGGCCATGGTGAAGATGACGTTGTAGAAGGCGGCCGAGCCATCGGGCGAGATGTTGCCGGTCAAGGACACCACCTTGTGCTGCGGGCATTCCATCGGCGGCAGCTGCTCGATCGCCGCCTTCAGCGTGCGCCCGGTGCCGATCGCCATCACGATGGGTGACGACGATCGCAGCCGGCGTTCGATCTCGGCGGCGGCGGCCTCGGCAATGCCGATCGTCGTCGAGGACGAGGTCGGATCGCTCGGCACCACTTCGACAAGGTCGAGCGCGAAGCGCGACTTCAGCCGCGCGGCAAGGTCGAGGCAGTTGGCGATCGGATGATCGACCCGCACCTTGATCAGACCCTCCGACATGGCGAGCGATACCAGGCGCTGCGCCGTCTGCCTGGAAATACCTAGTTTGGCGGCGATCTGGTCCTGCGTGTTGCCGGCAACATAATAAAGCCAGCCGGCGCGCGCGGCGTCGTCCAACCTGGTGCTGCCGGGTTCCTGTCGCGAATTCACGTCCTGCCTCCCAGCCCGTTCAACGCTAAAACGGGCGCCCTAGCTTACAGCGAATATGCCCGCGCGCAATTGTCTATCGAAAGAGCAATTGCTTGGGAGCCTCGCAGGCTTCCGAAGGATCTATCCGTCGCTTGTCCAACCATTTGCCGGCCGGAAGGTTTATCTCCATCGGGAAACCGACTAAGGGGATCGGCGAAGGGAGCCGCGCATGACGCCGAAAGCCGTTTTCTGGGATATGGACGGGACGCTGGTCGACAGCGAGCCGCTGCACGAGGCCGCTTTGGTGGCGGCGCTGCGCAGCGTCGGCGTCGCGCCGCCGGTCGACCTGCACCAGCGCGTGCTGGGCATCGCCGCATGGCCGGTCTACGAGATGCTGCGCGACGAGTTCGGTCTCGCGCTGCCCTTCGACGACTGGATCGTGCGCAAATACGATCACTATCTGCCGCTGGCCGAAACGCTGAAGCCACGCCCCGGCGCGATCGAGGTGTTCAACGAATTGCGCGCGCTCGGCGTCGAGCAGGCGGTTGTGTCCAATTCCGACCGACTGATCGTCGACGCCAATCTAAACGCCGTAGGGCTTATCTATCCCGGCATGCGCACGGTGAGCCGCAACGACGTGATCGAAGGCAAGCCTTTCCCCGAGCCTTTCCTGCGCGCGGCCTATCTGGCCGGCGTCGACCCGGCGGATGCAGTCGCGGTCGACGACAGCGTGACCGGCGCCACGGCCGGGCTGGCAGCCGGCATGAAGACGATCTTCTGGCCGGAAGCGCCGATGGAAGGCCCGGACGGAGCGATCGTGATCAACAGTGCCGAGGAATTGCGCCGAGAACTCGGACTCTGACCACCAAGGTCGGCGCCGCCCCTCATTGGACCTTCGGGCAGCTTGGCGCATGCATTATCCAATGTAGCGCTGGTCGACCCCCACTCCGTCTCGGCTTCGCCGAGCCACCTTGTATCTACACGAGAGAGCTTTCGTGGGATTAGAGCGATTGAGCCAAGGTCCGGGCGACCTTGGCTTGGCGAAGTCGCCCGTACCACCTGAGGTTACAGCCGCGGGAGAGCTTGGGATCTTCGCCTTCATCACGCACGACCGAACAGTCGCTTGGTTCCAACCGTACGCACAAGGCAGGTTACCGTGAACAGGATTATTTGTGGAGTTGATGTTTCGAAAGATTGGCTGGACGCGCATGTCTGGCCTGGCGGAGCGGCAGCGCGCTTCGCCAACGACGCGGCGGGGATCGCAGCTCTTTGGCTGTTCTGCCGCAGCCATGGCGCAGCCCTTGCGGTGATGGAGGCATCGGGCGGCTATGAACGGCTGGGGTTCATGCTGTTGTGGGCGCACGACATGCCGTGCGGCGTGGTCAATGCCAAGAGCGTGCGCCGTTTCGCCGAGGCGATGGGCTATCTTGAGAAGACCGACAGGATCGACGCCGCTGTCATCGCCCACTACGGCGCAGTCAAGAACACGGTGCCGACGCCACCGCCAAGCGCTGCCCAGCAGCGGCTTGCCGCGTTGGTTGGCCGGCTTTGCCAGATTGTCGGCGATGCGACCATCAACAAGCAGCGCAGAAGTGCCGCACGCGACGCCGAGGTATGCGCCAGCATCGAGGCGATGCTGGCCTTCCTCAAGCGCGAGCAACGGCGCCTGGAAGGCGAGATTGCCTCGATGATCGATGACGATCCGCTGTGGGCCAGGCTGGAGCGGGCCTTTCGTTCGCTCAAGGGCGTGGCCGCACGCACCGTCGCCCGCCTGATGGCCGAACTGCCCGAGATCGGCCTCATCTCCAACAAGGCCATCGCCAAGCTGGCAGGCCTCGCTCCCTTCGCCAACGATAGCGGCAAGCGCACCGGCAACAGGCATGTGCGAGGCGGACGCGCCGGGCCGCGCGGCATCCTCTTCATCGTCGCAGCCATCGTGGCCAAATTCGATCCTCATCTCAAAGCTTTCGCGCAACGGTTGCAACAGGCGGGAAAGCCAAAAATGCTCATCCGCATCGCACTCGCCAGAAAACTCCTGGTCATCCTCAATGCAAAAGCACGCGATGCGCGCAACGAGCTCGCAATTGCAACTTGACACCCCAGATAGTCGCTCTCCCCCGATCGACGGTAGAGGAAAGGCGCGCCAAGCTTTTGCCGTCAACGCTCCCTTCCTTTCCCTCCGGAGGGGGAAAGGTGGCGCTGCGAAGCAGCGACGGATTGGGGGAACCACGTGGCAATCAAGCCTCGGCCTGATCCGTCACGCTAGCCAAAGAACATGAGTTCGTAGCGTAGCGTAACCGGGGGCGAAGGAAGAGCCGGGTCAGTTCCGGTAGACCGGCTCTTCCTCGTCGAGGATCGCCTTCAGCTCGGCAAGATGGCGCTCGGCCTGGCCGGGATAGTCGTCCATTTCGCGCGCAGCCTTCTCGGCAATTTCGTCGGAAAGCGTGCGCAGCGGGCGGCCGGTCCATAGCGCCTTGATGTAGGTCTCGGCGGCGCGCTCGAAATAGAACATGCGGTTGAAGGCATCGGCGACACTGTCGCCGATGACCATCACGCCGTGATTGCCCATGACCATCACCTTGACCTTGGGGTCGGTCAGAAGCTGCGAGCAGCGCTCGCCCTCTTCCTCGAAAGCCAGACCGCCATAATTGGCGTCGACGACATGGCGGTTGAAGAACATGGCCGAGTTCTGGTCGACCGGTGGCAGGGTCGAGTCGGCCAGCGAGGCAAGCACGGTGGCGTGGATCGAATGCACATGCATGGCGCAGCGCGCATGCGGAACGTTGCGATGGATGGCGCCGTGCAGGCCCCAGGCGGTCGGATCGGGCGCATTGGGACCGGACAGCGTTTCGGGATCGTTGGCGTCGATCAGAAGCAGGTCGCTCGCCTTGATGCGCGAGAAATGCACCTGGTTGGGATTCATCAGGAACTTCGTGCCGTCCTCGTTGACGGACAGCGAAAAGTGGTTCGCGACCGCCTCATGCATGTTCAGCCGGGCGGTCCAGCGGAAGGCGGCGGCGAGGTCGACCCGCTCCTCGTAGTAGGGCAGGTTGCTCAGCGGTTCCTTGTGCAGGCGGGCAAGGCTCATCGAAATCCTCCGCTTGGGTTTTGTTTTACCAGAATGCCGCGCGTGGTGGCCGCCAGCAACCGATAATTGGTGGCTCAGCGGATCAAGCCGCCGTGCGCGCCGACTGCAGCCCGCCCTGCTCGACGATGAAGTCGATCACTTCCTGCAACCCCTTGCCGCGCGACAGGTCGGTGAAGCCGAAGGGCCGCTTGCCGCGCATGCGGCCGGCATCGCTCTCCATGACGTCGAGATTGACGTTCACATAGGGCGCCAGATCGCTCTTGTTGATGACCAGGAAATCCGAGCGGGTGATGGCCGGGCCGCCCTTGCGCGGGATCTCCTCGCCCTGGCAGACCGAGATCACATAAAGCGTCAGATCGGCAAGGTCGGGCGAGAAGGTGGCGGCGAGATTGTCGCCACCGGACTCGATGAAGATGATGTCGAGGTCCGGGAATTTCTTGTTCAGCTCCGCGATCGCCCGCAAATTGATCGAGGCATCCTCGCGGATGGCGGTGTGCGGGCAGCCGCCGGTCTCGACGCCGACGATGCGCTCCTCCGGCAGCGCCTGCAGGCGCGCCAGCATCATTGCATCTTCCTTGGTGTAGATGTCGTTGGTGACGACGGCGATTGAAAAATCGTCGCGCAGCGCCTTGCAGAGCTTTTCGGTGAGCGTCGTCTTGCCGGAGCCGACCGGGCCGCCAATGCCGATGCGAAGAGGACCGTTTTTCGAAGTCATGCCGGAAACTCCGTGATGGCAAGGATTGCGAAGCCCAGCCCAATCAACAGGCAGAGCGGCGAATAAAGGCTTTGGTCGAGCCGCGCGAAAGGCTGCTCGGGCGCAAGCCGGCGCCACCAGGGCGTGAAGCCGGCGATGCCGCGGCCGAGGAAGACGAGGCCGATCATCAAAGCCGTGGCAACAAGCCCCTCTCTGGGAAAGGGCGTGGCAAAAACATCGGCCAGCGCCAGAGGCCAGAGCGTCGCGAGCGCGAGGCAAGCGGCGACAGCAAAACTCGCCAGCGACGACGGCATCTCGTCGACGCCGCGGAAGCCGACGACGGCGCGCGCGCAGGATGCTTGATCCGTGCCGGGCCAGATGCCGCCTATGCCCCAATAGACATGCAGCGTGGTGATCAGGAGCAGCACGAAGGAGAGGATGACAGCGAGGGCGATCATGACCGGAACAGCCGCGAATATTGTGTTTCGTGCTTCATCGCCATGATGTCTGAGACAAAGGCCGCGCCGCCCAGATCGTCCAGGCTGGAAGCGGCGGCGCGCGATGCATTCGCCAGCGCCAGAGGTTCGAAGCCGGCTAACAATGCGACGGCATCGACCTGGCCGACGACGCCTAGCCTGATCGCCGCCTGCACCAGATTGGAGAAGAAAGCTTGCAGGAAGGCGGACAGTGCCTCAGGGAGGCCGATGCCGCCGCTGCCTGCAACAGCACCGACTGCAACGCAATAGGGGCAATCGGCCGGCAAACGCTCCAACGCCGGAGACGGCCAGGCGGCGGCGGCCTGGAGAAAGGCTGTGCCCTGCAGCATGGTTTCGAGATGGCGCTCCCGGGATCCGGCGAGCGCCTCGGCCAGCGCGGCGACTTCCGCCATGTCGCCACCATCACGCGCGCGCCGCCAACTTTCAGCGAAGAGCACGGCATCGTTCCAGCCGGAACCCATCTCGACCAGCGTTTCCAACCAGGAGGCGAGATCTTCGCGATCGGCGATCAGCCCATCCTGCACGGCGCGCTCGAGGCCGTGGCTGTAGGAGAAGCCGCCGACCGGAAAGGCCGGCGACAGCCAGGCCATCAACCGCAGCAGCGCGACGGTGGAAAGCTGCTCAGTCATGGTGATGGTGGTGGCCATGGTCGTGGTGGTCATGATCGTCATGATCGTGGTCATGGTGGTGGTCATGATCATGATGGTCATGCGAACGGCCGTGATCGTGGTCATGCCCGGAATAGGCGCCGCGCACCGGACTGAACGGTTGCGAGACCTCGCTTACCGTGGCGCCGAGACCTTCGAGCATCGCCTTGATGACATGGTCGCGCAGGATGAGGATGCGGTCTGGCTCGATGCTCGCGGCAAGATGGCGGTTGCCGATGTGCCAGGCAAGCTCGGCGAGATGAACAGCATTGCGGGCGCGGATGTCGTAGACCTCCTCCGGTGCCGCGACAATCTCGAGCTGACGGCCGTCTTCCAGAACCAGCCGGTCGCCATTGTCGAGCGCCACTGGTTCGGGCAGGTCGACCAGCACCTTGTCGCCGGCCGCCGTCTCGATGGCGCGGCGGCGCAGATGCCGCTCGTCATGCGGCAGCACGGCCTTGTCATAGGGTGCCGTCGAGCCGGCTTCGCCCGCTGGAAGAACCGAGACAGCGCGCGGGAATTTGGTGAAATCGGTATTGATGTTGAGCTTCATTTCATGGCTCCGCCATTAGCTTGCGCCCTTGCACGGGCGGGGCGACCGAGAACACGATCGAAATAGGCGTTTATCCGTTCGGATTCGATAGGGAAACGGCCGGCGCGGGCCCAGCCACCCATGTCGCCGAGCAGGACGTCGACAGCCGAAAAGCGGTCGCCGAGCGCGAAGAGCCTGTCACCGAGCCGGCGGTCCAACGCCTTTATTTCGGATGCGAAATCATAAGCCGTGGCCGGGCCGACATCGACGCGGACGTCCTTGGGCAAAAGGAAACGGTGGCGCAGCTTGTTCCACAGCGGCGCTTCGAGCTCGCTCTGGGCGAAATGCATCCAGGAATCCATCTCGGCGCGGCCGGCGAGACCAGGATTGGCGCCCAAGCCCTTGTCCGCGTGCTTGTCCGCCAGATAGACGCAGATCGCCGCCGAATCCGTGATCCTGAGATCGCCGTCGATCAGGATCGGAACCTTGCCGGAGGGATTGAGCGCATAGGCCTCGGCCGAGCGCAATTTGACCTCGACGAACTCGTAGCGCTGCCCGAGTTCCTCGAGCATCCAGAGCACCCGGCTGACCCGCGACCCGCGCGACCCGACGGCCTTATACATAGTTGAATCCTGCCTTTCGCCGGACTCTAGACCATCCGCCATAATCATACGATCGTGTCGAAGAGCCGCAGGATGAAGGATATCTGGTAGATCAACGCCGCCGCGACGAAGGCGATATGGAAGCGGCGGTCGCGCACCAGGATAGCCACCAGGCAGAGCGCCACGAAGACCGGCGTGCGGAACAGATACTCGTTGCCGAAGCGGGCGAAATGCTCCGGACCCTTGAGCAGCGTGTCGATCACGTCGAGCAGATAGGTGAAGCCGAGCAGCCCGAAGAACCAGGCGCGGCGCGAGTAAAAATAATCCTCGTAGCCGGTGTAATCGAGCATCGAATCCGGGAACAGCAATGCGCAAAGCAGGAACAGCGTGATCGCGTAGAAGATGATGAACAGGTATTTGCCGAAGGTCCAGTTTTCGATGGCGTAGAGGCCGAACTCCCACCACCAGAAATGCACCAGCATCAACAGCACCGAGGCGACCCAGGCCAGATGCACCGCATAGAGCCGATACTGGCCAGGATGCTGGACGATGCGGGCGGTTCCCGAAAGCAGCCGGGTGACGCCAAGGCCGATCACCATGCCCATGACGATGCGGATATGCGGGAAGATGTCGTGCGGGGAGGCGATTTCGGTGGGCATCTACGAACAGACTCGATCCTTGAGGTCAGTCATACCAGAGCCATAGCTTTCGGTAACCCACCGGAACTTCAACTTGCTCAGTCGGTAGGTGATTTACATCGCCTTCCCAAGTTTCATCCGGTTCAAACCCTGAAGGCAGCCAGCCAATGACATCCTCTTCAGCGGCGCGCGTTGTGACGACGACCTTGTCCGAGAACGGCCATTCTCCATCATCACACTGCACGATCGCTATCCGAACGTCGTGAACTTCGGGCTTTTTCCGTATCGACTGAAATGTCGCCAGAATCGTATCATTGTCAGGCGCCTCCGCACTGTTGCAGAGCAATCCGGCTTCACCTTCAGCCCCATCAAAATATTCTTCCAGCGTAACAAGCGGCATGGTGAGCGGGGTGACGCCGCCATTGTATTTTCGCAGCGCGCCCATCCTGGAAATCAAAGCCAGCTTCTTTTGCTCATTCATGGATGCGTCCGATATTTGGTGGGCGCACCGATCCTAAAATAGAAAATACCTCTGCGCCATCGGCAGCACCGTTGCCGGCTCACAGGTCAGCAGCTCGCCGTCGGCGCGCACCTCGTAGGTTTCGGGATCGACCTCGACATGCGGCGTGGCGTCGTTGAGCACCATGGAATGCTTGCCGATGCCGCCGCGGGTGTTCTCGACCGCGACCATCGCCTTGTCGACGCCCAGCCTCGATTGCAGGCCGGCATCGAAGGCAGCCTTGGAGACGAAGGTCACCGATGAATTGGTCAGCGCCTTGCCATAGGCGCCGAACATCGGCCGGTAGTGCATCGGCTGTGGCGTCGGAATCGAGGCATTCGGATCACCCATCGGAGCCGCCGCGATCGTGCCGCCGACCAGCACCATCTCCGGCTTGACGCCGAAGAAGGCCGGGTTCCACAGCACCAGATCGGCCCGCTTTCCGGCGGTGATCGAGCCGATCTCCTTCGACAAGCCATGCGCGATCGCCGGATTGATCGTGTATTTGGCGATGTAGCGGCGGACGCGGAAATTGTCGTTGTCGCCGGTCTCGCCGGGCAGCGCTCCGCGCTGGCGCTTCATCTTGTCGGCGGTCTGCCAGCACCGGATCGCCACCTCGCCGACGCGGCCCATGGCCTGGCTGTCGGAAGAAATGATCGAGAAGGCGCCGATGTCGTGCAAAATGTCCTCGGCCGCGATCGTCTCCTTGCGGATGCGGCTTTCGGCGAAGGCGATGTCCTCGGGGATCGACGGCGACAGATGATGGCAGACCATCAGCATGTCGAGATGCTCGGCCAGCGTGTTGACCGTGTAGGGCCGGGTCGGGTTGGTCGAGGACGGGATGACGTTGGGCAGGCCGCAGACCTTGATGATGTCGGGGGCGTGGCCGCCGCCGGCGCCTTCGGTGTGGAAGGCATGGATGGTGCGGCCCTTGATCGCCGCCACGGTGTTCTCGACGAAGCCTGACTCGTTCAGCGTGTCGGTGTGGATCATCACCTGCACGTCGTACTCATCGGCCACTGACAGGCAGCAGTCGATGGCGGCAGGCGTCGTGCCCCAGTCCTCATGCAGCTTCAGCGAGCAGGCGCCGGCCAGCACCATCTCTTCAAGCGCCGCCGGCCGCGAGGCATTGCCCTTGCCCGACAGGCCGATATTCATCGGGAAGGCGTCGAAGGACTGGATCATGCGCGCCATGTGCCAGGGGCCGGGCGTGCAGGTGGTGGCCAAAGTGCCATGCGCAGGACCCGTGCCGCCGCCGAGCATCGTTGTGATGCCGCTCATCAGCGCTTCCTCGATCTGCTGCGGGCAGATGAAATGGATGTGCGCGTCGAAGCCGCCGGCTGTGAGTATCTTGCCTTCGCCGGCGATGATCTCGGTGCCCGGGCCGATGATGATGGTGACGCCGTCCTGCGTGTCGGGGTTGCCCGCCTTGCCAATTGCGGCGATGCGGCCGTCCTTCAGGCCGACATCGGCCTTGACGATGCCGGTGAGCGCGTCGACGACCAGCGCATTGGTGATAACGGTATCGACGGCACCGCCCGCCCGCGTCACCTGGCTCTGGCCCATGCCGTCGCGGATGACCTTGCCGCCGCCGAATTTTACTTCCTCGCCATGGACGGTGAAATCCTTCTCGACCTCAATGAAGAGCTCGGTGTCGGCAAGCCGCACCTTGTCGCCAACGGTCGGGCCGTACATCTGCGCATAGGCGGCGCGGGTTATCCTGGCCATCAGCGATTGCTCCCTAAATTCAGGTTGAAAGAGTGCGAGGTGCACATTGTCGCCATCCAATGGTCACGCAATGACCCGCTCGGCGACACTTTGAGTGCCCATTTGGGCGTTCCCATCGGACCGTTGAGGCGGGCGGCATCACTCCCAAGCCGATGGAAGGAATATCCATGCGCACAGCGATACTTGTCGCCGCAGCCGCTACCCTGATGATGGCGGGGGCGGCGAGCGCTCAGCAGCAGCCAACGCCGCAGCCCAATCCGGCGCCGGCGGCACCCGCGCAGCCCGCGCCGAAGTCCCAGACTGCCGCGCCGGCAATCCAGAGCGTCAACGTCGTCGATATCACCGAACTGCCGAAGGATACGCAGACCCAGGTCAACCAGATCGTGGCGCAACGCGGCGATGCAGGCCTGCAGACGTTGCGCAAGTCCATCGACGCGACACCCAAGGTGAAATCCGCGCTCGAGGCCAAGGGCGTGACTTCGGCGCAGGTGATCGCCGCCAGCATGCAGCCCAATGGCGCGCTGACACTGATCACCAAGAAGGCAAGCTGATTGCCCGCCAAGGCGGGCCGCCTTGCGGTCCGCCGGCCAGCTTTTGAAGGGAACCTCCGGCCAAGCCGGGTCGTTTTGCTGTTTTCGCCCCGCCACAAATTCAGCCAGGAGCGAGTGATGGCGAATGCCCCGCGTCTTGCAAGATGGAGTTCTGTGGTTGCCGTCACGCTTTTCACGGCCGCGCCTCATGCCGCGTCCGCTGCGCAGCCGCTGAACAACGACAGGCCGGACGCGGCAATCGTCGATTCCGACATCCGTCAGGAGGAGACGCTCGCCAGGACGGAAGCCGGAAAGGTGATCACGGCCATCGACCGCACCCGCGAGAATATCGGCACGGTGCGCAAGACCACCAAGCTCGACACGGTCGACATCGTGTTCCTGACCGATGCGGCGCGCAGCGAAGGCGGGCCGCCGCCGGCCATCGAGAACAAGGTGAAGCAGCATCAGGACGATGTGGCCGAACTGCGCCAGGAGATCGAGGCGAACGCCTTGCTCTTCAACGCGATCGATTCGCGGCGCGTGATGGCCGAGGACGTGCTTGCGGTGGAGTTCGACAATCCCGGCAAGATCGTCATCTACGCCGCCGCCAAGCCCCCGAAGTGATTTGAGCGCCCAAGACCTCATCTTGCCGGACGTCACAGCTTGCCCATCACCTTCTGCTGGAAGCCATAGACCTCGCGCTTGCCGCCCAGCGGCACCAGCGTGACATCGCGCTCCTGCCCCGGCTCGAAGCGCGTGGCGGTGCCGGCAGCGATATCGAGCCGCATGCCGCGCGCGCGTTCGCGGTCGAATTTCAGGCCCTCATTGGCCTCGAAGAAGTGATAGTGGCTGCCGACCTGGATCGGACGATCGCCGCTGTTGGCGACCTTGAGCGTGACGGTCGGCCGGCCCTTGTTGAGCTCGATCTCGCCTTTGGCCGCAATGACTTCGCCGGGGATCATCGCGCCCTCACAAAACGCCGAAGGCCAGGCCGACGCCGACCGCCGCGCAGGCGGCACCGGCGGCGCGCGCCAGGCTGCGGAAGCGTGGGCCAAGCGCGAGGGCGGCTGCGATGCCCGCAGCATGGAGCAGCGCCGTCGCAACGGCAAAGCCCGCCATATATTCGAGACCGCCGGCAATTTCCGGCACTTCGGTGCCGTGGGCGTGGCCGTGGAACAGCGCGAACAAGCCGATGACAGCGGCACCGGCGGAGACCGGCAGGTCGATCGCCAGCGCCACCAGCAGGCCGAGCGCCACGACGGATGCGAGGATGCCCGGCTCGACGAAAGGCACCGGCACATGCAGCATGCCGAGCGCGCCACCGACCAGCATCACGCCGACGAAGGCGAGCGGCCATGCCCAGACCGCCTTGCCGCCCTTCATCGCCGCCCACAGGCCGACGGCGACCATGACCGTCATATGGTCGAGCCCGGACAGCGGATGCGCGAAACCGGCCGCGAAGGAAGAGGTCGTGCCTATGCCGACATGGGCTTCGGCCGGCATCGCCGCGGCCAGCGACAAGATGACGGCGAGCGTACTGCGTTTCGTCGAAGCGGAGATCATCTTTCTGCCCTTTCCAATTGACCCGGTTAAGCGGCCTTGCGCGGACCGCAGCCTTCGGCCTTGAGCACGCGCCTGGTCGATGGCGGATATTTCGTCAGCTCGGCTGCCGGACGGATCGGCCGCGGCGCAAAATTGCCGCCGCAATTCGGACAGGCGCCGCCCAGCACATTGTCCACGCAGTCGGCGCAGAAGGTGCATTCGAAGGTGCAGATCAGCGCATCGGTCGCCTCCGGCGGCAGATCCTTGTCGCAGCATTCGCAATTGGGCCTGAGCTCCAGCATCGGTCTCACCTTATGGGTTCGTGCACGGTCACCAGCTTGGTGCCGTCAGGAAACGTCGCTTCGACCTGGACGTCGTGGATCATCTCGGCGATGCCGTCCATGACCTGGGCGCGGGTGATGACATGCGCTCCCGCCTCCATCAGTTCGGCGACCGGGCGGCCGTCGCGCGCGCCTTCGACGACGAAGTCGGTGATCAAGGCGATGGCCTCCGGATGGTTGAGCTTAACGCCACGCTCCAACCGCTTGCGCGCCACGATCGCCGCCATGGCGATGAGCAGCTTGTCTTTTTCACGCGGCGTCAGGTTCATGCAATGTCCCGGCAATCGAAATCAGAGTGACCACAATTTAGGCAGGCCCGCCCGCCCATTGAGCAGTTCGACGAGCGGAACCAGCCGCTTGCGGAGCTGGTAGCCATCGCCGGCACAGAGCCTCGCAAGAAGCTTGCCAGATCGGCCGACGCTCCAGAAACTGGCGCCGCCCCAATCACCGACGACGGGGGCGCTGTCAACGGGGCCGCCGATGATGGCGCGGGCCGGCTCAAGCAGGCTTTCCGCTTGCGGCGAAACGAGCAGCAATGTGGCGACGGCAAGCGCGCCGCCGGTCGCCGCCGGCCGCCGAAGCATCGCGGCGATATCCGGGCCGACGCGGAAATCCTCCGCATGGATCAGCGCGCCGCCCTGGCGGACCCGCCAGCGGTCATGGAAACTGCCTTGAACCGTCCGCTCGCCCATCGCGAGCCGGCCGAACAGCGTGGCTTCGAGCACCAGGGCCTCGGCATCCTCGGCGAGATCGACATCCAGCGTGCGGGCGAAGGCGGCACGATCGAAGACGATGGTTTCCTGCGGCAGCCAGGCGATGCGGCCGCCCGGACCGACCCGCAGGCCGACGCTTGTCTCGGCCCTGTCGGCGGCGGCGCGATAGACCTTCTCGCAGGCCTGGGTGGTGATGGAGGCGGAGGCGTCGGCGCCAACCTCGATCGTCCAGCCGAGGCGGTCGCCACCGGTCAGGCCGCCGGCGGTGTTGATCAGCACCGCCTCGAGGGGATCGCCTTGCACCGCCGGCAGCCGGATCTTGGCCGATCCGTCCTGGTAAAGCCGCCGCAGGCGCGTGCGGTCATCGCTCTTGCCGCACAAAAGCCTGCCTAGCCCGGCAACACGTTGCGCGGCGGGCATGGGAGCGGCGGCCAAAGGAGGGGCGGGCAGGGATGGCAAAATGTTCTCGATCATGTCCACGACCCCAGGTTAAGCACTCCTGCGGCTTTGTCGATATATCGCTTGTTGCTTGACATCGTTTCGGTTTCTATAGAGGGAAGCCACGCTGGAGCGGTCGCGCGGTGCCTGGCGAGGGAAGGCAACGGCGTTTGTTGGGATCCGGGGACCAAAAAGGGCGCTGATCAGTTGGCGTCGGGAACGACAGGGAAGGAACCGAATGGCTGACCAGCTGACGACCGAGATCATCGAAAAGATCAAAGCGCATGCCGACACGGGCGGTGAGGAAATCACCACCAGCACCGATCTCAGCACGCTCGGCATCCATTCGCTGGAGCTGACCGAGATCATCTTCGATCTCGAGGAAAAGTACGGCATCGAGATCGAGATGAACACGGTCGACGCCTGGAGCAATCTCAAGAACGTCGGCGACATGGTCGAGGCGGTTCGCGAACTGATCGCGAAAAAAGCCTGACCGCATGCAAAAGCGCGTCGTCATCACCGGCGTTGGCGGGATTTGCGGGCTCGGCAACGACGTGCCGGCGATGTGGGACGCCATGCGCGCCGGCCGCTCAGCCATCGGCCCGATCGACAATCCGTCGCTGCATGACCTCAAGGTCAAGGTCGGCTGCGAGATCAAGCAGCTGCCGGACCACGGCATCGACCGCAAGCAGGTCGTGTCGATGGACCGCTTCAGCTTGCTGGCGGTGATCGCGGCGCGGGAAGCCATGCAGCAGGCGGGCCTGGTTGCGCATGCCGACAACACCTACCGGATGGGCGCAATCGTCGGCATCGGCGTCGCGGGCTTCGAGACCATCGAGGAGAATTACCGCGCGATCCTGATCGAGGGACGCAGCCGCGCCGCCATCTTCACCGTGCCGAAAGTGATGCCGGGCGCGGCCGCCGGCCAGGTCAGCATGAATCTCGGGCTGCGCGGCCCCGTTTTCGGCGCCACTTCGGCCTGCTCGTCGGCCAACCATGCGATTTCCACGGCGGTCGACCAGATCCGGCTCGGCCGCGCCGATGTCATGCTTGCCGGCGGCACCGAGGCGCCGCTGGTGTGGGGCGTGCTCAAGGGCTGGGAGGCGCTCAGGGTGCTTTCGCCCGATACGTGCCGGCCGTTCTCGGCCGACCGCCAGGGCCTTTCGCTCGGCGAAGGCGCCGGTATGGCGGTGCTCGAAAGCTACGATCACGCGATGGCGCGCGGCGCCACCATCTTGGCCGAGATTGCCGGCATCGGGCTTTCGGCCGACGCCTCCGACATCGTCGCGCCGACCGTCGAGGGACCGGAAGCGGCCATGCGTTTTTGCCTGGCGGATGCCGGGCTCAATCCGGAAGATGTCGATTACCTCAACGCGCACGGCACCGGCACCAAGGCCAACGATCAGATCGAGACAGCGGCGATCAAGCGGGTTTTCGGCGAACATGCCGCTTCGCTTTCGGTGTCCTCGACCAAGTCGATGCATGCGCATTGCCTCGGTGCTTCCGGCGGGCTGGAGATGATCGCCTGCGTCATGGCGATACGCGACGGCATCGTGCCGCCGACCGCCAACTACCGCGAGCCCGATCCGGAATGCGACCTCGACGTGACACCGAACGTGGCGCGCGAGCGCAAGGTGCGCGCCGCGCTCAGCAACAGCTTTGCCTTCGGCGGAACCAATGCGGTGCTGGCCTTCAAGGCGGTCTGATCGCAAAGCAATTCCAGGAAAAGCGTGGAGCGGTTTTCCGTTTGGAATTGCGTCCGGGTAAACCGCCCCGGTTGACTGTGTGCACGGCAAGCCGGCTGCCGGTGTATTGATCCAGGCCGGCGAGGGTCCTAATTCTTCCTCACCCGCCATGAGCGCCGCCCGGCGCCGATCCGCATCCGGAGTTCCGATGACCGACCTGTCCGCCTTTCCGATCGCCAAGCGCTGGCCGGCCAAGCACCCCGACCGTCTGCAGCTTTATTCCGCCACGACGCCCAATGGCGTGAAGGCGTCGATCGCGCTGGAGGAGATCGGCCTGCCCTATGAGCCGCATTACATCGATATCGGCAAGAACGAGAGCTGGACGCCGGAATTCCTGTCGCTCAATCCGAACGGCAAGATACCGGCGATCATCGACCCGGACGGTCCGGGCGGCGAGCCGATCGGCCTGTTCGAATCCGGCGCCATCCTGCTCTACCTGGCCGACAAGACCGACAAGCTCATTCCCGCCGATCCGGCACGGCGCTACGAGACGATCCAATGGGTGTTCTTCCAGATGGCGGCGATCGGCCCGATCTTCGGGCAGGTCGGCTTCTTCCACAAATTCGCCGGACGCGAAATCGCCGACAAGCGGCCGCTGGAGCGCTACCGCGACGAGTCGCGGCGGTTGATCGGCGTCCTGGAAACGCGCCTCAAGGGCCGCAAGTGGATCATGGATGACGACTACACCATCGCCGATGTGTCGATGCTGGGCTGGGTGCGCAACCTGATCGGCTTCTACGAGGCGCGCGAACTGGTCGGCTTCGACGATTTCCCGACCGTTGCCGATTGGCTGGAGCGCGGCCTGGCGCGGCCTGCGGTGAAGAGGGGCCTCACCATCCCGGCGAAGGGTTGAACGCAATTCCAGCCAAAGTGTGCGGTGGCCGGGCCTGGTGACTTCGCCGTAGCCTTCCGTCGGATTGTGTAAGCTCTAAACCGCTTATTTCGCCTTGGCCTTGGCGCCACCGCGGCCGAACATGGAGGCCGCGAGCCGCGCGGTGGCGACGACCGCTCCTGTCGCAACGCTTGCCGCGGTGCGGATCGGTCCCGACTTCTTTGCCGCCGGCTTGGGGTGCGTCGCGCTCTTGGCCGCAACCTTGTGAGCCGCGCCAGGCGTCACTTTCTTCGGTGCCGCCTTGCCGAAAGCCGGCTTGGCATCTTTCGAACGCTCGGCGATCGCCGGGCCGGCGGTGGCCTTGGCCTGCGTCGCCCTGGACTGGGCGGCCCGGTTTTTCTTGGGCGCGGGTTTTCTGCTGTTGGTTGCCATCTGACGGCTCCTGCAATGTTCTTTTCGCAACTCCGGACGGAAGCGGTTGCACGCTTTCCTGGAATTGCTCCGGCGCCGGACAATTCGGAATGGCGTCATAACGGCCTGGAAACCTTAAAGTTCCAGCCGGAAAATATCGAAAATTGAGCAGGTTAACCAATCACCAGGGTCGTTGACCAATGGCCCGTCATTAACCAATGACCATGTCCGCCGGCCGGCGCCGTGCCAGCACCCGCTCGATGTTGGGCATGTCATTGGATGCGATCCAGGCGAGCGCGTCCTCATCGGACTTGCCATGGCCGCGCCAGCGCTCCATCAGCCGGCGCTCGAGTTCATTGCGCGGCACGTCGACAAAGATGGTGAAATCGAACAACGGCGCCAGCCGCGACCACGGTTCCTCGTCGAGCAGCAGGTAATTGCCCTCGACCAGGATGAATTTGGTGTCGGCGGAAACGATCTCGGCCGCCGCGCGCGACAGTTCGATGTCGCGATCGAACACCGGGATGGCGATATCGGGCTCGCCGGAGCGGATGCGCTTCAACAGCGTCTCGAAACCGGCAAAATCGAACGTTTCGGGCGCGCCCTTGCGGGGACGCAGGCCGCGGCGGTTGAGAATGATGTCGTCATAATGAAAGCCGTCCATCGGCACGATTTCGGATGTGCCTTCCGGCAGCAATTCATGCAACCTGCCCGATATGGTCGACTTGCCGGCTCCCGGCGGGCCGGCAATGGCAACGACGAACCGCTTGGCTTTGCCGGCGCGCTTGAAAATGGCGGCAGTGATATGGGCTAGGTCGGACATCGGCGGCTTCCCGGTGGCAATCTCGGGTGTATTTTGGCGACTGTCGGCGGAAATTTCAAACCTGGACGGCGAGCTAGCAGTCGCATGCCGCCGCAGCGGCGCAGAAATCCGAAATGCTGGCGGGACAGCACCCCCCTCTGTCCTGCCGGACATCTCCCCCGCAAGGGGGGGAGATTGGATGTTGCGCGGCTTTCGCCAATTATCGACGTCGAAGAAGAAGAGCGCAGCGTCCAAGCTGCCAATCTCCTCCCTTGCGGGGGAGATGGCCGGCAGGCCAGAGGGGGGTGTGACGGAACGCGGCGCCACAGTAACTTCCTTCATCATCCCACCCTTGGAGCTCCGCCCTGGAATGACGAACTCCTCAGGCGTCTTGGCCTGAACCCTCACGCCGGAACCGAACGCCCGATGCGCAGGAACTCGCCGTCGAAGGGGACGTCCTTCGCGGCGGCGCCGGCGCTGAGGATGCGCATCCGGTCGCGGTGGGTTTCGACGCTTGCCGGCGGTTCGGCCTGGGCCAACGGAACCGCGCCAATGACATGGCGGAACGAGACCGACCGCCCCTCGCCCAGCGTGAAGGCCGTGGCGACACCTTCATGCTTCAGCCAGTTGTCGCCGAGCGAAGCGGCGTGGCCGATTGCGGCGCGGCCGTCCTCGATGCCGAGCACGCCGAGATGGCGGCCGCTCCACGGCGCGTAATCGCGGCCGCCATTGCTGAACCAAAGCATGGTGACCGGTAGCTCGGCCGGGTTCTTCAGCACCAGCACCAGGTCCTGTTCGGCGCGGCGGGCGATCGCCGTCCAGCCCGGGCCGCCATGATCGGCCTCGATCAGGGTGATGAAGTCCTCGCGCTTGTCCTCCATGCGGTAGTCGGTGAGGTCGGTGATGCCGCCGGCGGCGAGCGGGAACTGAGCAAGGTCGGTGGCGCGGGCGGGATAAGCCAGCATGAAGCGGCCGCGCGCCGGATCGGGCTCCAGCGGCGTAGCGGGCGTCACCGCCACGCGCTTTCGTGAGAAGGCAAGCCGGCCACCGCCTTGCATCCCCGTCATCGGATGATGGGCGACGGAGATGGCGCCGGAGCCGCCGGAAAAGATGTGCTCCTGGTAGAGGAAGGGGTGGCCGTCGCGCAGCGTGAAGACCTTGTCGACAGCCGCACCCATCACCTTGCGGCGCAGCCGGAAGACGGCGCGCCAGCCGTCAGCGATGGCACCGCGCTCGACGATGTCCCATTCGCTGTTCGCCGGCCAGCCATGCAGGGGCGCCGCCTCGACGTCGCTGGCTGAAAACGGCGCGCAGAGGAAGTCGCCGGACAGGCGCACCGTGCCTTCGGACAGGTTTTCCGGCAGCGACTCGCGCGGCGAGCCAACCCAGGGCGCGCGGTGCAGCGGCTGCAGGATGCGGCCTTCGGCCTCGACCTGCATGGCGGCGACATGGCCGACGGCGAGATCGAGCGAAACGGAGATGCCCTTTGCGCCGATCGTGACCGTGTCCATGAATGCCCTCCCCCCGAATCTTTCAAGGCCAGCAAAGCCTGCCTGATGTTGGGTATGCAAGCAGGGCGATCGGCATTTTGCATCAGCTCCACCTCCCCCTTGTGGGGAGGGTCGGAGCGCTACTGCCTTTTATATTCCCTGACCGGCGACTTGGTGCCGTCGGTATAGGTCACCTGCACCGCCATCGACTTCACCTCGTCCTTCACCTTGAAGTAGGGCTGGTAGTCGGCGGGGATGGCGTAGGGGTCCTTGGCGTCGCAGGGCGGCATCTTGATCTCCTTGTCGAGCGCGGTGCCGTTCAGGCTGTAGTGAACCTCTCTGATGGCGCAGCGGAAGGAGAGCATCTGGGTGAAATAGACCAGGCCGCGATTGCCGCCGGCGTCGAAGGCGATCCACGAGGTCCAGAACTGGTCGAGGATCTGCTTGTTGCCCTCCTGCAGGGCGGAATCCGGATCGAAACGGATGTCGAACGGGCCGGTCTCGCGGCCCCTTGTGTCGAGATATTTGATGCCGATCGAGGTGGCCGCGGTGCTGTCGGGCAATTCGAAGCTCGGATTGGGCATCGGCTTGCCGGTGCGCTGGTCGTTCAAGGCAAGCAGGCCGGTGTCGGTGAACGGGCCAGAGTCGCCGAGCCGCCAGGAAATCGCCGTCGCCGGCTCGGGCAGCGAGATCGTCATCGACCAGCCGGCATTCGAGCGCGTCGGCGTCAAGGTCGGGGCAAAGCGCGACGGGTCGAGCACGTCGCCGATCGCGGCCAGCCGGCTGCGGCTGCGGTCGAGCCAATCGGCCAGTTGGGTCTGGTCGACGAAATATTTGAGCAGGCCGCCATCCTTCTCATAGGAAACGAATTTGGTCAGCGCCTCAGCCTCGCTGCGCTTGTCGGCGAGCGTCTGGCTGCCGAGGCGATCCTCGGAAAATTCCTGCGCCAGGAGGAAGTAAGCCGGCGCGTAATCCGAATTGGCCGCGATGAAGGCGTTGAGCTTGTCGAGCCGCTGGGCATCGTCGAACTGCAAGAGATGGACGAGCTTGATCGACGGCGCCTTGGCCTTTTCGGTGAGCTGGCCGAACACTTCGCGGGCGCCGGCCTTGCCGTCCTGGACCCTAAGCAGCGTGGCAAAGCGCGTATAAGGGTCGATGGCGTCGACATCGAAGCCGGCGAAGGCGAGGTAGGAGCGGCGGGCATTGAGCATATCGCCGGCCAGCTCGTAGACGCGGGCATTGTGGTAGAACTCGTCCGGGCGCTTCGGATCGGCGATCGCGCCGCCTTGCGCCGACAGCTGCGCAAAGCCCTTGGCTATTGCGTCGATCGATGCGGCGATCTGCTCGGTCGTCGCCTGCAGCTTCTGCGCCTGCGCGATCTCGTCCGTCGTCTTCGCCACCATGTCGGTGGACGTCTTGACCTGTTCGACGGTCTTTTGGGTTTCGGTGACGGTCTTTTCGATCTTCGCCACCTTCTCGGAGACGATGCCCAGCGACTGCTGCAATTGCGCGACTGCCGGCACCAGCGTGGCGATGACGCCGTTCTGCGAATTCGTCTCCTGCTGGATGCCATAGACGCCGCCGGCGATCGCCGCAGCGCTGGTGGCGAAGATCAGCGCCGGCATGGCTTTGGCGGCCAGCACCAGGCGCAGCACGATGGTGACGGCGATGATGATGGCAGCGATTGCCGCGACCAGCGCGATGTGGGCGGCAAAGGGTCCGAGCGGGTTGAGCACGTCGCCGACCGCGCCGCTGATAAAGGCAAAGCTCGCCGCCCATTTGCCGGTGCGGCTCAGCGACGCCCGCAGCAGCGAGGTCGTACCCGTGGCGATTTCCGACATGCCGATCCCCCCAGAATCCAAGCCGCACGCATCATAGCGGCAAGGGGGTGGGGAAGGCAAAAGCGATGAAATGGCGCGCTGCAACGCTGGCTATTGGCGAAAGCCTGCGCGACATCCGATCTCCCCCCCTGCGGGGGTTTTTACGAAGAGGACCCCCACTCTAACCCTCCCCACAAGGGGGAGGGAACGCTGCCGCATGCCATCCTTTTGGTGTCGAAACGTCGGCGGTTTGCGGAGATCAGCGCCTACCAAGTTCCCCTCCCCCTTGTGGGGAGGGGTTAGGGGTGGGGGTCCTCTTCGTAAAAACTCATATGCGATCGTCCTGCCCTTGCGGGGGAGATGTCCGGCAGGACAGAGGGGGTGTGAAGGATCGCGGCACTGCAGCATGAGCGACATTCAGTCAGGGCGTCGTCTAGGGACATGGCGGCTACGCCGGCGGGACAGCACCCCCCTCTGCCCTGCCGGGCATCTCCCCCGCAAGGGGGGAGATTGGCAGCGTCGCCGGCAGCGCTAACCCACAAAACCTGGGCAAATGCCTTGATGTCGCCGTTAACCGGTTGGACGCAGCCTATGCGTTACGTTAGCTTCGCCGCATCTCAGCAACAGCTTTAGAACAGTCTTGCCCCATCCCTTTGCGCTCCTCCGAAAACTGATCGCCGCGCTCGCGGTTTTGCTCCTGGTCGCCGGCTGCACCACAGCCGCGCCGCCCGAAAGCGTGCTGAGCGTGCCGGCGCAGCCGCAGAAATACGCGGCGATCGTGGTCGATGCCTCGACCGGCAAGACGCTGTTCGAGGTCAATTCGACGGCGCAGCGCTATCCGGCTTCGCTGACCAAGATGATGACGCTCTACATGCTGTTCGAAGCGCTGGACAGCGGCCGCGTCACCAAGCAGACGCTGATCCCGGTTTCCGACCACGCCGCCTCGCAGCCGCCGACGAAGCTGCGTTTCCGGCGCGGCGAGACGATCGACGTCGATTCCGCCATCCGCGCCATGGTGGTGAAGTCGGCGAACGACGTGGCGGTGGCGGTGGGCGAATATCTGGGCGGCGGCAGCGAGGACCAGTTCGCCGCCATGATGACCGCCAAGGCGCGCCAGCTCGGCATGACCAGCACAAGCTTCCGCAACGCCTGCGGCCTGCCCGACGACGGCCAGGTGACGAGCGCGCGCGACATGGCGGTGCTGGGTCTGGCGCTCGAGCACCGCTTCCCGCAGCATTTCCACTATTTCTCCGAAAGCGACTTCATGTTCCGCGGCCGGCTGGTGCGCGGCCATAACGACATGCTGGGACGCGTGCGCGGCGTCGACGGCATCAAGACCGGTTATATCCGCGCCTCCGGCTACAACATCGTCACCTCCTACAATGCCGACGGACGGCACCTGATCGTGGTGGTGATGGGCGCCGTCAGCGCGCGCCAGCGCAACGACCATGTCGAGGCGCTGATCCAGCGGAGTTTGGGGCCGGTGAGCGCCGATGCCCAGCCGCGGCTGATGTACGCCCAGCAGCCGCAGGCCGCCTCGCCGCTTCCGGGCCTGCCGGCGCCTGGGTCGCCCGCGTCGGGACTGCCCGGCCTGCCGGCGTCCGATTTCCCGTCGCCGGACCTGGCCTCGCCGAGTTCGCCGCTGCTGCCGGCGCAGTAGGCGGGTCGCGGGGGGTTCGTATCCTTAGCGTTGCGCCGACCTGCTTGTCGGATCGCTCCAGGGCGCGTTGAGATTCAGGTCAGGCCGAGTCGAGAACGATGGTTTCCGAGAACCGGAGCGGAGCGTACTTGAAGTACGTGAGCACCGGAAGCGCAGGAAAGCTTCGTTCGCAGACCGGCCTCACCTGAATATCAATGTGCCCTATCGAACCACCAGCACCGGGATCTGTGTCAGCGACACCACTTCCGCCGTCTGGCTGCCGAGCACCAGGCGGCCGATGCCGCGGCGGCCATGCGAGGCCATGACGATCAGGTCGCTGCCTTCCGCGCCGGCGACCTCGAGGATCGCTTCGGCGGGCGCCTTGTTCTCGACATGGATGCCCTTGGAGCCTACGCCCTTCGCATCGGCCTCGGCCTTGCATTTGTCGAGCACCTCGCGGCCATATTTGCGCGCGCTTTCCTCGTAATTGGTGAGCTCGTCGGCGGCGACATAACCGGCCATGGCGCCGCCCCAGGCCAACGTCGGGAACGGCTCGGAAACGGTGACGAAGGTGACGGCGGCGCCGAGGCCCTTGGCCAGTTCCAGCCCGTGGGCGACGCCCTTGCCGGCGAGTTCCGAGCCATCGGTGGCGATCAGGATTTTCTTGTACATGGTGGCGATCCCTCTTTTTGCGGGACGACGCGCGCCCCTGGTGGCGGGAGCCTGGTCAAGCGCTGCGAGCGATCAGGCCTGATCCCGATATAATTTCCCTATCGGGCCAACCACAGGGGTCGGCTTGATATGGATCAAGGCCAGCCGGGACGGATGATTGCTCCAGCAGTTGGGCGAGAAACCGCCGACGGCGCTCCCCGTGTCGGCTTCGCCGAGCCACCTCTCCCCCGCTTTGCGCAGGACGATCGCACATGAGTTTTAAGAAGAGGACCCCCACCCTAACCCTCCCCACAAGGGGGAGGGAACGCTGCCGCATGCCATTCTTTTGGTGTCGAAACCTCTGCGGTTTGCGGGGATCAGCGCCTACCAAGTCTCCCTCCCCCTTGTGGGGAGGGGTTAGGGGTGGGGGTCCTCTTCGTAAAAACTCATATGCGATCGTCCCGCCGCTTTGCGGGGCGAGGAACCCAAGCCTGCGAAGGCGCGGCCACGGCGATTAGCCTTTCCTCTCCCTCGCGGAGCGGGGGAGAGGTGGCTTGGCGAAGCCGAGACGGAGTGGGGGGCGGCGCTGCCCAATGCCATTGCACGCGCATCGCGCGGCGCCCCGCTCGCTCCCCCAGCCAATCACAAGAACTTGTTCCGTCACACGACATTCACACTCACCATGGATATGCCGCCGGCTTGGCGTATCGTATCGCAAAGCCTGGAACAGGAGCACTGAGCATGGCCGGCGACCCCAAGGCGCAGAAGCAGGCAGACAACGAGAACGACGTCGCCGGCGAGTATCTCGAGGCGGAGACCGTGGCGGAGGACGCGCACGACGCGTTGGACGAGATCCTCGAAGCGCCGGAAGTGCCGGATTCCGAGCCGCATATCCCCGGCCGGATCAAGCCGAAGAAGAAACCCTCGGCGATATCGGGGCGAAAATTCCGCAAGCGCGACCTGGTGCGCATCGACGATTTGCGGCCGAGCCTCGCCGACCGCATCCGCTCCGACCATCCCGACCTGCCGCGCGGCGCCCGCATCAGCCGCGAGGAGCTTGGCCGCTACCGCATGCGCTACATGGAGGAATTGCTGCAGCAGGAGCACGGCGAATTCTCCGAGCTCGACCGCCAGGTGGTGGAATCGATCGCGAGACAAGACACGATCTCGGAGAACTCGGAAGAGGAGTTCGAGGAGCACCGCTCCTTCGCCGACCGCGTCTCCGACAATATGGCCGAGTTCGGCGGCAGCTGGTGGTTCCTGATCTCGTTCGGCGGCGTGCTGCTGGTCTGGATCGGCATCAACCTGATCGCCGGCCTTGGGCACGCCTTCGACCCCTACCCGTTCATCCTGCTCAACCTCCTGCTCTCCTGCATCGCCGCCATCCAGGCGCCGGTGATCATGATGAGCCAGAAGCGCCAGGAAGCCAAAGACCGGCTGCGCTCCTTCAACGACTACCGGGTGAACCTGAAGGCCGAGCTGGAAGTGCGCCACCTGCACGAAAAGCTCGACTATCTGATCTCGCGCCAATGGCAGCGCCTGGCCGAAATGCAGCAGATGCAGCTCGATGCCATGCACGAACTGGCCGGCGCGAAGAAGCAGAAGCGGGTTACAGGCACGGTGAGGCGGAAGACGGCGAAGGCGGAGGGATGAGAAGCCTGGGTTCCTCGCCCCCGCGATGGGGGTCCGAAGGACGAGCGAGACCGGCGGCTCGCCCCGGGATGGTGGCTCGGCGAAGCCGAGACGGAGAGGGGGAGCGCCGCATAATCGCCAATTGCCCCGTTGAAGCCCGGTGCGGCTTCCGCTAAGAAGCCGTGGCTGGCCGGCTCACCGGCCGGTTCCCGGGAAGCACCCGTAGCTCAGCTGGATAGAGCGCTGCCCTCCGAAGGCAGAGGTCACAGGTTCGAATCCTGTCGGGTGCGCCAATAACTCTACCAAGCCGACTGGGCCACTCTCGCTGAGAGTTATGGCGCCTCATCGAACAGACGTTTCATCTCGTTGTGAAGCTTCAATCCTCTAACCCTGTTACGCACCGTCTCACTTGTAAGGTCGAAGGTCTTGGTCGTACTGCCGTCGACCATGATTAGTTCAATTCGCCCGAACCTATCAGCGTGCTTGGCCGCGAATTTCGCCAAGCCTGCCGCCTTCGCCGGCGCGTCGGCAAGGCTGATCGCGTGAGGGTCAATGATGTCGACGATCAATTGGCCGTCTTTGTCCCGAACTACGAGGAAGTCCGGATACATCGCCCGATCTTCGCCGTCGACATCGTATGGGACGCAAAGCGCCCAAGGTTTACGATCGACATTACGCAGCCAAGCTGAAACATCGCTCCGTCCGATTTCCTGGTTGAGCACGGCCCTCTCAACGTTGTTAAAATCGGCTTGGTAATCACCGTCCGCAGACACGTACAGATGTTTCGCCCAACGTCCGTCCGATGCCCGTGCTTGCAGGGCAGCCGGATAGACAAGAGGGGACAGCTCCGGGCTGGCTGCCAGATTTCTGATCTCGGTATATTGTGCGCGGCTACCTTCATCGAGGCCAGAAATTGCTGTCCGATGGGCTGATAGCCAAGACTGCACTCGCTCCTGGGCGGAGGACTCAACGCGTTTTATGAGACTAGGATCGGTGCAAAGAGCAAACAACTCAAGCTTGGCCTTCTCCCGATCAACTGAGCCGTTATTCACTCGGTCGCGCCACCAGATTTTGTGCAACCCCTCATTGAGTCTTCTGCCTGTAGCTTCAAACAGATCTTCGACATTCTCAGCAGCTATGTCGATTTCGGTCGAGCTTCCCGTCCTTCCAGCCAGCGCTCCCACGTCCCAATTTATAGCCTCAATCGCGATGCGGCGCTTACCCTCAATCATTTCTTTGAAACGCGGATCGTTCTTTTGCCGTTCATATTCAGCGTTAAGAACACCGGTCAGCGTATCTCTAGCGGTCGCTACGGCATTCACATCAATGCCGTCGTTTGTAAGCAAACGGGCAAACTTCATAAGACGTCGTACCTGGTTCGCTTTGCGACGTCTCGGGACGACATAGCTCGGCAGAGCCGAGAGAGCGGCAAAATATCTGTCCGACTCAAGTGCTCGCTGCAATTCGACAACATCATCGCTCTTCTCGATGTCGATTGGCGGAGCTCCGTCGTCCGGTTTCGACAACTTCGAGATGATCCGTTGGAGCGCCTTGGAGTCGTAATGCGGAAGATACAGGGGAACGGTATTAAGCAACTCGTTATCGACGATGCGCCGGGCAAGCGGCGCCCGCACCATTCGGCCGACCAGTTGAGCGATGTAAGTAAAGTCAGCGGCCGTGCGGAACGACATCATGACTTCTGCTCGCGGGCAATCCCACCCAGTATTCAAGCTGCTCTTAAAAAAGATAACACGGACATCGAAATCATTCTGAATCTCCGACGGCGCGATATAGCGGACCTCGTCGGCACCGATCGTAAGCGTGGTACCTTCTTGAAAAGAGTGTGCAAACGCTGAACTAACAAAATCGCCCAGCTCGTTTCGAAGCATGCGGATAGCTTCCGCTATATCAGTTTCAGAGATTGCCCCCTTGCTCCCGGAATCCTCTACTTGGACTATTAAAAGCGGCTGGACGGTGAACTCTTCCTGCGCTGCGCAGTATCCGGCCCATTGTGCTGTAAACCTCTTGAGCGCGCTCGCTGCCTCACGCAGCAGCGTCATGTCGGCAGGCTGTTCACGCTTGGGATGATGCAGGACGATTGTATCTTTAATAAGCCCCGACTCGCGGACGTCCGCCACATCGACATCGACGGGCCTATTGGCTCTACTGGTTCCGACAATCAGTCGATTAAAGCGCTCGGGAGTGGCAGAGATGCCAACCACGATTGGAACAGCTGGGACCTCGCCTGGTGAGCCTTTAATGAACTTTTGAACGATTGTCGCAGCTTCTTCCTGTGCCGTTTCCTCGATCATGCCGCGATGAGCTTCGTCGATCACGACGAAGAATTTACCAGGGAGCATATCGATCGTGTTCCTGATCGTCTCCCAAAAGCTGTATGTTCGTTTATCGCCTGGTGTGATGAGATTCTTTTCTTTCCCGAGCTTCTGAATATTTATGAAGTGCACGGCACCAGGTATGAGTGTTTCCTCATCGAACGATGCATCGACAACAACCAGCTGCTCGCTCTTCAGGATCGAGCTAGTTGCAACCATCTTCTTTCTGGTTTGCTCATTGAGTTGCGGGTCATCCGTGACCCAAAGGAACGTTGCGTCCTTTATCGGCACATGCTCGTCGTCGCCGTCGAGGATGAGTTCGATAGCACGCGTCAGCATTACCGTCTTTCCGGAGCCAGTCGTTGATGACAGACAAACGGATTGTCGATCGCCAGAAAGCGAGTCTCTCGATGCGCCGCGAAGATGCCGAACAAGCTTGCTTACGGCAGCTTCTTGGAAATCCTTGAGGATGATCTTCATAAATTACGCCGCGTATTAATCCTGAAGTTGCGTAGATAATCTCGATATAGCATCGACGTGATTAATCTTCCTGGGAGTGCTGCGCGCATTTCAGCGAACGCGTCCTCAGAATCTGTGACAATCCAGACATGAGTGATGTCGTTGCGATCGTGGATTGCCTTGCTAAACGCACGGAACTTTTCCTCTTGCAAGAGGATGGCAAAACAGCCTTCTGGGGGCACCAACATCTCAGCCTCGGCCGGAGACTTCGGTCTCTCTCCAAGACCGCCCGCTGCCAACCACAGCGACGGAAATATGGCTTGGAATTGCGTCCCTAAGTCCACATCGTCAGGATCCAGATAATCGACCCGAAAGAACTCTATGTTTTCCTCGAATCCGCGCGCGAGAGGACGACCATCGATATGTCGGCCTGGCACGGGCTTCCCGTCTGGACGTTTCCCCGTTACGACGGCTTCGCATCGAGGGCGGGTCACCAGTGAAAAAATCCCCTGTGCCTCAAACTCTGGCTCGCCACGGTATATCCCTTGCGAAATGAGCCTTTTTACGAGCTTTTCCTCGACCTCATTGTTCGTCACCAGAACGCTGCGCCTTTTCCCGTCGTCCGCCGCATTCAACAGGCATGTGGCATGAAACGTGGTGCCGGAACCTGCGAAGAAATCGAGGATCAAGGCATTCGGGCGGTTGCGTACGACGGTCGCCAGCGCGTCTTGAACAGCATAGACGGATTTTGGGAACGGGAAGAGACCCCGCTTCCCCAACAGGTTGTTGACCACGTTTGTGCCATGAACGCCGGCGTCATGCCGCTTTTCCCACCAAACCGTTTTGTTGCGCAGAAATTCCTTCTTGAGTTTCCTATGATTAAGTGTCCATGATTTGGCTTTCTTATTGAACGAGCCAACCACAATCTCGCCAGCATCAATATATCGCTGCATGGTTTCGCGCGAATAGCGCCAAACTCGCTCATGCCCATCGTTGTCAATGGGGTATACACTTAGATAATTCGACTTCGAGATTTTCTGATAGGGCTCGTCTTTGCCCAACAATGGACCGATTCCCTCAACCATCTTTCTGACGGGATCAATGTAGATGGCGAAGAATTGGTTGGGCCTCTGGTGACGGTAGCTCGATTCCTGGCCACGGCGACGCAGGAACCAGTCCTCGTACTCCGGCGGAGTATCGTCGCTGTTATCCATCTCGAGTTCATCATCATCGCTAAGCGTGTCGTCCTCAAAACTCGCCTCAATCAAATCGAGCTCGCTCGGGTCAAAGAGCCCGTCATCAAGCATTGATCTCGTAATCAGCCCCTGCCCAACCATCTTACGCAGTAAGCCTAACCCAAGTTGATCAGCATTCCCGTCCTTAGCGTTTCTCGGGCGAGGGACAATCACATCTCGGCCGACGTCGGGAACGACGAAGAATACTTGTTCGTCAACTCGCCCGAAATTCAGCTTATACGTACCCTTGGGGTTTATAACTGCAGTGATGGTGTAACGAAGGTATTCTTTGAACACCTTCTCGAGCAACATTCCGAGATGATGGACCTCATGCTCGTCAATCGTGACGATCAGCACGCCATCGGGCTTAAGCAAGCGCTTTGCGAGCCACAGGCGCTTTTCCATAAAGCCGAGCCATTTGCTGTGGCTCCAAGTATCATTCGAGTCGACATATCGGTTGTTGTACTTCCAATCGCGCGCTCCCGTGTTGTATGGTGGATCAATGTAGATGCAGTCGACCTGCGATTCGTACAGGTATACAAGTAACTGTAAAGTATGGAAGTTTTCACCGTTAATGACGGCATGATAAGGCTTACTTTCCGGACCATTCCTTACAACTCCAACTTAAGTCAGAGCGGGAAAGATAGGATCTCCGAACCGCTTTACGACAAGGAGGTCGCTAAGGGCAGCCGTTTCCTCATCGCCGCCACCCTCGGCCGCCAATCGAGCAGAACGGCGGTTCACCGATATGACCTGATAGCGCCTTCCTTCCGCGTCGCTTCGGCGTTGGACGGTTGCGCCAGGCCGAATCGGAAAGTCCAAAAGTGCAGTTGTTTCCGGCATATGCTCTTCGTAAACAAGACCGAAGCGCTGACGGCGTTTCATGTCTGAAAGCGCGCTTTCGAGCCTTTGTCTTAGTGCCTTGTCCGGAATCTGCGCGACGATGTCGTCAATCCGAGCCATTTTTATGCTGTCGTCTTTTGGGTTCTAGGCGGCATGAAAGTTCACCGTTTGATCGGTTTGAAAAAAGAACGACATTGCTGCATGTCGCTGCAGGACAAGGCTTCGCCGGAGAATTGGGGACCAGATGGCGGCGGAACGCGACCGGCGCGACTGATTCACGATTTCAGCTAAGGACTTAGGCTCCTTGATACACCTTGTCAGATTGGTTGGAACTAGACCAGTCGAGGCATCCCTTTGTGCACAAACTGTCGTAGTCACCCCCACCCGAGCACCTCACCTATCGCCTGCGCCAGCCTCTCCACGCCGTCCCTCGTCTGCGCCGCATCACAGGCCGCATAGCCCAGCACCAGCCCCTGGGTCGGCGCCGTGTTCTGGAAATATTTCGACAGCGGCGAGACGTTGATCGCCCGCCTTGCGGCGGCCTGGCTGACCTCGATGTCGTCTATGCCCTCCCTCAGATAGCCCACCACCTGGATGCCGGCTTCGGCTGGGGAGAGGGTGATCTCGTCGCGCAGGCGCTCGGTCACGATCTCGCGGAAGAGCTGGCGGCGCTGGGCGTAGATGCGGCGCATGCGCTTCAGGTGCCGGCTCATATGGCCTTCGGTGATGAAATCGGCCAAGGCGGCCTGTAGCAGCAGCGGCGCGAACTGGCCGGTGGTGGAGAGCGCGTTGACGATGCGGCCGGCAAGGTCAGGCGGCAGCACCATGAAGCCGAGACGCAGCGCCGGGAACAAGAGCTTGGCGAAGGTGCCGACATAGATGACGCGGCCGGAGCGGTCCATGCTCTGGATCGCCGGCACCGGCCGGCCTTGAAAGCGGTATTCGCCGTCGAAATCGTCCTCGATCACCCATGAATTCGCGGTCTCGGCGATGTCGAGCAGGCGCAGCCGCTCCTCCATGCGCATGGTGATGCCGAGGGGATGCTGGCAGGCCGGCGTCACATAGATGAGGCGAGGCGAGAAGTCCGGCGCGTCTGGACCGTGATGGCGTTTCGTTGAATCGCCGCCACGGTCCAGCTCTTTGTTGGAGCATGATCGTTCTCCGAAAACCGGTTCCCACTTTTTGCTTCCGCTGACCTTCGGTTCGGGATCATGCGCTGACTCTTTGGTGGAGCATGATCTTTCGCCGAAAACCGGTTCCCACTTTTCAGGATCATGCTCCAGGCGCCAGCCGCGCTCCTGGTCGACCGGGATGGGCAGGATTTTGGCGCCGGCCACGGTGAAGGCGGCCTTGGCGCCGTAATAGCCGGGCTCCTCCATCCACACCGTGTCGCCGGGGTCGAGCAGCAGGCGCGCCAGAAGATCGAAGGCGGCTTGCGCGCCGGTGGTGACGACGATCTGCTCGGAACGGCAGCGCACGCCGCGCGCCGACAGGAGATAGCCGGCGATCGCCGTTTTAAGCGCCGGATGGCCGGTGACGTCATAGGTGCCGAACAGCGTCTCGCCGCCATGGCTGGCGCGGCGCGCCACCAGCCGGCCCCAGACGCCGAAGGGAAAGCTCTGCGCATCCGGCATGCCGGGGTGGAAGGCGACGTGCCCCGGCCTGCCGTGGTGATAGGGCTGGCTGAGCAGTTGCTGGCCGCGCAGCGAAGGCGCGCGCAGCGGCACGGGCGGTTCCTCAGCCGGCGCCTCGCGCGGGCCGTCGGGCAGGTCGACGATCACCGGGCGGGCGCCCTGGCGGTTGGCGAGGTAGCCTTCGGTGACGAGCTGGTCGTAAGCGGTGACGATGGTGTTGCGGCCAAGGCCGAGCTCGGCGGCCAAAGCGCGGGTGGAGGGCAGTTCCGAGCCAGGGGGCAGCGCACGGTTGCGGATGATGGCGACGAGGCCATGGTAGAGCTGGCGCGAGAGGTGCTCGGGGCTGGCGCGGTTCACCGCGAGCATGTCGAGCGGGAACGCCTGGGGTTTGGGCTGGGGGCGCATATCTTACCTTGCGCCATAGGGGTAATGGCGTGCCGAGACACGCTTGCCTGGCATCGTCGAGTTCCTTCGCCCCCCTCTCTGTCCTGCCGGACATCTCCCCCTCAAGGGGGGAGATTGGATGTCACGCCGGCTTTCGCCAATCGCCGACGTGGCAAAGGCAAGCGGGGCGCCTGAACTGCCAATCTCCCCCCTTGAGGGGGAGATGCCCGGCAGGGCAGAGAGGGGGGCCTCGCGCCGAGGGTCAATGATTTCGAGATTGTCCATCCTCCCCATCCTGCCACAGCCGCCAACCAACACAAACTGGTTCCTTCATTTTCCCGAAAACTGGACCTCGCGATGGAGACAGAGCGGGATAGACTTCTGCGACTGACGTTGGGGTAAGACGTCGACCAAGACATGTCGGGCAAGGTGCTGGGAGGGCGTCCGGCCGACCAAGAACGGCAGGGCTTTCCACCCGGCCAAGCAGAAACCGCAGCCATCTCCTCCCGAGACCAGACACCCCGCAGCAACCCGGCTGCGGGGCGGAAAGCGAGCAATGACGACAGTACGACTTGGCATCAATCCGATCACCTGGAGCAATGACGACGTGCCGGAACTGGGCGGCGACACGCCGCTCGAGACGTGCCTTAGCGAGACCGCGGAAGCGGGCTATGCCGGCACCGAGCTGGGCGGCAAGTTCCCGCGCGAGGCGCGCACGCTGAGGCCTATCCTCGACCATCACGGGCTGGCGCTGGTCTCCGGCTGGTATGACGGCCGCATCTGCGACAAGGAGGTGGAGGAAGAATTCGAGGCGATCCGGCCGCATCTGACCTTGTTGCGCGACCTCGGCGCCAGGCGTGTCGTCTATGCCGACACCTCGCGCGGCCGGCACGGCGCCATCCACGATCCGATCTCGCAGCGGCCGAAGCTGATGGACGGGGAATGGAAGGCCTACGGCGCCAAGATCACGCGGCTTGCCGAACGTTTCGCCGATTTCGGCGTCGGCATGGCCTTCCACCATCACATGGGCACGATCGTCGAGACCGACACAGAGATCGACCGGCTGATGCATAGCACCGGCGAGGCGGTCGGGCTGCTCTACGATACCGGGCATTGCGCGTTTTCCGGCGGCGACCCGGAGCAGCTATTGCGCCGGCATGTCGAGCGCGTCGTGCATGTGCATTGCAAGGATGTGCGCCCGGCGATGCTGAAGAAGGCGCGCGACATCGACATGAGCTTCATGGGCGCGGTGATGGAAGGCATCTTCACCGTGCCCGGCGACGGCGCGATCGACTACGCCACGCTGCTCAAGATCCTCGCCGGCCAGGGCTACTCGGGCTGGCTGGTGGTGGAGGCTGAGCAGGACCCGGCCAAGGCGCATCCGCTGACCTATGCCACGATGGGCTACCGCAACCTGAAGAAACTGGCGCAAGATGCGGGGTTCTACGTGCACGAGCGCAAGGGCTGAAGACACAAATGGGGCGCAGGCGAGGGTAATGAGTTCGGTCCTGTACCAGAACGTGGTCAAGAATTTCGGCGCGCTCAACGTGCTGCGATCGCTGGACCTTGCCGTGCCCGACCACAAATTCCTCGCGCTGCTCGGCCCATCGGGTTGCGGCAAGACGACGGCATTGCGCATCCTGGCGGGGCTCGACATGCCGAGCGCCGGCAAGGTCTTCATCGGCGAGCGCGACGTCACCCGGCTGCAGCCGCGCGACCGCGACATCGCCATGGTGTTCCAGAGCTATGCGCTCTACCCGCAGATGACGGTCGCCGAGAACATCGGCTATCCGCTGTGGATCCGCGGCACGCCCGACGCCGGGCGCAAGGCCAAGATCGGCGAGGTCGCCGCCATCCTCGAGATTGGCCATCTGCTCGAGCGCCGACCACGCCAGCTCTCGGGCGGCCAGCGCCAGCGCGTGGCGCTGGCCCGCGCTATCGTGCGCGACCCGGCCGCCTTCCTCATGGACGAGCCGCTGTCCAACCTCGACGCACGGCTGCGGCTCACCATGCGCGGCGAGATCAAGCGGCTCTGCCAGCGCCTCAGCGCCACCACGATCTACGTCACCCACGACCAGGTCGAGGCCCTGACGATGGCCGATTTCGTCGCCGTCATGCATGGCGGCGAGTTGCAGCAGATGGCGCCGCCGATCGAGATATACGACCGCCCGGCAAACCGTTTCGTCGCCACCTTCGTCGGCAATCCGCCGATGAACATCCTGCCGGTCGCGCTCTCCGAGCAAGGCGTGATGGCGGGCGGAAAGATCGTCGCGCTGGAGCGGACGCGGCTCACCGAGTGCCGCCTTGCCGAGATCGTCGAGATCGGGCTCAGACCGGAAGATTGCAGCGTCGCCCAATCCGACGCGCCGAACGCGCTGCCGGGTGAAATCTATGTCGTCGAGCCGATGGGCAACGAGACGCTGGTCCATGTCCGCCTGGACGGCGGCAACGTCTCGGTACGGGCCGGGCGCGATTTCCGGGGTGTGGTGGGTGAAAGCATCGGCGTCGCCTTCGACCCGGCGAACGCCTGTTTCTTCAATTCGGCCGGCCTCACCGCCGTCCACAGGGTCAACAACAATGGGAGAGTGAAATGATGCATTCCAGCAGACTTACTCGCCGCTCCGTCATCAAGGGCGGGCTTGGCCTGGCTTTGGCCAGCACGGCCCTCACCACGCTCGGCTTGCCGATGCCGGCCAGGGCAGCCGGCAAGAAAGTCATCATCGGCGCCTTCGCCGATGGCGGCCTGACGCCGTTCAAGCAGAAGATCATCCCGCTGGCGAAGGAAAAGGGCTTCGACATCGAGTTCCTCGAGGACGAATATGGCGTGACCCTGGAGAAGTGGTTCGCCGACGCCCAGAGCGGCGCCGGCCAGTACGACCTCTATCTGCTCGACGATCCATGGGTGCCGCAGTTCGGCGCCGCCAACGTGCTCGAGGATCTGGGCGCCGGCGGCATCGATGGCGCCGATAAGGACTGGATCGGCTCGATGATCGACATGGGCTACTGGCCGCCGCAGCAGGGGCCGCGCGTCAAGGGCTTCGAGAACGCCAAGCCGACGTTGATCTGCGTGCCCTTCGTCGGCGATTTGCAGACGCTCACCTACCGCAACGACGTCTTCACCGGCGGCGCGCCCAAGACCTGGGACGAGGTGATCGCCAAGGGCAAGGAAGGGGTGGCTGCCGGCAAGATCAAATACCCGGTCGTCTTCCGCGGCGTCTCCGGCAATCCGATCGTCACCAGCTGGTATCCGATCTTCCTGTCGTTCGGCGGCGCCTTCTTCGACGACAAGTGGAACCCGATCTTCAATTCAGCCGAAGGCAAGGCATCGGCCGATTTCTTCGTCGGCACGATGAAGCAGAACGCGCCGAGCGGCGTGGTCGAGTTCGACTCCGACCAGGAGGGCGCGGCGATCCTGGGCGGCGACGCGGGCGCCATCATCCAGTATTCCGGCAACGCGCTGAAGGCGGACGATCCGGCGCAGACCAAGGTCGCCGGCAAGCTCGATTTCGGCGTCGTGCCGAAGCAGGAAAAGGCGATCGCCCAGATGGGCATCTTCATCGCCGGCGTGCCGAAATCGGCGCCCAACAAGGCGAACTCGATCGAGTTCCTGAAGTGGTATGTCAGCGCCGAAGCCCAGGCCAAGCTGTCGGAAGCCGGCTCGATCCCGGTCAAGCGCAGCGCCTTCGGCATCGCCAAGCCGGGCAATCGGCTAATCCCGGTCGCCCTGCAGCAGCTCGACGCCGGCGCGCTGCCGCGGCCGCGCACGCCGGACTGGGCGAAGGTCGAGGAACTGCTCGGCATCGAGCTCAACAAGGCGCTGCAGGCCGGCTCCGGCGGCGGCGCGGCGCTGGACACGGCCGCCAAGCAGGTCAAGGACTATCTGACCACGGCCGGTTACTACTGATGCAAAGCGGCATGCAGGCACGCAAATATCGCCTGCAGGGGGCGGGGCTCGACCTCGCCCTCCCCTATCTCATGCTGGCGCCGGGCCTGCTGATCGTGCTCGGAGTGCTCATCTATCCGCTCTGGGATGGTCTCAGGGCCAGCACCAGGGCCTACCGCTATGGCTCGCCGATCTCCAATGTCGGCCTGCAGAACTATCTGCATCTTTGGAGCGACGCGCAGTTCCTGAACTCGCTCTGGGTCACGGTGAAGTTCGTTGCGTTGTCGGTGTCTTTCGAGGCGGTGCTCGGCTTCGCGCTGGCGCTGTTTTGCCTGCACGAGTTTCGCGGCATCCGCCTGCTGCGGACCGTGCTCATCATTCCCATGGTGGTCACGCCGGTCGTGGTCGCCATCGTCTTCCGCCTGATCTACGCCAGCGACGCCGGCATGCTGACGGCGCTGTCGGCGGCGATGGGCGGCGGCGCAGTGCAAATCCTCGGCAATCCGCTCAACGCCTTCATCGGACTGGTCGTGCTGGACGTCTGGGAATGGACGCCGCTGATGTTCCTGATCCTGCTCGCGGGGTTGCAATCGCTGCCGCACGAGCCGTTCGAGGCAGCGCGCGTCGACGGCGCCGGCGCCTGGCGCGTGTTTGCCGATCTCACCTTTCCGATGATGCGGCCGGTGCTGGCGGTGGCGATCGTGCTGCGCACCATCGACGCCTTCGGCACGTTCGACCAGGTTTTCGTGCTGACCCGTGGCGGGCCGGGCGAAGCGACGAGGCTGATCTCGATCTACGGCTACGACACCGCGTTCAAGTTCCAGCAGACCGGATATGCGGCGGCGCTGTTCGTGACGATCGGCCTCGTCGTGCTCGCGCTCGCCTTCAGCGCCATCAGGCTCTTGCGCAGGATCGACGCGTCATGAGCACCCGTCTGGCGCGCATCCTCACCACCACCTTCGTGCTGGCTGTCGTGCTCCTGCCGATCTACTGGCTGGTCTCGACCTCGCTCAAGTCCAACCGCGAGATCACCCAGGAAGGCACGCTCTACCCACATGTTCCGACGCTCGACAACTACGTGCGGCTGTTCACCGAAAAGCAGTTCGGTTCCTACCTGACGAATTCCCTGGTGGTGACATTCTTCTCCGTCGCCATCGCGCTGATCGTCGGCGCGATGGGCGCCTATGCGATCGCCAGGTTCCGCCTGCCTTTCGCCGCGGAGCGCAAGGTCGGCCTGTTCCTTTTGACGCTGCGCATCATCCCGCCGGTCGTCATCCTGATCCCCGTCTACCTGTTGATGCTCCACCTCGGCCTGCTCGACAGCTGGCTCGGCCTGATCGCCACCTACACCGCCTTCAACATCACCTTTTGCGTCTGGATGATGGAGAGCTTCTTTCGCGAGATCCCCGTCGACCTCGAGGAAGCCGCGATGGTCGACGGCGATTCGCGCTTCGGCGCTTTCCGCCGCATCACGCTGCCGCTGGCGGCGCCCGGGCTCGCGGCCACCGCCATTTTCGCGGTGCTGGTCACTTTCAACGAGTTCCTCTTCGCGCTGGCGCTGACGGCGACGCCGCGGGCCATGACCATGCCGCGCGGCACCGCGACGCTGATCGGCCGCATAGATACCGACTGGGCCTCGATGTCGGCCGCCGGCGTCATCGGCGCGCTGCCGATCGTCTTCTTCGCGCTCCTGGTGCAGCGCCATCTGGTGCGCGGGCTGACCATGGGCGCGGTGAAATGAGCGCCGGCCGCGCATGTTGAACCGGCCGTTCCGCGTTGGCGCGGCCCGATAGGAAAGTCGAACGCATGATGGATGTTTGTCTGTTCGGGGTGGGGCTGATCGGCCGTGTGCACGCGGGCAATCTCGCGCGCCACCCGAAGGTGAGGCTGCGCTACATCGTCGATCCCAATCGCGAGGCGGCGGGCCCGATTGCCGCCGCGACCGGCGCCGAGATTGCCGACACCGAGACGGTGATGAACGATCCGTCGGTGAAGATGGTGTTCATCGCTTCGGCGACGCGCACCCACGCCGAGCTCGCCATGGCCGCGGCGGCGAAAGGCAAGGCGATCTTCTGCGAAAAGCCGATCGATCTCGATCTCAAGCGCACGGACGAGTGCTTGGCCGCGGTCGCGAAAGCGGGCGTGCCGTTCCAGATCGGCTTCAATCGCCGCTTCGATCCGAGCTTCCGGGCACTGAAAGAGCGCCTCGACGGCGGTGAGATCGGCGCCGTCGAGCAAGTTATCATCACCAGCCGCGACCCCGAACCCGAAACCGAGGAAGCACTGGCCGGAGGCGGGGGCGTCTTTCGCGAGATGACCATCCACGACTTCGATATGGCCCGGAACCTGCTCGACGAAGAGCCGGTCGAACTTTTCGCGACCGGCTCCTCGCTGGTGGCGCCGCAATACAGGAAGCTCGGCGACTACGACACCGCGATGTTCATCCTGCGAACAGCGTCCGGCCGGCAATGCCACATCAACAACAGCGTCAGGGCTGCCTATGGCTACGATCAGCGCATCGAGGTGCATGGCGCCGAAGGCATGCTGCAGGCCGGCAACCGGCTGCCGACCTCGGTGGAATTGTATGGCGGCAACGGCATATCGCGCGACAAGCCCTACTATTTCTTCGTCGAGCGCTACGCTGAATCCTACGCCGCCGAGATCGATCACTTCATCGATTGCGTCGAAACGGGCAGGAAACCCGCCGTCACCGCGAGCGACGGCCGCAAGGCCATGATCCTTTGCGAGGCGGCTCTCGCGTCGGCCCGCTCCGGCAGGTTCGAACCCGTGATGCCGTAAGCGGATGGTCTGAAGTCAACCAGGAGTTCCGAAATGAAGATCGGCATGATCACCGACAGCCTGGGCAACCTGTCCTTTGACGAGATGCTGCGCGCCTCCGCCGAACTCGGACTGGAGACCTTGGAGTTCGCCTGCGGCAACTGGTCGTCCGCGCCGCACATCGATCTCGCGGCCATGCTGGACAGCGCGGCGACCCGTGCCGAATTCGTCGCCAAGGTCCGCGACCACGGGCTGACGATCGCGGCGCTCAACTGCTCGGGCAATCCGCTGCATCCAGGGCCGCAGGGCAAGCAGCACCGTCAGGTGACCGAGGACACGATCCGGCTGGCGAGCCTGATGGGGATCGATCGCGTGGTCATGATGTCCGGGTTGCCCGGCGGCCCTGGCGATGCCAACCCCAACTGGATCATCACCGACTGGCCGCCCGAATGCGCCGACATCCAGCGCTACCAGTGGGACGATTGCATCATTCCCTACTGGCGCGATCTCGTCGCATACGCGAACAATCTCGGCATCAGTAAACTTTGCCTGGAATTGCACGGTCATCAGGCCGTCTACAACGTCCAGACGCTGTTGCGGCTGCGCGATGCCGTCGGCGACACGGTTGGCGCGAATTATGATCCGAGCCATCCGATGTGGATGGGTGCCGACCCGATAGCCGCGGTGCGCAAGCTCGGCTCGGCGATCTACTATGTCCATGCCAAGGATACGCGCGTCGAGCCGGTGCCGGCCGGCATCGACGGCGTGCTCGATGCGCGCCCGCCGAACCACTATGCCGACAGGGCCTGGAATTACATCACGCTGGGCTACGGTCACGGCGAGACCTGGTGGCGGCAGTTCTGCACCGCGCTGAAACAGGCTGGCTACGACGATGTGCTCTCGATCGAGCACGAGGACATGATGCTTTCGCCGATGGAAGGCATGCGCAAATCCGTGGCGTTGCTGCGCAACGTCGCCATCAACCTTGCTTGAAGGGGGCCAGTCCGAAGCGACGAATGCCGAGCTGCCCGCACCCATGGCGACATGCTGCAGGCAGCCGCCACCGGCGCTGGCCGTTGCGCCGGTTCCGGCGTTCGGCTGAATTATCTCACATCGACCCAGCGCTGCTCCTGGAACGAGCGCGCCATCGCATGCACGGTGCGCTCGATCTCCAGCCCCTCGTCGAAGTCGATGATGCGGGCCGGCTTGCCGGCGATGCGCATCAACAGCTCGCGGCATTCGATCATCTTGAGGTCGTTGAAGCCGAGGCCATGGCCGGGCGCGGGCAGGAACGAATCATAGGGCTTGTGGTGCGGCGCCACCAGGACGGTGCGGTAGCCCTGCTCGGTCGGCCGGTCGGCGGTGAGGTAGAGCTGGAATTCGTTCATCCGCTCCTGGTCGTAGAGGATCGATCCCTTCGAGCCGAAAATCTGGATGGCGATGCGGCCCTTGCGGCCCCAGGCCGAACGGTTGACCAGCAGCGTGCCGGCGACGCCGTTTTCGAGATGCATGAGCACGTTGGCGATATCGTAGGTCTCGACCGCGCGGCGGCCGCCGGAAGCGACTTTGCGATCGGCATAGGGTTTCACCATGTCGCACATGACACGGCTGACACGGCCGAACAGCACCTTGATCAGCGACAGCGGATGCACGGCGAAATCGTCGAGCGCGCCGTAGCCGGAAGCCGCCTCGTGCTTCCAGAAGAACAGCGCTTCCGGGTCGGCCATGAAATCCTCGTCCATCTCGATGCGCACGAGGTTGACGTCGCCGATGATCTTTTCATCGAGCAGCGCGCCGATATGGCGGATGGCGGGGTTCTGGATGTAGTTATAACCAAGCACGGCGACCTTGCCGGATGCCTTGGCGGCCTTCGCCATCGCCTCGGCCTCGGCAAAGCTCGGCGCCATCGGCTTCTCGCACCACAGATGCTTGCCTGCTTCGAGGATGGCGATCGCCATTTCCGGATGGAACTGGTTGGGCGTGGTCAGCGAGACGATTTCGACTTCCGGATCGTTGACCACGGCGCGCCAGTCGCCGGAGCCTTTTGCGAAGCCGAACTCGCCGGCCTTGCGCTTGGCAAGCTCGTCATTCACCTCGCCCAGATGCACCAGCCTCGGCTTGTCGACATCGGGAAAGACGGTGCCCACCGCATTCCAGGCGATGGCGTGGCACTTGCCCATGAAGCCCGTGCCGATGAGGCCCACTCCGACCATGTCGATGTCTCCGCGCCCGAGCAATTCCAGGAAAAGTGTCAGGCGGTTTTCCGTCCGGAATTGCGTCAACAAACAGATGGAGCGGTTCCGTGAAAGCGGAATCGCTCCGGGGAAATATTGATGTGGATGAATTAGTCTATTTTGGCAAGGAATGGAACATCCAAATCATTTTTAATGGTGTTCTTGCGCGGACTCGCTATGATGAGGCAGGAGAGGGACAAACATTATGGGCGCGGACGGAGCGACGATGGACGAACTTGTGCCTCGCGATTTCGAGACGCTGCGCGCGACGATCCTGGACAGGCGCCAGAGCCTGCCCAAGCGCATCGCGCAGATCGCCGCTTACGCGCTCGACAACCCCGACGACATCGCTTTCGGAACGGCGGCGAGCATTGCGGCTTCGGCCGGGGTCCAGCCCTCGACGCTGATCCGCTTTGCCCAGCAGCTCGGCTTCGACGGCTTCACCAGCCTGCAGCAGGTTTTCCGCGAGCGCCTGCGCGAACGCAACTCCTCCTATGACGAGCGGCTGGCGGCATTGCGCGCCAAGGCCGAGGACGGCGGCGGGCACCGGGCGATCTTCGACGGCTTCGTCGCCGCCGCCAGCACCTCGCTGGGCGATATTTCGCGCTCGCTCAACGATGCGCATTTCGAAGAGGCGGTTGCGCTCTTGGCAAAGGCCGAGACCATTTATGTGCTGGCCAAGCGCCGCTCCTATCCGGTCGCTTCCTACATCGCCTATGCGCTGGGCAAGCTCAAGATCCGCAACCAGCTGGTGGAATCGGCCGCCGGCCTCAATGCCGAGATGATCGGCTTCGCCACGCCGCGCGACGCCGTCATCGCCATCAGCTTCTCGCCCTATGCGCCCGCGACCATCGAGGAGACCCGCTCGATCGCGGAACAGGGCGTGCCGATCGTGGCGATCACCGACTCATCCTTCTCGCCGCTCGCGCAATTCGCCAAGGTCTGGTTCGAGGTCGCCGAGGCTGATTTCGGCGGCTTCCGTTCGATCTCCGCGACAATGGCTTTAGCCATGGCGCTGACTGTCGCCGTCGGCGAGAAGCGCCGCGAAGCCGGGCGCAGGCGGAAGGGCTGAGCCTCGCCGACGAAACGCTTTTTGCCTTGGGAATGCTCATTCCATATTGACTGTAGATTGGAATTAATATTTCATATTGACGACGCCACGCCGCCGTTTGCGCGTGCTGTCCAAAACGACGCTGCTCTGCACAACAAGGCCGATGGGAGGTTCGAATGGGCGAAGCCGTGGAAGGGAAATACCCGCCGCTCGACGTCATCACCATCGGCCGCGCCTCGGTCGATCTCTATGGGCAGCAGATCGGCTCGCGGCTGGAGGATATCACCTCCTTCGCCAAGTCGGTCGGCGGCTGCCCGGCCAATATTTCGGTCGGCACGGCAAGGCTCGGCCTGCGCTCGGCGCTACTGACGCGCGTCGGTGACGAGCAGATGGGCCGCTTCATCCGCGAGCAGCTTCGGCGCGAGGGCGTCTCGGTCGACGGCCTGAAGACCGACAAGGAACGGCTGACGGCGCTGGTGCTGCTCTCGGTCGAGGACGAAGGCGTCTCGCCGATGATCTTCTACCGCTCCGACTGCGCCGACATGGCGCTCGCCGAAGAAGATATCGACGAGGCTTTCATCGCCTCGGCCCGCTCGGTCGTCGTCACCGGCACGCATTTCTCACGACCCAATTCGGATGCCGCGCAGCGCAAGGCGATCCGCCTGATGAAGGCCAAGGGCGGCAAGGTGGTGTTCGATATCGACTACCGCCCGAACCTGTGGGGTCTTGCCGGCCATGCCGAAGGCTTCGAGCGCTACGTCAAGTCGGACCGCGTCTCGGCGCAGCTTAAGACCGTGCTGCCCGATTGCGACCTGATCGTCGGCACCGAGGAAGAGATCATGATCGCCTCGGGCGCCGACGATTGCCTGAGCGCGCTGAAGGCGATCCGCGCGCTGTCCTCGGCCACCATCGTCCTGAAGCGCGGCGCGCAGGGCTGCATCGTCTATGACGGGCCGATCAGCGACGACCTCGAGGACGGCATCGTCGGAAAGGGTTTTCCGATTGAGATCTACAATGTGCTGGGCGCCGGCGACGCCTTCATGTCGGGCTTCCTGCGCGGCTGGCTCGGCGGCGAAAGCTTTGCCACGGCCGCCACCTGGGCCAATGCCTGCGGCGCCTTTGCCGTCTCGCGCCTGCTCTGCGCGCCGGAATATCCGACCTTCGAGGAGCTGCAATTCTTCCTGAAGCACGGCAGCAAGCACCTGGCGCTGCGCAAGGACGAGGCGATCAACCACATCCATTGGGCGACGACGCGCCGGCGCGACGTCCCCTCGCTGATGGCTTTAGCCTGTGACCATCGCGTCCAGCTCGAGGATGTTGCCGCGAGGGTCGGCGCCGATGCCGCGCGCATCCCCGACTTCAAGGTGCTGACGGTCAAGGCGGCCGCTAAAGTCGCCGCTGGCCGCGACGGCTACGGCATGCTGATCGACGAGAAATACGGCCGCGACGCGATGTTCGAATTCGCTCGCCATCCGTTTGCCTGGCTCGGCCGTCCAGTCGAATTGCCCGGATCGCGGCCGCTGCGCTTCGAATTCTCGCAGGACATCGGCTCGCAACTCACCGAATGGCCGGTCGACCACTGCATCAAATGCCTGTGCTTCTACCACCCGGACGACCCGGAAGCGCTGAAGATCGAGCAGCAGCAGAAGCTGCGCGCGCTGTTCGAGGCCGCGCGAAAAGTCGGCCGGGAATTGCTGGTCGAGATCATCGCCGGCAAGCACGGCAAGCTCGACGACACCACCATTGCGCGTGCGCTGGCGGAACTCTATGCGCTGGGCATCAAGCCGGACTGGTGGAAGCTCGAGCCGCAGGCTTCGGCAGGTGCCTGGGCGAAGATCGAACAGGTGATCGTCAAGAACGATCCCTGGTGCCGGGGCGTCGTGCTGCTGGGGCTGGAAGCGCCCCAGGACGAACTGGTCGCTGCATTTGCCGCAACGAGCAACGCGCCAATCGTCAAAGGCTTCGCCGTCGGTCGAACGATCTTCATCAACGCCGCCGAACGATGGCTGGCCGGCAAGATGTCGGATGAGGAGGCGATCGCCGACATGGCCGTGCGCTTCGAGCAGCTGACCGAGGCGTGGCTTGCCGCGCGCGGCCGCAAGGCGGCATAACGAGACGGCGGAAGGACTGCGGAGGAAATGCGATGAGCAAGACAATTCGCCTGACCATGGCGCAGGCGCTGACGCGCTTTCTCAGCCGGCAAATGACCGAGATCGACGGCAAAAAGGTGCCGATCTTCGGCGGCGTCTGGGCGATCTTCGGCCACGGCAACGTCGCCGGCGTCGGCGAGGCGCTCTACCAGGTGCGCGACGAGCTGCCGACCTTCCGCGCCCATAACGAACAGGCGATGGCGCATGCGGCGATCGCTTACGCCAAGGCGAATTTCCGCCGCCGCTTCATGGCCGCGACCTCTTCGATCGGCCCCGGTGCGCTCAACATGGTGACGGCGGCGGCACTCGCGCATGTAAACCGGTTGCCCGTCCTGTTTTTACCGGGCGACATCTTCGCCAATCGCCTGCCGGATCCGGTGCTGCAGCAGGCCGAGGATTTCTCCGACGGCACGGCGAGCGTCAACGACTGCTTCCGCCCGGTATCGCGCTATTTCGACCGCATCACGCGGCCGGAGCAGATCATCCCGGCGCTCAACCGCGCCATGCAGGTGCTGACCGATCCGGCCGAATGCGGGCCGGTGACGCTGTCGCTCTGCCAGGACGTGCAGGCCGAGGCCTATGATTATCCCGAAAGCCTGTTTGCCGAGCGTGTCTGGACGCCGCGCCGGCCGCGCCCGGACCGCAATGAACTGGCCGCCGCCGTCGCGGCGCTGAAGGGCGCGAAGAAACCGCTGGTGATTGCCGGCGGCGGGGTGCTGTATTCGCAGGCCTCGGACGAGCTCGCCAAGCTGGTGCAAGGCGCCGGCATTCCGGTCTGCGAAACGCAAGGCGGCAAATCCTCGCTGCCCGACGACCATCCGCTCAACATGGCCGCGGTCGGCGTCACCGGCACCTCCGCCGCCAACCGGCTGGCCGAAGAGGCCGATGTCGTGCTCGCCGTCGGCACCAGGCTGCAGGATTTCACCACCGGGTCCTGGGCGCTGTTCAAGAATGCCGGCCGCACCATTATCGGGCTGAATTCCCAGGTCTTCGATGCCGGCAAGCATTGGGCGATGCCGCTGGTCGCCGACGCCGCCGAAGGCCTCGCCGAGCTCGCCGCCGCGCTGAAGGGCTGGAAGACGCCTGCCGCCTGGACCGACAATGCGCTGAAGGGCAAGAAGGAGTGGCAGGCCGCCGCCGCGAAGGTGACCGCCTCGACCAACGCCACCTATCCTTCCGACGCGCAGGTGATCGGCGCCGTGCAGCGGGCGATGGGCTCGGGCGTCACCCTGCTGCATGCCGCGGGCGGTCTGCCCGGCGAACTGCACAAGCTGTGGCAGGCCGGCGCGCCGGGCTCCTACCATGCCGAATACGGCTTCTCGACCATGGGCTACGAGATCGCCGGCGGGCTCGGCGTCAAGATGGCGAAGCCCGACCAGGAGGTCGTCGTCATGATCGGCGACGGCTCCTATCTGATGCTCAATTCCGAGATCGCCACCTCGGTGATGCTCGGCCTCAAGCTCACCATCGTGCTGCTCGACAATCGCGGCTATGGCTGCATCAACCGGCTGCAGATGGCGACCGGCGGCGCCAACTTCAACAATCTCCTGAAGGACGCCCGCCACGAGGTGATGCCCGACGTCGACTTCGCCGCCCATGCGGCAAGCCTGGGCGCGGTCGCCGAGAAGGTGGCGTCGATCGCCGAGCTGGAGACGGCGCTGGCCAAGGCCAAAAGGAACGACAAGACCACGGTGCTGGTCATCGACACCGATCCGCTGGTTTCGACCGAGGCCGGCGGCCATTGGTGGGACGTTGCCGTGCCGGAAGTCTCGGCGCGACGCGAAGTCAACGCCGCGCGCAAGGCGTATGAGGACAAAAAGCAGATGCAGAACGTCGGAAATTGATGCCGGCAAGGCCAAAACCCCACCCTCCCTCTTGTGGGGAGGTCGGACCGAAGGTCCGGCTGGGGGTTGGCGCTGCCCCTCCCCGCTGCTTCGCAGCGACCCTCCCCACAAGGGGAAGGTGGAAACGAACCGACATTGGAGTGACGACTTGAAAGCCAGACTGGGCATGTCCCCCATCGCGTGGTGGAACGACGATCTCGTGGAGTTGAGCGATGACGTGTCGCTCGAGGAGTGCCTGCGGCAATCACGCTCGGCCGGCTTCACCGGCATGGAGATGGGCCGCCGCTTCCCCAACGATCCGAAAGTGATGCTGCCGATCCTGAAAGAGGCCGATGTCACGCTTTGCGGCGGCTGGTTCTCCGGCACACTGGTCAATGAGGACTTGGCCAGCAACAAGGATCGCATCCAGCCGATGATCGACCTGTTCAAGGCGGTCAACGCGCCCTGCATCGTCTATGGCGAGGTTGGCCGCTCCATCCAGGGCGACCGCTCGAAGCCTTTGGCCACCAAGCCGAAACTCTCCGGGGACGAGATGAAGGCCTATGGCCGGCGCGTCACCGAATTCGGCGAATGGTGCGCCGAACAGGGCATGCCGCTTTCCTACCACCATCACATGGCGGCGGTGGTCGAGACCGAGCCGGAGCTCGACGCCTTCATGCGCCATTCGGGCGAAGGCATCCCGCTGCTGCTCGACGCCGGCCACCTCGCATTTGCCGGCGGCAACGTGCTGCGCGCCATCGACAACCACCACAAGCGCATCAACCACGTCCATGTGAAGGACGTGCGCATGGGCGTCATCGACAGCCTCGACCGCTCCAAGCAGTCTTTCCTCGACGCCGTGGCGCTCGGCGCCTTCACGGTGCCGGGCGACGGCTCGCTCGACTTCGGCGCCATCGTCCAGCGCTTCGCCGATCACGGCTATGAAGGCTGGTTCGTGGTGGAAGCCGAGCAGGATCCGAAGACGAACCCGCCGCTGAAGATGGCTGAGGTCGGCCACAAGGAGCTGATGCGGGTGATGACGGCCGCCGGCTATACGGTCGAGACGCAGGGTTTTCCAGCCTGAACGGTGGATTAGTCCGGGCGCTCGGTCTATCTGATGCGCTTTGGATGGATTGGCGCGATGAAAGACTATGAGCATCCCTTCTTCCGGCCGCTATGGCGCCGCATCGCCATCGTCGTCGTCTGCCTGGTCTGGTCGGTGATCGAGTTCGCTTCCGGCACGCCATTCTGGGGCGTCATCGCGCTCGGCTTCGCCGGCTACGCGGTGTGGCAGTTCTTCTACCTCTACAATCCGGCCGAGGAGAACAAGCCTCCAGCCGAACCGAAGGAATAATCTAGGAGCTCCGCATGTCGAAACTGCTCGTCAAGGCCGACAAGGGCCACGGCCACGTCGCGCATGTCACGCCGCAAAGCGCCGGCTGGACCTATGTCGGTTTCGATCTGCATCGGCTTCATCCAGGCGAGGCGGCGTCCGGCAAGACCGGCGACCGCGAGGTCTGCCTGGTCTTCGTTACCGGCAAGGGCAAGGCGTCGGCAGGCGGCAAGGAACTCGGCCTGCTCGGGGAGCGCATGTCGCCCTTCGAAGGCAAGCCCTGGTCGGTCTATGTGCCGCAGGGATCGGACTGGTCGGTGACCGCCGACACCGAACTGGAACTCGCGGTCTGCTCGGCGCCGGGCTTAAGCGGCGGGCTGCCAGTGCGCGTCATCGGGCCTGACGATCTCGGCCAGGAAGTGCGCGGCAAGGGCACCAACACCCGCTACGTCACCAATATCCTGCCCGAGGGCAAGCCGGCGGATTCGCTGCTGGTGGTCGAGGTCATCACGCCCGGCGGCCACACCTCCAGCTATCCGCCGCACAAGCATGACCAGGACAATCTGCCGGCGGAGTCCTATCTCGAGGAAACCTACTACCACCGCCTCAACCCGCCGCAGGGTTTTGCCTTCCAGCGCGTCTACACCGATGCCGACCGCAACGGCGTGCGCGAGTTCGACGAAGCGATGGCGATCGAGGACGGCGACGTCGTGCTGGTGCCGAAGGGATATCACCCATGCGCGGCCTGCCACGGCTACGACCTCTATTATCTCAATGTCATGGCCGGACCGAAGCGGACGTGGAAATTCCACAACGCGGCCGAGCACGAATGGCTGATGAAAGCCTGATAGGCAGGTCGGCAAAGCCGTTGGTCCAGCTCGGGAAAAATCGTCGGCTAAGCACCTCGATGCTGGACTTGCCTTCGAAAACCCATGAAAGCTTCGTCAATCCGTCATGGAAATCACCTATGGCAGCGGGTCTGATGCACGTCGCCGCGAGCGCCTGGGCGTTTTTGGAACACGACTTGCCAAAAACAGGGACTTGAGCGCGTCGCATAATCCTTCGGGCGCAGCGCGCTTTGTTGAGGAACGATCATGCGCTACGCTATTTATTTCACCCCAAGGCAGGACGAGAAGTTGGCGCGCATCGCCGCCAACTGGCTGGGCCGCGACCCGTTTGGCGCGGCGACGCGCCCGGTCGAGGCCGTTGGCGATCTGTCGGCGGCGGAAGTCGCCTTCCACACCGCCTCCGCCAGGCGTTACGGGTTCCATGCCACGCTGAAGGCGCCGTTCCGGCTCGCGTCCAGCGAGACGGAAGCGTCGCTACGCGCCGCGCTCGACAGTTTTGCCGAGGCGACACCGCCGGTCGTCATCCCGCGCCTCGCCCTCGGCCAGATCGACGGCTTCTTCGCGCTGGTGCCGGAAGCGCAGTTTGCGCCGCTCAACGATTTCGCCGACGAGGTCGTGCGCGTCTTCGACAGCTTCAGGGCGCCGCTGACCGAGGCCGAGATCGAGCGCCGCAGTCCCGATTCGCTGAGGCCAGACGAGTTCCGCAACCTCTGCCAGTGGGGCTACCCTTACGTTTTCGACACTTTCCGCTTCCACATGACGCTTTCGGGGCGCGTCGGGCCACAGGAAAGCCCACGTCTTCGTGCAGCGATCGACAGCCTGTTCGCCGAGGTGCTGCGGCAGCCGGTGCCGGTGGATGCGCTGACATTGTTCGTCGAAAGCGAGCCCGGCGCCCCGTTCATGGCGCTTTCGCAGCATGCGCTTGGCCGTGGCCCGGCCCGCAAGACCGCTTGATTGACCGTTCGAGATAGGACCGCCTGAGATGACCACCGAAACCGTCCTCACCAATGCCCGCATCGTGCTGGCCGACGAAATCGTCGAGGGCTCGCTGCTGCTGCGCGACGGCCTGATTGCCGCCGTCGAACCCGGTGCTGCCCGCACCGGCGAGGATATGGGCGGCGACTACATCATTCCCGGCCTGGTCGAGCTTCACACCGATCACCTCGAAGGCCACTACGCGCCACGCCCGAAGGTGCGCTGGAACCCGATCGCCGCCGTGCTTGCCCACGACGCCCAGGTCGCGACCGCGGGCATCACCACGGTTCTCGACGCCTTGCGCGTCGGCATGGACGAGGATGCCGACTTGAAGGCCGACGACGTTCGCAAGCTGGCCGACGCGATCGAGGACAGCGTGCGCCAAGATCGGCTCAGGGCCGACCATTTCATTCACCTGCGCTGCGAGGTCTCGGCGCCGGACTGCCTCGAGGCCTTTGCCAATTTCGAGACCGACGAGAGGGTGAAGCTCGCCTCGCTGATGGATCACGCGCCTGGACAGCGCCAGTTCGTCAACCTCGAAACCTATGCCTATTACTACCAGCGCAAGCTCAAGCTGACGGACCGCGACTTCCAGAAATTCTGCGAGAAACGGATGGCGGAATCGGCCCGCAATTCCGGTCCGAACCGGGTCTTCATCTCGGCCGCCTGCCATGAGCGCGGCATCGTGCTTGCGAGCCACGACGACGCGACCTCCGGCCATGTCGACGAAGCGATCGAGCAAGGTGTGCGCGTCGCCGAGTTCCCGACGACGCAAGAGGCGGCCAAGGCCTCGAAGGCGGCGGGCCTCGGCGTGCTGATGGGCGCGCCGAACGTCATGCGCGGCGCATCGCATTCCGGCAACGTCTCGGCGCGCACGCTTGCCGCCGACGGCCTGCTCGACATCCTGTCGTCCGACTATATTCCCTTCAGCCTGATCCAGTCGGCCTTCTTCCTCGGCGATGTCGTCGAAGGCATCACGCTGCCGCAGGCTGTCGCCATGGTGTCCAAGAACCCGGCCGAAGCGGTCGGCCTCGCCGATCGCGGCGTCATCGAGCCCGGCCGCCGCGCCGACCTGGTTCGCGTGCGCGTCGACGACCATGTGCCGGTGGTGCGGACAGTGTGGCGCCAAGGCAGCCGGGTCGCATGATGGTCTCGGCCCTGATCGAGCGCGAGCTGGCCGAGAGCCTGCCGATCCGCAACGGCGTCTTCGTCGCGGTCGTCGGCCCGAGCGGTGCCGGCAAGGATACGGTGATCGGCTATGCCAAGGCGCGCTTTGCCGGCGAGACGCGGCTGGAGTTCGTGCGCCGTGTCATCACCCGAGCCAGCGACGCGGCAAGCGAAGACCACGACACGCTGGCCGATGCCGCCTTTGCCGAGGCGGAGGCCGACGGCGCCTTCTCGCTGTGCTGGGACGCGCACGGCCTGCGCTACGGCCTGCCGGCCGATGTCGACTGGGCCGTGGCGAACGGCCATGTCGCCGTGGCGAATGTCTCCCGCGCGGTCATCCCGGCGCTGCGCGAACGCTACGCCAATATGGCTGTGGTCGAGATCACCGCGGCGCCGGAGATCCTCGCGGAGCGGCTCGCGGCGCGCGGCCGTGAATCGCGCGGCGAAGTGCTTGCCCGCCTGGCGCGCAGCACGAGCGTCAAGCTGACAGGACCGGACGTCACGTCGATCGACAACAGCGGCGACAAGGAAACCGCCGGCGAACGCTTCGCCGAGGTGCTGCGCAAGGCGATGGCCTGCTCGGATCTGTCGGACATGATTTAGCGCCTTTCCCTTCTCCCCTTGTGGGAGAAGGTGGCCGCGAAGCGGCCGGATGAGGGGTGCTGGACGGAGCGAGGCGTGGAAAATCGAAGAACTTGAAGCGCTTAAGGTTCGGAGGCAGCGATCCTTCCAACACCCCTCATCCGTCTCGGCGCTTCGCGCCGATCCACCGTCTCCCACAAGGGGAGAAGGAGGGCAGCGCTTCACTTGTTGAAGTTGGCGATGAACTGCTTGAACTGCTGCGTCGGCGGCCTGGCGAACATTTCCTTCGGTTCGCCGACCGAATCCACCTCGCCCTTGTGAAGAAACATCACCTGGCTCGACACGTCTCGGGCAAAACCCATTTCATGCGTCACGACCAGCATGGTGCGCCCTTCTTCGGCAAGCGAGCGCATGACGCGCAGCACCTCGCCGACCAGTTCCGGATCGAGCGCGGATGTCGGCTCGTCGAACAGCATCACCTTGGGATTCATCGCCAGAGCCCGCGCGATTGCCGCGCGCTGCTGCTGGCCGCCCGACATGTGGGGCGGATAGTAGTTGCGGCGCTCCCATATCCCGACGCGCTTCAGCAACGCCTCGGCCTGCTCCAGGCACTCCGCGCGCGGGCGCTTGAGCACATGCGTCGGCGCGGCGACGAGGTTCTCGAGCACGGTCATGTGCGACCAGAGATTGAAGCTCTGGAAAACCATGGCGAGGTTGGCGCGGATCCGTTCCACCTGGCGGGTGTCGGCTGGCGTTTGATGCCCGTCGCGGCCCTGCTTCATCCGGATGAGCTCGCCATCCACCCGCACTTCGCCGGAATCCGGGGTCTCCAGGAGATTGATACAGCGCAGCAACGTGCTCTTGCCGGAGCCCGAGGAGCCGAGGATCGAGATCACATCGCCCTTGTGAGCCTCGAGCGAAATGCCCTTGAGCACCTCGTGGTCGCCAAAACACTTGCGCATGTCCTTGACGCTGATGGCTGCCTTGTCATCCGGGGACGATGCTGCTTTCGCGGCAGCGGCAGAACTTGCCGGCATCACAACACCTCCGGGACGGGTTTGACCTGCTGGGATTGTTCGGGCGCGGGGCGCAGGTGGGGTGAAAGCAGGTATTCGACCCAGGCAAACAACCGGGCGATCGACAGGTTGAGCAGAAGATAGATAACGCCGGCGCAGGTAAGCACCTCGATCGGCCGGAACGTGTCGTGCTGGATCTTCTGCGCCGTCCCCATCATCTCCATGATGGTGACCACGGAAGCGAGCGCGGTCGCCTTGGTCATGAGAATGATCTCGGTCGAATAGGCCGGCAGGGCGAGCCGTAGCGCGATCGGCAGCGTGACAAGGCGGAAGCGCGTGAACGCCGACATGCCGAACGCCTTGGCAGCCTCGATCTGGCCGACCGGCACCGCCCGCAGCGCGCCGCGGAAAATCTCGCTCTCATAGGCGGCTGTGTTCAAGGCCATGGCGACGATGGTGCAATACATCGGATCGCGCAGGATCGGCCACAGGATCGGGCTGTGGCGGACAAAATCGAACTGCGAGAGGCCGAAATAGATCAGGTAGAGCTGCACCAGCAGCGGCGAGCCGCGGAAGATGAAGACATAGCCGCGAGTGAAATATTCGCCCAATCTGTGGCCGGAGGCCCGCAGCCAGGTCAGGCCGGTGGCGATGATGAGCCCGAAGGCGATGCCGAAGAACCAGATCTCGAGCGTCAGCGGCAGCGCCTTCAGCACGCTCCACATGGTCGAGAGGTAGAAATCAAAATCCACCGCGACCCCTCATTTCGGCCGCAAGAAACTGCGCGAAGTGTAACGCTCGGCCTTGTCGAAGATCGGCGTCGAGATTGAGGTCATCACCAGATAGAGGATGCCGGCGAGCGTGTAGAAAAGCAGCGAATGATGCGTCGAACGCGCGGCCTTGTTCGCGGTGAGCATCAACTCGGCGACGCCGGTGACCGAGATCAGCGCCGAATCCTTGATGGTCAATTGCCAGACATTGCCCAGCCCCGGCACCGCCAGGCGCAGAACCTGCGGCATGATGACAAGACGAAAGCGCAGCCACGCCGACATGCCATAGGCGCGGGCCGCCTCCAGCTCGCCGCGATGGATCGCCAGGAACGACCCGCGAAAAACCTCGGCCTGGTAGGCGCCCGAAATGATGCCGACCGCGAGAACGCCGCCCAGGAAGCTCGGCATGTTCAAAATGTCGGTCGAGCCGATCGAGCCAGCGGACCTTGCCACGCCGGTCAGCACCTGCGTGCCGCCATAGTAGAAAAGATAAATGATCAAGAGTTCCGGTTCGCCGCGGAAGACGGTGGTGTAGCTCTCGCCGATAAACCTCAATCCGCCGCGATGCGAGAGCTTGGCCGCCGCCACCAGCGACCCCAGCACCGCGCCGATCAGCATCGAGACCATTGTGACGGCCAGGGTCCATGCGATACCCCAAAGCAGCTGCACGCCCCAGCCGGCGGCCAGGAGCTCGTAGGCCGTCGACAGTTGTTCCTGCAGACTGTTGAGAAACTCCACTTACGCCTGCCTCCGGGGGACGAGATACGGCTGCTTAGCTTTCGGGCGACATGCACTCAATGCAAAACGGGAGCAGCCTTGGCTGCTCCCGTTGCGACATTACTTGGTAATGTCGATCTTGAACCATTGCATGGAGTATTTCGACACCGAGCCGTCATCGAGCGCGGCCTTGAGCGCCTTGTTGTAGATGTCCTGCAGATCCTTGTCGGTCTTGCGGAAAGCGGCGCCGATGCCCGGTCCCAGGATCGGCCCGCCCTTGAATTGCGGCCCGACGAATTCCAGGTCCTTGGCATCGGGCTTGGCCAGCGTGCCGAGGAAATAGGTGGTGTCGGCGAAAGCCACGTCGATGCGGCCCGCCATCAGGTCGAGGTCGTGCTCGTCGGTGGTCTTGTATTCATGGACGTTGGCGACGTCCTTGAGATATTTGTCGGCGAACGTCGCCTCCGTGGTCGAGACCTGCAGGCCGACATTCTTGCCGGCGAGCTCCTTGCGCAGCGTGTCGAGCGCCGCCTTGGATTCGGCGTCGTCCTTCGACAGGTCGATCGTCTTGCCGCTGTTGGACAGCTGCGCCAGCGGGCCGTTCTTGTCGGCAAGGAAGGCCACCGGCGAAGAGGCATAGGGGATCGAGAAGTCGATCGTCTTCATGCGCTCCTCGGTGATCGACATTCCGTCCATCACGATGTCGAACTTGCCTGCCGTCAGGCCGGGAACGACGCCGTCCCAATCCTGCGCCACGATGTTGCATTCCAGCTTCGCGCGAGCGCAGACGTCGTTCAATATGTCCACCTCGAAGCCGACGATCTTGCCGCTGGCATCCGTCTGGTTCCAGGGGGCATAGGAGCCCTCCATCGCGACGGTGACGGTCTTCCAGTCCTTGGCCATTGCCGGGGTCGAGCAGGTCAGCGCCAGCGCGGCAAGCGCGATCCAACGTGATGATGTCACGGTAGTTTCTCCCATTACTTGTTCTTGGAACCCTCAGATACCAATTGCTTAGCCCAGCCCCGATTCGCCGACAAGGGCTGTTTTCCGGTTCACGCGTTGTTGCAATACGAACACGAATCCGGACTTGGCCCGCGGCCTTCGTCGCGAGCTGATCCAATCAGGACCGTAAACGGAAGAGCGAGGCTACTCCGCCGGCGCGCCGGCGACGTTGCGGCGCGTCGCTTCCATCATGCGGCGGCGGGCGCGGAAGACGCCCCATTGCTGGTCGACCAGCACGCCGATCAGGATCACACCGCCCATCACCGCGAAGTTGAGCGAGGACGGGATGCCGAGCAGGTTGACGAGGTTCTGCAGCTCCTGCAGCAGCACGGTGCCGAGGATGACACCGACCAGCGAGCCCTCGCCGCCGCGCAGCGAGAAGCCGCCAAGCACGGCCGCCGCGATGGCATAAAGCTCATAGAACTGGCCATGGCTCGCCGGCGAGATCGAGCGCGTGTACATGGCAAAATAGATCGCCGACAGCGCCGTCAGCACGCCGCAGATGACGTAGGCGGCGATCACGATGCGGCCCGTGCGGATGCCCGAATATTTCGCGGCTTCCTCGTTCTTGCCGATGGCATAGAGGTAGCGCCCGAACACCGAGCGGTGCAGCACCACCCACATGACGATGGCGATGACGATCAGCGCGATGAAGCTGTTCGGCACGCCGTACGAGCGGCCGGCGGTCAGGAATTCGAGCGTTGGGAAATTCTGGCCGAAGGCGAAGCCGGCCGTGCCGTCGGCGGTGTAGAAGCGGGCCACGCCGCGATAGATCAGCAGGCCGCACAGCGTCACCACGAAGGGCTGCAGCTTCAGCCTGGTGATCAGCCAGCCATGCACGAAGCCGATGACAGCGCCGAGCACGATGATCAGCACGAAGGCCAGCGGCCAGCCCACCTCGCGCACGGCGATGAAGTCGATGAACAGCGTGCCGAGCAGCGCGACAACCGAGCCGACCGACAATTCGATACCGCCGGTGATGATGACGAAGGCCTGGCCGATCGACAGGATGCCAAACAGACCAATCAGGTTCGAGGTGTTGGCGAGGTTGATCGGCAGCAAGAAGCGCGGATTGATGATGGCAACGACGGCGCCGACCACCAGGATCAGGATCAGCAGGCCGAGATCTTTCTTGTTCATTGCACTCCTCCCGCCGCTTGCAGCAGTTTCGGCTTCTTGCCGACCGCCAGCAAGAGCACGTTTTCCTGGCTGAAATCGTCTTTGTCGAGGATGCCGGAGATCTGCCCCTCATGCATGACCGCGATGCGGTCCGACACGCCGATCACTTCTTCCATGTCGCTGGAGATCATCAGCACCGCGACGCCGGCATCGGCCAGCGCCCGCATCAGCCCGTAGATTTCGGCCTTGGCGCCGATGTCGATGCCGCGCGTCGGCTCATCCAGGATCATTACCTTGGGGTTCATCGCCAGCCATTTGGCCAGGACCACCTTCTGCTGGTTGCCGCCGGACAGCGTGCCGGTGCGGGTCAGGACCGAGGGCGCCTTGATGCCGAGGTTCTTCTTCTGCTTTTCGGCCGTCGCAAGTTCGGCGCCGGTCGAGACCAGCGAGCGCCTGGCATGCGCCGGCAGGTTGGGCAGCGAGATGTTCTGCGCGATCGACAGGTCGAGCAGGATGCCGGTGAGCTTGCGGTCCTCCGGCACGAGGAAGATGCCGTTCGCCACCGCGTCGGCCGCCGAGCCGACATTGAGCGGCTTGCCGTCGAGCGCGACATTGCCGCCAAGCCGCTCGTCGATGCCGAACAGCACGCGCGCGAGTTCGGTGCGGCCGGAACCGACAAGCCCCGCGAGGCCGAGGATTTCGCCACGCCTCACCTCCAGGCTGACCGGCCGATCCGGATAGGTGCTGGTGCGTATGGCATCCGCCGACAGCGCCACGCTACCCGGCGCGCGCGTGGCTTCGCCGGCCTTCTCGCGCGCCTTCAGCATACGGCCGATCATCAGCCTGACCATCTCGTCGTGATTGATCTGGTCCTTCGCCAGCGTGCCGGCCAGCGTACCGTCGCGCAGCACCACGACACGGTCGGCGACGCGCTCGATCTCATGCAGCCGGTGCGAGATGAAGATGACGCTGATGCCTTGCGCCTTCAGCCCCTTGATGACGTCGAGCAGTTTTTCGGTCTCGGCCAGCGGCAGGCTGGAGGTCGGCTCGTCGAGGATGACCAACCGCGCCTTGATCGACAGCGCCTTGGCGATCTCGACCATCTGCTGCTGGGCGAGCGACAGCGATGCCACCGGCGCGTCGGCCGAGAAATTGGCGCCGACCCGCTTCAGGAGCGGCGCCACCATTTCGCGCAGCCTGGCGCGGTCGACTAGCTTCAGCGGCCCGGCGCGCAGCGGCTCGCGGCCGAAGAAGATGTTGGCGGCGACATCGAGGTTTTCGAAAAGGTTGAGTTCCTGGTGCACGAAGGCGACCCCGGAACCGATGCTTTGTTCGACGGTCAGTCCGTCATGCGCCACGCCATCGACGGTGATGGTGCCGCTGTCCGGCCGCGTCACGCCGCCGAGGATCTTCATCAGCGTCGATTTGCCGGCGCCGTTTTCACCGACCAGGCCGATGACCTCGCCGGGCCGGACCTCCATCGAGAACCTGTCCAGCGCCACAACACCCGGATAGGTCTTGCGCACGGCCTCCAGGCCCAGGAATGGAGCGGTGGTTGGTTGAGTGGTGTCGGTAGAGGTCATCACGCCATGATTTACCGCACTTGGCAGCAGCCGGTGGGCCACAGACTGACGGGCCTTGGCAGGTCCGTCAATACAAACGCCGGCTCAAGGCGAACCCTGAGCCGGCGCAACTGCTCATCGATCAATTGCCGGACATCGCCTTCAGATTGGCGGCGTAGGCGTCGACATCATCCTTGCCGATGATCTTGGTCGGGATGATGATCAGGCCCTTCTCCGGGATACCGGACTTGTCGCCCTTGAGGTAGGCGGCCATCAGCTTCATGCCCTGATAGGCCCACTCGAACGGCTGCTGCACGACGGTGGCGGCAACGGTGCCTTCCTTGACGCCGCCCAGCGTGATCGGATCGTCGTCGAAACCGACAACCGTGATCTGGCCAAGCTTGCCGGCATCGCGCAGCGCTTCATAGATGCGCGGCGTGTTGTAGGAATAGAAGCCGACCATGCAGGTGATGTCGGGGCTGGCGACCAGCGCGTCCTCGACATTCTTCTTGGCGCGCGCCTGGTCGATGTCGTCGCCGCGCACGTCGACCAGCTCGATCTTGCTGCCGGCGAGCCCGTCCTTCATGCCCTGGATGCGCTCCTTGGCGTTGTCGGCGCCGAGCAGCCCGACGAAGCCGAGGCATTTGCCGCCGTCCGGCATCGCCTTCTTGGCGATTTCGGCCGCCTGCTTGCCGGCGTCGACATTGGACGAGCCGATATAGGCGACGCGCTTGGTCTGCGGCGCATCGGAGTCCGTGGTGAACAGCGCCGTTTCCGACGCGATCTTGTTCAGCCCGTCGGTCGAGGTCTTGGGATCCACGGCCGAGACCATGATGCCCTTGACGCCGGCCGTCACCAAATCGTCCATCAGCCGCTGCTGGATAGCGACCGAGGACTGTTCCGGATATTTGAGCTCGAGATTGTAGTCGGGCAATTCGCCCTGTGCCTTCTTCACGCCGGCTTCCGCCGCCTTCCAGAAGTCTGACGCACCGTTGACGACGAAGGCCAGCGTCGGCTTGTCGTCGGCGCGCACGCTGGCGCTTACCGACAGGCCTAGAGCCAAGGCCGCCGCGGCGACAGATGCATTACGGATCGTGGATTTCATAGTTCAACCTCCCTTGTAGAACTCGTCACTGATGTCTCGGCTGCGGCCCGGATAACCCTCCTCCTCAAGGGTGCGGCGCAAAGGTCCGCCGACTTAAGAACGGTGCCGATCCGGCCGCGGTCGAGACACTAGACACTCATGTGGCGTTCGTAAATAGTCCGATTTGTCTGACATTTTCGTGAGATGGGCCGCGGGCCGAATCCGGCGATGTTGCCGGGATATCGAGCGAGCGCCCGTCACACTTGCCGACACCGATCCGAGGCCCGGACGGCTACGACAAGTTGACACTAGATCGCTTGCGGCTATTAGTAAAGAGTATTAGTTATGACGCCGGAGCGCGCGCCTTCGAAGCGGAGGAGACGCTGGCCGCGAGACGCGCTGGGGAGTGAGGAGAGCGAGCGCGGCGAGGCCTGCCAGCGCACGGAAATACGGGAATTGTCAGTGCTGCTGACCTTGTCCGGCCGGTTTCGTCGCGATGCCAGGCGGATGGTGATTTGCATGCCACACGTGATAATATCTATTAGTATCGATGCGCTTCCGACACGCGCACCGACCTCGACCATCTTGCCGCTGCCGGCGGCCTTTGCTTCAGAGCCGGCCGGGTTTGGGAAACGACCATGAGTGAACCGACGGAACTGCGCGATCCTCCCGCGGCCTCCAGGCGCCGCAAGCCAGCCGCCAAGCCCAAGGGACGTGTCACCATGACCGATATCGCGCGCGCCGCCGGCTGCTCGCAGGCGACGGTGTCGTTCGTGCTCAACAATTCGCCAGGCATCAGGCTTTCGCAGCAGACACGCGACCGGGTGATAGAAGCGGCGCGGGCGCTGGGTTACTCGCCGCCGGTCTTCTCGGCGCTGCGACCGCCGGTGACGCCGTTCGAAGGCCTGGACGGCGTCATCGGCTTCGCGGTCGACCAGCTCGCCACCAGCCCCGAGGCGGTGGTCGCCATCGAGGGCGCGCGGCAGGCCTCGTGGAACGCGGGCAACGTGCTTCTGGTGGCGCAGACCATGGGCGATGCGGTGATGGAGCCGCGCGCCATCCAGGCGCTGACAAGGCGCGGCATCTCGGCGCTGATCTACATGACCATCTTCACCCGCGAGATCGCCGCGCCGGATTTCCTCTACAGCCTCGATATCCCGGTCATCCTGCTCAACTGCTACACCGCCGACTATGCCTTCCCGGCCGTGGTTCCCTCCGAGATCGCCGGCGGCCAGAGCGCGACCAGGCATCTGATCGGCCATGGCCATCGCCGCATCGCCACCATCACCGGCGAGCCGTGGATGCAGGCCGCGCAGGACCGGCTGAAAGGCTATCGCCGCGCCCTTGCCACCGCCGACATCCCGTTCGATCCGGAGCTGGTGGTCGAAGGCGACTGGTCGGCCAGCGCCGGCTATGCCGCGACGGTCAAGCTGCTTGGGCTGAAGGAGCGGCCCACCGCCATCTTCTGCCAGAACGACCGCACGGCGGTCGGCTGCTACGAAGCGCTGAAGGAAGCCGGCCTGCATATCCCGCAGGATATTTCGGTGGTCGGCTATGACGACGAGGAGATCGCCCGCCATCTCTTCCCGCCGCTGACTACCTCGATCCTGCCGCATCTGGCGATGGGCCAATGGGCGATCGAGCAGCTCGAGACGCCGCCAACGCCCGGCCGCGGCCGCTATCCCATCACCAAGCTCGAATGTCCGCTGGTGGAGCGGGAGAGCGTGGGGCCTGCTGCGGCCTGAGCATTACCCGGCGATCAACGACGCCATTTGTTCCCTACCAATGATGTTGGCGTTCGGCGGCAAGGGGCGACCGTCCAGCTCGGCCAGTTTTGCCGCGATATGCGGCCTGGCGAAGATATCCTGGGGCAGCGAGACGCACATGGCGATCTCGACCACGCCGCGGAAGACGTCTGCATCCTGGGCTGAGGCGGCAAAAAGCTTGGCCATCATCGGATTCGGGGGTGGCATCGGGAGACCTTCAGCAAGCGCCTCCATCTCGGCGATCCTGGCGCGGTCGGCGGCGATCTGGTTGCGATAGAACGGGCCGATCTGGCGTTCGGTCTCCGCGTCGTATTCCCGCGAGAATTCGCCGGGATCGTCGATGTGCCGGCGAGCGACATTCCGCAGCACCTGCGCGTGCAGGAGGCCGACGCTCAAGCCTCGTCCGGCGGACGGATTGGTGCATGCCCAGGCATCGCCCACGGCCGCGTATCCCGTGACGACGGGCTGCCCGTCGACGACGAACCGCCGGTACCGGTCGAGGACCCCCGCCATCAGCAGGACATGGGTGATCGGCTCGCCTTCAAGCCAATGAGCTTGCAGCGGGCATGCCATCACCACACGATGGAACGTGGCCGCGTCGCGCAGGGCGCGCATCGCCTTGTTCCGCGCCGAGGTGAACAAGGTGACCGACCAGGTTTCGTTGTCGCCGTCGAGCGTGAGTATCGAGAGCAGCCCCATCGGCGTCAGCACGCGGCCCTTTCTATGCGGCCGCTGCTTGCCCGAAAAATAGCGGGTGAAATAGACGAAGTTGCTGTCCTCGGCTTCCTCGACCGGGCTGCGGCCGCCTGCGTGGCGGATCAATTCGCAGGCCGGGCTTCGCCGTCCCATCGCGTCGATGACCAGATCGGCGCGGATCTCTTCGCCGGATGTAGTGCGCACGCCCGCAACATGCGGCACGCAGGGAGCCGCCGATGCGCCAGTGACCAATTCGCGAACCTTCGTGCCTCGCCGGATCGTCACATTGGGCGCTGCCTGTGCCATCGTGGCCACGGCCCACTCCATGGCCGGCCGCCGGCCCGTGACGAAGCGCATTGCTTCATCGCCCGGGCGTGGTGTCCTGTCCGTTATTGTCGGGGGAAGGAACCGAGGGTCGAAATAGTCCATCCAGACGCAGCCGGCGCGCAGCAATGTATCCGTCAGCCCCGGCAGCTCCTGGTCGGCGACCATCCGGAAACGCGAGCTGAGATTGTGCGGCTGCCTGAACTGCGCGACGCCGGGGCGCTCCCAGTCCCATCCTTGAATGGAACTCGAGGGGTGACCTGCCGGGTCGGCTTCGAGCACCGTCACGTCATGACCGTCGCGGCCAAGCATGGCCGCCGTGCACAATCCGATCACGCCTCCACCGCAAATCAGGATCTTGCTCACCCCGTCCCCCATGTCTGAGAGGGTTTGACGCTATATTAGCTCTTGTGCAGGTTCCCGGCAACTTGCCAGCCGGGCGGCGCCGACCTGCTGCTCGCACCCTTGTCCGATCCCGGCACGGTTGGCTGCTTTCGTCGCTTGGCATAGCTCCCGCGGAGGTCTAGCCTGCAACGGCGAGGGAGAGCGGGATGACATCAAGCTTCACGGTTCAGGCGGCGTCCGGCTATGAGCAGCTCATGGGGCGCTGGAGCCGGCGGCTCGCGACCAAATTCATCGATTTCGCCGGGCTTGCCGCCGGCGAGAAGATCCTCGATGTCGGCTGCGGCACCGGCAGCCTGACCTTTGAGCTGGCAAAATCCGCCGGTCTTGCCGAAATCCGGGCCATCGACTTCTCGCCGGTGTTCGTCGAGGCGGCCAGGCAACGCAACACCGATCCGCGCGTCACCATCAGCCAGGCGGACGCCACGGCGCTGCCATTCGCGGATGGTGCGTTCGACCGTTCGCTGGCGCTGCTGGTGCTTCACTTCGTGCCCGAGGCGGGCAAGGCAGTGGCCGAGATGCGCCGCGTGGTGCGGCCGGGCGGCGTGGCCGCTGCCGTGGTCTGGGATCATTATGGCGGCATGACCGGCATGCGCATGATGATCGACACGGTGGCGGCGCTCAGCGAAAGTGGGCGCCAGATGCGCAGCCGCTATTGCTTCCAGCCGATGATGCAGCCGGGCGAGATGAAGCGGACGTTTGTCGAGCAGGGTCTCGTCGACGTTACCGAGGCCGAGCTGATGATCCGCATGGACTATGAAAATTTCGACGACTTCTGGGCGCCGATCGGCGCCGGCGAAGGTCCGCTCGGCAAATATATGACTACGCTGGACGAGGCCGAGCAGAAGCGCATCGAGGCCGCAGTCCGCGATGCCTATCAGGCCGGCGGGGCCGACGGCCCGCGATCCTTCGCCAATGTCGCCTGGGCCTGTCGCGGCATCGTTCCCTGAAATTCACCTCGACCGCGGCCGGGCAGAGCACCGCATCGCAAAACCGGCAATGCGTCAGTTGCCAACGGCCGCCGGGGCATTGATCTCCCAGCCGTCGACCCACACCTCGCAGCACGTCGCCTTCGCCCTTGAACCACAGGCCGGTCGGCCGGCAGTCCTCGATGCGGTCGCTGCGGAAATTGCGGATGGCCTGGCGCAATTCGCACCAGGCGACGATGTTGGCGGTCTCGGCATAATAGATCAACGCGATCGGGCGGACGGTGCGTTCGGTCGCCCGTCCCGCTTCGTCGCGATAGGAAAGGCTGAGCTTCTCCTCGTCGCGGATGGCGCGGCGAACCAGCGCGAGGTCGACGGCGGAAGCGGAAGGTGCGGCAAAACCCCAGGCGTGGAGCGCGTTGGCGTCGAGGGTCTGCCGCAAGGGCGGCGGCACCGCGCCGGCGATCTTGGCGCCGACGCGTTTTGCGGCCTGTTTGAGCTCGTCGTCGCCGGTGCGTTCGAGCAGCGCCAGCGACAGCACGATTGCTTCCATCTCCTCGATGGAAAACATCAGCGGCGGCAGGTCGAAGCCGGGGCGCAGGATGTAGCCGATGCCGCGCCCGCCCTCGATCGGCACGCGCATGGCCTGCAGGGCCGCGATGTCGCGGTAGACAGAGCGCACCGTCACTTCCAGTTGCCCGGCCATCGTAGCTGCGGTCACCGGCTTTCGGGCCAGACGCAGGATCTGGATGATCTCGAACAGGCGCGAGGCCTTGCGCATTTCCTCACCCGGCTGCAACGCAACTGACACATCCCCGTCAGTTGGGGTGACCTATAGAGCCGCCTACCGGCTTGAAAATCAACAGATTCCTTTGCGCCTTCGCCGGCGTGGCAACAGGCAACTGACATGAGTTACGCGGAAAACCTCTGGCTCTTCTTCATTCTGCTGTTCGGCATCATCGCCGTGCCTGGGATGGACATGCTGTTCGTGCTGGCCAATGCGCTGACCGGCGGCAGCAACAGGGGCCTGGCGGCGACCGCCGGCATCATGCTGGGCGGCGCGGTGCACACGCTGAACGGCGCGGTCGGCGTCGGCCTGCTCATGCATTTCGTGCCGATCCTGTTCACGCCGCTGCTGATCGCCGGCGCCGCCTACATGGCCTATATCGGCATTTCGCTGATGCGCAGCTCGATCACCGTCGGCGACAACGGACCTACGGGGAGCCGCTCGGCCTGGAAGGCGTTTCGGCAGGGAATGGTCACCTGCCTGATCAACCCGAAGGCTTATCTCTTCATCCTTGCCGTCTACCCGCAATTCCTGAAGCCGGCTTACGGTCAGATCTGGATGCAGGCGACGATCATGGGATTGCTGACGGTCGCCACCCAGGCAGCGATCTATGGCGGGCTCGCCGTCACGGCCGGGCGCAGCCGCAAGCTTTTGATCGCCAATCCACAGGCGACCATTCTTGCGGGCCGGGCGGCCGGGTTGCTGCTCTTTGCGGTCTCGGTGTTCACCGCATGGGAGGGACTGAGGGCGGTGTAATCACCGCCCTCGTTCATAGCCATCACGCCGCGCCTTGACGGCTGCCAAGCATCTCGCGCTTCACCGACCGGCGCCATTCGACGGCACCGGCGAGGCCGTGCAGCACCGTCTCGGTGGTCGCCCAGTCGATGCAGCCGTCGGTGATGCTCTGGCCATAGGTGAGCGGCTTGCCGGGCACCACGTCCTGCCGGCCGGCGACGAGATTGCTCTCGATCATGACGCCGATGATGCGCTCGTCGCCAGCCGCGACCTGGCCCGCCACGTCGGCCGCGACCTTCGGCTGGTTCTCCGGCTTCTTGGCGCTGTTGGCGTGGCTGACATCGATCATCAGCCGCGGCGCGACCCCGATGCGGCCGAGTTCGGCGGCAGCGGCATCGACGCTTGCGGCATCATAGTTCGGCGTGATCCCACCGCGCAGGATCACATGGCAATCCTCGTTGCCGGTGGTCGTCGCGATGGCGCTGCGGCCGCCCTTGGTCACCGCCATGAAATGATGCGGCTCAGCGGCCGACTTCACCGCCTCGCCAGCGATCCTGAGGTTACCATCGGTGCCGTTCTTGAAACCGACCGGGCAGGAAAGGCCGGAGGCCAGCTCGCGATGGATCTGGCTTTCGGTGGTGCGCGCGCCGATGGCGCCCCAGGCGACGAGGTCGGCGATGTATTGCGGCGTCGTCATGTCGAGGAACTCGGTCGCCGCCGGCAGGCCGAGATTGTTGACGGCCGACAGCACGTTGCGCGCCATCCTCAACCCCTTGTCGATGTTGAAGCTGCCGTCGAGATCGGGATCGTTGATGAGGCCCTTCCAGCCGACCGTGGTGCGCGGCTTCTCAAAATAGACGCGCATGACGATCTCGAGCCGGTCGGCCAGGGCCTCGCGCAGCGCCGCCAGACGGCTGGCGTAGTCCACGGCGGCGACCGGATCGTGGATGGAACAAGGGCCGACGATGACCACCAGTCGATCGTCGGCCCCTGTCAGGATGGAATGGATGGCGTTGCGCGAGGCGGCAACGGTGCGCGTCGCCGTGAGCGAGCGCGGTATCTCGCGCATCACGTCGTCCGGCGTGCTCAGTACCTTGAGTTCGGTGACCCGGAGGTCGTCTGTGGTGGTCAACACGGCTTTCTGCTCCTGGTTAGGAGACCTGCCGGCTGAAACAAAAAAAGCCGCCAGGTCTGGCGGCTTGTCGGATTTTTGATCTGCAATCTTCAGATCGAGCGCAATCCTCCCGCCGCCAGCGAGCTGCTAAAATACCAATACGTGGCGGACAGGTTGATCATGCGGCTTATATAGTCGATGCGGAGGCGCTTGTCACGTGCCCTGATGGCAGCCAATTCGAGATAGCAGACGCCTCACGATTTCGTCATCCCGGGCGAAGCAGGAGCGAAGCTCTGCAGACCCGAGGATGACGAAGTGATGGGCGCTTCCGCTAGATTCGCTGACGCTACTCCGGCGACGACCCGGCGACGCTCTGATCATGGTCGACCAGCGAGCCGGTCATGACGCCGGCCTGCGGGCTGACCATATAGCTGATCAGCCGGGCAAGCTGGGCCGGCTTTACCAGTTGGCCCATCGGCTGCGCGGCCTCGGCCTTTTCCAGCCAGTCGTCGGGTGCTGCGTGCCACTTCTTCTGCACGATGTCCTCGCCCTCGGTATCCATCCACCCGGGCAGCACGGCGTTGCAGCGGATGCGGTTGAAGCGATAGGCGTTGGCGACATTCTTGGTCAGCGTCATCAGCGCGCCCTTGCTGGTCGAATAGGGCGTCAGGAAGGACTGGCCGGCATGCGCCGACATCGACAGCACGTTGACGATCGAGCCCGGCGCCTTGCGCTCCAGGAGATGCGCGACCAGGCCCTGCATCAGGAAGAAGGGGCCGCGCACATTGGTGTCGAAGATCTGGTCGAAAAGCTCCTCGGTGGTCTCGACCAGCGAGCCCCGCGCCGAGGTGGCGGCGGCGTTGACCAGCGCGTTCAAGGTGCCGAAGTGCTTGATCGCTGTCTCGACGGCGCGCTTGCAGTCGACGACCTTGGCGACATCGGCGCTGATGAAGATGGCATCGACGCCGTTCTTCTCGAGGGCCGCGACCGCCTTGTCGCCCTTCTCCTGCGAGCGGCCGATCAGCGCCAGCGCGCGGCAGCCCTCGTCCGCCAGCGCCTCGGCGACGGCGAAGCCAATGCCCTGCGCGCCGCCGGTGACGATGGCGCGCGTTTGTGAATTGCGACCGGCCAAACCGCTCATCGCTGTGCTCCTTATTCCCCGTTCAAATCTTCAATCGACGCGGATGGTCTTGCCCGTCTTGGCCGACTTCAGCGCCGCATCGGCCAGCTTCAACGCAATGAGCCCGTCCTTGCCGCCCGGCGAGGCCTTCTTGCCGGCGCTCTTGGCGGCGATGAAGGAGGCGATCTCGTTGGCGTAGGCGTCGATGTAGCGGGTCATGAAGAAGTCGTGCAGCGGCGGGCGGGTGTAGCCCTTGTCGTTGGCGAGCTCGATCGACACCGGCCGCTGGTTCTCGGCCGCGACCATGCCCTTCGAGCCGTGCACTTCGATGCGCTGGTCGTAGCCATAGGTGGCGCGGCGCGAATTGGAGATGACGGCCTGCTTGCCGGACGCGGTTTCGAGGATGACGCTGACCGAGTCGAAATCGCCCGCATCGCCGATCTTCTTGTCGACCAGCACCGAGGCGTGGGCGCTGACGGCCACGGGCTCCTCGCCAAGCAGGAAGCGCGCCATGTCGAAATCATGGATGGTCATGTCGCGGAAGATGCCGCCGGAGCGGGCGATATAGTCGAGCGGCGGGGCGCCGGGATCGCGGGACGTGATGGTGATCATCTCGACCGTGCCGATGGCGCCGTCGTCGATCGCCTTGCGGACGGCGGCGAAATGCGGATCGAAGCGACGGTTGAAGCCGACCATCAATGTGGCTTTGGTCTGCTCGACCACCGCCAGGCATTTTTCGACACGCTCGATGGAGAGATCGATCGGCTTCTCGCAGAAGATAGCCTTGCCGGCCTTGGCGAAGCGCTCGATCAGGTCGGCATGGGTGTCGGTCGGCGTGCAGATGATGACGGCATCGATATCCTTGGCCTTCTCGATGGCGTCGACGGTGCGGACTTCGGCGCCATAAGCGGAGGCCAGTTCCGTCGCCGCTTTCTCGAAGGCGTCGGCCACTGCCACCAGCCTGGCCTGCGGGTTGGAGGCAACGGCGCGGGCATGCACCTTGCCGATGCGACCGGCGCCGAGGAGAGCGAAGCGGAGTGTCATGAAATGTCCTTCGAAGATGGGTTTTGGAACCTGTCGCGCCCATCAGGCGCGGAGATTGATCTGGCTGGCGGGAATCGCGGTTCGATCCGCCGTCGTGAATATCAGGCGGCCGCCAGTTCCGCCTCCCCGGTCTTGGCGCCGGTGATGTAGGAGACGATATCGTTGCCGTCGGTATTCTCCTTGCGCAGATTGGCGACGATGCGGCCGCGCCGGAAGACGACGATACGATCGCAAAGGTCGAAGACCTGGCGCATGTTGTGGCTGATCAGGATCAGCGGCTCGCCGTTTGCCTTCAGCGTGCGGATGATGTTTTCGACCTGCGCCGTTTCCTGCACGCCGAGCGCCGCCGTCGGCTCGTCCATGATGATCAGCTTGGAGGCGAAGGTCGCCGTCCGGGCGATCGCCACGCATTGGCGCTGGCCGCCCGACATGTGGCGGATGGTGCTGGAAAGGTTCGGGATCTTCACCGCCGTGCGCACCAGCGCCGCTTCAGTTGCCTTGCGCATATATCTGCGGTCGAGGATCGAGAACGGACCGAGGTTGAACAGCACCTTTTCGCGGCCGAGGAACAGGTTGGACGGCACGTCGAGATCGTCGGCCAATGCCAGATTTTGGAACACGGTCTCGATGCCAGCCTCGCGCGCCTCGATCGGGCCGTTGAAGTTCACTTCCTTGCCGTCGAACCAGATCTTGCCGTCGGTGCGCTGCTCGACGGCGGTAATCTGGCGCACGAAGGTCGACTTGCCCGCGCCGTTGTCGCCCATGATGGCGACATGCTCGCCCTTGCGCAGCTCGAAATTCGCGCCTTCGAGCGCCTGCACGCCGCCATAGCGCTTGGTGAGGTTTTCGGTCTTCAGAACGATGTCTGTCGTGGAGATATCTGGCATGGTCAAGCCCTCAATGCCCGCATGCGTTGACGCCATTGATCGAGAACGACCGCGCCGACGATGATCACGCCCTTGACCATCTCCTGATAGTAGGCGTCGAGGCGCAGGAAGGTGAAGCCGGAGATGATGACGCCGAAGATCAGCGCGCCGATCACCGTGCCGATGATCGAGCCGCGGCCGCCCGACAGCGAGACGCCGCCGATGACCGCCATGGCGATGGCGTCGAGTTCGTACATCACCCCCATGCCCGACTGCGCGGTCAGGTTCTTGGAGCAGAGCACGACCGCGGCGAGCGAGGCAAGGATGCCGGCGATCGTGTAAACGAGGATCTTGTGGTTGGCGATCTTGATGCCGGACATGCGCGCGGCGTCTTCATTGGAGCCGATGGCATAACAATGCTTGCCGTAGCGCGTATAGGTCAGGATCAGCTGGAACAGCACGGCCAGCGCCAGGAAGATGACGACCGGTCGCGAGCCCGTGCTGATGGCGGCGAAACTGTCGGTGGGAAACGAGATCGGCTGGCCCTTCGACCACCATTTGGCGATGCCGCGCGCGGTGATCATCATGCCAAGCGTGGCGATGAAGGGCGGAATGCGCGTGTAGGCGATCAACGAACCGTTGATCAGGCCGGCGATCAGGCCGCAGCCGACCGCGACCAGAACCGGCACGATGACCGGCAGGTCGGTCCAGCCCTGGGCCAGGAACATCGCCTTGGGATTGGGGTTGCCATTGACCGTCGCCACCTGCGCGAAGCTCATGGCGATCATGGCGGTGGCGCCGACGATCGAGCCCGAGGACAGGTCGATGCCGCCGGTGATAATCACCTGCGTCACGCCGATGGCGATGATGCCGACAATCGACACCTGCAGGATGATGATCTGCAGGCGCGCCTGGTTGAAGAGGCCGCCAACGTCACTTCGGGTGTTGAACAGGAAGCTGTCGCCGAGAAAGACGCGGCCGATCAATTCGAAGACGACAACGAGAATGATGAGCGCGAGGAACACGTTGAATTCGGCCGGCCATGCGCGCTTCTTCGCATCGTAGCTGAGCCCGCCGACGCCATGAGATGTCTGTGCCACGTCTTGTCCTCCGTCAGGCCGCACCTGCCCTGCCGACCGTTCGGGCGGTGGGGAAGAACAGGAGCGGCGCCGTTGTGGTTATCTGGTGCGCCGCTCTGTTTTCATTTTAACGCAATTCCGGACGGAAACCGCCCTGGAATTGCTCCGCGAGCCGCCAGCCTCAGTTCTTCTTCAGGAACTTGTCGATGTTGGCCGGCGTGACAAGCTGGAAGGGCACATAGACCTTGTGCTCCACCTTCTCGCCCTTGGCGAGCTTCAGCGCCGCATCGAGGGCCCCGGCACCCTGGCCGGCGGCGTCCTGGAAGACCGTTGCGTCGAGGTCGCCAGCCTGCATTGCCGCCAGCGCGTCCTGGGTGGCATCGACGCCGCCGACGACGACCGACTTCATGTCGACGTTGGCGGCCTTCATCGCCTGGATGGCACCGATGGCGCTTTCGTCATTGTTGGCGATGACGCCGTCGAACGGCTTGCCGGTCGAGAGCCAGTTGGTCATCAGGTTCTGCGCTTCGTCGCGGTTCCAGTTCGACGTCTGCTTGTCGATGATCTTGATGAAGCTGCACTCCGGCGTGGCTATCACGTTGTCGATGTCCTTGGTGCGCTGCACGGCCGCCTGGTTCGACAGTTCGCCCATGATCACATAGACATTGGCTTCCTTCTTGCCGGCTTCGGTGAACAGGCGGCAGACTTCCTTGGTCTCGAGCGTGCCGGAATCGGCCTCGTTCGAGGCGACGAAGGCCTGGTTGTCCGGCAGCTTGTCGACATTGACCGGCTCGCGGTTGACGTAGACCAGCGGGATCTTGGCGGCAGCCGCAGCATCCGACATCGCCTGCGTGGCCGAGGTGTCGACCGGGTTGACGATGATGGCGTCGACGCCCGAGGCGGCGAAGTTCTTGATCTGGTCGAGCTGCTTGGCGACGTCGTTCTGCGCGTCCTCGACCTGCAGTTCGACACCGCTCATGCCCTTGGCCTGCGCGATCATGCCGTTGCGCAGCACGGTCAGGAAGTTGTCGTCGAATTTGGCCATCGACACGCCGATCTTGGCGGCGAAGGCGGATGAACACATCAGCGCCGAAAGCGCGACGCCCAAAAGCAGTTTCTTCATTTTATCTCTCCTCCACTTGGTGTCCGGCTGCACCCATTGAACCGGAATCCCCGGTTTGCCCGGAGAATCTCTCCCTGCGGCCATGCGGCGTTGCCAATTCGATGGAACGCCTCGTCCTCCGTTCGAATAGACGTTCCGGAACGAAAGAACCAAAAAGCCTAGTTAGTGAAATATTTATTCCATTTCGTTTTGGAAACGTCAAGGGCGATTCCGACCGAGGCCGCCGGTTTTTCGATCGCCGGCACCATCGGGAGGACCACGATCGTCGAAATCTGCGCCTGAATCCCGGCGAAGCACCATGATAGAATCCATCAGCCTGATGGATTCTATCATGGTGTGCAGCTAGATGTTTTCCGGCAGATAGATGTCGAAGGGCAGGAAGGTCTGCCCCGGCGCATTGGCGGCGCCGCTTTCGATGGCATGCGCCATCAGCCCCACGAGTTCCCGGCAAAGCGCCGCAAGCGGTGTGGAGATCACCATGGTGAGGATGTTGTCGGCGAGCGCCGCGCGCGACGTGGCGTTGATTTCGTTGCAGATGACGACCGGCATATCCGCCGGGTTCGCCGTCCTCAGCGCCGAGACCGCGCCCTCCATGCCGCCGCCGGCGACATAGCAGCCGACGAGATCGGGATGGCGCGCCAAAAGGTCGAGCATGGCATCATGCGTCACATCGTTGGCCTCGAGGTTGACCAGCGTCTCCATCACGGTGAAGTCCGGCGCGTGCTCGCGAAAGAAGGAGCGGAAGCCGATCTCGCGCAGTTCATGGCCGTGGAAGCGGTGGCTGCCGACGAAGAGCGCGACCTTGCCTGGTTTTCCTGCCGCCTTGGCAATCATCCATGCCGCGCTGCGCCCGACCTTGCGGTTGTCGAGCCCGACATAGCCCTCGCGGATGCCAGCGGCAAAATCAGACAGCAGCGAGAAGACCGGCTGCCCCCTCGCCTTCAGCGTCTCCACGACCGCCGTCAGCGTCGGATGATCCGGGCCGACGACGGCGATCGCTCTCGATTTGGCCGCCAGCCTGCGCATCTGGCCGGCGATCTCGTCGGGCGCCAGCGAAGCGGCGAAGTCGATCGTCGCGGTGCCGCGGAACCGTTGCGACTGCACAACCGCCAATTCGAGCTCCCTGGCGAAATCGCCGTAGAAGACATCATTGCCCCTGAGCAACAGGAAGCCGAGCCGGTATTCCGGCAATTCCTGGCGCATGCGCTGCTTGATCAAGCCCGCCGCGTGATAGCCGATCTCGGTGGCGGCCTCGTAGACCCGGCGCGCAGTCTCCTTGCGCACCGGCAAGCGGCTGTTCAGCACCCTGTCGACGGTGGCGACGCTGACGCCCGAGGCGCGCGCGAGATCGGTAATGGTCGGCCGCTTTGCCATGAATGCTTTCCTCGCTTGTCCGACTCAGGATATCTCGTTCTGATAGGAAATGATAGAAACTATCTTTGTGATGTTGAGACTATCAGAGCCTGCGCCTATGCTGAAGTCGAAAGCCAGCGATGCGCGACCCCCGCATGGTCGGGCGGTTCGCCGAGGCGCTGGCGGAGGAACCCCAATGACGGCAATCACGTCTTCGGCGGCGTCGCCGCGCGACTACAGCCTGACCGGGCGAGACGCCAAGCTCGCGGTCGAGAACGGGCTCGCGGCGGCCGAGTGGTATCACACGGAAATCCAGCGCAAGCAGATGAAGGCGCTGATGCAGCGCTCCGACCAGCCGGCGATCCGCGACACCGTCATCTGGCTCGGGGCGCTGATCCTCAGCGGCGCGGGCGGCGCCTGGTTCTGGGGCAGTTGGTGGTGCGTGCCGTTCTTCTTCGTCTATGGCACGCTCTACGGCTCCTCGACCGATTCCCGCTGGCACGAATGCGGCCACGGCACGGCCTTCCGCACGCAGTGGATGAACGATGCCGTCTACCAGCTCGCCTGCTTCATGATCATGCGCAATCCGGTGACCTGGCGCTGGAGCCACACGCGCCACCATACCGACACCATCATCGTCGGCCGCGACCCGGAGATCGCCGTCATGCGGCCGCCGGACCTTTTGCGCGTGGTCCTGAATTTCTTCGGCATCCTCGACGCCTGGCATGCGATGACCGACATGGCGCGCAATGCCGCCGGCGTCGTCAGTGCCGCCGAAAAGACCTTCATTCCGGAGCAGGAGCAGCCGAAGGCGATCCGCGTGGCCCGTATCTGGCTCGCCATCTACATCGCGACCATCGCGCTGGCGCTCTATTTGCATTCATGGCTGCCGCTGATGCTTGTCGGCCTGCCCCGCCTCTACGGCGCCTGGCATCATGTCATGACCGGCCTGCTGCAGCATGGCGGCCTCGCCGACAATGTCATCGACCACCGCCTGAACAGCCGCACCGTGCTAATGAACCCGATCAGCCGCTTCATCTACTGGAACATGAACTACCATGTGGAGCACCACATGTTCCCGATGGTGCCCTATCACGCGCTGCCTAAGCTGCATGACATGATCAAGCACGACCTGCCGGCGCCGACGCCGTCGATCCTGGCCGGCTACCGCGAAATGATCCCGGCGTTCCTGCGCCAGCTGCGCAACGAGGACTATTTCATCAAGCGCGAGCTGCCGCCGACGGCGCGGCCCTATCGCGAGGAACTGCATAACGACATTCCGATGGCCGCCGCCGCGGAATGAGGCTCACGAAAATTCAGGATTTCGCGGGAGGACGAGATGAGCGACTGGGTCGAGGCCTGCGCGGCCGGAGACATCGACGAAGAAGACGTGATGCGGTTCGACCATGCTGGCCGTAGCTTCGCCATCTATCGCAGCCCGGACGATGAATATTTCGCGACCGAAGGGCTGTGCACGCATGAGAAGGTGCATCTGGCCGACGGGCTGGTGATGGACGACATCATCGAGTGCCCGAAGCATAATGGCCGCTTCAACTACAAGACCGGTGCGGCGCGCGGCGCGCCGGCCTGCGTCAACCTGAAGACCTATCCGGTCAAGGTCGACGCCGGCAAGGTCCTCATTCAAGTCGGGTGAGAGCCATGCAGGCGGGGATGACGAGAGGAATGGTGATCATCGGCGCCGGCGAATGCGGCGGGCGCGCCGCGCTTGCGCTGCGCGATCTCGGTTATGAAGGGCCGGTGACGCTGGTCGGCGACGAGCCGCATTTGCCCTATGAGCGGCCGCCGCTGTCGAAGGAAGCCATGACCGGCGAGGCCCCGGCCATCAAGGCGATCGCCACCGACGAGCTTTTCGCCGAACGCTCGATCCGTCACATCCATTCCGTCCGCGCCGTTGCGATCGACCGTGCCGCGCATGTCGTGCGCCTGTCGGACGGATCTTCCCTTTCCTACGGCAAGCTGCTGCTGGCGACCGGATCGGTGCCGCGCAAGCTGCCGATGCCGGGTATCGGGCCACGCTGCGTTTATCTGAGGACCTTCAACGACGCGCTGGCCATCCGCGCCCATCTCAGCGCCGGAAATCGCGTCGCCATCATCGGCGGCGGCTTCATCGGCCTGGAGCTTGCCGCCGCGGCGCGCAGGCTCGGCGCCACGGTCACGGTCATCGAGGCGCAGCCGCGCATCCTGATGCGCGGCGTGCCGGCCGAGATCGCCGAGATCATCCACAAGGCGCATGAGGCCGAGGGCGTTTCGATCCGCGCCGGCCAGGGCATCGCGACGATAGCCGATGATGGCGCCGAGGTCGGCATCACGCTGGCCGACGGGCAGAAGATCGTGGCCGATCTGGCGGTCATCGGTATCGGCGCCATACCGGTGACGGGGCTTGCCGCCGAAGCGGGGCTCACAATCGACAACGGCATCGCCGTCGACGAGCGGCTGCAGACGGCCGATCCGGATATCTTCGCCGCCGGCGATTGCTGCTCGTTCCCGCTCGCCATCTATGGTGGACGGCGCGTCCGCCTCGAAGCCTGGCGCAACGCACAGGAGCAGGGCGCGCTCGCCGCGAACAATATGCTCGGCGCTAATGAGGCGCATGCCGCCGTGCCGTGGTTCTGGTCGGATCAATACGGGCTGACGCTGCAGATCGCCGGGCTTTCGGACGAGGGCCGCTCAATCGTGCGGCGCGACCTCGACGACGGCGCCTTCATCCTGTTCCATCTCGCCGAGAACGACAGGCTTGTGGCCGCCAGCGGCATCGGGCCCGGCAATGCCGTGGCGCGTGACATCCGCCTGGCGGAGATGCTGATCGCCAAGCGGGCCAGCCCGGCACCCGAGGCGCTCGGCTCGCAGGCAGTCAAGCTGAAATCGCTGCTGGCGGCGTGAGGCTGTCGGGCTTAATTACAAACGTTGGCGCCGCCCCTCATCTGCCTGCCGGCATCTTCTCCCCGTGAACGGGGAGAAGGGGACTTTAGCGGCCGTCGGCGCCCATTTCGCAACGCTCGAGTTTGGCGAAAGCGTTGACACAGCTTCTTTCTCCCCGTTCACGGGGAGAAATGCCCGGCAGGACAATGAGGGGCAGCGCAAACGCTCGCCAATCAATCCCCGCGTGATCCGCCGTCAACCTCAGCGCCCTAAAACAGCGTCTTCAGCTCATCCAGCTTGTCGTTGACCAGCCAGCCGTAATAGTTCTCCTCGGGCAGCTTTTCCGGTTCGCCTTCGGCGCGGCGCTTGTCGTTCTCCGCCTTCAGCGCATAGGCGCGCTGTTCGGGATTGCCGACGTTGTAGAGCGTGGCGGTCAGGCCCGGATTTTTCGAAATGTCGAAGCCGGCAATGCTGCGATAGGCGTCGATCGACTTCCTGATGGTCGCGGCGACGTAGGGCAGCGTGAGGTCTGGATCCATGATGGTCTTGTAGACCGCGTTGGGATCGCTGACGTCGAGCTCGGGCAGGCCGGAGACCTTGTGCACGAGGTCGCTCATCTGCAGCGCCGTCAGCGGGTTGAGCTGGCCGAGACCGAAGGTCTGGCCAGCATAGTAAGGCTGGAAGAAGGTGGCGCCGAAGCGGTCGTTGGGGAAATCCTCGCCGCCGACGGTCTTGCCGCGGAAAGCGTGGTTCCACACCTGCTCGCGGCATTCCCACAGATCGTAGCTGTCGTGCATGCCGTCGCATTTCTTGAATTCCGGCCGCTGGATGAAATCGCTGACGTCCTCGCCGTCATAGGCAAAGGTGAGCTTGCTCGACAGGTAGGAGATCGCCTTGACGTAATAGGTCTGCAACCGGTCATAGGCGTCGACATTGTAGGTATGCTCGCCGACGATGGCGCCGACGATATGCATGGGGTCGATGCCGTAGGCCGCCGCCGCCTTCCTGATCTTGGCGCGAAGGTCGGCGTCGTTCTGCAGCAGCGCATAGACCTTGCGGTACTTGGCCTGGAAGGTGGTGTTGGTCGCCTGGGTGCGCCGGCTGGACGCGCCAGGAATGTCGGGTTGCACGCTGTTGCGGTTTCCCGACGGCACCATGGTCGCGGCATTCGCCGTCGCCACAATCGATGCCAACGCCAGGCCTAGAACAAGGACAATCAGTTTCTTCATGCGCCGCCGCCTTTGAATCCGCGGCAAACTAGGTAAAGCGCACCGGAGAGTCGAGAGAGGGCTTAAGCCTGCCGCCAAGAATGGTGGCCCGATGCTTCCATTTGGCCACACTTTGGTTGGTGGGCCAGAAAATTCGGGCCGGCAGTCAAGCCGGCCCGAAATCGAATCTCAAAGGATGAACCGCGACAGGTCGGTGTTGCGCGACAGGTCGCCGACATGCTTCTCGACATAGGCGGCGTCGATGGTCACGGCGGTGCCGTTGCGGTCCGGCGCGTCGTAGGAAATCTCGTCCAGCACGCGTTCCATCACCGTCTGCAGGCGCCGCGCGCCGATATTCTCGACGCTGGCGTTGAGGTCGACGGCGATGCCGGCGAGCGAATCGATGGCGTCGTCCGTAAATGTCAGCTCGACGCCTTCGGTCTTCATCAGCGCGATATACTGCTTGATCAGGCTCGCCTCCGTCTCGGTGAGGATGCGGACGAAATCGGACTTCTCCAGCGCGCGCAGCTCGACGCGGATCGGCAGGCGGCCCTGCAGTTCGGGCAGCAGGTCCGACGGCTTGGAGACGTGGAACGCGCCCGAGGCGATGAACAGGATATGGTCGGTTTTTATCGGCCCATATTTGGTCGCGACAGTCGTGCCCTCGACCAGCGGCAGCAGGTCGCGCTGCACGCCTTCGCGCGACGGACCGCCCGAAATGTCGCTCCTGGCCGCGATCTTGTCGATCTCGTCGAGGAAGACGATGCCGTCATTCTCGGCCGATTCCAGCGCCCTGCGCACCACCTCGTCCTGGTCGAGCAGCTTGTCGGACTCGTCGTTGACCAACAGCGCGTAGGAATCGCGCACCGTCGTCTTGCGGGTCTTGGTCTTGCGGCCGCCCATCGCCTTCGACAGCATGTCGTTGATGTTGAGCACGCCGACATTGGCGCCGGGCATGCCGGGAATCTCGAAGCCGGGCATGCCGCCGGTGCCGGTGTCGGCCACCTCGATCTCGATCTCCTTGTCGTCGAGCTCGCCGTCGCGCAGCTTCTTGCGGAAACTATCGCGCGTGGCCGGGCTCGCCGTCTTGCCGACAAGCGCTTCCAGCACGCGCTCCTCGGCATTGATCTGGGCGCGCGCGCTGACGTCCCCGCGCATCTTTTCGCGCGCCAGGCCGATGGCAACCTCGACGAGGTCGCGCACGATCTGCTCGACGTCGCGGCCGACATAGCCGACCTCGGTGAACTTGGTCGCCTCGACCTTGACGAAGGGGGCGCCGGCGAGCCGCGCCAGGCGGCGCGAGATCTCGGTCTTGCCGACGCCGGTCGGGCCGATCATCAGGATGTTCTTCGGCATCACCTCTTCGCGCATCTGGCCTTCCAGCTGCTGGCGGCGCCAGCGGTTGCGCAAGGCAATCGCCACGGCGCGCTTGGCGTCCTTCTGGCCGATGATGAAGCGGTCGAGTTCCGAAACGATTTCGCGAGGAGAAAAGGTGGTCATACTCAAATTCCACTTTGCCACTGCTTGATGGACTCGAACGGATGCAGCAGCATGATCACGTTGAGCGTCAGATTGTCCCGGATGATGTAGCCCGTGCCGAGTTCGAAAATGAGCGCCAGGGCCACGATCACCGATATAGGTAGCTTTCGCGCCATGACAAATCCCAGCACCATGAACAGCGTGTCGGACACCGAGTTGATGATCGAGTCGCCGTAATAGTTGAGCGAGATGGTGCCGGCGCGGTAGCGGTCGATGATGAAGGGACTGTTTTCCAGGAGCTCCCAGCCGCCTTCGATGAGGACCGCGAAGGCGAGCCTCAGCCCGACCGGCGAACGCGGGAAAAGCGCCCAGGCCAGCGCATAGAACAGGAAGCCGTGGATGACGTGCGAGAAGGTGTACCAGTCGGCGATGTGCTGGGAATTCTCCGAGCTGTTGACCACGCCGTGCCAGAGCTTGACATAGCCGCAGGTGCAGATCGGCGGATGGCCCATGCCGTATAAGGCGCCTGCCTGGAAGACGACCAAAGCGAGCACGAGCAGCAGGCCCATGCGCCAGCTGTCTTCATAGGCCGAAAGCGTCTTGTCCTCTCCGGATGCGGTCATTCGGTCAGTCCCCCAGAATTTCGTCGTCCTCGGCCGCATCGACGGCCATCAGCACGACGTCCCCATATTGCGAATGCCTGCGGCCGATCGGCCTGAAGCCGGCCTTCTCATAGGCACGGATGGCGCGGGCATTGCCGGGATGCGGATCGATGATGACGCGCGGCGCGCCTTCCTCGAAAAGCTCCTCGACGAACTGACGCACAATGGCCGAGCCATGGCCGATGCCGACCAGTTCCGGCGGCCCGATCGACAGGTCTATGCCCAGCGTGCCGAACGGCTGGTCGGCATAAGGATGGTCGTCCTCCATATGCGGATCGTAGCTTTGCAGGTAGGCGATCGGCCTGCCGTCGAGCTCGACGATCAGCGGCTCCACCGAGACCGAACCGATATGCTCGCGGATTTCGGCGACTTCCTTCTCCGGATTGCCCCACCATTCGGCCATATGCGGCTCTTTGAGCCAGCCCGCGATCATCGGCAGGTCCTTAACCGTGACCGGCCGAAAATCATAGCTGTGTTCTTGTTCGGCCATGATCTCTTCCAAAAACCGGGTTCCCACTTTTTGGGATCATGGCCAGCTGCATCAGGCGGCATCGAGCGTTTCGACGACGAAGTTGTTGTTGGTGTAGACGCAGATATCGGACGCGATCTGCATCGCCTTGCGGGCGATCGCCTCGGCATCCATGTCGGTGTCGATCAGCGCGCGGGCCGCTGCCAGCGCATAATTGCCGCCGGAGCCGATGGCCATGATGCCATGTTCGGGCTCCAGCACATCGCCATTGCCGGTCAGCGCCAGCGAGACCGACTTGTCGGCGACCAGCATCATCGCTTCGAGGCGGCGCAGGTAGCGGTCGGTGCGCCAGTCCTTGGCGAGCTCGACGCAGGCGCGCGTCAGCTGGTCGGGATATTGTTCGAGCTTGGCTTCGAGCCGCTCGAGCAAGGTGAAAGCGTCCGCGGTGGCGCCGGCGAAGCCGGCAATGACGCTGCCGCCCTTGCCGATGCGGCGCACCTTGCGGGCGTTGCCCTTCATGATCGTCTGGCCAAGGCTGACCTGACCGTCGCCGGCGATCACGACCTTGTTGCCCTTGCGCACGCTGACGATGGTCGTGGCGTGCATGGTCAGTTCATTCGACATATGTTGCTCCGATACGCGCTATCCCTTGAAGGCGATTGGCGCGGTACGAGTGAGTTTGATCGGCCATATGTATGCACATGGCCAACGATTGCAAACCGCTTCCGGCAAGGCGGATTGCCGCCGGAATGGCAACTGGCAATCGCCGGATCATGCTGATAGAAGGCTTTCGTTTTCAAGCCCCGGAGCTTCCGTGCAGGGCAATAAGGACAAAGCGATGACGCGTTCCGCCGAAGTCAGCCGCAAGACCAGGGAAACCGAGATTTCGGTTTCCGTCCATGTCGACGGCAAGGGCAAAGCCGACATTTCGACCGGCGTCGGCTTCTTCGACCATATGCTCGACCAGCTGTCGCGGCATTCGCTGATCGACATGACGATCAAGGCCAAGGGCGACCTGCATATCGACGACCACCACACGGTCGAGGATACCGGCATCGCGATCGGCCAGGCGCTGAGCAAGGCGCTGGGCGAGCGGCGCGGCATCATGCGCTATGCCTCGATCGAGCTTGCCATGGACGAGACGCTGACCAGGGCTGCGATCGACGTCTCCGGCCGACCTTTCCTGGTCTGGAACGTCGCCTTCTCGTCGCCGAAGATCGGCACGTTCGACACCGAGCTGGTGCGCGAGTTCTTCCAGGCGCTGGCGCAGAATGCCGGCATCACGCTGCATGTGACCAACCATTACGGCGCCAACAACCATCATATCGCCGAAACCTGCTTCAAAGCGGTGGCGCGCGTGCTGCGCGCGGCGCTGGAGCCCGACCCGCGCCAGCCCGACGCGGTGCCTTCCACCAAGGGGTCCCTGAAAGGATAGCCCTATGGCGATCTATGTCGTGATGCAGCCGCCGGCCGGCAACAAAGCCGAGGACGCAAGTCTCGTGCGCGACAGCTTCACCTGGCTGGGTTTCCTGGTCGCGCCGCTCTGGCTTGCCTGGCACCGGCTGTGGATCGAGGCGGCACTGACCTTCGTCGTCATGGCGATCCTGTCGGTGGCCGGTCAGAGGCTGGGGCTCGAATGGGCCGGATCGATGCTTTCGCTGCTGGTCTCGCTCTATGTCGGCTTCGAAGGCCGGGGGCTGCGCATCGCGGCTCTGCGCCGGCGCGGCTGGCGCGAATGGGGCGTGGTCGAGGCCGACAATCTCGACGATGCCGAGATGCGCCATGCGCTGGAAATCGGCGACGACGGCGAGGAGAAGGCAGCCATGCCGCGCATCGTGCCGGATGCGTCGCTGGCACGTCCGCCGCAAACCGGCATGGCGCTGGGACTGACCCACACGCCCGGAAGGCCCTGACATGCGGGTAGCGATCATCGACTACGGCTCGGGCAATCTGCGCTCGGCCACCAAGGCCTTCGAGCGCGCCGCGCATGAGGCGGGCCTTGCCGCAACGATCGAGCTTACGGCCGACGCCGAGCGTGTGCGTTCCGCCGATCGCATCGTGCTGCCGGGAGTCGGCGCCTATGCCGACTGCGCCGCCGGCCTGCGCGCGGTGTCAGGCATGTGGGAGGCGGTAGAGGAAGTCGCCATTGCCAAGGGGCGGCCGTTTCTCGGTATCTGCGTCGGCATGCAGCTGATGTCGGAACGCGGGCTGGAGAAGACCGTCACCCAAGGGTTCGGCTGGATCGCGGGCGACGTCAAGGAGATCACGCCGTCTGATCCGGCGCTGAAGATCCCGCAGATCGGCTGGAACACGATCGAGCTCACGCGCCGGCATCCGCTGTTTTCCGGCATCGAGACCGGCCCGAAGGGGCTGCATGCTTATTTCGTCCATTCCTATCATCTGGAAGCAACGAACCCTGCCGAGACCCTGGCGACTGCAGACTATGGCGGCGCAGTGACGGCGGCCGTGGCCCGCGACAACCTTGCCGGCACGCAGTTCCATCCCGAGAAGAGCCAGGCGCTCGGCCTGGCGCTGATCACCAATTTCCTGAAATGGAGGCCCTGATGACAGCCAAGAAGGGCTATTGGATCGCGCTGATCGATGTTCACGATCCCGAAGTCTACAGGCAATACATCGAAGCCAATGCGAGGGCCTTCGCCAAATATGGCGCGAAGTTCCCGGTCCGGGCCGGTCGGTACACCAGTCCGGAGGGGCCGACGGGGAACCGCCATGTGGTGGTGGAATTCGAGTCCTATGAGACAGCGCTCGCTTGCTATGAGTCGCCCGAATACCAGGAAGCCTCGAAATTCCGGCTCGCCGCTTCAACTGGACATTTCGTCATCGTCGAGGGCGCCTGAGCGTGATCCTGTTTCCGGCAATAGACCTCAAGGACGGCCAATGCGTGCGCCTGAAACACGGCGACATGGCCACCGCCACCATCTACAATGACGACCCCGCCGCGCAGGCCAAGGCCTTCGAGGAGCAGGGCTTCGAGTGGCTGCATGTCGTCGACCTCAACGGCGCCTTCAAGGGCCAGAGCGTCAACAGCGCCGCGGTCGGCGCCATCCTCAAGGCCACGAAAAATCCGGTGCAGCTTGGCGGCGGCATCCGCACCTTGCCGCAGATCGAGGATTGGCTGGATCGCGGCCTGGCCCGCGTCATCCTGGGCACGGTCGCGGTGCGCGAGCCGGGGCTGGTCAAGCAAGCCTGCAAGGCTTTCCCGGGCAAGGTCGCTGTCGGCATCGACGCCAAGGGCGGCAAGGTGGCGGTCGAAGGCTGGGCCGAGGCTTCCGAGCTCGGCGTCATCGAGCTGGCGAAGAAATTCGAAGGCGCGGGCGTGGCGGCCATCATCTACACCGACATCGACCGCGACGGCGTGCTTTCCGGCATCAACTGGGATTCGACGATCAGCCTCGCCGAGGCGGTGTCCATTCCGGTGATCGCGTCCGGCGGCCTCGCCTCGATTGCCGACATCGTGCGCATGACCATGCCCGATGCGCAAAAACTCGAAGGCGCGATCTCCGGCCGCGCCCTATATGACGGGCGTATCGACCCGGCCGAGGCGCTGGCGATCCTGCGCGGCGAGAGGGCGGAGGCAAGACCGTGAATATTTCGATCATCCTGGCATCCTATGACAGCGGCCATTTCCATGGCGGCTGCGGCCAGGGCCCGGACGCGCTGATCTCGGGCGGACTGGCCGAGGCGCTGAAGCTCGCCGGCCACGATGTCGAGGTGTACGACATCGGCAAGGTGGTCGAGGATGGAGAGGAGCGCGAGATCGGCACCGGCTTTGCCGTCTGCAACGCCGTTTCGGGCGAGGTCCGCATCGCGCTGGACAAGAAGCGGTTTCCGATCGTGCTGGCCGGCAACTGCCTGACCAGCGCCGGCGCCGTGGCCGGCGCGGGCGCCGATGCCATCATCTGGGCCGACCAGCACGGCGACCTCAACACGCCGGAGACTTCCACCACCGGCTTCCTCGACGGCATGGCGCTGGCCACCGTGCTCGGCCTCTGCTGGCGGCCGATGGCGAACCAGATCCCCGGCTTCAAGCCGGTCGATCCGTCGCGCTGCGTTCTGGTCAATGCGCGCGACCTCGACAGCGCCGAGAAGGAGCTGCTGGAAAAGCTGCCGATCATCCGAACCGAGTGTCCGGACTGGAAGAGCGCGGCGCAAAGGCTGAAGGCAGACGGCGCACGGCAAGTCCACATGCATGTCGACCTCGACGTGCACGACCCCGAGAAGCTGCAAGCCAACCGCTACACCACGCCCGGCGGCCCGGCGCCCGACCAGGTGCGCACCGCGATGTGCGGCCTCGCCGGCCCGCTCAGCATCGCCGGGCTGACCATTTCGGCCTACGATCCGGCCTTCGACCCCAAAGGCGACGTGCCGCCGCTGGTCGGCGAGCTGGTGGTCGACCTGCTCTCGACCCTGGAAGGCAAGTGATGCTCAAGGCCCGCGTCATCCCTTGCCTGGACGTCAAGAACGGCCGCGTGGTCAAGGGCGTCAATTTCGTCGACCTCGTCGATGCCGGCGATCCGGTCGAAGCCGCCAAGGCCTATGACGCGGCGGGAGCCGACGAGCTCTGCTTCCTCGACATCACCGCATCGTCGGACAACCGCGAGACGATCTTCGACGTGGTCGCCAGGACGGCCGAGCAATGCTTCATGCCGCTCACCGTCGGTGGCGGCGTGCGCCAGGTGGCCGACATCCGCAAGCTGCTCCTGGCCGGCGCCGACAAGGTATCGATCAACACGGCAGCGGTGATGAACCCGGATTTCGTCGCGGAGGCCGCCGACAAGTTCGGCAACCAGTGCATCGTCGTGGCGATCGACGCCAAGAAGGTGTCCGCGCAAGGCGAGGCCGACCGCTGGGAGATCTTCACCCATGGCGGACGCGAGAAGACGGGCGTCGACGCGGTCGACTTCGCCAGACGCATGGTCGAGCGCGGCGCCGGCGAGATCCTGCTCACCTCGATGGACCGCGACGGCACCAAGGCCGGCTACGACATTGCGCTGACACGCGCGATCGCCGACGCGGTGCGCGTGCCGGTGATCGCATCGGGCGGCGTCGGAACGCTCGATCATCTGGTCGAAGGCATCCGCGACGGCCATGCCGGTGCCGTGCTTGCCGCCTCGATCTTCCATTTCGGCACCTACACGATCGCCGAGGCCAAGGCGCATATGGCCAGAGCCGGCCTGCCGATGCGGCTGGACTCGGCGGCTCATCGGGCTTAAAGCATGATCCCGAAAAGCGGGGGCCCGGTTTTCGGAAAAGATCATGCTTAAACAAGTAGATAGATGACTGTCATGGCAGACTTTTCGCTCGCCGAGCTTGAAACGATCATCGATCAGCGCGCCCATTCCGGCGATCCGGACTCGTGGACGGCGAAGCTGTTCGCCAAGGGCATGGACATGGCGGCGCAGAAACTCGGCGAGGAGGCGGTCGAGACGGTAATTGCCGCCATCAAGGGGGACAAGAAAACCCTCGTTTCGGAAAGCGCCGATCTTATATATCATTGGCTGGTCGTCCTCGGCATCGCAGGGGTTCCCCTGGACGACGTGCTCAAGGAGCTCGAAGGCCGCACCGGCCGTTCGGGCATCGCCGAAAAGGCAGCCCGGTCAAAGGGTTGAAAGAGACGGATAGAGCATGATGTCGCCCGAAAACCGCTTCCCACTTTCCGGCGTCATGCTCTAGGAGGGCAGGAGACTCGATGGACCAGCTTGCTCCTACCGAGAAATATTCCCCCTACCGATTCTTCTCCGCCGAGCAATGGTCGCAGTTCCGCGCCGATACGCCGCTGACGCTGACCGAGGACGAGATCGATCGGCTGCGCTCGCTCAACGATCCGGTCGACCTCCAAGAGGTCAAGCGCATCTATCTGTCGCTGTCGCGGCTGCTCTCGGCCCATGTCGAGGCAAGCCAGCTTCTGTTCCGGCAGCGCCAGGCTTTCTTCAACGCGCAGGATGTCGTCAAGACGCCTTTCATCATCGGCATTGCCGGCTCGGTCGCAGTCGGCAAGTCGACCACGGCGCGCGTGCTGAAGGAGCTTCTGGCACGCTGGCCGTCAAGCCCGAAGGTCGACCTCATCACCACCGACGGCTTCCTGTTGCCCAATGAGATCCTGCGCCGCGAGAACCTGATGGAGCGCAAGGGGTTCCCCGAGAGCTACGACGTCGGCGCGCTGCTCAGGTTCCTGTCCGGCATGAAGTCGGCGCAAAGCAGTGTCCGCGCGCCGGTCTATTCGCACCTGACCTACGACGTCATCCCCGGCGAGTTCGTCACCATCGACCGTCCCGACATATTGATCTTCGAAGGCATCAACGTGCTGCAGCCCGGCAAGCTGCCGAAAGACGGCAAGATCGTGCCGTTCCTGTCCGACTTCTTCGACTTCGCCATCTATATCGATGCCGACGAGAAGCTGATCCATCAATGGTACATCCAGCGCTTCATGCGGCTGCGCGAGACCGCCTTCCGCAATCCGGACTCCTTCTTCCACCGCTATTCGCAACTCTCCGAGGATGCCGCGCGGGCCATAGCCGAGGGACTCTGGGCCAACATCAACCTCAAGAACCTGCGCGAGAACATCCTGCCGACCAGGGCGCGGGCCGATCTCATCCTGCGCAAGGGCACCAACCACCTGATCGAGGAAGTGGCGCTGAGGAAGCTGTGACCATCCGGTTAACGGCACCTTAGGCAATCCCAAATAGGTTGTGCCCAACTCCGGCGGGGTTGGGAGCAACAGGTGATCAACGCGAGCAATGCCGCGGGCGAAGCCCCGGTCTATTCCCTGGTCATTCCGATCTTCAACGAAGAGGCGGTGCTGCCGCTGCTCGTCCGGCGTATTACAGCGCTGCTCGACAAGCTCGACGCCAGCGCCGAGGCTATCTTCGTCGACGACGGCAGCCGGGACACAAGCGTCATCTTCCTGCGCGGCATGGCCGCCTCGGATCCACGCCTCCGGCTGATCGAACTGTCGCGCAATTTCGGCCACCAGATCGCCATCACCGCCGGCATGGACGCGGCTGCCGGCGATGCCGTGGTCGTCATGGATGCGGACTTGCAGGATCCGCCTGAAGTGGTGCTCGACCTCATCGCCAAATGGAAGGAAGGCTATGAGATCGTCTATGCCCGCCGCACCAAACGCGAGGGTGAAACGCTGTTCAAGCGTGCGAGCGCCAGCCTCTTCTACCGCGCCCTCGAACAGATGACCTCGGTGACCATCCCACGCGACGTCGGCGATTTCCGGCTCGTGGGAAGAAAGGCTCTGGAGACATTCAAGCAGATGCCCGAGCGCGACCGCTTCGTGCGCGGCATGTTCGGCTGGATGGGTTTCAAGCAAACGGCGGTGTCGTTCGAGCGACCAGAGCGGGCGGCCGGCGAAACCAAATATCCGTTCTGGAAAATGCTGCGGCTGGCGGTCCATGGCGTCATCAGCTTTTCCGACAAGCCTTTGCGGCTGGCGCTGTGGTCGGGCCTAGCCATTTCTTGCTTTGCCGCGCTGCTTGGCGTCTATGCCCTGTTTTCCTGGCTGTTTGCCAGCGGCGTGGTCCATGGCTGGACATCGACGGTCATGATCATTTCCTTTCTGTCCGGCATCAATCTCTTCATGACCGGCATCATCGGCCTCTATGTCGGCGGCATCCACGCTGAGGTGAAGCGGAGACCGCTTTATGTGGTCGATCGCCTGACTGGCTTTGAGGAAGCCGTGAAGGCGGCCGCCGAAAGCCGAAGCCAGCCAACGGCGTCACCGTCGACGCGCGACAGAAGATTCGGCTGATGGTGGCGCTCTTCGATCAATACCGGTCTAGCTACAACAGGACCGTCGACGACTCGATCAGCTTCTCCGGCCTGAAGCACGACTTCTTCCTGCAAGCCAAGGTCGAACCCCTGGCCCGGCTCATTGCCGAGCGCGGTCTCGCCAAGCATCCGGCCGGTGTTCGGGCGCTCGATGTCGGCTGCGGCGTCGGAGCGCTGCATCCCTATGTGCGACCGCTTTTCTCGACCTTGGACGGTTGCGACATATCAGCGGAATCCGTGGCTCGCGCCCGTGACGAAAACCCATGGGTCGCCTACAGGACCTATCCCGGTCCGCTATTGCCCTATTCGGATGGCAGCTTCGACCTGGCATTTGCCGTCTGTGTCGTCCATCACGTGCCGCCGCAGCAATGGGCCGGCTTTTTCGCCGAGATGCGGCGTGTCGTGCGGCCAGGCGGCGCCGTCTGCATCATCGAACATAATCCCTTCAATCCCTTGACCCGGCTGGCGGTGCTTCGTTGTCCCTTCGACGAGGACGCCGTGCTGATCAGCAGGCGCAAAGCCGGCCGACTGTTGAAGGCCGCCGGGCTCGGCGAGATCGACGGCAGGCATTTCCTGCTGCTTCCTTTCGCCAACCCCGTTGCGCGCAAGGCCGAAGGCTGGTTCTCGCGGGCGCCGCTTGGAGCGCAGTATGTCTGCAGCGGCCGTGTCTGAGTTGCGAGCGGGCGGTCGACCGGGCCGGTTCCTGGTGATCGGCATCGGAGCGACGCTGATATACGCCTTGCTGGCGGCCAGCTTTTCGGCGGCCGCGGCCATGCCTTTGAACCCGGCCATGGGCTCGGTGCTCGCCTATGGGCTTGCCGCGGTCTTCTCCTATGCCGGACACAAGTATTTCACGTTTGTTTCCCGCGGAGCGCACCGTTTCGAAGTGCCGCGCTTCGCGGTTCTGACACTGGCCGGCCTGGCGACGTCCTTTGCGCTCCCTGCCGTACTGTCGCAATGGCTCGGCCTGCCGGTACAGGTTCCCATCGCGCTGACCAGCCTGCTCGTCCCGCTCGTCAATTATGTGGTGCTCCGCCACTGGGTTTTCGCAAGAGCCCTCGCCAGACCAGGGAGTTGCTCGGAATGAGCATGCTTCAGGACCGTTTCGTTGAGGAATCGGCCGCAGCGTCCGTCTTGAAAAAACGGCTTTGGACATTTGTGTCGCTCATAGCGGTCCTCGCGGTGGCCGTGGCCTGGCAGACCCGATGGGGCGTCATAACAGACACCAGTTGGATAATTACCATGTGCGAGCGAATGCTCGCCGGAGATCGGCTGTATGTCGATCTGATCGAAACCAACCCGCCGTTCACGCCATGGATGTTCATGCCGGCCGTAGCGCTTGCGCATCAGCTGGGCGTGCCACCGGAAATCTCGGTTCACGTCTACAGCTATGCGATCTGCCTGGCAGGGTTAGGTCTTGCCGCGCTGATCGCCAGGCGGGCCGGATTTGCCGAGAACCGCGCGCTGTTTCCGATGTTGCCTCTGTTCCTGGCCCTGCTGGTGATTTTCCCGGGCAATGCTTTCACCCAGCGCGAGCAATTGGGGATAGCGCTATTTTTGCCGTTGCTGGTGCTGACGGCGTGGCGCGCGGCGCCGATCGAAGGACGCGTACCAAGTCTTTGGACGGCGGTTCTTGCCGGGCTTGGCGGCAGCGTACTGGTTCTGGTGAAGCCCTATTACGCGGTGGTCGTGCTTGTTCCAGCGCTTTATGCGGCCTGGAATCGCCGGTCGATCCGGACGCTTCTCGCCATGGAATACTGGGTGATCGGCCTGGTTTGCGCCGCCTATGTCGTTGCCGTGCAGCATTTCTATCCGGAATTCCTGAGCGTCATCTATCCGATGCTGGCCGACACCTATATGCGGATAGAGAACATGCGGGCGCTGCTGACGACCTATGTGCCGGTCTATGTGATCGCGCTCGTGATGCTGCGCTTCCTTCGGCCGGGATTGCCGTTGTCGCCGCTGGTCATGGTGTTCACGCTCGCTTCGCTGGCCGCGACCGTGCCGCTGATCTACCAGGCCAAGGGCTGGTCCTATCATGCTTTTCCGGCGTTCAGCCTGATTCTGGCGGCGCTCCTCTTGAGGACGTCACAAGTCGACCCGACGACATACAAGTCGCCAGGCCCGCCGGTGGAACTGGGGCACAAGGTGCTGCTGGCCGCCATCACCATAGCCGCCGCCATCCCATTCATGGGAACGCTGAAACCAGATGCCGAGCTTGTCGCCAAGATCAAGTCCGCGGTTCGGCAGCCGACCATCGCGCTTGTCGGTTCCGATATTGCGGCGGGCCATCCGCTGGCACGCATGCTTGGCGGGCGATGGGCCTCGAGCTATTGCAGCGACTGGCTTGGCGGATATGCGCTCTATTTTTCGGTGATCGAGGCCCGGAACGGCAACAAGGCCGCCGCGGATCATTACCGACAGGTCGCGGATCGTTACATCGACGATAAGCTCGCCGAACTCCAAACCAAGCGGCCTACCGTGATAGTCGTTCAGAAAGCCGACAAGGACTGGACCGCGGAGCTTTCGCGGCGGCAGGATTACGTCAACTTCATGCGAAACTACCAGCCGATTGCCGAAGACGATGAGGTGCAGGTGCTGCTGCGCAGCGCTGGAATCGGCCAGGCGGAGTGAACCGCAGCGTAGCCTTGAACCCTACGCCAGGGACGGCTCCCCGGAGAGTTCGGTCTTGCGGCCTGTCGTCCATATCGAAAGCAGCATCCACGCGGCGAGGAACAGTGGAATCAGGACGCCGATGCAATATCCACGATGCGCGAACACATGCACGAGGAAAGGCCAGAGCCAGCAAATCGCCAGGATCAGCCGAGGTGGCCTTGACGTCATTGTGGCGAGCATCGCTACCGCCACGGCCACACCGATCGTGTCGTAGGTGTAGCCGTAGGGCGTGGCGAGGATTGCAAGGACAGCGGTAAGCGCCACGCGTTCCTGATGCGAAACCAGGCGCCCCGGCCTCCAGAGCCAGACCGCCGCGGCAATGGAGGCAACGGCCGCGACCGCTTGCACGCCATAGGCAGCGGTCAGGCCAAGGCCGATTGCCCTTGCCGTGAAAAACACCGTGATCGCATGGTAGTGATAGGGCTGCGGATAAGGCGCCTCCATGATCGACGTCATCAAGGGACGGGTCTCGGTCAGGAACAGCCGCCAGACGTCGAAGCCAAAGAACAGGCCGGTGGCGACGGCGATCAGGGCGGCGGTCCCGATGGCCGCGAGAATGGCTCGCCAATTGCCGCTGGCGAGCAGGCAGAAAGGCACGAGAATGCCGAGATGCGGCTTTATCGTCAGCAGGCCGAACAGAACCCCGGCCAACAGCGGGCGCTTTGGCACCACAGCGAGGCCTCCAATCAACAGGGCAGTCGTCAGCGCGCCGTTCTGGCCGAATACCGAGTTCCAGATAACGGCCGGACTCAAGACAATCGCCAGTTCCAGGGCCGCTCCGAGCTTCAGCGGCCGGATAGCCAGCCACAGGCACAGAACGGTTCCAATCGTCCAGACCAGGTAGGCAGGCAGGATCGGCAGGGTCGCAAGCGGAACGCCGAGCAGAAGGATGTTCGGCGGATAGCTCCATTCCTGATTGGGAAGGTCGGGCGAGAACATGTCGCGCAGCGCCGCGCGGTAGGCGTCCACGTCGAAGAGGGTAGCAACATGGCCGTCGATGGCCATGCGGGAACCAGCCCAGAGATTGGTGAAGTCCCAATACGGAAGCCTGTGCGAAAGTTCGGAAAAACCTTTGCTGTTCAGGTTCCACAACATGCTCAGGTAGATCTCGGCCATCCACAGAGCGATGATCGATACGACCGTGACGATGGCCACGTCCAAGAGGCTTCGGGTCTTGATCCAATTCGGTTCCATAACGACCTCGGTTTCGAACCAAGGTTGTAGCTGGGCTGTCCTTAAAATCGCGTTGCCGCGGGCATTGTCAGCCGGGCTCCGTCACCCGCCGCAGCGTCAGGTTGATGCGGCCGCCATTCTTCAAGAGGGCCGACGTCGCGGGGTAGATGCGGTCGACGCCATGGAAGGCGAGGCGCCCCTCGCCGCCGAGAACGACGACGTCTCCGCTCTTCAGCCTGAACGATTTCGTGCCGCCCTCGCGCCTGTCCTGGCCGACCCGGAACAGGCAGTCGTCGCCCAGCGAGACCGACACCACGGGCGCGGCGAAATCCTTCTCGTCGCGGTCCTGGTGCAGGCCCATTTTGGCATCCGCCGCATAGAAGTTGACCAGGCAGGCCTCGGGCGGATGCGGGTAGGCCGAGACTTCGCGCCATATTTTCAGCAGCGCCTCGGGGATCGGCGGCCAGGGCTCGCCGGTCACCGGATGCGTCGGCTGGTAGCGATAGCCGCGCTCCTTGTCGGTCACCCAGCCAAGCGCGCCGCAATTGGTCATGCGCACGCTCATCTCCTTGCCGGTGCGCGGCATGGCCGGCACGTAGAGGGGCGCCGCCTGCACGACGCGCCGGATCTCCTCGACCAGCGCCTCCTGGGCGGGGCGGGCGATGTAGCCCGGCATATGGCGGACGCCTTTGGGCAGAACGAGCATGGGTCGATCCGGTTTATCCGCGCTACAGCATGATGCCGAAAGTATGAAGCGGTTTTCGGACGACATCATGCTCTATCTCTTTGCTTTAGAGCCGGATGATTTCTGGTCGCTTCGACCTCAAATCGTCCGGCTCTAAAGCGTGTCGCGCTGAAACGGATTCAGGCGACACGCTTTAGGTCTTTGTTTTTATGCATGTCGTTGTCCCAGAACCGCTGCACACTTCTGGGCGACATGCATTAGCATGCCACCGGCAAACGGAAACGGCGACCCGAAAGCCGCCGTTCCTGTTCTTGCAAGCCGGTCGCCGGTTCAGGCGAGGTCGGGTATGCGCAGCACCTGGCCGGGATAGATCTTGTCGGGATGCGTCAGCATCGGCTTGTTGGCCTCGAAGATGATGTTGTTCTTCGCGCCCTTACCCTTGCCGTACTGTTTTTCGGCGATCTTCCAGAGGTTATCGCCCTTCTGGACCGTATAGAGCGTCGGTTCCTTGGCCGGCGCCGCCGCCTTGCCGGCTTCGGGCGCGACTTTCAGCTCGTCCGCCTGCACCTTGGAGACGCCGAGCGTGTTGCCGACGGCAATCACCGCTTTCTCGAAGACCGACTGATCCTTGACGGTGCCCTTCAGCACCGCGGTATCGCCCTGAACGGCAACCTCGACGCCGTCCGTGCCCAGTCTGTGCGAATCGAGCTCCTTCTTCAACGTGTCCGCGTTTGGCGATGCCTCGTCGTCGCCGCCAAGCCCGAGCTTCTTGCCGACGCCTTTGACGAAATCGAAAATACCCATTGCTGGTCTCCTCGCTGTTGCAGCAACCCGAGCTTGCCATCTGCAACCCTGAATTGGAAGCAACCGATTCAACCGTGCCAGAGCGGTTCACCGTTTCAGGGAAACGGCGAACCACTCTATCTCTTTGTTTTGACGCAATTCCGGACGGAAAACCGCTCTCACTTTTCCTGGAATTGCTCTAATCGTTCTCGACCCGACCGCGCAGCTTCTTCACCGTCGACCGGCCTGCCTTGCTCTTGAGGCGGCGCTCCACGGCGCCTTTGGACGGCCTGGTCTTCTTGCGCGGCGGCGGCGGCGGCTCGGCCGCCTTGGCGATCAACGCGGTCAGGCGCGCCCGCGCGTCGGCGCGGTTCTGCTCCTGGGTGCGGAAGCGGCCGGCCTCGATGACGATGACGCCGTCCTTGGTGGCGCGCTGGCCGGCAAACTTGATGGCGCGCTCGCGCACGCGCTCGGACAGGCCCGATGCGTTCGCCGCGTCGAAGCGCAGTTGCACGGCGGTTGCCACCTTGTTGACGTTCTGGCCGCCCGGGCCGGACGAGCGGATGAAATCCTCGTGCAGGTCGCCCGGGTGGATAACGGCTTCGCCGGTTATGATGATGTCGTCGTCGCTCGCCATGCATGCACTCATGACGCGATGGCCACAAAAAGAAAAGGCCCGGTGTGAACCGGGCCCTGGGGGCAGACGCTAGAGCGGTTCACCGTTTCACGGAAACGGCGAACCGCTCTATCTCTTTGTTTAGACGCAATTCCGGACGGAAAACCGATGACACTTTTCCTGGAATTGCTCTAGAGGCAGCGATTATTCGGCCGCTTCCTGCAGCCGCGGCGCGGCGCCGAGGATGGTCGCGTCGACATGGCGTTCGAACTTCTCGAAATTGACGGCGAACATGCCGACCAGCTTTGCGGCCTGGCGGTCGTAACCGGCCTTGTCCGCCCAGGTCGAGCGCGGGTCGAGAATGGCGTCGTCGACGCCCGGAACCGCGACCGGCACCTCGAAGCCGAAATTGGCGTCGGTGCGGAACTCGGCCGATTTCAGCGAACCGTCGAGCGCGGCGCCCAGCAGGGCCCGCGTCACCTTGATCGGCATGCGGCGGCCGGTGCCGTAGGCGCCGCCGGTCCAGCCGGTGTTGACCAGCCAGCAATCGACACCATGGCTGGCGATCAGCTCGCGCAGCAGATTGCCGTATTCGGACGGGTGGCGCGGCATGAACGGGGCGCCGAAGCAGGTCGAGAACGTCGCCTCCGGTTCGGTGACGCCCTTTTCCGTGCCGGCAACCTTGGCGGTATAGCCCGACAGGAAGTGGTACATCGCCTGCGCCGGCGTCAGCCTGGCGATCGGCGGCATCACGCCGAAAGCGTCGGCGGTCAGCATGATGATGTTCTTCGGATGGCCGGCGCGGCCGGTCTTCGAGGCGTTGGGGATGAAGTCCAGCGGGTAGGCGCAGCGCGTGTTTTCGGTGAGGCTGCCGTCGTTGAAATCCGGCGCGCGGCCGGCATCGAGCACGACATTCTCCAGCACCGTGCCGAAGCGCTGCGTGGTGGCGAAGATTTCCGGCTCGGCCTCGGCCGAAAGCCTGATCGTCTTGGCGTAGCAGCCGCCCTCGAAGTTGAAGATGCCGTGCGGACCCCAGCCGTGCTCGTCGTCGCCGATCAGCGTACGCGACGGATCCGCGGAAAGCGTCGTCTTGCCGGTGCCGGACAGGCCGAAGAAGACGGCGGTGTCGCCGTCCGGTCCCTCATTGGCCGAACAATGCATCGGCATCACGCCCTTTGCCGGCAGCAGATAGTTCAGCATGGTGAACACCGACTTCTTCATTTCGCCGGCATAGGAGGTGCCGCCGATCAGCACGATCTTGCGGGTGAGATCGACCGCGATCACCGTTTCGGTGCGGGTGCCGTGGCGTGCCGGATCGGCGCGGAAGGAGGGCAGGTCGATGATCGTCATCTGCGGCGTGAAGCGCTCGAGCTCCGCGGCTTCGGGGCGGATCAAAAGATTGCGGATGAACAGCGAATGCCAGGCGAATTCGGTGACGACCCGGGTTGGCAGCCTCAGCTCGGCATCGGCGCCGCCGACGAGGTCCTGCACGTAGAGGTCCCTGCCGGTCGCATGGGCCTTGAAATCGGCGAACAGCGCTTCGAACTGCGCCGGCGAGACCTCCTTGTTGTTGTCCCACCAGACATGCGGGCCGGTCGCCTCGTCGCGCACGACGAACTTGTCCTTCGGCGAACGCCCGGTGTGCTGGCCGGTTTCGGCGACCAGCGCGCCCCGTGCGGTCAGTCTCGCCTCGCCGCGCCGGATCGCTTCCTCATAGAGTTCGGCCGCGCCGAAATTGTAGCGCACCATGCCCGTGGTTTTCAGGCCGATCGCGTCGATAGCGCAGTCGGGGTTGCGTTTGCCGGCTTCCGACATCAAATTTCCTCTCTGGATTTGGCCGCGTCTGACGGGTGATTTCCCGGATCGCGCGCCGGGGCTGCCAGGTTCAGAACCAGAAAAGCCGAATGATATCAAATCATTAATCGATTTAAAAAATTTGAAAGTTGTTTAAATCGTTTATATGTGCAAAAAGTCATAGAGGTTGCCCAAAGGATTGGCAGGGTTGCTTCGTCCAATCCCAATATGGGTGCGATGGTGTGTAGCGGCAGGCTGCCCGTGACTTCGGACAAGGCCCGTGCCACATTTTGTACCCAATTTGTCCTGCAAAAGCCCCTTCTCGACGACAGAAGGGAACGCTCATGAGGGAGCCAGTTGAAATGGCAACAATCGCGCTTGTCGACGACGACCGCAATATTTTGACTTCGGTGTCGATCGCGCTCGAGTCCGAGGGCTATCGGGTCGAAACCTACACCGACGGTGCGTCGGCGCTGGAAGGCCTGGCGGCGCGGCCGCCGAACCTCGCCATCCTCGACATCAAGATGCCGCGCATGGACGGCATGGAGCTGTTGCGCCGCATGCGCCAGAAGTCGGACCTGCCGGTCATCTTCCTGACGTCGAAGGACGACGAGATCGACGAATTGTTCGGCCTCAAGATGGGCGCCGACGACTTCATCCGCAAACCGTTCTCGCAGCGGCTCCTGGTCGAGCGCGTGCGCGCGGTGCTGCGCCGGACCAGCGCCCGCGAGGCGGCAGCCAAGGCGCCCAGCCAGCAGGCGCGCTCGCTCGAACGCGGCCAGCTGGTGATGGACCAGGAGCGGCATACCTGCACCTGGAAGGGCGAGCCAGTGACGCTGACGGTGACCGAGTTCCTCATCCTGCATTCGCTGGCGCAGCGCCCCGGTGTGGTAAAAAGCCGTGATGCGCTGATGGATTCGGCTTATGATGAACAGGTCTATGTCGACGACCGCACCATCGACAGCCACATCAAGCGGCTGCGCAAGAAGTTCAAGGCCGTCGACGACGACTTCGAGATGATCGAAACCCTTTACGGAGTCGGATACCGGTTCCGCGAGGCATGAATAGGCAGTAGGGAGTAGTCGGTAGTCAGTTTTGAATGGTGCGAGCGGCCAGTCATGCATAGCCGTGGTCAGCCAACCATTTCTCTATTCCCTACTGCCTACTCACTACTCACCAACTAAGCAGGGCCTGCTATTCGATGGCAGTGGAAGTAGAGCGAGGCAGACGGGCCGGCGCGGCAAGGCGTCAGCCGCGGATCGTGCCCGCATTCCTGTCGAAGATCACCGTGCCGATGCGCCGGTTTCTCGGCCATCACATCTTCTCCAGCCTGACGCGGCGCATCCTGTTCCTCAACCTGGCCGGCCTCGCCGTGCTGGTCACCGGCATCCTCTACCTCAACACCTTCCGCGACGGCCTGATCGACGCCCGCGTCGAAAGCCTGATGACGCAAGGCGAGATCATCGCCGGAGCCATCGCGGCCTCGGCGACGGTGGAGACCGATTCGATCAGCATCGATCCGGAAAAGCTGCTCGAGCTGCAGGCCGGCGAAAGCCTTGGGCCGGGGTCGGACCAGCTCGACAATCTCGACTTCCCGATCAACCCCGAGCGCGTCGCGCCGGTGCTGCGACGACTGATCTCGCCGACGCGCACGCGCGCGCGCATCTATGACCGCGACGCCAACCTCCTGCTCGATTCCAGGCATCTCTATTCGCGCGGCCAGATCCTGCGCTACGACCTGCCGCCCGTCGACGACGAACAGCCCGGCGCCGTGGAGCGGGTCGAGAAGTTCATCTTCGACTTCTTCCGCAACAAGGACCTGCCCATCTATCACGAGCAGCCCGGCGGCAATGGCGCGGCCTTCCCCGAGGTGGTCAAGGCGCTGACCGGCGGCCCATCGACCATCGTGCGGGTGAGCGAGCAGGGCGAGCAGATCGTCTCCGTCGCGGTGCCGATCCAGCGCTTCCGCGCCGTGCTCGGCGTGCTGATGCTATCCACCGAAGGCGGCGACATCGACAAGATCGTCGCGGCCGAGCGCAAGGCGATCCTGCGCGTGTTCGGGGTGGCGGCGCTCGTCACCGCGATCCTGTCGATGCTTCTTGCGTCCACCATCGCCAATCCGCTGCGGCGGCTGTCCGCCGCCGCCGTCCGGGTGCGGCGCGGCGTCAAGAGCCGCGAGGAAATCCCCGATTTTTCCGACCGCCAGGACGAGATCGGCAATTTGTCCATTGCCGTGCGCGACATGACCAACGCGCTTTATGCGCGCATCGAGGCGATCGAAAGCTTTGCCGCAGACGTTTCGCACGAATTGAAGAACCCGCTGACTTCGCTGCGCAGCGCGGTCGAGACGCTGCCCCTGGCGAAGAACGAGAACTCGCGCGGCCGGCTGATGGAAATCATCCAGCACGATGTGAGGCGGCTCGACCGGCTGATCACCGACATCTCCGACGCCTCGCGGCTCGATGCCGAGCTCGCGCGCGATGATGCGGCAACCGTCGATCTGAAGAAGTTCACCACCGATCTCATCGCGGTCTCGCGCGAGACCACACGCAACAAGAAGGCCGTCGAGATCGAGCTCAAGGTCGCCAAGCTGCCGGCCGGCGCCAAGGGCTATTTCGTCGTCGGCCATGATCTCAGGATCGGCCAGGTCATCACCAACCTGATCGAGAACGCGCGCTCCTTCGTGCCCGACGAGCATGGCCACATCACCATTTCGCTGACGCGCGCCGGCAAGTTCAACATCATCACCGTCGACGACAACGGCCCAGGTATCCGAGCGGAGAAGATCGATCGCATCTTCGAGCGCTTCTACACCGACCGGCCCGCCGGCGAGGCGTTCGGCCAGAACTCCGGCCTCGGGCTGTCGATCAGCCGCCAGATCGTCGAGGCGCATGGCGGCACGCTGACGGCCGAGAACATCCCAGGCACCAAGCCCGGCGAGATCAAGGGGGCGCGCTTCGTGGTGACGCTGCCCGCGGAAGGCTGATCGCCTAACCGACATGCCAGACGCAGCCGTCAAGCACCGGAACATCCATGGGACGGCCATCCTGATCGGCGAGCGCGGCGTGCTGATCGCCGGGCCGTCGGGCGCCGGCAAGACGACGCTGGCGTTGGCGCTCCTCGATCATTGCCTCGCTCGCGGGGTGTTTTCCCGGCTGGTCGGCGACGACCAGTTGCTTGCGGCCGCGCATGGCGGCCGGTTGGTGTGCCGCGCGCCGGCAAGCATCGCCGGCCTTGCCGAGGTGCACGGCATCGGACCGCGACCGCTTGCCTTCGAACCGGCCGCCGTGATCGACCTTGTGGTTCGGCTTGTCGAACCGGCCGAAATGGCGCGGCTGCAGGACGAAGCCACAGAGACGATCGACGGATGCCGGCTGCCCCGCATCGACGTCGGCCGGCAAAACGTCACGGCCGCGCTGCCGATGCTGACGGCGCGGCTGTCGATCCAGCCATTTTCATGATCCGGCCTAAGCGCGCCGCGATCTTCAGATTCGCTCGATGCGCTTTAAGTTTTGATTCTGCGCATGTCTCTGTCCCGAAACCCGCTCCCACTTTCGGGAGACATGCTTTGGTTTTTTTGTTGCGATGCGTCAAAATGGCCCGGGTTGCCGCAATTTTGGGCTTGTCAACCGGCCGTGCGTCGACAAGATAGCGCTCCCGCCGCCTGGAATGGCTGGCGAACATAAGATACGCCTATGAAGCGGCGATGACGGGAGCCACCAGAGAATGATCGGACTCGTGCTCGTGACGCACGGTCAACTCGCCACCGAGTTCCGGCATGCCGTAGAGCATGTCGTCGGGCCGCAAGACAATTTCGAAACCGTAGCGATCGGCGCCGACGACGACATGGAGCAGCGCCGGGCCGACATCGTCGACGCGGTCGCGCGCGTCGACACCGGAGCCGGCGTCATCGTGCTCACCGACATGTTCGGCGGCACGCCCTCCAACCTCGCCATCTCGGTGATGGAATCCGGCCGCACCGAGGTCATCGCCGGCATGAACCTGCCGATGCTGATCAAGCTCTCCTCGATCCGCAAGGGCGACAACATGGCCGCCGCGCTCGACGAAGCGCAGGCGGCGGGCCGCAAATACATCAACGTCGCCAGCCAGCTCCTGAGCAGCAAATGAACGCATCGGCGCCGGAGAAAGCTGAGGTGGTGCGGGAGTTCCCGATCATCAATCAGCGCGGCCTGCATGCGCGCGCTTCGGCCAAGTTCGTCCAGATCGCCTCCGGCTTCGACGCCACCATCCATGTCGAGAAGGACGGCGTGAGGGTCGGCGGCACCTCGATCATGGGCCTGATGATGCTGGCGGCGAGCCCGGGCTATTCGATCCGCGTCATCGCCAGCGGTCCGGAAGCCGTGCCGGCCATGGACGCGCTGGAGCAGCTGGTCGCCTCCCGTTTCGGCGAGGAAATCTGATCGCGGGTTTCTTTGCTGGATGCATGTCGTTGTCCCAAAACCGCTTCGCACTTTTGGGCGACATGCATTGCTCCCAAGACATGCGCGCATAAAGATTTCTTTATATCCCATTGTCGTGTGACGGCCGATCTGCTAGTCAGGCCGGCAATTCGCGCCCTCATTGCGCCCTCCCGGCGCCGGCGCGCCTTTGAGATAAATCACACCGGAGCACTGCCATGACGGGTAGCAAGGACTATGTGGTCGCCGACATCTCACTTGCCGACTGGGGCCGCAAGGAGATCGAGATCGCCGAAACCGAAATGCCGGGCCTGATGGCCTGCCGCGAGGAGTTCGGCGCCAAGAAGCCGCTCAAGGGCGCGCGCATCACCGGCTCGCTGCATATGACCATCCAGACGGCGGTGCTGATCGAAACGCTGAAGGCGCTGGGCGCGGATGTCCGCTGGGCCTCCTGCAACATCTTCTCGACCCAGGATCACGCGGCCGCTGCGATCGCCGAGGCCGGCATTCCGGTGTTCGCCATCAAGGGCGAGTCGCTGGATGATTATTGGGACTATACCGACCGCATCTTCCAGTGGACCGACGGCGGCATCTCCAACATGATCCTGGACGATGGCGGCGACGCCACCATGTACATCCTGCTCGGCGCGCGCGCCGAGGCCGGCGAGGACGTGCTGTCCAATCCCGGCAGCGAGGAGGAGGAGATCCTTTTCGCCCAGATCAAGAAGCGCCTGAAGGCCTCGCCCGGCTTCTTCACCAAGCAGCGGGAAGCGATCCGCGGCGTCACCGAGGAGACCACCACCGGCGTCAACCGCCTCTACCAGCTGCAGAAGAAAGGCCTGCTGCCCTTCCCGGCGATCAACGTCAACGATTCCGTCACCAAGTCGAAATTCGACAACAAATATGGCTGCAAGGAATCGCTGGTCGACGGCATCCGCCGCGGCACCGACACGATGATGGCCGGCAAGGTCGCGGTGGTGTGCGGCTACGGCGACGTCGGCAAGGGCTCGTCGGCCTCGCTGCGCGGCGCCGGCGCCCGCGTCAAGGTGACCGAGGTCGACCCGATCTGCGCGCTGCAGGCGGCGATGGACGGCTTCGAGGTCGTCACGCTGGAGGACGCTGCGCCCACCGCCGACATCGTCATCACAACCACCGGCAACAAGGATGTCGTCACCCTCGACCATATGCGGTCGATGAAGGACATGGTGATCGTCGGCAATATCGGCCACTTCGACAACGAGATCCAGGTGGCGTCGCTGCGCAACCTGAAATGGACCAATGTCAAGCCGCAGGTCGACCTGATCACCTTCCCGGATGGCAAGCGGATGATCCTCCTATCCGAGGGACGCCTGCTCAACCTCGGCAACGCCACCGGGCATCCGAGCTTCGTCATGTCGGCCTCGTTCACCAACCAGGTTCTGGCGCAGATCGAGCTTTTCACCAAGCACGGCCAGTACCAGAACCAGGTCTATGTGCTGCCCAAGCACCTCGACGAGAAGGTGGCGCGGCTGCATCTCGACAAGCTCGGCGCCAAGCTCACCGAGCTATCCGGCGAACAGGCCTCCTATATCGGCGTGACGCCGCAGGGCCCGTACAAGCCTGAACACTACCGCTATTAACCAAAGCGAAATTATCTACCATATATTGAAGCCGGGTGGTTGACTTTCCGCCCGGCTTTATTTTTTACGCCAATGATTCTTCACGCCGATTCCAGCAAGCGTTATTGTTGTGATTCGCGGCCGGGGACATGTTGGGCCGGGGACGCATTCAGGGCGGTCTTGCATTCAAGCGGCGAAGAGGACCAAGACATGCCGGGGGATTACCCGCCACGCGCGGGAAAGGCCGTTTCCGGCGGCCATAAGGATTCGAACGATGCCGGCGCTGCCGTGAGCGGCGGTGCTTTTCGTGCCAGCGCGCGGCTGGGCTTGCTTCTTGCCACCTCGGCGCTTGCCGGCCCGCTGCTCGCCTTTGCCGCCCACGCCGGCACAGGCATCCCGGGAAAGGCCGCTGCGCCGGTCAGCACCGTCGAGGTCATGCAGCTCGCCATGTTCGTCGGCGTCATGGGCGCCGCGCTTGTCTCGGCCATCTTCCTGATCCGCGAGCGCGCACGCACCGCCTCGCAGAATGTCCAGCTCAGGGCTCGTATCGCGGATGTCAACGCCGCGCTGCAGCGCTCCGAAGCGCTGCTCAATCTGCGCGACCAGCGTTTGATCGTCTGGACAACGGACAACAAGAAACCCGAACTTATCGGCAGCCTGCCGCTGGAAAGCGGCGCGCCCGACGACAGGTCGGCTTTCCTTGCCTTTGGCCGCTGGCTGATGCCGCGCTCGGCGGCGGCGCTGGAGCACGCGGTTGCCGCGCTGCGCGAGCAGGCGAAGGCCTTCGATCTTGTCATCGAAACGCAGGCCGGCGTGCCGCTGGAAGTGCACGGCCGCAAGAGCGCGGCGCATGTTCTGGTGCGCTTCGTCTCGCTGTCTGAGACGCTGCGCAGCCAGGCCAGGCTGAAGATCGAGAACCAGCGGCTCAGCGCCGACTACGACACCATGGTCGGCCTGCTCGACGCCTTGAAGATGCCGGCATGGCTGCGCGGCGCGGACGGGCGATTGCAATGGGTCAACCGCGCCTATGCCGAGGCGGTGGAGGCGGAAAACGCGGCCGCGGCCGTGCGCGACGCCAAGGAATTCCTCGGCGGCCAGGCGCGCGAGCAGATCGCCGAGCAGCATAAGTCGCGCCCGGTCTTCGAACAGACGCTTTCCACCGTGATCGAGGGCGACCGCCGCATGTTCGCGGTCACCGACTTCGCCGGCGCCGACGGTTCGGCGGGGCTTGCCTGCGATACCAGCGCCGCCGAGACGATCCGGGCCGAATACGAGCGGACCGTGCGCAGCCATGCCGACACGCTCGACCAGTTGAACACCGCGGTGGCGATCTTCGACACCGACGAAAAACTGCGCTTCTTCAACCAGGCCTTCCAGAAGCTTTGGGGTCTCGACAGCGGCTTCCTGCTCAGCGCGCCTTCCAACACGCTGCTGCTCGACCGGCTGCGCAGCGAAGGCAAGATCGCCGAACAGCCGGAATGGCGGCGCTGGAAGGAAAACCTGCTCAGCGCCTATCGCGCCGTCGAATCGCAGGAGCACTGGTGGCACCTGCCTGACCGCAAGACGATCCGCGTGGTGGCGAACCCGCAGCCGAAAGGCGGCGTCACCTGGGTGTTCGAGAACCTGACCGAGAAGATGGACCTCGAAAGCCGCTACCAGACCGCGGTGCGGGTGCAGGGCGAGACGCTGGACAACCTCGCCGAAGGCGTGGTCGTGTTCGGTCCGGACGGGCGGCTGCGCCTGTCCAATCCCGCCTTCATCGCGCTGTGGGGGCTGACGGTGGAAGCGGTCAAGCCCAACGTCCATGTCACGGCGATCCGCGACCTGTGCGACCAGCGGGTCGCGAACAGCCCATGGGGCGGCTTCGTCGCCGCGGTCACCGGCTTCGACGACGAGCGCCGCGACCGCCGCGGCCAGATCGAGCTTGTCGACGGCACGGTGCTGAGCTACGCGGTGATCCACCTGCCGAACGGCCAGGTGATGATCACCTTCGTCGACGTCACCGACACCGTCAATGTCGAGCGGGCGCTGAAGGACAGGAACGAGGCGCTGGAGAAATCCGACCAGTTGAAGAACGAATTCGTGCAGCACGTGTCCTATGAGCTGCGCTCGCCGCTGACCAACATCATCGGCTTCACCGAGCTTCTGTCGCTGCCCTCGACCGGTCCGCTGACGCAGAAGCAGGCCGAATATGTCGAGCATGTCGGCTCATCGTCGTCGGTGCTGCTCACCATCGTCAACGATATCCTCGACCTGGCGACCGTCGATGCCGGCATCATGCAGCTCGACATCTCCGAAATGAACATCGACCGGACGATCGCCGCGGCCGCCGAGCTGGTCGCCGACCGGCTGGACGAGCACCGGATCAAGCTTGAGATCGTTGCGGCGGAGGCTCCGGCAAGCTTCCATGGCGACGAAATCCGCATCCGCCAGATCCTCTACAACCTGCTCAGCAACGCGGCGAACTACGCGCCGGAGGCGAGCACGATCACGCTGACCTGCCGCCGGTTGGCCGACAGCGTCGAGTTCTCGGTGCATGACGACGGCCCCGGCATGCCGCCGGACGTGCTGGAATCGGTGTTCCGCCGCTTCGAGCCGCGCACCAATGGCGGGCGGCGGCGCGGCGCCGGGCTCGGGCTCTCGATCGTCAAGAGCTTCGTCGAATTGCACGGTGGAACCGTGCGCATCGAGACCGGCCAGGACAGGGGCACCACGGTCATCTGCACCTTCCCGGACAAGCCTTCGGGTATCCCGGATACGCCGGGCATCCGCGACGCGGCCGAGTAGCGCGGCCCGCATGGCAGGGACGGTGCTGGAGCGTTTTCTCGTCGACGAGGCGGCAACGGCAAGGCTTGGCGAGGACCTCGCCATGGCGTTGCGCGCCGGCGACGCGATCGCGCTGAAAGGCGATCTCGGCGCCGGCAAATCGACGCTGGCCCGCGCGCTGATCCGGGCGCTTGCCGACGACGCCAATCTCGAGGTGCCGAGCCCGACCTTCACGCTGGTGCAGAGCTACGAGACGCGCGTTCCGGTCCATCATTTCGACCTCTATCGGCTGTCCACGCCGGACGAACTCGACGAGCTCGGCCTCGACGACGCGCTGACCCAGGGCGCGGCGCTGATCGAATGGCCCGAGCGCGCGGGAGACCGGTTGCCGGCAAGCGCGCTGTGGGTCGATCTTGCCGAACGCGGCGAAGGCCGCATGGCGAGGTTGTCGGGACAGGGACCGGTCTACGATCGCGCGGCGCGATCGCTGGCCATGCGCGATTTCCTGGCCTCGGCCGGATGGGGCGAAGCCAGCCGCCGCCATTTCGTCGGCGACGCTTCCGCCCGCTCCTACGAAATCGTCTCGCTGCCCGGCCAGGCGTCGCGCGTGCTGATGAACTCGCCGCGCCTCGTGCTCGGGCCACCGGTGCGCGACGGCAAGCCCTATGCGGTGATCGCCCATACGGCCCAATCCGTCACCGCCTTCGTCGCCATCGACCGGGCGCTGCTTGCGGCCGGCGTCAGCGTGCCGGCGATCCACTCCCAGGATCTCGACCAGGGTTTTTTGCTCATCGAACATCTCGGCTCCGAAGGTTTTCTCGGTCGCGACGGCCAGCCGGTCGCCGAGCGTTACGAAGCAGCGGCGGAGCTGCTGGCCATGATGCATGGCAAGACCTGGCCCGAGCGTATGGAAGCAGCATCCGACGTGTTCCACGACGTGCCGCCTTTCGATCGGGAAGCCATGCTGATCGAGGCCGATCTGCTGGTCGACTGGTACGTGCCATGGATCACCGGCGAACCGGCAGACGATGAATTGCGGGCAGGCTACCACAAGGTATGGAACGCCCTGCTCGATCGCCTCGCAGGCAGCGAATACACGCTGATGCTGCGCGATTTCCATTCGCCCAACATCATCTGGCGCCCGGAGCGTTCCGGCCTCGACCGGCTCGGCATCGTCGACGTCCAGGACGCGCTGATCGGTCCGGCCGCCTATGACGTCGCCTCTTTAGCCATGGATGCGCGCGTCACCGTCTCGCCCGAGATCGAGCGGCGGACGGTCGCCGCTTATGTCGCGGCGCGGCAAGCCGCCGGCGCTTTCGACGAGGCCGGGTTCGCCGAGGCCTATGCGATCATGGCGGCACAGCGCAATTCGAAGATCCTCGGCATCTTCGTGCGGCTCGAAAAGCGCGACGGCAAGCCTTATTATCTCAAACACCTGCCGCGCATCCGCGATTATCTGAGGCGGGCGCTGGCGCATCCGGCGCTTGGCGGCCTGAAGGATTTCTACATGGCCCACGGCCTGCTCGAGGAACGCCTGCCATGAAGCCTACCACCGCGATGGTGCTGGCGGCCGGGCTGGGCAAACGCATGCGGCCGATCACCGACACGATGCCCAAGCCGCTGGTGAAGATCGCCGGCAAGACGCTGCTCGACTGGGGACTGGACAGCCTGGAAGCGGCGGGTATCAGCAAGGCCGTCGTCAATGTGCACCACCTGCCCGAGCAGATCGTCGCCCATGTCGCCGGCCGCAAGGCGCCGAGGATCGTCATCTCCGACGAGCGCGAAGCCTTGCTGGAATCGGCGGGCGGCATCGTCAAGGCGCTGCCGCTTTTGGGAAGCGAGCCCTTCTACATCATCAATGCCGACACGTTCTGGATCGACAGCGGCAAGCCCGGCCTCGAACGCCTCGCCCTTGCATGGGACGCTGCCAGAATGGATATTCTGCTGATGCTTACCGATCTCGACTCAGCGACCGGGCACTGCGTCGGCACCGACTTCCTGGTGGCGCCCGACGGTGCCTTGCGGCGCTCCAAGGGTGACCCGACGGGGCTGATCTATGCCGGCGCGGCGATCATCCATCCGCGCGTCTTCAGACAAGCGCCCACAGGCTCGCATTCGCTCAATGTCTATTTCGACAAGGCGATCGCAGCCGGGCGCCTATTCGGCATGAAGATGAACGGAAGCTGGATCACCGTCGGCACGCCGGACGCCATCCCGGCGGCCGAGGCAGCCGTCGCCGGTGCTTTAGCGAAAGCGGTATGAGCGGCTCGCGCCGCGTTCTCTCCATCCCACCCGGAGCGCCGTTCCTGCCGACGCTGGCGGGGGCGTTGCTCGACGGACGCCTGATCCCCGGCTTCCGCTTCGACGGCGATCCGCTGGCGCTGGCCGACGCCACCATCTATGTGCCGACGCGGCGCGCGGCGCGAGCCCTGCGCGGGGCTTTCGTCGACATGCTCGGTCAACGCTCCGCCATCCTGCCGACGGTGCGGCCGCTCGGCGAGTTCGACGAGGACGAGGCGGTCTTCGACGCCGAGGCGGCACCGGCCATCGAGCTCGCACCACCGATCGCCGCGCAGGAGCGGCTGCTTTTGCTGGCGCCGCTTGTTCGCGCATGGAAGGAAAGCCTGCCGGACCATGTCAGGGCTCGGTTCAACGAGGAATTCGTCGTGCCGACGTCTGCCGCCGACGCCATCTGGCTGGCGCGCGACCTCGCCCGGCTGATGGACGAGATCGAGACAGAAGGCACGGATTGGGCAAAGCTCGCGACGCTGGTCACCGGCAACCTGGCCGGCTGGTGGCAGGTGACGCTCGATTTCCTCGGCATCGTCACCGACAATTGGCCGGAATTGCTCAAGGAGCGCAACCGCTCCAACCCGGCCGCGCATCGCAGCGCGCTGATCCGCCTGGAGGCGGCGCGGCTGAAGCGCAATCCGCCGGCAGGACCGGTAATCGCCGCAGGTTCCACCGGCTCCATTCCCGCCACCGCCGAACTGCTTCACGTGATCGCCGGCCTGCCTAATGGCGCCGTCGTGCTGCCCGGGCTCGACCGCGCGTTGGATGACGCTTCCTTGGCGGCGATAACGGCGGCCGGCGCGCGGCCGGCAACGCTCGGCCACCCGCAATATGGCCTCGCCAAGCTGATCGGCGGCATCGGCATTCCGCGCCGCGATGTCGAGGACATCGTCGCCGCGCCTCCGCCGCTTGCGCTGCGCGCGGCTCTTGTCGGCGAAGCGTTGCGGCCGGCCGAAACCACCGAATATTGGACCGAGACGCGACCACGCTTCACGGCAGGCGATATCGAACAGGCACTTGCGGGCGTGACGCTGGTTGAAGCGGCGAACGAGCGCGACGAGGCGGCGGCAATCGCCATCGCGTTGAAGCGCGCCGCCGAGGTGCCGGGCAAGCGCGCGGCGCTCGTCACCGGCGACCGCGCGCTGGCGCGGCGGGTTTCGGCCGAGCTTTTGCGCTTCGGTGTCGTTGCCGACGATTCCGGTGGCGCGCCGCTCACCAACACGCCGGCCGCCAGCCTGCTCAGGCTCGCGCTGAGCGCCGCGTTCCGGCCCGGCGATCCGGTGGGCCTCCTGGCCTTGCTCAAACATCCGCTGCTCGGGCTTGGTCTGGAACGCCAGAGCGTGCGCAAGGCTGCCGGACTTGTCGAGCTGGTCGCCTTGCGCGGCGGCACGGGTCGGCCCGATGTCGCATCGCTCGCCGAACTTTTCGACACACGACTTGCTGAGCTGAGTGGCGACACGAGGCAACCTTTCTGGTTTTCACGTCTGACCGTGCGCGGCATAGGGCAGGCGCAAGAAGTGCTTAGCCGTCTTACCAACACACTCTTGCCGCTCACCGCGATGCGCCAGGAGAAAGACGCCGACATCGCGACGTTGACGCGCGCGAGCGTGGTTGCGCTGGAGGATCTGGGCCGCGCGTCCGATGACAGCCTGACGGAACTCTATGCCGGAGATGCCGGCGAAAAACTCGCCGAGCTGCTGCGCGGACTGGTGGCCGTGTCGTCGCCTTTCACCTTCGCCGCCCTGGAATGGCCCGACGTGATGGAGGCGCTGATCGCGCCGGAGACGGTGAAGCCGGCGCAAGGCACCGACCGCAATATCGCGATCTGGGGCGCGCTGGAAGCCCGGCTGCAGAACGTCGACACGCTGATCATTGGCGGGCTCAATGAAGGGGTTTGGCCACGCAAGCCCGAGAGCGACCGCTTCATGTCGCGGCTGATGAAGACGGGCATCGACCTTGAGCCGCCGGAACGGCGCATCGGTCTCGCCGCGCATGATTTCCAGATGGCGATGGGTGCGAGCGAAGTGGTGCTGACGCGTTCGGCCCGCTCGGGCGATGCGCCGGCGGTGCCGTCGCGCTGGTTGCAGCGCATCGTGACTTTTATCGGCAAGGAACCGGCGACGACGCTGCGCCGGCGTGGCGACGCGCTGCTTGCCTGGGCGCGTGCGCTCGATGCCGGCGAGAAGAAGGATTTCGCGGCGCGCCCGCAGCCGAGGCCGCCGCTCAGCCTGCGGCCGCGGCATTTCTCGGTCACCGAGATCGAGACGCTGCGCCGCGACCCCTACGCGGTCTATGCACGGCGCATTCTCGGCCTGATGCCGCTCGAACCGCTGATCCGCGATCCGGGCGCCGCCGAACGCGGCACGCTGTTCCACGAAATCCTGCATTTGTTCTCGCGGCAGGTGGAGGATCCAAGGGCGGCGAACGCGCTGGCGAGCCTCATCGAAGCGGGCCGTGTTTGCTTTGCCGACGCAAAGCTTCCGCCCGATATCGAAGCCATCTGGTGGCCACGTTTCGAAAAGCTCGCCGAAAACATCGTCGAATGGGAGCATGGCCGTGCCGATGCGGTCGCGAGGCGCTATGCCGAGGAGCGCGCCGAAAAGACCGTGGTCGGCCGCACCGGCGTGACGCTTTCCGGCTACGCCGACCGTGTCGACCTGCTGGCCGGCGGCATGGCCGATATCCTCGACTACAAGACCGGCTCCTCGCCCTCGAAGGCGCAGGCGCATACGCTGCTGTCGCCGCAGCTTGCGCTGGAAGGCGCGTTGCTCAGGCGCGGCGCCTTCAAGGAACTCGGCATTCGCGAGCCCTCGCAGCTTGCCTTCGTGCGGCTGAAGCCGACTGGCGAGGTGTTCGAGGAATCGATCCTCGAATACAACCGCAAGCCCCGCACCGCCAACGACCTCTCCGAGGAGGCCTGGGCGCGGCTGGAGCGGCTGCTCTTCCATTATGCGGATCCTGCGACCGGCTATCTGTCGCGCGCGCTGCCGTTCCGCGAGGGCGAAGCCGACGGCGATTACGACCATCTGGCGCGCGTGCTCGAATGGTCGGCGGGCGGCGCCAGCGAAGACGAGGCGGAAGGATGAAATATCCGATCCCCTCCGATACCGCCGCCAGCCAGGCGCGCGCTTCAGATCCGGCCAATTCCGCCTGGGTGTCGGCCAATGCCGGCTCGGGCAAGACGCATGTTCTGGCGCAGCGCGTCATCCGGCTTTTGCTCAACGGCACCGATCCGTCGAAGATCCTGTGCCTCACCTATACGCGGGCGGCCGCCGCCAACATGTCGAACCGTGTGTTCTCGACCCTGTCGGAATGGACGGCGCTGGCCGACGCGGATTTGGCGGTCAGGATCGCGGCGCTGGACGGCCGCGGCGCCGACCGCGACACCATGCGGCGCGCGCGCCGGCTGTTCGCCGAAGCGCTCGAGACGCCGGGCGGACTGAAGATCCAGACCATCCACGCCTTCTGCGAATCGGTGCTGCATCAGTTCCCGCTCGAAGCCAACATCCCGGCGCATTTCGAGATGCTCGATCCGCAGATGGAGGCCTCGCTGTTCGGCGATGCCCGCCGCGACATGATCTCGGGCGCAGGCGCCGGCGTCGAAGGCCTGGCGGAAGCCTTCGCCAAAGTGCTGGAGCGCGGCGGCGAGTTCGGTCTCGACACGCTGCTTTCCGAAATCGTCGGCAAACGCGAAGAACTGCGCGGCTTCGTCGCCAAGCTCGGCAAGGATCGGGATTTCCGGCCGCTGTTCGCCGAATTCGGCTTCCAGCCCGGACAGACGGGCGAAGATATCGCCGCTTCGATCTGGCCGCTGCCTGGCTTTGCCCCCGGTGAGTTCGCCGAATTCGTGAATGCCGCCGAAGCCACCGACGCACGGCAGGTGCTGAACAATGTTGTCCCCTATGCGCGTGGCGCATTCGCCGAAGCCAACCCGATCCGCCGGCTGCGGCTCCTGGCAAAAGCCTTTCTCAAGGCCGACGGCGACCCCTATGAGCCGCCGAAGATCTTCAAGAAGGCGCTGGTCGACCGGCTGCCCGATCTGCCCGAGCGCTATCTCGCGGTCGCCAAGGCGATCCTGGACGTATCGGACCGGCTGGCGCTGTTCCGCATGGTCGAAGGGACAGCGGCGGCGCTCACAGTCGCCGGCTGGCTGATCGCGCGCTATGAGCAGTTGAAGCGCGGGCGGGGTTTCCTCGATTTCAACGATCTGATCACGCGCACCGTGAGCCTTTTGTCGCGCCCGGATGCCGGGCCGTGGGTGCAGTTCAAGCTCGACCAGGGCATCGACCATATCCTGCTCGACGAGGCGCAGGACACCAGCCCGGACCAGTGGGAAGTGGTGAAGAAGCTGACCGAAGAGTTCTTTGCCGGGCTCGGCCAGCGCGAGACGATCAAGCGCACGGTGTTTGCCGTCGGCGACGAAAAGCAGTCGATCTACTCCTTCCAGGGCGCGGCGCCGGATTCCTTTGCCGAAAGCCGGCTTTTGTTTGCCGGCCGGGTGCGCGATGCCGAAGCCGCCTTCGCCAATCTGAAGCTCACCTGGTCGTTCCGTTCGAGCGACGACGTGCTTGGCGCCGTCGACCGCGTCTTTGCAGAACCGGGAGTGCGGCGCGGCATCAGCCACGATCCCGATCCGCTCAGCCACAAGGCGATCCGCAACGATGCGCCGGGCTATGTCGAGGTGTGGCCCTCGGTCGGCGCTGAAATGGTCGAGGAGCCGGACGACTGGACCTTGCCGGTCAACCATGCCAGCGCGCCGGCCGTGCGCGTGGCCGAGCATGTAGCGACGGCCATCCAGAACTGGCTGCGCAATGGCGAGGTCATCGAAGGCAAGGGCAGGAAACTGACCGCCGGCGACATCCTGGTCCTGGTGCGCAAACGCGACCGTTTCGTACATGCGCTGTCGCGCAGCCTCAAGAACCGCCAGATTGCGGTTGCCGGCGCCGACAGGCTGAGGCTGCCCGGCCATATCGCCGTGCAGGACCTGATCGCGCTCGGCCATTTCCTGATCCAGCCGGAGGACGATCTTTCGCTCGCCGCCGTGCTGCGCAGCCCGATCTTCGAGGTCTCCGAGGAGACATTGCTGGCGCTGGCCGGCGAAAGGCCGAAGGGCCAGTCGCTGGTTGCCTCGCTGCGTCAGCATGCGGCCGAAGATATTGCTCTTGCCGCTGTCGTTAGCCGGCTCGATGCCTGGGCGAACGAGATCGCTTTCAAGCCGGTGTTCGAATTCTACGCCGCGATGCTGGCGCGTGACGGCCTGCGGCGCAAGATGACGGCGCGGCTCGGGCCTGAAGCCGGCGATATCCTCGACGAGTTCCTGAGCTTTTGCCTGGCCGAGGAACGCACCGGCCTGCCGGGACTGGGATCCTTCCTCTCGACGCTGGAAAATGCCGGCCCCGAGATCAAGCGCGAGATGGACCAGACCCGCGATGAGGTCCGCGTCATGACCGTGCACGCCGCCAAGGGCCTGGAGGCACCGGTCGTCTTCCTCGTCGATGGCGGTTCGGCCCCGTTCAGCGACCAGCATTTGCCGCGGCTGATGCCGTTCGAAAGCTCGGGAACGCAATGGAAGGGCAAGGGCTTTCTGTGGCGCTCGGCCAGTGATGTCGCCAACGGCGTTTCGCGCGCCGCCTCGATCAAGGCGCGCGAGCTGGCGGACGACGAATACCGGCGGCTGCTCTATGTCGGCATGACGCGCGCCGAGGACCGGCTGATCGTCTGCGGCTATCACGGCAAGCGGCAGCCCAGCACCGGCACGTGGCATTCGATCGTCAGCCGGGCATTGCTCGGTGCGCCGGAGAGTTCCGAGCGCCGGCATCCCGCAACGGCCGATGTCGCGGTGCATCGTTTCCACATGACCAAGCTGCCGCCAGTGGCGCTGACCAGCGTCGACGAGGCGGGCCCGTTTGAGCATGCTGCCGCGCTGCCTGAAAACCTGTTCCGGCCGCTGCCGCCCTATGAGGACCTGCCGCGACCGCTTTCGCCTTCCGGCGCCTCGGCGCTGATCGATGAGGCCAAAGACACCGTCCCCGACACGCGCTCTCCGGTGCTCGACGCCGCCGCCGAACCCGGCTTTGCTGTCATGCGCGGCCTGGCCCTGCACAAATTGCTGCAAATGCTGCCGGGCGTTGTGGAAGGGGAAAGGCGGGGCGCGGCGGAGCGCTACCTGGGGCGCGCCGGCGCCGACTGGCCGCACGGCGAGCGCGACAGGGCGCTGGAAGCGGTGCTGTCGATCCTGTCCGACGACCGCTTCGGCGCGCTGTTCTCGCCGTCTTCGCGCGCCGAGGTCGCGGTCATGGGCAGCCTTGAGGTGAAGGGCAAGCTGCGCTCGATTTCCGGCAAGATCGACCGGCTGGCGGTCACTGCGGAAAAGGTGTCGATCGTCGACTACAAGACCAACCGGCCGGCGCCCAGGACCCTGGCGGAGGTGCCGCCTGCCTATGTGCTGCAGCTTGCGCTCTACCGCGCGCTGCTCAGACCGCTCTATCCTGGCCGCGAGGTTTCCGCGGCGCTGCTGTTCACCGAGGCGCCACGCCTGATCGAGCTGCCGGCCAAGGCCATGGACGACGCCCTTGCCCGACTCACGGCAGCGTGACACAAGAACTGCTTGAACATCGCCGCCACAACCACCACATTTGGTGCAACCCGCGTTTTCGAAAGGATTTCAGCATGGCCACCGTCAAGGTCGACAAGGGCAATTTCCAAGCCGATGTGCTCAACGCCAAAGAGCCGGTCGTGGTGGATTTCTGGGCAGAATGGTGCGGTCCCTGCAAGATGATTGGCCCGTCGCTGGAAGAGATCGCCAACGAGCTCGGTGCGAAGATCAAGGTGGCAAAGCTCAACATCGACGAGAACCCCGAGCTCGCCGCGCAGTATGGCGTGCGCTCGATCCCGACGCTGATGATCTTCAAGGGCGGCGAAGTCGCCGACATGAAGGTGGGCGCCGCGCCGAAGACGGCGCTGTCGCACTGGATCAACGGCAGCCTCGCCTGAGCCAATTCGAAAAGTTCAAGAACAAGCCCGGCAATTCGTGAACTGACCCCCGAAGGTTGTGTCCAACTTTCGGGGGTCAGTTCATTCGTGCCGGGCTTTTTCTTTGGCGCCATCGCTGATGGCGCTCTGGCCCTGACGTTCGCGCTCTCGATCTCCTCTTCTACAAAAAAAGGAGAACGCCATGACCGGGACAGCCAAGGCCACAGTTCACGTCGACAATGAGCGCGTCATCGTCACCGAATACCGCTTCGCCCCCGGCGCCAACACCGGCTGGCACCGCCATGGCCACGACTACGTTGTCGTGCCGCTGATGGACGGCAAGGTGAAGCTGGTGACGAAGGACGGCGAATCCTTCGCCGAGATGAAGCAAGGCGCGCCCTATTTCCGCCGGGAAGGCGTCGAGCACGACGTCATCAACGCCAATGACGGCGAATACGCCTTCATCGAGATCGAGCTGAAGTAGGCCGCGTCGCGGGCGCAATCACCAGTCGGCGATGCAATCGCCGCCGGTGAATTGAGCGCTTTTGGCGGTGTATTCGAACAGCTCGATCTTCACGCCGTTGGGGTCGCGGATCCAGGCTTGGTAGGTGTCGTCGCAGGCGTGTTTCTTGGCCGTCACGTCGACGCCCTTGGACCTGATGTGGGCGATCGCGGCATCGATGTTTTCCACCTCGAGGCAGAAATGGTTGATCTGGTTCTGCTCGCTGTAGGCCGTGCCGTCCTTTTGGAACACCTCGACATGGCTGCGGCCGCCGCAATTGAGGTAGAAGCCGAAGATCCTGCCGTCGCGCAGGAAATTGAACTGCGTGTCCAGGCCGAGCACGTCCCGGTAGAAGCCTCGTGTCGCTTCGAGATCATGCGCGAAGATGCAGACATGGGCGAGCTGCTTTACCTTGATCATGGCCCGACTCCTCGCGATCGTCCCAGGGGTTGCCTCTGTCAGGTCGGCGGCGTGCCGTTTTCGTCCAGCACGGCGCCGGCGAAATAAAGCGAGCCGCCGATCAGGATGCGCGGCGCCGCGCCGTCCCAGCTGTCGCGCAACAGCATCAGCGCGCAGGCGACGGAGCTGACCGGCTCGGCCGACAGGCCGGCCTCAGTGGCGCGCAGCGCCAATTCGTCGTTCGGCACGCCGGCATCGCTGTTGGTTACCGGCACGGTATAGACATGGCGGGCAAGGCCCTTGAAGGCGCTGAAATAGCCGGTCTGGTCCTTGGTGCTGATCATGCCTGAGATCAGGATCAGCGGCCTCGGGTTCTTTTCTTCCTGCTCGGCCAGCGCCTCGGCAACGACCATGCCGGCGCCAGGATTGTGGCCGCCGTCCAGCCAGATGTCGGAGCCTTTCGGCGCCAGGTCGACCAGCTTGCCCTGCGTCAGCTTCTGCATGCGCGCCGGCCAGGCGACATGCGTCATCGCCCGCTCGGCGGCGCGGTGGCCGATCTCGAAGCCGGCCGCCTTGACGGCGGCGATCGCCGCCGCGGCGTTGGCGTATTGATGGCGCCCGGGCAGGCGCGGTGAGGGCAGGTCCATCAACCCGTCCTCGTCCTGATAGACCATGCGGCCGTTCTCCTCGAAAGCGAGGAAATCCTGGCCATAGACGAAGGTCGGGCAATCCAGCCGCTCGGCCGTCTCGATCAGCACATGAAGCGCCGTCTCGCTTTCCTGGGCGCCGATCACCACCGGGCAGCCGCGCTTCATGATGCCGGCCTTTTCGGCGGCGATCAGTTCGACGCGGTCGCCGAGATAGGCCTCGTGGTCCATCGATATCGGCATGATCACCGAAACCGCCGGCCGCTCGATGACATTGGTGGCGTCGAAACGGCCGCCGAGTCCGACCTCGATGATCGCCGCCTCCGCCGGGTGCTCCGAAAACAGGATGAAAGTGACCGCGGTGAGGATCTCGAAGACAGTGATCTTCTGACCTGCATTGGCCTCGGCGACGCGTGCGATCGCCTCGGCAAAAACCTCGTCGTCGACAAGCTTGCCACCGCCGTCGGCCGCCAGCCGGTAGCGCTCGTGCCAGTTCACCAGGTGCGGCGAAGTATGGACGTGGACGAGGTGGCCAGCCGCCTCCAGCAGCGCGCGCGCGAAGGCGGCGCAGGAGCCCTTGCCATTGGTGCCGGCGATGTGGATGACCGGCGGCAGCCGGTCCTGCGGATTGCCGAGGCGTTCGAGAAGCCGCGTGACGCGGTCCAGCGAAAGGTCGAAGCCTTTCGGATGCAGCGTCATCAGATGTTCGATTTCGCGTTCGGCGGAAAGCGTTGTCATGGCGGAATCCTAGAGCGGTTCATCATTTCATGGAAATGCAGAGCCGCTCTCTCTTTTTTGTGGACGCAATTCCGGACGGAAGACCGTCTCACACTTTTCCTGGAATTGCTCTCTCTTTGACGCAATTCCGGACGGAAAACCGTTTCACACTTTTCCTGGAATTGCTTCAGCGCGTGACCCTGAAACCGGGAATCGGTTTCAAGCGGGCCATGTGCAAATCAAAGCTACAGCACGAAGCAGGCGACGCAAATCGCGGTTCGCGGCGAAAGATGTCGCGTCGGGCCGATCTCGCCTCAGGCTTGCGGCCGCGCCTCGGCACTGACCACCGCCGGCGGCAAGATCTCCGACTCGCGCGGCTTCTCGGCTTCCGGCATCTTGAGCAGCATCTTCAGCAGCCGCGCGATGGTGGAGCGCAACTCCAGGCGCGAGACGACCATGTCGACCATGCCGTGCTCCATCAGGTATTCGGCGCGCTGGAAGCCGTCGGGCAGCTTTTCGCGGATGGTCTGCTCGATGACGCGAGGGCCGGCAAAGCCGATCAGCGCGCCGGGCTCGGCGATCTGGACGTCGCCCAGCATGGCGTAGGAGGCGGTGACGCCGCCGGTGGTCGGGTTGGTCAGCACGACGATGTAGGGCAGGCCGGCTTCCTTCAGCCGGTCGACGCCGATAGTGGTGCGCGGCAATTGCATCAGCGACAGGATGCCTTCCTGCATGCGGGCGCCGCCGGAAGCGGCGAACAGGATCAGCGGCCGCTTGCGCTGCAGTGCAACCTCGAAGGCATGCACGATGGCTTCGCCGGCGGCCATGCCGAGCGAGCCGCCCATGAAGGCGAAGTCCTGCACGGTGACGATGACCGGCAGCCCTTCGACGGTGCCGGCGCCGTTGAGGATCGCATCCTCGAGGCTGGTCTTGGCCTTCGCCTCCTTCAGGCGATCGGTGTAGCGCTTCTCGTCGCGGAACTTCAGCGGATCCTGGACGACCTTGGGGTTTTCCAGCACCTCGTATTTGCCGTCGTCGAAAAAGTACCTCAGCCGCTCCTTGGCCGAGATCTTCATGTGATGGCCGGAAGCCGGGATGACGAACTGGTTGGATTCGAGATCCTTGTGGAAGACCATCTCACCGGTCTCGGGATCCTTGATCCAGAGATTTTCCGGCATGTCGGCGCGCCGGCCGAGCATCGAATTGATCTTCGGGCGGACGTAATTGGTGATCCAGTTCATGGCTTCGGCTCCTGTCCTGGAAGAGACTTCGAGCAATTCAGGAAAAGTCCGTGGCGGATTTCCGGCCTGAATTGCGTAGCGAACAAATAGTCCGGCTATTCGGCGGCGGCAAGGCGGGCCGAACGCACGCCCTGGGCAAGGCCGGAGACCAGAGTGGCGACAGCCTCGGCCGGATCGGCAGTCTTCTCGCCCCTGGGGCCCAGCACATTGGCGACCGCGTTGACGATCGCCGTGCCGACGACGACGCCATCTGCCGAGGCGCCGATTACCCGCGCTTGCTCGGCGGTCTTGACGCCGAAGCCGACGCAGACCGGCAGCGCCGTATGGCCCTTGATACGTGTGACCGCCGCCGACACCTTTGCCGTGTCGGCAAGGGCGGAGCCTGTGATGCCGGTCATCGAGACGTAGTAGACGAAGCCCGAGGTGTTTTGCAAAACCTTGGGCAGGCGCTTGTCGTCGGTGGTCGGCGTCGCGAGGCGGATGAAGTTGACGCCGGCCTTCAGCGCCGGAATGCAAAGCTCCTCATCCATCTCCGGCGGCAGGTCGACGACGATCAGACCGTCGATGCCGCTGGCCTTGGCGTCGGCGAGGAAGCGGTCGACGCCGTAGATGTAGATCGGATTGTAGTAGCCCATCAGCACGATCGGCGTCTCGTCGTCGCCGGCGCGGAATTCGGACGCCATCTTCAGCGTCCTGGCCAGCGTCTGGCCGCCTTTCAGCGCCCTGAGACCCGCCGCCTGGATCGCCGGACCGTCGGCCATCGGATCAGAGAAGGGCATGCCGAGCTCGATGATGTCTGAGCCTGCCACCGGCAGCCCCTTCATGATGGCCAGGGCGGTGTCGTAATCGGGGTCGCCGCCCATGATGTAGGTGACCAAAGCCGGACGGCCCTCGGACTTGAGCTTCGCCATGCGGCGGTCGATGCGGGTGGTCATTGTCAGATCTCCATGCCCAGCATGTTGGCCACCGTATGCACGTCCTTGTCGCCGCGGCCGGACAGGTTGACGATGACGATCTGGTCCTTGTCCATCGAAGGCACGATCTTCATCGCATGGGCGATGGCATGCGCCGATTCCAGCGCCGGGATGATGCCTTCGACGCGGGTGGTGAGCTGGAAGGCTTCCAGCGCCTCGTCGTCGAGGATCGGCACATATTCGACGCGGCCCGAGTCGCGCAGCCAGGAATGCTCCGGCCCGACGCCGGGATAATCGAGACCGGCCGAGATCGAATGGCCGTCCATGATCTGGCCGTCGCCATTCTGCAGCAGATAGGTGCGGTTGCCGTGCAGCACGCCCGGCTTGCCGGCACTCATCGAGGCGCAATGCTCGATGCCGTCGAGGCCACGGCCGCCGGCTTCGATGCCGATGATGCGAACGTCCTTGTCGTCGAGGAAGGGATGGAACAGGCCGATGGCGTTGGAGCCGCCGCCGACGGCGGCGATGATGGTATCGGGCAACCGGCCTTCCTGTTCGAGGATCTGCGCGCGCGCCTCGGTGCCAATGACCGACTGGAAGTCGCGCACCAGCTCCGGATAAGGATGCGGGCCGGCGGCGGTGCCGATCAGGTAATAGGTGTCCTCGACATTGGTCACCCAGTCACGAAGCGCTTCGTTCATGGCGTCCTTCAGCGTGCCGTGGCCGGCGGTGACCGGCCGCACTTCGGCGCCGAGCAGCTTCATGCGGAACACGTTCGGGCTCTGGCGGGCGACATCGGTGGCGCCCATGTAGACCACGCAAGGATAGCCGAAGCGGGCCGCAACGGTGGCCGAGGCGACGCCATGCTGGCCGGCGCCGGTCTCGGCGATGATGCGCTTCTTGCCCATGCGCTTGGCGAGCAGGATCTGGCCGAGGCAGTTGTTGATCTTGTGCGAGCCGGTGTGGTTCAGGTCCTCACGCTTGAAATAGACCTTGGCGCCGCCCCCGAGGCCCTTCGCCGAGGAAACCTCACGAAGATGCCTCGTCAGGCCTTCGGCGAAATAGAGTTTCGAGGGCCGCCCGGCATAGTGGGTCGACAGGTTCTGCAGTTCGGCCTTGAAATCCGGATCGTTCTTGACCTCGTTCCAGTTCCGTTCGAGATCGAGGATCAGCGGCATCAGCGTTTCGGCGACGAAACGACCGCCGAAAATGCCGAACATCCCCTGCTCGTCGGGCCCGGTGCGGAAGGAATTGGGCATAGCCGGCTTGTTCATCGCCGATCTCCTTGGCTTAAGAGCATGTCCTCGCGGAAAACCGGTTCCCACTTTTCCGGGACATGCTCGGGTTTGAAGGCTCGTCAGGCGGCGCGGTCGTCGCGCGCGGCCCTGGCGGCCCGGAAAAACTGCTCGATCAGCGCCGGATCCTTGACGCCAGGCCCGCTTTCCACGCCCGAGGAAATGTCAATTGCGGGCGGATTGGCAAGCCGAAGGGCATCGCCGATATTGGCGGCGTTGAGCCCACCGGAAAGCATGTATTCGACGCCGGCGTCAAGGCCGGCGAGGATGCGCCAGTCGAAGGCGACGCCGTTGCCGCCCGGCAGTTGCGATCCCTTCGGCGGCTTGGCGTCGAACATGAAACGGTCGGCGATGCCGATGAACGGCTTCAACCGCTCGAGATCGGCCGCCTCGCTGACGGAGAACACCTTTATCGCCGGCAGGCCGTAGCGGGCCTTGAGCTCCGCCACCCGCTCCGGCGTTTCGGCGCCATGCAGCTGCAGCATATCCGGCTGCATTTTTGCGACGATCTCATCCAGAAACGCATCATCGGCATCGACGGTGACGGCAACCGCCAAGGCCTTGCCGCGCGCGGCTTCGCGCAGGCGGCCGGCCTCGGCCGGCTCGACGTAACGCGGGCTCTTGGCGAAGAAAATGAAGCCGACATGGCTGGCGCCTCCGGCAAGCGCGGCGGCCATCGCGGCGTCGGTCTTCAATCCGCAGATCTTGATGTCGAGCGTCATGGCGCGGGATTGGCACGAAACGGCCGAAGAGTCGAGAAAAAGCATGCTGTTGCCGGCTCTGCGGAAAACACTACCTTCATATAGGAACCACAGGCGGGAGCACGATAACCATGGCCGACCGAACCGTCGCCGAACTGAAGCAAAAGATCGCGCAGGCGCGCGAGGTAATCGCGCATCTTATGGACAAGGCCGCCTTCAACGGCGCCGAGGCGCACCGGGCGCTGGAGTATTTCGGCAGCGATACGTTTGACCGGAACTTTTTGCCCTGGCCGCATCCGGGCGAGGAGGGATTGAGGCCGGAGGAGCTGAATGCGGCGAATGACGACTGAGCGGAGAGGTTGGCGGGACAGCACCCCCCTCTGCCCTGCCGGGCAGAGGGGGGTGTGACGGATCGCTACGGCAGATACTTGTCGCCTGCCAGCAAGCTACTCAAACACGATCGCCTGCAGAGCGCCGCCGTTGCGCTTCAGCCAGTCCTTGCAGCGGTCGGTGTCGGGGCAGAGCTTCTCGCACAATTTCCAGAATTTCGGGCCGTGGTTCATCTCTTTCAGATGCGCCACCTCATGCGCGACCAGGTAATTGATGACCGGCGGCGGCGCCATCATGATGCGCCACGAGAAGGAGAGATTGCCCTCCGAGGTGCATGACCCCCAGCGGCTGGAGGTATCCTTGTACCTTATCGCCTTGGCGCGCTTGCCGATCGCCTCGGTGTGCTTGACGACCAGCTTCTCGATCTCCTTCTTGGCCTCGCGCTTGAGATGGTCGGCAATGCGGCGCGGCAAATGGATGCGCTCGCCATGGACGATCAAGAGCGGGCCGCGCTCGTCGCGCGAGATGGCGACGGTGCCGCGCTTCGAGGGCTCGTGGACGATGCGGTGCGGCACGCCGCGGATCGGGATCCTGATGCCCGGGCGCACCTGGGGCCTCGTCGGCACCTTGGCCAGCCGCTGCTCCAGCCAGTCCTGGTGGCGGTCGAGGAATTTCTCCACCTCTCCGCGACGCAGGCCGGGCGGCACGGTGACGCGCAGGCCCTGGCCGCCGGAATCGATGCGCAGCGTGAGCCGCCGGGCCCTGGCGCTTTCGACGATTTTCAGCGGCAGCGTGCGGCCGGCGACGCAATGCTCGCGCTCCACGACAGGCGTGGGCTTTGGCTTGGTCAGATTGCGAAAGAAGCCGAGGGTCATGGCTGGACGATACGCGATTCGAAAAAAACGGCCAGTGGAGGGAAGTCACACTTAGAGCGGTTCAGCTTCGAAAAGGGCGCTGGTCCGCTCCAAATGCTTATTTTTTGCAATTCCGGACGGAAAACCGCTACGCAGTTTTCCTGGATTGCCTTTAGAACAAAAAAGAAACGGCGCCGCTAGACGCGACGCCGTTTGATCAGCCTAAGATCTGTCGCGGGATCTCAGTCGTCGAGCAGGTTCGTGCCCTTGCCGCGCTTCGGAGCGGGCTTGTCGGTCGAGCCGGTGGCGGTCGGCGCGCTCGACTTGTGGCGGTTCGCCATGAAGCGGTCGAACTCTTCCTGGTCCTTGGCGCGGCGCAGTTCGCGGGCGTAGTCGTCGAACTCGGTCAACATCTCGTCGAGCTTGCGGCGCTCCTCGGCGAGGCGCTCGAGCTCCTTCTCGCGCCAGTCGTCGAAGGCGACGTTGCCGGTGCGGGCCGAGCCGTGGCCCCAGCGGGCCGCCTTGTCGGAACCGCGGCGGCAGCCGGCGAAGATGCCGTCCGTGGCGCGGTTGACGTCGCGCTTGAAGCCTTCGAGCCGATCGCCCCAGATGATGTAGGCGAGCATGGCGAAGCCGAGCGGCCAGAACACCATGAAGCCGATGACCATCAGCGCGATGGTGGCCGGCGTCCAGGCCGGACGGATCAATGCACTCGTGTTCATTTTCTCCCAATCCTTCCGTTGGAGACAGCCAAACCGGCTGCGTGGAATCGAAATGGGAAGGCGAAATCGGCGATTCAAGGCAAGTCCGGCCAAAACCGGCGAAGCGATTGAAATGATTATCGCTTTTTGAGTTTCTCAAGGAAAAGCACTGCCATTCCGGCGACAAGGCCCCAGAATGCCGCGCCGACGCCGAAGAGCGTAAGCCCCGAAGCCGTGACGGCGAAGGTGATGGTAGCGGGCATGCGCTCGGCCTCGTCCCTGAGCGCGATCGACAGGGCGTTGGCTAAAGCCGCCATCAGCGCCAGCCCGGCGACCAGCACGATCAGGCTCTGCGGCAGGACGGCGAAGATCGCTACCAGCGAAGCGCCGAAGACGGCAAAGAGCAGGTAGGCCAGGGCATAGAACGGTCCCGTCTTCCAACGCTCGGCGGGGTCGGGATGCACGTCTGGGCCGGTGCAGATTGCCGCCGAAATCGCCGCCAGATTGGTGGCACCGGCGCCGAACGGCGCCGACAGCAGCGAAAACAGGCCAGTGACGCCGATCAGCGGGCCAGGTTCGGGGTCGTAGCCCGCCGCCCGCAGCACGGCGAGGCCGGAGAGGTTTTGCGAAGCCATGGTGACGAGGTAGAGCGGCAGCGCCAGGCCGATGATCGCCTTGACGGTGAAGCTTGGAGCAATCAGCGTCAGGGTCGACAGTTCCGGCGCCGGCAGGCCGCCGACGCGGCCGGTGAGGAAGGCGGCGAGCCCGCCGCCAACCAGAACCGCCAGCACCGACAGCGCCGGATTGAACAGGCGGATGACGAAAAAGGCAGCGATCAGCGGCAAAATCAGCCAAGGGTCGGCCGGAACGGCTTTGACCGCATTGATGGCGAACGTGACGACGATACCGGCCAGCATGCCGGAGGCGACGGAAGCCGGTATGCGCGCAATCAGCTTGGTCAATGGCTTGAACAGGCCGGTGGCGATCAAAAGAACGCCGGTGACGATGAAGGCGCCGACGGCTTCGGGCATGGTGAAGCCGCTGGAGGCGGCGACCAGCGCGAGACCAGGCGTCGACCAGGCGGTGATGACCGGCATTTTCGTGCGCCAGGACAGCCACAGGCATTCGATCGCCATGGCGAGGCAGATCGCCGTCACGCCGCTTGCGGTCTCGACCTGCGTCGCGCCGACCGCCCTGGCGGCGGCGATGACGATGGCTAAAGTGCCACCGAAGCCGACGATCGCCGCGACGAAGGCTGATATCGGGATGGAGATGCGCATTCTCAGGCGGCCCGCCTGACCATGTCGGCTACGGCTCGCTTGAGCATTTCGAGATCCTCGGGACGGGACAGGCGATGATCGCCGTCGGGGATCAGCGACAGCGTCACGTCGTCGGCCGGCAGCATGGATGCGAGTTTCAAGGCATGACCCGAAGGCACGTCCGGGTCGACCAGGCCCTGCAGGATGTGCACCGGACAGTGGGTGTCGATCGGCCCGGTCATCACCCGGTTGGCGCGGCCGTCCTCGATCAGCGCGCGCGTGTAGACATAAGGCTCGTCCGAGTAATCGGACGGCTCGGCGAAGAAGCCTTTTTCCTCAAGCTCGCGCCGCTGCGCGTCGGTCAGCACCGGCTCGATCAGCTCGACGGTGAAATCCGGCGCCGGGGCGAGCAGCACCAGGCCGGCAACGCGATCCTCGCCGGCCCCACGCAGTTCCTGCGCCATGCGCAGCGCAATCCACGCTCCCATCGAAGAACCGACCAGGACCTGCTTGCCGTGGCTGAACCGGCGAAAGACGGCCAGGCTCTCGGCCAGCCATCTGGAGATCGTGCCGTCGGCGAATTCGCCGCCCGACTCGCCATGGCCGGAATAGTCGTGGCGCAGATAGGCACGGCCCTCGCGGACGGCCCAGGCAGCAAGCGTCTCGGCTTTGGTGCCCAGCATGTCGGACTTGTAGCCGCCGAGCCAGACCACGCCGGGCGCGGCGCCGGGCGTCTGCCTGACGGCGATGCTCGATCCGTCCACATCAATGAAAACTGGAGCGCTGGCGGCCATGACGTCGTTCCTTTCGCCGGTCTTTTGGCACATGCGGTGGTTCAACGAAAAGTGCTCGCGGCGTTTCTTTGCTTGGTGCAGGTAAAGGCAAGCGAACAGGTGATTTTCCTCAAAGCCTATGCTATTGACTCCGGCCGCGCGCTCACCACATAGGCGCGTCCAGCGATTTGAATCTACCGAACCCTGAACGAAACGGCCGAGGAGACCACGACCATTCGCAGACCTTTTAAAGCAGCGGCGCCCACCAAGGACGGCCCGCGCTCCAATCGAGACATCCGGGTTCCCCGGGTCCAGCTCATCGACGCCGAAGGCCAGAACCGCGGCGATGTTTCCATCAACGACGCATTGCTGCTCGCCGAAGAGGCCGGGCTCGATCTCGTCGAGATATCACCCAACGCGGTGCCGCCGGTCGTCAAGATCCTCGATCTCGGCAAGCTGAAATACGCCAACCAGAAGAAGGCGGCCGAAGCGCGCAAGAACCAGAAGGTCATCGAGATCAAGGAGATCAAGATGCGCCCGAACATCGACAGCCATGACTACGAGACCAAGATGAAGGCCGTGCGGCGCTTCTTCGAGGAAGGCGACAAGGTCAAGCTGACGCTGCGCTTCCGCGGCCGCGAGATGGCGCACATGGAGCTCGGCATGCAGCTTCTGAACAAGGTGCGCGAGGAAGTGGCGACCATCGCCAAGGTCGAGGCGGAGCCGAAGCTCGAAGGCCGCCAGATGATGATGGTTCTGGCGCCGCGCTAAATCCCGCCAAAATCATGGTGCAAGGCGTCCCGACGATCGGCGGGGCGCCTGTTTTCTATCCGATCGCCAATCGACGATCGGCTTTTCCGATCGCGTGCAAATCGACGATCGAGTTCCTCGATCGCGTGCAAATCGACGATCGGGTTCCTTATGGCCGATGAAGTGAAATCTCCGCCAGCCAAGCAAACGGAAGGTCTTGGCGGCTACCAGCATATGCGCCGGGTCGTGCTGGCCGTGCTGGTCGTGGTGCTGTTTGCCGCCCTTCTGTTCGGCCAGTCTTCCTTTGCGCCGGACACGCCGATGCACGAGACGATCGAGATGTTCGGCGTGCTGTTGATCTTTCTCGGCATCGTCGGGCGGCTGTGGTCGACCCTCTATATCGGCGGGCGCAAATCCTCCGAAGTGGTCACCGGCGGTCCTTATTCGATCACCCGCAACCCGCTCTATCTGTTCTCGACGGTGGCTGCAGCCGGCGTCGGCGCGCAGATCGGCTCGTTTTCAGGCATCATTCTCTTCGCGCTGCTATGCGCCGGTGCGTTCCACATCGTCATCCTGCGCGAGGAGCGGTATCTGAAGGAAGTGCTCGGCGCGCCCTACCAGGCCTATCTCGCCAAGGTGCCGCGCTTCTTCCCGAACCTGACGCTCTACAAGGAAGGCGATACCGGCAGCTTCAAGCCGCGCCTGCTCTTGAACACGCTGCTCGACGGGCTGGTGTTCCTGGTCGCGTTGCCGGCGTTCGAGCTGATCGACGGCATGCAGCAGTCGGGGATGTTACCGGTGTGGTTCACGCTTCCCTGATCGGGGACAGAGCGTCGCACGGCTTCGGGTGTTGCGCACAGGCCGTCTTTGATCTATAGGACCGCCGTTCCAAGAAAACCGCCCGGCAGGGCATGCCGTGGCGGTTTCATTTGCTTTTCGGGCTTTGGTCGGCCCGAAGCGAGACAAGAAGCGCGATGGTGCGCCACCAATACGGAGTAGCAAAATGCCCAAGATGAAGACCAAATCGGCCGCTAAGAAGCGGTTCAAGATTACCGCCACCGGCAAGGTGCTGTCGGCTGCCGCCGGCAAGCGCCACGGCATGATCAAGCGTTCCAACAAGTTCATTCGCGATGCCCGCGGCACGATGGTTCTGGCTGAACCGGACGGCAAGAAGGTCATCAAGAATTTTCTGCCGAACGGCCTCTGAGCACTCGGCACCGGAACGTATTTGTTTTACGCAATTCCGAACGGAAAACCGCTAGGCACTTTTCCTGGAATTGCTTTTAAGGAGATCATGACATGGCACGCGTAAAGAGAGGCGTCACCTCCCACGCCAAGCACAAGAAGGTCCTGAAAGCCGCCAAGGGTTTCTACGGCCGCCGCAAGAACACCATCCGCATCGCCAAGCAGGCGGTGGAGAAGTCGCTGCAATACGCCTATCGCGACCGCAAGAACCGCAAGCGCTCGTTCCGCGCGCTGTGGATCCAGCGCATCAACGCCGCGACCCACGAGCACGGCCTGACCTATGGACGCTTCATCGACGGCCTCAACAAGGCCGGCATCGAGATCGACCGCAAGATCCTTTCGGACATGGCCATCCACGAGCCGCAGGCTTTCGCCGCGCTGGTCGCCAAGGCCAAGGTCGCGCTCGAATATCTGAAGAACACCACGCCGAACGCTTTTGAGAGCGCTGTCGCCTAAGCCAGCGCTTCCCAAGCATTCGCAATACTGATTTGGGGAACCCGCGCTGGCTCTGCTGGCGCGGGTTCTTTTTTGGCCCCTGATGTAACCAAAATGGCACCGCGGAGCGAAGATCGTAACGCATGCTGATGCCAGCCACCTGATAGAAAGAATTTCGCCGTGAACGCCACTGCTGGAAATCTTGAAGCCCTGGAAGGCTCGTTGCTAGCCGATATCGCGGCGGCCTCGGACGAGGCTGCCATCGAGGCGGTGCGCGTCTCGGCGCTGGGCAAGAAGGGCTCGGTCTCCGAAATGCTGAAGACGCTCGGTGCCATGAGCGCCGAGGAACGGCAGGTGAAGGGCCCGGCGATCAACGGCCTGAAGAACCGCGTCACCGAAGCGCTCACCGCGCGCAAGGCGGAGCTGAAGGATGTGGCGATCGCAGCTCGTCTGGCGGCCGAGACGGTCGACGTCACGCTCCCCGTTCGCCAGTCGCCGGCCGAGCGCGGGCGCATCCATCCGATCAGCCAGGTGATCGACGAGATCGCGGCGATCTTCGGCGACCTCGGCTTCGCGATCGCCGAAGGCCCGGACATCGAGACCGACTACTATAATTTCACCGCGCTGAATTTCCCGGAAGGGCATCCGGCGCGCGAGATGCACGACACCTTCTTCTTCCAGCCGGACGAGAAGGGCGAGCGCAAGCTTTTGCGCACGCACACCTCGCCCGTGCAGATCCGCACCATGGAGAAGCAGAAGCCGCCGATCCGCATCGTCATCCCCGGCAAGACCTACCGGCAGGATTCCGATGCCACCCACTCGCCGATGTTCCATCAGGTCGAGGGGCTCGTGGTCGACAAATCAGCCAACGTCGCCAACATGAAATGGGTGCTGGAGGAGTTCTGCAAGGCCTTCTTCGAGGTGCCGGCGGTCAAGATGCGCTTCCGCCCGTCCTTCTTCCCGTTCACCGAGCCCAGCCTCGAGGTCGACATCCAGTGCGACCGCTCGCGTCCGGGCGAAGTGCGCTTCGGCGAGGGCTCCGACTGGATGGAGATCCTGGGCTGCGGCATGGTGCACCCCAATGTGCTGCGCGCCGGCGGGCTCGATCCCGACGAGTACCAGGGCTTCGCCTGGGGCATGGGCATCGACCGCATCGCCATGCTGAAATACGGCATGCCGGACCTGCGCGCCTTCTTCGACGCCGACGTGCGCTGGCTGTCGCATTACGGTTTCAGGCCGCTCGACCTGCCGACGCTGTTCGGGGGCTTGAGCACGTGACCGCTCCGCATACCGGGGGCTGCCGCTGCGGTGCGGTGCGGTTCGAGGCGTCAGCCGAGCCGCACCACATCAGCTATTGCCATTGCGGCGACTGCCGGCGCGCGACAGGTGCGCCGGTGTCGGCCTTTGTCGGCTTCATGGCCGATCAGGTCGCCTTTACCGGCAAGGCACTGAAGATGTACGAGAATGGGCCGGTGACGCGCTCGTTCTGCGGCATTTGCGGTTCGCCAATCGCCTATGTCGACGAGCGGCTGGAAGACCAGATCTATTTCATGCTTGGCGCCATGGATATGCCGGCTTACTTCCGGCCGACCCTGCATGCCTATGTGCGCGAGCAGCTGCCTTTCCTGCATATGCCCGACGACCTGCCGCGCCATTTGAAGACCAGTGTGCCTAGATCCAATGGGCAAGGACCAGACGGAACAGAACGATGAAATTCACCCTCTCCTGGCTCAAGGACCATCTCGAGACCGACGCCTCGCTTGCCGAGATCGTCGAGCGGCTGACCGCGATCGGCCTCGAAGTCGAACATGTGGACGACAAGGCCGGCCTGAAACCCTTCGTCATCGCCAGGGTGCTGACCGCCGTGCAACATCCCGACGCGGACCGTCTGCGCGTGCTCAGCGTCGATACCGGCGACGGCAAGCCGCCGGTGCAGGTCGTGTGCGGCGCGCCCAACGCCCGCGCCGGCCTGATCGGCGCCTTCGCGGCGCCCGGCACCTATGTTCCCGGCATCGACGTTACGCTCTCGGTCGGCAAGATCCGCGGCGTCGAGAGCCACGGCATGATGTGCTCCGAGCGCGAGCTGGAAATCTCCGACGAGCATAACGGCATCATCGACCTGCCTGAAGATGCGCCGGTCGGCACCAGCTTCGCCGCTTACGCGCATCTCGACGACCCGGTCATCGAGATCAATCTGACGCCGAACCGCCCGGATGCCACCAGCGTCTACGGCATCGCGCGCGACCTTGCGGCGAGCGGGCTGGGCCGTCTCACCGGCGGCGCGATCATGCCGCATGCCGGCAACGGCCTGTGCCCGGTCAAGGTCACGATCGAGGCGCCGGAGCTCTGCCCCGGCTTCGCGCTGACGCTGGTGAAGGGCGTCAAGAACGGCCCCTCGCCGAAATGGCTGCAGCAGCGGCTGATCGCCATCGGCTTGCGTCCGATCAGCGCACTGGTCGACATCACCAACTACGTCACCTTCGACCGCGGCCGGCCGCTGCATGTCTTCGACGCCGCCAAGGTCGCCGGCAACCTCGTGGTTCGCCGCGCCAAGGACGGCGAAAAAGTGCTGGCGCTCGACGGGCGCGAATACACGCTGACGCCGGAGATGTGCGTGATCGCCGACGACAATGGCGTCGAATCGATCGCCGGCATCATGGGCGGCGAGCATTCGGGCTGCGACGAGAACACCACCGACGTGCTGATCGAATCGGCGCTGTGGGACCCGATCACCACGGCGCGCACCGGCCGCGCGCTCGGCATCATCAGCGATGCGCGCTACCGCTTCGAGCGCGGCGTCGATCCCGAATTCATGGTTCCGGGCATCGAGCTGGCGACCAAGCTGGTGCTGGATTTCTGCGGCGGCACGCCTTCCGAAATCGAGGTTGCCGGCTATGCCGGCCACAAGCCGAAGATCGTCTTCTTCCCGCTTTCGGAAGTGAAGCGGCTGACCGGCATCGAGGTGCCAAGGGAGGAAGCCCTCGCTATCCTGACCCGCCTTGGCTTCGAGCTGCGCAGTTCGGGCGACGCCGTTGAGGTGAAGGTGCCCTCCTGGCGGCCGGATGTCGACGGCAAGGCCGACCTTGTCGAGGAAGTGATGCGCATCCACGGCGTCGACAATATCGCGCCGCAGCCACTGACCTCGCATGACGCCGTCAATGGCAAGATCCTGACCACGCTGCAGGTGCGCACCCGTGCGGCCAAGCGCGCGCTTGCCGTGCGCGGTATGATGGAGGCCATCACCTGGTCGTTCATCCCGGCCAGGCACGCCGAGCTGTTCGGCGGCGGCCAGACTGCGCTCAAGCTCGCCAACCCGATCGCCGCCGATATGTCCGACATGCGGCCTTCGCTGCTGCCCGGGCTGATCGCGGCCGCGCAACGCAATGCCGACAAGGGCATCGGCGACGTTGCACTGTTCGAGGTCTCCGGCACCTATGAGGGCGACGCCGCCGACCAGCAGCGGCGTGTCGCCGCCGGCGTGCGGCGCGGCACGGCAAAGCTCGACGGCTCGGGCCGCAGCTGGGCCGGCAATCCCGGGCCGGTCGGCGTGTTCGACGCCAAGGCCGACGCCATCGCGGCACTCGAAGCCTGCGGCGCGCCGGTCGACCGGCTGCAGATCGAACCCGGCGGCCCGGCCTGGTACCATCCTGGCCGGTCCGGCACGATCAAGCTCGGGCCGAAGATGGTGCTCGGCACCTTCGGCGAGTTTCATCCTAAGACGCTGGACGGGCTGGACGTATCAGGCCCGCTCTGCGGCTTCGAGGTTTTCGTCGATGCCGTGCCGGAGCCGAAGGCCAAGCCGACGCGCACCAAGCCGAAGCTGGAGCTGTCGCCCTTCCAGGCGGTGAAGCGCGATTTCGCCTTCGTCGTCGACAAGTCGGTCGAGGCCGGCACGCTGGTGCGGGCAGCTTTGGCCGCCGACAAGAAGCTGGTCACCGGCGTCTCGGTGTTCGACGTCTTCGAAGGCGCATCGCTGGGTGCGGCCAAGAAGTCGATCGCCATCGAGGTCTCGATCCAGCCGGTCGAAAAGACACTGACCGACGAGGACTTCGAGGCGCTGGCCAAGCGCATCGTCGACAACGTCAACAAGCAGACGGGCGGCGTGCTGAGGGCATAAGGCTTTCTTGGGATTGCCGGCGCATGGCGAATCGCTCTCCAAAGGGCGATGCGTCATCTCCGCTATTCCGGCCTGCCTTTTGAAGAACAGCGTACGGCGTTCCTGAGGATCGTCGCGGCGGACCCGCTGCTGGCCGAGATGCTGGCGCGGGTACGGGCGCTTGCGCTGCCGGACTGGCTTGTGGTGTCCGGCGCGCTCTACAACAGCGTCTGGAACCATCTGACCGGCAAGCCCCCGGGCTACGGCATCAAGGATGTCGACCTGTTCTATTTCGACGACGCCGACCTTTCCTATGAGGCCGAGGACGCGGTGATCCGCCGGGCGGCGAGGCACTTCGAGGGACTGAAGCTGCCCGTCGAGGTGCGCAACCAGGCGCGGGTGCATCTGTGGTATCCGCAGAAATTCGGGCAGGAGTGCCCGCGCTATGCGAGCGCGAGCGAGTCGGTGAGCTACTTTGCATCGAAGACGCACGCGGTCGGGGTGCGGTATGGCACCGACGGGCGTCTCGATCTCGTGGCGCCGTTCGGGCTCGATGACATTTTTTCGTTCCGCATCGTGCCGAACCGGGTGCTGGATAATCAACGGACGCATGAGGCGAAGGGGAAGCGGGCGCGGGAGTGCTGGGCAGAGATTAGTGTTGTGCCTTGGTAGGATCTGTAGGCGCGAGGCACCCCCCTCTGCCCTGCCGGGCATCTCCCCCGCAAGGGGGGAGATCAGATGTCGCGCAGAGAAAAGGGCGCCGAAGCGCCCTTTTGATATCTGTGGTGATCGAAGTTTACCCATTCACCAGCGCCAGCAATTCCTCTGTATAGCGCTTGCCGACCACCTTGTCGGGCGACAGCGCGTCGCCGATCGCCGCGACTTCCGCCGGGCTCAGCTCGATCCCGGCCGCCGCCGTGTTCTGCTCGAGATGGCGTATTTTCCGCGCGCCGGGGATCGGCACGATAAAATCGCCCTGGTGCAGCACCCAGGCGAGCGCCAGCTGCGCCGGTGTCACGCCCTTTTGCGCCGCCAGCTTCTCCAGCGTGGCGATGACGGCGTTGTTGGCTTCCATGGCTTCGGCCTGGAAGCGCGGCAAGGTGCGGCGCCAGTCATCCGCACCCAGCGCCTCGGGCTTGCCGATCGCGCCGGTGAGCAGGCCACGCCCGAGCGGGCTGTAGGGCACGAAGCCGATGCCGAGCTCGCGGCAGACGGCGAAGACCTCGTCCTCCGGATCGCGGCTCCACAGCGAATATTCACTTTGCACGGCGGCGATCGGGTGAACGGCATGCGCCCGGCGCAGTGTCGCGCCGCTCACTTCCGACAGGCCAAGCGCCCGCACCTTGCCCTCGCGCACCAGCTCGGCCATGGCGCCGACCGTGTCCTCGATCGGCACGTTGGGGTCGACCCGGTGCTGGTAGTAGAGGTCGATGACGTCGGTATCCAACCGCTTCAGCGAGGCTTCCGCCACCGCCTTGACGTGCTCGGGGCGGCTGTCGACGCCGACCATGCGGTCGGTGCCTGTGCCGTGCTCGGAAATCTTGAAGCCGAACTTGGTGGCGATGGTGACATGATCGCGCACCGGCTTCAGCGCCTTGCCGAGCAGGATCTCGTTCTCGAAGGGGCCGTAGACTTCGGCCGTGTCGAAGAAGGTGACGCCGATCTCGACGGCGCGACGCAGCGTGGCGATGGCTTCCGCCTCCGGCTGGCCGCCATAGCCGAAGCTCATGCCCATGCAGCCGAGGCCGACGGGGAAGACTTTCAGTTCAGTTCCAAGTTTGCGGGTTTTCATGGCGCATCTCCTTGTTGCGATGAGGGAGAGATAGCGCCTCGCAACGCGTTCGATAATTCTGTCTCTTTTGCACGGCTTGGTCTATAAAATAGATCAATGAACCGAACGAACCTCTCCCAGCTCGCCGTGCTCGCCACAGTCGCTCAATGCGCCAGCTTCCGCGGCGCCGCCCGCGAGCTCGGCATTGCGCCCTCGGCGGTCAGTCACGCCGTGTCCAGCCTGGAGGCGCGCCTTGGCGTGCGGCTTCTGGCGCGTAGCACGCGCAGCGTCGCTCCTACGGAAGAAGGCGCGCAATTGCTCGAGCGGCTGCGGCCGGCGCTCTCCGAGATAGACCTGGCGCTGGAAACGGCGGTCGAGGCCCGCGACCGGCCGGCCGGCAATTTGCGGCTGAGCGTGCCGCGCACCGCCGCGCATCTGGTGCTGACGCCGCGTCTCGGCGCCTTCGCCGCTGCCTATCCGGATATCGTGCTGGAGATCATCATCGAGGACCGTTTCACCGATGTGGTCGAAGGCGGGTTCGACGCCGGCGTGCGGCTCGGCGAGAGCCTGCAGCGCGACATGATCGCGGTGCGCATCGGGCCGAACATCCGCGGCGGGGTGGTCGGCGCACCGTCCTATTTCGCGACGATGCCGAGGCCGCGCCATCCGCGTGAGCTGGCCGGCCACCGCTGCATCCGCTTCCGGTTTTCGAGCGGCATCCTTTATCGCTGGGAGTTCGAGAAGGGCGGCGAAGAGATCGAGATGGCCGTCGAGGGACCACTGATCCTCGACGAGGACCATTTGATCGCCCAGGCGGCGATCGACGGGGCAGGGCTTGCTTTCGTCTTCGAGGATTATGTGAGGGCGCCGCTCGCCGACGGAAGGCTGGTGCGTGTGCTGGAGGACTGGTGCCCGGCCTTCGACGGCTTCTTCGTCTACTATCCGAGCCGCCGCCAAATGCGGCCGGCACTCAGGGCTTTCGTGGATTTCTTCAAGGTGAGCGGGTGAGTCCCACCCTCCCCCTTTGTTGCAGGGCTATCGCTTATAGATTTTTGTGAAGAGGACCCCGTCGCTTCGCGCCGACCCTCCCCACAAGGGGGAGGGTGGAAGAAAGCCAGCGCCAGCTTCGTTCGTCTCGCATGCAGTCCATCACCAACTCCCCAACCCGCTATGGCTGGCCAACGATCATCCTCCATTGGCTGATCGGCATCATCTTCATCGGCCAGTTCGTGCTGGGCTTCGTCATGGCGCGGATCGAAAGCCAGCGGATGTCTTTCGAGCTGATCCAGCTGCACAAATCCTTCGGCTTCCTGCTGCTCGGACTGATCATCCTGCGTATTGCCTGGCGGCTCGGCAACGCGGCGCCGGCACTCCCGCCGTCGGTTGGAACCTTGGAGCGGCGAGCGGCACCGCTGGCGCATTTCGCGCTCTATGCCTTCCAGGTCGCCCTGCCACTCTCCGGCTGGGCCCTGGTCTCGGTCTCGACGCTGGAGATCCCGACGATGCCGTTCAACCAGTTCGTCATGCCCAACCTGCCGCTTGCCGAATCCGATGCCGCGGAAAGCTTCTGGTCGGCCGCGCACTGGTACCTGGCCTATGCCGGCATCGCGCTGGTGGCGCTGCATGTGGCGGCGGCACTTCGCCATCACTTCTTGCTGCGCGACAATGTGCTCACACGCATGATCACGCCTTCGTCAGACGGGGAATAGAACAGGCCCATCATTCGTTGGTGGGGCGAGATGACAGCAAGGCGCTGCCTCAGGAAAAGGACCATCCCCATGCATGCGCGTATTCTCGGATTGGCGGCATTCGCCGCTTGCCTTGTCATGCCTGTCTACGCGGCCGTCGCTCTCGGCGACGCCGCCGGCAGCTACACGATCAGCCCGTCGGGCTCCTCGATCCGTTTCAGCATCGGCAAGGCCGGCGGCGGCGGCTTCGACGGCGCCTTCGGCCGCTTCAAGGGCACGATCCGCATCGACAACAGCGATGTCGGCCGCTCGAAGGTCGACCTCACCATCTATCCCGAAAGCGTCGGCACCGGCCAGGGCCGCATTGACGCCTTCCTGCGCTCCGACGCGGTGTTCGACGCCGCCAACAATCCCGAAATCCAGTTCCGCTCGACCAGCGTGACCCGCACCGGCGACACGACGGCGCTGGTCACCGGCCGGCTGACGGCGCGCGGCAAGACGTTTCCGGAGAAATTCACGGCCGAGCTCGGCGGATTGAAGGGCGGGACCATCAAGTTCCATGTCACCGGCAAGGTGCTGAGGTCGCGCTACGGCATGAACGTCGGCACGCCGCTCTATTCCAACGTCGTCGACTTCGACATGACGCTGATGGGGAAAAGGGGGTAGGCACAGCGCCTTTCCTCGCCCCGGCAAGGCGGGCTACGCAACGAACTCATGTTCTGTGACTGGCGTGACTGATCAGGCCGAGGCTTGATTGCCACGTGGTTCCCCCAATCCGTCGCTGCTTCGCAGCGCCACCTTCCCCCTCCGGAGGGAAAGGAAGGGCGCGTTGCTGGCCGAGCGTTGACGGCAAGAAGCGTGGCGCGCCTTCCTCTACCCCGTCGATCGGGGGAGACGTGGCTCGGCGAAGCCGAGACGGAGTGGGGGTCGACCAGCGCTACATAAGACACCGCATGGGCCAAGCTGCACGGAGTGTCCCGCATTGGCTTTTCTCCGGAATTGGGGCACACCTCCATCGATGTAATCGACATGGAGAAGCATGATGTTCCGATGGGGTGTTCTGTCGACGGCAAAGATCGGCCGCGAGCAACTTTTGCCGGCAATCGTGGATTCGGAAAACGGCGTGCTTTCGGCGATCGCCAGCCGCGACCTGTCGAAGGCCAAGGCTTTGGGCGAGCGTTTCGGCGCCCGTCATGCCTTCGGCTCCTATGAGGAGCTGCTTGCTTCGAAGGAGGTCGACGGCGTCTACATTCCGCTGCCCACCTCGCAGCATGTCGAGTGGACGGCGAAGGCGATCGAGGCGGGCAAGCATGTGCTGGTCGAGAAGCCGCTGGCGCTCGACGCCAAGGACATCCCGCCGCTGATCAAGCTGCGCGACAGCAAGAAGGTGCTCGTCTGCGAGGCCTTCATGGTCGTCTACCACCCGCAATGGATCAAGGTGCGTGACCTCATCGCCAGCGGCGCCATCGGCCGGCTGCGCCACGTGCAGGGCGCGTTCTCCTATTACAATGTCGACCCCAAGAACATGCGCAACCAGCTCGATCTCGGTGGTGGCGCGCTGCCCGACATCGGCGTCTATCCGACGGTGTCGACGCGTTTTTCGACCGGCAAGGAGCCGCTCCGCGTGCAGGCGACGATCGAGCGCGACAAGAATTTCGGCACCGACATCTACTCCTCGATCCGCGCCGATTTCGGCGACTTCGAACTGTCCTTCTATCTGTCGACGCAGATGGCGGCGCGCCAGGTGATGGTGTTCCACGGCGAAAAGGGTTTCATCGAGGTGTTTGGGCCGTTCAACGCCGGGCTCTACGAGCATCACCGCATCGAGCTGCACAACCAGAACCATACCGAGGCGCAGGTGTTCCGCTTCCCCGGCACGCAACAGTACCGGCTGGAATGCGAAGCCTTCGTGCGCGCCGCGCAGGGCGGCAAGGACCGCGTCTTCACCCTAGAGGAATCGGTGCTCAACCAGAAGGTCATCGACGCCATCTTCCGCGCCGGCGAAAAGGATGGCTGGGAGCCGGTCTGAGAGGGCCGCCAACGGCCGTCCTGAGGGGAGCGAAACCATGGCTGACGACGCGGACGTGATCATTGTCGGCGCGGGGCTGGCGGGCCTCGTTGCCGCAGCAGAGCTGGCCGAGGCCGGCAAGAAGATCATCATCGTAGACCAGGAGCCGGAGCAGTCGCTTGGCGGTCAGGCCTTCTGGTCGTTCGGCGGGCTCTTCCTGGTCGATTCGCCTGAGCAGCGGCGCATGCGCATCCGCGATTCCCACGACCTCGCGCTCGAGGACTGGATGGGCACCGCCGCCTTCGACCGTCCCGAGGATTTCTGGCCGCGCAAATGGGCGGAAGCCTATGTCGGCTTCGCCGCCGGCGAGAAACGCTCCTGGCTGATCGAGCGTGGAATGAAGTTCTTCCCCGTGGTTGGCTGGGCCGAACGCGGCGGCGGCAATGCTTCCGGCCACGGCAATTCGGTGCCGCGCTTCCACATCACCTGGGGCACTGGCCCCGGCGTGCTGGAGCCCTTCGTCCTGCGCGTGCGCGAGGCGCAAAAGCGCGGGCTTGTGCAGTTCAAGTTCCGCCACCGGGTCAACGAGATTGTCCGCACCGGCAACACCGTCACCGGCGTGCGCGGCGATGCGCTGGAGCCGAGCAGCGTCGAGCGCGGCCGCAAGAGCGCGCGCGATGTGAGCGGCGAGTTCGCGCTCAGCGCGCAAGCGGTGATCGTCGCTTCGGGCGGCATCGGCGGCAACCATGAGCTGGTGCGCAGGAACTGGCCGCAGCGCCTCGGCGCGCCGCCGAAGCGGATGATCACCGGCGTGCCGGACCATGTCGACGGCCGCATGCTGGGGATCACCGAGGCGGCTGGCGGGATGGTCATCAACCGCGACCGCATGTGGCACTATGTCGAGGGTATCAAGAACTGGGCGCCGGCCTGGACCGATCACGCGATCCGCATCCTGCCCGGCCCGTCCTCGATCTGGCTCGACGCGCGCGGCAAGCGGCTGCCGGTGCCGCTCTATCCGGGCTTCGACACCTTAGCCACGCTCAGCCACATCATGGGCACCGGCTTCGACCATTCCTGGTTCATCCTGACCAGGAAGATCATCCAGAAGGAGTTCGCGCTGTCGGGCTCGGAGCAGAACCCCGACCTCACCGGCAAAAGCTGGCGGCAGGTGCTGGGACGCGCGACGAGCGGCATTCCCGGCCCGGTGAAAGCCTTCATGGAAAAGGGCGAGGACTTCATCGTCGAGGCCGACCTTCCCGGGCTGGTGGCACGCATGAACGCGCTGGCCGGCGGCGAGCCGCTGCTGGAGGTGGCTCAGGTCGAGCGCGAGATCCGCGCCCGCGACATGCAGCTCGACAACCCGTTCTCCAAGGATGCCCAGATCACCGCGCTGCGCGGCGCGCGCGCCTATCTCGGCGACAGGCTGATCCGCACCGCCAAGCCGCACAGGATGCTCGATCCCGCCAACGGTCCGCTGATCGCCGTGCGGCTCAACATTCTCACCCGCAAGACGCTGGGCGGGCTGCAGACCGACCTCGACAGCCGCGTGCTCGATGCCGAGGGGCAACTGGTGCCAGGGCTCTATGCTGTTGGCGAAGTCGCGGGCTTCGGCGGCGGCGGCGTGCATGGCTATGCGGCGCTGGAAGGCACCTTCCTCGGCGGCTGCATTTTTTCCGGCCGCAGTGCCGGAAGGGCAGCGGCAAAGGCGGTTGGCTGACCGCATGGACCGGCGACCGCAAGTCGAGTTGCTACCGACTGGCCAGCATCATGCGGTTGCCTTCGCTGTCGCGGAACTCGGCCACAATGCGGCCCGGCTGCCAAAGCGCTTCCTGCGGCTCGGTGATGATCTCGACGCCTTTGGCCTTCAGTGATGCTACCCTTGCCTCGACATCATCGTCGACCAGGACGAGCACCGGCTCCGCGCTCGGCGCTGCATCGGCGCGCTTGATGAAATGCAGGTTGGTGACCGCGTGAGGGAACGCTAGCTCTACCCAGCGCCAGCCGCCATCCCCCATCGACTGGTCGGCTATGACGTGGCACGCAAGGTTGTCGGTGTAGAACGCCCGGGCGCGGTCCTGGTCGAACACCGGAAGTTCGGCAAACTGGATATGCATGGATGTCTCTCCTCATCGTGGAAGCCGCGGGTGCGGCCTCCACGCGTCTAAGACGGTGTCGGCCAGCAAAAAGATTCGCCAGCCGGTGAGAATCTTTTCGGCAATGCGGAACGTCTTCTTCACGCAGACCCACCAACCAGGAGACGACCATGACCTACAATCTCATCCGCTACGGCGTGAAGGACGCCAGCATCGCCGAGAACCGGGCGCTGGTGGCGGCGGTATTCGAGACGCTGGATGAAACGCAGCCGCAATCGGTGCGCTATCTGGTGTTGGAGCTGGAGAATGGCGAATTCGTCCATATTGTCGGCTACGACAAGGACAGCTCGGCGCTAACCGAACTCGACGCTTTCAAGGCCTTCGGCGCCAATCATGCCGAGCGCCGTTCGACACCGCTTGCCAGGTCGGCGGCGAAGATCGTCGGCAATTATCGTATGCTGGCCAAGGCCGACGAAGCCGTGCCGGCCTGACCCGGGCGCGGCCCACGAGCCGGCGATCAAGAGAACGAGGACGATGAGCCCAGCAAAATTCGACCGCGCGGAACTTGAAGCCATGCTCGTCGGCCTGCGGCCGAAACTGCACCGCTACGCGGCGCGCATGGCCGGCTCGGCGATCGAGGGCGAGGACATCGTCCAGGATGCGGTGGTCAAGGCGCTTGCCGCCCATGATGGCGGCGCTCTCGTCGAACGCCCCGAGCAATGGCTGTTCCGTATCGCCCACAACGCGGCGCAGGACCATCTGCGCCGCCGCCAGCGGGAGCGTTCCCGCATCACCGAGGCCGACATGACAACGGTTGAGGACCTCTCCGCCAGCGCGGAGGCAAGACTGGCGGCGGCAACGAGCCTGCGCAGCTTCATGCGGTTGACGCCGGCGCAGCGCAGCGCCGTCATCCTGGTTGATGTGCTCGGTCTCAGCCTGTTCGAGACCTGCGCGGTGACGGGCGCGACGCTTGCAGCCACCAAGGCGGCGCTGCATCGCGGCCGGGCGGAATTGAAGGCGCTGGCGGCGATGCCGGACGACATGACCATGCCGAAGCTCGATCCGGAGGAAGAGCGCCGGCTGCGCCGTTATATCGACCTGTTCAACGCCCGCGATTTCGATGGCGTCAGGGCGCTGATCGCCGAGGACGTCCAGGTCGACGTCGTCAACCGGACCCGCTTGCGCGGCAAGAAGGAAGCCTCGACTTATTTCGGCAACTACGACCGTATCAGCGACTGGGCCTTGTCGCTCGGCTTTGTCGAGGCACAGCCGGCGATCCTGATCCGCAATCCGCAGGCGGACAATGCGGTGCGCGGCTTCATGCTGATCGGATGGCGGGGTGATGAAGTCGTCCGCATCCGCGATTTCCGGCACGCGCCGTACTGCGTCGCGGAGGCCGAAATCCTCGTCGTCCCCGGCGAGCGGGCATGACGGGATCCGGGCCGGGTTTGCTCTCGCCACGGACGCGCCTAGTCTTTGTTTTGATGCATGTCGTTCTCCCAAAACCGCTGCGCACTTTTGGGCGACATGCATTATAAATCCGCATCGGAGCAGAACGGACACGAGGTCATGACGAAGGTCGATCTCGAAACGCACGGCGTCCCGGCGCGGCTCTTCGCCGGGCTTGTCGCGCTGGCGGCCTGGATCGGGATCGGCGTGCATTTCCATGCTCTCGCCGACGGGCCGGCATCATGGCCCGGCGTGCTTTGGACGCTGCTCGGCTATTTCACGATCACCACCAATCTTCTGGTCGCGGTCGTGTTCACCGGCGTCGCGGCGAAGGCGCGGTTCGCGACGCCCTGGCTGCTTGGCGCGACGTTGCTCAACATCCTGCTCGTCGGCGTCGTCTACGGCCTTCTGCTGCAAGGCCTGAAGGAGCTGACCGGCGGCTCGCAGGTCGCCAACGTCCTGCTGCACCGGGTGACGCCGGCACTGACCACCATCTTCTGGCTGGCCTTCGTCCGCAAGGGAACGCTGAACCGCCACGCGCCGCTTCTGTGGGCTCTCTACCCGCTCGGCTATCTCGTCTATGCCCTGGTTCGCGGGTCTTTCGAAGGGCGTTATCCCTATCCGTTCATCGACGCCGCCCGGATCGGCTGGGCGCAAACCCTGACCAACAGCGCTCTGATCGCACTTGGCTTCGTCGTGGCCGGGGAAGTGCTGGTCTGGCTCGACCGGCGGCTCGGCCGAATCACAGCGGCGTAAGCGGGCCGCCGACGCCCTCAGCAGGTTCATCGACGATTTTTCGCACAGAAGACATCGGCATCTGCAAGCGTAATTTCGGCAAGCGGAGCTATACTCGCCAATGGCACCAGCGACGGGATGGTCACATGCTTCCTTCTGGAGGACTCGAACGGCTGAACGCTTTTTCGGACGGGGTGTTCGCCGTGCTCATCACTGTGCTGGTGCTGGAATTGCGGCCGCCGGAAATCCCGACCTTCGTGGCGTTGCTTGGCCTCTGGCCGACATGGCTGAGCTATGGGGTAAGCTACCTTTTCATCGCTATCGTCTGGGCGAACCACCATCATCTGCTGCGCCATGCCAAAGAAGCCTCAGCTCGCCTGATGTGGTATAATTTCGCGCATCTGTTTTCTGTTTCGCTGCTGCCGCTGGCCACCGCCTGGATGGCGGTCAGCGAGCTTTCACCACAGCCTGTCGCCTTTTATGCCGGCGTCTTCTTCCTGGTGAACCTGACCTACATCTTCCTCATCCGCGAGCTGATCGAGCCGATGCCGGCCGACGTCATTCCGCCCGGCGTCCGCAAGGCCATGCGCCTCCGCTCGATCGCAACGCTTTGCCTGTTCGGGTTCGCGGCACTCATCGCGCTCAGATACCCGATCGCCGGATTGGTGATCTGTTGCTGCTGCCTGGCGGTGTATCTGCGGCCGGAAGCGCCGGGAACGCGGAAACCGGGCTGACAGCCTTGCGACATCTTGCGGTGCGCCTCCGGCGGGCTGCCGCGTCGCCATCAACATAGATGTTTCAAACATCAATCCTTGACGATAAAACATTTTTATGTAGGTTAAACTACCGAGACCTCATATCTCAGAACTGAACAAGAGAGTCGTCGGTGATAACCGCACCGCAATTGCGCGCAGCAAGATCGCTGCTTGGCATCGATCAACGCAGGCTTGCCGAATTGTCCGGCCTGTCGGTGCCGACGATCCAGCGCATGGAAGCCAGCAACTCGATCATCCGGGGCAATGTCGATTCGCTGATGAAGCTGATCGCGGCGCTCGAGGCGGCCGGCATCGAACTGATCGGGGAAGGCGCGGCCAGCCAGGGCGGCGGGCGCGGCGTGCGGCTGAAGGCCGGTGTCGATCCCGCCAAGGCGCTCGAATCCGATGGCGATACCGAATCCGGCGGGCGCCTGCCGTGATTTCGACGGTCGCCCTTCTGCTGTGTGGCCCTGCCGCGCTTCTGGGAACAGCCATATTGGCCGCGGCCGCCAGCCGGCACGCCGCCGCGACGCGTCTGGTCTATGGCGCCGCGCTTGTCATTTCGGCCGCCCTGCTGGTCACCGTTGCCGGTCATCTTGCCGGCAATCCCGGCGAGGTGTCCGCCATAACGTTGCCGCTCGGCCTGCCCTGGACCGGCGCACGGTTCCGTCTCGACGGCCTGTCGGCGTTCTTTCTCGTCGTCGTCAACCTGGGCGGCGCAATCACCAGCCTCTACGGTCTAGGCTACGGCCGGCACGAATCCGCGCCGCATCGCGTGCTGCCGTTCTATCCGGCATTCCTCGCCGGCATGAACCTCGTCGTGCTGGCCAACGACGCCTTCAGCTTCCTCTTGTCCTGGGAGTTCATGTCGCTCGCCTCCTGGGCGCTGGTCATGGCGCACCACCGCGACGAGGCCAACCGACGGGCCGGCACCATCTACCTGGTGATGGCAAGCTTCGGCACGATGGCGCTGCTGCTTGCTTTCGGCCTGCTGGCGGGGCCGGCGGGAACCTATGCGTTCGACGCAATGCGGACGGCGCATCCCGACCGGTTCGCGGCCGGCGCGGTGCTGGTTCTCATGCTGCTTGGTGCCGGCTCAAAGGCGGGCTTGGTGCCGCTGCATGCCTGGCTGCCGCTTGCCCATCCGGCAGCACCCAGCCACGTCTCGGCGCTGATGAGCGGCATCATGACGAAGGTCGCCATCTACGGCTTCATCCGCGTGGTGTTTGACCTGCTTGGCGAGCCGGCATGGTGGTCGGGCATTGCTGTGCTTCTCATCGGCGGCGTGACGGCGGTCCTGGGCATCCTCCACGCGCTGATGGAAAAAGACCTCAAGCGGCTGCTTGCCTATTCGACCATCGAGAATATCGGCGTCATCTTTGCCAGCCTCGGCCTTGCGCTGGCCTTCAAGGCGAACGCCATGCCGTCGGCGGCGGCGCTGGCCTTCACCGCTGCGCTGTTCCACGTGCTGAACCATTCCTTCTTCAAGAGCCTGCTGTTCTTCGGCGCCGGCGCCGTGCTCTCGGCGACCGGGGAACGCGACATGGAAAAGCTGGGCGGCCTCATCCACCGCCTGCCGGTGACCAGCTTCGTCTTCCTCGTCGGCTGCGTCTCGATCTCTGCGCTGCCGCCCTTCAACGGCTTCGCCTCCGAATGGCTGGTCTTCCAGGCGATATTGCTGAGCCCCGAGCTGCCGCAATGGGGGCTGAAAGTCATCGTGCCCGCGGTCGGCGGCATGCTGGCGCTGTCGGCGGCGCTGGCAGCGGCCTGCTTCGTGAAGGCATTCGGCATCACTTTCCTTGGCCGGGCGCGGTCGGCGGCGGTGGAGCGGGCGCATGAGGTCGACCGCTGGTCGCTGGCGGCGATGGCCGTGCTTGCCACCTTCTGCCTGCTCGCCGGCATTCTGCCCGGCTTCGTCATCGACGGCCTGTCGCCGGTGACGCTTTCGCTCATCGGCGACCGCATGCCGGTGCAGATGGCTGAGCCGTGGCTGTCGATCGTACCGATCGCCGAGAGCCGCAGCTCCTATAACGGCCTGCTGGTGTTCGTCTTCATCGCCATCTCGGCGTCGCTGGCGGCCTTCTTCATTCACCGCTTCGCCTCGCATGCGCTGCGCCGGGGCATTGCATGGGGATGCGGCTTCGCGGACGCGGTGCCGGCCGCGCAATACACGGCCGTCAGTTTCGCGCAGCCCATTCGCCGCGTCTTCGGCGGCTTCGCGTTCCGCGCCCGCGAGACGGTGGAAATGCCGGCGCCGGGCGCCCTCGAGCCGGCCCGCCTCAAGGTGGATATGCACGATGTGACCTGGGAGATTTTCTACCAGCCGATCACCGGCGCGATAGATTTCGCCACCGAGCGGCTGAACCATCTGCAATTCCTGACCATCCGCCGCTACCTGACGCTGGTCTTCCTCTACCTCGTCATCCTGCTCCTGGTGCTTGCGCTATGGCCGTGATCTTCGATCTGGCCGTGCAGGGCGCGCAGATGCTGTCGGTGCTTCTGCTGGCACCGCTTTTGATCGGCTTCGTGCGCAAGGTGAAGGCAAGGCTTGTGCGGCGGCAGGGGCCCTCGGTGATCCAGCCCTATCGCGATCTCGTCAGGCTGATGCGCAAGGAGGTCGTGCTGGCCGACAACGCGTCCTGGCTGTTCCGCGTGACGCCCTACCTGATCTTCGCCGCCACCTGGGTCGCGGCGGCGCTCGTCCCGACATTCGCCACCGGCCTCGAATTCAGCTGGGCCGCCGACCTCATCGTCATCGTGGCGCTGCTCGGCAGCGCGCGCTTCTTCCAGGCGCTGGCCGGCATGGATGTCGGCACCAGCTTCGGCGGCATCGGCGCCAGCCGCGAAGTGATGATCGCATCGCTGGCGGAACCCGCGATGCTGCTCATCGTATTCAGCCTGGCGCTCGTCGCCGGCGCCACGCAGCTTTCGACGGTCGCCGCCTTCATGGGCTCGCCGCAGGTCGGATTGCGGGTGTCGCTCGGCATGTCGCTGATCGCCCTGGTGATGGTGGCGGTCGCCGAGAATGCGCGCATACCGGTCGACAATCCGGCCACGCATCTGGAGCTCACCATGGTGCATGAGGCGATGATCCTGGAATATTCCGGCCGTCATCTGGCGATGATCGAGCTCGCCAGCTTCCTCAAGCTCCTGCTCTACATGTCGCTGATCTCCTGCGTTTTCCTGCCCTGGGGGCTGGAGAGCGCGGCGACCGGGCCGAGATCGCTTGCCATCGGCGCAGCCGCCTATCTCGGCAAGCTCGCGGTGCTTGCCATCCTGCTTGCCGTGTTCGAGACGGCGGTCGCCAAGATGCGTGTCTTCCGCGTGCCGGACTTCCTCGGCGCGGCGCTGATGCTGGCGCTGCTCGGCACGCTTTTGCTGTTCGTCTCGCGGAGCCTGTGATGAGCGGTCTCACCTTCGACATCGCCCATCTGCTCGCCGGCAGCCTGGTGCTGATTTCCTTCATGATGCTCTACCAGGATCGCCTGTTCGCGCTGATCAACGTCTTTGCGCTGCATGCGGTCGTGCTTGCGCTGTCGGTGGCCTGGCAGGCCTATATCCAGGACGCGCATCATCTCTACATCACAGCCGGGATCGCGCTGGTCTTCAAGGCGATCGTCATTCCCGTCGGGCTGCATCGCATCATCCAGCGGCTCGGCATCCACCGCGACATCGAGACCGCCGTCGGCATCGGTCCGACCATGCTGGCGGGCATCGGCCTGGTGACACTGTCCATGGTGCTGATGCTTCGGGTGACGCCCGAGGCCGACCCGCTGGCCCGAGAGGATCTGGCCTTCGCGCTGTCGATCATCTTGCTGGGACTGCTGGTGATGGTCACCCGCCGCAACGCCGTCAGCCAGGTCGTCGGCTTCATGTCGCTGGAGAACGGCCTTGTGCTGGCCGCCACCGGCGCCAAGGGCATGCCTCTGGTGGTCGAGATCAGCGTCGCCTTCTCGATCCTGATCGCCTTCATCGTCATCGGCGTCTTCCTGTTCCGCATCCGGGAGCGGTTCGATTCGGTCGATGTCGGCGCGCTCGACGACTACCGGGGAGAACGCCGGTGACCGGGTTTTCCTTCGACGCCGTGGCCGCGATCCTTTTTATCCCAGCCGGCGCCGCGGCTGTCCTGGCGACAATGCCGAACTACCGCATGACGGCGGCCGTCAACGTCGCGGCCAGCCTGCTCACCTTGCTCGCGGCGCTGTCGCTGTTCGTCACGGAACGGCCGGCGCCGGGACAATATCTGCTGATCGACGACCTCAACATCGTCTTCATCGTGCTCAACACATTCGTCGGCTTCACCACCAGCGTGTTCAGCGCGTCCTATATCGGGCATGAGCTGGAAACCGGCCGGCTGACCGCGCCCAACCTGCGGTTCTACCACGCGATGTACCAGATCATGATGTTCGGCATGAACCTGGCCTTCGTGTCGAACAATATCGGCCTGATGTGGGTCGCGGTGGAGCTCGCCACGCTGACCACGGTGCTGATGGTCGGCATCTACCGCACGCATGAGGCGCTGGAGGCGGCGTGGAAGTATTTCATCCTCGGCAGCGTCGGCATCGCGCTCGCGCTGTTCGGCACCATCCTCGTCTACATGGCCGCGCAGCCGGTCGTCGGCGAGGGCACCAACGCCATGGTCTGGTCGGTGCTGATCGAGAAGGCAGCGCATTTCGATCCGGCCCTGCTCAGCGTCGCCTTCATCTTCCTGCTGCTCGGCTATGGCACCAAGGTCGGGCTCGCACCCCTGCACGCCTGGCTGCCCGATGCACATGCCGAAGGCCCGACGCCGATCTCGGCGGTGCTGTCGGGCCTGCTGCTCAACGTCGCGCTCTACGCGGTATTGCGCTTCAAGCTTTTGCTCGCGGCGAACCCGCAGGCGATCGGCCCCGGACCGCTGATGGTCACGATGGGGCTGACCTCGCTCATCTTCGCAGCCTTCATGCTCTACCGCCGCCGCGACATCAAACGCCTGTTCGCCTATTCCTCGATCGAGCATATGGGCATCATCGTCTTTGCCTTCGGCATGGGCGGCCCGCTCGCCAACTTCGCCGGCCTGCTGCACATGGTCATGCACAGCCTGACCAAATCGGCGATCTTCTTCGCCGTCGGCCATATCGCGCAGGTCAAGGGCACGCAGAAGATTTCCGAGATCAGGGGGCTGACCGAAAGCCATCCGGGGCTTGGCTGGGCGCTCGTCATCGGTGTTGTGGCAATAGCCGGCCTGCCGCCGCTCGGCATCTTCATGAGTGAATTCCTGGTCGTCAGCTCGACCTTCGCCAGGCATCCGTGGCTGGCTATCCCGCTGGTGTTCGGGCTGCTCATCGCCTTCGGGGCGCTGTTGCTGCGGCTGACCGGCGTCGCCTTCGGCGAGCCGCGCGGCGGCATGGCGCCGGTCGAGGCGTCCTACGTGCCGATGTATTCGCACCTCGCTCTGGTGTTTGCCGCCGGCATCTATCTGCCGGCGCCGCTGGTCGCGTGGTTCCAGCATGTCGCCGGTATACTGGGGTAAGGCGCATGGTGAGGAAACGCGTGCCAGCACTCGCCGATCTCATCGAGGCCGATCGCCAGGTCGAGCATCACGCGCCCTGGCGGCGCGCCGTGGTGGCCCCCAAGGTCTGGAACCTTGCCGTCGAGCAGCTCGCCGACGGCCGCTGGAGCCTGCTCGGCCTGTGGGGGGAGCCTGACAAAGTGCACATGGCGCTCCTCGACGAAGCGTTGAACATCGGCGTGATCAGCCTGGATTGCCGCGGCGGCCGCTACCCTTCGGTCGGCCAGTACCATCCGCCGGCCCTGCGGCTGGAACGCGCCGCGGCGGACCTCTTCGGCCTGGCGCCGCAAGGCCTGCCCGATACCCGCCGCTGGCTCGACCACGGCCAATGGGGCATCAGTCACCCGCTGGCGACGCAGCCCGGGGGATCGGCGGCCGCCTCCTCCTACCGGTTCCTGGCTGCCGACGGCGAAAGCCTCCACCAGGTGGCGGTCGGGCCGGTGCATGCCGGCATCATCGAGCCGGGACATTTCCGCTTCACGGCCGGCGGCGAAACGGTGGTGCGTCTGGAAGAGCGGCTGGGCTATGTGCACAAGGGCATTGAAGGCCTGATGGCCGGCGCTTCCATCGACCGTGCCGCAAGACTTGCAGGCCGCACTTCAGGCGACAGCACGGTCGCCTATTCGCTGGCCTTTGCCCGCGCGGTGGAGGCGGCGCTCGGCGTCACGCCACCGCCGCGCGCGATATGGCTGCGGGCGCTGATGGCCGAGCTGGAGCGCCTCGCCAATCACCTCGGCGATATCGGCGCCATCTGCAACGACGCCGCCTTCGCGATCATGCATGCGCATTGCGGCGTGCTGCGCGAGCGCGTGCTGCGCACCGCCGACGCGGCTTTTGGCCATCGCCTGATGCGCGACCGCATCCTGCCCGGCGGCACGGCACGCGATCTGGACGAGGCGGGGACCAACGCCATCCGATCGCTGGTCGCGGAGATCAGGCAGCGCTTCCCGCATCTGGTGGAACTCTACGACAACACCGCCTCGCTGCAGGATCGCACGGTGGCGACCGGCCGGCTCAAGGTCGAGCTTGCCCGGCAATATGCCGCCGGCGGCTATGTCGGGCGGGCGTCGGGCCGCGATTTCGATGCGCGGCGCACCCCAGGCTACGCGCCATATGACGAGCTCGCCTTCGATGTGCCGGTGCTGCAGGAGGGCGACGTCAACGCCCGCGTCTGGATCCGCGTGCGCGAGGTCGAGCAGAGCCTGTCGCTGGTCGAGCAGATTCTCGGGCGGCTGCCCACCGGCCCGATCAGCGTCGACGTCGCCACGGCAGGCAATGCCGCGGATGGACCGCGCGAGGGCATGGCGCTGGTCGAGGGTTTTCGCGGCGACATATTGGTCTGGCTGCGCATCGGCGAGGACGGGTTGATCGAGCGCTGCCACCTGCGCGACCCTTCATGGTTCCAGTGGCCGCTGCTGGAAGCGGCGATCGAGGGCAACATCATCGCCGACTTCCCGATCTGCAACAAATCGTTCAACTGCTCCTATTCCGGCCACGACCTCTAGGCTGGGCCAAGGCACACCGTCATGCGAAAACTGCTCTTCGAAAGCCTGATCCGCCCGCCCCTGACCGAGCGCGCGCCGCAAGTCAGCGACGCGGCCGTCGACGAGCTGGCGCGCGCGCTTGACGGCGTTGCCCGCAAGCGGCTGGGCCGGAGCCTGTCGATCCGCGCGGTCGACGCCGGTTCCTGCAACGGCTGCGAGCTCGAAATGCACGCGCTCAACAACGCCTTCTACGACATCGAGCGCTTCGGCTTCCGCTTCGTGGCATCGCCGCGCCATGCCGACGTGCTTTTGGTCACCGGGCCGGTCACGAAGAACATGCGCGAGGCGCTGAGGCGGACCTTTGACGCGACGCCCGATCCGAAATGGGTGGTCGCGCTCGGCGACTGCGCCAAGGACAGCGGCTGCTTCGCCGGCAGCTATGCCGTCGTCGGCGGCGTGTCGGACGTGGTGCCCGTCGACCTGCACATCCCTGGCTGCCCGCCGGCGCCGATCGAGATCCTCAAGGGATTGATCGCGCTGCTCGACGGCGCAAACGGGAAGGTGCGCGCTCAGCGAGACTGAGCATCGATGCCATCGTTTCTTTAAGACCTGTCGACGCTTGGCTCTGCCCCTTCCCGGCAGGCATTGTCCCGTCTGAGTTTCCACCGCCGGCCGTTCCACATGATCTGAAATGGCGAGCCGCGCGGCGCAGCCTAACCGGTTCCGTGCCTGCGCTGGCTCTAAAGCGCGTCGCGCTGAAACGGAATCAGGCGACGCGCTTTAAATCTTTGTTTTGATGCATGTCGTTGTCCCAGAACCGCAGCACACTTCTGGGCGACATGCATTAAATCGGTGTCTTCAATTTTCTCAAAAAATCGATTTGCAAATGCATTCACATGGCATAATCATGCCGTTCTATGAGCACGATCTCCAAAGTTGCCGAGCGGGCAGGCGTGTCGCGGACGACCGTTTCGCATGTGATCAACCATGCCGATCGCGTGTCGAAGTCGCTGCGCGAGCGCGTCGAGAAGGCGATCGCGGAGCTCGGCTATTCGCCCAATCCGCAGGCGCGGAGCCTGCGAACCGGGCGCACCAACACGGTGGCCATGCTCATTCCGGATATCCGCAACCCGTTCTATCCGGAGATGGTCAAGGCCGCGCAGTCCGAGTTCGAGGCTGTCGGCCTCGACATGCTGATCTTCAACACCGACGTGCCCGGCGGCCATAGCCAGGAGCACGGCCATGAATATCTGCGCCAGATCAGGCACCGCCGGGTCGACGGGCTGATCGTCGGCGACTTCGCGCTGCACGGCATGCACCACGCGCTAATCGGCATCGACATTCCGACCGTCTTTATCGGCAACCTGCCCAATCGCGCGGTCGACAGCGTCAGGCTCGACGACTTCGGCGGCGGCTATCTGATGGGCGAGTATCTGGCGCGCAAGGGCCACCGGCGCGTCGCCTATGTAACGGGGCCGACCTCGTTCCGGGAGGCGATGGAGCGCGCCGAAGGTTTCGAGAAGGGGCTTGCCGACAATGGCGCGCCGCCCTTGGCTGAATTGCGCTTCACCGGCTCCTATTTGCCGCCTTCCGGCGTCGAAGCGGTGGCATGGCTGCTGGAACGGCACGGCGATCCGCTGCCGAGCGTCATCTTCTTCGCCAATTATCTGATGGCATCTGGCGCGCTGGCTGCCTTCCACGACCGCGGCATCATGGTCCCCCGCGACATCGCGGTGGCGGTGTTCGAGGACCTGCCGCAGCTCGAATATGTACGCCCGCGCCTCACCCGCGTCGGCAACAGCCCGGCCAATCTGGCCCGGGAGGCGACGTGCATGCTGCTCGAAAGGCTGTCCGGCGCCTATCAGGGCGAGCCGCGCACGGTGACGGTGCCATCCTTCCTCCACCCCTTCGACACGGCGTGAGGAGATCGAATCACCGGCCGGCGAAAACCGCCAGCCTCGAAAGTTCAACACAGACGATCAACAGGGAGGAAACTGTGACCGATCGACAAACTTCGCCAGCCAAATCCGGCCTGACCAGACGACGCGTCCTGCAAGGGGGTGCCGCCCTTGCCGGCGGCATAGCCGGCCTGCCTTTCATCAACCGTATCGCCCGCGCCCAGGGCGCGGCGCTGAAGTTCTGGCAATTCTACGCGCCGGGCGGCGACGTGAAGCCGCAGGTGAAATGGTTCGAGGACATGGTGGCGGGCTGGAACGCCAGCCATGACGTCAAGGTCGAGCTCGAATATGTGACCAACAGCGAGTACATGAATGGCTCGAAGCTCTCCACCGCCTTCGCTTCCGGTGAAGGCCCCGACATCTTCATCATCAGCCCTGGCGACTTCCTGCGCTACTACAATGGCGGCGTGCTGGCGGACCTGACGCCTTACATCGACGATGTGGCAAAGGCCGATTTCCCGGAGAGCGTGATCGCCAACCGCATGGTCGACGGCAAGATCTACGGCGTGCCGATGGAGGTCGAGCCGATGGCCTTTTACTATTCGGTGAAGGCCTTCGAGGAGGCGGGGCTCAACGAGAACGACGTGCCCAAGACCTGGGACGAGCTGCTGGAGGTAGCCAAGAAGCTTACCACGCCTAACCGCTACGGCGTGCTGTTCGAGACGACGCCAGGCTATTATCAGAATTTCACCTGGTATCCCTTCCTGTGGCAGGGCGGCGGCGAGTTCCAAGGCAAGGACGGCAAGAGCGCCTTCGATTCGCCGGCGACCGTCCAGGCGCTGAAGCTCTGGCAGGACGCCATCAAATCGGGCGCGGCGCCGCGCCAGGTGCTGAGCGGCGGCTTCGACATCGTCGCCAATCTCGGCGCCGGCTATTGCGCCATGCAGAATGTCGGCGTCTGGGGCATCTCGGCGATGGACAACAACGCCAAGAACATGCCCTACGGCATCTTCAAGCTGCCGACGCCCGCCAACGGCAAATATGTGACGGTCGGCGGCGGCTGGGCCTTCGTCGCCAACGCCAAGGGCAAGAACCCGGAAGCGGCTGCTCGGTTCTGTGCCTGGGCACTCGCCTCGAAGGATCAGGACTCGATCCAGCGGGTCGTCGACTGGTGCACGGTGGCCAAGAGCGACATGCCACCGCGCAACAGCGCGCTTGCGGCTGGCGGTGCCGCCTTCACCAACGGCAAGATGGGCGTCTTCTCCAAGGAGGTCCATCCCGGCACCCGCGCCGAGCCGCGCGTGCCGCCCGAAGTCTACAAGATCATCTCGGATGCCATCCAGGCCGCGCAGTTGGGCGGCGCCGATCCGCAGCAGACAGCGACGGCCGCCAGCCAGCAGCTCGACGCCTTCCTCGCCAGCTACTCGGGAGCGCCTATTCTTTAGCCTTCAGGAGAATTCGCATCGAAGCCCTCTCTTGCACTCCAGGCAAGAGAGGGCTCGCCAATGGGCCGATCCGACATGACCTATCCCTCCACCACCTTGGCCTCCACGACCGCGAAAGACCGCCCCGTGATCTCGCGCAGGAACCGCCGCGACTGGCTGGCCGGTTATCTCTTCGTGCTGCCAGACGCGCTGGGGCTGCTCGTCTTTGTCGGCCTGCCGATGCTGCTCGCGCTCGGCATCGGCTTCTTCGAGGTCGACGGCTTCGGCTCCTACAAGTTCGTCGCCTTCAAGAATTACGCGCGCATGTGGCACGACCCGCTGTTCTGGTCCGCGCTCAGGGTCACAGTGCTCTATGCCGTCATGCTGGTGCCGGCGCTCTATGTCTCGGGGCTCGGCCTGGCGCTGCTCGTCCAACGCGGCGGCCGCTTCGCGACCGTGATCCGCGCGATGTTCTTCGCCCCGCAGATGGTGAGCCTGGTCGTGGTGGCGCTGGTCTGGCAGATCCTGCTTGTCGAGAAGGTCGGCGCGATCGGCCGGCTCGCCGCCGCGATCGGCTGGGGCCCGGTCTCGTTCCTCGGCGATCCGAACCTGGCGCTGATCACCCTGGTGGCCGTCAGCGTGTGGTTCATGATGGGCTTTTACATGCTGATCTTCCTCGGCGGCCTGCAGGATATTCCGGGCGAATATTACGAGGCGGCGAAGATCGACGGCGCCGGGCCGGTCACCAGCTTCTGGTATATCACGCTGCCTTTGCTCAGGCCGACCAGCTTCTTCGTCCTGCTGGTCTCGATCGTGATGGCGGCGGCCGGCGGCCAGGTCTTCGACCTGATCTACGTCATGACCAATGGCGGCCCGGTCAACGCCACCGCGGCGCTCATCGTCTACATCTACAAGCAGGCCTTCCAACTCGGCGCCTTTGGCTATGCCTCGGCGATGGCCTCGCTGCTCGTCGTGATGCTGATGCTGGTCACGCTGTTGTTGTTCGCGCTCACCCGCGGCGGGCGTTTTGACCATGACTAGCACGCATTCGGCCGGCTCCGCCCACATCCTGCGCCTGCTGTGGATGCTGATCTCGGCGGTGCTTGCGTTGATGACCATTTTCCCGCTGGTCTGGATGCTGGTCATCGCCTTCAAGCCGGCGCCGGAAGTGTTCGCGCCGAACTTCCTGCCGGTCTCGCCGACGCTCGGCAATTTCCTCTACGTGCTGACCGAAGTGCCGTTCTTGCGCTACCTCGCCAATTCCTTCTTCATGTCGGCGACCGTCACAATCGTCGCGCTGTTTTTCCACTCCATGGCCGGCTACGCGCTGGCGCGGCTCCATTTCCCCGGCCGCGACTTCATTTTCCTCGCGATGTTCTCGACCTTCCTGGTGTCGCTGCCGGTCATCATCGTGCCGCTGTTCATCCTGGTGAAGGCGCTCGGCCTCATCAACACCTATGCCGGCCTGATCGTGCCTTCGATCTTCAACGCCTTCGGCATCTTCCTTCTTCGGCAATACTATCTCTCGCTGCCGCGCGAGTTGGAGGAAGCCGCGATCATGGACGGCGCCGGCCGCTGGCGCATCTACTGGTCGATCGTGCTGCCGCTCAGCCGGCCGATCCTCGCGGCGCTGGCGATCCTGTTCTTCCTCGCCAACTGGAACGCCTTCCTGTGGCCGCTCACCGTCGCCTCCGACACCAATCTCTGGGTCGTCCAGGTGGCGATCGTCAATTTCAAGAGCCAGTACGCCGGCGCCTGGAACTATGTCATGGCCGCCTCGACCATCGTGGCGCTGCCGATGCTCGTGCTGTTCGTGATCTTCCAGCGGCAGATCACCGAATCCATCAAGACCAGCGGCCTCAAGTGAATAACAAGCATAGGAACGACAGATGACCCAAGCCGGACTTTCGCCGCTGCGCGGCCTCGCCAAGCTGCGCGATGCAAGCACGCGCCGCTTTTCCAGCTACGACCGCACCGGCGGCAATGACGACCGCCTGCACATCGAGCCGGGCCAGACCGTGACTATCGCCGAATATCAAGGCGCCGGCATCGTCACCCACATCTGGGCTACGCTTGCCTGCAAGAGCGAAAGCTTTCTGCGCAAGATCGTGCTGCGCGCCTACTGGGACGGCGAGGAGCACCCAAGCGTCGAGACTCCGGTCGGCGACTTCTTCGGCATGGGTCACGCCCGCACGAAAAACTTCGCCAGCCTGCCCGTGCAGGCAAGCCCCGAGGACGGTAAGGCTTTCAATTGCTATTTCCCGATGCCTTTCGCGGCCGGCATGAAGATGACGATCACCAACGAGGCCGAGGACGATCTGTTGTTCTATTATTATGTCGACCTCGAGCTGCATGAGCGGCTGGAGGACGGCTTCGGGCGCTTCCACGCGCAGTACCGCCAGGCGCGGCCCGAGGGCATGGCGGAGACCGGCCTCACCAACGAGCAGTTTCTGTTCGGAGGCGAGACCGCGGACGGCAAGGACAATTACACGATCCTCGAAGCCGAGGGCCGCGGCCACTATGTCGGCGTGCTCTACAGCGTCTATTCGCGCCGCCGCTCCGCGCTGTGGGACTGGTACGGCGAGGGCGACGACATGATCTTCATCGACGGCGAGCCCGGCCTTTCGGTGCCCGACACGGTGCGCAAGCCCGACCCGCGCATCGGCCCCAAGGCAGCGCTCATCGAGCCACGCGGCGAAAGCGCGCCGGGCGCCAACGACGCCTGGCCGCCGACGCTGCACGGCACCGGCACGGAAGACTATTTCAACACCGCCTGGTGCCCGACGCAGGATTATTCCGCGCCCTATCACGGCATCATCGCCGCCGGCGGCCCGAACTGGACCGAGCCCGTCACGCTTTACCGCTGGCATATCGAGGATCCGGTGATCTTCCGGAAGCGCATCCGCGTCAGTATCGAGCACGGCCACGCCAACCGGCGCGCCGATGACATCTCGTCGGTCGCCTTCTGGTACCAGGCCGAGCCGCACAAGCCGTTCGCGCCGCTGCCGCCGGCCGCCGAGCGCATCCCCACCTTCCGCCGCCCTTACGAGAGCTGGGAAGCGGCAAGCGCCGCCTCGATGCGGGAGTGAGTGATCGCCTGGCAGACGGAGGAATTCGATCCTCACGCGAGCCCGATCGGCGCCAGGGGTATTGGCGAACTCGGCGCCACCGGCGTCGCCGCGGCGATCGCCAATGCGATCTACGACGCAGTCGGCATCCGCGTGCGCGAGGTGCCGATCCTGCCGCATCACATCCTTGAGGGGCTCGCGAAGAAGGAGGCGGGATGACTGTCGAGATGGTTCCGGAAGAGCCATCACGTCCGATCCATCCTGGGTCTCCCATGCAAAGCATCGCCCAATCGTCGACCGCATGGGCGGCGCTTCGGTTGGACAAGTTCGACCCGGACCTCCTCGCAGAGTGGTTCATTCCAGACGGAACCCTAAGGCGGGTCGCCAGTTGAAGGGGTTTGAACTGGGAGACGATGCCATGAACGACGGTTCCGCCCTGCAATCCACCACTGCGATCGCTCACAAGAACCGCGCCCGCCAGCCGAACGAAAGCGCCGAGTACCGAAAGGCGCGCGAGGCCCTGCTGGCCGAGGAGATCGAACTCAAACGCCACATCGCGCGCGTCGCCGCCCAGCGTCGCGCCTTGCCGCCTGGTGGCGAGGTGAAGGGCGACTATCAGTTCATGGGCGAAGCCAGTAGCGTGGCCGGCGCCAATCCCGTTGGCTTCGAGGCGCTCTTCGGCGATAAGGACACCCTGTTCGTCTACAACTGGATGTACGGCCCCAAGCGCCAGCGCCCTTGCCCCATGTGCACCGCGCTCCTGAGCTGCCTGGACGGCAACGCCGATCACGTCCGCCAGCGGATCGCCCTCGCGGTCGTCGGTCTTTCGTCCATCGAGCGGCAGATCGCCTTCAAGGTGGAGCGTGGCTGGAAGAACCTGCCGCTCTATGCCGACGTCAACGGGAATTTCAGCCGGGACTACCACGCCATCATGGACGATGGGACGGACACCGCCGCCGAGAATGTCTTCACCCGGCGCGACGGGACCATCCGGCACTTCTGGGGCGCGGAGCTGGGCTTCGAGTCGGCCGATCCGGGCAAGGACCCGGCAACCGAGCCGGACCTGATGATGCTGTGGAACGTCCTGGACTGGACGCCGGAAGGCCGCGGCACCAACTGGTACCCGAAGATCACCTACTAACGGGCACGGGCTCTGTGCGAATTGAAGGCTCCGCGCCCGGTGCGCCTGATCCCAAGGTTCGTCAGTCTCAGATGACGGTTCTCATCCACGCCAGGAAGGCTTCCATCACCGCCGATCGCGGACTGTGCTGCATCCACACGACATAGAAGCTGTAGCCCGGCAGGGACAATGGATGCGCCTTGACGAGCGCGCCGTTTTCCAGCTCGCGGCCGACCACGACGTCGCTCAGGATCGCGATGCCTTGCCCGGCGACGACCGCATCGATCGCATGCAGTTCCTCGCGGAAGCTCAAATCCCAGGCTTTGTCCGGGATCAGCTCAGGATCGATCGAACGAGCCGTCGCCAGCCATCGGCGCCAGGTGGGAGCGTCCGGATCCCGGTTCATCCAGTCGAAATGGATCAACGGATAGCGCAGGAGATCGGCGGCGCGCTCGATCGCCCGCCCGTCGCTGGCCAGCAGCCCTGGACTGCAAACGGGAAAGAAGGAATCACGGCACAGCTCTTGCCCCGCAAAGCCCACAGGCGGGCGCCGTGTGTAGCGGATCGCCACGTCAGCGGCGCCGGCGCGCAGATCGAGCAGCGCGTCCGTCCCGATGATCTCCAACGGCACGGCCGGGTTGGCCTGCCGCCATTTCGGCAACCGAGGCACCAGCCATCGGCTGGCGAAGGCGTTCGGGCTTGTCACCCGCAACGGCGCTTGAACATCCGGCTCGGCGACCGCGGCAAGGGAGCTGGCGAGAACATCGAAGCCATTGCGGACGATCGGGAACAGCCGCGCTCCGGCGCTGGTCAGCACAAGCGGGCGCGGCCGGCGCTGGAACAGCGTGCGACCGCATATCTCTTCCAGCAGGCGGATTTGGTGGCTGATCGCTGTCGGCGTCACGCCGAGCTCCGCCGCCGCGGCCTTGAAGCTGCCGTGCCGGGCGGCGGCCTCGAAGGCGTGCAAAGCGCGCAGCGGCGGGCGGTTTCCCATGCCGGCAGTGTAGATGAATTCTTCTCATCCAGCAGCGAAGAATTTCGCTTTTGCGGAAAGCGATGCCCTGTGAGACCGTGTCCCTTTCAGGACCGAGGGCGACGACGATGGGGATCCCACGACAGAGCGAAGCGCAATCGGGCCGATCCGTTTCCCCGGACACAACGATCGAACAGCTACGGCAGGGCATACAGGGCGAAGTCGTATTGCCGACGGACGCCGGCTACGACCAGGCGCGCAAGGTCTGGAACGGGGCGATCGACAAACGGCCCGCTGCAATCGTGTTTTGCATCAGTCCCGATGACGTCGTCCGTGCCGTGACGCATGCCAGGGCGCAAGGCTTGATCGTGGCCGTTCGCAGCGGCAGCCACAACGTCGCCGGCCTGTCCGTGTGCGACGATGGGATGGTGATCGATCTATCGCGCATGAAGAAGATCGCCGTCGATCCGCGGCGCCGCACCGCCAGGGCCGAAGCCGGCCTGACCCTCGCCGAGTTCGACGCGGCCACACAGGCGCACGGCCTTGCCACGACCATGGGCGTGAACGGCGACACCGGTATTGCCGGCCTCACGCTGGGTGGCGGCATCGGCAAGCTCGGGCGAAAGCACGGCCTGAGCTGCGACAATCTGATCGCGGCCGAGATCGTCACCGCCGACGGACGGCTGCTGCGGACAAGCGCCGGCGAGCATCCCGACCTGTTCTGGGCCTTGCACGGCGGCGGCGGCAATTTTGGCATCGTGACGGCGTTTGAATACCGGCTGCACCCGCTCGGCCCGGCGCTTCTCGTGGGCTCGGTGCTGCACGCCTACGATCATGCGCGCGAGGCCATGCGGTTTTACGACAAATTCTCAAGTGACGCTCCGGACGAGGTGAGCGTCGATGCCGCGCTCGTCACGCTGCCCTCCGGCGAGCGTGCCTTCTCCATCTCGGCCTGCTATGCCGGGTCGCCCGAAGCGGGCGAACCTGTCGTCGCGCCGCTGATGAAATTCGGATCCCCCATCGACAGCCGCCTTCAGCCCATCCCCTATCTCCAGATCCAATCGGCGGCCGACAGCGTCTTTCCACGCGGACGACGCTATTACTGGAAAGCGCAGTTCATGCGCGAGATCAGCGATGGCGCGATCGAGGCGCTGCTCGACGCTTACGCGAGGGCTCCCAACCGTTCCTCCCTGCTGGTTTTCCAGCAGGTCGGCGGCGCGATTGCCCGCGTGCCCGCGTCGCACTCGCCCTACGCCAACCGCGATGCGGCGCTTGACTGCTTTCCGATCGCGATCTGGGACGATCCGGCCGACGACGCGGCAAATATAGACTGGGCACGCGACCTGTGGAACGCGGCCAGGCCATTCTCAACCGGCGGCGTCTATGCCAACAATCTCGGCGATGAGGGTGACGAGCGCGTGCGTGATGCCTACGGCGCCAATTATGCGCGCCTCGCCACAATCAAGAAGCAATACGACCCGACCAATTTCTTCCGATTGAACCAGAATATCAGGCCTGGATAATTCGAAAGTCCGTGGGGGAAGCGTGCGCAGTCGCTGGACGATCCTTGCTGTGCTGTTTGTCGCCCGCACGGCGATGGCGGTGCAGTTCCAGAGTGTTGCCGCCGTCGCGCCGGAATTGGGCAAGGACCTGAACGCAAACCTCGCCGATATCGGCGTGCTCATTGGCCTCTATTTCGCGCCGGGCGTCGCGCTCGCGCTTCCCGGCGGCGCGATCGGCAAGCGTTTCGGCGACAAAGCGACGGTGCTCGCCGGCCTGGCCCTGATGCTGACGGGGGAAATCCTGCTGTACGCCTCGTCTTCATGGAACGCACAGATCACCGGCAGGTTGATCTCCGGTATGGGCGGCGTGCTGCTGAACGTGCTGATGACCAAGATGATCGTCGACTGGTTCGCCGGCCGGCAGATCGCCACGGCAATGGCGATCTTCATCAACTCATGGCCGCTGGGCATTGCCCTGACGCTTATTGCGCTGCCGCTGATCCAAACGGAATTCGGCATAGCGGGGACCCAGCTCGCGGTGATGGCGCTCATCGCGGTGGCGGTGGCGCTGGTGGGGCTTTTCTATCAGCGGCCCGACCAATCCACCGCCCCGGTTTCGGTGGAAACCGCGCGGCTTGCGAAGCCGGCCGTCCGGGCCGTGCTGCTGGCCGGCTCGATATGGGCTTTCTACAATGTCGGCTTCGCCATGATCTTCAGTTTCGCGCCATCGATGCTGGTCGAGCGCGGCTGGTCGACCGCCGCCGCCGGCTCGGCTGTCAGCATCGTGCTGTGGCTCGCGGCTCTTTCGGTTCCGCTCGGAGGCTACCTCGCGGACCGTGCGGGAAGCCGCAACGCGCTGCTTGTCGCAAGCTGCCTCGCTTTCGCTGCACTGATTGCGCTGTTGTGGCGGGGCTCGCCCGTGCCGTCCACATTGGTTGCGCTCGGCCTCGTCTGCGGGCTCCCAGCCGGATCGATCATGAGCCTGCCGGCGCGGGTGCTGGCGCCGGCGACACGAGCGCTGGGAATGGGACTTTTCTACACGGTCTACTACGCCACGATGCTGATCGCGCCTTGGCTTGGCGGCAGACTTGCGCTTTGGACTGGCGGCGCAGGCGCGGCCCTCGGCCTCGGCTCGGCCGCTCTTGCGGCGTGTCCGATCCTTTTGTGGGGGTTCGAACGCTGGCTGCTCGTGCAGGCCCGAACGGCACCGCAGGCAAGCTGAGACCCTTACGAATTTTCTGCCGGGCGGTGGCGCGGGGACTGTCGAGATCAGGCAGGAACGTAGGTCAACCTGAGCACATCCTCGCCGATCCGATCGCTGGCCATCAGGCGGAGCGGCGGCCGAGGTCCGGCGAAATAGGGCTTGCCGTGGCCAAGCACGACGGGATGCAGGTAGATCCGATACTCGTCGATCAAGCCGAGGTCAGTAAGGCTTCGCGCCAGGTCCGGGCCCGCGACTTCGATCTCACCGTCGCGTCCGGCCTTCAGCTTGCGGATCACGCCCTCGAGATCGCCCTCGACAAGCGTGGCGTTGGGGCCGACAGATTGCAACGAACGCGAGACGACCCATTTCGGCTGGCGCCGCCACGCCGCCGCGTAGGCAAGCCGCTCGGCATCCCATTCAGGATGATCGTCGTCCCAATAGCGCATGATCTCGTACATACGGCGGCCGTAGATGCTGCCGGCCTGCCTCTGCGCGTCCTCGATGAAGTGGCGGAAGAGTGTGGGGCTCGGCCCAAACGCCATGTGATCGACGTAACCGTCCAGCGACTGGTTCATTCCGAACACGAGCTTGGCCATTGCCTGTCCCTAACATGGCATTCGCGCAATCTGATTGCGTTATGCAATCAGTTCAGGTTAGATCGACCGATCTATTTTGCAATTGGTTTTTGGAGCGCGCATGAGCAACCCCGTCCGCTCGCGCCAAGCGGATCATCCTGTCGAGCAAACCTTTGGAGTGTCGACCTCGTGGATGCGGCGCGAACGGATGTTTTCGAGATTATTGGCGCGCCCGAAGAGATTCGAACTCCTGACCCCCAGATTCGTAGTCTGGTGCTCTATCCAGCTGAGCTACGGGCGCGCAATAGGCCGTGTGTGACACAGGCCCCGCGAACCGGTCGAGATGGCCGGCCGCGATGTGGTGTGTTCCCTAACGACTGAATTTGCGAAAAGCAAGCCGATCCGGCAAAAGTTTTGTCGCAGGTATTTTGTTTGGATCGCCTACGCTGGTCGGCGCAAACTTCCGCGCGCCTGATCGAGCCGCACCGGCTGGTCGGGGATGGTGACGGCGAAGACGGTGCGGCCGCCGATCGATTCGACAAGCTCGACCGCGCCGCCATGGGCGCGGATCAGCTCATGGGCGATCGCCAGGCCGAGGCCGGTGCCGCCGCTGCGCGCCGAGCCGCGGAAGGCGGCGAACAGGTTCTCGCGCGCCTTGGGCGGCAGGCCGGGACCGGTGTCGGTGACGGTGATACGGCTGACGCTGCCATGGCGCTCGGCGCCGACTGCCAGCCGGCGCACCACCGCGCTTTCGGTATCGGCCGCCATCGCCTGCACGGAATTGCGGCAGAGATTGGTGAGCACGCGGAACAGCTGGTCGGAATCGGCGTCGACCTCGAAGGCGTGCTCGATGGCGTTGATGAACTCGATGCTGTCCTCGATGTCGAGCAGGCCGTGCACGTCGTCGACCAGCTGGCGCAACCGCACGCGCCGGCGCGACGGCGCCGGCTCCTGCGTGCGGCCATAGGCGAGCACGCCCTCCGAATAGGCCACGGCGCGGTCGAGCGCGCGCAAAAGCTTCGGCGCGAAGGACTGCACGGTCGGATCCTTCACGTGGCGCAGGCGATCCGACATCAGCTGCGCGGACGCCAGGATGTTGCGCATGTCGTGATTGATCTTCGACACGGCCAACCCAAGGTCCGCCAGATGCTTCTGCTCCGACAGCATCTTCTGCAGCCGGTCCTGCATCAGCGACAGCTCACGCTCGGCCACCCCGATCTCGTCGGCGCGGTCGCCGGGGCGGATGACGCGGCCGGGATCGTCGGGCGCCTCGGAGAAAGACAGGATCGAGCGCGTCATGGTGCGGATCGGCCCGATCATGATCAGGTCGATCGCCGCATAGACCAGCATGGCGGTGAAGAGCGAGATGAGCAGCGAGACGACGGCGACATTGCGCGAATATCTGAGCATGGCGTCGCGCAAACGGTAATCGGGCATGATCAGCTCGAATTCCTTGTCGCTGTCGCCGACCGGACCGAAGACGCGCAGCATGCGCTTGCCGCCGAAGAACAAGGTGTCGAGCGCGCCGGTCATGCCGTTGACCAGGCCGACATTGGTGATGTCGATATGCTCGTCGACCTGGGGCGGCATGTCGGAAACGACGAGCAGCCGCGAGACGCCGCCGTCGCGAACAGCGATCGCCTTGGCGCCGATCGCCATCAGCACGTCGTTCTGGGCGGTGTGCGACAGCGAATTGGGCTCGCCTTGCAGCAGCACGATCGACACGGCGGCGGCGGTGCTCAACCGCTCCTTCAGCCAATTGACCCGGTAGCTGGCGATCCAGGGCAGGAAGATCAGGATTTCGGCCAGCAGCACGAAGGCGATGGTGAGCAGGAGAAGCTTTGTCGACAGGCCGCGCGACAGCGGCACCCGGCGCGTGGAGTTCGCCGCCGCCGGAGTTGCCTGCTCATTCGTGGACAGAGTTTCACTCGTCATTGACGCGCATTCACAAAGGCTTGATCGGTCAAGGTTATGCGATTTGCGGCTTTTTTGCCAATTTCATCGTCACCCCGCGAAAAATTGCCCCGCGGCGGGGCGGATTGACTTCCAAAACCCTTCTTTCTATAAGCCCGCTCACGCTCGGGCCATTCGTCCCGGCGCGGTTTCGATCGCGCCTAAGCCGGCCTGGCAAAGCTCCTGTTACAGAGTGACAGAATCAAGAAGGGCCGCACCCCGCGGTATTAAAACAAATGAAGCGTACTTACCAACCGTCCAAGCTCGTCCGTAAGCGCCGGCATGGTTTCCGTGCCCGCATGGCTACCAAGGGTGGCCGTGGTGTCGTTGCTGCCCGCCGTAATCGCGGCCGCAAGCGGCTCAGCGCCTGAACGGAAGACGAGATCGTTGCCCGCAACCGGCAAGCCAAAGGGATACGCTCCCGGGCGGCTTCTGAAACGCGCGGACTTTCTGGCTGTGCGCGGCGGCGAGAAACGCCGCGGACGGCTTTTTCTCGTTGAAGTTCTCGACCGCGGCGATGACCTTGCGCCGCGCGTCGGCTACACCGTCACCAAGAAGGTCGGCAACGCCGTGGTGCGCAACCGCGTCCGGCGTCGGCTGAGGGAAGCCGTGCGCGTCCATGCCGCCGATGACATGACGCCCGGCAATGACTATGTGATCGTCGGGCGCGAAGACGTGCTTGCCACTCCGTTCGGCCAGTTGAAGGCCGAACTTTCCCGCCGGCTGCGCGGAACACGATAGGCCAGGGCTTTCGATGGAAACCAACCGCAATTTCTTCATCACCATCGCGCTGTCGGTGCTGATCCTGACGCTCTGGCAGGTGTTCTACATGAACCCGCGCGTGGAGCAGCAGCGCGAGCAGGCCCGCATCGAGCAGCAACGCGTCGAGGCGACGAAGAAGGAAGCGCAAGGAACCAATCCAGGCGCGGCCGGAACGCCGGCCCCTGCGCCCGGCGCCATTCCGACCACGCCCGGCGGCGATGCGGTGACGGCGGCCAGCCGCGACCAGGCGATTGCCGCGAGCAAGCGCGTCAAGATCGACACGCCCAGCCTCGAGGGCTCGATCAACCTGACCGGCGCGCGCCTCGATGACCTGAAGCTCAAGCACTACAATGAGACGGTCGACAAGAACTCGCCAGAGATCGAGCTGCTCAACCCGTCCTCGCTGCCCAACGGCTATTTCGCAGAGATCGGCTTCGTCGGCAACGACGCGACAGGCAAGGTGCCGGGCGCCGATACGGTGTGGAGCGTCGACGGCAATCCGACGCTGACGCCGTCGACGCCGGTGACGCTGAGCTTCACCAACGACAAGGGCCTGACGTTCAAGCGCACCATCTCGATCGACAACAACTACATGTTCACCGTTTCCGACACGGTGCAGAATTCGGGAACGGCCGCCGTCTCGTTGTACAATTACGGGCGCGTGACCCGCTTCGACAAGCCGGCCGTCGCCAGCACCTACGTGCTGCATGAGGGCCTGATCGGCGTGACCGGCAGCGAAGGGCTGCAGGAGTACAAATACGCCAAGATCGAGAAGGACAAGGAATACACGCCCAGCAAGTCGACCAATGGCTGGCTCGGCATCACCGACAAGTACTGGGCCGTGACGCTCATCCCGACGGAGAAGCAGCCCTTCCAGCCGAAATTCTCCTATTTCGAGTTCAAGGACGGTCCCCACTCGCACAGCTACCAGTCCGACTACCTTTCCGACGCGATCAGCGTTGCGCCCGGACAGTCGACGACGGTGGAGTCCGAAATCTTCGCCGGCGCGAAGGAAGTCTCGACGATCAATGCCTACGAGGCCGACCGTCATATCCGCCAGTTCAGCCTGATGATCGACTGGGGCTGGTTCTATTTCATCACCAAGCCGATGTTCTGGCTCATCGACACGCTCTACAAGTTCTTCGGCAATTTCGGCCTGGCGATCCTCGCCACCACCGTCATCGTCAAGGCCATCTTCTTCCCCCTTGCCAACAAGTCCTATGCCTCGATGGCGAACATGAAGAAGGTGCAGCCGAAGATGGTCGAGATCCGCGAGAAATACGCGGACGACAAGATGAAGCAGCAACAGGCGATGATGGAGCTCTACAAGACCGAGAAGATCAATCCGCTGGCCGGCTGCTGGCCGGTGGCGCTGCAGATCCCGGTGTTCTTCTCGCTCTACAAGGTGCTCTACATCACCATCGAGATGCGGCATGCGCCGTTCTTCGGCTGGATCCACGACCTGGCGGCGCCCGACCCGACATCGGTCTTCAACCTGTTCGGCCTGCTGCCATTCGCGGCGCCCGCCTTCCTGCCGCATATGGGTGCCTGGGCGGTGGTCATGGGCATCACCATGTTCCTGCAGATGCGCATGAACCCGGCGCCGCCGGATCCGACGCAGGCAGCGATCTTCACCTGGATGCCGGTGATCTTCACCTTCATGATGGGCTCATTCCCGGCCGGCCTGGTCATCTACTGGGCCTGGAACAACACGCTGTCGATCCTGCAGCAGGGCGTGATCATGAAGCGCCAGGGTGCCAAGATCGAATTATGGGACAATCTGGCGGCGCTGTTCCGCAAGAAACCATCGCCGGCGGAGTAGCCGGAACCCGATCTTCCAAAGCGAACCCCGGCCATCGGCCGGGGTTTTTCGTTGGAGATGCCGACGGGACAGCGCCAACCTTCGCGATTGATGCGGCAAAGGTCGCGGAATGGATCCTCGGGTCAAGCCCGAGGATGACGACGTCACGAGGGGTTCGGCCGATCTCCAACGTCCGCGCCATTCGGACAAGGCGATCGCGTATGGCTTTCTGAGCTTCAGATAACCGGCAAGCCTTGATCGGCTGCGTTGCGTTGGCGTTCGCCGATAAACCCACACGTGATTGCCCTCGACACACCGGGGGCGAGAATGATTTTCGGCAGATTATTAGGGGCTCCTGAAACTCCGCGCCGGCCCGCTTCGTATAATTTTCGTCCTCCCCAAAAGCCGCGGCGGCTTCCGGCGCAACGACGCCGGTGTTTGGGAGGCCGCCCGGCAGGCCGGGGTCCCGCGCGGCGGGACCCCGGTCCTTTATTCCATGACCGCGCCGTGATCGATCTTGGCCGGCGTGCCGGGCTTGCGCAGCAGAAGCACCAGCGGGATGGCGGCCAAGGACAGGATCATCATCAGCTTGAAGTCGTCGACATAGCTGATGATCGTCGCCTGCAGCGTCACCAGTCCGTCGAGCGCGGCGCGACCGGCGCCGGTGTAAGGGCTCAGCGCCTGTGAGACCGCCGGATCGCTGAACGCCTGGTTGTAGGGCGTCACATAGGTGGCGATGCTGGCGTGATTGATCTGCTGGTTCTGCGTCAAAAGCGCGGTGACGACCGAGATGCCGACGCTGGAGCCGATGTTGCGCGACAGATTGTAGAGGCCGGTGCCTTCCGCGCGCCGCTCCGGCGCCAGCGTGGCGAAGGTGATGGTGGTGAGCGGCACGAACAGGAAGCCGAGCCCCGCGCCCTGGATGAAGCCGGTGCTGATGATCGTCCACTGCGAGACATCCGGCGTCCAGCCGGTCATGTCGTACATCGCCCAGGCGGTGATCGCGAGGCCGATGAACAGCAGCCAGCGCGTGTCGACCTTGCCGACAAGACGGCCGACGAGGAACATGCAGGCCATGGTGCCGAGGCCGCGCGGCCCCATGACGATGCCGGCCGTCACCACCGGATAGCCCATCAGCGTCTGCAGATAAGGCGTCATCAGCGCAAGCGAGGCGAGATAGGTGATGCCGATGATGAAGATGAACACCATGCCGACGGCGAAGTTGCGGTCGAGGAACAGCCGCGGGTTCACGAAGGTGTCGCGCGCGGTGAAGGTGTGGACGATGAAGATGTAAAAAGCCGACGCGCAGACCAGCGCCTCGACGATGATCTCGGCCGAGGAGAACCAGTTGAGCTGCTCGCCGCGGTCGAGGAACATCTGCAGCGACGCGATGGCGATGCTGAGCATGCCGAAGCCCAGCCAATCGAGCCTGGCCTTGAGGTCGAGCTTGGTTTCCTGGACGAACATCGAGACGCCGGCGAAGGCAAGCATGCCGATCGGCACGTTGATGTAGAAGACCCAACGCCAGGAGACGTTCTCCGTCAGCCAGCCGCCGATGACCGGGCCGAGCACCGGCCCGACCATCACCGAGACGCCGAACAGCGCCATGGCCGAGCCGCGCTCCTCGACGCTGTAGATGTCGAGCAGGATGCTCTGCGACAGCGGCACCAAGGCCGCGCCGAACAGGCCCTGCAGCAGGCGGAAACCGACGATCTGCGGCAGCGACTGGGCAAAGCCGCACAGCACCGAGGCCACCACGAAGCCGGTGATCGCCACCAGCAGGATCCGCTTGCGGCCAAAACGATTGGCGAGATAGCCCGACGGCGGCGTCATCACGGCGGCGGCGACGATATAGGAGGTGAGCACCCAGTTGATCTGGTCGGCGCTCGCCGAGACGCTGCCCTGGATGTAGGGCAGCGCCACATTGGCGATGGTGGTGTCCAGCGCCTGCATGATGACCGCCAGGATCACGCAAGCGGTAATGGCGCCGCGATTGGCGACCACGGGCGCGCCTGTCGCGGAAGCCGTGGTCATGAGTTTGGTCCGAAGCGCTTGAGGAGGTCGGTGGCGAAATCGGGCAGGCCGCGGGCATGACCGGTGTCGATGCCGACGACCGCGCTCATGCCGCCGCGCAGCGGCGGCTTGCCTTCGGGATCATTGATCGTCACCCGCATCGGAATGCGCTGCACGACCTTGACCCAGTTGCCGCTGGTGTTCTGCGCCGGCAGCAGCGAGAAGCTCGACGACGAAGCAGGGCTGATCGAGCCGACCGTGCCGTGCCAGACCTCGCCCGGGTAGCCGTCGATGCTGATCGTCGCCTTCTGCCCGGGCCGCACATAGGTGAGCTCGGTCTCCTTCGGCTCGGCGGCGATCCAGATGTCGGTCGACGACACCAGGCTGAAGGCCGGTTGCGACGCCGGCAGGTACTTGCCGACCTGCAGCGCGTCGACATTGGTGACGATGCCGTCGAACGGCGCCTTGACGACGGCGTCGTTGAGGTTGCGCTGGGCATCGTCCACTGCCGACTGGGCCTGCAGGTAGAACGGGTTCTTCTCGACCGGCTGGCTGGCGTCGCCGCCGAGCTGGGCAAGCATGGCCTGCGCCTGCGCCTTGGCGACGATCACCTTCTGGCGGGCGGCGACGAGGTCGTGCTGGGCGCTGTCGAAGGTCGCCTTGGAGGCGGTCGAGGTCTTGAGCAGGTCCTGCTGACGCTGGAAGGCGGACTCGTAGTAGGGGATGTCGGCCTCGGCCTGGTCTATCGATGCCAGCGACTGCTGGTAGCTCGCCTGCAGCGTCAGCACCTGGTTGCGCACCGTGCCGAGCTGCGCCTTGGCGCCCGCGAGCGCGGTCTCGAAAGAGGCGGGCCTCAGACGGAAGAGCACATCGCCCTTCTTCACCGCCTCGTTGTCATGCACGTCGATCTCGTCGACGGTGCCGGAGACATCCGTCGAAACGCCAAGCGACTGCGCCTGGATATAGGCGTTGTCGGTGGTCATGACCTGGCCGCCGACGACATAGTAGTAGCCGCCGGCCACAAGCGCGACCGGGAGCAGCGCGAACAGGATCGGCCGGGTGAGGCTGCGGCGCGGCTTGACGGGAGCCGGCGGAGCTACAGTGACAGAAGCCGGTTTCGGCTGCGTCGAGGGAGCTTCGGCCGCCGGCTCCGGGGCGACGGGGCTTTCCAGCTCGCCATCGTCGATCGCAGGATTGCCGCCGCCGCGCCTGTGCTCGCGCTGGCTGTCCAGGCGGATGACCTGGTCGCTTACTCTTTCGCTTTCCTCGTCGGCGGGCTTTCTGGGTGAGGTTCCTTCAGACATGGACTTTCTCCCGGTCGACGGCCGGCTGGGCGCAGGCCTCGAGCAGATTGGATTTGATCAGGCAAAGGGTCTGCAGCAGCTGGCGCTGCGCGTCCGCGGACAGGCCCGTGAAGGCCTCCTCGCGCGTCTTCTGGCCGTTGCTGCGCATCACTTCGATGAGCGGATGGGCCTTCAGGGTCAGGTAGAGAAGCCACGCCCTGCGGTCGGCGGGATCGGGCCGGCGCTCAATGAAGCCGCGCGCTTCCATCTTGTCGAGCAGCCGTGCGAGCGTGATCGGCATGATCTCGATGAGGTCGGCCAGCTTGTTCTGGTGGATGCCCTCATGCAGCGAAAGATAGGCCAGCACCTGCCATTGCGCGCGGGTCAGCCCGAAGGCGCGCGACCGCTGCTCGAACCGCTTCCTGAGCAGGCGCGCGACATCGTGCAGCACGAAGCTGATATTTGGCGAGGAGGGCATGGGAGAAACTTCGGAGTCGGCGAACAAACTTTCGTGAGCATGCTTATTATCATCATGCACATAATCCGACTGGACGCGGTCTGCAAGACCGACTAAGGCGCATGGTCAAAATATCGCATGGGCCAGAACCCCCGCTGGACCAGCCTATTTTGCGGCAAGGGCAAGACGATGAACCGGCTCAAGACCACCCTCCTCGCGATCCTGATAGGATACGCTTTTCCGGTCGCCGCGAAGGACGCGGTGAGCTGCGGCGGGGCGGCAATGCTGGGTGGCGCGCAGCTCAACTGCAGCCACGTGCAACGCAAGGCGCCGCCGCAATTCTGCACTTTCAGCTGGGCTCTCCACACGATGACCGGCGAGCAGAAGATCGTCGAGGGCAGCTTCTCGCTGCCGCCCGGAGCGTCGAACGTCCAGGTTTATCAGGGCAGCGGGTTCGACAGCGCCCTTTCCAATCCGATCGTGATCTGCCGCGGCAGCCACTGAACGGTTGGTGCTACAGGCGGATCACGTTAGTTTGATCGCGCGCCGCCATCGCCCGCTGCGCCATAACATGCCTGCGAACCCTGGAGGGACCGCGTTGACCGGACCCAACCCCAACATCAAGCATCCCGTCGCGATGCATCCGCGCGTCGGCTTCCTGAAGCCGCTGGTGAGCGCGCCCAACATCGAGATCGGCGACTTCACCTATTACGACGATCCCGACGGCCCCGACAAATTCGCCGAGAAATGCGTTCTGCATCACTATGACTTCATCGGCGACAGGCTGATCATCGGCAAATTCTGCGCCATCGCGGAGGGAGCGCGCTTCATCATGAATGGCGCCAACCACGCCATGTCCGGATTCTCGACCTATCCCTTCAACATCTTCGGTCATGGCTGGGAGGAAGGTTTTGACCCGGAGACCTGGTCGAAGGAGATCCGCGGCGACACCACCATAGGCAATGACGTGTGGATCGGCATGGATGCGGTCATCATGCCAGGCATCAATATCGGACATGGCGCCATCGTGGCGGCGAAATCGGTTGTCACGCACGACGTGCCGCCTTATGCGATCGTGGCCGGCAACGCGGCCAAGGTGGTGAAAATGCGCTTCGACGAATTCACGGTGCGGCGGCTCTTGAAGGCAGCCTGGTGGGACTGGCCGGTCGACAAGATCAGCCGCAACCTCAACGCCATTCGCGGCGCCGATATTTCCAGGCTGGAGGCAGCGGTTTGAACGCGCCCGACAAATCCACGAGCGAAATTGCAATAAGTCCGGAGCTGTTCACGCGCGCGTGGATCTTCATCCGCGGCGTGCCGTCGATGAAATTCCTGCCGCCGGAAGGCCCGCCGGAGATCGCCTTCGCCGGCCGCTCCAATGTCGGCAAGTCGTCGCTGATCAACGCGCTGGTCGGGCACAAGGGCCTGGCGCGCACGTCCAACACGCCGGGCCGCACGCAGGAACTCAACTATTTCGTGCCGGACGGGTTCTCCGGCGAAGGCGCCGACCTGCCGCCGATGGCGCTGGTCGACATGCCGGGCTACGGCTATGCCAGCGCGCCTAAGGAAAAGGTCGATGAGTGGACGAAACTCATCTACGAATATCTGCAAGGCCGCGTCACGCTGAAGCGCGTCTATGTGCTGATCGACGCCCGCCACGGCATCAAGGCCAAGGACGAGGAAGTGCTGACCCTGCTCGACAAGGCGGCGGTCTCCTACCAGGTAGTGCTGACCAAGACCGACAAGATCAAGGCGGCCGGCGTGCCGAGACTGATCGAGGAGACGCTGGCCAAGATCAAGAAGCGGCCGGCGGCGTTCCCCGTGGTGCTGGCGACGTCATCGGAGAAAGCCGCGGGTCTCGACGAATTGCGCGCGGCAATCGCCCTGGTGGCGAACGGCGGCTGACGCCGCCCTGCCGGGGACCGCCCCGATCAATCCGTCTCGTCGCGTCCAGGCTCACGATCGCGCCGGCCGGTGAGTATCTCGCGCTTGCCGACATGGTTGGGGGTGCCGACCAGGCCCTCCTTCTCCATGCGTTCGACCAGCGAGGCGGCGCGGTTGTAGCCGACGCCGAGACGGCGCTGGATGTAAGAAGTCGAGCATTTCTTGTCGCGCTTGACCACCTTGACGGCTTCCTCATAGAGCGCGTCGCCATCCTCCTCGGCGATTGCGCTTTTGTCGAAGACCGGGCCAGCGTCCGCCGCTTCCTCACCCTCTTCCTCGTCGGCGGTGACCGTGTCGAGATATTCGGGGCGCCCCTGCGCTCTCAGATGCGCCACGACGTGCTCGACCTCCACGTCGGACACAAAGGGGCCATGTACGCGCGAAATGCGCCCGCCGCCGGCCATGTGCAGCATGTCGCCCTGGCCGAGCAACTGCTCGGCGCCCTGCTCGCCCAGGATGGTGCGGCTGTCGATCTTCGACGTCACCTGGAAGGAGATGCGGGTGGGGAAATTGGCCTTGATGGTGCCGGTGATGACGTCGACCGAGGGACGCTGCGTGGCCATGATCAAATGGATGCCGGGCGGCGCGCGCCATCTGCGCCAGCCGCTGGATGGCGCCTTCGATCTCCTTGCCGGCCACCATCATCAGGTCGGCCATCTCGTCGACGATGATGACGATGTAGGGCATGGGCGAGAGGTCGATGGCACGCTCCTCGAACAGCGGCTCGCCGGTGCCCTTCTCGAAACCAACCTGCACCTGCATGGCCACGACTTCGCCCTTGTCGCGGGCACTTTCCGCGCGCTGGTTGTAGCCGTCGATGCTGCGCACGCCGAGGCGCGCCATCTTGCGGTAGCGGTCCTCCATCTCGCGCACCGCCCATTTCAGCGCTGTGACGGCCTTCTTGGGATCGGTGACGACCGGCGTCAAAAGATGCGGGATGCCGTCATAGACCGAGAGTTCAAGCATCTTGGGATCGACCATGATGAGGCGGCATTCCTCCGGCTTCATGCGGTAGAGCAGCGACAATATCATGGTGTTGATGGCGACCGACTTGCCGGAGCCGGTGGTGCCGGCCACCAGCAGATGAGGCATCTTGGCGAGCTCGGCGATGACCGGTTCGCCGCCGATCGTCTTGCCGAGGCCGAGCGCCAGCTTGCAGGAGGTATTGCGGAAGCCCGCCGAGCCGATCAGCTCGCGGAAATAGACCGTTTCGCGCGTCTCGTTGGGTAGCTCGATGCCGATGACATTGCGGCCCGGCACCACAGCGACGCGCGCCGAAATGGCCGACATCGAGCGGGCGATGTCGTCGGCGAGCCCGATGACGCGGCTGGACTTCACGCCCGGAGCCGGCTCGAATTCGTAGAGCGTGACGACCGGACCCGGCCGGACATGGATGATCTCGCCCTTGACGCCGAAATCCTCCAGTACGCTTTCAAGCAGGTCGGCGTTCTGCTCCATCCGCTCCTGCGACATGTAGAAGCCCTGGCCTTCCGGCGGCATCTGCAAAAGGTCCTCGGAAGGAAGCTCGTAGCCGATGGAAGCGGACGGCGGCACGACCGCGCCGGCGATCGGCAGGGAGGGCTTGGATTTGGCGGTCGATTTGCCGGTCCCGGCGCTCACCGCATGAGAGGCCGGCGCAGTCTCTGCAGGAGCGGGCTGAACGGCGGGAGTAGCAGCCGGCGCAGCGTTCGGAAGCATCGCGTCGGAGCGCCATTCGATGACGCGGTAGAACGATGTCGCGTCGCTCATGAGAGCGGGGCGCGGTTGGCTCGGCTGCTGTCTCGGGATCACTGACGGCTGTGCTGCGACGGCTGGCGCCTGTGAGCTCTCGCTGGCACGCGCCCGCGCCAGGCGCTCGGCAAGGAAAGGCATGCCGAACTCGAAAAAGGCGTGATCGGAAAGATAGGACCAGCGCAATCCGGTCGGACGCGGCTTCGGCGCCGGAGCGGCGGCAATCCGGGGCGCCGCGGCGGGAGCGGCGGCGGAAGGCACCTGGACCGGTCTGGCTTGCGCCGACGATGCAGTGGTAGCCGGCGTTGCCCTGACTGGATTGGCTGTTGCGAGGGCCGGCGGCGCGGACCGGACGGGCTCGACTGCGGGTGCCTTGCCCTGCGCGGCATCCTCCCCTCGCGGGGTGTTCCGCTTGGCGAGATCGGTGTCCGGCGTGCGGGTGAAACGCACATTGGGCGCAAGGAAAAAATAGTTCTGCCAGGCCGGGCGGCTGAATTCGCCGCCATCGGCCGAATCGAACGATGCGACGCGAGCGGCGTTCGATTCGCTCTCCTGCGCAGCGCGCAACGTGACGACCCGCCCCGCTTGCGCCAGTGGCTGCGAGACCGCGCCACGGCGCCCGGCGTCCTCCGCGCGACGGTGATCGTCGTCGCCGTAGGCGGAAGCGCCAGAAAGATTGGCACGGGGAAAACGCGTGGATGTCATTCTCGAGACTCGCCGATTGAACGTGTCCCGAGACATAGGAAGCGACGGTTAACAGGTCCTTCCGACAGCGCCAGCCGGATGATCCCTGTGGATGTTTTTGAGTGGGGCCGGCCGGCAGGCCTTCGCGGTACCGAGGTCGACCGCGCCGACGGGCTTCCTGGAGACGCGTCGCGACCCTTCAGGTTCGCCCTGTGTGCTCCGGGATGCGCGTGCTCGGACGTTCAGGCCGATGCCAAGGCCCTTTCCTCGGCGAGGAATTTTTCCGTGCCGTAGGCCTTGAGAAAAACGTCGACGCCGGACGCCACGATGTGCTCGATCTCAGCGTGGCTCGGCGCCTTGGTGCGGTAGGAAAAGATGCATTGGCGGAACAAGCCGGCCAGGCACAACTCGGTGAACTGATAGGCGGCAAGGTCGACATCGTCGATCTGCAGCAGGCCGCGTTCGACGACTTCGTTGAGGAAGGCCATGACCTTGTCGTGGCCGCGCTTCGGGCCACGTTCGTAGAAGCGCGCGCCAAGCTCCGGTATCCTGTCGGATGCGCCGACCACCGTGCGCTGGGCCTGGATGACCTTGACCGAGGTGATCTTGGTGGCGAGCACCGTGCCGAACTTCACCAGCGTCTTGCGCAGGTCCTGGAAATGGTCGAGCACCTCATACATGTTCTTGAAGATGGTGCCGCGCTCTTCCTCTATGAGGGCCTCGAACAGCTCTTCCTTGTTTTCGAAATAGACGTAGATCGTGCCCTTCGAGACGCCGGCCTCGCGGGTGATGTCGTTCATCGAGGCGGCCTCGAAACCCTTGTCTATGAAGACGCGGCGAGCGCCCTCGATGATCTGGGCCCGTTTTACAGGATCCTGCCCGGCCGCGGGTCGGCCTTTGCGCAAGTCGAGCAGATCGCTATCGGCTGTCGTGTCGACCATGGACGTCATTCCCTAGAAAATATTTCGAACCGCTCGGTTCGATTTCCTCTTGATATGGTCCTCTTTCCGCGCTATGTCAATCTCGAATTCGAACCGAACGGTTCAGTCTGACTGACATTCCAGAGAGATCGCCAATGTCCTCCAACGCGCCCGCCACCGCCGAAGTCCGCACGTTTCCAAACGCCAAGGTCCAGCCCTCGACCGAAGCCCCGGAAGTTCCTGTCCAGCCCGCCACCCCGGTCGCGCCGCCCGCAGCCGAGGCGCCGGCCAAGAAGAAGCGCTCGGCGCGCTCGTTCCTGTTACCGGTCATTGGCCTCGCCTTGCTCGGCGCCGGCTCCTGGTATGGCTATAACTACTGGAGCGACGGTCGGTTCATGATCTCCACCGACGACGCCTATGTCCAGGCCGATATGTCGTTCGTGTCGCCGAAAATATCCGGTTATATTGATAAGGTGCTGGTCAGCGAGAACCAGCAGGTCAAGGCCGGCGATCCGCTGTTCGTCATCGACAATGGCGACTACAAGATCGCGGTCGCCCAGGCCGAAGCACAGATCGCCACATTGGCGAAGACGCTCGACCGCATCGACGCGCAGACCAAGGCTGCCCAGGCTTCGCTGCAGCAGGCGCAAGCGCAGAAGGTTGCCGATCAGGCCGCCGCCGACAATGCCGGCCGGGCTCAGGTGCGTGCCGCTCAATTGCTCAAGACCCATGTCGGTACCCAGGCGCAGCTCGACGACGCCCAGACCGCGCTCGACCAGGCCAAGGCGGCGCTTGTCGGCGCCGACGCGCAGATTGCCGCGGCGCAGGCCAATATCGGCGTGCTGGAAGCCCAGCGCGCGGAGTCGGCCTCGACGCTCGCCTCGCTGCAGCTCACCCGCGACAAGGCCCAGCGCGACCTGTCCTTCACCGTGCTGAAGGCGCCTTATGACGGCGTCGTCGGCAACCGCTCGGTCGAGCAGGGCGACCTCGTCAACCCCGGCCAGAAGCTCGCCGTCGTCGTGCCGATGGACAAGCTCTACATCGTCGGCAACTTCAAGGAGACGCAGCTTGGCCGGATGGTGCCCGGCGAGAAGGTCCGCATCACCGTCGACGCGATCGACGGCCAGAGCTTCGAAGGCACGGTGTCTTCGCTGGCGCCGGCTTCCGGCGCGGTGTTCTCGCTGCTGCCGCCGGAAAACGCCACCGGCAACTTCACCAAGGTGGTACAGCGCGTGCCCGTGCGCATAGACGTGCCGGCCGATGTGCTTAAGACCGGCAAGCTGCGCGCTGGCTTGAGCGTCGTCGTCGCCGTCGACAGCCGAACCGCGCCGGCCTCGACGACGAACTAACAATCGGAGGGCGGTTCGGTGGCCATTCGAGCGCCGAGCCGCCCCGCCTGCTTTATCTGTTTCGACGCAATTCGGGACCGCCACGCGCTTGTCCTCGAGAATTGCCTAGGGAGGCCATGACATGGCAACCGCAACCATCACCGCAGGATCAGCGCCGGGACGCCCGGTGGCCGCTGCCGTGCCAGCCCTGCCGGCGGACCATATGCCTGTACGCCGCGTCGTCGCCTTCCTGGCGATGGTGTTCGGCATGTTCATGGCGATCCTCGACATCCAGATCGTCTCGGCCTCGCTCTCGGAAATCCAGGCGGGCCTGAGCGCTAGCTCCGACGAGATCCCGTGGGTGCAGACCGCCTATCTGATCGCCGAGGTGGTGATGATCCCGCTGTCCGGCTTCCTGAGCCGCATGCTGTCGACGCGCGTGCTGTTCACCATCTCAGCGGCCGGCTTCACCGCGGCCAGCGCGCTTGCCGCCACCGCCACCAACATCGACCAGATGATCGTCTACCGCGCCATCCAGGGTTTTATCGGCGGCGGCATGATCCCCAGCGTCTTCGCGGCCGCGTTCACCATCTTCCCGCCGTCGCGACGCGCCGTCGTCTCGCCGATGATCGGCCTGGTGGCGACGCTGGCGCCGACGATCGGCCCGACGGTGGGTGGCTATATCAGCCACGCCATGTCCTGGCACTGGCTGTTCCTGATCAATGTCGTGCCCGGCATACTGGTGGCGACGGCCGCCTGGTCGCTGATCGATTTCGACAAGCCGAACCTGAAACTGTTCTCGAAGTTCGACTGGTGGGGCCTGGTCGGCATGGCCGCCTTCCTCGGCTGCATGGAATATGTGCTGGAGGAAGGTCCGAACCATGACTGGCTGCAGGAGCCGGCGGTCTTCGCCTGCGCCGTGATCATGACCATCGGCGGCGTCATCTTCTTCTGGCGCGTCTTCACCGCCGAGGAGCCGATTGTCGACCTCAGGGCCTTCAGCAACGTCAACTTCGCCTTCGGCTCGCTGTTCTCCTTCGTCGTCGGCATCGGCCTTTACGGGCTGACCTATCTCTATCCGGTGTTCCTCGGCCGTATCCGCGGTTACGATTCGATGATGATCGGCGAGGCGCTGTTCGTCAGCGGCCTGGCGATGTTCTTCACGGCGCCCATTGCCGGCATCCTGTCGAACAAGATCGATCTCAGGCTGATGATGATGATCGGCTTCCTCGGCTTCGCCACCGGCACCTGGTGGATGACGCATCTCACCGCCGACTGGGATTTCTATGAGCTCTTGATCCCGCAGATCCTGCGCGGCTGCTCGATGATGCTGTGCATGGTGCCGATCAACAACATCGCGCTCGGCACGCTGCCGCCGGAACGGCTGAAGAATGCGTCGGGCCTGTTCAACCTGACCCGCAACCTCGGCGGCGCCGTCGGCCTCGCGCTCATCAACACGGTGCTGATCGACCGCAACGCCTTCCACTATGCGCGGCTCTCCGAGCATGTGCAGTGGGGCAGCCAGGCGGCGCAGGGCAAGCTGCAGAACATGACGCAGAATTTCGAGCAGACCGCAGGGCTCGACGCCGCAAGCGCCGCGATCTCGAAACTGTCCGGCATGGTGCATCAGCAGGCGGCGCTGCTGTCCTTCATGGACGTGTTCATGATGCTGACGGTGCTGTTCGCCTCGCTCGGATTCTTCGTGCTGTTCATCAACAAGCCGGCCCAGCAGGGCGGCGGCGGAGGCCATTGAGGAGCCGGAACCCCCGCCTGGCTTCCTCGACGTGACCCCGGAAATCGGCGACGATTTCCGGGGTCATTCTTTTAAGGATCGAAAAAGATCTGCTGTCCGAAGCGCCTCAGGCGGCGGCCGGCTTGAAGCTCAACGCCACGCCGTTGATGCAGTGGCGCAAGCCGGTGGGCGGCGGGCCGTCGTCGAAGACATGGCCGAGATGACCGCCGCAGCGCCGGCAATGAACCTCGGTGCGGGTCATGCCGAGCGAGCTGTCCTCGGTCTTGCCGATGGCGTTGGCGATCTCCTGATAGAAACTCGGCCAGCCGGTGCCGGAATCGAATTTGGTCTCCGACGAATAGACCGGCAGGTCGCAGCCGGCGCAAGCGAAGATGCCTTTGCGATGCTCGTTGAGCAGCGGGCTGGTGCCGGGATATTCGGTGCCCTGCTTGCGCAGCACGTCGAAGGCGGCGTCGGAAAGGATGGCATGCCATTCGGCGTCGGTCTTGGTGACCTCGAAGGTCTCGGCCGCGAGAGCGGGTTTTGGCGCGCCAGCACGCAGCATCGCTCCGGTTCCAACGACGAGGGCGGTGGCGGCGGCGCCGCTCCAGAGAAAATCGCGACGGTTCATTGGCCGTTCCTCCTAGGGTCTTCTGCCAAATTACAGCGCCATCCGGAAATCAAAAGCCGGTGACGCTCGCTGTTTAGCGCTGCTCCGCATCGACCCAAGCCTTGGCGATGCGGAGCGCGCTTGCCGGCAGCGCTGATCATGGGAGAAAGACCCTGCGGCCGGCGGGGACAGTCATATCTTCGCCGGCCGCTTGGGCTTTGTTACATCTTCGGCAAGAGAACCTTGTCGATGACGTGGATGACGCCGTTCGACTGGCGGACATCGGCGATGGTGACATGGGCGACGTTGCCGTTCTCGTCGGTCACGGTGACCTTGCCCTTTGCGGACTTGAGCGTCAGCGCGCAGCCGCCGACGGTCTTGACCTCATGCGCGCCGCCGTCGGCCTTGGCCATCTTGGCGACGTCGGCGGCCAGCGCCTTGGCCGCGACGACGTGGCAGGTGAGGATCTTGGTCAGCTTGTCCTTGTTCTCGGGCTTGAGCAGCGTCTCGACCGTGCCGGCAGGCAATGCCGCGAAAGCCTCGTTGGTCGGCGCGAAGACGGTGAAGGGACCGGGGGTCTGCAGCGTGTCGACGAGGCCGGCGGCCTTGACGGCGGCGACCAGCGTGGTGTGGTCCTTCGAATTGACGGCATTCTCGATGATGTTCTTCTTGGCATACATCGGCGCGCCGCCGACCATCGGATTGGCGGCATAGGCAACGGCGCCGAGCGTGGAAAAGCCGAGCGTAGAGGCAAGCAAAAGGGTGGCGAGTTTACGCATGATGTCAGTCTCCTCGGGTTGTTTTTCCCATCCTTGGGAACGTGAGGAAATACGAGCGATAAAAGACTTAGTTTCGCGAAGCTGGAAGTTTTTTTATCGCCGCCCCCGAAGCGAGATATACCGCGTGGCGGTGCCATCCACGGCAACCACCGAGGGATAGACTTCTACTAGTCTTGTAAGATTGTCAGAAGGGTCAGATACCCTTCAGGTCACCCGCGGCGACGACCGGACCGGTCGGCTGGCCGGTCGGCGAGCCGCCGGTCGGCTCGAGGCTGACGGCGAGCACGGCGCCTTGCGCCAGCTTCTGCTGGACGGCCGGCGCAACGGCCATGCGCGCGGTCTGCCCGGCGGGGATGACCCCCATCGAGACCGGCGCGTTCTTGCCTTCGATCATCCACAGCTCGAAGTCCTTGCCGGCGCCTCGATCGCCGGAAACCAGCGACAGGCCGACCTCGTGGCGGGCCGCGTCATAGACGGCAAGATATTTGACGGGGCTATTGTCGGCGGCCAGAGACGCGACCAGCCTGGTCTCGGGCTGCGACGCCGGCGGATTGACGTAAGGCAGGGCGACATAGACGGCCAAGGCGGCAACGGCCGCGGCGGCGAGGCCGCGCCAGAAGGCAAGGCTCGCCCACAGGCCGCCGCCGGACGTCGCGGAGGTGGAAGCGGACGATGCGAACAGGCGGCGGTCGATCGCCACCTTGACGGAACCGGGGGGCTCGACCGCGGCATAGGCCGCGGCCATCGGCGCGAAATGAACCTCCCAGGCATCGACAAGGCGGGCGAATGCGGTTTCGGTGTCGATGCGGCGGGAGGCGATCTGGCGTTCGTCGGCGGCGAGAACGCCGAGAACGTATTCGGCGGCGAGCAGGTCGTCGCCTCCACGTTCCGGTCCGTTGTCTTCCGCCAGTGTCATCTTTCCAGGCATTCTCTAAGTTTGAGCAGGCTTCGCCGCAGCCAAGTCCGCATGGTGTTCAGCGGAACCTTGAAGCGCTCCGCCAGCTCGGCATAGCTCTCGCCGCTCAAATAGGCGCCCCGGACGGCCGCCGCCCGGTCTTTTTCCAATTCGTCGAGGCAATGGTAGATGCGTTCGGTTTCGCTGCCCGCCACGGCCATGGCCTCCGGCCCAGGCGTCGGGTCGGCGACGTCGAGGGCTGCATCGATATCGGCGGAAGAACCGCGCCGCGCCCTGATGCGATCGATCGCATGGTTGCGGGCAACGGCCACCAGCCAGGAAATCGGGCTCAGATCGGAAACCGCGAAACGATCCGCCTTCGTCCATATCTTGACGAAGACCTCCTGCAGCGCTTCTTCCGCATCTCCCCGGTCCCTCAATACACGAAGGCAGACGCCGAAAAGTTTCGCGCTGGTCTGCCTGTAGAGCAGATCGAACGCGGCCCGGTCCTTCATCGAAGTCCGGACGATCAGCTTGCTGATGTCCTGCGGCGCCATAGCGGCAAATTAGAAGATTGCGATTTATTTGCAACGGGCCGCGAAGGCGTTGTCCACCAAGGGTTGCCGGCATATTCGCCGCAAGCGCAACGCCGGGGATCGGCTGAAGCCTTCCAAACCTCGTCATCCCTGGGCGGAGCAGCCGCGAAGCGGCGTCTCGGAGACCCGAGGATCCTGCCGCGGCCCTGATCGAAGAGTGCAGCGGGGCAGAATTCTGCACGGCTGTACCGCTCGTATGTAACGGAATGGATCCTCGGGTCTGCGCGCGTCGCTACGCTCCTTGCTCCGCCCGTGGATGACGAGGCCGGGCCGTTTCGGCCAATCTCCTAGGCATGCCACCTGCCAACACAAACATAGCCGCCCGGCAAAATCCCAGTGCTGGAGAGATTTCGCAATCGTGACCGCAAAGCCGTTTGCGGCCTGCGGCAATTCCCGCTAAGACGCCGCCGTCCTCGCCAGTTTGGGAAACGCACCGATGACGGATATCGCCGCCACCGCCGAAATGCAGGCCGCTCTGCTCTCGCGCGCGCTGCCCTACATGCAGCGCTACGAGAACAAGACGGTGGTGGTGAAATATGGCGGCCATGCCATGGGCGACCATGAGCTCGGCAAGGCGTTCGCCCGCGACATCGCGCTGTTGAAGCAATCCGGCGTCAACCCGATCGTCGTGCATGGCGGCGGGCCGCAGATCGGCGCGATGCTGACCAAGATGGGCATCGAATCCAAGTTCGAGGGCGGCTTGCGCGTCACCGACCAGAAGACGGTCGAGATCGTCGAGATGGTGCTTGCCGGCTCGATCAACAAGGAGATCGTGGCGCTGATCAACGCCGAGGGCGAATGGGCTATCGGGCTCTGCGGCAAGGACGGCAACATGGTGTTCGCCGAAAAGGCGCGCAAGACCATGATCGACCCGGACTCCAATATCGAGCGCGTGCTCGATCTCGGCTTCGTCGGCGAGCCAGTCGAGGTCGACCGCACGCTGCTCGACCTTCTTGCGCGCTCGGAAATGATCCCGGTGCTGGCGCCTGTCGCGCCCGGCCGCGACGGCCACACCTACAACATCAATGCCGACACATTCGCGGGCGCCATCGCCGGCGCATGCCGCGCAACGCGCCTGCTCTTCCTCACCGACGTGCCCGGCGTGCTCGACAAGAACAAGAAGCTGATCGACGAGCTGACGGTCGCCGAAGCCAAGGCGCTGATCAAGGACGGCACGGTGTCGGGCGGCATGATACCCAAGGTCGAGACCTGCATCGAGGCGATCGAGCGCGGCGTCGAGGGCGTCGTCATCCTCAACGGCAAGACGCCGCATTCGGTGCTGCTCGAGCTGTTCACCGAGCATGGCGCCGGCACGCTGATCGTTCCGTAGAAAGAGCAAGTTCACCGTTTCGGTGAACTGCAATAATCAGCCGGCTAATCTTTTTTCTTCCACCGCTGCCGGACTATCGATAGCAGGCCGAGCCGACCTGCTGGATGGCCGCCCGACGATCATCGATTCCTCCTCGGCGTCCTGCGGCGCGCCCCAGAATTCGGCGAGCGTCGGCCCGTCCGTCACGCGTCGGTCGCGGGCCAGGAATCCCCCGACCTCGCGGAACCAGACGCGGCGCCCCATCTTCGTGTACCAGCGCATAGAATGGCGCTGCTCAGGGTCGGGGTGGAACAGGATGCGCGCCAGTGCCTTCGGGCGCGATTGCACGGCAAGCTCGATCAGCTTGACGGCGAAGAACAGCATCCAGGGTTTCAGCCGCGTCATCGCCAGCACCTGGTGCTTGTAGTCCCAGAGACGCGCGTCCTTCTGGATCACCTTGCGCTTCGCGGCGATGCGGAAGAACGGCGTCCAGCGGTGCGGCGTGACATAGAGCGCCTGGATCTGGTCGGGATCGTAGGCGATGAGCTGGCGGAAGCCGCGCCAGAGATCGCGAAAACCTTCATCCTCGAAGCCGGCAACCCAGGTCGCCATCGACAGGATGCCGTGCCGGCGCAGCAACCGGATCGCCTCGCGGTCGGACTTCGTGCTGCCACCCTTGCGGATCAGCGACAGCGTTGCTTCGTCGGTGTTCTCCATGCCGAGCAGCCAGCGGATGACGCCGGCCTTGCGATAGAGGTGCAGGCTATCGGCGTCGCGCACGATGTCGTCGGCGCGCGTCGATCCGACGATCAGCACCGGCACGTTCTGTGCGATCATGGCGTCGAGAAAGGCGCGCCAGGCCTTCTTCGAGGAAGTCGGGTTCTCGTCCGCAAGGTTGATCAGCTGGACGCCGTGCTCGCGATAGAGCCAGGCGATTTCCTTGGCGAATTTGACCGGGTCGCGGTGGCGCCAGCGGGTCCAGAAGCCACGCTGGCCACAATAGTTGCACAGATGCGGGCAGCCGCGCGAGAACTGCATCACCACCGCCCGCTTGCCGCCCCAATAGCTATAGCGGCGATGATCGATCAGCTCCCAGCCGACGCGATAAGCGTCGAGGTCGGCGATGGTCATGGCCGGCTGCGTGGCGACGGGACGGCCGAGGTCGTCGCGATAGGCGATGCCGGCAACGCTCGCCACCGGTTGGCGCATCTCGATCGCCTCGACCAGCGCCGTCACCGTCGCCTCGCCCTCGCCGCGTACGACAAAGTCAAAGACGTCCGTCACGGTGAGAATGTCGCGCCAATGATAGGTCGGGAAGACGCCGCCATAGATGACGAGGACACAAGGCGCCCGCGCCTTGACCATTTCGGCGATGCGCAAGGCCGTCGGATGCGCGGAGGTCGAGCCGGAATGGCCGATCAGCACGAAGTCCGGACGGTTGCTCAAAGCGTCTTCGACCAGCGTCGCAAGCGGCATCGGCCCGAACTCGGCATCGACCAGCCGCACCTGATGACCGGAATCGATCAGCGGACCGCCGATCGCCAACAGACCGAGCGGCGGCAGGTGATCGTCGGGCACGCGGCTGCCGATGGCGGTGTGCGGCGGATTGATCAGCACGATGTTCAAGGCGGACCTCCATTGCTTTTGGTCCGCTCGTGCTAGTTGACGATGTCGAAGCCGCCTTGGCGCGGTTCAGCAGTTTCCACGCAGCTTTTCGCCAGATTTGACGTGGTCACTTCCGCAGATGTGCGAGCGGCACGTGGCCAGGCCCCTTGATGTTCTGCAGCACGAGCTGCGTGTGGACGTCGCGCACGCCGGGCAGCCGCATCAGCCGGTGCATGACGAAGGCGTTGAGGTCGTCGACCGACGGCACCATGACATGCAGCAGGAAATCGTGGTCGCCGGTCATCGTCCAGCAGGACGAGACCTCGTCCATGCGCTGCACGGCGGCAATGAAGCTTTCCGGCGAGCCGTCGCTATGGCTGACCAGCCGCACCTGAATGAACACCTCGACCGTCAGGCCGACGGCACGGCGGCTGAGCACGGCGGCAAAGCCCTTGATGATGCCGGTTTCCTGCAAGGCCTCGAAACGGCGCGCGCAAGGCGTCGTCGACAGGCCGATCTCCTGCGCCAGCTCCGAGACGGGCTTGCGGCCATCGCGCTGCAGGATGTCGAGCATCTTTATTTCGAAATCGTCGAACTGAGGCATGTCTTCCCGATCTTTCCTTGAATTGAGTTCTTTTACCTCGAAAGCAGCCAGAAAGCCATGAACAAGGCTGATTTCCCTCATCGGAGGCCGCTAAACTGCCTTCCACGATCCGCCGATCACGATCTCGAGGAGGATATGATGACGATCAGCGTTGCCGATTATGCCGCCGAATGCGCGGCGCAGGGCCTTCGCGGCGACTATTCGGTCTGCCGCAGCGATTTCACCGTGGCGCAGGGCTATGGCTATTCAGCCGAGGAACAGGCGGTGTGGCGCACGCTGTGCGACCGCCAGACGAAGCTGACGCGAAAGCTCGCGCACCGCTCGTATCTCGATGGCGTCGCCGCGCTCGGCCTGCTCGACCGGATTCCGGATTTCGACGAGGTGAGCGAGAAGCTCACCAAGCTGACCGGCTGGCAGATCGTCGCCGTGCCTGGCCTGATCCCGGCCGGGCCGTTCTTCGACCATCTCGCCAACCGGCGTTTCCCGGTGACCAACTGGCTGCGGACGAAAAAAGAGCTCGACTACATCGTCGAGCCGGACATGTTCCACGACTTCTTCGGCCATGTGCCGATCCTGACCCAGCCGGTGTTCGCCGACTTCATGCAGATGTATGGCGACAAGGCCGAAGACGTGATCGCGCTCGGCGGCGACGAGATGATCACAAGGCTTTACTGGTACAGCGCCGAATACGGCCTCATCCAGGAACCCGGCCAGCCGCTGAAAGCCTTCGGTGCCGGACTGATGTCGTCCTTCACCGAGCTGCAATTCGCGGTCGAGAGCAAGGACGCCCATCACGTGCCGTTCAATCTCGAGACGGTTATGTGCACCGGCTATGAGATCGACAAGTTCCAGCGCGCCTATTTCGTGCTGCCGTCCTTCGACGCGCTGCGCGATGCTTTCGCCAAGGGCGACCTTGCCGGCATCGTGGCGCGGTTCAAGGGCCAGCCGGCACTGGACCCGGCGACGGTCTAGAGCGTTTCACCGTTTCACGGAAACGGCGAACCGCTCTATCTTCTTGTTTTAACGCAATTCCTGACGGAGGCTACGGCGAAGTCGCCGAGCCCAAACCGTGTCACACTTTTCCTGGAATTGCTCCGAAGTCGGTTTTCGCCCAACCGACGTCAGGGCGGTTCAGCTGCCGGCAGGCGGCTGGGCCGCTTTGCCGGGTTCGGCCTTGATCCTGTCCAGCTGCTCGCTTTGCAGGTCGAGCGCGGCGTTGATGAAGCGCAGCACGGTCGCCAGCTCGGCATCGCTGAAGCTCGCCACCACCTTCTCGCCCTCCCGCGCGATAGCGCCGTAGTAGCGCTCCGACAGTTCCCTGGTCAGCTCGGTCGCCTCGATCACCACCTTGCGCCTGTCTTCCAGGCTGCGGGTCCGGGTGACGTATCCGCGCGCCTCCAGCCGATCGATCAGGGCCGTCACCGCCGCCGGCGTCAGCCCCGTTGCCGTTGCCACGGCGCCCGCCGATTGCGGCCCGGCGTAGAGCAGGCCAAGGCAATGCCGCTCGGCGGCGATCAGCCCTAGCCGCGCGCCCACCGCCTCGTCATAGGCCTGGGTGGCGTCCTGCCAGCGCATGACGGCAAGGCCGACGGCCTTTGCCATCTCATCGCGTTTCGTGCTTGACGAATTTGTTTCGATCATCTAACTATCAATCTGTCTAACAATAAGACGATAGTAGCAATATGCGGCCGCGGCTCCCACAAGGCAAGAGCCAGATGCGCCCGCCAAAACGGAGAAATGCGATGTTCGAGACCTCAACCCGCGCCCCCATGACCCCGGCCGAAGAGTACAAATACGCCAAGCTGGCGATGGAATGGTACGGCTGGGGCTCGCCCATCGGCCTCGGCATCCTGCTAGTGGCGCTGGCCGCCGCGGCCGTTCTGGTGCGCATCGCCGTCTACGGGCTGTAGCAACTGCAATTTGCCCAAAAGGCGCGCCAGGGCGGCGCCGGTTGCCACTCCAGGCGCCGGCGCCGTCTGCCTTCCGTGAGTTGTCAGACGGCGATCACCTTGCCGAGATGCTCGCCCAGCCGGCAGGCAAGCGCGGTGATGGTGGTGGTCGGGTTACACTGGCCCGACGTGCAAAACACCGAGGAGCCGCCGACATAGAGATTGTCCATGCCATGCACCTTGCAATTGGCGTCGACGACGCTCTTCAGGACATCGGTGCCCATGCGGGTGCCGCCCATATGGTGGTGGCCGGCCGTTTCCTCATTGGTCGGATAATCGCCGCCATTGCTGATCCAGTCGTCGATGCGGACGCGGCCGAGATTCTTCTGCGCCAAGGTTGCGCCGAAAAGCCTCAGGCCCTCGAGCAGGGTGCGCCGTTCGAGCGGCGACTTCTTCCAATGCAATTCGATGCGCGGCACGCCGGCATGGTCGACATCGGCCTTCGACAGTTCGATCTGGTTGGAGGCAAGCGGCGCCTGCTCCCAGGCGACGTAAAGCTGGGCCGCGCAATGCAGCCTCTGGTCGAGCTGCGAGGACATCCACTCGGCCATGTTGGGCGCGGTGCAGGCGAGGTCGGCGATCAGCTTCTTGACATTGGGATAGGGCGACTCGATCAGGCGGATGCCGAAATTCAGGATCTTAAGCCGCTCCATGGCCGCGAGCGTCGGCGAGAAGAAGGCTTCGTTCGAGGCATCGACCTCGAACTCCGAGTAATTGGCGAGGACCGCGTTGCCGCCCTCGAAAGTCGGATGCTCCATCCAGTAGCGGCCGAGCGCGGTGGCATTCGGCACCACGCCGCCATTCGAACGCTGGTTCGACCACAAGAGCAGCCGCGAGTTTTCCAGCCCGCCGGTGCAGGTGACGAAATAGTCCGCGCTGAAGGTGCCAGCGTCCTGCCCGTTCGACCAGAGTTTCGCGCCGGTGACGCGCTTGCCGTCACCGGCGAGCTCGGTTGCGTAGGTGTTGAGCACGACGGCGATGTTCTTGCTCTTGTCGAGCTCGTCGGCGAATTTCTCGCCGAAGCGCACTGCGGGGCTCTTGATCAATTGCACCCAGCGGATGTCGTCCGAAACCGGCACATCGGGGCGGAAGTCGGGCAGTTCAAGGATATCGTGGACCTCGCCAAGATAGGGCTCGATGTCGGCACGGCTGATCGGCCAGCCGGTATCCGGCGCCCAGGCCTTGGGTTCGAAGTCCTGCTTGTCGAGCACGCGGCACCAGCCGGCCCAGTGGTTGGACGAGCCGCCCATGAAACGCAGCCTGGTGATGTCGAGGTCGAAATAGTAATCGCCGACCGTGGCGCCGCGGTAGAAATCCTGCGACTCATCGCTGAATTCGCGCGAACCCGCCTCCAGGACGACGACCGGAATGCCGGCGGCGCCGAGCTTCCTGGCGATCGTCGTGCCTGCCGGGCCGGAACCGAGAATGCAGGCCTTGGGCTTGAAGCCGGCCTGCTTGTAGGCTTCGTAGCTGTCGAAGATCATGCGAGATCGCTCCGCCGCAAGATCCAGCCATTGATCTCGACGATTTCATCGGGCTCGGTCACGGCCGGCTGGTTGCGGAACAGCACCAGCGCGGGCAGCGCGATCAGCGCCTGCACGATCGCGCGGCGCGACATTTTTCTTAAGTAACCGCTCATGACACCCCTCTCGACACGGGCCTCGATCCACGTATGCCGTTCCTGAACGGCACACATGCCGCCGAGGAGGCCAATTCCGTGCCAAACCTAGGTGAAGGCGGCGTTACACGGGGAAGTTTAGCGCGGTTGAATATGGACATGGTTAGGGCTTTCCTAACGCGCGTCGCGCTGAAACGGATTCAGACGACGCGCTTTAAGTCTTTGTTTTGATGCATGTCGTTGTCCCAGAACCGCTGCGCACTTCTGGGCGACATGCATTAACGCGCGCGGCGAGGCTTCATGCCGCTTCCGGAAGTTCGCGGTCGAGGACCGAAAGATTGCGGCCTCGGTGCTTCGCCTCGTAAAGCCTGCGATCGGCGGCGCGCATCAAATCGGAAACGGTTGCGCTCTCGCCGCAGGTTATGCCGCCGATCGAGACAGTGAGCGGCACGGTGCGCTCATCGACGGGGCGGAAGCGGATCAATTCGACCTCGCGGCGGATGCGTTCGGCGACATGCTTCGCTTCAACGTCAGTGGCGCCAACCAGGAAAGCGCCGAATTCCTCGCCGCCGATGCGACCGAGCACGTCACCGCTGCGAATGCCTCGTTCGATGGCGCCGGCGATCAGCAGCAGCGCTTCGTCTCCCGTCAAATGACCATAGCTGTCGTTGATCCTCTTGAAGTGATCGGCGTCGATGATGAGCAGCGCGCCGCGATCGCTCTTGCGCCGCGAACCGTCGAGGGCGGCAAAGAAGGTTTCGCGGTTGAGCATGCCGGTCATGTCGTCGCGGCTTGCCTTATCCGAGAGGCGCCGGTGCGCGGCGGCGAGCTGCGCGTGGGCGCGGGCAAGCTCGCGATGCGCATTCTGCAACCGGTCGCTCTGCCAGAAGCTGCTGGCGCTGGCGGCCCAGGCAAGCACGAGCGGGCAAACCGTCGACGCCAGCCAGACAGTGCGGCTCATCGGAAAGCCCATTGCCGGAACCACAATCAGCGTCAACAACAGTGAGACGGCAACCGAAGCGAACGCCACGGCAGCTGCCCTCAGAAATATGCGACTCATCACTTGCTCCCAACGGAAAGCTTGTGTGCCAGCAAGCGTTAAAGGCGACCTTTCCAGGACTTTTAAAATTTGAAGTGAGACCGCATTTTCACACTTCGTGACGCGCATAAGTTGTGGATAAATTCAGCGCCGGCATGCCATAAGAAACTTATGACAACGACACCCGATCCTGCCCGCTTCGCCCATGTCACGGATTGGGTGTTCGACCTCGACAACACGCTCTATCCGCATCACTCGAATCTGTTCGCGCAGATCGACGTGAAGATGACCGCCTATGTCGGCGAGCTGCTGACGCTTTCCCGCGACGACGCGCGCAAGCTACAGAAGGAACTCTACCTGGAATACGGCACGACGCTGAACGGACTGATGAAGCGGCACGGCATCGATCCCGACGATTTTCTCGAGAAGGTGCACGACATCGATTATTCGAGGCTGGTGCCCGACCCGGTGCTGGGCGCGGCGATCCGCCAGCTTCCGGGACGTAAATTCATCTTCACCAATGGCGACCGCAGGCATGCCGAGCGCACCGCGCGCCAGCTTGGCATATTGGAGCATTTCGACGACATCTTCGACATCGTCGCGGCGGGGCTCAATCCCAAGCCGGAGCGCCAGACCTATGAGCGCTTCGCCGAATTGCATTCGGTGACCGGACACAATGCGGTGATGTTCGAGGATCTGGCGCGCAATCTGGCCGTGCCGAAGACGCTCGGCATGACGACGGTGCTGGTGGTGCCGCGCAATTTCGAACCGACCTTTTCGGAGATCTGGGAACGCGACCCGGCGAACGAGGACGACGTCGATTTCGTCACCGACGACCTTGCCGGGTTCCTGACCGCGATCGTCGACGTGGCGGCCTGAACTCCGTTCGCGTTGGGGCGGGGTGCCTGCCTTGGAGATTAGCGATTTTCGCCTATCGCCAGCGTTGTGCCGATTTCACGGACATGAACGGTGAAAACAAAGCGCGTCGCGCTGAAACGGTTCCAGGCGACGCGCTTTAAGTCTTTGTTTTGATGCATGTCGTTATCCCAGAACCGCTGCGCACTTCTGGGCGACATGCATCAATCGAAATCCGGAATCGTGCCGGGAAGCAGTCCCAGCTGGCCATTCAGGTCCTTCAGAAACCGGCACCAGGCCGGAGTGCCTTCGGCTCCCTTGCCGTTGCCATTGCCGTCGGACGAATAGCCGTTGCCGAAGCCGTCGCCGCAATTGGCGTTGCCGTTGAAGCTACCGCTATTGAAGTTGCCGCTGAAGCTCCCGGAATTGCCGTTGCCATTGAAATTGCCGCGATTGCCATTGCCGTTGAAGTTGCCGGAATTGCCGTTGCCGTTGAAATTGCCGGTGTTGCCAAGGCCATTGGCGACGCCGGCGCCAATTGGAAGGTCTCCAATCCTGACCAGGGTCGAGGCGTCGGCAACGATCATCGCGGCAAGCAGGGTGCCGATCGCGAGGCTGTTTCCTTCAAGCAGCCGCGCCGCCACCTGGCGCTTACGGGGTCGAGCCGAGCCGAACGATCTCAGGCCGGTCATCTGCGGTTTCCCCGGCCGTTGGAGTTGCCGTTGAAGGCGCCGACATTGCCGTTGCCGTTGAACGACCCGCCGTTGAAGTTGCCGTTGCCGGCGCCGATGTTGCCGTTGCCGTTATATTGGCCGGTGTTGCCGTTGCCGTTGAAGGCACCAATGTTGCCGTTGCCGCTCGTCGGCGAGGTGTTGTTGTTTCCGTTGAAGGCGCCGACATTGCCGGTACCGCTGTTGAAGGCACCGACATTGCCGCTGCCGCTGTTCTTGTAGCCGGCATTGCCGCCCAGGCTGCCGAGCGGGTTCATACTCCTGACGTCGGAACCGATGGACTGGCCGTATTTGCCGACCGCCGCCTGGACGGCCGACATGCCGAAGGACTGGCTGCCCGTCGTGGTGTCAGCCTTGGCCGCGGTTGCACCCAACAACCCCAGGCATAGGGCCGGTATGACGTAGCGTTTCATCTGCGAGCTCCTTCCATGGCTTTTGCTTTGAAAATCGGGACTTCGAAAAAGACTGGGCTGCGAAAGGGACTGGGACCGCCGGCGACATGTCGCGATAGCCTTGCGCGGGGGACGGGCGCGTGGCTCGGCGATCCCAGAGACGTCAGCGTCATTCCAAGTTAAAGCCTGGCGACGCTGCGGTTGGCGGCGCTAGTGATTGGCGTTGCCGTTTCCGTTGCCGTTGCCGGCGCCCCAGTTGCCGTTGCCGTTGGCATTGCCGTTGCTGATGCCGAAGTTGCCGTTGCCGTTCACGTTGCCGTTGGCGAGGCCGAAATTGCCGTTGCCGTTTCCGTTGCCGTTGGCGACCCCGGCATTCAGGTTGCCGTTATAGTTGCCGTTAAAGGCGCCCATGTTGGCATTGCCGTTGCCATTGCCGTTGCCGAAGCCGAAGTTGCCGTTGCCGTTGAAGTTGCCGTTGAAGGCGCCGGTGTTGGCGTTACCGTTGCCGTTGCCGTTGCCGACGCCGACATTGCCGTTGCCGTTGCCATTACCGCTACCGACCGAAAATGCGGATGCGGAACCAGTCAGAGCCGAGAGGACAGCCGCGGCCAGGATGATCTTTCTCATGACGTTCTCCTTTGTTTGCGTTGAGCTTCCCGGCCAGTTCAAGGTGACCAGGAGGACGCTTGAAGGATGCACGCAGAAACAGTGAGGATACATTCGGGCTGATCGGCAGGTGCGTCAGTTTTTCTGCTGAGCCCCGTGTCAGGAAAAGTTGAAGCAATCGGGAAAAAACTGACAGGCATAAAGGCATATGCCGGTGTATATTGCGCGAAGCAACGACACCTCATGCCTTTTCTCGCAGGCTTGCATTTCGCGGCATTGACGAGAGGGGAAGTCGATGGAGGGTGGCATCGACACCGGCAAAGACAATAGGGCAATGGTCCGGCGCCAGGACCTGGCGCGGCATCTTGTTGCCGTGCAGGAAGAGCAGCGACTGCGCCTGTCGCGCGAGCTGCATGACGATCTGGGCCAGATGCTCGCCAGCGTCGCGCTCGAATTGCACATCGTTCGCGCCGGCTCGCGGGAGATGGACAATCGTCTCGAGCGCGCCGCGATGCTTATCGACCAGCTGAGCGCCAAGGTGCATGACGTCGCCTGGAGCCTGCGACCCGCGGACCTCGATCGTCTTGGCCTGCGAACTTCGGTCGAGGATCTGGCCACCGTGCTTTGCAGTCAGCTCGGCATTGCATGCGAGATGGACATCGAAGCCCTTTCGAGCCCGCTGCCCGCCGAGATCGCGCTGACGCTCTACCGCATCGCGCAGGAGGCTCTCACCAACATCGGCAAGCATGCCGCGCCGAGCCGCGTGAGCTTGACGGCGCATATCCAGGACGATCGACTGCGCCTGACGATCGAGGACGACGGCCGCGGCTTTGACAGCCGGGCCGAACCTGGCGCGGGCCATTTGGGACTCGCCGGAATGAAAGAGCGCCTCGCGCTGGTGGGTGGCGAACTGTCGATTGAAACAGACCGGGGCAAGGGGACCACCATTTACGCCGATGTGCCGCTAGAGCCGGATGATTTCAGGTCGAATCGACCTGAAATCTGAATCCGTCTCCACATCAAAGAGATAGAGCATGATGCCGAAAACCGTTCGGCATCATGCTTTGGCTGGCCGATGGACGGTTTCGTACCGACGACAGTTTGACCAGGTCGGAAATGGCATCTGCCGCGTCACGCGGGGTTACGTGAAGCGCCGCACATCCCGGACATTAGCCACGGCTTACAGTCCGCATCTCTTGGGTTGGGTGGGGGATAGCTTTACCCGCTACGGCCGCTTCGCGGTCGATACAGACGGGCGTCCCGCGCCATGCGGGGCAGTTGCCTAGACCATCAAGGACAAAAGGGCCCTCTTCCTGGTGATGGGGGTCTTTCATCGGCTGATGGAGGTTAAACGTGGTGTGCTGCAGGCGGATATTTCTGGTCGACGACCACCCGATCATGCTGGCGGGAGTCGGCGCGATGATCAACAGCCAGGACGATCTGACGGTCGTCGGACTGGCCGGGAATGCCGACGAAGCCCTTGAAGGGATCGGCAAGACGCTGCCCGACGTCGCGGTGGTCGACATATCGCTTCCGGGTGTCAACGGGGTCACGCTGATCGAACGGCTTGGCGAACGCTTTCCCGAGGTCAGCTGCATAGCGCTGACGGCGAATGAGGACCCCGGTTGCCTGCGCCAGGTGCTTGCCGCAGGCGGGCGCGGCTTCGTGGTCAAGCGGTCGACCGCAACCGATCTGCTGCAGGCCATCCGATGCGTGTTGGCCGGCGACAACTATGTCGACCCCGCACTTGCGGCGCGCATCCTGAGCCCACGCAGCGTCACGCAATGCGATCCGGGCAATCTCAGCGAGCGGGAGCGGTCGGTCATCCAGCTGGTGGCGCAGGGCTACAGCAACAAGGAAATCTCGTCCCGGCTCAACCTCAGCATTAAGACGATCGAAACCTATCGCACCAGGGCGACCGATAAGCTCGAGCTGCGCTCACGCGCGGCCATCGTTCGCTTCGCGCACTCCAACGGCTGGCTGGTCGAGCTGTCGGCGTAGGTACGCAGACCAGGCAGGTCCGTTGTCGCGCTTTCAGAGCTTGTAGAAGCGACGGATGATGTCCCAGGCTTCCTCGGCGGTGTCGACGAAATCGATGATGTCCTGATCGCCGGGCGAGATCGTGCCCTGCTCGGCGAGGAAATCGAGATTTATCGCCCTTTGCCAGAACGCCTTGCCGAACAGGATCACCGGCACGCGTTCCATGCGCCCCGTCTGGATGAGCGTCAGCGTCTCGAAGAATTCGTCCATCGTGCCGAAGCCTCCCGGGAACACCGCGACGGCCTTGGCGCGCATGACGAAATGCATCTTGCGGATGGCGAAGTAGTGAAAGTTGAAGCAAAGCTCCGGCGTGACATAGATGTTGGGCGCCTGCTCGTGCGGCAGCACGATGTTCAAGCCGATCGACGGCGCGCCGACGTCGTCGGCGCCGCGATTGCCCGCCTCCATGACGCCGGGGCCGCCGCCGGTGACGACGACGTACTCACGATAATAGGAGATGGCCGACTGCTGCGAGCACAGGCGGGCGAATTTGCGCGCTTCCTCGTAATATCTGCTGTTCGCCTCGAGGTTCTTCTTCTGCGTCTCGTTCTTCGCCGCCCAGGCCTCGCCGCCGGGTTCGGGCAGGCGGGCGCCGCCGAACAGGATAACGGTCGAGCGGATGCCGCGTTCGGCCAGGATCATTTCCGGCTTCAGGAGTTCGAGCTGCAGCCGCACGGCGCGCAATTCGCGCCGCGTCATGAACTCGGGATCATTCCAGGCCAGCCGGTAGGTTTCGGCGCGTGTCTGGGGGGTATCCGGCACGCTTTTCGAGCGTTCCAGGTCCTCATCCGAATGCGGCAGCGGCGTCCACCCTGCCTTTTCCATGGGAGTCATCGAATCCACCCGTCCAATTCCCTTACTTGCGCCGTCCCGTGACGCAGGCGCGATTGACCCCCATTAAGCCTTAACATAGGGTCCGCGCGACTTTTAAACAGGTTAAGGCGCAGCCCCTTAACAGCTTGGTAATGGAGCGAAATCATGTCGAAGCCCGATCTGGCGAGTCTCGAAAAGACCATCGAGAAGGCCTTCGAGGAGCGCGACACGATTTCCACCGCGACGCGCGGCGAGACGCGCGACGCCATCCAGGCCGCGCTCGATCTGCTCGATCGTGGTGTCGCCCGTGTCGCCGAGCGTCAGGACGACGGCAAGTGGCAGGTCAACCAGTGGCTGAAGAAGGCGGTGCTGCTCTCCTTCCGGCTGAACCCGATGGAGATCATCAAGGGCGGTCCCGGGCAGGCCGTGTGGTGGGACAAGGTGCCGTCAAAGTTCGACGGCTGGAGCGCCGTCGATTTCGAGAAGGCCGGCTTCCGGGCCGTGCCGTCGTCGGTCGTGCGCCGCTCGGCCTATGTCGCGCCGGGCGCGGTGCTGATGCCGTCCTTCGTCAATGTCGGCGCCTATGTCGATTCGGGCACCATGGTCGACACCTGGGCCTCGGTCGGTTCCTGCGCGCAGATCGGCAAGAACGTGCATCTTTCCGGCGGCGTCGGCATCGGCGGGGTGCTGGAGCCGATGCAGGCCGGCCCAACCATCATCGAGGACAATTGCTTCATCGGCGCGCGCTCGGAAGTGGTCGAAGGCTGCATCGTGCGCGAAGGTTCCGTCCTCGGCATGGGCGTGTTCATCGGCCAGTCGACCAAGATCGTCGACCGCGCCACCGGCGAGGTTTTCTATGGCGAAGTGCCGCCCAATTCCGTGGTCGTAGCCGGTTCGATGCCGGGCAAGCCGCTGCCCAATGGCGAGCAGGGCCCGAGCCTCTACTGCGCCGTCATCGTCAAGCGCGTCGACGCCAAGACCCGTTCGAAGACCTCGATCAACGAATTGCTGCGCGATTGATCCTCCACAACGGAGCCGACGCGGTTGTCTGAAAGATCGCAATTCCTCTGGCTGTTCTTCAGCCTTTCCGGGCGGCTGAGCCCGGTCGCCTATGCGCTGGCCGGGATCCTGCTGGTGCTTGTCCAGTTTTTCCCGTTCTACCAGTTCGCGCGGGTTGAACTGAACACCGCGGCCAGCCAGAACTGGGCCATGATCTGCTGGGGCGTGCTGCTGATCTCGGCCTGGGCCACATTCGCGGTGACGGCAAAGCGCTTCCATGATTTTGGCAAGCCGACCTATTTTGCGCTGATCTCGCTTATCATCGGCCCCATCCTGCTCATCATCCTCGCCTGCTTCCGCAGCGATCCCGGACCGAACCGCTACGGCAGGCGCACCAACGCGCCTGGCGATTCCTGAAACCATGCGCTACCGCACGCTCGATCCGCAATTGATCATCGAGACGGCCGAAAGGCTGGAAGTGCGTGTCGGCGATCGTTTCCCGGAAGCCGGCCTGCGCGGCGTCGCCGGCGAACTGGTATCGTTGTCGCGCGACCTGGCCAAGGCCGCCAGGGAACTGGAAGCGCCGATCTGGTGGCTGCGCGGCGTCATCGTCGCGGCTTTCATCGCCGGGGTGGCGATGTTCCTGTTCGTCGGCACCATCCTGCCGCTCGACCGCATTTCGGGGGCCGACGATGCCGTGCAGTCGATGCAAGGCATCGAGGCGACGATCAACACCGTCATACTGGCGGTGCTCGGGCTGCTGGCGCTGGTCCGCACCGAGGAGCGGATCAAGCGCAAGAAAGTGTTCCGGCAATTGCACGGGCTGCGCTCGCTGATCCATGTCATCGACATGCACCAGTTGACCAAGGACCCGGCGGCGCTGTCGGCCGATTTCAAGCCGACCTCGCATTCGCCCATCCGCATCACCAACGCGGCCGATCTCGCGCGCTATCTCGACTACTGCTCGGAAATGCTGTCGCTCACCGGCAAGATCGCGGCGCTGTTCGCGCAGTCGGTCAACGACGATGTCGTCGTCAATGCCGTCAACGACATCGAGAACCTGGCGTCCAACCTGTCGCGCAAGATCTGGCAGAAGATCACGCTGATCGAGGATCGCGGCTAAAGCGGTTCGCCGTTTCTCGCAAACGGCGAACCGCTCTATCTCCTTGTTAGACGCAATTCCGGCGAAGTCGCCGAGCCTAACCGTTCACACTTTTCCTGGAATTGCGCTGACCTCGTCCGGTCCCAGCCCCGGCGGACCGCGCTTTTCCGTTTCAGCCTGACGCACCAGCGCCGTTACGCGTTCGTTGATCGGCGTCGGGATGCCCGTTTGCTTGCCTAGGCCAATGACGGCGCCCTGCAGTTCGTCGATCTCGGTCGGACGGCCGCGCTTCAGGTCGTCCCACATCGACGAGCGCGCTTCCGCGTCGATCGCCAGCATGCGGCGAGCCAGAAGCCCGAACAGCCAGTCGGGAAGCCGCAGCACTTTCGGCAGCAGCGACGGCGGCAGGCCGGTGATGCGCGCCGGCGCTACGCCCGCCGAGCTCATCGCGGCGAGAGCCTCGTCGATCTGGCCGGCGAGGATCGCGCGCCAGCGTCGGTCGGCGAGTTGTCTCGCCAGCGGCAGGTCGGAAAGCGCCACCAGCGCGTTGTTGAGGTTCATCAGCAATTTGCTCCACTGCACCGCCTTCATGTCGGCGCGAACCTCGACCGCAAGCCCGTCGGCATCGAGCAGGCCGGCAAGGCCATCGACACCGTCGTCGATCATCACCTCGCCCTGGCTGGCGCGGTGGACGCGGAATGGCAGTTCGTCCGGCGACTGGACGACGTTGAACATCACCATGCCGGTCAGCACCCGCCGGCCGGGGAGCCCGGCGCGCAACCTGTCCGCGTTGTCGACGCCGTTCTGCAGGCTGACCACCACCGCATCCGGACGCCCATGAGCGGCGATCAGCTTCGCCATCTCCCCGGTTGCGCCGCTCTTGACCGTCACCAGGATGATGTCCGCCTCGTACAGCGCTGTCGGCGGATCGTCGGTGGCCGAAATCGCTTGCGCTTCGATACGGCGGTCGCGGCCGTCGAGATCGCTGACGCGCAGTCCACCCTGGCGCATGGCTCCGACCAAGCGGCCGCGGCCGAGGAAGACGACCTTGCGTCCAGCAAGGGCCAGGCAACCGCCGACATAGCAGCCGATACTGCCGGCGCCGGCTATCGCGATGGTGCTTGCCTGGCTGGCCATGCATTAGTCCTCGCCTGGTCCGCAACTTGCCATGATGCATGTCGTACTGCCGGAACCGCTGCACACTTCTGGGCGACATGCATTTATGATGCATGTCGTTCTCCCAGAACCGCTGCACACTTCTGGGCGACATGCATTTATACGCCATGAAAACCATAATGTCGGCGGTATGGCCGGCGATCATCTGCCACCGTGACACGACAAACGCTTTCGACTATCGCTTTGCCCATGACATTGCCGACCGACCCCGCCCAGAACCTTGCCGCCTTGATTCGCTGCCCTTCCGTGACGCCCGCCGAAGGCGGCGCGCTTGAGGCGCTGCAAGACATGCTGGCGCCGCTCGGCTTCTCGGTCGAGCGGCCGGTCTTCTCGGAAGACGGCACGCCGGACATCGAAAACCTCTATGCGCGGCGCTCGGGCAATGGCCCGCATCTGATGTTTGCCGGCCATACCGATGTGGTGCCGGTGGGCGACGAAGCGGCCTGGACGCACCCGCCCTTCGCCGCGGAGATCGCCAATGGCGAGATGTATGGCCGCGGCGCCGTCGACATGAAGGGCGGCATTGCCTGCTTCATCGCCGCCGTAGCACGCCATGTCGAGAGAAACGGCGGCCCGAAAGGCTCGGTCTCCCTGCTCATCACCGGCGACGAGGAAGGGCCGGCCATCAACGGCACCACCAAGCTGCTCGACTGGGCGGCGGCCAAGGGCGAGAAGTGGGACGCCTCTATCGTCGGCGAGCCGACCAATCCCGATGCGCTCGGCGACATGATCAAGATCGGCCGGCGTGGCTCGATGTCTGGCAGCGTCACCGTCAACGGACGCCAGGGACATGCCGCCTATCCGCAGCTTGCCGACAATCCTGTGCGCGGGCTGGTGAGCCTGGTCGATGCGCTGCTCCATCCGGTTTTCGACAAGGGAACGAAGGATTTCCAGCCGACCAACCTCGAAGTGACGTCGATCGACGTCGGCAACCCGGCGACCAACGTCATCCCGGCCAGGGCGACGGCCATTTTCAACATCCGCTTCAACGACACCTGGGATGCAGAAACGGTGCAGGCCGAGATCCACAACAGGCTCGACCAGGCGGCGGGGCGTAAGAAGTACCGGCCGGGCAAGAAGACGCCGGTCGACTATGAGCTTGTCTGGCGCGACCGGCCGAGCCATGTCTTCCTCACCCGCGACGACAAGCTGATCGACACGTTGAGCGGCTCGGTCAAGGCGGTGGTCGGCAAGACGCCGGCGCTCTCCACCTCCGGCGGCACGTCGGACGCGCGCTTCATCAAGGATTATTGCCCGGTGGTCGAATTCGGACTGGTCGGCAAGACCATGCATATGGTGGACGAACGCGTCGCGCTTGCCGACCTCGAGACGTTGACGCAGATCTACGAACGCTTCATCGAGGACTGGTTCGGACAAGGCCTTTCGTGACCATGCTTTCGGCGGACGAAACCTACGCTTCGCTGGCCGGCGCCTGGCGGCTGATGTTCGGCAAGGCCGACGGGCTGCGCCTGCTCGACCTTTCGGCGGACGGTTTCTGGAATTCCTTCTTCGCCATCGTCGTGGCTGCGCCGGCGCTGATCGTCGGCTGGGTCGGGATCGCCAACGAGATCGGCGATCCTACCGCCTTCGCCGGGCGGCTCGGCGTGCTGATCCGGCTGGCGACCGTCGATATCGGCTCCTGGGTGCTGCCGCTGGTGGTGCTGGCACTGATCGCGCCGCGCGCCGGCATCGGCGGCCGCTTCGTCCATTATGTCGTTGCCTCCAACTGGACGTCGGCGATCATCGCCTGGCTCATGCTGCCTTCGGCGCTGCTCCGGCTTTTCCTGCCTTCCAGCAGCGATATCAACAGCCTGGTGTCGCTGTTCTTGTTCGCCCTGTCGATGCTGCTGACCTGGCGCATGACCAACGCATCGATCGGCAAGGGCGCCGCAGTGGGCACCGCCGTGTTCGTCGGCATGTTCATTGCCTCGCTGCTCGTGCTTTTTGGCCTGCAGGCGCTGCTCGGCATCAACATGCCGGACAGCACAACGGGCTGATCTTCTCCAAACTGACGGCGATCTTTCAATTCGCTGCCAGAGTAGTATGATAATTTCATACCATTCTCGCGGAGTACGAACGCATGTCCGCCACGGAAAAACGCACCTTCAGCCTGCCGGCGGAGCAAGCCGCCTTCATCGATGAACTCGTCCGCTCGGGCACCTATGCAACCAGCAGCGAAGTCATACGCGCGGGGCTTCGCGCCCTGCAGGAGCGCGACGCCGCGGTGGAGCGCTGGCTCCGCGAGGAAGTCGCCCCGACCTATGATGCGTGGAAGGCAAATCCTGGCAAAGGCATCTCGCCAGAGGAAATGGCCCAACGGGCACGCAAGCGCCACGAGACCCATTCGCAGAAGAAACCGTGAAGCGCCGGGCCGTCATCTATACGCTTGATGCCGGCGACGATCTCGATCGCATCTATGCCATCATTGCGGAGGCCAGCAGCCCCACCACGGCGGACCGTTACGACAGCCGCATACGGGCGTTCTGCGAGCGCCTCGAACATGGCTCTGAACGCGGCACACGCCGTGACGATGTGCGGACGGACCTTCGCGTCGTCGGATTTGAGCGTCGGGTAACCGTTGCATTCATCGTGGAGCCTGAACGGGTCGTGATCCTGCGCTCGTTCTACGGCGGGGCCAATTGGTCGGACCAATTCGCAGAGGACGACGCCGGCTGACCGACACATCCTTCAGACACCTTCCGGGTAATCCACTCCGACGAGAAAAAGCCCATCGGGCGGCGCAACCTGGCCGCAGGCGGCGCGGTCGCGCGCTTCGAGCGCGGCCTTGAGATCGGCTGCACCCCAGGAGCCGTCGCCGACGCGCCGCAAGGAGCCGACCATCGAGCGCACCTGGTTGTGCAGGAAGGAGCGCGCCGAGGTCCGGACTTCTATCAGGTCGCCAACGCGGCCGACATCGAGGCGATCAAGCGTGCGGACCGGGCTTTCGGCCTGGCACTGGGTGGAACGGAAGGTGGTGAAGTCATGCCGGCCGAGCAGCACTTTGGCCGCCTCGTGCATGGCCTCGGCATCGAGGCGCTTGGGCACCCACCACACCTTGCCCTTTTCAAGCGCTGAAGGGGCGCGGCGGTTGAGGATGCGATAGAGATAGTGGCGGCCGGTGGCGGAAAAGCGCGCGTCGAAGCCGTCGGCGACGACGCGCGCGCTGAGAAGGACGACGCGGGCGCCAGCCGCCTGCAGATGGGCGTTCACGGCATCGCGCACCTTGTCGCCCGGCCAGTCCCTGCCCAGGTCGACATGGGCCACCTGGGCGGTGGCGTGCACGCCGGCATCGGTGCGGCCGGCGGCGCGTATTCTTACCTCTTCCCCGCAGAACTTTTCGATCGCCTGCTCGATCGCCTGCTGCACCGAGGGCTGGTCGGCCTGATGCTGCCAGCCGGCGAACTGGCTGCCGTCATATTCGATATCGAGCCGAAAACGCGGCATGTTCAGACAACTGCCGATGTCTGAGACGAGACCTTGTTTTCTCGATTGAGCATGATCCTGCCCGAAAACCGGTTCCCACTTTTCGCGAACGCGGACCTTCGGTTCGGGATCATGCTCTAGGCGGCTAAGGCGGTGAAGGCCGAAGCGTAGACCAGCTTGCCGGTCTCCGGCGCCTCGCCCCAGGCCAGCGCCTGCAGCGCCTCGCCCTGATACTCGCTCTCGAACTTTGCGGCGCGGGCATGGGTGTAGCCGAAGCGGCCGTAATAGACCGGATCGCCCAGAACGACGGCCAGCGTCTCGCCGGCTTGCTTGAGGCGGACATGCGCCTCGCGGATCAGCGCGCCGCCGATGCCGGTGCCGTGGAAGGAGGGTTCGACGGCCAGCGGCGCCAGCGCGACGGCCGCGAAGCGCTTGCCGCCATTCTGCACGTAAAGCCTGGAAAACAGGATGTGGCCGACGACCTGGCCGTCTTCTTCCGCAACCAGTTCGACGACGGCATCGCCGCCGGTGACCAGCGCGTCGACCAGGCCGGCTTCCGCCTGCTGGCCAAAGGCATGCTCTTCGACGAGACGGATCGCCTCGCGATCCCGCGGCGTCGCCGCGCGTATCGACATCATGCTCATTTGAGTTTCATTCCTTTTTCGATCTTGGCTCCGCGCAAAAACTCCTGCGCGGCGGCGGGCTTTCCGCCCGCCCGTTGAACTTCGACCAGCCTGACCGCGCCTGTCCCGCAGGCGACCGTCAGCCGGTCATCGAGAATTCCTCCCGACTCGCCCAAATCTCCAGAAAGCGACGGGCCTTCCGAGAGCGTCGAGCGAAGCAGTTTCAGCCGCTCCATGCGGCCGCCAATGTCGACCTCGCACCAAGCGCCGGGAAAGGGCGAAAGGCCGCGAATGTGGTTGTGGACTTCGCCGGCAGGCCGCGTCCAGTCTACGCGTGTCTCCGATTTATCGATCTTTCGGGCGTAGGTCACCCCTGCCGTTGCCTGTTGGGTAAATGTCAGACAATTTATCCCCAACTGCGCGAGCGCCCGCACCATCAGCGAAGCGCCTTGAGCCATCAGGCGGTCATGCAGTTCGCCGGCCGTCATATCGGGAGCGATGGCGCATTTTTCAACCATTGCCACCGGCCCGGTGTCCAAACCTTCTTCCATCTTCATGACCGTCATGCCGGTCTCGGCATCGCCGGCCATGATGGCGCGCTGGATGGGAGCGGCACCACGCCAGCGCGGCAAAAGTGAGGCATGGCCGTTGAGGCAGCCGAGCCTGGGGGCGTCCAAGATGGCTTTCGGCAGGAGCAGGCCATAGGCGACGACAATGGCGACATCGGCCTGCAAGGCGGCGAAAGCCCGCTGCTCTGCCTCGCCCTTCAGCGATGTCGGCGCCCGCACCTCAAGGCCAAGCCGTTCGGCCTCGCGCTGAACCGGCGAGGGCGTCAGCTCCAGCCCGCGCCGGCCGGCGGCACGCGGCGGCTGAGTGTAGACGGCCGCGATCTCATGGCCGGCCTCGGCGATCGCGCGGAGCGTGGGCACGGAAAAATCCGGCGTCCCCATGAAGATGACGCGAAGCGGCATGACGTTTTGCGATCCTGTCTCGTCGTAGTTTTCAGGTGCACGCGCCGCCCGGACGGCCTTAACCCACCATCTTGCCCGGCGCCTTGTCCTTGGCGAGCTTCTTGAATTTCCTCACCACCATGTCGCGCTTCAGCTTCGAGATGTGGTCGATGAACAGCACGCCGTTGAGATGGTCGATCTCGTGCTGCAGGCAGGTGGCCATCAGGCCTTCCGCCTGCATCTCCTGCAACTTGCCGTCACGGTCGAGATATTTCACCCGCACGGAAGCCGGGCGCTCGACCTCGGCGTAATAGTCGGGGATCGAGAGGCAGCCTTCCTCATAGACCGAACGCTGATCGGCGGTTTCGAGGATTTCCGGATTGATGAAGACATGCGGCTCGGGCGGCTCGCCTTCCTTGGCGAGGTCGATGACCAACAGCCGCCGCGGCTCGCCGACCTGGATCGCCGCGAGGCCGATGCCCGGCGCGTCATACATGGTCTCCAGCATGTCGTCGGCGAGCTTGCGCAGGTCGCCGTCGACGCGCTCCACCGGCTTGGAAACCTGGCGCAGGATGGGATCGGGAAGAATGATGAGCGGCTTGATCGACATGGCGTCTCACCTAAGACCTCGTTGGAAAAGCGTCAACGGGGGCATGTTTGGCCCGTTCACGTTTTGATCTGTGCCGGCGGGGCGAATCGGCTATGCTGCCCAAATGAACGACATGACCACTATCCTTTCGCAACCGGTCGCGCGGCTCGGGGCCACCACGATCACGCTCGGGCAGGCGTTTGGTTTCGGCGCAGTCCTGCTGGTCGTGCTTTTCGCGGCGCTCGTCGTTGCCCTGTGGCGCGCGGCCAAGGCGCGCGCGGTTGCCGCGACTGAGGCGGCGGACCATGCACGCGATACCGAGGCCCGAATGGCCGATATCCTGCAGAGCCAGGCCGAGATGCAGGGCCGCATGGGAGCGATTGCGGAGGTGTTCGGCGCGCGGCAGGCCGAGCTCACCCAGTCGCTGGGACAACGGCTCGACGCCATGACCGGCCGCCTTGGCCAGACCATGACCGAGCAGACCAAGTCGACGCATGAAAGCCTGGCCAAGCTGCAGGAGCGGCTGGCGGTGATCGACACCGCGCAAGGCAACATCCAGTCTTTAGCCGGCCAGGTCGTGCAGTTGCAGGCGATCCTGTCCAACAAGCAGACGCGCGGCGCCTTCGGCCAGTCGCGCATGGAGGTGATCGTCGCCGATGGCCTGCCGCACGGCGCTTACGAGTTCCAGGCTACTCTCAGCAACGGCAGCCGGCCCGATTGCCTGGTGCGCATGCCGAACGGCGCGCCGATGCTCGCCATCGACGCCAAGTTCCCGCTGGAAGCGTGGAACGCCATCCGCGCCGCCGAGGGCGCCGACATGCAGAAGGCGGCGGCGCAGGCCTTTCGGCGCGACATCGAGGTGCATATCCGCGATATCGCGGAAAAATACCTGATCCAGGGCGAGACGCAGGACACCGCCTTCATGTTCGTGCCGTCGGAATCGGTATTCGCCGAAATCCACGAGAATTTCGAGGCGGTCGTGCAGAAGGCGCACCGCGCCCGCGTCGTCATCGTGTCGCCCTCGCTGCTGATGTTGTCGATCCAGGTCATCCAGGCGATCCTGAAGGACGCCCGCATGCGCGAGCAGGCGCATCTCATCCAGGGCGAGGTCATACGGCTGATGGAGGATGTGGCCAGGGTCGATGAGCGGGTGCGCCGGCTGCAGACGCATTTCGGCCAAGCGACGCGGGACATCGACGACATTCTCGTGTCGACGTCGAAGGTGACCAAGCGCAGCCAGAAGATCGAGGCGCTGGAATTCGCGGAAACCGAGGCGCCGCATAGTGGCCCCGCCAAGACGGAAGGCGCGACACGGGTGGCTGATTCCAAGACGGGCCAGCTCAGGCTGCGCGTCGTCGAAGGCGACGAGTAGGTGGGTTGTTACGCCGCTGGCGATTAGCCGAGCGCCCATCCCTTCGTCATCCACGGGCGTAGCGGAAGCGAAGCGGACGCGCAGACCCGGGGATCCAGGCCATGACCCTTGCCGTGAAACGCGACGGAACAGAATTCTGCAGCGTTGCGGCGCTCCGCAGTCACGGCATGGATTCCAGGGTCTGCGCGCGTCGCTTCGCTCCTTGCTCCGCCCTAGAATGATGAAGTCTCGCCCGACGCCGCGCTTCCTACTGCTCCTCGACGATCCTCGTGCCCTCGAATTCCGGCAGCCAGTGCAGCGCCGAACGATGCCAATACTGGGTCCTCGGTACCAACTGGTCGCGCTGGCGCGCGGTGCCGACCCTGATGCCGTAGACCTTAGGCCCGTCGCCGACCGACGTTGCATAAAGATGCGAGCCGCAGTCGCCGCAGAAGCCCTGCGCCCGCTTGGCGCCGCTCGCCCCGGTCTTGATATAGACCTTCGGCTCGCCCTTGGTGATGCGGTAGTCCTCTTCCGGCACCCGGATCGATACGCGGAACGCCGTGCCGGTTAGTTGCTGGCAATCCGTGCAGTGGCAGATCGAGGTCTTTTCCGGATCGACCTCCGCCTCATAGGTGATGGCGCCGCAATGGCACCCGCCGTCGATCTTCATCGGTCTTCCTCCTGACAGGTTCGCGCTAAGGCGAAACTAACCCTCCTCCGAGGCCTCGGCGATAGCCTTGCGCCGCTGCTCCCATGTGCCAGCCGCTTGCGGCTTGACGAAGAGCCTCGATATTTGCGGCATGTCCTTCTTCAACCTCGCCTCCAGTCGCTCGACGCAGGCTTCGATCTCGGGCGCGGTGAGATGATCCTCGAATTCGATGCTCAAACCCGCGACGATTTCCTCCGGCCCGATATGGACGCTCAGGATACCGTTCGCCCGCTGGACGGCCGGATCCTCCTGGGCGATCGCCAGCACCTTTCCTTGCACCTCGGGCGACGCAGGCTCACCGAGCAGCAGGCCCTTGCTCTCGCGTGCCAGGAAGATTGCGGTCGCGCCCAGGATGATGGCAATGCCGATCGAGCCGACGCCGTCGAGCTCGGGCATTTCCAGAAGTTCGGCTGACAGGATGCCGGCAAAGGCGACGATCAGGCCGAGCAGCGCGGCGCTGTCCTCGAACAGCACCGTGTAGACGCTCGGATCCTTGCTGCGGCGCACGGCTTCGAACCAGCCCTGGCGGCCCTTCTGCTGACGGAACTCCTTCAGCGCTACCAGCCAGGAGCTGCCCTCGAACAGGAAGGAGAGGCCGAGCACGATATAGTTGACCTTGACGTTGACGACCGGTTCCGGCGCCATGATGTGGATGATGCCCTCATAGAGGGAAACGCCGGCGCCCAGCGCGAAGACCAGAAGCGCGACGATGAAACTCCAGAAATAGAGCTCGCGTCCGTGGCCGAGCGGGTGCGTGCGATCAGGCGGGCGCGCGGCGCGGTGCATGCCATAGAGCAGGAGCCCGCCGTTGCCGGTATCGACCAGCGAATGCACGCCTTCCGACAGCATGGCGGACGAACCGGTGAAGGACGCGGCCGCGAATTTGGTCAGCGCGATCGCCAGGTTGCCGGCGAGCGCGGCGTAGATCACTTTTCTCGAGCCGGCGTGGCCTGCCATCTGGTTCCTGACCTGTCCGATGCGACCGACCTTAGCGGCCTGCCGGCCGAAGCTCCACAGCTATGCACGACGCGCCAACGGTCGGGTCGCACAAGGAGCAGGGTGGCTCGTGACGCGAAGCCCTATTCGACGACTTCGTCGGTCCATACCCTGAAACCGGCGAGCGTGCCCGGTCCAAAGATATGGGTCAGCGGCACGTCGGCCGCGTCGCGGCCGGAGGCAATCAGGATGCGACCGATGCGCGGGGCATTGTTGCGCGGATCGAAAGCGTGCCAGCGGCCGCCGAGATAGACTTCCATCCAAGCGGCGAAATCCATCGAGGCCCAGGGTTTTGGCAGTCCGATGTCGCTGATATAGCCGGTGCAGTAGCGGGTCGGAATGTTGAGCGCCCGGCAAAAGGCGACGGCGAGATGGGCAAAATCGCGGCACACGCCGCTCTGCTCGCGGTAAGCCTCTGCCGCGGTTCGCGTCGGCCGCGCATTGGCGTAGTTGAAAACGAGATGGTTGTGGACGAAGTCGCAGACCGCCTGGACGCGCGGAACGCCGAGCGGGGTGTGACCAAACAACCGCCAGGCGTCGCTTGCCAGCACATCGCTTTCGCAATAGCGGCTGGGCAGAAGGAACAAGAGCGTGTCCGATGGCAGGTCACGCACCTCGTGTTGCCAGGCCAACAGGTCACCCATCTCGAAGGTGCCGGAATCGCGGATGATGGCATCGGTGCCGAAGGTAAAACGCCCTGGAGGGGCGACGAGCCGGTTGCACCAGTTGCCGAAACTGTCGCGGTAGCTCTGGATCGGCACCGGCGGCGTGGAGGTCAGGAAATCCGGCCGCTCAAGATCGGAGGCGCGGGAGTAGTGGACGTTGAGCATCGCGATCAGTGGCGCTTCCTGCGGAAAGTCGAAGCTCATCTCGCAGCCGATGTGAATTCGCATTTTCTCCCTGACCGGCTGCTTGATCATCGCCCGGCGAAGGCCGGGCCGATGCTGCAGTGCGAAGAAGACCATCGCACGGACCGGTGTGGTTTACGAGCAAATTAGAAACCGGTTGAAAGCGCTCGACTGTTGGCTTCAAGAGGCGCTATCCTCTTGCAGCCGGGCATTTCTCTTGTTTCACTCGCACGTCCACAATCGGAGGAGCGAATCATGGCTAAAGGTGCGATGAAGGCGGGCAAGGAAGCCCGCAAACCGAAGAAGGACGCCAAGAAGCCCGCCGCGGCCCCGGCTCCGAAGGCGCCGCCGGTCAAGGCGTTGCGCATCAAGGAAAAATAGGCGACCGAATTCGGTCAGTCCGGCTCAATACAGAATTTGAACCGGCGGCATGACAATGCTGCCGGTGTTTTGTTGATCGGGGAACAGGGCACCCTATGTCAATGGGCGAGGACGACCTCGCTTCCCCGAAAACGGCCGGGACGGCCCGCCACACCGAGCATCTCAACCGATGCCGGATGACGGAGTTTTTTCGATGTCCTGGATCTTTCTTTTCTTCGCCGGCCTGTTCGAGATCGGCTGGGCGATCGGCCTCAAATACACCGACGGCTTCTCCAAGCCGCTGCCGACCCTTCTCACCATCGCCTCGATGATCGTCAGCCTCGGCCTGCTCGGCCTGGCGCTGAAGACACTGCCGGTCGGCACGGCCTATGCGGTGTGGACCGGTATCGGCACGGTCGGCACGGCGCTGCTCGGCGTCTGGCTGCTCGGCGAACCCGTAACTGTTGTCCGGCTTGCCTGCATTGGCCTGATCGTCTGCGGCATCGTCGGCCTAAAGCTCGTTGCCTGAATATTTCCGGGCCTGAATATTTCCGGTGCAAACACGTTCAGGGCCGCTTTCGGCGACCCTGAACATTTTCCATCGAACCCGGACTTGCAGGGCGTCGCGCCGACACGGAGTCAGGCGACGCGCTTCAAGCCTTTGTCTCGATGCATGTCGTTATCCCAGAACCGCTGCGCGCTTCCGGGCGACGGTGCATTAGCGGGCGGAGAAGCCCGGAGGCGTCCTGCCAGTACGCGCCTTGCGGGCGGCGTAGCGTGCGTCACGCTTGGCCTTGCGTTCGGCTTCATCGGCAAGCTCGAAAGCGATGCGCTCGGCTTCCTCGGCCTCGCGGATTTTTGCTTCCGCGGCAGCCGCCTCTTCGGCGGCTTTACGCGCCGCCTCGGCCACAGCCTCGCGCTCGGCCCTCTCGGCCGCTTCGCGGGCCAGCTTTTCCTGCTTCAGCCTTGCCTTCTCGGCTTCGCGGATCTCGCGGGCCGCGAGGATCGCCTTGCGTTCGGCCTGCTTGGCCAGCACCGCGGGATCATCCGCTGCCGGCTTTGCCTTGAAGCGCTCCAGGAGCGCCTTCTTTGCCTCGTTCGCGGCATTGCGCCGCTCGAAAATGTCTTTTTCCCTGTAGATAGCCAAGTCCACTTCCTTGCAGTCTATTCGCGACGCTTACATACGCGCGAACGCGGCGAGTTCAAGCGCCAAAACGGTATGCCAGCCATGAAAAAATGGGCTTGTTGCCGCAAGGATACGGCCCGGCAGGCGCGATGCACTGTTCACAGATCGCGCCTCTGGCGGACGGCGGGGTAGATGGCTACCTCTAGCGCCGACAACCAACGCCCATATGAACATTGAGGACGCAGCCTGATGGAACTCGGTCTCTATACTTTCGCCGATGTCAGCCCGGAACCGGGTCCCGGCGCCATCGGCACGCATGAGCGGCTGCGCAACCTCATCGAGGAAATCGAGCTGGCCGACCAGGTCGGGCTCGACGTGTTCGGCCTTGGCGAGCATCACCGCCCCGACTATGCCGCCTCGGCGCCGGTGGTGGCGCTGGCCGCGGCGGCCGAGCGCACGCAGCGCATCCGCCTTACCAGCGCGGTCACCGTGCTGTCCTCCGACGATCCGGTGCGCGTCTTCCAGCAATTTTCGACGCTCGACCTGTTGTCCGGCGGCCGCGCCGAGATCATGGCCGGGCGCGGCTCCTTCATCGAGTCCTTCCCGCTGTTCGGCTACAATCTCGAGGACTATGACGAGCTCTTCGCCGAAAAGCTCGACCTGTTGCTCGCCATCCGCGATCAGGTGAGGGTGACGTGGCAAGGCAAGCTGCGCGCGCCGATCAACGACCGCGGCGTCTATCCGCGTCCGTTCCAGGAAAAACTGCCGATCTGGATCGCCATCGGCGGCACGCCGCAATCGGCCGCCCGCGCCGGCGTGCTGGGCCTGCCGCTGGCTCTGGCCATCATCGGCGGCGAGCCGGCGCGTTTCGCGCCGCTGTTCGATATCTATCGCGAGGCGGCGAAGCGGGCCGGGACCGATGCTGCAACGCTTGCCACCAGCATCAACGTGCACGGCTTCATCGCCGAGACGACGGAGCAGGCCGCCGATGGCTTTTATGGCCCGCAGGCCGAGGTGATGAACCGCATCGGCCGCGAGCGCGGCTGGGGCCCGACCTCACGCGCCCATTTCGACCAGGCGCGAGGGCCCACCGGCGCACTGTTCGTCGGCAACCCGGAGCAGGTGGCGGAAAAGATCGTCGCCCAGCACAAGATTTTCGGCAACGACCGCTTCCTCCTGCAGATGGCGATCGGCACCATGCCGCACGCCAAGATCATGAAGGCGATCGAGCTCTACGGCACCAAGGTGGCGCCGATCGTGCGCAAGGAGACGGCAAAGGCCGCTCCGGCAATCGCGGCGCCAGTCGCCTGAACGGCGGCAGCCGAAGGCCTTCCATGACCGCCGGCTAACGGAACCTTGGCGGGGCAGCCACGTTTCCCCGTCGATTGCACCGGTTGCGGTGCCTGAGGGAACCGATGAAAGCCGAACCGATCGCTTCGGGCGCGAGCGTTGCCGAAAGCCCTGACACGCGCGCCGACGCGCGGGCGGACATGCGCCTGATGCGGTCGCTGGTGATCGGTATCTTCATTCTGATGACGGCCGCCGCGCTTTATTTCGCCCGCGCCTTCTTCATGCCGGTGGTGCTTGCGTTCCTGCTGGCGCTGACGCTGACGCCGATCGTGCGCTTCCTGCGCAAGCGCGGCATTCCGGAGGTTGTCTCGGCGACGCTGCTGGTGCTGCTGTCGATCTTCATTTTCGCTGTTGCCGGCTATCTGCTCAGCGCTCCCGTCATCGACCTGATCAACAACAGCTATTCGATCGGCCAGCAGCTCACCGAGCGCTTGGCGCCGCTCAGACGGCCGCTCGAACGGGTGATGGATCTCGCGCATCAGCTGGAAGCGCTGACCGAGACCTCACAGGAGCCGGGCGTGCAGAAGGTCGCGGTGGCGCCATCCGGCGTCCTGTCCACGGCCGCCAGCAACATCCTCGAAGCAGGCACCTCGATCACCATCGTCTTCGTGCTGTCGCTGTTCCTGCTCGCCTCCGGCACGCTGTTTTACGAGAAGATCGTCCAGTCCTTCACCAGCCTTACCCAGAAGAAGCGGGCGCTGCGCGTCGTCTATGATGTCGAGCGCGAAATCTCGCACTATTTGCTCACGGTCGCCATGATCAATATGGGTCTCGGCACGGTGATCGGGCTTGGCCTTTGGGGACTCGGCATGCCCAACCCGCTGGTCTGGGGCGCGGCCGCGGCGCTGCTCAATTTCCTCCCCTATGTCGGCGCGCTGATGACGATCCTGCTCGTTACGGTCATCGCGCTGATCAGCTTCGATACGATCGCCTATGCGCTGCTGGCGCCGGCCTTCGTGGTGCTGTGCGACATCGTCGAAGGCCAGTTCGTGACGCCGATGGTGGTGGGCCGGCGGCTCGAGATCAACGCGGTGGCGATCTTCATCGCCATCGCCTTCTGGTCATGGCTGTGGGGCTTCGTCGGCGCGCTGATGGCGGTGCCGCTGCTGGTCGTCATCAAGGTGTTCTGCGACCATTTCGACGGCTTGAGCCACGTCGGCAACTTCCTGGCGGCGCAGCACACGGCCATCGTCGACGACGAGCCGGCCGAGAACAATCACAAGTCAACGCCGTAACGCTGGCCCAATTCCATGTTCCGGCCGATCGTTTGCGGCGCCGGCGGGGAGTGCCTATATCGGACCGGTCAAGCCGGACCTGTCCCTGAATGAGCTTAGATCTCGATGGCTATTTCGCCCGCATCGGCTACGGCGGGCCGACCGACCCTACGCTGGCCACGCTGCAGGCGCTGCACGCCATCCATCCGCAGGCGATCCCGTTCGAGAACGTCGATGCCTTGATGGGCGTTTCGGTCGGGCTCGATGTTGCTTCGCTGCAGGACAAGATCGTCAGCCAGGGCCGCGGCGGCTATTGCTTCGAACACAATCTGATCTTCATGCATGCGCTGGAACAGCTGGGCTTCATGGTCAGCGGACTGGCCGCCCGCGTGCTGTGGGGGCAGCCGGACGATGCCATCACCGCGCGCAGCCACATGCTGTTGCGTATCGAGCTTGGCGGCCTCACTTACATCGCCGATGTCGGCTTCGGCGGCCTGACGCTGACGGCGCCGCTGCTGTTGGAACCCGGGCTTGAGCAACAGACGCCGCATGAAACCTTCCGCCTGGTCGGAACTGGCGACCAATTCCGCCTGCAGGCCAATATCGGCGGTGCCAACATCGCCGATGACTGGCGCACGCTCTACCGCTTCGACATGAGCCAAGCCCATGAGGTCGACTACCGGGTCGCCAGCCATTTCCTGTCGACGCATCCGAGCTCGCATTTCCTGTCGACGCTGGTGGCCGCGCTCGCCCTGCCCGACCGGCGCTACGCGCTGCGCAACAACCGGCTGTCGACGCACCATGCCGGCGGCCGCGGCGAGCAGCGTGAAATCGCGACGGCCAGCGAACTCGCCGACCTGCTGGAGAACCAGCTTGCCGTCGTCATTCCCGACCGCACCGCCTTCGAGGCAAGGCTGCGGGAAAAACGCATCGTGGAGACCTGACCAATGACCGCCCTTTCGGTTCTCGACCTGTCGCCGATCACGCAAGGCAGCACCGCTTCGCAGTCGCTTGCCAATTCGCTCGACCTTGCCTGCCATGCCGAGCGTCTCGGCTACACGCGCTACTGGCTGGCCGAGCACCACAACATGCCGGGCATCGCCAGCGCCGCCACATCGGTGGTGATCGCGCATGTCGCCGGCGGCACCAGGACCATCCGCGTCGGCGCCGGCGGCATCATGCTGCCCAACCATGCGCCGCTGGTGATCGCCGAGCAGTTCGGCACGCTGGCGGCACTTTTCCCTGGCCGCATCGACCTCGGGCTCGGCCGCGCGCCGGGCACCGATATGCTGACCGCAAGGGCGCTGCGCCGCAACCTCGAAAGCGCCGACAACTTCCCGCAGGACGTTGTCGAGCTGATGGGCTATTTCCAGCCGGCCGAGGAAGGCCAGCGCATCCGCGCAGTGCCCGGCGAAGGCCAGACCGTGCCGGTGTGGATCCTCGGCTCAAGCCTCTATGGCGCGCAACTCGCCGCGCTTCTCGGCCTGCCCTATGCGTTCGCCTCGCATTTCGCGCCGGCCGAGCTCGACCATGCGCTGGAGGTCTACCGCACGCGCTTCCAGCCCTCGGCGCAGCTCGACAAGCCCTACGTCATGCTCGGCCTCAACGTCTTTGCGGCGCCGACGGACGCCGAGGCAAAACTGCTGTTCAGCTCGCTGCAGCAGGCCTTCGTCAATCTGCGCAGCGGCCGTCCCGGGCAATTGCCGCCGCCGGTCGAGAATTACGACCGCGATCTCGATCCCGTCGCGAAAACCATACTTGCCCAGGCGCTGTCCTGCGCCGTCGTCGGTTCGCCGGAAACGGTGCGCCAGGGCATCGACGCCTTCATAAGCCGCACCGGCGCCGACGAACTGATGGTGACGGCGCAGTGCTTCGACCACGCGGCGCGCGTGCGGTCCTTCGAGATCCTCGCCGACGTGCATAAATCGATGTCGAAGGCGGCCTGACCACGCCACGGCTTTTGCCTGACATGCTGGCCTGCTAAGGGCATGGAGCATTTTTCCTCAATCACGAGTGTTCCCGTGACCAGAGATCTCGACGACCGCATGCATTTTGCCATCGACCTGGCGCGGCGCGCCGGCGAGCTTGGGCTGAAATATTTTCGCGACCTCGACAATTTGACCGTCGAGAGCAAGGGCCACCAGGACCTGGTCTCCGAAGGCGACCGCGAAGTCGAGCTGTTCATCCGCGCGGCAATTGCCGAGGCCTATCCACAAGACGGCATCGTCGGCGAGGAGCACGCGGCCGTGGCGGGAAAGACCGGTCATGTCTGGGTGATCGACCCGATCGACGGCACCGCCAATTTCGTGCGCGGCATTCCCGCCTGGTGCGTGGTGATCGCCTGCGCCAGGGACGGCGAGACGATTGTCGGCGTCATCCATGAACCTTCGACCGACGAGACGTTTTACGGCCGCCGCGGCGCCGGCGCCTTCGTCAACGGCAAGCCGATCAAGGCCAGCAATGCGGCGTCGCTTACCGAAGGCTCGGTCGGCACCGGGCTCTCCAACCGCGCCTCGACCAAGAATGTCGTCATACTCATCAGCCTGTTAATGGCGGAGGGTGGAGTCTTCTACCGCAATGCCTCGGGCGCGCTGATGCTTGCCTACACCGCCGCAGGCCGGCTGCTCGGCTATATCGAGGAGCACATGAACGCCTGGGACTGCCTGGCGGGCATGCTGCTGGTCGAGGAGGCCGGCGGCACGGTGCTCAAGGCCGATCCGAAGACGGTGCTCGGCCAGGGCACGCAAGTGATCGCCGGCGGCAAACGCATCTTCCCCACGCTGCAACTGCTCGCCAAGAGTTCCTTCTTACCTACGCGCTGACGGTCTGCGCGACCGCGCCCAGCGGCCGGCAGGAATTGCGGATCATCAGCCGGCCCTTGAGGACGAGCTTGCGCGGCGGCGCGTCCCTGTTGCCGGCCAATCTGTCGAGCAGGAGGTTCGCCGCCTGCTCGCCGATCGCCTGCACCGGCTGCGCCACCGTGGTTAGTTGCGGCACGAACACGTCCGACCACGGAAAGTCGTCGAAACAGGCGACCGAGATGTCTTCGGGGCAGCTGAGGCCGATGTCGCGGATCGCCTTCATGGTGCCGATCACCATAGGGTTATTGGCCGAGAAGATCGCGCTCGGCCGGTCGTGCAGCGACAGCAGCTGCATGGTCGCATTGTAGCCGTCGATCTCGTGGAAATTGCCGGAGCGCACGAGCTCCTCCGCCACCGGCAGGCCGGCCGCCTGCAGCGCCTCGCGGTAACCGGTCATGCGGCCGTGCATGGGGGATATGTCGGATGTTCCGGTGATGTAGCCGATGCGCCTGTGGCCGAGGTGGACGAGATACGTGATGGCGTCGAACACGGCGCGCTGGTTGTCCAGCACCACCGCATCGGTGTCGACGCCTTCGCAAAGGCGGTCGAGGAGCACCACCGGCACATTGGCGTCTTCGACGATGCTCTTCAGAATGCCGCCATCGCCGACGCGCGCCACGATCAGCCCGTCGACCATCCGGTCGAGCAGCAGGCGGATCTGCTCGTCCTGCGTGTTCAGGTCCTCATCCGTGCAGCACAGCATGACGGCATAGCCGGCGCGGTCGAATGCCTGCTGGATGACCGACACAACATCGGTGAAGAACGGGTTGGTGATGTGCGGCACGGTCAGGCCGATGGTCCGCGTGGTGCCCATCTTCAGGCTGCGGGCAATGGCATTGCGCTTGTAGCCGATGTCGCGGATCGCCTGCTCGATGCGCTGGCTGAGCTCCGGACTGACGGTCGCGGTGCCGTTGAGCAATGCCGAAACGGTGGCGACGGAAACGCGCGCCGCCTCCGCCACATGCAGCATGGTCGGCGCCGTTGATTTCCGCTGGTTTTTCCGCCCTGACACTGTCATTTTCGAAACGTTTCGCCGCCCTTATTTGGCTGAACCTACGTAAACCGGATGTTTTTCGCAAGAATTGAAATGCATCAACCCTCGGTTACCAGATATGCGCTTGACACATTCGAAACGTTTAGATTAGCGTTCCAGGCAGCCAAAGACGACGGAGGGAGGCCGTACTTTGTCATGCAGCGCGCTGACTCCATCACGACCGGGTCCATGACGACGGGGAATATGGCGGCCGACGGTCCAGCCGTCGTCCTCAGCGCTACCGGTATTTCCAAGCGATTCGGCGGCATCGTGGCGCTGTCCGATGTCGGCCTGGAGCTGAGGCGCGGCGAGGTGCATGCGCTGATGGGCGAGAACGGCGCCGGCAAGTCGACGCTGATGAAAATCCTCTCGGGCGTCTATACGGATTACGAAGGCGATGTGGCCATCGACGGCCGGCCGGCCCGTTTCGCCGGCGTGCGCGACGCCGAGGATGCCGGCATCGCCATCATCCACCAGGAGCTCAACCTCGTCCCCGAGCTCAGCGTTGCCGACAACATCTTCCTTGGGCGCGAAAAGCTGATCGCCGGGCTGGTCGTCGACCGCAAGGCGAGCAGCCGCACTGCCAGCGCGCTGCTGCAGCGGCTGGGCATCGAGCTCGATCCGGAAGCGCGCGTCGGCACGCTCAGGGTGGGCGAGCAGCAGTTGGTGGAGATCGCCAAGGCGCTGTCGAAGTCAGCACGCATCCTGATCATGGACGAGCCGACCTCGGCGCTGTCGCCGGCCGAGTGCGAGAGACTGTTCCGCATCATCGGCCAACTCGCGGCAAGCGGCGTCGCGATCGTCTACATCTCGCACCGGATCGACGAGGTCATGCATCTGGCGAGCCGGGTGACGGTGCTGCGCGACGGACGCCATGTGCTGACGCGGGACATGGCAGGACTGGACGAAGACGCCATCATCTCGGCCATGGTCGGGCGCGACCTTCTGGCTTCCTCGGAGCACGAACGCGGCCGCGGCGGCAAGGTGGTGCTCTCGGTCAGGGACCTGTCGCTCTCGAAGCCCGACCGGCACGGCTGGCGCACGGTGATCGACGGCGTCGGCTTCGACCTCTGCGCCGGCGAAATCCTCGGCATCGGCGGGCTGCTCGGCTCGGGCCGCACCGAAATCCTGGAGGCGATCTTCGGCTCCAGCGGCGGCCGCACTGGCGGCGAGATCCGGCTTGACGATGTGCCTATCGAGATCGGCTCGCCGCGCGAGGCCCGCCGGCTCGGCATCGCCCTGGTGACAGAGGACCGCAAGACGCAGGGCCTGCACCTCAAGGCCTCGATCACCGACAATGTCGCTCTGCCGCTGGTCGGCGCGCTGGCGCGCTTCGGGCTGCGCTCGCGCTCCGGCGAGCAAGGCCTGGCACGCGACGCGGTAAGCGCGCTCGGCATCCGCTGCGAAAATATCGAGCAGGCCGCCGGCACGCTCTCCGGCGGCAACCAGCAGAAGGTGGTCATCGGCAAATGGCTGGCGACGCGGCCGCGCGTGCTTTTGCTCGACGAGCCGACGCGCGGCATCGATGTCGGCGCCAAGCGCGAGATCTACGACCTCATCTTCAAGCTGGCCGGCGACGGGCTGGCGATCGCCGTGATCAGCTCCGAACTGCCCGAGCTTCTGCATCTCGCCGACCGCATCCTGGTCATGGCGGAGGGCCGCCAGCGCGGAATCCTTTCCCACGCGGAAGCTAGCGAAGAGGCGATCATGCGGCTTGCCGCGCCAAGACGCACCGCGAGACCTGCCGCATGAACCTCATCAGCCTTCTCTCCCGCACCAAGCTCTACTGGGGACTGATCGCCATCTTCCTGATCGGCGTGTTCGGCTCGCCGATCAGCTCCAAGGGCAACAACATCTTCCTGTCCTACGGCAACCTGCTCGACGTGCTGCGTCAGGTGTCGACCACGGGCCTCATCGCGACGGGCATGACCGCGGTGATCCTGACCGGCGGCATCGATCTTTCCGTCGGCTCGCTGATGGCGATCTGCTCGGTCGTCTGCGCCATGCTCCTGACCGTGCCGGGCGTCACGCCGTCGGCGGCGCTCGGCGTGCCGACGGTCGCGCTGGTCGCACTGTGCCTCGGCGCCCTCGCCACGCGCTTCATCCTGCTCAACATCGAGAAATCCCGCGCCGGCGCGCAAGCCGGCCGCGACGCGCGGCTGGACAAGACGCGCGGCCTGGTCGTTCCGGGCGTCGTCGGCGTGATCCTGTGCTGCCTGTCGCTGTGGTACCTGCTGCCGCAGGTCGAGACCAAGTTCGGCGTGCTCGGCGTGCTTCTGGCGGCGCCCTGCGTCGGCCTTCTGTTCGGAACCATCAACGGCTTCATCATCGTCGCCGGCCGGCTGCAGCCGTTCATCGTCACGCTTGCGATGATGGTGACGGCGCTTGGCATCGCCAGGCTGACAGCCGGTCAGAACAACGCGGTGCTGCCGGTCTATACCGGCTCCAACGCCACCGCGGAATTCGAGATCCTGCGCTCGCTGGTGTTCGGCATCGTGCCGATGCCCGGCCTGTTCTTCCTCGGTGCGATCGTGATCTACGGCGCGGTGCTGCGCTTCACGCCCTTCGGCCGCTATGTCTACGCGATCGGCGGCAATGAAGAGGCGGCGCGGCTTTCCGGTATCGCCGCCGGGCGCGTCAAGATCGCCACCTATGCCATATCGGGCCTGCTCGCCGGCATCGCCGCGGTGCTTTACGTGGCGCAGTACCGGCAAGGCAAGCCGGATGCCGGGGCCGGGCTGGAGCTCGACGCCATCGCCGCCGTGGTCATCGGCGGCACCAGCCTGATGGGCGGGCGCGGCAGCCTGATCGGCACCTTCTGCGGCGTGCTGATCTTTGGGCTGCTGTCCAACATCCTGCAGCTGCACAACATCAATTCGAACCTTCAGCTGGTGCTGAAGGGGGCGATCATCATCGGCACGGTGCTCGTGCAGGAGCGCAACGCCGGCGATCTTCTAAGCTATCTGCGCCTGCCCGGCGGACGGACGGCGCAAAAGGAAACGGCCGCAGCCAAGCGGCCGTCACAGGAGACCTCGTCTCTATAATCCGGAGGAAATAGTACCATGAAACGACGTGATATGCTGAAGCTCGCCACCTTCGCGGCGGCACTTCTTACGACCACCGCGCTCTTTTCCGGCAACCATGCCTTTGCCCAGGACAAGAAGTGGAAGATCGGCTTCTCGCAGGTGACGACCATCGAACCCTGGCGCGCCCAGTTCAACAAGGACATCATCGCGGAAGCCGCCAAGCATCCCGAGGTCGAGCTGATCATCACCGACGGCGAGGACAAGACCGAAAAGCAGGTCGCCGATGTCGAGAACCTGATCCGCCAGGAGGTCGACGCGCTTCTGGTGTCGCCGAAGGAATCGGCAGGCCTGACCGGCGTCGTGCAGCAGGCGATCGATGCCAAGATCCCGGTCTTCGTGCTCGACCGCAATGTCGAGACCAAGGACTACACCCAGTTTGTCGGCGGCGACAATGCGCTGATCGGCCGGGCGGCGGGCGAATATGCCGTCGAACTTCTCGGCGGCAAGGGCAAGGCCGCCGGCAATGTCGTCGAGATCTGGGGCGGCATGGGCACGCAGCCGGCACATGACCGCCATGACGGCTTCCACGAATTCACCGACAAGGAGCCGGGCATCAAGTACCTGCTCGACCAGCAGTCGGGCGACTGGAAGCAGGACCAGGCCTACAACATCATGGCCAACGCGCTGAAGACCAACGAGAAGATCGATCTCGTCTACGGCCACAATGATCCGATGGCCTATGGCGCCTATCTCGCGGCCAAGGACGTCGGGCGCGAAAAGGACATCAAGTTCATCGGCATCGACGGCCTGCCCAACGAAGGCGTGCAAATGGTCAACAAGGGCGAGCTGACGGCGACCTTCACCTATGTGACGCCGGGCGCCGAGGGCCTGCGCCAGGCGATCAAGTTCCTGAACGGCGAGAAGGTCGAGAAGACCATCACGCTGCCGACGGAAAAGATCACCAAGGACAACGCCGCCAAGATCCTCAAGGACAACGGGCTTTAAGTCCACGATCCCTGCCGGGCGACCTCGCCCGGCAGGGAATAGCGGAGCGCCAGGCGCTCTCCACAGCTTGCCGCCAGATGCCAAAAGCATGGCGGCAACGCCGAATTTCCGCTCTCTCGCGACCGAAAGTCACGCCTGCCAGGGCAAGCCCAGCCCTTGCCGGATCGCGGATCTGCGCGCCGCCAGCGGCATCGGCTCCAAAAAACCAAGCCGGAACAACTGGATAGAACGATCCCGCGCCGATTCCGTCGCAAATCGCGGCAAATCGCGCTCTGGTCCTTGTCAAGACAAGGGACAGCTTGCGCAGAATGCTTGCGCCCCGTGTCGCCTGTTCTTATATACGCGCCAGCCGTCCGGCCCTGAAAAGCGGGGACCGCGATGGAATTCTTATGAACAGGGGCTTTCGTCGGAACGCCTTTTCAGGGTCCTGAGAGCCTGCTTAGAGGAGAGACAAGAACAATGGCAAAAGTTATCGGTATCGATCTCGGCACGACCAATTCCTGTATCGCCATCATGGATGGCAAGGACCCCAAGGTGATCGAGAACGCTGAAGGCGCGCGCACCACGCCTTCCATCGTCGCCATCTCGAACGATGGCGAACGTCTCGTCGGCCAACCGGCCAAGCGCCAGGCGGTCACCAATCCGGAAAACACCATCTTTGCCGTCAAGCGCCTGATCGGCCGCCGCTATGACGACCCGGTGACGGAGAAGGACAAAAAGCTTGTCCCTTACAAGATCGTCAAGGGCGACAATGGCGACGCATGGGTCGAGGCCGGCGGCAGGAAGCAGTCGCCCAGCCAGATCTCGGCCATGATCCTGCAGAAGATGAAGGAGACGGCGGAAGCCTATCTCGGCGAGAAGGTCGAGAAGGCGGTCATCACCGTTCCGGCCTATTTCAACGACGCCCAACGCCAGGCGACCAAGGACGCCGGCAAGATCGCCGGCCTCGAGGTGCTGCGCATCATCAACGAGCCGACGGCCGCCGCGCTCGCCTACGGCCTGGAGAAAAAGGACGGCAAGACCATCGCCGTCTATGACCTTGGCGGCGGCACCTTCGATATTTCGGTGCTCGAAATCGGCGACGGCGTCTTCGAGGTGAAGTCGACCAACGGCGACACCTTCCTCGGCGGCGAGGACTTCGACATGCGCCTGGTCGAGTACCTGGCGACCGAGTTCAAGAAGGAACAAGGCATCGACCTGAAGAACGACAAGCTCGCGCTGCAGCGTCTGAAGGAAGCGGCCGAAAAGGCCAAGATCGAGCTGTCGTCGACGACGCAGACCGAGATCAACCTGCCCTTCATCACCGCCGACGCCACCGGGCCGAAGCACCTGACGATGAAGCTGACCCGCGCCAAGTTCGAGAGCCTGGTCGACGACCTCGTCCAGCGCACGATCGAGCCTTGCAAGGCGGCGCTCAAGGATGCCGGCCTGAAGGCGGGCGAGATCGACGAAGTGGTGCTGGTCGGCGGCATGACCCGCATGCCCAAGATCCAGGAGATCGTGAAGCAGTTCTTCGGCAAGGAGCCGCACAAGGGCGTCAACCCGGACGAGGTCGTGGCGCTCGGCGCCGCCATCCAGGCCGGCGTGCTGCAGGGCGACGTCAAGGACGTGCTGCTGCTCGACGTGACGCCGCTGTCGCTGGGCATCGAGACGCTGGGTGGCGTGTTCACCAGGCTGATCGAGCGCAACACGACGATCCCGACCAAGAAGAGCCAGACCTTCTCGACCGCCGAGGATTCGCAGAGCGCGGTGACGATCCGCGTCTTCCAGGGCGAGCGTGAGATGGCGGCCGACAACAAGATGCTCGGCCAGTTCGACCTGGTCGGCATCCCGCCGGCGCCGCGCGGCGTGCCGCAGATCGAGGTCACCTTCGACATCGACGCCAACGGCATCGTCAACGTCTCGGCCAAGGACAAGGGCACCGGCAAGGAGCACCAGATCCGCATCCAGGCTTCGGGCGGCCTGTCCGACGCCGACATCGAGAAGATGGTCAAGGACGCCGAGGCCAATGCCGAGGCAGACAAGAAGCGGCGTGCCCTCGTCGAGGCCCGCAATCAGGCCGAAGCGCTGGTGCATTCGTCCGAGAAGTCGCTCAAGGACTATGGCGACAAGGTCTCGGAGACTGACCGCGCCGCGATCTCCGACGCCATTGCCGCGCTGAAGAGCGCTGCGGAAGGCGACGATCCGGCCGATATCGAGGCCAAGTCGCAGTCGCTCGCCGAAGTTTCGATGAAGCTCGGCCAGGCCATGTACGAGGCTTCGCAGAAGGAAGCGGCCGAAGCCGACGCCAAGGCGGACGCCGCCAAGGATTCGGACGTGGTCGACGCCGACTTCGAGGAAATCGACGAAGACGACGAAAAGAAGAAGTCGGCCTGAACCGGCTGACGGCAAATCGTGCGCATGACCCCAAAATCGATATCGATTTTGGAAAGGATCATGCGCCGATTCAAAGGTGCTACAGCGTCATTTGCGCGTCCGAGAGAACGCGCGGCGCTGTAGAGCAGCCCGGCTCAAAGCCGGGCTTTTTTGCAACCTTTGTTGGAAAAGTGCGGGCTTGCCTGAAAAAGTGACGGAAAACCCGGAGCGGGGCCCGCTTGGTACTAGTATCCGGGAAACATCGCTCCTAAATCCAAGAACGTGCCGGCAAACGTCGCCAACAATGCTTGAAGACATTGAGCATCCGGACAGCGGGAAAAAATGAAAGCTGATTTCTACGAAACGCTGGGCGTGCAAAAAGGCGCCGACGAAAAGGAACTCAAGAGCGCTTTCCGCAAGCTCGCCATGCAGTTCCATCCCGATCGCAACCCCGGCGATCATGCCTGCGAGCACAAGTTCAAGGAAATCAACGAAGCCTACGAGACGCTGAAGGACCCGCAGAAGCGCGCGGCCTATGACCGTTTTGGCCACGCCGCCTTCGAACAGGGCGGCATGAACGGCGCGGCGCACGGCTTTGGCGCCGGCGGCTTCGCCGACATCTTCGAGGACATCTTCGGCGACATGATGGGCGGCCGCCAGCGCCGTTCTTCGGGCGGCCGCGAGCGCGGCGCCGACCTGCGCTACAATATGGAAATCACGCTGGAAGAGGCCTTCGCGGGCAAGACGGCCCAGATCCGCGTGCCGGCCTCGATCTCCTGCATGGAATGCTCCGGCAGCGGCGCCAAGCCCGGCACGCAGCCGGTGACTTGCTCGATGTGCCATGGCCACGGCAAGGTGCGCGCCACGCAAGGCTTCTTCTCGATCGAGCGCACCTGCCCGCAATGCCAGGGCCGCGGCCAGACGATCAAGGACCCTTGCCCGAAATGCGCCGGCCAGGGCCGCGTCACCGAGGAGCGCTCGCTGTCGGTCAATATCCCGGCCGGCATCGAGGACGGCACCCGCATCCGGCTTGCCAATGAGGGCGAGGCCGGCCTGCGCGGCGGACCGTCCGGCGACCTCTATATTTTCCTGGCGGTGAAGCCGCACGAATTCTTCCAGCGCGACGGCGCCGACCTCTATTGCAAGGTGCCGATCTCGATGACGACGGCCGCCCTTGGCGGCTCCTTCGAGGTCACCACGCTCGACGGCACCCAGACCAAGGTCAAGGTGCCGGAAGGCACCCAGAACGGCCGCCAGTTCCGGCTCAAGGGCAAGGGCATGCCGGTGCTGCGGCAGCCCAATATCGGCGACCTCTACATCCAGACGGCGGTCGAGACGCCGCAGAACCTGTCGCGGCGCCAGCGCGAGCTCCTGGAGGAGTTCGAGCAGCTCTCCTCGAAGGACAATTCGCCTCAGTCGAGCGGCTTCTTCGCCCGCATGAAGGACTTTTTCGAGTCGTTCGGCGAAGGCTGACGACCGTGACCGCATTGCGCACCGGCACCGAAGGCGGGCGCTTCCCAAGCGTCATCAACACCTTATGCCAGGCCGATACCTTGCCTTGTCCCACCCAACTGCTAAGTAGCGGACCGAGGGCGGAGCATTGAGGAGAGCTCGCATGGCACGTAGTCCCGGGTTGCGCAAAGCGCTGGCCGAAAAATTCGACGACGAGCTGAAGTTCTTCAAAGGCTGGATCGACAAGCCGAAAACGGTCGGCTCGATCGTCCCCACCAGTTCCATCACCGCCCGCAAGATGGCGTCGATCGTCAATCCGAGATCTGGCCTGCCGGTCTTGGAAGTCGGTCCCGGCACCGGTGTCATCACCCGCGCCATCCTCGCCCAGGGCGTGAAGCCCGAAAATCTTTATGCTGTCGAGTATTCGACCGACTTCGTGCGCCATCTGCGCGGGCTCTATCCCGGCGTCAACGTGATCGAGGGCGATGCCTTCAACCTCAATGCCACGCTCGGCGACAAGCGCGACATGGTGTTCGATTCGGTCGTCTCCGGCGTGCCGCTGCTCAATTTCCCGGTCGCCCAGCGCATCGCCTATATCGAAAGCCTGCTCGACCGCATTCCGCAGGGACGGCCGATCGTGCAGCTGACTTACGGCCCGCTGTCGCCGATACCGGCAGGGCGCGGCGACTACACGGTCGAGCATTTCGATTTCATCTTCCGCAACATCCCGCCGACGCAGCTGTGGATCTACCGGCGCGCCGCGCATTAGGGATAAGGGAGTAGGGCAGCAAAGCAGTAGGGGAATAGGGAATGAACGGTTCAGCTTCCGCGCTATCCCTACTGCCCTATTCCCTTATTCCCCTACTCCCTTAGCGAAGCAAGCCAATGGCAGTGATCCCAAGAATCCTCGTCTTTGCCGGCTCGGTCCGGACCGGGGCCTTCAGCGGCCGGACAGCCGACGTCGCGCAGAAGGAACTTGCCATTCAGGGCGCGGAAGTGACGCGCATCTCGCTCGGCGACTATCCGCTGCCGATCATGGACGAAGACCTGGAAAACGAAAAAGGCATCCCCGAGAACGCGGTCAAGCTCGGCCGTCAGATCGCGGCACATGACGGGCTCCTGATCGCGACGCCTGAATATAACGGCTCGATCCCGCCACTGCTCAAGAACACGATCGATTGGGTGAGCCGCATCCGTCGGGAAGGCAGCCGCTCGTTCAGGCCGCTTGCCGGCAAGCCCGTCGGCCTGTGCTCCTCCTCCGGAGGCAAGTTCGCCGGCATACGCTGCATCAACCATGTGCGCGCGGTGCTGGTGCGCTGCCAGATGGAGGTGATCACACCGGAATGCTCGGTCTCCGAGGCCCGTGAAGCATTCGCCGAGGACGGACAATTCAGGGACGCCAGACTACACCAATCGATGGAGCGCCTATGCCGTACACTGATCGAAACCTCGCGCATGCTGTCCACCCGGATCGAGGCGTGATGCATTTCGCCGAGGCCGATACCATGCGTGAGCGGCTGATCGTCGGGCTCGACCTGCCGACGCTGAGGGAAGCCGAGAAGGCAGTGCGCGAGCTCGAAGGCACTGTTTCCTTCTACAAGATCGGCTACCAGCTCGCCTTCGCCGGTGGGCTGGAGTTTGCACGCGAGCTTGCCAGCGGCGGGACCAAGGTGTTCCTCGACATGAAGCTGCTCGACATCGACAACACGGTGGCCAAGGGCGTCGAGAACATCGTCAGGATGGGCGTGACGATGCTGACGCTGCATGCCTATCCCAAGGCCATGAAAGCAGCGGTCGAGGCGGCCAAGGGCAGCGATCTGTGCCTGCTCGGGGTGACGGTGCTGACCTCGATGGACGAGCAGGACATGATCGACGCCGGCTATGAATACGACCCGCACACGCTGGTGCTGAGGCGCTCCGAACAGGCGCTGCATGCCGGCATGGGCGGCATCGTCTGCTCGGCGGAGGAAGCCGAAGCGGTACGCCGGATCGTCGGGCCCGACCTGGCAGTGGTGACGCCGGGCATCCGACCTGCAGGCAGCGACCATGGCGACCAGAAGCGCGTGGTGACGCCGGCGCAGGCAATTCGCAACGGCTCCAGCCATCTGGTCGTGGCCCGGCCGATCGTCGCGGCGCCGGACCGCCGCGCGGCGGCAGAGGCGATACTCGCCGAGATGCAGTCGGCCTGATTTTCGAACCGGAGAAAACAAATGCCCAAGGGATACTGGATCGCCCGTGTCGATGTGCGCGACGCCGAAGGCTACAAGGACTATGTCGCCGCCGCCAAGCTCGCGTTCGACCGCTTCGGCGCGAAATTTTTGGCGCGCGGCGGCGAGTATGAGAAGGCTGAAGGGCCGGGCCGCGCCCGCAACGTGATCATCGAGTTCGAGTCGTTTGCCGCGGCGCATGATTGCTACCACTCGCCCGAATATCAGCGCGCCGTGGCCATCCGCCAGAAAGTGGCCGATGGCGAGATCGTGCTGGTCGAGGGCGTTTAGTTCGTCGGCGCAGGAGTTTGGCGGGTCGGCTGTTGCTGCGTTGGCGTATGTTGGGGATAAGCTGAAACGCCCACCTTCTCGTCATCCACGGGCGGAGCAAGGAGCGTAGCGACGCGGCGTAGACCCGAGGATCCATGCCGCGACTTCTATGCGCCGCTACGGTCCGGAATTCTGCTCCGCTGCACTCCACGGCCGAGGTAACGGCATGGATTCCAGGGTCTGCGCGCGTCGCTTCGCTCCTTGCTCCGCCCTGGAATGACGAAGTCGTCAGGTCTCAGCCATCATGAAGTTGCACCCTCAACCGGTTCGCCGCCGTCTGCGCCATCGCATCGGCAAGGCTCATGCCCCATTGCCTGCGGCAATAGTCGCGAAAATCGAAGCAGGGCAGGCCGGGGCAGACTTCGAACTCGATAAGATGGACCGTGTCGTCGGCATCGACCCGGAAATCGACGGAAAAGACGTCCCTCAAGCCAAGACCGGCAATCAGTTTCTGGGCGATGGCGCGGATTTTCCGGTCGGCCGCCGGCTGGCTCGAGCCGACCGGCTCGAGCTCCGGCTCGGCATAGGTTCCCGCATCTCTAGCCGCCTGGCCGGTTTCGCCATAAAGCGCCATCGAGTCGGCCATGGTCTGGAAATCGCCGCCGGAATCGACAAAGTAGATGCCCAAAGCCTCGATGCCCGTCTCGGGCTTGAGGCCGAGGAAGCTCGCGCGCACATTGCGGCCGGCGACATAAGGCTGGACGACGACGTCGTCCCGATAATGCGCAAAGACACGCCGGCTAAGCTCCAGCGCATGGCCGAGATCGGCGATGCGCGAATCCGGCCAGATGCCGATCTTGGCGCCGAGCCGGTTCGGCTTGACGAACCAGCCGGCGGACGAGGCTGGCGGCTCGACCAGCCATTCGCCGTTGCGCGCCAGGCCGGCCGGCGGCGCCGGCAGACCGAGCGCGCCGAGCACAGCGCCGGAGCGGAGCTTGTCCTGGCAGAGCGCGAACAGCGAATCGTCGGCGCCGATGGTGCGCAGCCCGTTCAACCGCGCCAGCGCCGGCGCCACGCCACCGCGGAAATAGGCGACGCCATCGGTCAGCGTCCAGACCAGCGTCGTCTGCGGATCGGCTCTCGCCAGCACCGGCGCCGCGCCGTCGAGCTCGATGGCCATGAAGGCGAGGCCGCGCTTTTCGCAGGCGGCGGCGAGCAGTTCGAATTCGGACGCAAGATCGGTCGACTGCGCCAGATAGGAGGAGATCTCGGTGGCGCGCTCGGCTGGATAGCCATCCGCGACAAGCCGATCGAAGCAGGCCCTTTCCGGCTCATGGACAAGGATCAGCGTCGGCTGCGGCATCGAATGCTCCGGGCGAAATCAGCACGCCACCATCGCATGGCGGGAGCGTTCGGCTTGCGGGAAACCGACCGGCCCGGGCGGTTGCGTGACAGCTTAAAGCGCGTCGCGCTGAGACGGATTCCACGGTACACGACAGTCAGGGTGAGAACGGGATGATGTGTTTGGATTGAAGATTCCTCAGCAAAGGATCTTCGTCCATGACACTGATTCATTCCGCTCTCATCGAGACGTTAGGTCGGCACTTTTCGCTAAGCAAGAGCCGGCTTGTGACGCTTGCGGTGCTGATCGCCGGACTTGCCCAGTCGCGTAGCGTCAACCTTTCGCATCTGGCCGTGCATCTGTGCGGTCCGGCGCGCCATGCCTCGAAGTATCGGCGGCTACAGCGGTTCTTCCAGTTCGCCCGGCTCGACCAGG
>NZ_ATYO01000062.1 GCF_000427725.1 Mesorhizobium sp. WSM3224 | reverse complement strand
CCTGGATCGCACCATCCACTGCGGCATCGAGGTCGGCATCGTCAAAGACGATGAACGGCGCGTTGCCGCCGAGCTCAAGGCTGACTTTCTTGATCTGGTCCGAACACTGACGCATGAGCAGCCGGCCGACCTCGGTCGAGCCGGTAAAGCTGATTTTGCGGACCTTGGGATTGGAGCAGAGTTCGCGGCCGACCCTCTCGCCTTCGGAAGCGTAGATCAGGTTGACCACGCCTCCTGGGAAAACCAGGTCACTGCGCGCGCTAGCATTATCGTAACCCTTTTCCCTGAGGCGAACAGGTCCGGATTGCGAGTGGCTACTGCAACTCTTGCGTTCACGGAAAGTTAGACAGGTCTATGAGGCCCAACGCCTTCTCAACCTTGTTGCTGTGCGGAGATATGAGCTGGCTGGCTGTTTCCATCTGGATCCGAGATGATCTCGATATCCAATCTGAATTTGACGATGGGGATATGTGTCCTTTCTAATATGGCCGAATGTATTGGACAATTAGATTTGTCGCACCGCGCAATTAGTGTTTGCTGCTCGTTACGGCGCCGGTGATTTAGAATCTAAATAACGGCGAGGACTCACCTGCCAATGGATGCTTCGGGCCTGGGAACTCCGGTGTCTTGTGAAGGGGTAGGGCCTGGTCTCGCGCCCTGATGCGCTTTCTGCGCCATACACTCACCGTCTTGCTGGCCGTGGACGCTACTCTCCTCGCGGCGCCGACTTACCTGGCCGACTCCGGTCGCGGATCTATCTGGTTGGCTTGGGGTGGAGGGGCCGCACGAGAGGTTTCGTTCCCGGTTCCAACCTCCCCGCGAACGTTTGGGAGACCTCGGCCATGATGAGTTGGAGATATCCTTTTCCCGAGTCCGCGGAACGCTGTTTGGCGAAGCCGCGCAGCTTTGAGAAACCCGGTTGATCGGCACGCAAAACGGCTCCGAGTTCCCGCGCGTTCGAATACTCAGGACGCCCTCCAATTCTTCGATTCTCCTCAATACCCTTCAGCAGGATGTTGAGTTTGCTCCTATCGGAAAGCCACGTATGACCGGATCGAGCGATCTCAGGGATGAAACCCGCCAGGCCGAGCTTTCAAGCTTTGTTATGAACGAGGTGCAGCGCATCCTTGCCCAATGCGATGAGGCGAAGCAGGGCGAAACGGTTGCTGTTGTGCCTTCGGGTTCTCCTTCACACGATTTGACCGCCTTGGCCGCCGAATTTCTTGGTAGGCTCGAGGCCGAAGCCGCGCGACAGCTAAACCCCCAGGCGTGTGAGATCGCCTCGCGACCCCGGCCAGCTGATCGGTCGCGTGAGCATCCGCTTCTGGAAGATCGCCTAAGAGAAGGCGCACGCATTGCAGAATGGGCCGGTCCAGTTGCGGGGTCGACGCATATCGAGAGACGTTTTGGAATACCGCGGTCCACGCTGCATTGGTGGCAACGGCACAATGATGTGGTCGCCTTTCGCAGAGGCTCCCGCAAGCATGTATTTCCCCTGGCCCAGTTCATCGACGGCAGGCCTATGCCTGGAATCAGGCAGGTGCTTTCCTCGATCTCCGATCCCAGATTAGCGTGGCTGTGGCTAATCAGCCCTTCGCCTCTTCTCAAGAGCCGCATTCCGATCGAATTGCTCAGAAAAGGCATGAACATAGATGTTGCCTCAGCCGCTCAGGCTGTTTCTCTGATTGGATCTCTCTGACCGTCGGCCGGGCGCAAGCTTCCGTCACCCTAAAGCCGTCCTCGCACGCAGTGTCTGCTTCCCGCCATTCTGTACGTGCCATAAAGCAGATGTGCCAACTGTGCGGTTTGTACAAATGTATAGTTGTCCAATTTGTGCAACTAATACTGATAGTTTAGTGATAAAAATGCAACGTGTATTTGGTTACGTGGTTGGCAAATAGGATTTTTACTTGCACTAATCGCGATGGAGAATAGCGTCGGGCCGTGAAGGATGCACCGCGATGCGCATCTTTTTCGATCGTGGGGACAAGGAGCGGTTCGTCCATCGACGTCCTCGCCCTTTCAAATCTTTGAATGGAGATCAAGTATGAACATCAAGAGCCTTCTTCTCGGCTCCGCTGCGGCTCTGCTCGCAGTTTCCGGTGCGCGCGCCGCCGACGCCGTCGTCGTCGCCGAGCCGGAACCCGCAGAATACGTCAAGATTTGCGACGTCTACGGCGCTGGCTACTTCTACATCCCCGGCACCGAAACCTGCCTGCGCATCGGCGGCTATGTCCGCTACGACATCAGCGCTGGCGATGTCGGTAGCTTCGACGGCGCACGTTCGACAGACGTTCTCAACGGCAAGGACCAGGGCACCTGGCACAAGAACGCCCGCTTTAACCTGAAGACCTGGACCGGCCAGGAAACCGAACTCGGCACGTTGAAGACCTACACCGAGACGCGCTTCAACTTCGGCAACAGCGCCTACTATGCTGGCGGCGCGGGTAACCAAGCCCACAACAAGGGAGCTTCGCTGAATTTCGCCTGGATCCAGCTCGGTGGGCTTCGCGTCGGTTTGGACGATTCGGCCTTTGATACGTTCATCGGCTATGCCGGCAACGTTATCAACGACACCATCGTTCCCTACGGCGATTTCTCCACCAACCTCATCCAGTACAACTTCGACGCCGGCAACGGCTTCTCGGCCATGGTCTCACTCGAAGAAGGTTCGGTGGACGTCAACAATGTCTTTTACGTTGGCACCATCGATAGCTATGTTCCGCATGTCGTCGGGGGTGTGAAGTACACGCAGGGATGGGGCGCCATCACTGGCGTTGTCGCCTATGACAGCAATTACGAAGAGTGGGCCGGCAAGGTTCGTGCCGACTTCAACGTAACCAGCGAGCTGTCGCTGTTCGCCATGTTCGGCTACGGCACTGACAAGCATTCGCTCGACGTCGCCAGCGGTCGCGACTTCTACAAGCAGTGGGGCGGTCACTGGGCTTGGTGGGCCGGCGGCACCTACAAGTTCAACCCGAAGACCTCCTTCAACTTGCAGGTGTCGGGCGACCAGGACAAGAATTATGGCGTGGCGGCGAACGTTGCCTACGACATCGTCCCCGGCTTCAAGGTCACTGGCGAAGTTGACTACGATCACTTTGGTCACTTCAACGACGGCACTCCGTTCGGCAACTGGACTGCTGCCGACAAGAAGAACAGCGTCGGCGGTTTCCTCCGCTTCCAACGCTCGTTCTGAGGATTGAAGAGCCGGATCCCTCCGGCGCTCGTAGCGGTAACTACGAGCGCCAGCACCTCAGACCAAACCGGTTGGTGAAGGGACCTCAAGGTTGTCGGCGGGTTGCTTGATCACGGACCTCCAATCCGAGCATTTCGTCGATGCGAAGGGCGTCCAGTTTTGGGCGCCCTTTTTCAACGCAAGATCCTAGCGTTGACGCCAACGTCAGCTCCGCGGTGCTAGGATTTGGAGTTCGGCAGGCGTGTAGCCATTGCGGCTAAACAGCAGGTACTGCTTGCCTGGACATCCCGTCCGGAGGAAGTCGGCTCCGATTTTTTTCGACGCCTCCCAGGTGGCGCCTTAAAACATCGGAAAGGTTGTCATTTCCTTCTTTTCGAGGTTAGCTGAAAAGTCTTTATTCTAAACCGAGCATTGTAGTCTACCGGTCGAAGTCATCGCGTGGGAGAATGCAGTCCAGCAGCCGTCAAGTAAGACCGGTGAGACACCGAATGGTCGAAACCGAGACCACGGGTTACCAGCATGTCGCTAAGGCTTCCTGTGACATCTCGTGGCGCATTGCGAGGCAATGGCGAAGGTAACTGACGATAAATTGGCTCAGACCGTCATGCTCACACAAAGACCATTCTCGACAGGGGATCATCATCACCGAACCGGCGGTCGGGAGGCACGGCCGGCTAAAAGAGGATGATGGCAATGATGCGGTCAACAGATGGGCGGCATGATGTACACCAGCTATAGCACGGTTCCCTGTTCAGAAATGGCGGACCGGTCGCGCGATGAACCCGACGTCGCGAGCTGTTCTCGGCGGTCGAGGCTTCGCTGTCTGCTGGCCGCACGGTGAAGCGCGCAGCAGATGAAAACCCGCGGCATCGACTCGATTGGTAAAGCCACGTAGCAGCGTTACCCTGCAACCAAGGCAGAACCTTTGGCGCAGTGCGCATCTCGGCAGAGGGATACCGGGATCAAGCGAGATATCGGGATCGTGCCGCTTGTGGTGAATCTTTCACATGGCACGTGCTGTTTCAGCACTCAGCAAGGTGAGAGATTTCACCGGAATTATTTCCGGTCGCCGCCATGGTTCAAAAGCTGCATAAATGCCACTGTGTAACTTAACTTCGGTAGTAGACAAATGCCGCTCGGCAGGGCGAGAGCGCCTATGCCTTTTCATCTTTCAAGCCCAGCCGTCATGTCGTCGGCCGAAGGCGTGATTGAGAACTCGTGCGCCAAATTCCTTCTGTACATGCTTCAGATGCCGCCCATGCAGAGGTACTTCATTTCGAGATAATCCTCGAGCCCGTGGCGCGACCCCTCGCGCCCAATGCCGGATTGCTTGATGCCGCCGAAGGGGGCCGCTTCCGAGGACATTCGCCCGGTGTTGATGCCGACCATTCCATATTCGAGCGCCTCGGCCACGCGCCAGACGCGCATGAGATTTGACGCATAAAAGTAAGCCGCAAGCCCGTAGATCGTGTCGTTGGCCTCGTGCACGACTCGATCCGCGTCTTCGAACCGAATGATCGGAGCCAAAGGCCCGAACGTCTCCTTTTGCGCGAGGGCCATCGCGCTGGAAATATCGGTGAGGACCGTCGGTTGGAAGAACGTGCCTGCTTTCCCGATGCGCTCACCTCCGCATTGAATTGTGCCGCCCTTTGCTACGGCATCGGCTATATGGGATTCGATCTTGGCCAGGGCATGCCCGTCGATCAGAGGACCGATGGCCACGCCCGGATCGAAACCGTCACCAACCGAAAGGTGAAGG
>NZ_ATYO01000061.1 GCF_000427725.1 Mesorhizobium sp. WSM3224 | reverse complement strand
TCTCTGGCGCTGATATCTTAAGCATGCAAACGCTCGATGCCGCTCGCTGCCTTGGCCTGGATGCTGAAATGGGCAGTCTGACTGTGGGCAAGCGCGCCGATATTGTCATCCGTGAAATCGGGGATATCACGCAGACCCCAGCAGGGGCGCCGGACAATCTCCTCGGCATCTCGGGTGGCACCTCCCGGTCGATACTGTCATCATCAATGGCCACGTAGTGATGCGTCATGGGCATGCAACTCTGGTCGATGAAAGCGCCGTCCTCGAGAAGGCGGTGAAACAAAGAAAACGCCTCCTTGAGCGCGCCGGGTTCTGAGCACGCGTCCGATCCTCCAGAATTGTTGCAGAAGGTCATCACCTAGTGCTTGCAAAAATGCCCTGAGAGGCGCAACTATTCGCTGGCTAGAACCGTACACATTGCTGCACTAGGAGACGGTTTGACCGCAATTCTCGAACGAGTGACGGTGGGCAGGTGTTTTGCCCGGGCCTCCAACCATCCGGGCGGTGTACCGGATGCGATACGTTTGATGCCTCCCAGCGATGTCAGCGAAGGCTACGAGGACGTATTCCCGCAGCACGATGATCTCCTGATTACCTCTAAGCAGATCGCGGCGCGGGGAGCCTTTGAGGATCATGAGCCTGGTCTCGGGCGGCTAGTCTTTCTTTTTCATTTACATGGTCGTCGCACGGTCGAGGTGAAGGGAGCGGGTCGGCACGACCTAAACTTGCCCAAGTTTGTCGCTTATTACCATGCGGAGGGCGTGGTTAAGACCAGTTTCTGGTCGCAAGGCGATACCGAGACGTCCATTCTTGTCGGATTCTCGCCGCAAAAGCCGCCGCCCGTCGTGAATAGCGCGCTCCGCGCGAATTCCGACGCTCGAGCCCTAATCTCCAAGCCCAACTGCCCGTGTTTCTGGCTGGAGTTTCCACTCACCCTCGAAATGGAGCGTGCGGCGCGACAGGTGTCGGCGGCGAACATTCATCCGGCGATCATGCGCGAATTCCTGCTCGCCAAAGCGGATGAATTGCTTTGCCTCGGTAGCGATGCGCTTCTGGCCTCCTTCACCCGGAGCAGCGACCAATCAGCTGCGGAAAGGATCAAGCTCGACCTAGTAGTCAAGATCATCGACGAAGATTTCCGCACCACCCCGACAGTGGGCTTCCTTGCCGAACGGGTGGACGTCCAGCCTGCCGTCCTATCGAGCCTGTTCCTCGACCGTTTCGGCTTCACCATCTCTGAATATTGCGCCCGCAAGCGTATGGATATGGCCAATCGCCTGCTCGCCACGACCAACATGCCGCTCAAGCAGGTGGCGTATGAGGTGGGCTACAACCACATTTCTAATTTCAACCTCGCCTTCCGAAAAACCTTCGGCGTCACGCCCAGGCAGGCGCGGTAAGAGGTGAAATAACGGCGCCCTTTGCGGCCCAGTCCCGCCACACGATCATAAAAATCGCGGTCCCTTCAATAAACCGCCGACATTGCCCGCAAATTCTGGCTTCCCTACGCTCGCTTCAATCCTCTTGTATACGATGGAGTGGGTTTCGACGTGGCTGACAAAGCGATCATCACTTGCGCGGTGACTGGTTCGGCACATACGCCGACGATGTCTTCGCATCTGCCGATAAGTGCCAGGCAAATCGAAGACGAAGCGGTCGCTGCCGCCGAGGCCGGAGCGGCGGTCGTGCATCTGCATGCGCGTAATCCCGACGACGGCCGCGCGTCCTACGACCCGGCGCTTTTTGCCGCCTTCGTGCCGAATATCCGTGCAAGGTCTGATGTCGTTATCAACATTTCGACCGGTGGCAGCGGTAAGATCGAGGATCGGATGGCCGCCGCCGTCGCTCTCAAGCCGGAAATGGCCTCTCTTAACATGGGCTCGTTGTCACCCTATGGCCGCGAACAGATCCTGGGCAAATTCGACACTTGGAAGCACGAGTGGGAGGTCGAACAATTCCGCACCGCCCGGCACCGCATCTATCCCAACACCGAGGACGGCATCGAAACAATCATCCGCGATGTCGGCGGGCAGGGCACTCGCTTCGAGTGTGAATGCTATGACGTCAGTCACCTCTACAATCTGGCCTATTTCGCCGACAAAGGGTTGATCGAGCCGCCCTTCATCATTCAGACGATCTTCGGCTTCTCCGGCGGAATCGGGCTGCATTTCGAGAACGTAATTCACATGCAGACCATCGCTCGCCATCTGTTCGGTGAGCACTATTTCTGGTCCATTATCGCTCCCGGCCGGCATCAATTCAAATACTGCACGATGGCTTCTTTAATGGGGGGCAACGTTCGCGTCGGCCTCGAAGATAATCTTTATCTGGATAAGGGTGTGCTAGCCAAAAGCAATGCCGAGCAGGTACGACGCATGAGAGACATTCTCTCTCTGTTGTCGATTGACATTTGCACCCCGGACGAAGTGCGCAAAAAATTCAAACTCAACGACATGGCGGTGTAGCTCATGCTTAATCAGAACGCAGACGTTACGAGCGGCCTTGAGCAGGTGCTTGCGGACCTCGATCGTGACTACCGCTCCAGGAATGCGAGAAGTGCGGAGCAGGTCGCAAGGGCGGCGCAGGTGTTGCCCGGCGGCAGCACGCGGACTGTTTTACATTTCGATCCGTTCCCGCTCGCAATCGCGCATGCGTCTGGTAGCCACGTAACGGATCTCGACGGACATGAGTATGCAGATTTCGCCAATGACTCCACGGCGGGATTCTATGGGCATAGTGATCCGTTGATCATTGAGGCGCTAAGCAGCGCCATTGAAAGCGGTCTGAGTTTTGGTGGTCTGAACATTCATGAAGAGAAGTTGGCGCGGGAGATTTGCGGCCGCTTTGATTCCATTGATCGTGTGCGGTTCTGCAATTCAGGAACCGAAGCCAATTTGATTGCCATGCAGTTGGCCAGGCAAGCGACCGGCCGTTCCAAAGTACTGGCCTTCAAGGGCGGATATCACGGTAGCATTCTGAGCTTTCTCGGCGGCAAATCAATGAACTACGAGATGGATAGTGTCGTATTGGCGGAGTTTAATGCCCAAGAATCGGTCGAGGCGGCCGCAGCCGGAATTCTAGACGATTTGGCTGCGATCGTAGTGGAGCCGATGATGGGTAGCGGGGGAGGAGTTCTGGCCGAGGCGGGATTTCTGCAGTTCCTGCGCGAATTTTCGACCAGGCACGGCACCCTGCTTATATTCGACGAGGTGCAGACTGCCCGGATGGCGGGAGGTGGTTTGCAGCAAGTCTTCGGCATCAGTCCCGACCTGACGACATTGGGAAAATTTCTCGGTGGAGGCGCCAGCTTTGGCGCCTTCGGTGGGGCGGCTGCGATCATGGACCTGCTCGACGCAAATCGCGAAGGTGCAATTCCCCATGGCGGAACTTTCAACAACAATATCCTTTCGATGGCAGCTGGCCATATCGGCTACAGCAAGGTTGCTACGCCTAGGGCTATCAATGGGGCCAATGCAAAGGCCGCAGCAATGCGGAGACGGCTGATTGAGGTGGCGCAAGGCGCCGATCTGCCTATTCAACTGGGGGGATACGGAACAATCATTTCGATACACTTTCAGCCGAATGAAGTCAGACGGCCCAGCGACATCCGAACAAGTGCGAAGCAAAGGAAGCTCGTTCATCTTGAATTGCTAAAGAGGCAATTCTATACATCTCGCCGGGGCACGATCAACTTGTCTCTCGCCACCACCGACGACGACATGGACAGCTACGTGAGGGCGTTTAAGGAAATCTGCACCCTGCATTCCGGATTCCTTCGGAACACGTGACCCGAGACATCCAGATGAATACAAGCTTATCTGGCCCCATTCGGGCTGCTGCGGGGGCATGGACTGAAGAAGAATTGCGTCAAATACCGCTCCATGGGTTCCAAAAGGCTATCGGCATTGTACTCGATGAAGTCACTTCCCAGCGGATCACGGCACATATCCTTATCACCGACGCTCATCGAAATTCGGTTGGCACAGTACATGGCGGTGTACTGATGGCTTTGGCAGATTGCCTTGGTGGAATTGGTGCCCTTCAATCTCTACAGCCGGGGCAGCGTACGGCCACCTTGGAATCAAAAACCAACTTCATAGGAAGCGACGCAGGAGATGAACTGCATGGCGAATGCACGCCAATTCATTTGGGTAGCCGCACCTCGGTGTGGACGACGAGGGTGACTGGCGAGAAAGGCAAATTGCTCTCGATTACCACGCAAACACAAATTCACCTGGTCTGAACCAAGAAGCGAGAGTCCGTTATGTCCCCTACATCGATGCTACACTTGCCTTCGAGGGCACTGTGACCTCCAATGCCTTCGAGACAGCCGAGACGCTACGCAGACAAGCCATCGAATGGCGCCACGATTTCCATCGCCACCCGGAGCTTCTGTTCGACGTAGGCCGCACGGCCGCACGCGTTGCGGAACTCCTGCGGGGGTTTGGGTGTGATGAAGTTGTGACTGGCATCGGTCGAAGCGGAGTTGTCGCGGTGATCCGGGGCGGAACCGCGCCGGCGAGTCGGACCATCGGCATCCGCGCCGACATGGACGCTCTGCCCATAATTGAGGCGACGGGCCTCTCCTACGCCTCAGCCGATGCTGGACGCATGCATGCCTGTGGCCATGACGGCCATATGGCGATCCTGCTTGGCGCCGTGAACCAGCTTGCCAAGACCCGCGCCTTTACCGGCACCCTCGTTGCGATTTTCCAGCCTGCGGAGGAGGGCGGTGGCGGCGCCAAGGTAATGGCCGAAGACGGTCTCTTCGAACGCTTTGGCATCGAAGAGGTGTACGCGCTTCACAACATGCCAGCCATGGCCATCGGCACATTCGCCATCTCAGAAGGCGTCATGCTCGCCGCAGCCGACCGTTTCGATATCAAAATCATCGGCAAAGGCGGCCATGCGGCCCAGCCGCACGAAACCGTCGATCCGATCGTGATCGCCAACCACGTGGTCGGCGCGCTGCAGACGATCGTCTCAAGAAGCGTCAACCCCGCTGACCCGGTCGTGCTTTCGGTCACGTCCATAGAAGCTGGCGCAGCCTACAATGTCATTCCAACCGAGGCTGTGCTCAAGGGTACTGTCCGCGCCTTCTCGGACACCAGCCGCGACATTGTTGAAAGCCGAATGCGAGCCATAATCGCCTCTATTGCCCAAGCGTTTGGCGCTGAAGCAAAATTCGACTACCGCCGTGGCTATCCGCCGACGGTGAATCATCCGGCCCAGGCGTGCATTCTTGCGGCGGCCGCCGCGCATGTTGCTGGAGATACCGCTGTTAAGCGCGACTTAGCGCCCCTGATGATCGCGGAAGATTTTTCCTACATGCTAAGGGCCAGGCCCGGCGCGTTCATCTTCATGGGCAACGGCACGACCGCTCCCCTCCATCATTCCGAGTACGATTTCAACGACGACGCACTGCCCTACGGAATTGCTCTATGGATCGATCTGGTGAGGCGAGCGAGCAAGTAGAACCTCGCCGGTGCCGGTAAGCAAAGAATACATCCTGTGTTAAGCTTACGGGGTTCTCATCGACTTCGTCGATCATCTCGATCGTCCTATCGAGCCCGCTGTCGATAGTGCGGCCACCGCTGCATATGAACCCGCCGGGCCGCCCAGAACCTCAGATGAAACTGTCGCAGCCGAGCGCGTTTCAGTGCCCCTCTCACCAGGACGCGGTGTAATTGAACGGAATGGCTCAGATCACAAATCTTTTCCATCCCGGAATAACTCTAGACGGCTAGGGCGCGGTGGCCGATCCGACTAACGTTATGTGTATGTAGTCCCGCGAGCCAACTCGCGCGCGAAAGGCACGGATACCTGTTGAATTGGCACGATTGCAAAAAGGAGTTGCCCCTTGACGATGAAGCGGCGACCGAACGGGTGAAGAGTTACATGAATAAGATCCATGCCGACGCCGGAGCGGCGCTTTGACGGCCTGTTGTTTGACGGGATGCTCATTGCTGCCGGCGGCTTCGGCCTCTGCGGCATCCCGGAGCTGTTGATCGGTGGCATTCGGCAAGCGGGTACGAAGGAGCTGACGATCGCGTCGAACAATTGCGGCGTCGACGACTTTGGGCTTGGCGTGCTGCTCAAGACCAAGCAGATCAGGAAGATGATCTCCTCTTATGTCGGCGAGAATGCCGAGTTCATGCGCCAGTATCTGAGCGGGGAACTGGAACTTGAGTTCAATCCGCAAGGGACGCTGGCTGAACGCATGCGGGCCGGCGGCGCTGGCATCGCCGGCTTCTACACCAAGACCGGCGTGGGGACCGTCGTGGCAGAGGGCAAGGAGCACAAGGTCTTCGACGGGGAAACCTATATGCTTGAGACCGGCATCGTCGCCGACCTGTCAATTGTGAAAGCCTGGAAGGCAGATGCCTCGGGCAACCTGGTGTTCCGCAAGACAGCGCGCAACTTCAACCCGCCGGCTGCCACGTGCGGCAGGACCTGTGTCGCCGAAGTCGAGGAGATCGTTCCCGTCGGCAGTCTGGAGCCTGACCAGATCCACCTGCCGGGGATCTATGTGCATCGCCTAATTGAGGGCAAGCACGAGAAGCGCATTGAACAGCGCACGACGCGTGCTGCGGCTTGAAGGGGAGGTGACAGATGGCCTGGGACAGGGACCAGATGGCGGCGCGGGCCGCGCGCGAGCTTGAGGACGGCACCTATGTCAATCTTGGCATCGGCATTCCGACGCTCGTCGCCAATCATATTCCAGACGGCATTCACGTGACGCTGCAGTCGGAGAATGGCTTGCTTGGCATCGGTCCATTCCCGACCGAGCACGAGATCGACGCCGACCTCATCAATGCCGGCAAGCAGACGGTGACGGCGCTGCCGCATTCGGCCTTCTTTGACTCTGCCCAGAGCTTTGCGATGATCCGCGGCGGCAAGATCGCAATGGCGATCTTAGGCGCCATGGAAGTGGCCGAGAACGGCGACCTCGCCAACTGGATGATCCCCGGCAAGCTGGTCAA
>NZ_ATYO01000060.1 GCF_000427725.1 Mesorhizobium sp. WSM3224 | reverse complement strand
GTGAATTGGGCTGTCGAACGAAGACGCGCGCGGCTCAGCGGATCTCGTTGTCAAAGATCCGGAACGTCTCTGTGAGAAGCTCCAGGAAGAGATCGATCTCCGCCTCGCTGATGATAAGCGGCGGAGCTGCCAGGAAGCATTCCCCAAACTTTCCGCTAGCGGCACGGCGTGCATAGATGAGCAAGCCGAGATCGGAAGCAATGTTCGAGATGCGAGTGGACGCCTGCTTCGCGCCGAGGAAAATCGCCTTGGTGGCCTTGTCCTGAACGACTTCCACTGCGTTGAGGAGACCCAACCCCCGTACGTCGCCCATGGTTGTGCTCCGATCCTTCAGCGCGTTGAGCTTTCGCCGCAGCACGATGCCCATCCTCTGGGCGTTACCCATTAGATCGTGGTCCAGCATTTCCTGGAGAACCGCGATACCGATTGCCGAGGAGAGCGGGTTACCGGAATAGGTGTGGCCGTGCAGGAAGCCGCCCGACTCGACGACCTTGTCGACAATCCTGTTGGGGGCAATCATGGCGCCAAGCGGCGTGTAGCCTGCGCTCAAACCCTTAGCGCACACGACGAGATCAGGCAGGGCATCCGGCCAATGATGGGCAGCCAGGAAGGTTCCCGTTCTGCCGGCGCCACACATGACCTCATCGAAGATCAATAAAACGCCATAGCGATCGCAAATCTTCCGGACCTTCGAATAGTAGTGATCCGGCGCAACCAAGGCGCCGGTGGCAACGCCGCCGACCGGCTCCATGACGAATGCGAGCACCGTTTCCTCGCCTTCAGCGAGAATCTGTCTCTCAAGCTCATCCGCACAATGGTCGGCATAGGAATCGACGGTGTAGCCCTCGGGGATGCGGTAGCTCCATGGCGCGGGTACCTTCGGCATTATCCGCATGATCGGGCCGAACATCTCATCGCGATCCGGATCGCCGCTGACCGCGGCAGCGCCGAGCGTCGAGCCGTGAAAGCCTGGCATACGCGCAAGGATCTTCCAGCGTTTCTTCTGGCCAGTGACTACAGCGTATTGGCGCGCGAGCTTGAGGGCCGATTCGATGGCCTCCGAACCGCCAGACACCAAGAGCGTTTGATCAAATCCCGGACCCGCGAGATCCGCAATCATCCTGCAGAGCCTATTGGTCGGCTCGCTGGTGAATGCGGTGCGGACAGCGTAGCTGACGCGGTTGGCTTGTTCGATCATGGCGTCGCGGACCCGCTCATTGCCATAGCCGAGATTGACGACAGCTGCGCCAGAGGAACCGTCGAGATATCGCTTGCCGTTGGTATCCCATAAGAAGATACCCTTCCCATGCGAGACAATTGGCGCTTGGCCAGCTCCGCGCCCAGCGTAGAACGCCCTGATGCCCACGTCATGCGAGTCGTTGGAGGGCTCCCTCTGAGCGGATTTCGGCTGAGTTGCCGTCTGTGTCATTGTGATCAATCCTGATTTGTGCTGCGTGTAAGAAAGTGATGCTGGCCCGTTCGGGACGGTTCGTTCGCGTCTGACGTTACGTCATCGCGCACGATTTCATTCGCGGGAGCGTCCTTTTGGAATGTAGCAGGGCTGACACGCCGGTTTCTCTCCGTGTCCCATGATCGTGATTCCAGCCGCCGGCACAATACGCCTCTTGCTCGTGCTAGCTTCGCGAGAAAGCACTTTCAAAAGTCGTCCCAATCCCTCTAAAAGAGGCCAGAGAGTTCTTTAGATGTCGTCCATGCCTACAGCGTGCAACCGAGAGCGGGGCGTGATCAACCTGTCGGAGACTCGACAACCTCGGCAACAGGATTCCTCCGCAGGTGAAACGGAACCCAAGTCATCCGAGCGCGTTCCGATTTGATCGATGTAGGCGAATGCGCTGACATGTAACATAGCCGTGTGGAAGGACTCTATCATCTTAGTGCGGCTTGCGTCCGTCTCCAGTGAAGATGTCCCCATTCACGATGAGAATGTCGGCTCACTTGCGTGCCTTCCATGTATCTTCCTAAGTACATTTATTTCTTGCTGACGGGGGCACGTGAGTTCAACGGAGGCGTCTGCCTGCAATCAGTTCTCGTCAGTGTTGCCAACACCGAATTAGCAAAGATCGTGCCAGCGCTCTCAGTGCGAGTAAGCGCAGCATTCTTCTTTGAAAATACGCAAAGTGCCAAGATGTCCGGGTTGTATTGAACTTGACATGTTTTCTACCGCTGTTAGGTTCTGAACAACATCACGTGCTTTGCGCCGCCAGAATAGCGTGCAAGCGGCCTAGAATAGCAATGTTCGTATAACGAGTCGCCGTAGATCAACCTGTCCCAGCCTCTCGGACCAGCCGCAGTCTTGCAACATCGTAAACTGCTGTAACGCCAGTCGCTCGAGACGCCCGCTGCTCCGAGCGCTGATAGCGCGGGAACAGCTCGATGCGGCTGCCGCCTCATGACTCATTTCCCGCGTATCTTTGGGCTTTGTCGACGCCACGGCCGCGCGCCCACAATCGTCACAAGCCAAATCCCCGTGGAACACTGGCACGATGTTGTCGGGATCCCACGCTCGGTGATCATCGAGGATTTCCAGGATGTCGTTGAGACCGACAAACCCCCAGTCGTCAAGAACGAGGAGTTGAACGCGCCCGAGCGTCTTGAGCATGCGGCCATAGCGGCCGTCGCAGCGCGCCAGCGCCTCAAAGAGACGCGGTACGCGATGATAGAGCACCGATCGATTATCCCGACAGGCCTCGTGGCCAAGGGCGCAGGCCAACCAACTTTTGCCCAGGCCAGTTGCGTGGGGGGGGCCGAAATTCCCCCGGCACATGGCGGTATCGTTCAAGGCTTCCGGTTCCGGTGGGCGCGCAACCGGCGTCCCTGGTGAAGGACAAACTGCCACTATACGCTCGACGCGATTCGCGCAGACGCTTGATTTGCCAAATCTGGCATTAAAGAATGAGTCAGGCAATCCATCGTGGTCGTTCAAGATCGGCTGAACAGCGTCAACGGGACGCTGGCCACGCACTATGAATTCAAAGGGATCGTCGCAAGCTGGACCGGAAACCACGGAGTGTCCGCAGCCGCGGGCGGACTCAAGAGCGTCGTGCTATTCCCCCATGGAACGCCCGAACTCTATCGTCAGCAAGTCCGAGCCTACAGCGGAACCGCCATTGCAATGAACTGGACGGAACACGGAGCGCTGCTGAAGCGAGAAAGAAACTACTCGGTTTCCATCGAAGAGCTCGCTGCCGGCGCCGGCGACCAACCCTCCTTGGGGTCTCGAAGGCTACAAGACAATTGACTTCGAAATTGCTTGGGAGATGCGGGACCGCATGCCGATTTCATTTTCATTCCCGTTGGAAGCGGAGACAACTTTTTGGTTATCAATCAGGGGTTTCGAGAACTCTGACAGCCGGAATAGTCAAGGAAATGCCCTCGCTGGTGTGTGACGTTTCAGCCAGATCCCCTCTTCACAGCGCAACGACCTCGGGTGCAGATACGGTTTCGCAGGTAACGAACCCGATGACACATGCGGTCTTGATTAGCGAAGGGATTGTCAGCAATCTTGCGCGTCAGGCCTTCCAGAAATCAAATAGCGTAACCTGTGTAGTGTCGGGGAGATTTGGGAGGCGGCACAAAAAGCTATCCAGAGAGCGGTATCCTAACGGAATCTTCGCCTGCGTAAGCGTTGCGGCACCCAAAAGATCTGTGGAACAAGGGCATGCAACAGACAGTAGCAGACTTCTCGCAATTATTAGATCCACCGGACTACGATGGCCACTCAGATTCCTGCGGCGGGTGAATCATCGATCATTTTGGGGCGGGATGGCGACATTTGCATCGAGAAGTTTCGTCTGTGGCTACTGACGAAGGCGCCGAACGCGCCGCAGGCTGATCCACTTGAGACCTCCGGCAAGAACTTTGTGAATCGATACGCAGCGGAGTTCGTCACGCGCAAGATCTACGCCAATCTTGGCTGCACCGCTGGACAGGAGGGATATGACGCCGGCGCCGTCATCTGAAACGCGACGATCTGTCCCGCATCTGCCGTGAAGCACGTTGCGGCGCTGTTGGGCCAGCCTGTCTGCGCCACCGTTGTCGGCGGCGAGATCGTCGCGCGACGGCCGATATGAAGGAAAGCCGCGGACTTGGCCTCGCAGGATAGCATTTCCCATCCGCTGCTGCCTTCCAGTAATTTTGTGTTTGAACGAAACCTCCGCGCGGAGCGGCGCTCCCTTCGCGACTAAAGCTGCGCGGGCAGCTCGGGGCAATGGATTGCGGAGCAAGAATCGCGCATAACTTTCACGTGCCACGCATAACAGGCAAAACGTTGCCGTTCAAACACCTCTAGCTCACAAAGATAGGCATTGTGGCTGTTGACCCGACGCTGTCAAGACAGGCGCCGCGGCGAGATCAAGCTGATAGCCAAGAAAAATTGGGAAGATTGCATGGAAGGCACGCAAATGAAGACCGCCGACATTCTCATCGTGAATGGGGATGTCTTCACTGGAGACAGACGCAAGCCGCACTATCGGCCCGGTGCCGTTGCCATCAAGGATAGCATCATCGTTGGCGTCGGCCATGAGTCCGAGATGTTGTCGTCGTATCAGGCGTCTCGAAAAATCGACGCGGGTGGCGCTTTGGTGCACCCTGGTCTAATTGAAACACACCTACACATGACGGGCATGGCGTATCATGGCGCGCCATTCTCACCGCAGACCGGTGCAAAGACGAAGCTGAACTACACGTCGCTCAAGGCTGCAACCAATCCGACAATTACAGCAGCGTATTCCGCAGCGGCCGCGTGTTCGGTATTGCAGCGTGGGTTCACGCTGTTTTTTGAGCCGGGAACGGTTTTTGAGACGGATGCCTTTGCCGAATCTATGACGAAATGTGGGGTCCGCGCGATGGTCTCTGCGCCAAATGGCTGGGATGACCTATCCACCTACGAAGAATATTGGCCGCATATGGTATCTGAGGAGGTCAAGAAGCGCGCTCCCGCTGATGCCCGTCGCGTCATTGATCAGTGCAAACGCGAGATTGCCCGAAACAAGGATGAGAATGCTCTGGTGCGAGGATATGTCTGTCTCTATGGAGAAGGAACGGCCACGGATGATCTCACTCGGGAAGCGGTTAAGCTGGCCACCGAGTCAAATGTGGTATTTTGGCAGCATCAATCCTTCGTGCCGGAATTCGTTAGGGAAGAAAAGAAAAAGCGGGGTGACTCAGGCGCGGTGCGTATGCACAGGCTAGGGGCGCTGAATCCAAACACCACGCTGGCGCACATGAACGTCCTCGACGAAGAGGACATCGAGCTCATCCTGCTGAATAAGCCCGGCCTCTCATGGTGTCCCAACAACGCGCTGGGCTATAGAGTGACGCCGCCACATAAGTGCTGGTTTCCGTATCTCTATAAGAACGGAGTCAGTGTATCGCTAGGCGTCGATACAACCTTGATCCATCCGATTGGAATTGCCGGGCTTCTAGGTCTTTACCTTTCCGCGTCTTTCGGGGAACGATTGAATGACGCCGATCCATTTTATATGCAGACGATTGATGCGGCGAACAATGTTGGGCTCGGCGACAAATTGGGCAGTCTCACGGTCGGCAAACGCGCGGACGTGGTGATAAGGGAAGCCCGCGACATCACCCACCTGTCCTGGCGTGACGATACAGGAATCCTGTTGTCACTTTCGTCGTCGATGATCCCTGTCGATACGGTGATCATCGACGGCAGGATCGTGATGGAGAAAGGCCGACTCACCACAATGGATCAGGACGCGATCCTCGCCGAGGCTATCCGTCAACGCGATCTTCTGGCCAACAGGCTCTCTACCTGAGTCTGGTCGGCCAATCTTTTCTAAGGTCCGCGAGGCGGACCAATCTTCATGCCGGCCAACTGGCCGTGATCGCGTTGTCGCTCTGAAATGCTCAAGTGTCTGTGTGGTTGATGGGCGGGGCAAGATCGTGCGGGAAGCGTCGGTGGCCGGAGGCGCTGATCGCCTGGTTTGCGGCGCTCGAAGTACCGCTTGCGCGGATTGGCCTGGAGGCAGGCCCGCTGTCGCAATGGCTGTTTGCTGGGCTGCAGGCGTCCGGCCTGGCAGTGGAGCTTCTCGAGACGCGCCACGTGCGCGACGCCTTCAAGGCGATGCCGGTGAAGACGGATCGCAAAGATGCGCGCGGCATTGCGCAGCTCATGCGGCTTGGCTGGTTCCGCCCCGTGCACTGCAAGTCACTGCCGGCACGGAGGTCCGCGTCCTGCTGACCACGCGCAAGCTCCTGCAGTCGAAGCGGCACGATGTCGAGATGAGCATCCGCGGGGTCTTGCGCGGCTTTGGCCTGAAGGTTGGCCCGACGACGCCGAAGACGTTTGAGCGGTGGGTTCGCGAACTGGTCGCCCATCATGACACGCTGCAGCAGATTGCCGAGGCTCTTCTCAAGACCCGAGCGGTGCTGCTGTGCGAGTTCAAGACGATCGAGAAGCGTCTTGTCGGGTTGGCAAGTCGCGACGGGCAGGTGCGCAACCTGATGAGCGTGCCGGGGGTCGGGGCTTTGGTAGCGCTGACATTTTCGGCGGCCATCGACGACCCGTCGCGGTTTCGCTCGTCCCGGATGGTGGGCGCCCATTTCGGCCTGACGCCGAGGAAGTACCAGTCTGGTGAGACCGACGTGACGGGGCGCATCTCCAAGGTCGGCGACCATGGGGTGCGTGTGGCGCTCTACGAGGCGGCCAACGTGATACTGACGCGACCGGTCAAGGGCTCGGCCTTGAAGTCCTGGGCGCTTGCGGTGGCGAAGCGGGCCGGGATGCGAAAGGCCAAGGTTGCACTTGCGCGCAAGCTGCGGGTGGTTCTGCACCAGATGATGCGCAGCGCTGAGCGCTTTCTACCCGACAGGCCGTCCTGCGGCAGTTGTGTCGTGAAGCGTTCGATGAGAGGAAAAGGATAAGGAGGAACACGGCGGGCATCGACACCAGATCCTGCCGTTACGACGTCCCTTGCCGGGACGGTGGACCCGGTTAGGCCGCTAAGACCGGAGCAGTTCGTTTTATGACTGCGCGTCCCTAGATTGGCCGATCCCGATCAGATCCCATCAGGCAGCGGCCAAAAGCGCCGACTGCGGACAGAAGCAAGACCCCGGCAGCGGACGAAGTTACGAGGGATTGACAAGACGAGGCCCGTTACCGAAGCCCGTCTTAT
>NZ_ATYO01000059.1 GCF_000427725.1 Mesorhizobium sp. WSM3224 | reverse complement strand
GGGGCTACGCCGAACGCTTGCGCGACCTCGGTCACCGACGACCCCGCCGCGCTCGCCAGGTCGACCAACGCGCGCTTCTCGGCGCAACTCCACAGCCTCCGTTGCCGCGCGCGGCCGGGCATCGTTGCACGATCTTCGGCCGCCGCCGCACCGCTTAACTCGGCGACCACATCGCCCCCTGCATGTTCCAATGTCATGGCGCGAAAGCTCCATGTTCATCAGCCCATTGCAAGGTGCCGTGGTGCAGCGCTTACCTTTTGCAGGCGTTCTACTCGATTCGCTCATAGCGGCTGTCGATGGACGGCTGGAATATGACGCTGGTTAGTCGGGATTGGCGTCGACGATACGGCCTAGATCATTCGGTGTTCTCCAAGAACCGTGATCGGCTGCTGGAGGGCGACATCGCTGCAAAGTTCCTGGCGGCGGTGCTGGCGCACCCAAGAAGCTCTGTCGACGGATCACTTCTCGGTCGACGGCATGCTGATCGAGGCCTGGTCGTCGATAAAGCGTCAACCGATGGACGGCAGTCGGGATTTGCGTGTTAGAAGGCCGCGCGGTGCCTTTGGCGTCGCCCATTCGGCGACTTCGATATCGAAGCCGGGATGTGCGAAACCGGACATGGAAAGGCCGGCCCCGTGCCCCTCCCAGAGGCTACCGACCGACGCGCATCCTTACGACTGCCACCTCTCCGCATATGCGTAAAGGGCGATCAACGTCGTTGCCAACGTGTAAGCCATCTCTGCGCTCTGCTACATGCCCCAAGCAGCAAGTACTTTTCTCGGCCGCCGCAGACTCTTCCGCAACACTGTCTGGCGGGTGAGCCCTGACGCCCTGGCAACGGCGGACGTTCGTCGCCAAGCATGTCGGCGACCGTCCGGAGGCGGGCCGTTCATGACTTGGCTTGCCTGTAGCGGTCCTCCTGTGCCCGAGCGGCTTCTATTCCTGCCCGCTGGGCCTCTTTCGTGGCTCCCGTCTGCACCGTACCTCCGGCGAGGGCCGCCTTGCGCGAGCATGGCACGGTAGCGAGGCTGTGCTTTTAAGGTCGTCCTTACGAGCGTAGTTTGCGGCACAGCATGAGCCATGTTATTGACCGGGCCTGAGCGTCGTCGTCGTCGGTGGAGTGAAGAGGATCAGTACCGGATCTGGCCGCGGCTTTGCGCCCGGGCCCACCGGGACGCCAATAGCGCGTCAGTACGATATCGCGACCAGCCTGATCTGAGCACCCGCCAGACGGGCTTTGCCGAAGTTGTCGTGGTTCCCGATAAGCCTGTCGCGCTTCGGTGCGGGCGGCACCACCAGCGGTGGGCAAGGTGCGACTGCGGATTCCGCTGACCACGCCGCCGACAATGGCGGCGACGATGGTAGAGGCACTGGGCCTTTCATGATCGCGGTCCCGATGTCAAGCGAGTGAGGATTTGATCGCTTTGGCGAATTGAGGAACTGACCCCCTTCACTGGTTTGAAGTTTCATTGGGTTCAAGCGTCGGTGCTCTGAGACCGAAGTTTGGAGCGCCGGGAGCTGGAGTTTTCCGGCTGCGATCACGGTAACGGGCTGGCAGCGCCACCGGGATTTTGCAGTGCGATCGGGACCTTATATCCGATCGCACTGTGAGGACGAACCTCATTGTAGTATCGACGCCAATCCTCCAACTTTTCACGGGAATCTGCAAGCGTCAGGAACCAGTGCGCGTTTAAGCATTCGGCCCTGCTTGCTATTGAAGGCCTCGATATAGCCGTTGTCGGTGGGCTTTCCCGGCCGTGAGAAGTCGAGCGTGACGTCGTTGGCGTAAGCCCACAGATCGAGATCCCGCGAGATAAACTCACTGCCATTGTCGACCCTAATCGTCTTCGGATAGCCAATCTGGCCGCATACGCGTTCGAGGGTCTGAACCACATCCTCGCCGCGATACGTGAAGCGCGGATCGGTCGCCGGGCAATAGCGCGAATGGGTGTCGATGATGGTCAGGATGCGCAGCTTCTTGCCCGTCGCAAGCTGGTCATGAACAAAATCCATAGCCCAGACACGGCCTTGCGGCAGATCTCCGCCACGGTCACACCGTCATCGCCCTGCTTCAAAATGAACGCCTTCTGCGCGTCCGAAAACTTCGATGCTTTCATCGTCTTCCGCCTCCTTCTCCCAGCCAGGAAAATACAGCGAAAAACTCCTAACCAAAAACGATCCAGTTATCGGGGATCAGAGCAGAGGTCCGGTCTTCTGCAGAAGGCGGGACCGACGCTTTTCGCGGAGACGGGAGCTGTCGCCGCGGATGGTGATCACCGTTGACTGTGAAGCAGGCGGTCCAGAATCGGGGTGGCCACAACGGGGTCGCCAAACACCTTCCCCATTCGCCCACGGAGCGGTTGGAGGCGATCAGGATCGATCCTTTCTCGTAGCGCCGTGACACGAGTTCGAAGACAGGTGGGCAGCCGTCACTTGCGTTCGCGGTTCGGGGTATCGGGATCCGCCTAGAGCTTGTTGAAATCCACGGGACAAAGCATTGAGCGGATGTAATTCCGACATTCAGCCCCGGTTCGATTTCGTTCCTATAGCCCGGCCCGACGAAATAGCCCCAGGCCGGAGCCCAGAAGGCTCAGATTCAAGAAATCCCGAGTGACGCGATTGCTTCCACAAGGTCCTCAAGCCATGGTCCGAGAAAGTTCCCGGAGCCCCTCCGAGCTGCGCCCCGCTCCCCACCCTTCATCTTCGACTTGATTCGACAGGCCTAAGCATCATGCGCGATAGAGCGTAGGTGGCGTTTGGCTCAGTAGCTCCGCACCATGCTCTATCACCAGCACGTGAGCGCCAGCTCCGAATAAGTAGCCGTTTTCACTGCACAATATATTTGGCATGTGCAAGGTCATACCGGGCTTCAGTATATCCTCCGCCCCCGGCTCCAAGCTCAAGTCACCGCGTTCAGTCCAATTGATGCCAGTCTGGTATCCAGTTCGTTGACGAAACACTCCCTTTCTCCCAGATCGCTTCAGCACCTCACGGCCAGCAGCATCGACTGCCGCCGCGGAGATACCCGGCTTAACTGCGGCAACCAGGGCCTCAATGACCTCCTCGGCCAAACTGTGCAAAGACTCAGCCTCAGGATGTCGGCCAAGCACAGCGCACCGGACCATCCCTACGGTGTACCCGTGTTTTGATGCGCCGATTTCCAGAAAAGCCGGCTCGTTATTACTAATTGGATGCCGAGATGGGGGGGCATGCGGCAACTTCGTCCGTTCCCCGAGCAAAATGGTACCGCCAGAAAGCCCAACCTCCCCGCCAGCGTTGCTGGCGTCTGCCCTGACGGCCGCCGCCATAGTCGCTGCCATTTCCAGTTCGGTAACACCTTCGCGTAGCGAGCTTTGGAAGGTTCGCACTGCTAGGTCAGTCATGCGCATTGCGTCGCGCATGCACTCGAGTTCTAGCTCGCCCTTTACCGCTGCCACCGAAGAAACCAACCGAGTCGCATCCGCGATCGTTAAGCCAGGAAGCTGCGCCTGAAGCGCATTGACATCTGCCAACGAGAGGTTCCAGCAGCCAAGCTCAAAACCGACCCTCTTGCTTTGCAAGCCATACCGACGAAGCACGTCGGCACACACTTTCCCAAAATCTTGCTGGTGCGTATAAATAACGATCTCATCAATACAACTATACGAACGAACCGCTTGCTCGTCATACTGTCGTACGACATATGTTGGCGATCGACCAGGCACCATGACCAGAGGAAATGGTGCGAAGTATCCGCCACTGCCATCGTATCCGCTAAGATACCGAAGATGGCCATGGGCGGTCACTACAAGAGCGTCCAACCCCGCGCTCCCCACTGCCGCCATCACGTCACGCCACCGGCGCTCGTACTCGGATCTCGGGAACGGAACACCCGTCAGAGGAATAGCTGAGGACATCGTCGCCATATCTCACCTCAATGATTTGCCATGCAGTGGTTTGGTTCGCAACAATATGGATCGGACCGAAGTCAGAGGCTGTCGCTCAACGTTCCGGGCTTTGGGTCAGGAGGCGACATTCAACCGTCCCAGCGCGTTGCGTCAAATGAAGTTTTTATATCGTCGTCATCTGGCGACGAGATGCGAGAACCGTCAGAGAGAGTGAATGTCGAAACTCGCGGAACGAGGCAGTCTGCGGCGCCGCGGATACGCCGATTGTCTCAGGGACGGTTTACAGCGAACCTCGTGATCGAGCGAGGCGAGTCGCAAGGTGGCTCCTTCGAGTATGCGACGATTCCAGGCAAAGCGCTGGGCGGCGAATTGTCTGAACGGCACCTCCATCAGAAACCGACATGCCCCGTGCATGCCCCCTGGACGAGCGCGCCAGACGCTCCGCCACCCGCAGCCGCTTCTCCACCTCGGCCAGAGCCAGAACGCCACTGTTGGACGACAGCATGCCGCCGTCGAAACGGGCGACGACGGACTTGCCTCCGACAGATGACAAACCGCTCAGCGGCAGCGTAGGATCGTTCATGGCGGGTGTGGTCTCCGGAAATGATTAGGATTGGCGTAAGCAACCAAATCCTACGTTTTTATTTCAACGGCTTGCACCACATCCGCCAACCCCCATGAATTATCCGGCTAGCTGCTCGCCCCCCCAATTTCGAGCGCTTCGTGATTATGGGATGGCCTGCCCCTCGTAAGACCGTATGTCCGCCTCTGTTTGATGAGGTGGCTCGCCCTACACTGCGCGTCCGAGGGTTGCTCGGGCGGGCCGAGCCGATCCTCATCACAGGAGGACGAGCCGTGGCAGATTATAGGGAAGCATTTGTCGGAATCGATGTCGCGAAACTGAAGAACGCCATCGCGGTTGCGGATGCCGGCCGGGAAGGAGAGGTTCGCTTCTTCGGCGAGGTTGATGCGTCGGACATGAGTATGCGCCGTGTTGTCCAGCGGATCGCCGCCAAGTTTGATCGGGTGTATTTCTGCTACGAGGCCGGCCCGACCGGCTATGGTCTCTATCGGCTAATCCGATCGCTCGGCCATGAATGCATGGTGGTCGCCCCATCGCTGATCCCAACGAAGCCCGGCGACCGGGTGAAGACAAACCGCCGGGATGCTCTTTCCCTGGCCAGACTGCTGCGCGCCGGCGAACTGACGGCGGTGTGGGTACCCGATGGAAGTCACGAGGCCATGCGGGATCTTGTCCGCGCCCGGACAGCTGCAGTCGAGACGCTGCGCGTTCACCGGCAGCATGTGAGCGCCTTCATGCTCAAGCACGGCCGTATCTATCCGCGCAAGAAGGGCTGGACGATGCGCTATCTACGCTGGCTGCAGGAGCAGCCGTTCGATCATCCCGCGCATCAGATCGCACTCCAGGAAATGGTCGAAGCGGTGCGCGTGTCGAAAGAGCGGGTCGAGCGCCTGGAGCGTGTGATAAAGGAGTTCGTTCCTGCTTGGTCACTAGCGCCGATCGTCCGGGCACTGCAGACCCTGAGGGGCGTAGACCTGATCGTTGCCGTGACATTCGCCACCGAGGTTGGCGACGTGCAGCGGTTCGAGAGTCCGCGCCAGCTCATGGGTTATCTTGGCCTTGTTCCTGGCGAACGATCGACCGGTGAGACAGTTAGACGGGGCGGCATCACCAAGGCGGGGAACGGCCGGGTTCGCCATATGCTGGTCGAGAGCGCGTGGACCTACCGGCATCCGCCAAAAGTGGGCAAGGCGAAGCTGTACCGGTTGGAGCAAGCTTCACCGAAGGTGCGCGAGATCGCATGGAAGGCTCAAACACGGCTGACCGCCCGCTATCGAATGTTGAGCGGACGAGGCAAGAGGACAACGGTGGTGTGCACAGCGATCGCCCGTGAACTGGCCGGCTTCATGTGGGCTGTTGCAAGGGAGGCCCAGGCGACCAAATCGTAGACCGCTACGGTGGCTTTCATCTCGCGCATGGGCGGAGGCGGGACCCCGGCAGGGGAATGCCCGTCAGACGCTTTGTGGCCGGCAATTTGTCCGACGCCCGCAGTAAGATAGGAACAGCCCCGGACGCACAATCGGGAATGCGGTAGCCAATCCGCGCATCAGAGCTTGATCACCGACGTCCTTCAGTTCCGCCTCCACCCATGCGCGATCATCGGAATGAGCAGCCGTTCCTCGGATCGGGCGAGCTCCCGCGCTCCAAACCTTGATTGTTCTCAGACCACTGCGCTGAGTTCAGGAGCGCGGATGTAGGCCCACGGCAGCAGATCGTCGATCTGGCTGTTTGGGTGGCCGTTGACGATGCTGGTGAGGACGTCGGTGAGATAGCCGAGCGGCTCGACGCCGTTGAGTTTGGCGCTTTCGACCAGCGAAGCGGCGAAGGCCCAGTGCTCGGCGCCACCGTCCGATCCGGCAAAGAGTGCATTCTTGCGGTTTAGCGCGATAGGACGGATCGAACGTTCAACAGTGTTGCTATCGATCTCGATGCGGCCATCGTCGAGGAAGCGCAAGAGGCCTTCCCAGCGCGACGGCGTGTATCGGATCGCCGAGGCGAGCTTTGTCTTCTGGCTGATCGGCCCGAGCTTCTCGCGCAGCCAGGGCTCAAGAGCGACGGCGATCGGCAGGCTCTTTTCCTGGCGCACGGCACGACGCTGCTCCGCCGATCGTCCACGGATGTCGTCTTCAATGCGATAAAGTTCGGCGATCCGTCTCAGCGCCTCGCTGGCGATCGGCGCGGGACCGGTCGCGGCGAGTTCATAGAAGCGCCTGCGCACGTGATGGCATGGACGCCCCCTTCCCCTGTGGCGAGGAGAATGGAGCGTGGTCAAACAGAAGGATATTGCCATGCGAGATGAAGTTCACGTGGTCGGCCTCGACATTGCCAAATCAGTCTTTCAGGTTCACGGGGCTGACCAGCATGGGAGAGCAATTGTCCGACGGAAGCTCAGGCGTGATGACGTGGAGCAATTCTTCCGCGTCCTTCCGAGCTGCTTGGTTGGGCTGGAAGCTTGCCCGGGTGCACATTTCTGGGGTCGGCTGCTGCGCAGTATGGTAAGCGCTGCACCACGGCACCTTGCAATGGGCTGATGAACATGGAGCTTTCGCGCCATGACATTGGAACATGCAGGGGGCGATGTGGTCGCCGAGTTAAGCGGTGCGGCGGCGGCCGAAGATCGTGCAACGATGCCCGGCCGCGCGCGGCAACGGAGGCTGTGGAGTTGCGCCGAGAAGCGCGCGTTGGTCGACCTGGCGAGCGCGGCGGGGTCGTCGGTGACCGAGGTCGCGCAAGCGTTCGGCGTAGCCCC
>NZ_ATYO01000058.1 GCF_000427725.1 Mesorhizobium sp. WSM3224 | reverse complement strand
GCCGTCGAGGAAAGATTGTTGTGGCCAAGCAGCACCTGGATGATGCGGATATCGGTGCCGTTCTCGAGCAGATGCGTGGCGAAGGAGTGCCTGAGCGTATGCACCGTCACCCGCTTGTCGATGCCGGCGGCGGCGCGCGCCGAGCGGCAGGCCGAATACAGCACCTGCACGTCGATGGGACGATTGGGGTCGCGGCCGGGAAACAGCCAGCCCTGCGGCTTCGCCAGNCGCCAGTAGACCCGCAGGATNCGNAGAAGCTGCGCCGACAGCATTACGGTGCGGTCCTTGCCGCCCTTGCCGTGNNNNACNNGNATGACGCCGCGGCCGCTGTCTATATCGCCGACCTTCAGCCCGACGGTCTCCGAGGCGCGAAGACCCGCTGCATAGGCGGTCGTCAGCGCCGTGCGCGTCTTCAGGCTCGGCACCGCCTCCAGGAAGTGGACGACCTCGTCGGCGCTGAGAACCACCGGCAGCGTGCGTGGCGAGCGGGCATAGACGATCCGTTCCGGTATCTCGGCATGGCCGAGCGTCACGCCGTAGAAGAACCGCAACGCGCACACCGTCTGGTTCAGCGCCGGCCACGAGATCCCGGTCGAGACCAGATGCACCTGAAAGGCGCGGACATCTTCAAGGCCAAGGCGGTCAGGGGATCGACCGAAATGGCGGGAAAACTTCGCCACCGCGTGCACGTAGGATCGTTGCGTGGCCGGCGACAGATTGCGGATCGTCATGTCTTCGATCATGCGTCGGCGAAGAGGGCTCAACTCGTCCATCTCAAACTCCTGTTCTCAAGATTGCGCTTCAACAGCCGCAATCCTTCAAAACAGAAGCGTCATCCGCAAACCCACGCACCAAATGCCGCGTCAGCGGCTTCGTTCAATCCTGAATCTCAACAAGCCTTAGCTTTCGAACCAGGCCCCGGCGGCGCCTCAAAATAGCGGGACGATCCTGCTTCAGTGCGTGCCCAGCCCAGGCCGCGAAGCTAGCGCTAAATTTAAAGGGGCTGCGGCTGATCCGCACCGATCTCTCAGTGGCGAGCCGCTCCATCATCTCGTTCAGCGCGATGTCCTTCCGCTCGACCAGCCCCACGATTAATATAACCCTTCATGCGCATCAAGGCTGGAGCCGCGGCGGCCCCTGCGGGCGTGGCGCCAGTTCGCCGATCCTCGCCCCCGCAATCCAGCGGATTGCGCTGGACACCCCCACGCCGAACTCGCCGCCGCTTGCCGCGCCGGCATGCCCCGCTTCCGAAGCCTTCAAGATCCGCGTCGCCAATCTCCGTCTATAGATTTTGATGGCGTAGCTTTCCTGGATTAAGCGGCAGTCAAAAAAGACGATCACGAATGCAAGTGGGTAGTGACGGGCATGTTCGAGTATATCTTTCAGCACCTTCCGCCGGTGCCGCAACACTAAGTCTTGCAAAAGGCCTTCATGATCGCGGCCTCGACTGCTCGACTAGTGGGCAGACTTCTAACCAAGTCTGTGTCACCATGAAGCGGTATTGTTAAACATGGCGAGTAGTCACCGGAACGATTTATGAGTCAGTCACCCTTTGGGCATCGCGAAGAAGCACCCGGCCATCCTGTCGGATAAAGCATGCAACAGATCGTTCAAAACAAATTTACAGACTCTTTGCAACCGCAAATTTGTGCCAATGCTATTCTTCGCGTCATCGTCTCGGCCGCCGCAGCTAGGAGCGGTGGCCAGTACGCTGGCCGCCGGACAGCGCAAAAAATGGAAGGTTAATGCCAATGGTAGAACGAGCGCTCATTATGGTCGAAGGCCATCAACGTATTGGTCTGCGATACGTTCAAGCGGCCCGGCTTCTCGGTCTTCATCCAATTACGCTGTCGGCCGATCCAACTTGTTACCAGTATCTTGCGCCGGAAGGAAACGAGGCGATCTGTGTCAACACAGACGATCTCAATGCGCTTATCCGTGAATGTTCCCGGCTGCGCGCTACTCATGATATTGCAGGCATCACCGGTTTTTCAGGCGGCGACGAGTCGGCGTGTGTGACGGCTGGCAAGCTCTGTCGGCATTTCAACCTACCGGGGCCGAACCCTAGGTCGATTGAACGATGCTATGACAAATTTACTCAACGTCAGCTCCTCGCGGAAGCCGGCGTGCCGGTACCTGCTTATCGGTTGGCAACAAATGCGACAGACGTAGAACGCTCTGCTGCGGAGATCGGGCTCCCGGTGATTGTTAAGCCAGCCGTAGGCAGCGGCAGCAGCGGTGTCCGATTGTGCCGCAATGTCGACGAGCTAGCGGAACATGCAAGCTATCTGTTGGACGGTAAGCGCGGCGGGAGATCTTCGCCGCGAATCTTGGTCGAAGAGTTCGCACATGGCCCATATTTTAGCACTGACATGATGGGAAATGAGGTCGTTGGGATTGCCAGTGCTGACTTCGAGCCGCCACCGAATTTCGTTTTTCGCGAGTGCACCTATCCGGCCTCTCTGTCCGATGACGAATACAAACGTATCGTCGAGGTTTCGCTGCGCTCTTTGCAAGCTCTTAGCCTTGGCTGGGGTCCAACGTGCATTGAAATCCGATGGGCGAAGCAGGGCCCAGTTGTGATTGAAGTCAATCCGCGTATTGCGGGCGGGACTAATCCGCAACTCGTTCAGCTGGCTTACGGTATCGATCTCATTGCCGAGCACATCAAGATCGTAACTGGCGCCGAATACAATTTGCGCAAAACGCGTCGCCACGCTGCGGCTGCGCGGTGTCTAAATCCTGATCGCGATGGTATCCTCGATTGGATCGATGGCGTCAGTCGGGCGGCGGCCGTAACGGGTGTCGCCGAGGCTGAATTATACGTTGGGCCCAAGACTCCGATCGTTAGGAAAGGCGACTACCGTGACCGCATCGGACATGTCATCGCCGTTTCGCCCAGCCCAGCCGGAACCGAGGCGATACTTCAGCGTGCGGTCGACTTAATTAGTTGGTCGATTATACCATTCCCGAGCTTTGACGGACAGCAATAAGCAGAGGCGATGACCATCGTGTGTAGCCAGCCATTGTCTTGTCAACGGCACCACGGCCAACCCGCATGGCGATGCGGTCGATCTCAAGTTCGATCACGCCGGCATCGCGGACCGCCTTCTGCTTCCATGGTCCCGCTCGGCGCTTCGCTGTGGGTTCGATTGCCGGCACCGCCACAACCGCCGGCTCAAAGGCAGGAGAATCTTGCTGCACCGAAGCGGGCTGTTTGCGCGCTTCCCGACGCCAGGCGAACACCTGCTGCGGCCTCAGCGTGAGGTAAGTGCAGACACAAGTCGAGCTCCGATCCCACTACAGAACCGGCAGCCTCACAGATCCAGACCATTCCTGAAAGGTGGTCCGGAAACGCAGCTTACGATGTACCGGATAATCGAACCGCTGCTCCCGCAACCAAGGCAGTAGCGCATAGTCCAGTTTTTCGTGCGCGGATAAACGGTGCTTGAGCACCTACCTGCTGGCAATGGACCCGCAGCGTCTCGACTGGGGCCGTCCGCGCGAACGAGATTGCGCATGGCTTCGTAGTCTTCATCGGGAACCACACCGCCGTCAGTTCGCCGGCGCGCAGCAACCTTGCCAAGCGCATCCCGGGGGTTCGTCTTCACCCGATCACGAGTTTCTTGGACTCATCGACGGCGCGACTACGGTGCATTCAACCGAGGGAACGGATCAGGCGGTAGAGGCCATAGCCGTCAAGATCGAGCCCGCATCACGAGCGCGCAGCAAGCTGCGCGATACGCTTGCCGCGCTTCACCGAAAACTTCTAGCCATGGTCCGCGACGATACAGTCGCCGGCGGCTGACGACGACACCGGGCGTCGGTCCGGTGGTGGCGATGGCCTACAGGGTTCGACATTCCGGCCCACTTCCGCAACTCCAAGGCGGTCGGACCAATCTTGGGGCTGACGCCGGTGCTCCACGAGGGGCGAAAGCGTCCGCATCGGAGGATATCCCGCTGCGGCGACGGCATGATGCGAACGCTGCTCTACGAAGCCGCGCAGACACTGCCAACGCGCGTGCCGAAATGGTCGTGGCTGAGGGCGTGGGCGATGAATTTGCCAGGGGGGCGCGGCCGACAGAAGGCCATTATCACATTGGCTCGCCGGCTGGCGGTGATCATGCATCGCATGTGGCGCGACGGCACATAGTTTCGTTGGACGCGACAAGAAGACCGAAACCCGCCTGATCGTGCGCCAGCCATTGCAGCCGCCGGCGCGTGCAGGGGCGGCCTATCCGGGCACGTCGCGGCGCGCGCTGATCTTCGGCCACCTTTTGACCGGCCAACTGCGCGCCAGCCGAGCCACCTCTACGGCGTTGCGGCATAATCGGACACCGCAACTGCCGACACCCACGGCTGGCTTCGAAACTACTGGGTAGCCAATCTCCGCCGCGGTATCGGGACGTTGGCATCTGCGGGGAGCTGACGTTGAGTGAACTTCTCACAGCATCGCTCAACCGATGCGGGATTCGGCCCGGTAGATCGAAATGGCGGCAGAGCTTGCCAACTGTTGCATAGACCAGCTTCTTCCGAGCTCGTAATTCCAGCGATGGTATGGGTTGAACGCAAACGTGAACATTCGCGGATAAGGACATCGAGATCCTGCGTATCGACGCGGAGGCCTCAAATCTTTCCGCTGCAAGATAATCATAGGCCCCCCTCCATCAGACGAGCACCCTGAAGTACCACATCCTCGGAGGCTCGAAGGCATGTTGGGCCGACGTAGTAGGATCACATGCGCCGCAACGATGTGGAGCCACTCACTAACGGGTTCGCCGATGCGTGCATGTGGTGCGGCAGTACGGACAGGCGTGGTCCTCGAACTCAACGACCATTTCCATGTGCGGCAGCTGCGCCGACAGGGCTCCGGGTCGTCCGTCGTCGACCCGGAGGCCGCATTCCGAATCAACGTATAGCGACCCAAGGTTATGTCTTCTGCTGGTTGCTGTCGGGGTTCGTCGGGTCCGCGACAAAACTTCGTAAGCCAATATCCCCCTTCTCGCTTTGGACTAAACAACTGAAAACAAACACATTGGGACGATCAGGGCAAACTGGCACGAGTCTTGATGCTTCTGGTTGCGATGGGGCGGCACATGCCGAGCCCTCGGCAAATCGTCTATGGTAACAGGAGGAACCAGTGAAACACGTTGTTGTTATCGGATCAGGGAAAATCGGCTCCACGATCGCCCATTTGCTCGCGGATACCGGGAACTATCACGTCGCGGTCCTCGACCACAGCGCCGAACAGCTGGCGCAGATCGAAACCGGTCCGACGCTCTCTACGGCAAAGCTCGACATCACTGACGAAACAGCCCTTACCGCGCAACTATACGGAAAGTTCGCGGTCCTGAGCGCCGTCCCTTTCCAGCTCACCGCCGCCATCGCCACCGCCGCGGCCAAAGCCAGCGTGCATTATCTCGACCTCACAGAAGACGTTGAATCCACCCGAGAGGTGCAACGGATCGCCAAGGTTGCCAAGACCGCATTCATTCCACAATGCGGTCTGGCGCCCGGTTTCATCTCGATCGTGGCGAGGGACCTTGCCAGCAAGTTCGACAGCGTCGATAGCGTGCGGCTGCGCGTCGGCGCACTCCCGCAGTTTCCTAGCAACGCCTTGAACTACAATCTCACCTGGAGCATCGACGGGGTCATCAATGAGTACATCCAGCCCTGCGAGGCTGTGGTCAATGGCGAACACGTCGAAGTGCCAGCACTGGAGGAACGCGAAGAATTCTCGATCGACGGCGTCCTCTATGAAGCCTTCAACACCTCCGGCGGCCTCGGGACGCTCTGCGAAACGCTGAAGGATAAGGTCAACACGCTCAACTACCGGACCATACGCTATCCCGGTCATGCCGCTTTCATGAAGGCGCTTTTGCACGACTTGGGGCTACGCAACCGCCGCGATGTGCTGAAGGACATACTTGAACACGCCCTGCCTACCACGATACAGGACGTCGTGATTATCTTTGTGACTGTCTCCGGGCGCAGAAGCGGCCGCTTGATCCAGCAAACCTACGCCAACAAGATCTATAGCACGGAGATTGCCGGGCGCCTCACGAGCGCGATCCAGATTACGACAGCATCGAGCATCTGCGCGGTGCTCGATCTCCTTGCAGACGGCAATCTTCCGGCCCAGGGCCTCATCCGGCAAGAAGAGATAAGACTCGATGCATTTCTTGAGAACCGTTTCGGGGTTTACTACCGTCGGGCAGAAGCGACGAAGCGCCTTGGTGGCATGGTTGTGGGGTAAGCAGGGGGCCCAGTGGCGATGCCCGGTGTTTCATAAACTGTGTCGCCTCCGATTAGGCCTGAGGCCTTTTGAGAAAGCCGGCTTCCAAAGTATGGAGCGCACTCAGTATCAGGCGGCAACCGTGCTTCGTCTGAGCCGGCTAGACGCCTTCCGATTCGTTATCTTCCCACAGCTTCTGCGCAACGTCTTTCCGCCTCTGATGGCTCTGTTGGTCACGACGCTAAAGTATTCGTCGCTCGGAGCCGGTATTGGCGCGCTCGAATTGACTAGGGTGGGCCAGCTGATTGCAATCGAGACCTTCCGCTTAGTCGAGGTTCTCACAATCGTCGCCATTATCTATTTCATTGTCGCCTATCCGTTGGCGCTGGTCGCGCGCTATGCGGAGCACAGAATGCGCAGGGGTATGTACTGATGGATGTCACTTCCAGAACCGTCGAGTTGATCGTTCGGGCCGGGAATCTCGTGACGAGTGATCCCGACCTGCCGGTCCTGGCGGCCGGCGCCATTGCGGTTGCGGATGGGGTGATTGTCGCCATCGGCACCGACGAGGCCATCCAACGAGATTACAAGGCGGTCGACGTAATCGACGCCAAGGGCGCGCTGGTCCATGCTGGCTTCATTGAACCCCACCTACATCTCCACTCCGGCGGTTTCCACGGCTATGGCCTCAATGCTCTGGCGCAAACCGGTCCCGCTTATAGCGACCTTAAATGCGCGACCGATGATGAGATCACCGCGGCATTCGCGAGCGCGGTTTCCATCGCCATGCTGCGCAAAGGCTACACCCTATTTGCCGAACCGGGGACTGTGTTTGAAACCGATGCCATGGCGGAGGCGATCGCTCAATGCGGCATGCGCGCCTTGGTTGCTGGGCCTTATGCCTGGGACGAGTTGTCAGTTCTCCGCGCAGCAGCGCCCGGCCTGGTCGGCCGCATAGTCGACAGGGCACCGGCGGACTTTGATCGTTCGATGGCCTCCATTGAACGAGAACTCAAACGCAATTCTGATCCGAAAGCGTTGGTGCGCGGCTTTGTCTGCATCTATGGCGAGAGCAGCGCGAGCGAGGAATTGATCGTCGCCGCCAAGAAGCTTGCGCGAGACCATGGAGTGGTTTTCAACGAGCACCTTGGCTATTTGACAGCGACATACGCCTTGGAACGGGAAAAGTTCGGGATGAGCGGGGTACGGCGCCTGCAGCAGCTCGACCTGCTCGACAACCTCACCACGCTCACGCACCTAAATGCGATTTCCGCGGCGGACGCGGACATCCTCGTGGCCGAGGGCGTTAACGTCATATGGTGTCCCCTCAACGTGCTGCAGCGCGCCTTCTTTCTCACTAACGAAAGCCAGCATATAGGCCTTTTCCGTCGTGGTACGCCGATCGGCCTCGCTGTTGACACGACGCTCAGCTTCCCANCGGGGACACCGGCTCTGGCCGCAAGTCTCCTATCGGGCACCCTACAGCAGCCGCTCTCTGGCGCTGATATCTTAAGCATGCAAACGCTCGATGCCGCTCGCTGCCTTGGCCTGGATGCTGAAATGGGCAGTCTGACTGTGGGCAAGCGCGCCGATATTGTCATC
>NZ_ATYO01000057.1 GCF_000427725.1 Mesorhizobium sp. WSM3224 | reverse complement strand
GCTTCCCGCAACTTCAACAATCCAATGATCGTCTCATTGCGTTCTTCGATCATCTGAGGAATCGTCCTGCCGCCAAGCACTTCTTCAGCTTGACGCATAATGAGATCGCGCAGCTCCGGCGTCCAGTCAGGTAGAGGACGCTCGGTAACGAATGGTGCCCGCCACTCTGAATCTGGCCTTGCATAACCATCCATGAAAGACCCCAAGCCGCGCTCACCTGATGCTAAATGGAACGTTGCGAATGGCCCCATACATGCCCATCGCAGCCCGAGCCCGTGAGTCAAGCAGTCATCAATCTGGGCAACAGTCGCTTGTTCTGCCGCGATCATATGGATCGCTTCACGGAACAAGGCAATTTGAAGCCTGTTGATCATGAACCCGTAGATCTCTTTCTCCATACGGAGAACGCGCTTTCCAGCTGCTTCGTAGAAGGCAGTGGCCCAGTCTAAGACAGCCTTATCCGTTTTTTCGCCACCTACGATCTCGATAAGCGGAATTAGGTACGGCGGATTAACAGGATGTGCCACCACGGTGCGTTCAGGATATTTGCAGCGCCTTTGAATTTCGGTCATTGGAAAGGCGGAAGTGCTTGAGCCGATAACGATTTCTGGCGGGACTAGCTCGTCGATTTTTTCATAGATGCGCACCTTCAGTTCGAGATCTTCAGGTACGCTTTCCTGCACAAACTCAGCACCGGTAACCGCCTCTTCGATGTCTGTGGTGAAGCGCAGACGCTCCCGCGACGCACCAGGTCGAAGGCCGATCTTCTCCAGTACTGGCCAAGCTTGGTCTAGCAGGCGTTCGAGGAAACCGTCGGCCTCCTTACGTGGGTTTTGTGCTATGACGTCATATCCGCTGGCAAGAAACTGAGCGACCATCCCACCGCCGATGGTACCCGTACCTATGCAAGCTACGCGCTTAACGTTTTTTGGGTCAGGCCGTGTCATCGAGTATTCCTCCTTGTGAATCCAGCTGGCATTCCCAGTATGTCGCAGATCTTAGTGAATTTGTTCACGCTTGACGGACGGAGCTCCATATCCTGTCATGTGCATGGGGACTCGGCCGACCGTAACGGCCTCACATAGTCCGCAGCCGATACAAGCCCCGAGGAGACGACCTCCGCGACAGAGGTCGCAGTTCGTCCGCTTTCAGGGAGGAGGGTTTCGTTTCGCGGTTTATCGCCAGACCTATTCGCGAACACGTGGCCGACCTGCTGCATCACCAGGCCGGCCACCAGCGAGCCGGTCCTCACCGGCGGCGAGTCCTGCCTCGCGCCGCAAGTCCTCGGCGCTGTCCGTTCTCTCGCAGGTGAACTCAGGCTCTTCGCGGCCGAAGGCCGTACGTCGCAATCTTGCCTCGGGCTAGAGCAACCGCACGCATCGTCCTCCCGGATGTGGGGGACAGCGCCGCAGGGGTATGATCCTCCAGCTCTTCGCGGTCATTGTGACTGGTGACCGTTATTTCTGGAAATTCGGTCATAAAGGTCGCGGAACGTAGCTGCCTCAATTATCTCACTCAATTGCGGCGACCTCCAGCGATCGCTGTTCGTCAAATAAGATTGGAGTTCTGCTGCGGTAAGGCTGTCTCCCCCGACATCAAAGAAGTTATCTTCCCAGCTTATATCTTTGGCCCCGATAAGAATCTTCACTTCATCAAGAAACATGCGCCTCGTATCTTCGTTAGACAACATGTTGTCCTTTCCTATTTCGACTTCTTCTTCTCTTCGCAGAGAGCTTTCCTCTTGTTCTGGTCGCTCGTCTGGCGTCGTGAGCACTTCCTCCCTTTGGCGTTCTCGCTGCTCGGGTTGCCGCGGAAGTGTCGGGCCCGCAGGCTGATCGTCCGGCCAGCAACGGTGACCGTCAAACGAGTAAGTCGGAAGGGGAATACGTCGGCGAATACCAGATGGCTCCAATTGATCACTGGCTCGCTTCCAGTCTACCGCAACACCCAGGGCCCAGAGATCCCCGAGGCATTCCAGAAGGACATGTCGGTCGGTGAAATCCTTGTCATTCCTGTCGCGCGCGGCTGGTATAATCGCCGGAATTCTGTTCTTACGATCCTCTGGACTGATCACTTCACGTGCAAAGCGTCCCAGACTGCACGATGGCCCAAGCTCAACGAGGGCAGTTGCACCGGCCGCTATGGTGGCTGCGAGAGAGCGATCGAATCGGATCGTCCCGATTGCTTGCCTACTCCAGTAGGTCTCTGCCAAGGGCACTTTCGCCCGGTGCAGATATCCTCCTGAATTCAGAGCAATGGCCAAATCTGGAACTCGCTTCTCGATAGTGCGGACTTGCGCATCGATGATATCAGCAGCCGGTTTCATCAGCGGAGAATGGCTGGGGATGCCAGCTGTGTTAAGGGCATGGTTGGGAATCTCTGCTTGTTCGAACTCCTGCTGAAGCCGTTCAAGCAGTTCCCGTTTACCAGTGAACACAACACTCGTCTTTGAGTTCACGACGCCGACGCTGATCTCGCCAGCTTCAGCTCGATCTCGCCAAACGTCCTTCTTAAGGATGTGCTCAGCCTCGTCCGGGCTGCATTTGGCCGCAAGCATAGCACCGTCGACACCAAGATTCGCCATCGCGCGACTACGAACGACCATTAGCCCTATAGCATCTTCCAGTTTCAGAATGCCCGCCAAGGTCGCCACGACGTATTCGCTCATGCTGTGTCCAACAAGATAATTGGGACGCACGCCACATGCTTGTAGCAAACCTGCCATGGCATACTGCACGGAGAAGACCATGACGTTTATTTCTTCAAAGGAAGCGGTCGCGTATGCATCGTTTTCCCCGAACACGAGTAACTCCAGATCACGATCGAGGACCTGGCGACTGGTGGCGGCACAAGTCAAGAACGTCGCACGAAAATCCGGCACGTGATCGAATAGGTCCTTGAACATCCCTACGTGCTGGACTCCGCCGCCCGGCAGCATGAACGCAATCGAAGGCGAGGAAAGAATTCGATCAGCCGCGCGATCGGCCTCTTCTTCCAATCTCTTGATGGCCATATCCAAGTTGCGCGCCACAACGACGGCTCGATGGTCGAACTGGCATCTCGCCACGCGCAGCGTGTGAGCGACGTCACCAAGATCGATATCGCGGTGACGGCGCAGGAACGCGGCTAGACTCCGGCAGGCCCGGCTTAACGCCGAAGCGGTCTTTGCAGATAGGCAAAGGGCATGAGACCCCCGTGCGATCGATCCGGGCCAAGCTCGCGCATTTTCGCTGGCCCATTCCTGCAGAACGACATGGCAGTTGGTTCCGCCCATACCGAGCCCTGTGACTCCGGCTGTTCGCGAGCGTCCCGGCGGGCGGGGCCAAGGTCTAAGCTTCTCATTGACAAAGAAGGGCGTGTCTTCCAGACCGAGATCTTCGTTCAGCCGGTTGATATTGATGGTCGCGGGGATTACTCCGTGCTGAAGGGTGAGAACTGTCTTGATAAAGCCCGCCACCCCTGAGGCGATGTTTGCATGGCCGATGTTCGGTTTAATTGACCCAAGCGCACAGGCGTTGCCCGTTTTCGCCTGCCCCGCGAAGACCTCTGCCAGAGCGCGGACCTCGATCGGGTCGCCGACCTTGGTGCCGGTCCCATGAGTTTCGATGTATTCCACATCTTCAGGACCAAGGGCCGCGGAGGCAAGTGCTTGGCGCACAACTTCGGCCTGGCCTCGTGCGCTAGGCGCCGAGAAGGACGATTTGGCGCGGCCATCGTTGTTAATGGCACATCCTTTTACCACCGCGTGGATCGGGTCGTTCGCTTGAAGCGCGTCCTCAAGGCGCTTGAGAACGACAACCCCTACCCCATCACCGAGCACCGTGCCACTGGCATCGGCATCAAAGGCTCGGCACACACCGTCCGAAGAATTGATATAGTCCTTGACAAACTGATACCCCGCCTGAGGGAAGGTGATACTCGAGCCTCCTGCCAAAGCCATGTCGCAATAGCCGGCCGTGAGCGACTGAGCGGCGACCGCGATCGCCACTAACCCAGTTGAGCATGAAGTTTGCACCGCAATGCTTGGGCCGTTAAGGTTCAGCATGTAGGAAACGCGCGAGGCAAGGTAGTCTTTCTCGTTGCCGAGCTCTGTCAGGAAAGCGAGTGGCGCGTTGGTGGGATCGCTGACGCCGCCCTTCAGATGGTGCAGTAGATAGAGTGGGGAAGACGAACCTGCGAACACTCCAGTCTGGCCTTCATGCTGGGTTGGTGCATATCCAGCCGACTCGAGTGCCTTCCAGCAGCATTCGAGAAACAGGCGATGCTGCGGGTCCATTAACGTTGCCTCACGCCTCGAAAGGTTCCAGAAATCTGGATCGAAAAGGTCCACGTCGTTGAGATGGGCGCCCACGCGGACATAATCGGGGCGCTTCAGGACAGCCTCCGGAATGCCCCGGGCCATGAGTTCCTGCGTGGAGAGCGAGGTGATCGAGCACACCCCGCGACAGAGGTTTTCCCAGAGCACGTCCACCGTGTCCGCGCCAGGAAAACGCGCGGCCATGCCAATCACGGCAATGTCCATACTGGGGCTGATTCGACGGCCCAGCGCCTTCACATGCGGCCTACTCGGCAAGACTGGCGGTGTTTTGGGGAGCTTGGCGCTTTGAGGACGTCCCTGCTCGCCAATGCGCTTGCGGAGAAGAGCCGCGAGTTCGTTAAAGGTTGGATTGAGGAAGACCTCCACCACCCGGAGCTCCACCTTCAGACACTTGCGAAGTTGCGTGCAGAGACGGGCAGCCAGAAGGGAGTGTCCGCCGCAGTCGAAAAAGTTATCGTCCGGATCTGCAGCTTCGGCTTGGAGGAGGTCTCGCCAAGCTGCGCGAAGCGCCGGCTCGACCTCGTCGGCACCGGTCACAGGAGCGCACCCCTCTTGAGTGAGCCCGCGAAGGCGCGACCGATCAAGTTTCCCATTGGCCGCAACGGGCAATTCCCTTACCGCCACGAAATGCGCGGGTATCGCATAATGCGGTAACTCGGACTTCAAATGCGCTCGCAAAGGAGCCTCCCAGCCTTTGCAGCCATCGTGCAGGACTACAAAGGCGACCAATCGGTCCGGCTGGCCTGTCGTCGGATCGAGCTCAGGCAATACGGAAGCGGAGCGGACCCCGGAGTAGCGACGCAAGGCAGCTTCTACAGACCCGGGGACGACGCTGTAACCTCGGATCTTCACCATGAAAGCGCAGCGCCCGATAATTTCCAAGTGGCCACTTGGCAGCATACGGCCAAGATCGCCAGTGCGGAACATCGTGCCTTCAGCGCGGAATGGGTCGGGAAGGAACCTTTCGCGTGTCATCTCCGGGCTATCGAGATAGCCATGAGCCAAGACATCGCCGCCGACGAAGACCTCGCCCGAGAAGCCCAGTGGGACGGGATCGCGTTGCTCCCCGAGGATATAGACACTGACATTGTACTGAGGCGGCCCCACCGGCGCGACCCTGTGTATTGTCGCAGGATCGATCTCGCTCAAGTCGATATGCGCGACATCACATGCCTCCGCTGCACCGTAGTAATTGATGATTCTCACGTGCGGCAGCGCATCCCTCACACGCGCAAGCAATGCTGCCGTTAGTACCTCGCCTGATAGGTAGATAAATCGGAGATCCGAAAGGCGGGAAGGGACGTCGAGGAAGCCACTGCTGAGAAGCACATCCAACAATGAGGGGGTTAGCAATATTCTGGTAATTCGATTTCGTTCTAGGTAGTCGACCAGCTGCTGCGGATCGTAGATAACGTCATCAGGGATCAGATAGGCTGGAAACCCGGCGAGGATCGGCCGCATGATCGCCCCGAAGAGATTGACCGCTTCACGCTCATCAGATGCATATGGCAGCGCGCGATAGCGCCACTGGTACGAGGCTACAGCGCTTCGATGAGGACAGACGATGCCTTTTGGTTCACCAGTCGTGCCAGACGAAAATGCAATCTCGGCCGGCGCATCGAGGTCCGCCATTGGAGGATCAACCGGACCGGCCTTGCCGAGTTGCGCTTCCCAATCTTCGTCGAGTGACACCGCGATACCAGACCAATCAGGCGGAAGCTTAGCTGCGAAGCGGTTGTTGGTGACAACAATTTCAACACATGCTTTCTCAAGTATTCTCTTTACCGCAGCGACGGGCAGTGCTTTGTCAAGCACGACGTAGGCAGCCCCTGTCTTAAGAATACCGAACAAAGCGACGACGTATTCAGGTGAAGTATCCATTAGGATACCCACGCGGGAACCTCGGCTCTGACCATGCACGAGGAGGTGCCCCGACAGAATGTCGCTCAGGTCGTCGAGTTCACGATATGTGATGGTCGCAACCTCAGAAACGATCGCAGGACTGTCGGGGGTGAGAGCCGCTTGTCTGCGGAATTGCTCATGCAGCGTTAGGCTATTGTAAGGGAGGGCTTCACCATGTTGGATGGAAGCTGGAAGTTGTACCTTCACCTCGCCAACCTCGCGCAGGAGACTAGACACCACCTCCTCCGTCATGGAATGAGTGAAAAAGTGATCGCCATCAAACATAATCCGAGCGAAACGAGAGGTCGTAAGCCGATGCCATCCCTCTAGGTCATTGGCACTGAATTCGTCCTTAACTCCGCCCATTGCGGTGATTGCCGCCTTGAGAGGCGTTGGCAGGTTTCGGTCGTAAGTCTCCACAAGTTCGAAGTCGGCCCGCAAGGGCGGCAAAATAAAATCCAGTAGCAATTTCTCGTTTGCAAGCGCCTTCTTGGGGACTATGCCAAGGGTACGAACCACATCGGCTAACTTATCATCCGCGTATTTATACATCGGCGGCTGTTCCGGGGGCAGGTCGGCCGACGGGTGAGCAGACACGACAACATGGAAGGGAGATGGCCGACCGGCCTTCTCCAGACAGCGGGCAATCTCGTAGGCCACGAGGGCACCTGCGCTATGACCGAAGAAAACGAAAGGCCTGTCGCTATATGCCTGGAGCGCCTCGATGACCATGGGTACCAGTATGTCCATGCTGCGAATGGCGGTCTCCGCTGATCGTTTGCCGCGCCCGGGAAGATCCAGGCAAATAAGCTCAACGTCGTCGGGGAGATAGTCCGGCCAGTTACGGAAGGACTGGACGCTACCTCCGCCATGAGGGAAGCAAATTAGTCGATACGACGGCTCAAGTGAACTCTTTACGATACTAAGTAGCGATTTGGCTTTACCAGAACTTTGTTCCATTTCTAAAATTTCTCCGCAGATCTCGCATGATTCATTGGTCACACCCATATCCCCATTTGACAATTACAAGAAGTAAATGTTTGTTAAAAATCGCTTAGCTTAATTCAAATAGTTATATTACGATAAATTCATACAAGGACCTTGTTTTATCAATTCAATGTCTGATAATTTTAGGTTTGACGGGAGCGCCCCCCTTATCGAAACGCGGGCTCCCGCTGACGCGGCTCTTTGCCGAAGACGACGAAACCCACCGACGTGACTCTCGAGTGTTTTGTGAGATGACTTGCTTTGGCTCAGTGACCAGGCAGTGCCGAGCCTGAAGACGCGCACGGCGCTGACGACCGCCTATGCAGCGGGTCTTCGCGCCTCGGAGACCGTCGGGCTGAAGGTCGGCGATATAGACAGCGGCCGCGGCGTCATNCNNGTNNNNCACGGCAAGGGCGGCAAGGACCGCACTGTGATGCTGTCGGCGCAGCTTCTNCGNATCCTGCGGGTCTACTGGCGNCTGGCGAAGCCGCAGGGCTGGCTGTTTCCCGGCCGCGACCCCAATCGTCCCATCGACGTGCAGGTGCTGTATTCGGCCTGCCGCTCGGCGCGCGCCGCCGCCGGCATCGACAAGCGGGTGACGGTGCATACGCTCAGGCACTCCTTCGCCACGCATCTGCTCGAGAACGGCACCGATATCCGCATCATCCAGGTGCTGCTTGGCCACAACAATCTTTCCTCGACGGC
>NZ_ATYO01000056.1 GCF_000427725.1 Mesorhizobium sp. WSM3224 | reverse complement strand
GTGAATTGGGCTGTCGAACGAAGACGCGCGCGGCTCAGCGGATCTCGTTGTCAAAGATCCGGAACGTCTCTGTGAGAAGCTCCAGGAAGAGATCGATCTCCGCCTCGCTGATGATAAGCGGCGGAGCTGCCAGGAAGCATTCCCCAAACTTTCCGCTAGCGGCACGGCGTGCATAGATGAGCAAGCCGAGATCGGAAGCAATGTTCGAGATGCGAGTGGACGCCTGCTTCGCGCCGAGGAAAATCGCCTTGGTGGCCTTGTCCTGAACGACTTCCACTGCGTTGAGGAGACCCAACCCCCGTACGTCGCCCATGGTTGTGCTCCGATCCTTCAGCGCGTTGAGCTTTCGCCGCAGCACGATGCCCATCCTCTGGGCGTTACCCATTAGATCGTGGTCCAGCATTTCCTGGAGAACCGCGATACCGATTGCCGAGGAGAGCGGGTTACCGGAATAGGTGTGGCCGTGCAGGAAGCCGCCCGACTCGACGACCTTGTCGACAATCCTGTTGGGGGCAATCATGGCGCCAAGCGGCGTGTAGCCTGCGCTCAAACCCTTAGCGCACACGACGAGATCAGGCAGGGCATCCGGCCAATGATGGGCAGCCAGGAAGGTTCCCGTTCTGCCGGCGCCACACATGACCTCATCGAAGATCAATAAAACGCCATAGCGATCGCAAATCTTCCGGACCTTCGAATAGTAGTGATCCGGCGCAACCAAGGCGCCGGTGGCAACGCCGCCGACCGGCTCCATGACGAATGCGAGCACCGTTTCCTCGCCTTCAGCGAGAATCTGTCTCTCAAGCTCATCCGCACAATGGTCGGCATAGGAATCGACGGTGTAGCCCTCGGGGATGCGGTAGCTCCATGGCGCGGGTACCTTCGGCATTATCCGCATGATCGGGCCGAACATCTCATCGCGATCCGGATCGCCGCTGACCGCGGCAGCGCCGAGCGTCGAGCCGTGAAAGCCTGGCATACGCGCAAGGATCTTCCAGCGTTTCTTCTGGCCAGTGACTACAGCGTATTGGCGCGCGAGCTTGAGGGCCGATTCGATGGCCTCCGAACCGCCAGACACCAAGAGCGTTTGATCAAATCCCGGACCCGCGAGATCCGCAATCATCCTGCAGAGCCTATTGGTCGGCTCGCTGGTGAATGCGGTGCGGACAGCGTAGCTGACGCGGTTGGCTTGTTCGATCATGGCGTCGCGGACCCGCTCATTGCCATAGCCGAGATTGACGACAGCTGCGCCAGAGGAACCGTCGAGATATCGCTTGCCGTTGGTATCCCATAAGAAGATACCCTTCCCATGCGAGACAATTGGCGCTTGGCCAGCTCCGCGCCCAGCGTAGAACGCCCTGATGCCCACGTCATGCGAGTCGTTGGAGGGCTCCCTCTGAGCGGATTTCGGCTGAGTTGCCGTCTGTGTCATTGTGATCAATCCTGATTTGTGCTGCGTGTAAGAAAGTGATGCTGGCCCGTTCGGGACGGTTCGTTCGCGTCTGACGTTACGTCATCGCGCACGATTTCAACGCATCGCGAACGGATAAATCTTCCAGTTTGAGGAGAGCCTCCTTCAGAGACGCAGCCTTCGCTTCGCCAATCACGGGGCTTGCGATAGTCAGGAACTTAGCCCCCACCTCAGCCGACCCAAAAGGTGGGCCGCCGGGAGCACCAGTGGGAATCTCGGCCTCGGCGGAAAGAGTTTCGCCACTATGGAGGGTGACACTGACGCGAGCGGGCAGGAGCCTTTGCGCATAGAACTTCTCGTCGGCCCCGGCGAGGGTTGAAACGTCAATCAGTGCCGCCGTGTTCTTGAGGTTTTCGTCGAGCAGATCTTCTTCACGCAGACCCGTCGCGGAGGACTTGTCGAGCAGTTCGAGGGCGAGCGCATAGGGAATGTGGAATGCTGCCTCGACGGTTGATGAATCCGGCCAAGGCCCATTGAAGTCGCGGACGAACTCGCTCACCGTTTCAACGTGAATGCTCTTGACGTCGGTGCAGCCGAAACGATGACGCGCCAGCAGCGCACGCAGGCAGTCGATCGCCGTGTGGATACAGCGACAGACGCCATAAGGCTTGAACCCGGTATCCAGGATGAAATAGCGCTGGCCCCACCCCTCGAGCATGTCTCGGGGTTCGAAGCGGTCGGACCCGGCCATGGCCCAGAACCCATCACCGCCGTCAAAGATGGTGCGATTGCCATGAAAGCCGGCACGGACAAGGTCCACCGCGGTGATGGCGCCTTTGTTCGCCCATCCGTAATTGTTCTTCAAAAGACTCATCGGCCGCGAGTAAAACTTGCGCAGGAAGGGGAGCGGGGCATGCATCGGGGTCAGACCGTAGGTATCGGCGATCTGAGCGCCGGTAAATCTGTGCAACAGGCTTGCTGCGGTGCAAGCGCCGAAGATCTGCCAGGAGGCGTATCCCCAGACCTGCCGGTTGCGGTCTTCGCTGGGACGCAAGGCTGCCCCAAGCCGCAGCGACATTTCGTAGCCACCAACGATCGCTGCAATCAACTCCCTGCCGGAACTGTCGACCTCTTCGGCGACCGCGAGAGCAGCCGGAATCAGCGAGGCACCAGGATGGCCGAAGCCGATGTAGGAATCATCGAGGCTCAGCATGCTGGCGCTATGCCCGTTGGCATGGGCCGCATTAGCGGGGTGGAAGCGCAATGGTGTGCCGAAAACGGTGCTGGGGCCGCCGGAATCGGTGCGCCCAAGGTAGGGCGTCATCTGCTTGGCCCCGTGCGTCCTGCTTCCCCCGATCATGCAGCCGACGTGATCGAGGACAAGGAGCCTCGCCTTGTCGCGCACGCGTTCTGGAAGCTCGTCATATGTGAGGCTGGCGACCGTAGTTGCGATGTTTTCTGTCAGGGACATGTCTCTTTCCGAAATGGGATCGTGCCAGCATGGGCGCGCACGTTTCGTTGATTTGACCGGCCCAGGGAGTCGCGTCGGTCATGGCGGCTCAACAACACGCAATCTAAGAACTTTTGGGTTCCTCGGAACCTTGAACAGTTATGGGCGCAGGATTATTCGTTATTCCGGCTGAACTACCTCTGGCCCGGATACGAGCGATTACATCGATTGCACAAACGTTGGCTCTCCCGCACAAAGCCTGCGAGGCCCTTACCAATCGCTATTCGAGATTACCTGAAAGCGTGGGTCGGCAGAGTCGGTCAGGTTTTCGTTGCTTCACGAGGCCGCGGCACGATCGTCGAACCCATTAACACCGACTTGGCCAACATAGCCATTCGACTTAAACGGACAGGGGGCCAGCGGAAGCGGCGAAACCAGACAATTGCCACGGTGCCCAAGCAAGACGTTTTGTAGTCGAAGGCGGTGCCGCGTTTGGCATGGCTGGTCGGAAAGCCGGCACGCAGCTCGACCGATCTGAACTTGCGGCGAGCAAGGCCGGCCGGGCCCAGATGTAGTCGGTATCCTTGCTCAGCATGTGCCAGATGATCATTGCAAGCTTGCGCGCAGTGGCGACGGCCGCGATGTGCTTCCCGCGGCGCGAGGCGATGCGCTTGTAGAAGGCGCGTAGAGGTCCTGGCGATCGCACAGCCGCCCATGCCGCCTCGACCAGCATCCCCCGCGCATGGCCGCGGCCCTGCTTTGTGATGCGCCCGTGATAGGCTGGCCCCTCACCAGACTGCCGCACGCTCGGATTGAGGCCTAGATGTGAGCTTTCGGGAGGTTGTCCATTCGGACCGGACCGAGGAGACTGGAGTTACCAGGCTTCAGCACTCACCGGAGGGTCCGAATGAACATTCACAAGAATGCCCGTCTAACGCCGCTGCGTCGAGAGGAGATGACGCTGTCCGTGATAGAGGGCGGTTTTTCCAAGGCCCATGCGGCGCGCGTCTATGGCGTGTCGGCCAAGATCGTGGCGCGCTGGATCGAGCGCTATAAGGCCGAAGGTCGGGCCGGCACGGTCGACCGTTCCTCGCGGCCCGCGCATATGCCACAGGCCACCGATGCGTCGATCGCCGAACGCATCGTGGCGCTCGATGGCAGTGCGCTCATCCGCAGGCAATATTTGCCTCGTTAGCCATTTGCGCCCGCTGATCCCGACAAGGTTACCATGCGGACAAGGCGGGATCAGGTGGGCGTGGAGGATGGACTGGATCAGGTTCTTCAGCCGTGAACGCTGGCGAACCAGCTGTGTCCGCCTGGTGACCTGTCTTCGGAGGGCAAGGGTCCCCGGATCCGGAACCCAGACCTCCGGCAGAAAGCCCGAGGCGTAGAGCTTCGCAAGGGCTGTGGCGTCGATCGTGTCAGTCTTCACCTTCGCGTGCGCGATCATGTGCACCTGCTTGGGGTTAGCGATCACGATCCGATCCACGTAGGGCGAGCACTTCAGCGACGGCCGTGGCATTGCCGGTCGCCTCGATCACCACATGATCATCGTGGGTGAGTTCCCTCCTGGCGAACTCCTCGAGCTTATCGCGCAGCATTTGAACGCGGCCGAGCTTGACGATCTTGCCGTCAAGCAACGACACGACCTCGGCGGCTACGCGGTGTATGTCCATGCCGATAATACGCGGTTCCCTCCATCGTTGGTCACGAACAGGGAGCCAGCGGGCAACACGACAAATACGGATCCGCGCTCGCAGCGCATCCGGGCGAGTCGTAGGGGCGGCCAGATAACGTGCTCGAACTCGCAGTTCATCTGCATACGACGGCCTGCCCGCACTTGCGTGCTCCCGGTGCCCCGTGGCCCGGATGCGCCAAGCTTAACGAAACCTGACGACCGAACAAACGATGGCACCGAGAACAACATGCCGGATAATGGCTTCATCGAGAGCTTCAACGGCCGACTGCGCGATGAACTGCTCAACGAGACGCTGTTTACCTCGCTGGCTCAGGCGCGCGTACCCCTCGCCTTGTGGCGCGCCGACTACAACACCGCGCGGCCGCACTCCCAAATCGCCTGGCAGACACCGGCTCCGAGTTCGCCACCACCTTCAATCCGCGACAGTCGCTCGCGCTGCGCTATGCCAAAGGCTCCGCGCCAGCGCCAGTCGCTTCACCCGCCCAGCAGGGCACAACCCACGCCGGAAACGAACTCAAAACTGGATAACAACTGAGGGCAACGTCACCTCGCCCTAAATACATATGAGGTCCTTGTGTTGTTGACCGGTCCCACACGTAGCCGTATAATTTTGGTCAGATAAAACTAAGAGGATGGAGCACTGCTTCTTGCCGGCCTTTGAACCAGCCAGCGACCTTCAGCTTAATCACTCGGCCTCGGGATGAGGGCGGCACACGATGGAAACCGAAGAGTTTGTCCGCCGCCTGAGCCAGGGTAGCGGTTTCCACATCGAGAGAATCGACGGTAGTGAAGCAGCAGGCGGCTACCGATGCCTGCCACCCCCCGAGCACGCGTCGGGTCAAGGAGTTGGCTATTACGACTATCAGAACCTCTGCGTTACCATGCGCAAGCTGGAGGTTAAGCAGGATTTTTACGACGATGAACCGGGCCTAGGGCGCCTGGTGTTTTTGCTCCATCTGTCCGGATCGCGGCGGATCGAGCTTGGCAACTCACATCAGAATCATCTGACCGCGCCGACCCTTGCTGTCTATTATTTGCCACAAGGAGTTTTTAGGCGAAGTGTCTGGACGCGTGGAGTCAACGAGGTGTCAATGACCGTTGGCGTATGGCCAGATAGACTGGCCTCGCTGCTCGGCTTTTATCCGATCTGCTTTCCAAACTTTTGGTGCTCTAGGGGCGATAAGGCCGAGGCATTCTGGTATTCTCGCCCGCTTCCCTATACGCTCATGTCAGCGGCCGAAGGATTACTCAATCCCAGCGTACATCCATTGCTCCTAAAGAACTATATTTCGACCAAGTCCCAAGAACTACTCTGCCTTAGCCTGAGCACATTGCTGTCTGACGGCGAACTCCTATCCCGTCCCGACCTACACCTGAAGCGTGTCGAGCACGTCAAGACGATGGTAGACGCAAACTTGAAGGACCCGCCCGCCCTGTCGAAGCTTGCCACCACACTCGGCGTGTGCGCTGAGGAGCTGTCGAATGAGTTGCGCGAGGAAACAGGTGTCAATTACGTCCAATACATCACCGAGCGGAGAATGAATCGGGCAATGCTGCTGCTCGGTCGCGGCGATAGCCTCCTGAAACAGATCGCCTACGAGGTGGGCTATGCTCATACCTCTAATTTCTGTACAGCCTTCAAGCGCCATTTTGGAACGACGCCAAAAGACGTACGAGGGCAGTAGACCGCCCGTTCCGCGAGCAGCCGGCCCACTGGTCGTACGCCTTCGGCCAAGCCTGCCTTGCGCGAGTATGGCACGATAGCGAGGCAGCGCTCTTAAGATTATCCTTACGGGCGCGGCTTGCAGCACGGCATGAGCCATGTGACGATATTGACCGGGCCTGAGCGTCGTCGGCGTTGGAGCGAAGGGGATCCGTGCCGGATAGTGCGCGCGGCGCCCCGGGCCACAGTGGCCGCTGTGGCCCGCCAGTACGATGACGCAACCAGCCTGATCTATAAGTGGCGTCGCACATGAGAGCCGGCGAGACGGGCTTTGCGAAGTTGTCGCGGTTCCCTTCATTGTCGCGCCGCAGTCGTGGCCGCGCGATAACCGGAAGCGGCGGCAGACTGTGCCTTTGCGAGCGGTTTGCACCTAAGGAGCGCAATGGGTTTTGCTCTGTTACATTGTCGACATCCTTCACATGCAGTCCAGCAAGAGCGGCGAAACGGCAACGGTGCAACTCTTCGACCACCGTGCGTCTCACCTGCCTTCCCGTATGGCCCTGCAGGCCACCGGCGCCATAGCATGGGAGATTGAGCTCGAAGAACGGCAAGCTGCTATCCCAATAGATCGGCTAGGGCGCGTGCTTGCCGGAAAAATATGGTGTCCCGTTCAGCCCCGCGTCAGCTTGGGCGGCCGGCGATGCTTCATAAGCGAAACCCAAGAGCTCGGCCTCACTCCACATGGGCCCCACGATAATCAGGCTGAAGGGTGCCCCTCCCTCATAATATCCGGCCGGCACGACCACCCCGGGCACCCCAGCAATGTTGATCTCGCTAACGGTGGTCTCGTGAATCTCGTCATCGCCGTCCCTGAGCCGCGCCGGCTCGCTGGGCGCAAACGCGCAATCGAGATCATAAATAAGACGGGCTTCGGTAACGGGCCTCGTCTTGTCAATCCCTCGTAACTTCGTCCGCTGCCGGGGTCTTGCTTCTGTCCGCAGTCGGCGCTTTTGGCCGCTGCCTGATGGGATCTGATCGGGATCGGCCAATCTAGGGACGCGCAGTCATAAAACGAACTGCTCCGGTCTTAGCGGCCTAACCGGGTCCACCGTCCCGGCAAGGGACGTCGTAACGGCAGGATCTGGTGTCGATGCCCGCCGTGTTCCTCCTTATCCTTTTCCTCTCATCGAACGCTTCACGACACAACTGCCGCAGGACGGCCTGTCGGGTAGAAAGCGCTCAGCGCTGCGCATCATCTGGTGCAGAACCACCCGCAGCTTGCGCGCAAGTGCAACCTTGGCCTTTCGCATCCCGGCCCGCTTCGCCACCGCAAGCGCCCAGGACTTCAAGGCCGAGCCCTTGACCGGTCGCGTCAGTATCACGTTGGCCGCCTCGTAGAGCGCCACACGCACCCCATGGTCGCCGACCTTGGAGATGCGCCCCGTCACGTCGGTCTCACCAGACTGGTACTTCCTCGGCGTCAGGCCGAAATGGGCGCCCACCATCCGGGACGAGCGAAACCGCGACGGGTCGTCGATGGCCGCCGAAAATGTCAGCGCTACCAAAGCCCCGACCCCCGGCACGCTCATCAGGTTGCGCACCTGCCCGTCGCGACTTGCCAACCCGACAAGACGCTTCTCGATCGTCTTGAACTCGCACAGCAGCACCGCTCGGGTCTTGAGAAGAGCCTCGGCAATCTGCTGCAGCGTGTCATGATGGGCGACCAGTTCGCGAACCCACCGCTCAAACGTCTTCGGCGTCGTCGGGCCAACCTTCAGGCCAAAGCCGCGCAAGACCCCGCGGATGCTCATCTCGACATCGTGCCGCTTCGACTGCAGGAGCTTGCGCGTGGTCAGCAGGACGCGGACCTCCGTGCCGGCAGTGACTTGCAGTGCACGGGGCGGAACCAGCCAAGCCGCATGAGCTGCGCAATGCCGCGCGCATCTTTGCGATCCGTCTTCACCGGCATCGCCTTGAAGGCGTCGCGCACGTGGCGCGTCTCGAGAAGCTCCACTGCCAGGCCGGACGCCTGCAGCCCAGCAAACAGCCATTGCGACAGCGGGCCTGCCTCCAGGCCAATCCGCGCAAGCGGTACTTCGAGCGCCGCAAACCAGGCGATCAGCGCCTCCGGCCACCGACGCTTCCCGCACGATCTTGCCCCGCCCATCAACCACACAGACACTTGAGCATT
>NZ_ATYO01000055.1 GCF_000427725.1 Mesorhizobium sp. WSM3224 | reverse complement strand
CCGCTGTAGCCGCCGATACTTCGAGGCATGGCGCGCCGGACCGCACAGATGCACGGCCAGATGCGAAAGGTTGACGCTACGCGACTGGGCAAGTCCGGCGATCAGCACCGCAAGCGTCACAAGCCGGCTCTTGCTTAGCGAAAAGTGCCGACCTAACGTCTCGATGAGAGCGGAATGAATCAGTGTCATGGGCGAAGATCCTTTGCTGAGGAATCTTCAATCCAAACACATCATCCCGTTCTCACCCTGACTGTCGTGTACCGTGGAATCCGTTTCAGCGCGACACGCTTTAATGCATGTCGCCCAAAAGTGCGCAGCGGTTTTGGGGAAACGGCATGCATCAAAACAAAGATTTAAAGCGCGTCAGCTGAATTCGTTCAGCGCGACGCGCTTTAAAAGCCCTTGCCTTGCGGAAGCAGCGGTCCGCTCAACCCTGCTGCGGCACGCCAAAGGCATCGTAAGTGCTGAGCGAAGGCGGGCCAGCGAAGGCGAAGCGGATCTTGTCGACCATGGCCGCGGCCTGGCCGCTTCGGTCATAGCGCTCAGCATCTTCTGCTGTGTTCCAGACTGTGACGGCCATGAACGCTTCGCGCTCCTGGTGCTGCTGCAGCAGGACGGCGCTGATGTTGCCGCTCGCCGCGCGAATGGCAGGGATCGCTTCCGTTTCGTAGATCGCTCGCAGCTCTTCGGTCCTGTCCGGGAGCGCCTTGAACTGACCGACTCGCACGAAAGCCATGGCTTCCTCCTGTGATGAACGAGCTTACTCCAGCGATGGCGAACTGTCTTGAACGTCGCGATTACATCCCGGAAATAGTGCGCCGCGCTTGATTTCCGGGCCTCATGTGCTACGGCCCGCGAACATTTCTCAACCAGCCGTGAAAGGCCGCCAGCCCATGGCCGTCCCCGCCAAGAACATTCCGGCGCCCGACCTCGTTCCGGTCCGCCGCGCGCTGCTTTCCGTCTTCGACAAGACCGGCCTGATCGATTTCGCCAGGGCGCTCGCCGCCGCCGGCGTCGAGCTGGTCTCGACCGGCGGCACGGCAAAGGCCATCGCCGAGGCGGGCCTGGCTGTCCGCGACGTTGCCGACCTCACCGGCTTTCCCGAGATCATGGACGGCCGGGTGAAGACCCTGCATCCGTCGGTGCACGGCGCGTTGCTCGGCATCCGCGACGACGCCGAGCATGCCAAGGCCATGCGCGACCATCACATCGAGCCGATCGATCTCGTCGTCTGCAATCTCTATCCATTCGAGGAAGTCCGCCGCTCCGGCGCCGGTTACGCCTCGATCGTCGAGAATATCGACATCGGCGGGCCCGCGATGATCCGCGCCTCGGCCAAGAACCACGCTTACGTCGCCATCGTCACCGATCCAGCCGACTATGCTTCCGTCGTCAACGCGATGGAGATGAATCTCGGCTCGCTGTCGCTCGACTTCCGCAAGATGCTAGCGGCCAAGGCCTTTGCCCGCACCGCCACCTACGACGCGGCGATTTCCGGCTGGTTCGCCGAGGCGCTCGCGATCGAGCACCCGGCATGGCGCGCTTTCGGCGGCCGCCTCGACCAGGTGATGCGCTACGGCGAAAACCCGCATCAGGGCGCCGGCTTCTACCTCTCCGGCGACAGGCGGCCGGGCGTCGCAACCGCCAGGCAGCTGCAGGGCAAGCAGCTCTCCTACAACAACATCAACGACACCGACGCCGCCTTCGAGCTGGTCGGCGAGTTCGATTCCGCCCGTTCGGCGGCGATCGCCATCATCAAGCACGCCAATCCCTGCGGCGTCGCCGAAGGATCCTCGCTGAAAGCAGCCTACGCCAAGGCGCTGGCCTGCGACCCGATCTCGGCCTTCGGCGGCATCGTCGCGATGAACCGCATCCTCGATGCCGAAGCGGCGCAAGAGATCGTAAAAACCTTCACCGAGGTCATTATCGCGCCGGATGCGACCGACGAAGCGGCCGCGATCGTCGCGGCGAAGAAGAATTTGCGCCTGCTGGTCGCCGGCGGCCTGCCCGATCCACGCGCTGCGGGTACGATGGTCAAATCGGTTGCCGGCGGGCTTTTGGTGCAAAGCCGCGACAATGCGGTCGTCGACGACCTCGAGCTGAAAGTGGTGACCAAACGCGCCCCGACGCCGGCCGAGATGGCAGACCTCAAATTCGCCTTCCGCGTCGCCAAGCACGTCAAGTCCAACGCCATCGTCTATGCCAGGGACGGGGCGACGGTCGGCATCGGCGCCGGCCAGATGAGCCGCGTCGACTCTTCGCGCATCGCCGCCCGCAAGGCGCTGGATGCGGCCGAAGCGGCTGGTCTTGCCGAACCGCTGACCAAGGGCTCGGTCGTCGCTTCCGACGCCTTTTTCCCCTTCGCCGACGGCCTGCTGTCGGCGATCGAGGCCGGCGCCACTGCCGTCATCCAGCCCGGCGGCTCGATGCGCGACGAGGACGTGATCGCCGCCGCCGACGAGCACGGCATCGCCATGGTGTTCACCGGCGTGCGGCATTTCAGGCATTGAGACTTCTTCCCTTCTCCCCTTGTGGGAGAAGGTGGATCGGCGCGCAGCGCCGAGACGGATGAGGGGTGTTCCAGCGGAGTGAGGCGTTGGCGATTGCGACTTTGGACGAGCGCGTTCACCAAGCTGGAACACCCCTCATCCGTCGCCTTCGGCGACACCTTCTCCCACAAGGGGAGAAGGGAAGAGCATCGCGCTACCCCCTCGGCTTGTCCGCCGGATACGGCGTCTCAACGAGGATCGCCATGCCGATGCCGAGGAACAGGATGATCGCTGCCATGCCGAGCCGTGGCGAATCGCTGACGGTGGTGATGGTCGCCACCATGAACGGCGCCAGGAAGCTGGTTGCGCGTCCCGCCAGCGCATAGATGCCAAAATAGCGGCCGGATTCGGCAGCGGTCACGCTGCGCGCCATGTACGAGCGCGACGAGGCCTGCACCGGGCCGAAGGCAAGTCCGATCAGCAACCCATAGAGGATATAGGCTTTTTCGGCCGCCGTGCCGAACAGGCCGCCGGAATCGGCGGTCGAAAGCGGGATCAGGCCGAGCAAAGTGAAACCCGGTCCGGTCGAGACGACGCCGATCGTGGCAACCGAAAGCATCACCAGCGCGATCATCACAACGTGCTTCGAGCCGAGCGCGGTATCGAGCCGCGCCGCGATCCAGCAGCCGAAGATGGCGACGACATTGAGGATGATGCCGAACAGGCCGATCTCGGTGATCGACCAGTGGAACATGCCGGCGGCAAACGTGCCGCCGAGCGCCAGCAGCGCGTTGACGCCGTCCTGGTAGATCATGCGCGCCAGAAGGAAGCGCAGGATGCCGCTGCGCTGGCGCACCTCCACCAAAGTCGATTTCAATTCGGACAGGCCCTCGCGCACCGCCGGCCCGATCGGGATGCCTTTGATGGCGTCGGGCGTGAAGAAGAACATCGGCAGGATGAACAGGAAGTACCATCCGGCCGACATCGGTCCGGTGAAGCGCGCGTCCTCGCCGAGCTTCGGGTCCAGCCCGAACAGCGGGTCGAGCCCGATAAGCGTCTTGCCGGTTTCCGGATTGCCGGCCAGGAACAGGACGACGAAGATCAGCGCGATCATGCCGCCGAGATAGCCAAGCCCCCAGGCCACGTTGGAGATCCTGCCGATCTCAGCCTTCGGCACCAGCCGCGGCATCATGGAATCGTTGAACACGGTGGAGAATTCGGCCGCCACCGAAGCCAGCGAGAACAACAGCACGACCAGGAACAGGTTCGAGCCAGGTGCGGCGAACCAAAGCAGGGCAAGGCTGGTGATCTTGATCGCGGCGAAGAAAGCGATCCATGGTTTGCGCGGCCCGGTCTGGTCGGCGATCGAGCCGAGCACTGGCGACAGCACCGCGATGACCAGGCCGGCGGCGGCAATGCCGTAACCCCAGGCGGCCTGTCCGCTGGTCGGGTCGCTCGCCATGCGCGAAACGAAATAGGGTCCGAAGATAAAAGTGGTGACGACGGTGAAGAAGGGCTGCGCCGCCCAGTCGAAGAACATCCAGCCCCAGATGCCGCGCCCCGATGCCCGCTGCACTGTCTCTACTGCCGCCATGCTGATTCCCCTGGCATCGCTCGCGTCGGGCGCCATGTCTGCATGTTTTCAGGCAGCGATGCAAATGAACAAGCGGTGCCAATTCCTCGCCCCACGAAGTGGGTGGCCCGGCGAAGCCGGGACGGAGAGGGGCTACGGCATGCGCACATTTCCGAGCACCTGGTGTTTGGCAATAGCGTGCATGACAACTTGGCGCATGCATTGTCTAATGTAGCGCTGGTCGACCCCCACTCCGTCTCGGCTTCGCCGAGCCACCTCTCCCCGATCGACGGGGTAGAGGAAAGGCGCCAAGCTTTTTGCCGTTACGCTCGGCAGCAACGCGCCCTTCCTTTCCCTCCGGAGGGGGGAAAGGTGGCGCTGCGAAGCAGCGACGGATTGGGGAACCACGTGGCAATCAGGCCTCGGCCTGATCAGTCACGCCAGTCACAGAAGATGTGTGCATAGTGTAGCCACTTCGGGGGTGAGGAACTTCACATCCCCGTCAGATCGCTCATCAGGCCCGACGCCACCGACAGCCGCGACACGGTGATGTCGCCGCCTTCGGTCAGCGCCTGCAGCCGCTCGCGGATGCGCGCGACGCGTTCGCCGCCCGCTTCGAGCCAGGCCGCCACCGGATCCGCCGCCGTGCCGTGGCTGGTGAGCGCCGCCACCGCGATGCCGCGGCGCGCCATGCCGATCGTGTCGGTTGCGCGCGACAGCGCCAGCTGGTCGTAATAGTCGGACGGCATGATCGAGCGCGCCGCTTCCTCGACGCGCGGGATGCGGAAGGCGTCGCTGACGGCGAAGAAGGCCTTGGCCGCGCTGACGATGTCGGCATTGGCCGTGCGCGCGGTGAGCGCGACGTCCGGGATCAGCTCGGCCACCTCGGTCAGAGCGAGCTGCCCGGCGAGTTTCTCCGGCGCGCCGCCCTTGAACAGGCCGTGCCGCCGCTCCTCGATGCGCTCGCGCGAGAAGGCCGGCATCAGCGACGCCAGCTTCGGCTCCAGCGCCTTGCGGGCTTCCTGCAGCTCGGCGATGCGCTGGCCGAGCGGTGCGGAACCGGCTTCGTTCTTCAGGTACCAGCCGCTGGTCACGAAGATGAGCCGGCTAATCGCCTGATAGAGATCGAGCTGGATCTGGCCGTCGATCTGGTTGTCGAGCGCGTCGATCTCCTTGTAGAGCGCAGGCAGTGCAAAGCCGTCGCGGACCATGGCAAAGGTGCGAACGACATCGGCCGCGGTGCGGCCCGTCGCTTCCTGCAACCGGTTGACGAAGGACGGCCCGCCGCGATTGACGAGATCGTTGGCGATGACACGCGTGATGATCTCGCGCCGCAGCCTGTGGTCGCGGATCTCGCCGGCGAATTTCTTCGCCATGCGCTCCGGGAAATAGCCCATCAGGTCGCGGTCGAAATGGGCATCGTCCGGCACGTCGCTGGCGACGATATCGGAGAACAGCACGATCTTGGCGTAGGCGAGCAGCACGCCGAGCTCGGCCCTGGTTAGCGGCTCGCCACGCGCCTCGCGCTCGGCAAGGGCTGCCGGCGACGGCAGCGTCTCGACCGCGCGGTCGAGCAGGCCGCGCGCCTCCAGCGCCGTCATGAAACGGGCCTGGTGCGCGATGTCGGCCAGTCCGCGCTTGCGCGCCAGCGAAAGCGCCAGCGTCTGCTGGTAGTTGTTGGACAGCACCAGCGCGCCGACCTCGTCGGTCATGTCGGCGAGCAGCTTGTTGCGCGCCGGCCGCGTCAGCGAGCCTTTGCGCATCGCGGATGCCAGCGCGATCTTGATGTTGACCTCGACGTCGGAGCAGTTGACGCCGCCCGAATTGTCGATGGCGTCGGAATTGCAGCGGCCGCCATTCATGCCGAACTCGATGCGCGCCCGCTGCGTGACGCCGAGATTGGCGCCCTCGCCGATCACCTTGGCGCGCAGGTCGAGCGCGGTGACGCGGACGGCGTCGTTGGCGCGGTCGCCGACATCGGCGTTGCTCTCGCCGGAAGCCCGCACATAAGTGCCGATGCCGCCGAACCACAAAAGGTCGACCGGCGCCTTGAGGATGGCGTTCATGATCTCGACCGGCGTCGCCGTCGTCTTGCTAAGCCCGATCGCGGCGGCCGCCGCTTGCGGCAGCGTGATCGATTTCTGGTTGCGCGAGACGATGACGCCGCCTTCCGACAGCTTCGACTTGTCGTAGTCCTGCCACGACGAGCGCGGCAGCGCGAACATGCGCACCCGCTCGGCCATCGAGGCCGCCATGTCCGGATCGGGATCGATGAAGATGTCGCGGTGGTCGAAAGCGGCGATCAGCCGGGTCTGCGGCGACAACAGCATGCCGTTGCCGAAGACGTCGCCCGACATGTCGCCGACGCCGACCACGGTGAAGGGCGAAGCCTGGATGTCGCGGTTGATCTCGCGGAAATGCCGCTTGACCGCTTCCCAGGCGCCCTTGGCGGTGATGCCCATCTTCTTGTGGTCGTAACCGGCCGAGCCGCCGCTGGCGAAGGCGTCGTCCAGCCAGAAATTGTGCTTCTCGGAGATAGCGTTGGCGGTGTCGGAGAAGGTCGCCGTGCCCTTGTCGGCGGCGACGACGAAATAGGGATCGTCCTGGTCGCGCCGCACCACGCCGACCGGCGGGATGACACCGTCGACGCCGATATTGTCGGTGATCGACAGAAGGCTGGAGACGAAATTCTTGTAGGCCGAGGTCCCGGCTTCGAAGATGGCATCGCGCCCGGCGCTCATCGGCAGCTTCTTCGGATAGAAGCCGCCCTTGGCGCCGACGGGCACGATGACCGCGTTCTTGACCTGCTGCGCTTTCACCAGCCCGAGCACCTCGGTGCGGTAATCCTGGGCGCGGTCCGACCAGCGCAGGCCGCCGCGCGCCACCGGGCCGAAGCGCAGATGCACGCCCTCGACCTCGGAGCCGTAGACGAAAATCTCGCGCCATGGCCGCGGCGCGGGCAGTCCCTCGACCGCCTGCGAGTCGAGCTTGATCGCCAGCGATTGCCCTTTATCCTTCGTATCGGCAACGAAATGATTGGTGCGGAGCGAGGCTTCGATCAGATTGAGATAGCGGCGGATGATGGTGTCGTCATCGATGTTGGGCACCTCCTCCAGCGCGTCCTTGATCTTGGCCTTGAGGTGCTTGGCCGCGACCGCGCCGTCGCCTTGCGCCGTCGGCCCGAGCCGGGCGACGAACAGCGCATGCAGGCCACGCGCGATCTCGGGGTAGCGGTTGAGCGCGGCGGCGATGAAATCCTGGCTCTGCGGAATGCCGGCCTGCTGCAGATAGCGGCCATAGGCGCGCAGGATGGTGATCTCGCCCGACCACAGGCCCGCGGTCTGCGCCAGGCCGTTATAGCCGTCATTGTCGACATCGCCGCGCCAGACTGAGAGAAATGCGTCCTCGAACAGCGCGCCGCCATCGGTAAGATCTATTCGCGCGCCGTAGCTGTTCTCCAGCTCCATGTCGTGGATGAACACCTTGCCGGCCGGATCGTCGCCGACCTCGAAAGTGCGCTCGCTGATGACGCGGAAGCCGATGTTTTCCAGCACCGGCACGCGCCGCGACAGCGCCACCGGGCTGCCATGGTGATAAATCTTCAGCGCCGCCTGCTGCGGCTTCTGGTCGGCATGGCGGTAATAGTCGATGGCGATCGGATTTTCGGCGCTGATCCTGGCGATACGCCCGGCATCGGCCAGTGCCACGGCTGCCGTGAAGGTGTCGCGATAGCTTTCAGGGAACCGCGCTGCGATCGCCTTCAGCGACGGATCGCTGCCGGCGGCTTCGGCGGCTTCGGAAAGAGCATCCTCCCAGGTGCGCACGATGTCGCGGATCGCCGCTTCGATGGCCGCCTGCTCGACCTTCGGCGTCTTGCCGCCGGAACGGCCGATGATGAAATGCACGCGCGCCAGCCCGCCTTCCGGGAAGGCGGGGTAGTAGGCCGAAAGCCGGCCCTCGAAGACGGTCTTCAAATAGGTGCCGATCTTTTCGCGCACGACGCTGTCGTAGCGGTCGCGCGGCACGAAGACGAGGATCGAGACGAAGCGGTCGAACTGGTCGACGCGCACCAGCGCCCTGACGCGCGGCCGCTCGATCAGCCCGAGAATGGCGCTGGCGTGTTTGCGCAGAATGGGAATCGGAACCTGGAAAAGCTCGTCGCGCGGATAGCTTTCCAGCACGTTGATCAGCGCCTTGCCCGAGTGATCATGCGGGTCGAAGCCGGATTTCGAGATCACGGTCTCGGCTTTCGAGCGCAGATAGGGGATCTTCATCACCGAGCGCGTGTAGGCGGTCGAGGTGAACAGGCCGACGATGCGTAGCTCGCCTGCCAGCGCACCCTTCGACGTATAGGTCTTGATGCCGATGTAATCGAGATAGATGCGGCGATGGACCGACGACTTGGCGTTGGCCTTGGTGACGATCAACGGCTCCGGCCCATGCAGGAAGGCGCGGATCTCCGGCGTCGTCGTCACCGCCTCGGTGCCGCGCCGCAACACCAGCACGTCGGGATCCGACAGGATACCCATGCCGGGTTTCTCGGCGCGCTCCAGCGAGCCGCTTTCCTCGCCGCCGACATATTTGAACTCGCGCATGCCGAGGAAGGTGAAATTGTCGTCGCGCAGCCATTCGAGGAAGGCGATTGCCTCGGCGACGCTCTGCTTGTCGAGCGGCACCGCCGAGTAGCGGAATTCGGAAATCGCCTGATCCAGGCGGGCGAGCATCCGCTTCCAGTCGACGACGGCGGCGCGGACCTGCGAAAGCATCTTGCGAAGCCGCTCGGTGAGGCTCTTCGCCTGGTCGGCGGTCAGTCGCGGGATATGGACATGGACGACGCTCAGCCGGTCGTGTTCGTCATCCTCCTTGCCGCTGTCGCTGAGGATATCGACCACACCGGCCTTGCCGTGGCGGACGGTGACGATCGGATGGGTGACCAGCGTCGGCTCGCCGCTGATCTCGGTGATCTCGCCGAGGATAGAATCGAACAGGAACGGCATGTTGTCGTTGACGACTGTGATGACCGTGACCGGCCGGCCGTCGCAGGCAACGCCTGAATCGGCTTCGACGGCAACGACGCTTTCGCCCGTCCTATGGTTCGCGACCGCCCGGCCCGCGAGTTCACCGGCGCGCTCGAGGTCTGCCACGTCATAGGCCGCGATGTCCTCGGCAGGCGCCCGGGCAAGCAGATAGTCGGCAAGCCTTGCGGGTTTCTCCACCGCTTTCGCGCTGGCGGCGGTTTTCTTCTTTGGCTTGGATTTCACGCTGGCCATGACGCTTATTCCCTCCCGTCGTATGCTTTTGCGACTATCGTAGCAGATGACCGTTGTTTCGCGACAAAGGTTTGACGACGCATTAAAAAATTCGAGCCGACGCCGTGCCCTGCAAGGAGAACGACCCATGAGCGACAAGATCACCGCGCTCGACCTTGTCCAGGCGGAGCTCAGCGAGGCGACAAAAGCCTATTTCGCCAAATGCGAGGAGAAGCTCGGCCTCGTCCCCAACGTGCTTCTGGCCTACGCCTTCGACGAGAAGAAGCTGCGCGCCTTCACCGACATGTACAACGATCTGATGCTGGGCGAGTCCGGCCTGTCGAAGCTGGAGCGCGAGATGATCGCGGTCGCCGTCTCCTCGATCAACCATTGCTACTACTGCCTGACCGCGCATGGCGCGGCGGTGCGCCAACTGTCGGGCGAACCGGCGCTTGGCGAGATGATGGTGATGAACTTCCGCGCCGCCGACCTGTCGGACCGCCAGCGCGCCATGCTCGAATTCGCGGTCAAGCTGACCGAGGAGCCGGCCAGGATCGTCGAGGCCGACCGCGCGGCACTGCGCAAGGCCGGTTTTTCAGACCGCGACATCTGGGACATCGCCTCGACCGCGGCCTTCTTCAACATGTCGAACCGGGTGGCTGCCGCCGTCGACATGCGCCCGAACCCCGAATACCACGCCATGGCACGATAGCAGTCACATTATATTAGCCATAGTGCATTCTCGTTGCTTCTCAGCCCATTTGGTCCGATCATGACCAAGCGGCGCGGCCGCATGCCGGTTCGACGCCGCCAACAAGGGAGGAGAACATGGCGAAATTTCTCTATGTCTACCACGGCTCCGGCAAGATGCCGACCGACGAAGCCGAGCGCAAAGCGTCTATGGATGCCTGGACCGGCTGGTATGACAAGCTCGGCTCGGCCGTGGTCGATGGCGGCAATCCCGTCGGCATGTCGAAGACGGTGCTGCCGAGCGGCAAAATCGAGAACAATGGCGGCAGCAATCCGACCGCCGGCTACACCATCGTCGAAGCCAAGGATATCGACGACGCGGTCGCCAAGGCGAAGCAGTGCCCGATCCTGATGGACCCGGCATTCAGCGTCGAGATCGCGCCGATCATCGAGATGATGTAGCGCTTAAAGCGCGTCGCGCTGAAACGGTTTCCACGGTACACGACTCAGGCGTTTTTTGAGCTGATCATCGATCTTCGGGGTGCTTTTTCGAGCCACGCGTGGGCGGCTGCTTTGGGGCAGTTGACGATCCAGTCTCTGAGTGCGTCGAGACCGATGCGGAACCAGGATTTTTCGCGGCGGCCGTGGCTTTTGCGGGGTATGGCCTTCATGCCCATGGTTTGGGTGGCGCATCGGTAGGCCCATGTGATGGCGAGCATCACGATGACGATGAGGCTTGCGAGCTTCTCGGGATTGGTGAT
>NZ_ATYO01000054.1 GCF_000427725.1 Mesorhizobium sp. WSM3224 | reverse complement strand
GCCGCCGTCGATCGGCTCGCGGATTGCCTGGTTGCAGAGACTTTGCTTTCCCCCCGCTTCAGTACGCGCGCAGTCGCCATGTTCAACTCCATCTGTCTTGTGTGCAAGATAGAGCGCATTGTCACACAAGGCAAGATGTGCCGTTCAGTGATAAGACGAACTCGACCAGGTGTTGCGTGTGGCAGGCAGGCCGCTTGTCTTGACGGGTGAGACCGAGGCTTTACCCGCTGGCGCGGTTAGCCGATCCTGGTGCAACGGGCATGGACCTTCGCGTTGCCCGTTTAATCATCGAGTCGCATGGTGGGCGCATGTGGGCGATCGGTTCGCACGGGAACCGTGCAACCTTTCACCTAAGCCTACCCGTCGCGATCTAAGGCCAATGATGAATCAGCCGGTGTGATGGGGTTCGTAATGAGTCCGCTTGCTTCCCACGCTCATCAGCGTCGGTGCCGGATAGCAACACCTCTCGAGCAAGCCGGATGCCGGAAAAGCATGGGAGTAATTCGCGATCCGGACGGGCACATGATCGAAGTTGGCCGAGCAAGAGTTGCAGGACTGCTGTTCTCTAGAGAGACCGGTGGATCGCCAGTGCAGGCGAGGGTCGCTGGGAGCACCCGATGCCACTCTCAATCTGCATCATAGCGCTCCGCTTCGCAGAGGCGATCTCGCGTCGGATGCTCGAAGCCGGGCGGTCACGACAGAAACAACAAAGCGTATTCGAGTCGGTAGAGCGCTAACGCCTTTCCCTCACTCATCGAACCACCAGTTCCGGCTTCGCTGCTGCGGCCGACCGAAACAAGTCGAGCGGCGACAATGCCTTTGGTCGCCGAAACCAGAGAGTACTTCGGTCGCGAGCGGCGGTCCACCAATCGCGTCGCCGCCGAAACCTCCCACGGCTGGGTAGTCCGCAGCTTTCCTGCCTGAATAGCCCTTCGCTACATCTCGCTTCTCGTCGCGAGAGGGAGAGCGGGGCGGGGAGAGTGCGGCCTTGCCGGGGGCGCAGAGAGCGATCCGGCAGGCTGACACTCTCGCTCGAAGGACATCTCCATGAACATTGTCACGACCACTGCGGTCGTCTCCCGGACGGCCCCCTCCGTTAACGCGCCGGCATTCGACGCCATCGACACGGCCCAAGCGATCCACCAGGCGGCCACGGAGCTTCTGCCTCTCCTTGAACAAGGCAAGCCCATCACTACGAGGACATTGCGCGTTGCCATGACCGCCAGCTTCGGCGGCACCGACGCACAAGGCTTCTGGGTTTGGAAGGACGCCTATGAGGCGCTCGAATCTGCCCAGGTCCTGTTCATCCGCAGATTCGGACCGGCGATCCTGTCCCGATCGGCCTCGCCCGAGGCGACTCTGACAATGATGAGGCGCATCGCCGATCTCGTTCCCACCCACACACGGCGCTCCGACGAGAGCCAGGCCATGCAGCAGCTGTCGACGCCGCTGCCGCTCGCCTTCGTCACCGCTCAAGCGGCCGCGATCTCCTCTTCGGATGTCGTTCTCGAACCCTCGGCCGGCACCGGCCTGCTCGCAGTCCATGCCGAGATTGCCAGAGCCTCGCTCGCCCTCAACGAGCTTGCCATCACCCGCGCGGATCTGCTCGGCCTGCTGTTCCCGCGCGCTCCCGTTTCCCGGCACGACGCAGCCCATATCGACGATCATCTCGATACCACCTTCGAGCCTTCCGTCGTGCTGACGAATCCACCTTTCACGGCCGGCGCCTATGTCGACGGTCATGTCGCCGATGCGGCATGGCGGCACCTCTCTTCGGCCTTTGCCCGCCTGCGTTCCGGCGGCCGCTTAGTCGCCATCACCGGTACCGGGCTTTCTCCCGAAAACCCGAAATGGCGACCCGCCTTCGAGCGGCTCCAGCAGCAGGGCAGGGTCGTCTTCACGGCGGCGATCGACGGCCGTGTCTATGCCCGCCACGGCACGACGGCCGAAACCCGCCTGACGATCATCGATAAGGTACCCGCAGCAGACCCGTCCCGCTTCGCGGCCTCGCCGGGCAAGGCTGCTGACGTCGAGACACTGCTGTCGTGGATCTCCGACCTGCCGCCCCGTTCACCGAACGGCTTTCCGGACTCCATCGGCGCCCTGTCGAGCAGCATGCTGCGCAATGCCGCCATGCAGATGGCTACGCGATCCGCGCCGGGAGCGGCACCTACGGCAACTGCTGCCAAAACAATCCGGCCGGTCCGTCAAATTGCCCGGGCAAAGCCCAGCCGACCAGTCGTGCCAGACGCCACGCCTACCGGCCCCCTTGTCTACGAGCTGCGCGACTGGATGCCCGAGAAGGGCGGCGGGCTCACCGACACGATCTACGAGCCCTATGCGCTGCAGTCGATCGACATCCCGCGCGCCAAGCCGCATCCGACGCCTCTGGTCCAGTCGGCCGCAATGGCCGCCGTCGCGCCGCCGAAGCCTTCCTATCGGCCTCTACTGCCGGATGCGATCATCGACGAAGGCCTGCTGTCCGACGCCCAGATCGAAAGTGTGATCTATGCCGGTGAGGCACATTCCGGCCATCTCGCCAGCGCCTGGACGGTCGACGAAACCTGCGACGTCGTCTCGGCCGCTCCCGACGGCGCAGAGAATGCTGTTCGCTTTCGCCGTGGCTGGTTTCTGGGGGACGGCACCGGCTGCGGCAAGGGACGCCAGGTCGCCGGCATCATCCTCGACAACTGGCTGCAGGGTCGACGGCGCGCGATCTGGATCTCGAAATCCGACAAACTTCTCGAAGACGCCCAGCGCGACTGGGCAGCGCTCGGCCAGGAACAATTGCTCGTCCAGCCTCTTTCCCGCTTCCGGCAAGGCACGCCAATCCGCCTTGCCGAAGGCATCCTCTTTACGACATACGCCACCCTGCGCTCCCAGGAGCGCGAGGGCAGGAAGTCGCGCATCGCCCAGATCATCGAATGGGTCGGAAAGGATTTTGATGGCGTCATCGTGTTTGATGAAGCCCACTCGATGGCCAATGCCGCCGGTGGCAAGGGCGAGCGCGGCGACATCGCGCCTTCGCAGCAGGGGAAGGCGGGCCTGCGCCTGCAGCATGCGCTGCCCGACGCCCGCGTCGTCTACGTCTCGGCAACCGGGGCGACCGCGGTCGAAAACCTCGCCTATGCACAGCGCCTTGGCATCTGGGGCAGCGAGGACTTTCCCTTCGCTAACCGTGCCGAGTTCGTCGCGGCCATCGAGGATGGCGGCGTCGCGGCCATGGAAGTGCTCGCCCGCGATCTCAAGTCGCTCGGCCTCTATACGGCGCGTTCGCTCTCCTATGATGGTGTCGAATATGAGCTCCTCGAGCACGCGCTGACCGAGGAGCAGATCCGCATCTACAACGCTTATGCGGACGGCTTCCAGATCATCCACAACAACCTGACCGCCGCGCTCGAGGCGGCCAACATCACCGGCGACGCCGGGACGCTGAACCGCAACGCCAAGGCGGCAGCGCGCTCGGCGTTCGAGAGCACCAAGCAGCGCTTCTTCAGTCATCTCATCACCTCGATGATGACACCGACCCTGATCAGCGCAATCAGGCAGGACCTCGCCGACGGCCACGCGGCCGTCGTGCAGATCGTCTCGACCGGCGAGGCGCTGATGGAACGCCGGCTTGCAGAGATGCCGACCGAGGAATGGTCGGATCTCCATGTCGATGTCACGCCCCGCGAGTATGTTGGCGGTTATTTGGTGCATTCCTTCCCGACGCAGCTGTTCGAGGCGTATTCGGACGCCGAGGGGAACGTCTACTCGCGGCCCGTCCACGACGAGGACGGTAACCAGGTCCAATGCCGCGAGGCGGTGCGCCGGCGCGACGAGATGATCGAAAGGCTGGCCTCGCTCCCCCCGGTCGGCAGCGCACTCGACCAGATCGTTCATCATTTCGGGACAGAGACCGTTGCCGAGGTGACCGGGCGCTCGCGCCGTATCATCAGGAAGACCGGCCGCGACAGCATCGACCGGTTCGCAGTCGAGAACCGCCCGGCCTCGGCCAACCTGGCCGAGACGCAGAGCTTCATGGATGACGACAAGACTGTACTGGTCTTTTCCGATGCCGGCGGCACCGGCCGCTCGTATCACGCCGATCTCGGCGCGAAAAACCAGAGACTGCGCAAGCACTATCTGCTCGAAGCCGGCTGGCGGGCCGACAACGCCATCCAGGGGCTCGGCCGGACGCACCGGACTAATCAAGCCCAGCCGCCACTGTTCCGGCCGATGGCCGCCAATGTGAAGGCCGGCAAACGTTTCCTGTCGACCATTGCCCGACGTCTCGACACGCTTGGCGCGATCACCCGCGGCCAGCGCCAGACGGGCGGCGCAGGGCTGTTCCGATCCGAGGACAATCTCGAAAGCCCCTACGCCCGTGCGGCGCTACGTCAGTTCTATTATCTGCTGCACCAGGGCAAGATCGAGGGCTGCTCGCTGACGACCTTCGAGGCGGTCACCGGCCTGTCGCTGACCACCGAAGAAGGCGGGCTGCGCGACGAGCTGCCGCCGATCACGACCTGGCTCAATCGGCTGCTGGCGCTGCGCATCGAAACCCAGAATCTGCTGTTCGAAGTGTTCGAGCAGCTGATGACGGCAAAGGTCGAGGGCGCCATCGCCGCCGGCAACTATGACAAAGGGCTGGAGACGATCACGGCGGAGAGCATCGTCGTCACCGATCGCCGCACAGTCTACACGCATCCGGTTTCCGGCGCGCAATCTCATGTGCTGACCGTGGCACGCAAGGATCGCATCCGCCCGCTCGGCCTGTCCGAAGCACTGGCGATCGCACGCGCGGAACCGCCGTCGGTTCTCCTGGCCAACGCGCGGTCAAGCCGCGCGGCGATCCAGCTGCCGACGGCAAGTCTGATGCTCGATGACGGGACGATAGAGCACCGGGTGCGCCTGCTGCGGCCGACCGACGAGCTGCGCTTCGGTCTCGATGCCCTCGCCGAAACTCATTGGCAGCCCGCCGACCGAAGGCTGTTCTGCGAGCTGTGGCAGGCAGAAGTCGCCGCCGTTCCGGAATTCACGACCAGCACCTTCCACATCGTCACTGGCCTGCTGCTGCCGATCTGGCGGCGGCTGCCAGACGATGACTGCAGAGTTTACCGCATCCAGACCGATGCCGGCGAACGCATCATCGGTCGTCACATCGCGCCGACGCTGGTCGCGACCATGTTGCGCAATCTCGGGATCGACAATGTGCCGACACTCGCTCCGCACGAGGCATGGACCGGCTTGATCGAGGGCCGGATCGGGTTGCAGCTTGCCGATGGCCTGATTCTTCGCCGCAGCCGCGTCATGAACGACTATCGCGTGGAGCTGATCGGCTTCACCGATGCGATGGTCCCTCGGCTGAAGACCCTCGGCCTGATCGCGGAAATCATCTCCTGGAAGCTCAGGCTGTTTATCCCGACGGGCGGGCATGGCTCCGCCATTCTCGCCGCGCTTCTCGATCGCCACACGCTGGTCGGCGTCACCGACCGCGCATCCGCAGCGTGAATGGAGGCGATCGTGACCGGCTCGGCCTCCGAGCTGGCGCGCCGCCTTGGTGACCATGCCGAGGCGGTGTGCCGCGAATATCTGTCCAACGGTTGTCGCTCCGGCAACCACTGGATCGTCGGTGATGTCCGCAACACGCGCGGCCGCTCCATGCATGTACGGCTGAAAGCAAATGCCAAGGGCCCTGCCGGGAAGTGGGTCGATGAGCAAAGCGGGGAACATGGCGACCTGCTTGACGTGATCGAGCAGAGCTGCGGTCTGGTCGAGTTCCGTGAAGTCGCCGACGAAGCCCGTCGGTTTCTCTCCATGCCCCTGCCACCGTCCCGGCCTAATGGCTCGCAGCGCCAGCCTGCCGCGGCACGCGGCTCCCCCGACGCTGCGCGTCGCCTGTTCGCCATGTCTCAGCCAATCGTTGGCACGCCGGCCGAACGATACCTCGCCGGCCGCGGCATTCTGCTCTCCGCGCATGAGCGTGCGCTGCGCTTCCATCCCGGCTGCTACTACCGGGATTTTGTGACCGGCGAGACGCAGACGCTCCCTGCCCTGATTGCCGCTGTCACCAGCTTCGACGGGCAGATCACCGGCCTGCAACGCACCTGGCTTGATCCCTCGGGTCAGGGCAAGGCGCAACTCGCCGATCCACGCCGCTCACTGGGTCATCTCCTGGGCAACGCCGTCTGGCTTGGCCTTGAGCCCGGTGCGCCACGCCCGGTTGTGGCCGCCGGTGAGGGGTTCGAGACGATGGCCTCGCTGCGTACAGTGATGCCGGCACTGCCGGTCGCCGCCGCCACCTCGGCCAATCACCTCGCCGGCCTGACCTTCCCGCCTGGCTGCCGTCGCTTCTACATCGCCGCCGATGCGGACGCCGCTGGGCGGCATGGCATCGAACGTCTCAGCCAGCGCGCGGGCGAGGCCGGGATTCTCGCTCTGACGTTGCAGCCGCAGCTCGGCGACTTCAACGACGATCTGCGCCATCTCGGCCCGGCCCATCTCGCGGCATGGCTCAGCGATCAGCTCCTCCCGGAGGATGCCCGTCTGTTCCTGTCGCCCGGATGACCGGCCGGGCCGGCAGGCGTGGCCGGCGCGACGTCGCCGGATAGCCTGCAGGCATGGCGGCGGTCCGCCGGAGAGGCCGCGCCCGCAGCCTGCCCGAGAGGCGACCCTGCCACCCCCCATTCACGGCCGCAACGGCTACGCCGTCCTCCGCTCGCGCTCCGGCCTTCGGTGCGGCCGCGCCCGGGGCGCGGCCGGGATGCGCTGTCAGGCCGCGATAGGCGCGGTCACAACCGACGGAGATACGCCATGACCTACGACCTTCCTTTCGACGACGCCCACGAGCCCTACCACGCCTCTTCGCCGACCGACCGTGTCATCCTCGAACTGCAGATGTACGGCCATCGCCCTCATCAGGACGAACCTGATCCTCGGCCACTTCCCGACGACGAGGTGATCCGGGCCGGCCTCGCCGGAATCGTCGAGACCTTCGCCGGCATGCTTGGCGACACCAGGCTCGAACCCGACCTCGACGACCTGCTCTGGTCCTTCGCAAACGTCTTCCACCGTGCCGCCGAGCGCGTCGCACGCAGCCTCGATCGCAATGAGGAGGCCCAGCGTTCTAGCCAGCAGGAGCAAGACGGTTCCGAGGTGAAGTCGGTCGAGTTGGAACGGCTCACTGCCGAGGGCATCACCTATATCGAGCGCCGCAACGTGCTCGAAATCATGCGCGACGAGGCCGCCGACCTCTACGAGGCACAAACAGGATCGGCATGGCGGCCGCGCACCGGGTCCAAGGTTTCCCATCAGGCGATGACCGCGGCGCTGATCGACAGCCGCGACTTCCTCGCCGCCCGCCGCCACGCCGAAACCGAGGTGCTCGTCCCGGCCGGCACCAAGATCGCCTTCGCCGGCGGCCTCGACTGCAACGATCACGACCGGATCTGGGACGCGCTCGACAAGGCCCGCGAGAAGCATCCCGACATGGTCCTGCTCCATGGCGGCAGCCCGCGCGGCGCCGAACGCATCGCCGCCTGCTGGGCCGAGAACCGCAAGGTCACCCAGATCGCCTTCAAGCCGGACTGGAACCGTCACGCCAAGGCCGCTCCGTTCCGCCGCAACGACCAGCTTCTCTCGGTCATGCCCTACGGCTTGATCGTCTTTCCCGGCTCCGGCATCACCAACAACCTTGCCGACAAGGCCCGTCGGCTCGGCATCCCCGTTTGGCGGTTCGCCGAGGGCGGCGCGTGAAGCGCCGCTTTCCTCTCATCCGCAATCGAAACCCGACTGCGCGAAGCGCGGCGCCGTCCGCCTCCGCAGATCATATCGACGCGGTGGAGCGTGCCGCCAACGCTACGTCGTATTGCGTTCCGCGTTACACAAACGTATATACGTCCGCAGCACAGGAGCGCACTATGGCCACCACAGCCCCGAGGAAGGAAACCCCCGTCTCGATGCGGTTTCGCGACGATGATCTCACCATCATCGACCGCGGGGCGGAGCTGCTCGGCCTGTCGCGCACCGAGTTCGTGCGGCGCGCAGCACTCCACGAAGCGCAAGCGGCCATCCTCAACGAAACCGTCATCCGCGTGTCCCCGGAAGCCTATGACGCCTTCATGCAGGCGATCTCAGCCCCCGCCGCCGCGCCCCCGCCGAAGGCGGCCGAGCGACTGCGTCGGTCCCCGCCCTGGGACCGTTAGGTGGCGCTGTCAGGCATCGAACTCCTCGACGACGCGCACCGCCTCGACAGCTTCGATTGCGGCAAGCCGGCGCTCAACACTTGGCTGGCCGGCTTCGCGCGAACGAACCAGGCCCGCGGGTTTACCCGCGTCCTGGTCGTTCACCACGAGGCAACAGTCGTCGGCTATTACGGCCTCGCGCCGGGCGTGATCCAGCCAAACAGCGCACCGCGCGCCATCCGCACCGGACGCCCGCCCGATCCGATCCCCTGCCTGCTGATCGGTCAACTCGCCGTCGACCGCCGCTATGCCGGACAAGGCATCGGCAGCGGCCTGGTCAAGGACGCGCTGCATCGCTGCGTCGCCGGCGCCGACATCGTCGGCGGCCGCGCGGTGGTGGTGCGGGCAATCGACGCCGAGGCCGAGCGCTACTGGCAGAGCTGGGGCTTCATTCCCGCGCGGGACAATCCGTCGGTGCTCATGCGCTCGATCCAGGACGTCAGCCTCTGGCTGGCCGACAAAGGCCACTAACTCCCCGCGCGTAGCGCCTCCGCCAGCGGCAGGGTCTGGGCGCGCCGGCCTGGGGCCGGCCGGGCTCTAGTCGCGGCGGTCCGCCGCTCCCCGCGCCGGCTTTGCCGTCTTGGCCTTCGGGTGACGATCCCTCGCGCAGGGCCAGAGGGAGAGGGCGGCCGGCGGGGCGGGAACGCTGGAGAGAAGGGAAAGTCACGATGTCGATGATATTCATAGGTGGATCACGCGAGATATTCGAGCTACCGGAACCTGCCATCGCCCGCATCGGCGCAATAGTCGCTGCCGAGCACGGCGTGCTGATTGGCGACGCGCCCGGAGCCGAAATGGAAGTGCAGTCGCTTCTCGCAGGGTACGGCTACGAACATGTCGGCGTCTTTTGTGCCGGCAACGAGCCGCGGAACAATCTCGGCAACTGGGCCGTCTATCCCGTGTCGCCGCCGAATGGCGCGAGCGGCTTGTCCGCCCAAACGCAGAAGGACCGCGAGATGGCCCGGCGTGCCGATTACGGGCTGATGATCTGGGACGGTGAGGACCCAGACACCTTCCTCAACGTGTTGCGGCTCGCCATGGCCGAAAAGCCCTGCGTCACCTACGACGTTGTCAATTGGCTGGTGACAACCACGCACAACTTCGAGGACTGGAGGGTCGTGTTGTCGCGAACCAGCCCCAGACTCCGGCAGCTGCTTGCCGAGCGCATGACGCCGAACGAGCAGCTTGCGATGACACCGGTATGAACCCGCCGTGACGGACCAGGCCGCGCAGCGGCATCCTGACACAGGCATTTTGAGAGTGAAATCGCAGCGGCGGACCGTAGCCGATGCCGTCATGTCCCAATTGAGCCGTCAGAGCTGATGCTACGCGGCTGTTTGCTGCCCTGAGTCCGGCAGTCGCGAGCCGGCCCCGGAAAGGCCGGCGCCGTCTGCTCGCTTCGCGGTGCTCCAGAGGAGGCTGGGCCACCTTCTCGACTTGCCTTTGGCAACCGGGCGACAGCCCGAAGGCCCAATCAGGCGGCGTCAATCTCGGCGACGTGGCCTCCTCGCCGGGATCAGGGCGAAGCTGCGAAACCTAAACTCCGATTGGCGAAAGTCGTTGGCCTGCGGACGCTGCGGGAACCAGCCGCTCGCGCTGGGGATACGGTGTCAGGGACGATGGTGGAAAGGGTGGTGACGGGATCGGCCGAAACATTCCAGCGGTCGCCGGCTGGTGATCAGCGGGTCGCGATCGAGGCGGCCAGCGCTGTTCGTCCCGGCTTCGGTTGCAACGCGAGCCATTCCCTTTTGATGTCGCCTTTGTAGAGGACCGCCTGCTTTGTGCGGTCAACCCCTGGCGGGGTACTCTCGACGAAAATTCAGGAAAATTCGATTTCTGTTTCTTGGTTTGCAGGCAGGCGAAGGGCCTGCCCGCGTTCTTTATGAAAATAGAATTTTCCAGAATTTGCGCCGAGATGACCGCAGCAGGACGGCCCTCTCCTTCGACGCCATCGGGAATGGTTCCCGATGCAACCGAAGGAGAACTACCATGGCTACCACGATCGCTAACCTCACCACCAAGTCCGACGGCTCGATGGAAGGCGTCTTCGCCACGCTCCGGGTCAATGCCCCGATCACCGTCGTCCCGAATCCCTCCAAGGCCAGCGAGGAAGCGCCCGATTACCGCATCCTCAACAAGCGCACCGGCTTCGAGATCGGCGCCGGCTGGTATCGCCGGTCGCAGCGGTCCGGCGAGGAATACCTCTCCGTCAAGATCGAGGCGCCCGAGATCGGCGTGATCTTCGGCAATGTCGCCCCGGCCCCCGGCGGCGAGGAGAACAAGAAGGTCATCCTCTGGAACAACCCGCAGTGAGCCATCGGCGCCCGGCCCCGCAAGGGGCCGGCTTCCCCTCGCCAACAGGAGGCTACGATGAGCCGCTACACCATCACCGTCACCGGACCGGACCGCTCGGATCCGGACGCTGTCATCGGCTACGACCCGCCGCTGCGAACCTACTTCCTGCAAGCATTCCCGCACCAAGAAACCGACGAGCCCGCGCTCTGGCTTGGCACCCAACGCCACGCGTTCGAGACGCTGGAGGAGCTTCGCCGGGCGGCCCTGGCACGCGGCTTCGACCTCATGCCGTTGTCGGCGGCAATCTCGTCGAAACTCATCGAAGACAAGGTCACTGCCGCGGAGCGGCAGCGCGAGTGGTCCTGGCCTGAATTCTGAAATAGCTGCCATTCATAGAGCTGGCGACGGAGTGGTCCATCGCCAACCCTTTATGCATGCCGACAATACGAACACCAGTTACTCAACCCTCGTCGATATCCCGGTCGCACGATCGAACTCCAACTGCCGACCCGTCTTTCACGTGGAAGCGGTATCGGGAAATCTCCAATGACGACGATTGGCCGGATCAGCCGCAGGGCCTCGAAGCTTCCTTTCCCGCAGCCAGTCAACCCGTCAGCCGGTGTGCGTCCTAAAGTCTGGCGGGCTTGAGGTCAGCTTCGTCGGCAAGCAGCGGCCGTCAAAGATGGACAAACTGACCGCCAGGCGCGAGCTGCTGGATGAGATCGAAGTCAATGGTGTTGGC
>NZ_ATYO01000053.1 GCF_000427725.1 Mesorhizobium sp. WSM3224 | reverse complement strand
AGGTCAGCTTCGTCGGCAAGCAGCGGCCGTCAAAGATGGACAAACTGACCGCCAGGCGCGAGCTGCTGGATGAGATCGAAGTCAATGGTGTTGGCCGTGAGCAGAGGCAGGCCGGCCTGCGCGGCGGTGAGATAGATCAGCGCATCATTGAGGCATTCCTTGCGTTGATGTTTCTGGAAATTCTGGGTTCGCGACAACGTACCGGCAATGACGCCGGCATCGATCCAGATCTGATGGTCGGGGGTGAGCACGCGGCTGTCCGGGATACTGCCGAAGAGGGTGACGTAATGATCCCGGACCGGATGCCAGTCCGGCCTTGCCGGATCGTAATTGGCGACACCAGTGGCGAGTTCGCCCAGACACACCGAGCAATGAAACAGCAGCGAGCGGTCGAGCAACCGCCGCGCCATATCCGTCAGGGTTCCGGCCGCGGCCATGATATAGATATTGCTGTCCGGCACCAAAGTCGGCCGCCCGGTTGAGCCTATATCCGCAACGCCGACAAGTTCGTCTTGCGCTCTCGGTATCAGCTGGGCGCGGCGTCGTTCTGGCTTGTAGCGCCGCAGCGCGGCGCGCAGGTCAGAACTCAAGCGCGTGGCCCGGCCCGAGCTTGCCGTAGGTGCGCTTGAGGAAGGATGCCACCGGATCAGGCTGGGCCAGTGTGGCCAGCGCGAGGATACCGAGAGCGGTCGGGGAATCGATCCCGCTTTCTCGCTTGGCGGCTTCGACCAAAGCTTTCGGCGCACGGAAGGAGAGATGTTCCGTCTTGTCGCCATCCAGCAGACCGGCGCGGCGCGCGTCCTCAATCGCCACGGCCGCCGTCGATCGGCTCGCGGATTGCCTGGTTGCAGAGACTTTGCTTTCCCCCCGCTTCAGTACGCGCGCAGTCGCCATGTTCAACTCCATCTGCTTGTGTGCAAGATAGAGCGCATTGTCACACAAATCAAGATGTGCCGTCCGTGATAGGACGTACTCGACCAGGTGGTGCGTAGGGGGCTGGCAGGCTGCCTGTCTTGGCGGACGAGGGCGAGTGTTTATCCGCTGGCGCGGTTAGCCCGATCCTGGTGCACGCGTGTCGATTTCCGTCTGATCGAGAAGGCGTGCGTTTTCCAGGGAGGTCGAGAAGCGGGCGCAGCCGCCGACGAGATGGCCGCTCCAATAGCTGTGGTCCTTCCTGGTTCTCGCCAGGAGCTTTCACGACCCTTGGTGCAGCAGTTCGCTACTGTCGATCATGCGCAGGTTCATGTCGGCAGGCGTCTTGATGAGGAGCTGAGCATTAAGGACCCGCAGGTCGCGCGGCTCAGTGCAGGCCAGCCAGGCGCGAAGCTTGTAAAGACCCGGCTGAAGGTCAGCGCCAAAGATGAAGGAGACGGTCTTTTGTTCCTTGGCAGGCATCGGGATTTCGCCATGCTGGGAGCCGATCGAGCGATCTTCCAGCCACAGCGAGGCTATGCAGCCTGGGTTGGTGAAAACATTGGAACCGGTGGTGGCGCGGTATTCGACAGCGAGTTGCGTGCGTCCGGGTTCCGTGACCTTCAGCCAGCCCTGGAGTTCGACAGAAGTAAGGCCGGTGTAGAGCACACCGCTGCGGGACAGTTCGCTGAGCGGAATGGCGCCGCCGCTATAGACAAAGCTGCCGACACTGTCGGCCGGGATCTCGGAGAGTTTTGCCTTCTCGGCCGGCGCAACGCGGGCGATGGCGAGCGCGCCCCGCTTGTAGCCTTGCGCACCCCCTTCGGCGGAGGCCTGCTTGTTGGCGCCATCGTTGCCGGTGGCGGGGAGGCTATCGTTGCGGTTTGACGACTGCTGTCCGGGAGTGCCGAGACGCTCGATCAGCGAATCGAGTTTTTGCTCGATGCGGTCCAACTGCTGCTGCGTCGCTGCCTGCTTGTCTTGTGCCAGGGCAAAGCCGGAGCCCTGAACGAAACTCAACGCTGCGATCGCAATGCCGAGCGCCAGTGCGCCGATGCTTTTCCTTTGCATCATGGGGATGATCCTTCCTTCGGCACGGTTCCAAAACTATCACGTGGCGCGGGCGCCACTTTTATCCCTTGCAGCGGCCGGCCTGGAGCGACGGCGGGGGTCTCGTCGTGAGCCGGCTCTGACGACGATCCGGGCGCGGGTGGTTCCGAAATCCGCGACCCTTCGGCCGAAGACGCATTGCCCTGTTGGAAATTATCCGGAGCCGTCGCCGGGGCGGCGCCGGTCGTGGGGCCGTCGCGACGGCCGGCGATATCCTGACCGAAACTGACAGCCAGAAAGATCAAAGCCAGAACGGCGGCGATCGTGGCATAGCGAAACAGCAGATCGTGTTTGAACAGGGTGGGAACAAGTTTGAGCCAGCGCGAAAACTTCGCGCGCATCGAGGCGAGCAGCGTTGCGCCGATCATGGACCTGCCCCCTGCTGCTCGTGTGTCGCCATGGCTGTTTCGATGTCATGTGGCTCGATGGTGATAATGGCGTCGCGGCCGGTATTTCCGACACCCTTTGTCGCGAGGCGCATGGCCTGCGCCTCGCGCGTGCCTTCCCAGAGCGTGCGGATTGCGCGGGCATTGCCAAAATCGTCTCCACGCTCCGCTTCCATGCGGACGCAGGCAAGGTTGGCGTGGTCCTCGGCTGCGGCGTCGAGCACAAAGCCTTCACGGTTGGCGAGGTTGCGAAAAATCCCCGCCAGCTCTTCAGCCGAATAGTCCTCGAACATTATTGTCCTGGTGAAGCGGGATCGCAGGCCGGGATTTGAATCGAGGAAGCGGAGCATTTCGCCAGTGTAGCCGGCTACGATGACGCAAAGCCGGTCGCGATGGTCCTCCATGAGCTTGAGCAGGGTTTCGATCGCCTCGCGGCCAAAATCGTTATTTTGTCCCTCGGGGGCCAACGCATAGGCTTCGTCAATGAACAAGACACCGTCGAGCGCTGCCTCGATCGCCTCTCGAGTCTTGATTGCCGTCTGGCCGACATAGCCAGCGACAAGCTGGCTGCGGTCGACCTCGACGACATGGCCGGATCTGAGCAGGCCGAGGGCGAAAAGAATCTCGCCCATGAGTCGCGCCGCCGTGGTTTTCCCGGTGCCAGGATTGCCGAGGAAGATCAGATGCAGACTTGGGGGTGCAGCGTTGATGCCGTGGCGGCGACGTTCCTGCTCGGCCTGCAGCACCGCGACCAGTTTGCTGACCTCCGCCTTGACGGAGCGCCATCCGATCATGGCGTCGAGTTCGGCCAGCACCTCATCGAGCGGCCGATGTTTTGACCTCCGGATGGGAAGAGCGGATTTGGTTTCGACGTCTCCCCGAGCGTTCCCCTGCAAAAATTTCCGCGATACCGGCACGCCATATTTGTCGGCATGCACCAGCCGCCAGCCCATCACGGTTATCGCGACGACAAGGATGACGCCGGAATAGGCTTCCAGCAGAGCGAGCACGACGATCAGGACGGCAAGACCAAGGATGATCGGGACCAGAACGCGCTGCATCTCTTGCCGCCTCAACTCGACGCGGCTTGCGGCGCGAAACGGTTGCGCTCGACCTTGGCGACCATTTCGGGGCGCCGGAAATAGATCGCGCGGCCGCAGCGCAGTGGTTTTCTGCCCTGGACGAAGACGAATTGCTCGTCGGCCCTGGCGTCGGCGAGGATTTCCGACACCGTCGCCAGCCTTCGGCCGCGTTCGGATTTTTGTTCCGAAGCGCCGGTGGAGGCGGTGCCGATCTCGAGCGGCCTTGCGCTTTTTCCCCGATTTTTTGTCTCGGAGCTCAGCACCACGCCGTGTTCGCCGAGCGCTTCGGAGACAGCGCGCGCCTGTTCGAGCGAGCCTATAGCGGCGTAGGATCGCCAGGATGCGCTTTCGAACCAGGCGCTCTTGCCGCCGTCGCCCCACTGCTCCTTGAGCTGGCCTTCGGACTGATAGATCATGACGAGCGTGATGCCGTATTTGCGGCCGGCGTCGCGGGCGCGGGCCAGCGAGGTCATGTAACCGAGGCGTGCGACCTCATCGAGCAGGAAGACGACACGTCCGCCGGGTAAAGTCCCGTCGGCCTCGTAGACGGCGTTGAGCAGGGATCCGACAACGACACGGGCCACTGCCGGCGTCGATTCCAGCACCTTCATCGGGATGTTGATGAAGAGGTCGAGCTTGCCGGAAACGAAATCGCGCGTCCGAAAACTGTTGCCCGACACCAGTTTTGCATAGGCGGGATTGGTGAGCCATTCTGTCTGCTCGCTCATATTGCCATAGACGCCGGAGAACGTCTCGGCGACCAGGCCCATCAGCTGGCCGGCGAGATGTTTTCCGCGATGCGAGGAGGAGTGTTCGTGGATGCGCTGAAGCTCGGCCCGCATCGCCTTTTCCGGCAGCGCAAGCCGTTCGGCCAGCGTGACGAGGTTGCGTTTGTCATCGGGCAGATTTTTGTCGAACACGATGTCGGAAAGCAGGGCCTCGACAATTGCCTTGCCACGGCCCTCGAAGAAGGCCTTGCCGGAGGCGCCGTGCGGCGCGTCACGGGTGGCGGTGTGTTTCTCGCCGCAGATCCAGTCGACGACCGAGCGGATGTCGCCGTCGATGAGGGGAGAGCCTTTTGCCAGCCAGTCGAGCGCATTGAAGGCGCCGGTTCCCTTCATCGGGTCGATCGATACGGCGCGCCGGCCCATGGCCGTGCGCGCGCTGGTCAACATCGGCGCCAGTTCGGAGGAAGGATCGAAGGTGACGATCGGGCCGCGCCAGGTGAGCAGCGTCGGCACGCAGACGGAGACGGTCTTGTAGGCGCCCGATCCGGCGAAGACGAGACCGTGGGTGCCGCCCCAGGACAGGTCGAAAGTGAGCAGCGGCGACTTGCCGCCCTTGCCCCATGTTTTTTGATCGCGCGGATCGAATTGTTGTCCCCGCCGCGCCGGCGCATCCTGGTCGACGCGGTAGGCTTCACCGATGACGACGCCGCCGAGTGGGTTGGCTGTCGACTTCGCCGAACCGCCGAACAGGTTTAGCCCCTCGGCGATCGCCATCCAGTCGGCATGGCCAAAGATGTCGGACGATGCGCGTTCGACCGGCTTAACGTCGCGGGCGCGCAGTGATTTGCCCATCAGCATCCTGCTGCCCGCCATGATGGCGAGAAAGCCGACAACGGTAGCGTAGAGGACGGACATGTCCGCCGTGTTCAAAATGGTGAACCATGAATAAGCCGGTCGGAGTGCAATCAGCCGTGTCGCCTCTGGCCAGGCTGTGAGTAGTGTGGCGGCGGCCATACCAAGCACGCCGGCGATCGCCGTCAACGGCAGCGCCAATCCGGTTCGGCGCAAAAGCAGCGCGGCGCTCATGGTCGCGGCAGGACCGATGAGCGCGATCGACGGCCATGCGGAATAGGCGAAGCGGTAGGGGATCGAGGAGACTGACAGGCCGCCCAGATACCAGCCGATCAGCAACTCGGCCCACAGCTCATGGGCATAGCGCCAGGCAGGGTACCATATGACGAGCGGCAGGATTGCGACGGCTGCCTTGAACAGCGTCTTGACGAGATCGTAGGACAGCCGCCCGAACATTTCTGGCCCCCCGCGTCAGCGCTATGACCGGTCGGATTTGCGGCCGCGATCCCGCTCCCGATCGGACTCTGCCGTGGAATGAACGCGCCGCACGCTGCCGCCCTGCTCCGCGGCAAGGGCTGCGACGACATCGTGATCCGCCAGGCCTTCCCAGTGCTGCATGACTTTGTTCCAGCGCAGGCCGGCGCCACGCAGGCGGGTCGCGAACGGGGTCGGCAGCGGAGCGGGGAAGATGACGGTCAACGGTTCGTTTGTTGCGTCCTTGCCGACGGTGTCCTGATCGAGCGCGGCTTTGCCGGCCTTGGTCCAGTCGGCGAGTTTCGCTTTGTCGCGCACGCTCTCGGCGAGCGACAGCAGCCCGCCATAGAGGGCGGCTTCCTCAAGATCGATCAATCCGGCCCGTTCGATGAGGGTTCCGGCTTCGACGAGGCGGCGGGTACGCTGCTTGCGTTCGTCCGCCTTGAGCCTGGCTTCCTGCTCGGCGAGCTTGGCCCGCTGCTGCTCCAGGCGGCTCATGCGTTCGGCAAGCGAGGTGCGGGCCATGACGACAAGCTCCGTGTTTTATCCGTCGCCAAGCCCGACGGGATTTTGCCAGTCGAAGCGAGGCTCTTCAACCCTCTTTTGTATGCGCAGCCGGGCTGCAACTAGTGCGGCCTGCGGGTCCGCGGTCACTGGATTCTGCCAGCCTGCCACTGCCTTGGCTACACGCGGCGACGGTATTTGTGCAGACGCAATATGCATTCTTCGAATGCTTGCTTGCGCCGATGTGGGAGTGATGGCATCCTGCGGCAATGGCCATCGCTTTCGCCCGCGCCCGCTACATTTCCCGCTCGGACGGCGGCAGTGCGGTCCGCTCCGCCGCCTATAACGGCCGCGAGGCGATCAAAGCGCAGCGCACCGGCGAGGTGTTTTACTTCAAGCACCGCGAGGCGCCGGACCATCACGAGGTGCTTTTGCCGGATGGCGCGCGGTCAGAGCTGGCGTCGAGCGATGCGCTGTGGAACGCGGCCGAGGCTATGGAAAAGCGCAAGGACGCGCAGCTGGCGCGTGAGCTCGTTCTGGCGCTGCCGGCCAATCAAGAGCTTGATCATGACGACCGCGTCGAACTGGCGCGGTCATTCGCGTTGGAGCACTTTGTCTCGAAGGGGCTGGCGGTGCAGCTCGACGTCCATGCGCCGCATGGGGCGGAAAGCGAGGGCGAGCGGGCCAATTATCATGCGCATTTGTTGATCACGACGCGGCGGCTTGGGGAGGACGGGTTTTCTGCCAAGAAGGCGCGGGATCTCGACCCCGTCATCAAGCGGGGAGGGGGGCGCGCGATCGTGGCGGAGGGTGAAGCCTGGGGTGTGCTGTGGCGCGATCACCAGAACCGGTACTTTGCCGAGCAAGGCCTTTCGATCCGCGTCGATGCCACGAGCGCGGTGCCGCAGGACCATATCGGTCCGCTCAGAATGCGGGTGCCGGATGCAGAGGCCAATGTGCGGGCCGAGCATATCAGGCGGGCGAACGAAGAAGCCGCGCGCGATCCGGAACATGTGCTGGCTGTGCTCACGCGCAACCAGGCGAGCTTTTCCGAATTCGATCTCGACCGGCATCTGAAAAAGCACATCCGCGATGAGGGCGAACGCGCGGAGGTGAAGGGCAAGGTGCTCGGGCGTGATGATGTGCTGGCGCTGCATGACCGGGAGACTGGCGAGAGCGCGGGCCGCTGGACGACGCGGGCGGTGCGCGATCAGGAGCGGGAGGCGCTTGGTGATGGGCGGCGCGTCGGGGAGGGGCGGCATCGGGATGTGGGAGAGGGTGTCAGGCAGCGCGTGGCGGCAACGCGGGAACTGCGTGCGGATCAGCTTGCCGCCTTCGATCATGCGACTGGGTCTGGCGGGCTGAAAATAATCGAGGGGCGGGCCGGTACAGGAAAGAGCTTTGCGCTTGGCTCCATTCGCGAGGCGCATGAGGCGGCGGGTTATCGGGTTGTCGGCCTGGCGCCGACAAACGCCGTGGCGCAGACGATGAAGGAGGACGGGTTTGCGCGCTCATCGACCATTCATGCCGAACTGTTCCGGCTGAAGAATGGCCGTGTTCAATGGGACCGTCGTACGCTGGTTGTCATCGACGAGGCGGCGATGATGGACGCCAAGGTGACCGGCGAGGTGTTGCGCGAAGCGCGGCTGTCGGGCGCCAAAATTGTGCTGGCCGGCGATGATCGGCAGCTCGGCTCGATCGAGCGCGGCGGGCTGTTCACCGAACTGAAGAAGGAGCACGGCTCGGCCGAAATCAACGAGGTGACGCGCCAGAGGGTCGACTGGCAGAGGGAGGCGGCGCGCGATTTGTCCGACGGGCGCTTCGAAGACGCGCTGCGCGCTTTCGCTCGCAACAAGTCCGTCATCTGGACATCGAAGCAGGACGAGTTGCGTGAAAAGCTGGTCGCGCAGTGGGCGAAAGACTCATCGACCGATCCCGCGGCCTCGCGGTTCGTGTTCGCCTACACAAACAAGGATGTCGGTTCGCTCAATGCGGATTTGCGAGAAGTCCGTCGTGAGCGCGGCGAACTCGGCGAAGATTTTTTGTTCACCACCAAGCATGGCGTGGCGGCGTTCGCGGTCGGCGATCGCGTGCAGTTCACTGATACGCTGAAGGGCGCTGGCATCTATAACGGCAATGCCGGCGTCATCACCCGCATTGACCGCAACTTTGGCCGGATCAGCGTCACGCTCGACGCGGCGGCCGGTCGGGAAGGGCGGCGTGTCGAGTGGTATGCGTCAGAGTTCAACGGTTTCCGGCATGGCTACGCCGGCACCATCTACAAGGGTCAGGGCAAGACGCTTGACCACACCTACTTGATGCATACGCACCACTGGAGGGCTGCCTCAAGCTATGTGGCGCTGACCCGGCAACGTGAAAGCGCGAAGATTTTCGTCGCGACCGAGACGGCACGGGATCTGCGGCAGCTTGCGCGGCAGATCGGTCGCAACGAGATCAAGTCCGCCTCACTCGCCTACGCCACGCTCGACGAGTTGACGCCACAACAGCGCAGGAATGAGGCGCGGAGGATCGAGAAGGAACAGATGCCGGTAAGAGAGGATTCGGCGGCAGCGCAGACGCTGGCGAGGACGGAGAGGGCAAGGGAAAATCTGCGCCGAGGGGAGCACGGCGGAGTTGGACCCGCTTCAGGAGATGACGATGCTGCTGCTCAACGGGAAGATGCTTCGGCGCTGCGCCCGAAGGGGGGATCAATCGAGCTGTCCGAATCTGCGGGAGACGGCGCTTCGAGGCCGAAGGGGAAAGAACGCCGCCCGGCGAAGGACGAAGCCCGGAAAGCGCGAGCGACAAGCGGGAATGATGTTTCCGCCGGCGCCGCGTTGGAGACCAGAACCGGTATTCTCATTCCGGCTTTCGACGGGATGGGCGCGGATGGCATCCGGCGCGACAGTCTTGGGCGCGGTCTCGATGACAACAGCATCGCGTCGGCGATCGCCGGTAACGCCGATGTGCGGCGCGAGCGTGCCGATCGAACAATCTATATCCAGACGGCTTACCGAAATACCAAGGCGGCCGCTGATCGTCTCGAGGCAATCATCGCCAATGACGGCCCTACGAGCGCCGCCCGCCGTGTGTCTTCCGATCCGACCCAGCTAGGCGAGCTGCGCGGTCGCGAAGGATTTTTTGCCGGAGCTAAGGCGCGTCAAGAACGTGAGACGGCAATGAGCGCAGCTGCGGCGATCGGGCCGAACATTTTGCGGGCGGCCGAGGCCGAAAGCCGCGCGGCACAGAGCTATCGGGCGGATGTCGAGCGTCAGATGAAGGCTGATGCAACCATGGTGCCCGATGTATCGGATCGGGCAAAAGCAGCCCTCGACGCGGTTGCGTCGGCGAAGGACGACAACGCCAAAGCCGAAGCCTGGCGAAAGATCGAAGCGGACAAGGACATGAATCGCGAAGTTCAGGATTTCAGACGAGCCGTGGAAACAAGGTTGGGAGAGGATGGAGCGCGCGCAATGCTACGCGCCTCAGCCGATGGCGCCGCCCTCGAGCTTGCTTCCGTTCCGAAGGCGCAACAAAGTGCGCTGGAGGTTGCCGGCAAGCTGTACGCGACAGCGCGCGAGGGCGAACGCGAACATGCGCGACAGGCCGGAACTGAACGTCTGTCCGCACGGCAAACGGAAGGGGCCAGGCTGAAGCCGTGACCAGCGCTCCTTTCCGGCTGCACCCGGCTGTCCAAAGCTTCGCCATGACGGCAGGCCTACGCGAGTCCGGCGAACCTGCGCATTGTAGCCAACCCGATCCGCGCCACATGAACATCGACCGGCGGCTTTTTCCAGAGTTCGTTGTACAGCAGTTCGAGGGTCCAGTAGCCTTCATAGCCGGTCGACAGAATGGCTTTCCAATATTCCGCGAGGGGGGATAACTCCGTCGCCTGGCAGCATGCGATCTCCGTCGCCCAATTCGGCTTTCGGCAAGTCCGGGACATCGGTGACGTGGACGCCGACGATTTCTGCTCTACTTAGGGCAGCCAATTCAACGACGGACACGCCGCGGAAATGGCGAAATAAGTCGACATTCACGCCCACTGCGGCCTCGCCGACGAGCTCACGTGTCGCCGCGTCTCATCAACGAGGAAAAGAAGCCGGTGGTAGAAGTGGCCCACCTCCTGAAGGTGCATCGCGCGACCCTCTACCGGCCGCTCGAAAGCGTGGAGATATGTCCAGCAGCGCCTTTGTCGAGTGGATGAAGATCATGGAAAATGGCCGATCACACACCGGGCAATGCCGGCGATCTGCCGGGCTTACGGTAGAGGGAAGGATTGTACGGCAGTGGACTTCAGCTTGATCTCATGATGAAATTCTGTTTCCAACCTGCAAGGAAAGGAGAGAAATATGTTTCGTTATCTAGCGCGCCGTCATGATCGCAACCACATCTTGAGATCACTACAACGCCAGAAGCGTATCGGCCACAGGTCCATAGGGTTTGCTTATGACACCTCTTTGGCGTTCGCAGTTAACGAGGCAGGGAAAGAATATGCTAGCGGTGGTGAATTGGCGCTCAGGGAGATTTCCGAGGGAGAGCTGTTTTTCTCCCCGATTTTGCCCCCGGAGCCGTTAAGAGAAGAAGAAAGTAGTGTTACTTTTCAATCTGATATCACAACTGCAGATGAAGAGAACAATACGTTTGAATGCCTAGTTACCGACAGCGGCTCGAAAGGTCATGCACTTGTTGTGTTTCATCATTGGTACGCGCGTCATCGTTACTCAGCGTTCTCTAAGTTCTTTGCTGCACGAGGCATAACAGTTATTGAGGCTACCCTTCCATATCACTTTGGCCGTGGTTCCGGCGACTATTCCGAGGAAAATTTTTTTAATGCGAATTTGGGACGTACCATCCGGTCGATGAGACAGGCGGTATTGGATGGCCGTAAGATTGTTCGTTGGCTTTATAGTAAGGGGTATTATAAAATCTCCGTTGTGGGCATGTGCTTAGGTGGCACGGTTGCTGGCCTGATCGCTAGCAAGGAGGACAAGGTTGATAAAGCGGTTCTCATGGTACCGCCAATGAGCCCTGCTGATCTTGTCTGGACTGCGGAGACCATGAAGGCATTACGTGGTCGTATTGAATCGGTCATGTCACTCGAAGAGTTGAGAACCGCTTGGAGTCGAATTAACCTAGAGATGCATACGTGGGGTCTCACACGTCCTCACCTGGATATGATGTTCGTGCTTGGCAAGAACGATACGATCGCACGTCCAGAAGCTACGGATCGCGTGCTAGAGACATTGACGAAATGCAATCGTTCGCCAGAGGTCCTGCGTCTCAATTGTGGACATTCGTCTGTTGGGATTTTCCCTTACAACATAATCGCAGCCAGGAAGGTGCTGCGATTTTTGAAAGAAACTCCGACCTTAGCGGAGCTCTGGGATATTCGTGGGTTTCGCTACGACTTTAGCGAAATTTGAGCAATAATGAGGATTCGACGAACTTTCCTCTACGACCAATAGGCCCGCGCAGTCCCTACTATGAAGGCAGCCGGCTGTTCCCCCACGGAGCAGCTGGCGACGGATTCTCCGGCGCTAGAAAAGCGACGCGGCTGCCAGCTTCGGCATCTCAGGGCACGAACGCGGTCTTCGGAAAGGTTTCGCGCACGCGCGACACCGCGAACGCGCCGGCAGGCAACGGCCGAAGCAATTCTTGTCCGGACAAACCCGATCCAGCCGGGCCATCCGCTGATCTCGACGCAAAACGGCCATTTGGCGCCCAGTTATCATTTCAGCCGGTCTTCGCGCATGACGTTGTAGAGAAGCAGCCCAGCCATCAAGGCCACGATGGCGCCGCATGTGCCCCGATGCGCGACGAACTCATCGAAAGGCCCGGCAGCGGCTGGGCGCAGCGATGGTGTGTGTGAAGACCAAGCCGGCCCACTTGCGACCCTTGCCCGGAGTCTACGAACTCGAGCCGGAGCGCGAACGGAAAGAGGCGTACCGGCCAAAGGCCGAACAGCGGTCCATTCTGGCTACGGAGAGGCTTAAGCAAGCGATCGGTAGTTCTGCGCTGGAGACGGCGCGCGCCGAGCGGCGGCGAAGAACGCGCACTGGCGGGGCTGTTTACCGCTAAACGCTTGTGTGTCAACTTGAAATCGGTAATACATCTGTCGAACAGAAGTTCCAGTTGCCGTTGCTGCAGCAATCTAGTTGGCGTCCTCTTCGGTAAGCGCCGATATGACTGAGCATAAGCGCGATTAAACCTTGGGGATATTGAAAGATATTGACTTTTCTCTGGTGATGTCAAAGCGATTTAGAGACGCGACATCGCCGGCAAGTTAGAGATGCGACAGTGACGTGCCGCCTGGCACCGACGCAAGCGCCCGATCGGGCGTCAGCTGGTGGGGGTTGCGCAGCCCGATCGGGGGCGGTTAAGCCAAGCTCCCCGGCTTTAGCTTTGAGAGCCTGTCAACGACATGAATGGGGTCCGGCCCCTTGCGGACATTCGGCCTGCCATGGCAGCTTGCGATGGTGACCCAGCCCATTCCGATACACGTTTTCCGTGCTCGTCAATTCGCCAAGAGCGAGACGGTCGTGACCGCTGCGCCAATTGATCTCGTCGTCTCGGTATTTGGCGGTGGCGGAATGAAAGGCGAGCAGGGGCTTGAAGCTGCCTTTGGAGGCTCGGCTTACTACCGCGATGAAGCGACCGAAGAGGCTTATCTCGCCGTTTGGGGAGCCCGGAACGGTTCGCGCTTCCGGAGGAAGCTGCGTGAGAGCGGGGCAACCCTGCAAACCGTCAGCGGCGAACCGCCAGCCCGCCTTGTCTGGTATAACAGCGGCCAGAAAGGACATCGTCCGAAAGTCCGTTAGCCACCCTTCTGGCGCAAATCTCATTCCGCAGCTTCCAGCCTTGCCAGCGCCTGTTCACGCCGTGCGATGACGGCGGGATCGTTCATGAAATCCGTCCTCTTGCCGGGCTTGCGGCCGCGCTTCACATAACCGTTGCCCTGGCTGCCGTCGGGAATGCCGAACATGTGGTTCGCCTGGCCGGTGCGGCGCGGCCCGTGCTGGCTGCGCTGAAGATCGCGGCCAGCCTGCATCTCGGCCACCATTGCAAGCGCTTCGTCTAGGCGCTTGTTCTCGACAATCTCCGATCTGTGAACCGAGCGCAGCTTGTCAAATGTCCTGTAGGGAAGGGACGTGCTGCCATCCATGATCTCAAGCCGGCCGTCGGGATAATCGCAGACCACCACCTTCTTGCCGGCCAGGCTCTTCGCAAAGGCGCTCGGATCGAGGATGAACAGCACCTTGTCATAGCGCAGCGTCAAGGCTTGCGACAGCGTGCGGAACTCCTTGCGACACATGGCGCTGTCCAGATTCTCATGCTCGGCGAGGGGACGGTGCATGTCCTTCGGATTGCGCGGCTGCTTGCCGAAGCGGAGATTGAAGTCGGCGGCGAACTCCGCCGCATAGGCATTGGCCGCCTCGATCGTGCTGATTCCGCGCAGGCGCAGCTCCTTCACAAGCCGGTCTTGCAGCGTCTGGTTGGCGCGCTCGACGCGGCCCTTGGCCTGCGGGCTGTTGGCGCAAATGATGTCGATGTTCAGTTCGTACAGCGCACGGCCGAACTGCGTCAGGCCAGTCGTTCGATCCTTCTCCGAACCATGCGTCGTGCGGAAGACGCCATGTTTGTCGCTGTAGAAGGAGATCGGTTTGCCCCATTCCTGCAAATACGCCTTCGTGGCGATCAGATAGTCGAACGTGTTCTCGGAACCGGCAAAGCGCAGATGCAGCAGCTTGCCGGTCGCGTCATCGATGTAGACGAGCAGGGCGCATTTGGGACCGCGGTTCTCGAACCACCAATGGTGCGAGCCATCGATCTGCACCAACTCGCCGAGGCAGTCGCGCCGGCCCCGTGGCTGGTGAAGCTGCTTCTTGCGCTCCCGGCGCGATGTCCAGATGCCGGCTTCCGTCATCCATTTGCGTAGCGTCTCGGTGCTGACGGCGATCTGGTGCCACTCAAGCAGCTTCTCGCGGGCAAGCGTCGGGCCGAAGTCCCGGTAGCGATCGCGCACCAGATCCAATGCGGTGTTGCGGAAGTTCTCATCATGGCGGCGATTGCTCGGTCGGCCGCGCTTCTTCGAGGCCAGGCCGCCGGCGCCGTCCTGGCCATAGGCCTGCAACAGCCGGTGAACCTGACTGCGGCTGAGATGAAGGAGCTCAGCCGCCTGGACGACGCTCAGCCGTCGGTCGCGGATCTTCTGGATGGCTTCGAGACGATGCAGCTCTTTTTGCGACAAGGTGACCAAAGGCATGACGGCTCCGCAATGGGCCTGGTCTCACGCCAGGCTCTGTGAAGTCGCCAGCCTTCCTTTCCAGCTTCATGTTGACCAGTCTCGGAAGCAGGAAGTGTCGCATCTCTAACTGGGGCAACTGTCGCATTACTAAATGGCTGCTACA